>CAVYXQ010000007.1:0-685871 GCA_963772555.1 uncultured Alphaproteobacteria bacterium | reverse complement strand
AGCGCATTTGTAGGCGCGGTCGGCGCCCGCGCCGGCAGCGCTCATCCAGCGCGGCTACAACGGTGGCTGCCGACCCCTCATGCAATTACGGCCGGGTCGAGCCCGGCCGTCTCGCTCATTGCCGACCCGGATCAGGTCAGAACGTGAGCCATTCGTCGCCTTCCCAATAGCCCCGGCCGGGATGCTCTTTCCAGACGAAGCGTTCGCCGTCCTTCCAATGCCAGTCGGCCGGGTGAATCTCCACGCGGACGCTCTGCGGATAGTTGTAGGTTTCGTGGACGTGCCAGCAAGCGTCGCCACTGCAGACAATTCGCGCCGACGCGTTCATCGAGGAAAGCCCGACCAGCGCCAGTCCCGAAAACGCAAACACGACAATCTTGCTTCGCGTGTTCATAGGTCCCTCCTCGCCGTTGGTCACCGCAAACGCCGCCAATGGCGCATCGGTTCCCAATACGTCGATCTGGGCCCCGCCGGACTTCTCCCCCCAGAACAGAACCCGACAAGATCATGAGATACGGCATCACTATCGTCCATCGAGGTTGTGTTTTATGGCTAACGAGCGACTTCCACCGCGTCGCAACCGCCAACTTCCTCGCCGCAACCCGTCAGCTACTGGTTATGAGCCGAACCCCCACAGGACAGGTGCGGCATCCGCGGCTCCAACGGGCGGCAGAAAAGATGCTATTATCCGCTTATTGGGATCACCCGCGGAATGCGCTCTGATATGGGAAGACAGGCAGCTGTCGGGCTTTACGTGGCGACGATGGCGGCGATCATAGTCGGTGTCGATATCGCGTTCTTCAGAAACCGATTCTGGGAACGGCTGGCAGTGAATATTGGCATTGTCTTGGTGTTCGGAGCTTTCTACTTCAGATTCCTCAGTCGTCCATGAACAAGGCGTCCCCCTCCCCACTTCGTGACACTTCGTGGAGAAGGGAGAGTTGGCGGCCGCGGGCAACTCGAAAAAGACTTGTGTGAATCCGGCCGGCGCACGCCTCAACCCATCGCGGCCGCGGCGCGGAGACGCGTGAACCGGCCGAGGGCATAGAGGACCGCGGGCGCCTCGAACGGGATTTCGCTGGCATGGCCTCACCGCATCGCGGCGGCGTTCCGCTCGCGGCGGAGATCGGGCGCGTTACGGAGATGCGGGCCTTTCTGCCCAGCGCTTCACGGAAGCAATTCGACCGCGTGAGCAGCGGGCGTCAGCGCCGGTATTGGCGGTGTCGGATCATGTAGGAATTGATGGAAAGAGCCGCCAGCAGAACCAGTCCTTTGACCACCAGCTGAATGAAAGACGAGACGTTCAGAAAACTCATGCCGTTGTCGATTGTCGTCAGCAGCAGCGCGCCGACCATCGCGCCCCCAGCGCTGCCAACTCCGCCGCGCAATGAGGTGCCGCCGATTACGGCTCCCGCGATCGCGTCGAGTTCAAGAAACAGGCCGGAACTCGGGGTGGCCGCGCCAAGTCGCGAAGTGATCAGAACGCCCGCAACGCCGTAGAGCGCGCCCATCAGGAGAAAACCCAGAAACAGGTGCCGCGCGATCGGAATACCGGCGAGCAAGGCCGCTTCTCGATTGGAACCAATGAGATACGTGTTGCGACCGAATTTCGTACGCTCCATGAGGATGGTCAGAAAGATTCCCGTCGCGGCGACCCAGAGCAAAGCAGACGGGATGCCGAGATAACCGCCGAATATCCATGCGAGCATGAGACCGGAGACCACCAGGATCGCGAGTTCGAACCACAAGCTTTGTCCTGCCCTCTTCCCGAAGGCTGCGCCGACGCTTCCAGATCAGACCCGCCGCGATCGCATAGAGGACCAGCAAAACGACGTAGGACGCGGTCGGCGGGATGAAACCCTCGCTGAGGAAGCTGAAGGATTTCGAGACGGGGGCAATGGTGCGCGCGTCGCTGACGTATAATCCGATGCCACGGAATGCGAGCAGCCCCGACAACGTCACGACGAAGGACGGTACGGCGACCATCACCACCCAGAAGCCCTGCCACGCAGCCATCAGCACGCCCGCGAGGACAGTGATAATGACGGTCGGCAGCGTAGCCACCCCAAGGTTGGCCTGAAGCGAAGCAGCGATGACGCTGCATAAATAGACGGCGCTTCCGATCGAAAGATCAATCTCGCCCATGATGATCAAGATCGAGACGCCTGACGCCACTACGGCCGCGATCGAACCTTGGCGGAAGAGCAGTGAGAGATTGCGCGGGCTGAAGAAAATGCCGTGCGTCGCGACATGGAAATATATCGCCAGCAGCGCAAGCACCAAAAACATGGCGGCCAGGCGTCCACCCGCAATCCGCCGCATCGCCGATACGGCTCGAACCCGCGGAAGTATCGGCCACGGTCGCGAGTTCTCAGCGCCACGCATCATTTTGGCTATCCCCGGCAGCCGCCGCCATGATCTCGACGCGCGACGCGCCATGCTCGAATTCGCCGGTGATCCGTCCCTTGTACATGGTCAGGACGCGATCAGCCTCATCCATCACTTCGTTCAGGTCGCTGGAGATCATCAGCACAGCGTGGCCTTCGTCGGCGAGGCGACGAATGAGCCGATAAAGCTCGAAACGCGCGCCGATGTCGACGCCAAGCGTCGGCTCATCGAGGATCAAGACCCGAGGGTTCGTCGTCAGCCAGCGAGCGAGCAGCACCTTCTGCTGGTTTCCGCCGCTCAGGGATTCGATGGGAGCGGCCAGGTTGCCCGGCCGCACATCCAGGGAACGGACCATTTCCCGGTTGCGGCCGGCCTCCTTGCGGTCGTCGACGAACAACACGCCGCATACGGCGTCGATGCTCGCGGCGCTCATGTTGAAGGTTACGCTTTGGCCCTCCATGAGTCCCGTCCGCTTGCGGTTTTCGGTCAGCATACCGATACCCGCGCTGATCGCCTCGCGCGGAGAACCTGGACGCCCTCTTCCTTCGATTTGCACCGAGCCCTCGACCAACCCCGGCCACACGCCAAAAATCGCCTGTGCAAGCTCGGTTCGCCCGGCGCCGACCAGGCCGAAAAGGCCGAGTATCTCCCCCTGGCGCAAAGTGAAGCTCAATCCGTCAACCCTAACCCTTGTCGGATCGTGCGCGTCGCGCAGGGTGAGATTTTGAATTGTCAGGATCGGCTTGGCGTTCGCGTCGTATTTTCGCGGAGGCGCCGCTTCGGGATCGCGGCCGATCATGGCGCGAACGATATCGCGGTTCCTGCCCTTCGCACTGTCGAATTGCGCTGCGACCCGGCCGTTGCGCATGACGATCACCCGATCGGCAATCTGATCGATTTCATCAAGCCGATGAGATATGTAGAGACAGCCTACGCCCTTGGCGCAGACTTGGCGGATATGCGCGTAGAGCCGTCTGGCCTCAAACTCGGTAAGGGCGGCGGTGGGCTCGTCGAGGATGAGAAGCTTGGCTGACTTCGACAGCGCGGAGGCGATCATGACGAGCCGCTGTTCGGAAGGGCTGAGCACGCCGGCAGGCGCCTCCGGCTTTACCTCTATGTCGAAAAAGCGCAGCCACTCCCGCGTTGTTTCATGAAGCTTCTCACTGTTGAAGAAGCCGAAACGGCCCGGCAGCCGGTTCATGAACATGTTCTCGGCTACGCTCAGTCCAAGCGCGACGTAAAGCTCCTGCGGAACAAGAACCACGCCCGCATCCTCAGAATCGCGAACATTGCGGAATCGGCGCGGAACATCCTCGATGGCGATTTCGCCCTCATAGGATCCGGCGGGGTAGACGCCGGAGACGATTTTCATCAGCGTCGATTTGCCGGCGCCGTTTTCGCCGACCACTCCGACGATTTCGCCCGAGCGCACCATCAGGTCGACGTCGGCCACTGCCTGAACGCCGGGGAAAGTCTTGCTGATATGCAGCAAACTTAGCACCGCGCTCGAACGACTGGTTTTGGGCGCAGCGGCCGAGACACTGGTCACCGTTCAATATCCCACGTCCGGTTCGCGATCGGGGCGCTCGAGCCGTGAACCCGGGAGGCGCGCCTGGCGCGCCTCCCGGCGCGCGAGTTGCCGCGACGCCTACTTGCACGCGTTCGGATTATCGGGAAACACGTCCTTCACCTCGACCCAGCCTTTGGGGGCAATCTTGGTGACGAAATCACAGAGATTGTCTTTGTTGACTTCGAGCACCTTGATCGGATGATAGGGGTAAGGGCCCTTGCCATCGTCGGTCATCTCGACCGTCATGTCTGGTTTCTGACCCTTTGCGAGCGCGACGGCGGCGCGGATCGCGGAGCGGTCTTGCTCGTCGAGGTCTGTCCAAACAGTCATCGTCTGCACCCCTTGAGCGATGAGACGAAGGCTTGCGGTGTCGGCGTCAAGCCCGGAGATGAAGACCTTGCCGCCGAGGTTGCGCCCGACGACGGCCTGCGCAACGCCCTGCCCCATGCCGTCGTTCGACGTGACGAAAGCGGCGATGTCGTCATTATGCTCGCTGAGTTGATTCTCAGCGACAGCTTCGGCTCCCTTCTGGTCCCAATTCGTCATGAACTGATCGTAGACGATATTGATGTTCTTGTTGGGTTTCAGGATTTTTTCCGCACCCTCGCCGAAAATGGCGGCGACGCTGTTGCCGGGATCGCCCTTGATCAGCACATAATTGCCTTTGGGCGCGAAGCGCAGGGCCGCTTTGGCCTGCAGAACGCCAACCTCCGCATTGTTGCGCTCCACCATGAAGTCGAGCCTGGCGGACGACACCGGCACATCGTAGCTGATGACCGGCACCTTCTGCTCGTGCGCTTCGTCGATCAGCCTGCCGGCAGCGGCGCTGTCGATGGGGATGATGACGATTGCGTTGACTTTCTGGCTAAGCAGATTCTCGAACTGGGAGGCCTGTGTCGTCGGGCTGTTGTCGGCCCACTGAAAGTTGAGCTTGACGCCGAGTTTCGCGGCCTCGTCTTTCATGATCTCCTCGTCGAACTTCCAGCGAAGTTCGGTGTGCGTCTTCATCGCGAGGCCGATCGTGATGTCTTCGGCGTTCGCGGCAAAAGGCGTGACGCCGACCGTAAGAATGACGCCCCCGACTGCCCAGCAAAATGCCCGTCGCGCGCCCTGAAAGTCTCGAGCCATTGCCATGTCCTCCCTGACGTTCGTTTTGTCGATTTCGATCGCTTACGCGACCAGCGAGCCCCTGATAATTCGGCGGTCTGCGCGAGCAAGACGCGTCGCGAATTATTACGTGACCCGAAATTAAAGTTAATCGGCTGCCGGCTGACTTGTCAAGGGATCAACTGTCTCGCCCACGAAGGACCGGCCCCAATCGCGAACGAAAGCGAAATATTTTGTGTTCCGAAAATAAACTCGCCCGCCGAGTTCCGCTCACATCTCGCGATCCCGAATGACGATTTCAGAAAAGCCGGTCGGTTGTTCGGCTTGCGCTCAACCCATCGCCGCGGCGATCTGCTCCCTGACGCCGTCAGCGGTCTCGATCGCGATGGCGAGAGCCTTCAGCGCCTGGACGACGACAGCGACGAGGTCGGCGTTGGAGGCGGCCCTTTCGCCGGAGGGCAGCGCCAGATTGTTCTCGAAGCCGACCCGCGCGTGGCCGCCGAGGAGCGCCGCCGCCGTCGCGCAGGCGGCCTCGCGACGCCCGAAGGCGCAGACGCTCCAGGAGGCAAAACGCGGCATATCCGGGGCGACGAACGGCAGGAGGTCTGACGGAGACGCCGTGCGGAGAAGCGTGAACCGGCCGAGGACATAGAGGACGGCTGGCGCCTCGAACGGGATCAGGCCTCGCTTCTGCATCGCCGCGAGACGCCTTGCTTCCTCTGGCGAATAAAGAATGAATTGCGGGTAGACGCGCATCTGCTTCAGGCGGCCGAGGAATTGGGCAAAGTCCTTCTCGCCGCTCTCGTCCGGCGCCAGCTCGCGCAGCGCCAGCGAGACCGCCTCCGGGTTCGTCGCCAGGATCGCCGCCCTCTGCTCGGCGGGGGAATAGCGGCCGAGCGACTCGCTCGTGATCTGGACAACGAGGCCGTCGCCGACCGCGGCGCAAATGCGCGCGATCGCCGCCCGATAGGCCTCCGGGTCGAGCACGTGCAGGCCGTCCCGGTCGCGGACATGCAGGTGGATCACGGCGGCGCCGGCCGCGAGACACTCGGCCGCGGTTCGCCCCAGCTCCTCGGCCGAAATCGGCAGCGCCGGGTGGTCGGCCTTGGTCTTTCGGCCGCCGTTCGGGGCGACCGCCACAATGACCCGTCTCGGGTCCGGCGCAGCGGCCGCGCCCCCCGTCATTTCGTCGGTCCCCGCCCTGCGGTTATGATGACCGCGTCCCCCGCGTCCCATCAGCCGGAAAGACCAATGACGCATATTCTGCACCGGGCCGCAAACGTCGTCCCGCCGATCGCGGTCGCCGGCTCGGGAATCGAGATCGTCGACGCCGGGGGCCGCCGCTATCTCGACGCGTCCGGCGGGGCCGCCGTCTCCTGCCTCGGCCATGGGCATCCGGAGGTCATGGCCGCTCTGCACAAGCAGCTCGACACGCTCGCCTATGCGCATACCGCCTTCTTCACCACCGAGGCCGCAGAGCGTCTCGCCGACCGGCTCGTCGAGGGCGCTCCCGGCGACATCAATCGCGTCTATCTGGTCAGCGGCGGATCGGAGGCGGTCGAGGCGGCGCTCAAGATGGCGCGCCAATATTTCGTCGAGACCGGCGAGCCGCAGCGCCGCCTGATCGTCGCGCGGCGGCAAAGCTACCACGGCAACACCCTTGGCGCGCTGGCGGCGGGCGGCAACGCCTGGCGGCGCGCTCAATTCGAGCCGCTGCTGATCGAGACCCATCACATCGATCCGTGCTATGCCTATCGCCTGCAACGCGACGGCGAGAGCGACGCCGATTACGCCGCCCGCGCCGCGCAGGCGCTCGAGGACAAGCTCCTCGAAGTCGGCCCGGAGCGCGTCATCGCCTTCGTCGCCGAGATCGTGGTCGGGGCGACGCTGGGCGCCGCGCCGCCCGTCGCCGACTACTTCAAGCGCATCCGCGCCATCTGCGACCGTTACGGCGTTCTCTTCATTCTCGACGAGGTGATGTGCGGCATGGGGCGGACGGGGACGCTGCACGCCTGCGAGCAGGACGGCGTCGCGCCTGACCTGATGACGGTCGCCAAGGGGCTCGGCGGCGGCTACCAGCCGATCGGCGCCGTGCTGCTGACGAGGCGCATCTTCGAGGCCTTCGCCAGCGGCTCGGGCGCCTTCCAGCACGGCCACACCTATATGGGCCATCCGATGGCGGCCGCGGCGGCGCTCGCCGTCCAGGACGTCATTCGGCGCGACGGGCTTCTCGACAACGTGGCGGCGATGGGCGAACGGCTGCAGCGGCGGCTCGTCGAGCGGTTCGCCGACAATCCCCACGTCGGCGACATCCGCGGGCGCGGGCTTTTGCGTGCGATCGAGCTCGTCGAAGACCGGGACGGCAAGCGTCCGTTCGATCCGGCGCTCAAGGTTCACGCGCGGATCAAGCGGGAGGCGATGGCGCGCGGTCTGATCGCCTACCCGATGGGGGGCACGATCGACGGGGTGCGCGGCGACCACGTGCTTCTGGCGCCGCCGTTCATCGTCAATCCGTCGCAGATCGACACGATCGTCGAGCGCCTGGGCGACGCGGTCGATGCGGCGCTCGCCGGGTAGCGTTCCGGACGCCCGCCGCCACAGAAAGAGCACACTGGATCGCCAAAGGCACGCCCTCGACGCTCGGCGATAGGTCTTCGCTTCCGGCCTGATTCGGCCGCAGCCTCAAGGCACAGGTCGGAAAGGACGGACTTCATGGCGAAACCATTCCGGTGGCTGGCGCTCATCCTGTGCGTCGGGCTCTGCGCCGGCGCGGTCGCGCAAACCGCGCCGCTGCAGCTCCAGTCGCCGATGCCGCCCGTCAGGCCGGACAAGGACAAGACGGCCAAGAGCGGTCCGGCCGCCTCGCTCACCGCCGGCGAGGCGATTCAGCGCGCCAACGCCTGGCTCGACTCGGCGCGCGTCATCACCGCCGACTTCGTCCAGATCGGCCCGGGCGGCAAACGGTCCGAAGGCCAACTCACCGTCGAACGGCCGGGCCGCATGCTGTTCAAATACGCCGCGCCGGCGCGCTTCGAGATCGTGGCGGACGGCCGCAGCGTCGCCGTCATCGATCACAAGCTCAACACCCAGGAAGAATATTTCATCGCCCAGACCCCGCTGAAGTTCCTGCTCGCCGACCGCATCGACATCGCCAGGGACACGAGGGTGCTCAGCGTCGCCCAGGACGACAGCTCGGTCACGATCGAGATCGAGGACAAGGCGACGTTCGGCGGGACGGCGCATCTCGAGCTGATCTTCGACCCCGTCACTTTCGCCCTCAAGCAATGGACGGTGATCGACGCGCAGGGCTTTCAGACGATCGTGACCCTGTTCAACGTCGATCTGAAGACCAAGCCCGACCCGGCGATCTTCCATATCGACGAGAATCTGCCCTCGACCCCGCTCGGCCGCGCGCGATAAGCCTCGCGCGGATGTCTGCGGGCGCCCGCTCCGGCAGCGCCTCGTCTCGCCGCCTGACGCCTTCAACCCGGTCGCGTCTGTTTCGGTTGTGCGGCGAGCGCGCGCGATATCCGCGACTGCAGCAGTTCCAACGCGTGGACCCGCATCGAAATGGCGACATTAGGATGATCGTCCATCGCCGTCAGGAACGACAGGACGGCGACGTCGCCCTCGATCAGGACATCCGCGCTTTGCGCGTGCAGGGTCTCTTGCCGCTCCATGCCGAACTCCTTCGCGACCGCAATCCACAAATCCTTGCCACGATCCTTGCGCTCAGCCAACCGGCGCAGGCTCTTCGAATATGAAGAGAAATTAGGGCGCTTGGCGACAGCCGCATCTCCAAAGGGCGCGGGTTGCGCCGGTCAGCCCTCTAGCCCACATTTCCTCGATGAAGATCTGGCCCGAGCGATAGCCCGGTCCTCCATCGTCCCCGGGCGAGCCGCTCTCACGCCAAACGTAGTTTACATTCGCCAAGTCAATCAGATATCGCGCAATCCTCATGCAATTGAGCAGCGGCGCCAGCTCGCGCCGGCCCGGTTTTGGGAGCGGGTTTTCCGCTTCGTGCTCGATTCCCTGTTCCTTGCCTGAACAGGGAAAAGCGTTTCCCTGTTCCATGTTTACCTTCCGCACGAGCAGATTCGCCGAACCAGATGAAATCCCATGGATTTGGGCATCGCCCGACGCCCGGCGGGAGCGCTTTTTTCGATTAGCAGGGATTATCAGCGAAAAACAGGCGAAGCGGCCCGAGGCCGGCGCGCTGCTCCAGCGCCTCGGCCCGCGGGTCGGCGGCTGTGGGAAACCGCGTCGCGCCGCTTGCGTCGGGCGCCGGCGTCGGCGCTTCTGGCGCCCCTGACCTTCGAGGCCCTCTTGGATTTCGCCGTCGCCACCTGGAACATCAACTCGGTCCGGCTGCGGATCGACCTCGTGACCCGCTACCTGGCGGAGTGCGCGCCCGACGTCCTGTGCCTGCAGGAGACCAAATGTCCCGACGCGAACTTTCCGCACGGGCCGTTCCGCGACGCCGGCTATCCGCATATCGCCATCAGCGGGCAGAAGGGCTACCACGGCGTCGCCGTCGTCTCGCGCATCCCCTTCGCCGGCTCCTCGAGGCGGGACTTCTGCGCCAAGGGCGACGCCCGCCATTTGCGCGTCGTCCTCGACGGCGAACTCGGCGGGGTCGAACTGCACAATTTCTACGTGCCCGCCGGCGGCGACGAGCCCGACCCGGACATCAATCCCAAGTTCGCCCACAAGCTCGCCTTCGTCGACGAGATGGCGGAATGGGCGGCGCAAGACGGGACAGCGGCAGGCCGCTCCATCCTGGTCGGCGACCTCAATATCGCGCCGCTCGAACACGACGTCTGGAGTCACAGGGCGCTGGCGAACGTGGTGAGCCATACGCCCGTCGAGATTGAAAAGCTGAAGCGGGCGCAGGAGGCGGGGCCGTGGGTCGACGCCTTGCGCAAGTTCGTTCCGGACGACCAGAAGCTCTACACATGGTGGAGCTATCGTTCGCCCGACTGGTCGAACGCGAACAAGGGACGGCGGCTCGACCACATCTGGGTCAGTTCCGCGCTTGAAGCCTCGGTGGCTTCCGTGCAGGTTCACCGCGAGGCCCGCGGCTGGCGGCGTCCGTCCGATCATGCTCCGGTCAGGGCGACGTTTTCTTTCTAGAGCCCGGGACCAGAGGGGCGCCTCGATGCGGTGGTGGATCGTCAAAGCGCTTTTGAGGCTGCTCATCACGCTCGTCTTCGTCGGGATATTGGCCGGCGGCTACCTTTTCTGGCGCGCCATGCCGACCTATTCCGGGAAGGAAGAGCTGCCCGGCCTCTCGGCTGAAACCCGCGTCTGGCGCGACGCCTATGGCGTGCCGCACATTTTCGCCGCCTCAATGGACGACGCGGCGCGGACGCTCGGCTATCTGCACGCCAGCGAGCGGCTTTTCCAGATGGAGGTGCAGCGCCGGGTCGGACAGGGGCGCCTCAGCGAAATGTTTGGCGCGGACGAACTGAACATCGACAAGTTCATGCGCACCCTCGGCTTCTATCGCGAGGCCGAGAGCAGCTACGCGGCGCTGGCGCCGTGGGCGCAAAAGCGCCTGCAGGCCTATGCCGACGGCGTCAACGCGTTCCTGGAGAGCCACCAGAACGCGCTGCCTCCGGAGTTCCTGATCGCCGGCGACAGGCCGGAACCATGGAAGCCGGCCGACTCGCTGGTCTGGGGCAAACTGTTTTCCTACCAGAACTCCCACAACTACGGGCTCGAGGCGTTGCGCGCCCGCCTCCGCCAGAAACTCGGCGAGGAAAAGGCGGCCTGGCTGTTTCCCGCCATGAAGGCCGGCGCCCCGATAACGACGCTGCCGGCGCTCAGCGCCACCCACGCCGGCAGCGATGACATCGAGGACAGAGTCGGCGCCCTGATCGGCCTTGCTCATGGAGCCTCGAACGAATGGGTCATCGCGGGATCGCGCACCGAGACCGGAAAGCCGATCCTCGCCAACGATCCGCACCTCGAACTCGGGGCGCCCATACTCTGGTATCTCGTGCGCATCGTCACGCCGCAAGGCTGGGTCAAGGGGGTCACCGTTCCGGGCGAGCCGATCGTCCTGCTCGGCCAGAACGACAGCATCGCCTGGGGCGTCACCACAGCCGACACGGACGCGCAGGACCTGTTCGTCGAGACGATCGACCCCGGCGATCCCGGCAAATACCTGACGCCCAGCGGCTCGGAGCCGTTCGAGACGCGCGAGGAGACGATCCGCGTGAAGGACGGTCCGGAGGTCAAGCTGACCGTCCGGGCGACCCGGCACGGTCCGGTCCTCTCCGACGTCAGCCAAAATCTTCGCAGCATCGCCGAGCCCGGAAAGGTCATTGCGCTCGCCTACACCGGTCTCGGCGGTGAGGACACGACCGCAGAGGCCATGATGCGGCTGAGCGCGGCGCGAAACTGGGAGGACTTCCTGAACGCGATGCGGCTCTTTCAAACGCCGACGGTCAACATCGTCTACGCCGACGCCTCCGGCGACATCGGGTTCTTCAACCCCGGGCTCGTGCCGTTGCGCAAGTCCGGCGACGGTCTTGCGCCCGTCGACGGCGCATCCGGCGCGTTCGACTGGACCGGCACGATTCCGTTCGAAGGACTGCCCCAGCTCCACAATCCCGGCGTCGGCTTCGCCTTCAACGCCAACAACGCCAACGTGCCCGACGACCACCAACCGACGTTCGGCCAGGATTGGGAGGAGACTTTCCGCGCCCGCCGGATTCAGCATTTCTTCGACTCGATCGGCAAGCAAAGTCTCGACACATCCGCTGCGATGCAGGCCGATCACTTCTCGCTTGCGGCGAAGGAAATGCAGCCCTTTATCGCGATGATCGCGCCGTCCGACGAGCGGGCGCGGCAGGCCCAGGCGATGCTGGCGAACTGGGACGCCGTGATGAACAAGGACAAGCCGGAGCCGCTCATTTTCACCGCCTTTCTCGCGTCGCTTCACCGCCTGCTGCTCGAGGAGAAGACGGGCCTGAAGCTGGAGGAAAAGGGTCCTTTCGCCGCAACGACGCTGATGTCGCTGATGCGCGACCATCCCTCCTGGTGCGACGCTCCCGGGAACCCCGACGCCGACTGCGGCAAGACGCTTGGCCGGGCGCTCGACGACGGCCTGGCGCTGCTCGTCAAGCGCGAGGGAGGGGACATGACGCAGTGGCGCTGGGGCGCCGAGCATATCAGCGTGTTGCGGCACCAGCTCTATAGCCACGTGCCGCTGCTCGACAGGATAAGCGACCTCAGCGTGCCTTCCAGCGGCGGCTTTTACACCCTCGACCGCGGCGGCGGGTTCGATGCGCCCGCCGGTCTGCCCTTCGCCCGCACCCACGGTCCAGGGTTTCGCGGGATCTACGACCTGGCCGATCCGGCAAAATCGCGGTTCATGATCACGACCGGCCAATCGGGCCACATTTTCTCCCGGCATTATCGCGACCTCGTGCCGCTATGGAACGATGTCAGGTCGATCACGTTGACCGGCTCCGAGGACGACCTGCGGAAGGCCGGGGCCGGCGAGTTGATCCTATCGCCCTGATCTGTCGGCTCGAACCGGTCGGGGCGGTCGACGCCAGAGAGCCCGAGGCCGCAACCTCGCCGCAATCGCGGACTAGCCGCCGCGAGCAGCTGTCATTAAGGTAGCGCTCCTATGACCCAGGCGCGGCGCATATTGATCGTGGACGACGACGCCGACCTGCGCAATGCGCTGGTTGAACAGCTGTCCCTGCATCCCGAGTTTCAGGTCGAAGCGGTCGAAACCGGCAATGCGGCGCTCACCGCCGTCACCGACACCGCCCCCGACCTCGTCATTATGGATGTGGGCTTGCCGGATCTCGACGGCAGGGAAGCCGTCAAGCGCATGCGCCGCGACGGATACCGCCGGCCGATCATCATGCTCACCGCGCACGACTCCGACGCCGACGCGGTGCTCGGGCTCGATTCGGGGGCGAACGACTTTGTCGGCAAGCCGTTCCGCTTCGTCGTACTGCTGGCGCGGATCCGCTCGCAGCTCCGCCAGTACGAGGCGAGCGAGGACGCCGAGTTCCAGGTCGGCCCCTACACCTTCCGTCCGACATCGAAGAACCTGGTCAGTGCGCACGGCGTCAAGCTTCGGCTGACCGAGAAGGAGGCGGCGATCCTGCGCTACCTGCACAGGGCGGAGCAGCAGCCGGTGGCGCGCGAAACGCTGCTCAAGCACGTCTGGGGCTACAACGCCAACGTGACGACCCATACGCTCGAGACCCATATCTACCGCCTGCGGCAAAAGATCGAGGACAACCCGGCGGAGGCGCAGCTCCTGGTCACCGAAGGCGGCGGCTACAAGCTTGTCGCCGGCGGATCGAACGGGGGACGGTCGGGTTGAGCCTCGACGACGACGTCGCCCGGCTGGCGCGCACGCGCCCGTTCAGTCTCCTGCCGCGCGAGGCGGTGCAGCTGGTCGCGTTCTCCAGCGAGAAGCGGCGCTTCAGGGCGGGCGACGCGCTGTTCCACGTCGGCGACGCAGGCGACGCCGGCTTCTTCCTCCATTCGGGGGTCGTCGTGCTGATCAAGAAGGACGCGCCGTTCGACGGCGCGCGGCGCGTCGTTGCGGGGGCGCTGATCGGCGAGACCGCGCTCTACGCCCCGGTCGTCCGCCGGCACGAGGCCCGCGTCGCGGAGGACGCGTTCATAACCCGGGTGCCGCGCGAGACCTTTCGCCGGGTGCTCAGCGAGTTTCCCGAGTTCAGCGGAGAAGATCCGCAAGGTGCTGGCGGCGCGGACGCGTTATCTGATCGACGGGCTGGAGGCGGCTCGCAAGAAGTCGTTCTCCGTCCCGCCCCGCCCCCGGCCCGCCCCGTGAACGCTGCAACGACAGGCGGCCTTGCGGGCCTGCGCGCGCCGACGCTGGCGGATATCGACACCCTCGCCGACGCGGCCTTCGCCGCTCTGCCGCCCTCGTTTCGCGGCCTTTGCGAAGGGCTCGTCATCCAGGTCGTCGACTTCCCCGACGACGAGACGCTGGACGAGATGGGCGCGGAAACCGAGTTCGACCTTCTCGGGCTCTTCCGCGGCCGAGGACTGGCCCACCGCGGCGCGATCGAGGAAACCGGCGAACTGCCCAACATGATCTGGCTCTACCGGCGCCCGCTGCTCGACTTCTGGTGTGACGGCGAGGACACGCTGGCCGAGGTCGTAACGCATGTCCTGGTGCACGAGATCGGTCACCATTTCGGCCTCTCGGACGAGGATATGCAGGCGATCGAGCGCTCGGGCCGCTAGGGCGATTCGGGCCGTCCGGGCGATCGGCGGGCCGCGAGGCCGCAAAATGTCCAGATTTGTCGCGCCTTCACAAGGGCGTCACGCTAGCTGTAGAGTAAGGCTGCGGTCGGATTCGCGGTTCGGCAGGGTCTGACGCTTGGAGGACGGAGCGTCTTTTTGTGACGGTTCATGTTGCGCTCACGCCGGGCAACTGTCCGGCTCTCGTTTTGAACGCGGACTTCCGCCCGCTGAGCTACTATCCCTTGTCGATATGGTGCTGGCAGGACGCAATCAAGGCGGTGTTCCTCGACCGGGTGAACATCCTCTCCGAATACGACACCCGGGTGCGCAGCCCCTCGTTCGAGATGCGCCTTCCCTCGGTCGTGTCGCTCAAGAGTTACGTCAAGCCGACCCGCTTTCCGGCCTTCACCCGGTTCAACGTTTTCCTGCGCGACCGCTTCACCTGCCAGTACTGCGGCGAGCGCGAGGACCTCACCTTCGACCACGTCATTCCGCGCGCCAAGGGCGGCGTGACGACCTGGGAGAATGTCGTCGCCGCCTGCTCTGTCTGCAACCTCAGGAAGGCCGACATGCTGCCTTCGGTCGCGCGCATGTGGCCGGCGACCGAGCCCTACCAGCCGACGGTGCACGACCTGCATCAGAACGGTCGCCTGTTCCCGCCGAACTACCTGCACGAAAGCTGGATGGACTACCTCTACTGGGACAGCGAACTCGAGGCGTAATCCGACTCGGGTCTCGCTCGGGACTGGCATGGCGGCGTCAGCCAGCCCCCGCGTGCGACATTCGCACGCGGGGGCCGGCGATCACGCCGGAAGTCCGCTCTTAGCGCGCCACGCATCCCTTCGGATAGCCGACGCGCTTGCAATAGACGACCGGCCCGTGCCGGACGACCGGATGGACGACGGCCACCCCCGGCCGCGCGACGCAGCCCTTGGGATAGCCGACCGTCTTGCAATAGACGACCGCGCCCGCCGGCGTCGCGCCCGCGACCATCCCCCCTGCTGCGATCGCTGCCGCAATCGCCGTTCCAACCATCATCCGCGTCATGTCTTCCACCCTTTGCGCTTGAAGCGCCCGGCCTTGCCGGGACTCCTTCCCGATACCATGGCGTCGCAAGAAACCGTATGACATCTTCTCGAAGGCGGCGCCGCACTGGTTTATTGGTGCGTCACTGCCCATGTCCACCCGCCGTCTCCGCCGCATGTGAGGACCGCGTCATAGAGATCGCGCGAGTCCGCGGGGCCGCCATTCTGGATGTAGGCGATCGAAGCCTCTGAAAATTTGCCAAGGATCTTGCGGAGCTCATCCGGACCCAGCGCCGCCCCGATCCGGTCGAGAAAGACAAATTGCGGCCGGGCGAGAAGAACATGCGCCACCGCCAGCAGCTGCTGCTCCCTCAGGGGAAGCAGCGTTCCCCAGTCGCGTTCCGAATCCAGCCCGTCCGCTTGGACGAGAGCAAGTTCGAGATTCAGTTCGCTGAGCAGCGCCAGAATGCGTTCGTCGGAAGCCTCACCCTCCGGGGCCAGAGCCTGTCGCAGGGCGCCGGGAGGCAAGTAGGGGCGTTCCGCAAGAAAAAGGATGTCGTCGGGGCCAGGGCGAATGACGCGTCCCGCGCCCGCGCCCGCGGCCGCGACGCCCGCCGTGGCCCTGAACAAAGCCGCTCCCGCAGCGGGGTTGGAGCCGGTGATCAGAACGCGGGTCGGGTAAGGGATCGATATCGACAGGTCCTTGATGAGAGGGACGCCGTCCGCGGAAGACAGAAGGGTCAGCCCTTCATAAGCAACGCCGGCGCCCACGACGATCTCGATGCCGGTCCCGGAGCGCGCATGCGACTGCTCCACCGCTTCGACCAGGAACCTGAGCCGTGCGACCACGGCGGCGAAGGTCGAAAGCGACTGGAACTGGGTGACGATCAGTGAAAAAGCCGCCACAAGCGTCGAAAAGGCCATGGCCGACTGGGTGACGACGCCGAAGGCGATCTGGCCGCTGATGAAGGCCGGCGCGATGATCAGCGCCGGAATGATCTGGATCATCCAGTTGTAGCCGGTCGTGACGAATCCGACGTTGCGGTTGATGGAGGTGATCTGCCGAAAATTGTCCACCAGCTCGTCCAGGCTTTGCAGCAAACGAGCGGAATGGTCCTTTTCGCGCTGCGCCAACATGATCGATTCGGCGTTTTCCCGAACATGAATCAGCCCGGAGCGGAAGCTCGCCTCTTTGTCGAATTGATCGTTGTTCAGTCGAACAAGGGGACGCCCGAAGACAAGCGTCACGTAGGAGCCGACAGCTGCGTAGAGCACGGCGACCATGAAGAGCAAGGGACTGATCGCCCACAGCACTCCGGAAAAGGCCAGGATGGTGAAACTGCTGTTGAGCGCCATCAGCACGAAGGAAAGCGTTGTGACCGTGAAAGCGCGAACGTCCTCTGCGATCCGCTGATCCGGGTTGGCAAGCCCTTGCGAACCGCCCAGCGCGTAGTACGCTCCGTCGGCGAGATAGAGTTTCAGACTTCGCCGCGTCAGGTTTTCCCGCCAGAGCAGGCCAAGGCGCTCCTCGGTGAACCGGGCGATGACCGCAACGGCGGTCGAACCGGCAAAGACCCCGATGTAATAGGCCGCCTGACGAAGGAATTCGGCCCTGTCGCGGTCGGCGATTGCGGTCATGAAGTTTCGGCCGACGTAACTGTTGACGACATTCAGGCCGTTCGCCCCGACGAGAAGCGCGACGAGGGCGACGAACATCCACTTGGCCGTCCAGCCGACCTCGGAACTGACAAAGTTCCGGACCGCGCCAGCGAACCGGGCCGCGGTTACTTTCAACGGAACTTTCTTTTGCTCGTCCATGTCATGCTCTTCGCTTGCTCGGCGACGGGGCCGGCGCGCGTTCGGAGCGGAGCATGTTTCGGCGCCGGCCGTCTCGAGCCGGACGCGGGAGGGCTAGACCGCCCCCGTCAACGCCAGCACGATAGCCGCAGCCTGCATCTCGCGCCAGCGCGCTTCGCGACGCGCTCTCGCCTCCTCGTCGACGCCCCAGCGCTCGTTCTGGAAATCCTCGTCGACATGCGCGGCGCGCCACGCCTCCTCGGCCGTAAGCCTCCCGTCGGCGACGGCGAGCGCCAGCAGCGCCGAGCCGGTCAGGTTGGTCATGACGGCGAGCGCGGCCAGCGCCGTCGGATCGTCGAAGCTCGCGAGCGCCGCGCCGACCGCATCGAGCGCCTCGGCCGGCTGCGCGACCGGCATCACCCCGGCGGCAAGGTTGAACCGCGCGCCGAGCCTCTCCGCCGCCCAGTCGAGCACCGGATCAAACGCGAGCCGCTGCCGTTCGGCGAGCGCCTCGGGCTCGTCCGCCCGGTAGCAGAGGAGGTCCGAGCCGGCGTAGCCCACGATCTCGGCCCGTGTCTTGTCCATCCTTCGGGCGATGCCGTCGATGGCGGAATTCAGGAGCCTCGTCAGCGGCATGTCGGCCGGCTCGAGCGTCTCGCCCTGCCGCGCCCATTCCTCGGCAACCTTCAGCATCAGCGGCCGGCTTGCCGCGGCGAGGCGGTTCTTGCCCGGCGTCCGGGCGGCACGGCCATCGAGGATGAGCGCATGTCCGCCCGGCTCCTCGCGGACGTCGGCCGTCTCGTAGAAGCGTCGGACCGCCGGATGGCGCATATGCGCCTGCGCCGCCCGGATCGGGTCGGGGCGCTCACTCATCCGGCGCGTCCTCGATCGGGTCGCGCGGCGGCGGCTCGAAGCCGAACATGTCGAAGCTGTTCCGCATATGCTCCGGCAGCGGCGCGGTCACGTCGATCAGCCCGCCGCGCGGATGCGGCAGGATGAGCCTTCGGGCGAGAAGATGCAGCTTCGGCTCGATCCCCGGCGGAACGGCCCGCAGGGGATCGTTGCGGGCCGGATCGTTCGCCGGCTTGCGGTTGTATTTCGGATCGCCGACAATCGGGTGGCCGATCGCCTCGCAATGGACGCGCAGCTGGTGCGTCCGGCCGGTGATCGGTCGCATCGAGAGCCAGGCGAGCCGCGGGGCGACCCTGTCGACGACGGCGTAGAGCGTCAGCGAATGCTGCGCGTCCGGGTCGCCGTGCTTGGCTGCCCGCATCCGCTCGAGATCCGCCCTGCCCGTCCCGCGCGCCTCGCCCATCCCCTCGCCTTTGGCGAGAAACATCGAGATCCGACCCTGCGCCGGCTTCGGAACGCCCTCGACCATCGCCCAGTAGATCTTCTTTGCGCCGCGCGAGCGGAACGTCGCCCCGAGCTCGGCCGCCATCTTGCGCGACTTGGCGAGGAGCAGCACGCCGGAGGTATCGCGGTCGAGCCGATGGGCCAGGACCGGCCGCTCGCCGTCCCTGCCGGCCAGCGCCTCCAGCATGCCGTCGATGTGGCGCTTCGTCCCCGAGCCGCCCTGCACAGCGAGCCCATAGGGCTTGTTGAGCACGATCACGTCGCCGTCCTCGTAGAGCGTCATCGCCCGGATCGCCTCGGCGTCCTCGGGCGCGGCGCGGCGCGACCGCAGGCGAAGCGGGCGCAGCGGATCTGACCGGCGGCACGCGGACGCTCTGCCCGAGTTCGAGCCGGGTCGAGACGTCGGCTCGTCGGCCGGAAACCCTGACCTCGCCCTTGCGCACGATCTTCATCAGATGCGTCTGCGGAAGGGCCGGGAAGCGGCGGCGGAGCCAGCGGTCGAGCCGCATCCCGGCTTCGTCCTCACCGACATCGTAGAGGGCGGCCTTTTCCGGCGCCGGCGGCGCCGCGGCGACAGCGGTCTTGCCATTTCGAGCCATGCGGCGCCTCATAGCGCAGGCGCTCACGGCGCGATAGACTCCTCGGATCGAGGATCGGCGACGCGCGCGGGCATTGCGGGACGACGCCTTGGAACGCTTGAGAGGGAGGCCGCCATGGCCAGTCACTTCCACGCCGTCGTCTGGATCGATCACAAGCAGGCGCGCATCTTTCACTTCAACGTCGAGGAGGCGGACAGGACGGTGGTCCGGGATCACATCGTTCGCGACATTCATTCACGCGTGAAGCGCACAGGCCACCGGATCGAGGAGAACAAGCCGTTCTTCGAGGATGTCGCCAAGGCAATCGCGGACGCCGGCGCCATCCTCATCGTGGGTCCCGCGCAGGAGAAGGACTTCTTCGCCAGGTTCCTCGCCGAGAGGCATCCAGCGATCAGGGCCCATGTCGAGGGAGTTGAGAAGGCGGACCATCCGACCGACGGCGAGCTCCTCGATTTCGCCCGCCGCTATGTCAAGGCGGCCGACCGCATGCGGCCGCTGACTTGAAGCCAGCGGCCTCCTTCTCCCCTTGCGGGAGAAGGTGGCGCGGCGCAGCCGCGACGGATGAGGGGTTCGCGCCGGAAGGCGCATGATGCAGAAGCGCCTGACGGCGCCGGACCCCTCACCCCTGACCCCTCTCCCGCAAGGGGAGAGGGAAACCACGCAATGGAGCAGCGATGCCCTACGAGCTCTTCTACTGGCCGAGCATTCAGGGACGCGGCGAATTCGTCCGCCTGGCGCTCGAGGAGGCGGGCGCGGACTACGTCGACATCGCGCGCGAACACGGTCCCGGGCGCGGCGTCAAGGCGCTGACGGCGATCCTGGACGGAGCCGCGGCGCCCCTGACTCCCTTCGCCCCGCCGTTCCTGCGTGACGGCGCCGTCCTCGTCTCGCATGCCGCGAACATCCTCGACCATCTCGCGCCGCGGCTCGGTCTCGCGCCCGCCGACGAGACTCTTCGCGTCTTCGCCCGCGGGCTGCAACTGACCGTCACGGATTTCGTCGCCGAGGTTCACGACACGCATCACCCGATCTCGACCAGCCTCTATTACGAGGACCAGAAGAGCGAAGCCAAGGCGCGCGCCGCCGCCTTCCTCGCCCATCGCGCGCCGAAATATTTCGGCTATTTCGAGCGCGTCCTGAACGACAATCCGGCCGGCCCCGCGCATGCGGTCGGCGCCGCGCTCACCCCTGTCGATCTGTCGCTCTTCCAGGTTTGGGCCGGCATGGCTTACGCCTTCCCGCGCGCCATGACCGGCGCAGACGCCCGATATCCGGCGTTCGGGCGCCTCGCCGCGTCCGTCGCGGCGCGCCCCAACATCGCGCGCTACCTTGCTTCGCCCCGCCGCATCCCGTTCAACCAGTCCGGTGTCTTCCGGCATTATCGCGAGCTCGATCAGCCGCCGACGAACAGGGCGGGTCGCGGTGGCTGACGCGAACGGCGGGACTTCGGGGCCGGGCGTCGCAGGCAAGGTCGTCGCGATCACCGGCGCGAGCAGCGGGATCGGCGAAGCGACCGCGCTGATGTGCGCAACCCGCGGCGCCAGCGTTGCGCTCGGAGCCCGCCGGGCCGAGCGCCTGGCGGCGCTCGTTGGCCGGATCGCCGCGGCGGGCGGCGAAGCGGTTTCAGCGCAGATCGACGTGACGCGCCGGGACGATGTGGCGCGCCTCGTCGCGTTGGCTTGCGAGCGCTACGGCAGGCTCGATGTCCTCGTCAGCAACGCGGGCATCGCGCCGATCTCGCCGCTCGACGATCTCAGGGTCGACGAATGGGAGGCGATGATCGACGTCAACGTCAAAGGCGTCCTCTACGGCATAGCGGCGGCGCTGCCCGTCTTCCGTCGGCAAGGCTTCGGGCATTTCATCGCCATCGCTTCGACCGCAGGAATGAGAACCGTGCCGAACCAGGCGGTCTATTCCGCCAGCAAATTCGCGGTCCGCGCCCTCTGCGAAGGCCTGCGCCAGGAAGCGGGCGAGACGATCCGCGTCACCATCGTCTCGCCCGGATTCGTTCGGACCGATTTCGTCCAGTCCGTGCCGGACGCCGATCTGAGATCAGCCATGCTCTCCGCCCGCGACCGGATCGCCATCGCGCCCGAAGCGATCGCCCGCGCCATCGTCTTCGCCATCGAGCAACCGCCCGAGGTCGACGTCAACGAAATCGTCGTCCGTCCGACCGCGCAGGGGTAGAGGCTGCCTGACGACAGGCGACCCGCAAGCCCTCAGGAGACGGGATCGCCCTCGAGGTCGACGTCCCGCTCGGCCGGCAAGGGCCGATCCGGCGCGGCGATCTCGCCCCGGTCCGCCTGCACCTTCGCGAGGTCCGTCCGCAATTCCTTCTTCAGTTTGCTTAAGCCCGGCGTCGCCTGGAGTTCGGCGAGGGCGGCAAGCGCGCGCTTGAGCTGCGGCTCGGCTTCCGCCAGCGCCGAGCGGGCGAGCGCGCGACGGCCGGCCCTGGCCCAAAAGAAGGCTGCCTTCTCAGTCAGCCCCGCTTCGGAATAATGACGGGCCAGAACTTCCGGCTCAATCGAAGCCGCGTCGAGCGAATGATATTCGAGCGCCTCGGCGATGCGGGCGTGCAGGTCCCGCTTCGGCTCGCGAAGCAGCGCCCCGTAGGCGACATCCTGGCAGAGCGCGTGCTTGAACGTATACACGGCGTCGGCGTCTGCGCCGCGCCGCATCAGGATGCCGGCCTGCACCAGCCGGTCGAGCGCGACGTCGAGCTCCGTCCCGTTCTTGCGCGCGACGCGGGCGATCAGCGCGTACGGGAACTCCCGGCCGATCGCCGCGCCAATCTGAACGATGTCCCGGGCGGCGCCGAGCCGGTCGAGCCGAGCCATCAGCGATGCGTGCAGGCTCGCCGTAAGCGCGGCCGGGGAGGCGCCCGCGCCCAACGCGCAAGCCGGGGCCGCGTCGTCGTCCGCCAACTCCAGCGTCGCCTTGGTGATCTCCTCGGCAAACAGAGGAACGCCGCCCGCCCGCTCGACAATGTCCCGTTTGACGGTTTCGGACAACGTTTTGTCGGCCGCGACATTCGCGACCAGTTCGGCGATCTCGCGGCGCGTCAGCCGGTTGAGCGTGAGCAGGGCGACATGCGGGCGGCCGATCCAGGGCGGCGTGAATTCCGGGCGGTAGGTGACGATCAGGAGGACCCTCAGCCCCTCGATCCGATCGACCAGCCGGTCGAGGACCTCGACGCTCGAGGGGTCGGCCCACTGAGCGTCCTCAAAGATCATCAGCGTCGGGATGCGGCTCGAAAGGCCCTCGATCTGCGCGACCAGCGCATCGAGCGTCCTGCGTCGGCGCTGCTGCGATGACAGCGCCACATCCCGGTAGCGGCCGTCGTTGCCGAGCGACATCATGTCGGCGAAGAGGCCGGCGTCCTCGGCCGGCGTCCCTCGCCGCTCGAGCTCCGCGTCGAGCTTGTCGAGCGCGGTCTTCAAGTCGTCCTCGCGAGCGAGGTCTGCGGTCCGCTGCAGTTCGCTGATGATCGGATGGAACGCGGTGTCGATGTGCTGCGGCGAACAGAAATAGCGCAGACGCGCGTGCGGCTCGGCGTTAAGGCGCATCGTCGCCGCCGCTGTCAGTCGCGACTTGCCGATCCCCGGCTCGCCCGACACGAGCGCCACCTGTCCTTCGCCGGATTTCGCCCTGGCCCATCGGCGCATCAGCAGTTCGAGTTCCTCCTCGCGCCCGACGAGCGGGGTCAATCCTTCCGGATGCAGCGCTTCGAAACGGCTCTCGATCGGTCGTTCGCGCCGCGCGGCGTAGATGTGCGGCGGGGCCGCGACGCCCTTGAGTTCGCGAACGCCGAGGTCCTCGAGTTCAAACAGGTCGCCGACGAGCCGGCGTGTGCTTTTAGCGATCACCACCTCGCCGGGCTTGGCGATCCCCTGCAGCCGCGCCGCCAGATTCGGCGGGTCGCCGACGACGCCGCGTTCGTGCGCTTCGCCCGACCCGAGGAGATCGCCGACGACTACGATGCCGCTCGCGATCCCGACCCGCACGCTGAGCCGGCCGCCGTCCGGCGCGCTGATCCTCGACACGGCCTCAGCGACCCCGAGCCCGGCCCGCACCGCTCGCTCCGCATCGTCCTCATGAGCCCTGGGGTAGCCGAAATAGGCGAGGACGGCATCGCCCATATATTTGGCGACGAAACCGCCCTCGCGTTCGATGACGCTCGCGCAGGCTTTGCGGCAGGCGCCGATCACCGCGCGCATTTCTTCCGGATCGAGCCGCGCCGAGAGCGCGGTCGAGCCCACCAGATCGCTGAACATGACGGTCAGTTGGCGCCGCTCGGCGAAGTCAGGTCCGGCGGCGGAGTCGCTGGCCGACGGCGCCGCGGCGGCCGCCGAACGGGACAAGCCCTCGATCGCGGACATTATCTTGCGACGGTCGCCGATGGCGACGACGCCGATCTCCTTCAAGTCCTCGACCGTCAGCTTCGGCAGGACCGCGGCGTCGATCCTGTTCTGCTCGAAAGCGGCTTCGTATTCCCCGAGGCCGAGGCCGCGAAGCCACTTGCCGACGTCCATGCGCGTTGCCCCGAATGAACCCTGCCAAATGATCCTCCGGTCGTCCGCGCTTGTCCAGCCGTCAACCTGGAACGGGCTCGCGCAGCCATCGATCGGCAGCCCCGCGGCGGCGAGATTAACCAAGCTTTGAAGACGGCGCTGCCCCAGCGGCGGCACCATCGTTGACTCGAACAAAAAAAGAACATAGCATGGTCATACCAAGATCAAGGAGGCGATCATGCAGCAAACCGCACTTCACGCCATGCGCGATTTCGCCGAGCTGGTTTCGCTCGGGGCGTTCCTCATGATGATCGCGCTCGCCGCCCGCGCCTTCGGCGCCTGAAGCCATTAACAACATGTACAAACTGTATATATAGCGTTGCCCGGTCATCGACCGCAACTACAAACGCGAGCGCGCTGCCGCCTGTGAAAGTGACAACTTTTGCAGCCTAAGCCTTTGAAAAAGGGCAAGCGGCGCCAGCCCCGCTGTCCGGCAGGACCTACGGCATCACGTAGGTCGCCCGCCCCTTGCCGAGGAGCGCGCGCGGGATGGCGCCGGGCTCGTTGACCGAAAAGACGACGATCGGAATGCCGTTGTCGCGGCAAAGCGCGAAGGCGGCCGTGTCCATCACCTGAAGGTTCAGCGCGATGGCGTCGTCGTGGGTCAGCTTCTCGAAGCGGGTCGCGGCCGGGTTCTTCTTCGGGTCGGCCGAATAGATGCCGTCGACCTGGGTCGCCTTCATCACCGCATCGCAGGAGAGCTCGCAGGCCCTGAGCGCCGCGCCCGTGTCGGTGGTGAAGAACGGATTGCCGGTGCCGCCCGCCAGGATGATGACCCGGCGCTTGACAAGATGCGCCAGCGCCGCCTGGCGCGAATAGGGCTGGCAGAGCGAGGGCATGGCGACGGCGGACAGCACGCGGGCCGGCTGGCCGGCCTGCTCGAGCGCGCCCTCCATGGCGAGCGCGTTCATTACCGTCGCCAGCATGCCGATCGAATTGGCGCGCGCCCGCTCGATGCCCTTGTCCGCCCCCTGCAGTCCGCGGAAGAAATTGCCGCCGCCGACGACGACCGCGACCTGCACGCCGAGATCCTCCGCCGCCTTGAGGTCGGCGGCCATGCGGGCGACCGTCGGCGCGTTGAGGCCGAACGGGTCGGGCCCCATCAGCGCCTCACCGGAAAGCTTGACGACGACGCGGCTGAACAGGGGTTTCATCGTCATCGGAACTTCCCTTGAGATTCAAAGTATCCGCCCCGCCCGGCGGCGGCGAGCGCGCCCCTCGAGCCCACGATCCGGGCGCAAGGGCCGTAAAAAAAGCGGCCCGCAGGCCGCTTGCAAACTCTGAGGGCTACGCCTCTTCCGCCGGCTTCCCGACGCCCTCGCCGAGCGCATAGCGCACGAAGCCGGTCACCGCGATCGGCGCCCCGACCGTCTTCTCGGCCTCCTTGAGCGCCTGGGCGACGGTTTTCGCCGGGTCGTGGACGTAAGGCTGATCGATGAGGCACACCTCCTTGTAGAAGGTCTTCAGGCCGGATTCGACGATCTTCTCGATCACATTGGCGGGCTTGCCGGCATTCTTCTCGGCGAGCACGGAGCGCTCGCGCGCCACCGTCGCCGGATCGACCCCCGCCGAGTTCAGCGCGATCGGACTGGCGGCCGCGACGTGCATCGCGACCTGCCGGCCGAGCGTCGTCAGCCCATCGCGGCTCCCCTTCGATTCGAGCCCGACGATCACGCCGATGCGCCCCAGCCCGTCGACGATCTGGCTGTGCACGTAATGGCCGACCGCGCCTTCGGAGACCCGGAGGCCCTGGACGCGGCGCAATGTCATGTTCTCGCCGATGGTCGCGATGGCGTTGGCGATCGCTTCGCTGACCGTGCCGCCGCCCATATAGTGCGCGCCAAGAACCTTATCGACATCGACGGCCGGCGCGTGATCCAGCGCGACCGCCAGGACGCCGCGCACCAGCGCCTGGAAATCGTCGTTGCGGGCGACAAAGTCGGTCTCGGAATTGACCTCGACGACAACGCCGACATTGTCTTCGACCGCGACGCCGACGAGACCCTCGGCCGCGATGCGGCCGCTCTTCTTGGCCGCCTTGGCGAGGCCCTTCTTGCGCAGCCAGTCGATCGCGGCTTCGATGTCGCCGCCAGTCTCGCTGAGCGCCGTCTTGCAGTCCATCATGCCCGCGCCGGTCTTCTCGCGCAGATCCTTGACAAGCCCCGCGGTTATCGCAGCCATCGCATTCCTCGTTTCCCTCGCCGCCATCCGGGCGGCGGCGAGACCATGTCCTTAAAGAGCGCGGCGCTCGACGGCTATTCGGCCGCCATCAGCGCGCGGGCCTGGTCGCTCCACTTGTCGCGGGCGATGCGGCCATTGAACTTGAGGTCGGCGTCGAGCTGGGCGGCCTCCTCCGGCGTCATCGCCGCGAGCTGCCAATAGTGGAAGACGCCATGCTCGTTCAGCTTCTTGACGATCTGCGGGCCGACGCCGGTGAGCTTGGCCAGATCATCGGGGGCGCCGCGCGGCGCGGTCAGGAGCTCGAAGCGCTCTGTGGTCGAGGCGGTTTCCGGCTCGACGGTCTCCGGCAGCGGCTCGGCGACGGGCGTCTCGGCTTCGCCGAGGTCGACGCCATGCGCCCCCTGGCTGCGCCCGATGCCATCGATCGCAGCGCGGGCGACGAGGTCGCAATAGAGCTGGATGGCGCGGCCGGCGTCGTCGTTCGCCGGCACCGGAAAGGCGATGCCATCGGGATCGGAGTTGGTGTCGAGGATGGCGATGACCGGGATCTTGAGGCGGTTCGCCTCCTTGATCGCCAGCGCCTCCTTATTGGTGTCGATGACGAAGACCAGGTCGGGAATGCCGCCCATGTCCTTGATGCCGCCGAGCGCCGTCTCGAGCTTTTCGCGTTCGCGCGACAGCATGAGCCTCTCCTTCTTGGTGAGGCCCCTCGCGCCTTCGCTCAACATTTCATCAAGCTTGCGCAGACGCGAGATCGAAGCGGAAATGGTCTTCCAGTTCGTCAGCATGCCGCCGAGCCAGCGGGCGTTGACGAAATACTGCGCCGAACGTTTGGCCGCCGCGGCGATCTCGTCCGAGGCCTGCCGCTTGGTGCCGACGAAGAGCACCCGGCCGCCTTTGGAGACGGCGTCCGACACCGCCTTCAGCGCCTGATGCAGGAGCGGCACCGTCTGGGCGAGATCGATGATGTGGATCGAATTACGCGACCCGTAGATGTAGGGGGCCATCTTCGGGTTCCAGCGGTGCGACTGGTGGCCGAAATGCGCGCCCGCCTCCAGCAGCTGGCGCATGGTGAAGTCAGGGAGTGCCATTGAGCGTCCTTGTCCGGTTGAGCCTCGGCGGATCATGAACGGCGAAGCAAGCCTCGCCACCGGAGCGGAACCTTGAGCCAGGAACCGCAAAAAATCCGCCTGTGGAATGGCGCGCGATATAGGCGAGCCTTGAGGGAAACGCAAGCGCGGGTTCGGAAGGGATTCGGGAACGGCTTCGCTCGCCAAGGCCTTGCACCCGCCGGGGAAGGCTGGAAGTCCTTTGACGAGCGACAACAAAGGGTCCGGAAATGCATCCCGGGAGACCGGCCGGCCGATCTTCCTCCTGTCATATTGGGTCGCCAAGGCTCGACCGGGATCCTTCGGGGCGGGCGGCTGAATTTCGATTGCCTTGGCGTCGGAACCGTGGCCCATTCGGCGCGCACGCTTCCTTTTCCTCTGTCTGGCGCCTGACGGAAATCGCACCATGCTCAACAGCATCGCCTCCGCCGGTCGGCGGGTCCTGCCCAACCAGTGGGACTTGATCGCCTTCGCCGCGATCATGGCGGCGCTGACGGCGGTCGCCCAAAGCTATCACGGCATTTCAGCGCCCCTGCCGGCGCCGAACGAACCGGCGGTCTCGCTCGACTACTGGAACCTGCCCTACTATGCGCTGCGCACGGCGCTGCGCATGTTCGCCGCCCTCGCCGCCTCGCTGGTGTTCACCTTCACCTACGCGACGCTTGCCGCGAAAAGTCGGCGAGCCGAGATGGTGCTGATTCCGATCCTCGACATCCTACAGTCGGTGCCGATCCTGGGTTTTCTGTCTTTCACCGTGACGTTCTTCCTCGGCCTTTTTCCAGGCAATACGTTGGGCGCGGAGCTTGCCGCAATCTTTGCGATCTTCACCAGTCAGGCGTGGAACATGGCCTTCTCCTTTTACCAGTCATTGCGCACGGTTCCGCGCGACCTCGACGAAGTGGCGCGCGGGTTCCGATTGACCGGCTGGCAGAAGTTCTGGCAGCTCGAGGCGCCTTTCGCGATGCCGGGCCTCATCTGGAACACGATGATGTCGATGTCGGGCGGCTGGTTCTTCGTCGTCGCCTCGGAGGCGATCACGGTCGGCGACACCACGATCGCGCTGCCGGGCGTCGGCTCTTATATTGCCAAGGCGAACGACGAAGGAAACTGGTCGGCGATCGGCGCGGCGGTCCTGACAATGGGGATCGTCATTCTGCTTTACGATCAGCTGCTGTTCCGGCCGATCGTCGCCTGGGCCGGCAAGTTCAAGGTCGAATTGTCGCAGAGCCAGGATGTCGGCGGTTCCTGGGTGCTGAACTTGCTGCAGCGCACCTATTGGATACGCCTAGGCGCTCGACCGGTTTTCGAGGCGTTTCGCAGCATAAGTCTCTTGCCAATTCGCTTCCCGCGGATCCCCCAAGCGCGAGGCGCGATGAATTCGCAGCAGGCGTCGCGAATTCTCGACGCCCTTTGGGTCCTTGTGATTCTCGCGGCCGCCGTCTGGGCCGCATGGCTGACGATCGCCTATATCGGCACAGAGGTCGGATGGGACGAAGTCATTCACGTCTTCGTCCTCACCTTCTACACGCTGATCCGCGTCGTTGCGTTGATCGCCCTTGCGTCGCTGATCTGGGTGCCGACCAGCGTCTGGATCGGGCTCAGGCCTCGCTGGGAGGAGGCGGTGCAGCCGATCGCCCAGTTCATGGCCGCCTTCCCGGTCAACCTGCTGTTCGGCGCGGCGGTCAGCCTGGTGCTCGCCTATAACCTCAATCCGAACATCTGGCTGAGCTTTCTCATTATCTTCGGCACGCAATGGTACATAGTGTTCAATACGATCGGAGGGGCCGCGGCTTTTCCCAACGACCTGCGCGAAGCAGCGACAAATTTTCGTGTGCACGGCTGGCAATGGTGGAAGCAGGTCATGCTTCCGGGCGTCGCGCCCTACTATGTGACCGGCGCAATCACCGCCTCGGGCGGCTCGTGGAACGCCTCCATCGTCGCCGAATACGTAAAGTGGAAGGACCACACTGTCGTCGCCCAGGGCGTAGGGTCCTATATCGCCGAAGCCACTGACAAAGGGGACTTTCCAAAGATCGTGCTCGGTGTCGCGATGATGTCGATCTTCGTCACGCTGTTCAATCGCCTGTTCTGGCGCCGACTTTACGCCTATGCGGAGCGACGCCTCGCCCTCTGAACCCGCGACCGTCCGAGAGAGGATTTCATCGATGTTAGACACTTCGATCACGACGCTCCTGAACGTCGACAAGGTCAGCCAAGTCTACTCGACGGGGTCCGGCGAGAGTAAGAAGCCCGTGCTCGACCACGTTTCGATGAGCCTGAAAGCCGGCGAGATCGTCGCGCTGCTCGGCCGGTCCGGCTGCGGCAAATCTACGCTCCTGCGCATCATCGCGGGGCTGATACGGCCGACGGAAGGGACGGTGACGATCGCAGGCGAGCCGGTGACCCGCCCGGCGGAGGATGTCGCGATGGTCTTCCAGAGCTTCGCCCTTTTTCCGTGGCTCAACGTGCTCGACAACGTCGAGATCGGTCCGCGCGCGAGCGGAGTGCCGCTCGAGGAAACGCGGCAGCGGGCGCTCAAGGCGATCGACACCATCGGCCTCGACGGCTTCGAATCAGCCTATCCAAAGGAACTTTCGGGCGGCATGCGCCAGCGCGTCGGCTTCGCCCGCGCGCTCGTCATGCAGCCGAAGATCCTGCTGATGGACGAGCCGTTCTCGGCGCTCGACGTGCTGACCGCCGAAACGCTGCGCACGGATCTTCTCGATCTCTGGCATGAGCGCCGCATCGCGATCAAATCCATCCTGATGGTGACGCACAACATCGAGGAGGCCGTGCTGATGAGCGACCGCATCCTGGTGCTGTCGTCCAATCCAGGCCGCATCGCCTCGGAGATCCCTGTCGCCATCCCGCATCCGCGCGACCGTCTCGACCCGGAATTCCGAGCGCTGGTCGACAAAATCTATGCGCTCATGACCCAGCGGCCCGATCCAACCAAACACCCGGCCCGCGAAGCCGCAGGGTTAGGGCTCGCGATGTCCCTGCCGCTGGTTTCCACAAACTCGCTCGCTGGCATGCTCGAGGAGATCGCGGCGCCGCCTTACAACGGCAAGGCCGACCTCCCCCACTTGGCGGATTCGCTGGCGCTCGAGGTCGACGATCTGTTTCCCCTCGGCGAGACCCTGCAGCTTTTGCGGCTGGCCGAATTCGAGGAGGGCGACATCAAGCTGACGCCGCTCGGCCGGCGCTTCGTCGACATGGACGTCGACCAGCGCAAGAAAGTGTTTGGCGAGCAGGTGCTGGCGAATATCCCGCTTGCTTCCCATATCAAGCGGGTTCTCGACGAACGCCCGAGCCACCGGGCGCCCGCCACCCGCTTCCGCGAGGAGCTCGAGGACTACATGTCCGAGGACTATGCCGAGCGGACGTTGCGCGCGATCATCAATCTTGGGCGATACGGCGAACTCTTCGCCTATGACGAGAACGCGCAGGCGTTCAGCTACGAGAACCCGCAATAGCTGCAAAGAAAGGCCCGGCTCCTCCTTTGGTTTGACTTGTCCCCGAGTTTGCGCTGCAATAACGTTTTTGCAGCGCAACGCCAAAACCTCCACGGAGACGCGTGATGACCGAGACCTCGGCGATCCTCAAGGTTGGCGACAAGTCCGTGGAACTGCCTGTCAAGACCGGGACAATCGGCCCCTCGGTGGTCGACATCGGCAAGCTCTATGCCCAGACCGGCATGTTCACCTACGATCCCGGTTTCACCTCGACCGCCAGCACCGAGTCGAAGATCACCTACATCGACGGCGACGAGGGGGTGCTCCTCTATCGCGGCTATCCGATCGACCAGCTGGCCGAGCACGGCGACTTTCTCGAGACCTGCTATCTCCTGCTGTACGGCGAGCTGCCGACCGCGGCGCAAAAAGCCGACTTCGACTACCGGGTGACGCGCCACACCATGGTGCATGAGCAGATGAACCGGTTTTTCAACGGGTTCCGCCGCGACGCGCATCCCATGTCGGTGATGGTGGCCTGCGTCGGCGCGCTGGCGGCCTTCTACCACGATTCGACCGACATCAACGATCCCTGGCAGCGCGAGGTCGCCTCGATCCGCATGATCGCCAAGATGCCGACGCTGGCGGGGATGGCTTATAAATACAACATCGGGCAACCGTTCGTCTATCCGAAGAACGACCTCGAGTATAGCGCGAACTTCCTGCGCATGTGCTTCTCGGTGCCGTGCGAGGAGTACAGGGTCAATCCCGTTCTGGCGCGGGCGCTCGACCGCATCTTCATCCTGCACGCCGACCACGAGCAGAACGCCTCGACTTCGACGGTGCGCCTGGCCGGATCGTCAGGCGCCAATCCGTTCGCCTGCATCGCCGCCGGGATCGCCTGCCTTTGGGGCCCGGCGCATGGCGGCGCCAACGAGGCGGCGCTCAAAATGCTCGGCGATATAGGCAAAGTGGAGAACATCCCCAAATACATCGCCAGGGCCAAGGACAAGAACGACTCGTTCCGCCTGATGGGCTTCGGTCACCGGGTCTACAAGAATTACGACCCTCGTGCGAAGATCATGCAGAAGACGGCGCACGAGGTTCTCAACGAGCTCGGCATCAAGGACGACCCGCTGCTCGACGTCGCCATGGAGCTCGAGCGCATAGCGCTGCACGACGACTATTTCATCGAGAAGAGGCTTTATCCGAACATCGATTTCTATTCCGGCATCACCCTGAAGGCGATGGGCTTTCCGGTGGCGATGTTCACCGTTCTGTTCGCGGTCGCGCGCACCGTGGGGTGGATCGCCCAGTGGAAGGAAATGATCGACGATCCGGAGCAGAAGATCGGTCGCCCGCGGCAGCTCTACACCGGGGCGAAACTGCGCGAGTACAAGCCGATCGGCAATCGGTAGCCAGGGCCATAATCCCGATTTGGATTTTGTTGTGTTTGCCTCTTTCGGGCCCCGACAGCGCTTGGGCTGAATGGAAATCGGACGCCGCCCGCTTCGACGAGCAGCTCGGCCGACTCCCGAAGCGGTAGACGGAAGAACGTCGCAACTCGTAAGCTGGAACTCTCATCGCCGCCCCCCGCCCCGCGCCGCAACCGTCTCCAGCACCGCGCTTGCGGCGTGCGCGCTGGGCGGGCGGCCGTCGGAGAGCCGCATGAGCTGATCGAGGCGAGCCAGCGCCTCGATCTGCGCTTCGCGCTGCGGCCCTTCGCGCACCAGGTTCGTCAGCGCCCCGCCGAGCGCGGCCGGCGTGCAGTCCCGCTGCAGCTTCTCGGGGATCGCACGCTCGCCAAGGATGAGGTTCGGCAGCAAGATGGAGGGGACCTTGATGAGATACTTGAGCTGCTCCTCGACGAGCGAGACCTTATAGGCGCCGACCATCGGCACGCCGGCGAGCGCAAGCTCGAGCGTCACCGTGCCCGAGGCGGCGAGGGCGGCGCGCGCGGCGCGGAAGGCCTCGAATTTCGCCGACTCGCCAAGGACGATGCGTGGTGCCTGCGGCCATAGCGCGGCCAGCGCTCTCACCTCGCTTTCGATATGCGGCAGCGTCGGCAGGACCGGCAAGAACGGTCCGATCTCTTCATGGAGCGCATCTAGGGCGCCGCCGAAATCGGTCATCAGCCGACGGATCTCGGAGCGACGCGAGCCCGGCAGCACGACGACCATCGGCGGCTCCGCGTTCCGGCGGCGCGCCTCGTCCTCGTTCGGCCGCAACAATTGCAGACGCTCGATCAGCGGGTGGCCGACATAGACGCAAGGAGGGCCGCCGAGGCGAACGTAGGCTTCCGGCTCGAACGGCAACAGCGCCAGCACGCGGTCGACATAGGCGCGCATGGCCCTCGCCCGGCCAGGGCGCCACGCCCAGACGCTTGGGCTCACATAGTCGACGATCGGCAGGTTCGGCATCGCTCGGCGCACCCGCCGGGCCACGCGGTGGGTGAAATCGGGGCTGTCGATGACGACGAGAGCATCGGGACGGGCTTCGATGATGGCGCGCGCGGTCTGCCCGATGCGCGTCATCAGTGCGGGCAGCCGCGCCAAAACCGGGAGAATTCCCATCACCGCGATATCGGCGATCGGGAAGAGGCTCTTCAGGCCCTCGGCTTCCATCGCCTCGCCGCCGACGCCGAGGAGAGCGACATCGCCGTCCGACGCTTCGCGCAGCGCGCGGATCAGCTTGAAGCCCAGCTGGTCTCCCGAATGTTCGCCAACGACGAGAGCGATCCGCAACGAGCCCGCTCCCGCGCCGCTCACGACCCGAACCCGTAAACAAACAGCCCCCCGGTCTCGGCCGCACGCGCGCAAAGCTCACGCTCGATGACCAGCACCCGCCCGGCCGCGACCGCGACGCCGCGCAATCGCGCTTTCGCCGCATTGCGGATCGTCTCCGGGCCTATCGCGGGCATGTCCAGGCGAAGGTCCTGACCGACTTTAGGCGCCTTAACCAGGACGCCAGCGAGGCCCTTGAACCGCAGCCGCCCGCTCTCGCGCAAACCCGCGATGCGGGCGAGCATGCCGTCTGTGCCTTCGGCCGCCTCGATCGCCAGGACCCGTCCTGCGGCGACCACGGCGCCCTGACCGGCGTCGAACGACGAAAGCGCCTCGACCAGCCCGGCGCCCATGGCAATGTCGGCGTCGTCGTCCGCCGAGGGCGAACGCGCGCCGAGCGGCCCGCACGGGGCGGCGAGGCGCGGCGCGATCTCATGCGCGCCGACAATGCGAATGCCCTCCCGCTCGAAAATCCGGGCGAGGCCAATGAGGAGACCGTTGTCGCCGCGGCGAAAGAGCTGGCGGAGCTCGCCCGCCCGCGTCACCGCTCCCCAGTCCAGCCTCAAATCGGAGAACTCAGGCCGGGTCATCGCGCCGACCATCGCCATTTCGGCGATTGAATGTTCCTTGAGGGCCGCGAACAGCTTGCCGACCTCGCCCAAGCGCAACCAGACGTGGGGATAGGCCTCGATCCCCGGCGGCGTCGAGCCGACCACGCCGATCAAGAATGGCCCCCGTCCCCCGCGCAGCGCTTCGGCGGCCACCTCCAGCGGGAATTTTCCCCCGCCGCAGAGAATCGCCAGGGGCGGCGCCAGCCCCCGGCCGTTGCCATCGCTCACGCCTCGTCGTCCTTGCCGGAACGCGGAACGCAGATCTGCCGGTCGCCGCCCTGTCGCAGGAATTCGACGATCTGCTGCACGGCATCCTGGTCGGGAAAGGCTGCCGCAACATCGCCCACACGCTCCTTCAGGGTGCCGGCGCCGCCGAACAGCATTCGGTAGGCGCGCCGCAGTTCGTGAATGGCCTCGTGGGAAAAGCCGCGTCGCTTGAGGCCCACGACATTGATGCCGGCCAACGACGCGCGGTTCCCGAGCGCCATGCCGAAGGGAATGATGTCGTGCTCGACGCCGGCAAGACCGCCGACGAAGGCGTGCGCGCCAATGCGGACGAATTGATGCGCCGCCGCCCCGCCGCTGACAATGGCGAAGTCGCCGATCTGACAATGGCCCGCGAGCATCACGTTGTTCGACAAAATGACGCCTTCGCCAAGCCGGCAGTCGTGCGCGACATGCGCATTCGCGAGCAGGACGCAACGCGGTCCGACGATGGTCTCCGACCCGCCGCCCGCCGTTCCCGGATTCATCGTCACGCCCTCGCGGATGAGGCACTCCTCGCCGATCGTCAGGCGGACCGCCTCGCCCCGGTATTTGAGATCCTGCGGCTCATGGCCGATCGAGGCGAAGGGGAAAATGCGCGTCCGCGCGCCAACCATCGTATCGCCGGCGAGACTGACGTGCGACACCAGCCTGACGCCATCGCCGATCGTAACATGCGGTCCGATGTGGCAGAACGGTCCGATGTCGACGCCGGCGCCAAGCTCCGCGCCCTCTTCCACTACGGAGCTCGGATGGATGCCACGCATCATTCGCGCACCAGCATCGCCGACACTTCCGCTTCGCAAACGAGCGCGCCGTCCACCTTCGCTTCGCCGCGAAACCACCACATGTTGCGTCGCCTTGCGGTGCGAGTCATGTGGAACTTCACCTGATCGCCCGGCACGACCGGCTTGCGAAACTTCGCCTTGTCGATCGTCATCAGATAGACGACCCCCGGCGCGTCGGCGCGGCCCTGCGATGCGACGCAGAGCGCGCCCGCGGTCTGCGCCATCGCTTCGATCAGCAGGACCCCCGGCATGACCGGGCGGCCGGGAAAGTGGCCCTGGAAATGGGGCTCGTTGACGGTGACGTTCTTGATGCCGACCCCGTACTCGTCGTCGCGCACTTCGACAATCCGGTCGACCAGAAGAAACGGGTAGCGATGCGGCAGAAGCGTCAGGAGCTTCTGGATGTCGTAACTCTCAAACACCCGATCCGTAGTGTCGGCCATTCCGCTTTCCCTTCGCTCGGCCCGCTCGTCCTCGCCCATCGTTATTCCGACTTGCTTTCGCCGCGCATACGCTCGGCTGCGAGCCTCTTCAGGGTGGCGACCTCGCGGAAAAACTCGCGAACGGGCTTCGCCGGCGCGCCGGCCCAGCGCTCGCCGGGCGGGATATCCGTCATGACGCCGGCTGCCGCCGCGACCTGGGCGCCCGCGCCGATCCTGAGGTGGCCGGCTACGCCGGCCTGCCCTCCGAGCGCGGCAAAATCGCCGATGACGCTCGATCCGGAGACGCCCGACTGGGAGACGAGAACCGCGTGGCGGCCGATGACGACGTTGTGGCCAATCTGCACGAGATTGTCGATCTTCGCCCCCTCGCCGATCACCGTGTCGCGGTTTGCGCCCCGGTCGATCGTCACGCCCGCGCCGATTTCGACATCGTCCTGGATGATGACGCGCCCGATCTGCGGCACCTTGAGGTGTCCGCCCGGGCCGAGGGCGAAGCCGAAGCCGTCCTGACCGATATGGACGCCGGGGTGGATGATCACCCGGTCGCCGACCAACGCCGCGATTATCGTCGTCGATGCGCCTACAGCGCCGTTGCGGCCGATCCGCACCCCGGGACCGATCACGGCATTGGGACCGATGATAGTGCCGGCGCCGATTACCGCCCCGCGCCCGATCACCGCTCCCGGATCCACAATCACCCCGGCCTCCAGCCGTGCCGACGCATGGACCGTCGCCGCAGGGGAGACGCCGCTCTCGTCGAAGACGGATCCCGGCTTGACGGCGCTCGGAAACAGCTTCGCCATCACCATGGCCATGGCGCGATAGGGCTCGCGCGTGACCAGCGCCGCACAGCCGGCCGGCGCCAAATCCGCATAGCGCGGACTGACGAGAACAGCCGCGGCGCGCGTCGACCTGAAAAGCTCGAGATATCTGGGATTGTCGAGGAAGGTCAGATCGCCGGAGCCAGCCTGATCGAGCGCGGCGACGTCGCTTATTGTGCAGTTCGCGTCGGCCTCGCGCGCCAAGTCCGCGCCGCACCAGCCGGCGACCTCGGTGAGGGACGGCGCCGAGCTCGGTGGAAAGAAGCGAATCTTGGCCAAGGAAAGGTTCCGCCGGATGCGACGACGGGCGCGCCATATTGTGGCGCGCCCGCTCCAAAACGAATCGACGATCGCGCCTAGAACGTCGCGCCGCCCGAGAAGTTGAAGAATTGGGTCTGGTCGTACTTGCCTTTGGTGACCGGCAGGGCGAAATCGAAGCGTATCGGTCCCATCGGCGAAGCCCAGATCAGGCTCGCGCCGACCGCGGTTCGGATCAGGTTGGGATCCCAGACGTTGGCGCAGCTCGGCTGGGTGATCAGGATCACGTTCTGTCCCGGGCAATATGTGTAGCCGAGGAAGTTCGAGAAGTTCGTCTGTCCGGAGTAGCCGATTACATTGCCGGCGTCGGCGAACAACGCCCCCTTGAGGCCGATCTCCTTGGGCAGGCCGAAGATCGGGAAGTCGACTTCCGCCGACGCTCCAAAGTAGCTCGTGCCGCCGAGGGCTGAGGCCTGGATGTTGTCGTTGCTGGCGATATCCCGCGGACCAAGGCCGCCCGGGGCGAAGCCGCGAACGAGGCTCGGTCCCAGCACGAAGTTATTGATGATGTCGAGCGGCTGCGAGCCGTAGCCGTTGATCTGGCCGCCCTGCAAATGGAGGATGCCGACGAAGTCCTCCGTGATGGGATGATACCAACGCGCGTCCAGAGTCTCGCGGAAGAAGTCGGACTGCCCGCCGAGCCCCGCGACATCCTGTTTGTAGTTGACGAAGAACCCCGAAGTCGGATCCCTGCGGTTGTCGAGGTTGTTGTAAAGAAGCGAGAACCCGACCAGCGAGGTGACCAGGGTCCCCTGCGCCGCCGACTGCTTGATTTCGACCGGCGCCTCGCCGTTGGTCAGGCAGTTGATGAACGGCGTCGGAGTGACCGCTACCGGGTACCCGCCCGGATACCACGGCTGCGTCGGACCGGAGCAATCGTCGTAAGGGTCCGAGGTGGTGTTCGGGATGGTGATCTTCGACTTGTAGAGCGAGTAGTTGGGCTGGAACGTGAGATCGTCGGTGATCGGAATGCCAAGGCGCAGTGTCACGCCGGTGGTCCAGTTCTGGTATAACGCGTACTTGTTGTTGTTGTTGACCTGGTGATAGATATCGAAGCCCGCCGCCAGCCGCTGCCCAAGGAAATACGGCTCGGTGAAAGACGCCTTCCAGCCCTGGCTGTATTGCCCATCCGAGACGCTTAGTCTCACATATTGTCCGCGGCCGAGGAAGTTGGTCTCGGTATAGGCGAGCTCCGCCATGATGCCCTGGGTCGTCGAATAGCCGCCGCTGAGGCTGATCGAGCCGGTTGGCTGATCCTCGACATTGACAACGACGATAACCCGGTCCGGCGCCGAGCCTGGGCGGTTCGAGATGTGGACCTTCTTGAAATAGCCGAGGCCGTTGAGACGGCGCTCGGCCCGCTCGATCATCGCGTGGTTGTATGGATCGCCTTCGCCAATATCGAATTCACGGCGGATCACATAATCGCGCGTCCGCGTATTGCCGACGATATCGATGCGTTCAATATAGACCTTCGGCCCGTTGTCGACGGTGAAGGCGAGCGCGATCGTGTGATTGTTCGTGTCGCGTTCCCCATGTGGCCGCACTTCCGAAAAGGCGTAGCCCTGGCTTGCGACGGCCCGGCTCAGGGCGTCGACGGACTTGTCGACCCCTCCCGCGTCATAGACGTCGCCAGGACGCAGGTAAACGAGCGGCAGCAAGGCCGGGCCGTCCACCTTCGGGATGTGCGAATCCACGGTGACGCCGGAGACACGGTACTGCGGACCCTCGTCCAATGTAATCGTAATGACGTAGCCGGGCGGATTCTCCTGATAGACCACGTCCGTGTTGGTGATGCGAAAATCCGCATAGCCGTTCTTCATGTAATAGCGGCGAATGGCTTCCTCGTCGGACGCGAGCCGATCAGGATCGTACACGTCGGTGTTCTTGAACCAGGAAAGAAAGTTCTGGGTGCTGGTCTGCATGAGATTGCGCAGACGGTAGTCCGACACGGCGTGGTTGCCGACGAAGCGGATCTCGCGGATTCCGGTCTTGCCGCCCTCGTCAATGGTGAAGACCAGGTCGACGCGGCCGTTCGGCAGTTGCACCAGCCGCTTCGTCACCCCTGCCTCATTATGGCCGTATTTCTTGTACGCCTCCTTGATCCGGCCGACGTCGGCTTCGGCCGTCGCTTCGTTGTAGGGCGTGTGCGGCTTCGACTGCACTTCGACTTCGAGCTGGTCCTTCTGGATGCTTCTGTTGCCCTCGAAGGCGACGCGATTGATGATCTGTTCACCGCCCCCGAGCGAGACGACGATCTTGCCGCCGACGACTTTCGCGCTAACCGAGGAATAGAGACCGGAAGCCTTTAGATCCTCAACGCCGCGCTCGACCGAAGCGGGATCCGTACCGGAGAAATAGGGCTTGAGGGTCGAGGGATCAACGTTGGCGCCCTGGACGACAATCTGCTGAGCCGTTGCGGGGCCCATCGACCCGAGCGTTGCGATGCCGAAAGCCACCGCCAGCGCGAGAGCGCCGAAAAAGCCGCGTAAACACTGCATCTGGCCCATTGTCCCTCTCGCGCCCCACTCTCGGCGAACTCCCGCCCGCGCCACGGTTGGGCCCGAGGTTTCTCTTACCCGCGTCGCAGGGCGCGACGCCTTGTCCACCCGCCGCGCGAGGAGTTGGAAGGATTAACGCCGTTTTTGCAATTTTCAGCCGCTCCCGCAACCCTTTGTTCGGCAAGACTACACCATTTCCCGACGGCGTTGCCGAGAGGACACGGAAACATGGTCGACCATCGGTTAATTCACGCCCGAGACCAGTCGCAGGATGTCGTGCGAGGTGGTGAAGACGACCAGAAGCGCGACCAAGGCGATGCCGATGCGCAAGCCGATCTCCTGCATCCTCTCGCTCAGCGGACGCCCCAAGACGGCCTCGCAGGCGTAGAAGACGAGGTGGCCGCCGTCCAGAAGCGGAATGGGCAGCAGATTCATGAATCCGACCGACACCGAAAACCAGGCCGCCAGGCCGAACAGCTCCCAGAGGCTGATCTTCGCCATCTCGCCCGCCATCTGCGCCGCGCCGATGACGCCTGACACCTGGTCCGCCGACTCGCGTCCGGCGAACATGCCCACGATATAGGCCCCGGTCGCCTTGACGATGAACCATTCCTGCCCGGCGCCCCAGGCCGCGCAAGTCGGCAGCCCGCATCGCTCCACCCTCGCGTCCTTCGGATCGGCGGAGGATGCAAGCCCGAGATGGCCCATGCGGCGCTTGCCGAACACCCCCTGGTCGACGACCGTGACCCTGGGCGTCGCCGTCAGACTGACGTCGTGGCCATTCCGGTCGACGACGAACGTCATCGGCAAACCGGTGCTCATCAGTGTCGCCTGCTGCAACGCCTCGAAGCTGCTGATCGGGTCGCCGTCGATCGACTTGACCAGATCGCCGGGCTCGAACCCCGCCGCCGCCGCCGGGCTGTTCGCCTCAACCCGGCCAATCCGCGCCATGTGCTCGACGCGCCCGAAGGCCATGAACATTCCGGCAAAAATGACGAAGGCGAGCAGGAAATTGGCGACCGGACCCGCGAGCACGATCGCCGCACGGTTCAGCAGCGGCTGTCCTGCGAGCGTCAAGCGCCGGTCCACGCCTTGCGAAGCCGAACCGCTATCGAAGCTCGCGGCATTGGCGTCGCCATGAAATTTGACGTAGCCGCCGAGCGGCAGCGCCCCGATTCGCCAGCGCGTTCCGCGCGAATCGACTCGGGCCGCCAGTTCCCGCCCGAAACCGATGGAAAACGCGTCGATTTTGACGCCGCACCAACGCGCGACCAGATAATGGCCGAGTTCATGAACAAAGACGATCACAGTAAGGATCACCAGGAACGGGATGACATACCATCCTAGCCAGGCGAGAAGGTCATGCGCGAGATTGATCAGCGCCATAAGTCGGACTCCCGTGCGGACCGGTCGGCCGCTGAATATGATTGCCGGAAAGCTACAGGGCGACTTCAGTCACGCCAAGAGGCGTTTCATCCTGTCGCCGGCGATATGGTGAATCGCCAGGGCTTGCGCAACGTCTTCCGGCGCCGCCAGTTCGCCGGCGGCTTCCATGGTCGAAATCGTGCTCGCGACGAATAGCGCGATGTCGCAGAATCCGATCCGCCGGTCCAGGAATGCGGCAACGGCGATTTCGTTGGCGGCGTTGAGGGCAGTCGGGGCGCCCCCGCCAGCCCGGAGCGCATCGATCGCGATCCCGAGCGCAGGAAAGCGGCGGAGGTCCGCCCGCTCGAAGGTGAGGCGCCCGAGCGCCGCAAGATCCGGCGGCCGGACGCCCGAGGCGATCCGGTCGGGAAAGGCCAGGCAATGAGCGATTGGTGTGCGCATGTCCGGCGACGCCATCCCGGCGATCAGCGATCCATCGGCGAAAGCGACGAGCCCGTGCACGATGGACTGAGGGTGAACCACCACGTCCAGGCGCTCGGGCGGAAGTCCGAAGAGGAAGTGCGCCTCGATCAGTTCGAGTCCTTTGTTCATGAGCCCGGCCGAGTTGATCGTAACCTTCGGCCCCATGACCCAGTTCGGATGGGCCAGCGCTTCCTCGCGCGTCGCCTTTGCGATGCGCTCAGCGGTCCATTCCCGGAAGGGACCGCCGGACGCGGTGATCGTCATCATTTCGATCGTATCGGGATCCCGCGCGCCGATCGCCTGGAAAAGCGCGTTGTGCTCGGAATCCACCGGCAGCATCATCGCGCCCGCGCGTTTGGCCATCCGCATCACCGCTGCGCCGGCGCAGACCAGCGTCTCCTTGTTGGCCAGCGCGATCGTCCGCCCCTCGGCGACAGCGGCGAAGGTCGGCTCGAGACCGGCCGCGCCAACGATCGCCGAGACGACTAGATCGGCGTCGCGGAGCGCCGCTTCCACCACCGCCTCCGGCCCCGCGGCGGCTTCGATGCCGGAGCCGGCGAGCCCCGCCCGGAGGTCATGATAGCCGGCAGGATCGGCGAGCGCGGCGAATTCGGCGCCGAGCTTGACGGCGCAATCGGCGAGCGCTGATCCGTCGCGCCCGCCCGCCACCGAGGCGACCGCGAAACGCCCGGGCGCGGCCGCGATCACCTGCGCGCAGGAACGGCCGATCGATCCGGTGGCGCCGAGAATGGCAAGACGCTTGGGCGCTTGCTGCGGCTGCAAACCGGTCGGCCTCAGGGCAAATGGAGCGAGGCCCAGCGCGCTCACCATCGAAAGACTCCGCTGGCGATGAACGAACCCTTGGTGTTGACCGCCGCGACGACCGCAGCGAAGACGGAGGCCGCGATAAAGGCGTCGAGCCGGTCCATGAGGCCGCCATGGCCCGGAATGAGCCCGCTCGAATCCTTGACGCCGAAGCGCCTCTTCACCGCGGACTCGAAGAGGTCGCCGAGCGCAGAGACGATCGCGGCGGCGAGCCCGAGCCAGAAGAGCCTGTCCACCCGGTTGGTCCATTCGCTCAAAAGGAGGCCGACCGCGGCGCCGGCAAGCGCGCCGACGACCGCTCCGGACCAGGTCTTGCCCGGCGAAACGCTGGGCCAGAGCCGGGGACCCCCGATGAGTCTTCCGGCAAAGTAGGCTGCAATGTCCGCCCCCCAGACGACCGCGTAGAGCCACAGAATTGCGGCAAGACCATAATTTGGGCTCGCGCGAAGCAGCGCGAGGCTGAGGACGAACGCCCCGGCGTAGAGGACGCCGGCAGCGGCCCAGACGCGCGACGGCGCCCGCGCGATGCATCCAACCCCCAGCGCCCCGAGGACCAGAACCGCGACCGCGCCGGGCGCCGACTTGTGCAAAGCGAGGAGCGCGCCGATAAGAATCGCGAGCGTTCCGGCCGCCACCCGTTCGGGCAGCCGGCCGCTCTGCACCATCCGCTGCCATTCCCAAAGCACGACCACAGAGGCGAGCAGCCAAAAGGCGGCGAAGACCGCCCCGCCAAACCACGCCGCAGCGAGCGCGACGACCCCCAGCGCCACGGCGGCGATCGCGCGGGGCCGCAGATCCGCGCCGATTCGCGAACTAACCCGGCGAGGCCCCGACTGAGCGTTCGCGTTCCCGGGGCTTGCGGCCATGCTCATGACCTCATGAAACCGACAAGGCGACCACGGGTTCCGGCACGGCCCCGAAACGCCGCTCGCGCGCCGCGTACTGGTCGAGCGCGGAAACGAACGCCGCCTCGTCGAAATCCGGCCACAAGATCGGGAGGAAGACAAGTTCGGCGTAGGCCGCCTGCCAAAGCAGAAAATTCGACAACCGCATCTCGCCGGAGGTGCGGATGATGAGATCCGGGTCGGGAAGGCCGGCCGTGCCGAGGCCGGCCTCGAAATCCTCGGCGCTGATGCGATCCGGGTCGATCCGGCCCTGGCGCGCCGCGTCGGCCAAACGCCGCGCCGCTTCGACGATCTCCTGGCGACCGCCATAGTTGAACGCGACCGTCAGCGTCAGCCCACGATTGTTCTTCGTCAATTGCTCGGCCTCGACCAGCAGCGGCGCGATGTCGGGGGCGAGATTGTCGCGCTCGCCAATGATTCGCACCCGCACCCCATGATCATGCAGGTCGGCGAGGTCGTTGCGGATAAAGCGTTTGAGCAGGCCCATCAGCATCGCCACCTCGTCCGCCGGCCTGCGCCAGTTCTCCGAGGAAAAACTGAAGATAGTCAGGAAGCGCACGCCGTGCTTGATGGCGGCCCTGACGACGCGCCGCACCGCCTCGACTCCGCGGCGGTGGCCCTCGAACCGCGGCAGTCCGCGCGCCTGGGCCCAGCGGCCGTTGCCGTCCATGATTATCGCGACATGCGCCGGCGCTTCTGCCGGGCGCGCGCCCGAAACGGAACGAGGAAAGGACATGCGGAGGCCCCCAGCCACGGCTTCAGCCTAGACCTGCATGATTTCCTTTTCCTTCGCCGCCAGCGATCCGTCGATCTCCTTGATCGCGAGGTCCGTCGCCTTCTGCACTTCGGCCTCGTGATGCTTTTCGTCATCCTCGCTGATGGCGTGTTCCTTCAGAAGCTTCTTCAGAACGTCGAGGCCGTCGCGGCGCACGTGACGCACCGCAACCCTCGCATCCTCGGCATATTTGTGCGCGATCTTGACCATCTCCTTGCGGCGCTGCTCGTTGAGCTCGGGGATGCGGATGCGCAGGATCGTCCCCTCGACCGTGGGGCTGAGGCCGAGATTGGAATCCCGGATCGCCTTATCGACTGCATGGACCATGCTTTTGTCCCACACCGAGACCGAAAGCGCGCGCGGTTCGGGCACGCTGATCGTGGCGACCTGAGTCAGCGGCATGCGTTGCCCATAGGCCTCGACATGCACCGGCTCGAGGAGGCTCGCGCTTGCGCGGCCGGTGCGCAATCCCCCGAGTTCATGCTTCAAAGCCGCGTGCCCGGCCTGCATGCGCCGCTTGAGGTCTTCGAGATCGAATTTTGGCAATTGCGCCATTTGGTCCCTGCATTTTCAATCTCCGAGCCGCCCCAGCGCCTGGCGGCCAACGCTCGGCTCGGTTGCGAGTTTCGCGGGCCTATGGGCCTCCTTAGCACAGGATCGGGCGCATGACAGCCGGGGAAGCTTAGGCCTCGCCGTTTACTTTCTCCTTAAGCTTCTCAAGCTTTGCGGCTTCCGCCATTGTGGCCAGAACCGCCTGGCCGCCCGGCTGGATGAGGCCGGCCGACATGATCAGCTTGGCGGCGTCGTCAGCCGAGATCGGCAGTTCGATTACATCCTCCGGGGAAACGTAGAAGAAGAATCCGGTGGTCGGATTGGGCGTGCAGGGCATGAAAACCGAGATCATCGGCTTGCCGCCTGGGAGCGCAGCGGCCACGATGCCGCCGGGCGGCGAAGAGACGAAGACGATCGACCAGCTTCCCTTGACCGGAAATTCAACCAGGCCGACTTTACGGAACTGCGTGCCGGACTGGCTGAAGACTGTCTCGAAGATCTGCTTGAGACCCTTGTAGACGCCGCGGACGAGCGGCGTGCGGTCGAGCATCGCCTCGCTGAAGCTTACAAGCGACCGGCCGATAATATTGGCGGTGAGGAATCCAAGCAACGTCAGGCCGGCGAGGGCGATGACGACGCCGAAGCCGGGCACATGAAACGGCAGATAGGAATCCGGCAAAGCGCTTTGCGGCAGCCACGGCTTGACCCAATTGTCGACCGTGTCGATCGCCCACCACGCGATATAGGCGGTCACCGCCACCGGCCCGAAGACGACAAGTCCGGTGAAGAACCAGGAGCGCAGGCGCGCGCCGAGCGAACGATGAAAAGAAGCTTTCGGCAGTTCGACGGACATGAGGGTCTCGCGGCGAGCCGGGCAAAAATGGCGGCTCGGCACGGCGAATGCAAGGCGAACGGCGCGGCAAACCGTCAGGCGATCATCGACCGCAATTGACGCTCGGCCTATCTTTGCTGGGCCGAGCCCGGGCCAGAAGCTGCAAACGGGAAAGCCAGACCGCCTCAGGCGTCCTCTTCCCCCTCCTCGAAATCCTCGCACGAACGTCCAAAAGCGGAGAGCGCATCGCCGAGATAATCCGGCAACAGCGGCATGCCGAGGAGATATTTCCAGGTCGGCCCCTCGCTGCGCTCGGCGGCCGCGGCGACTGCGCTCCGCCAGTCCTCCGCCTCGAAGTCGCCGCGCCCGATCCACACCAGCGCGACGAGCGCCGCGGCCTCGTCGACGTCGAGATCCCGGATGAACTCGACGAGTTCCCGGCGGAAAGAGCCGTTGGCGTCGGTCAGCACGGCGCGCTCGCCATCGTCGGTCGGATTCGACGCATCCGGATCGACGCCGACATCCTCGCTGAGGAGTTCACGCGCCTTCTCGACTACGAAACAGACCTTGGCCGGGTTGATCTCGGGCATCGGCCGCTCGCTCGTATCGATCCTACGCATCGTCCGAGTGCTCCCTTTTGCCTTCATGACGCCATTTCGACGCTCGCGGCTTGCGGCGAGTCAACCGGTGCCGAGAAACACACGGACGCCCGTTTTGTTTCGGGGCTCAAGCCCCGAGCTACTCCACCGTAACCGATTTCGCGAGGTTGCGCGGCTGGTCGGCGTCTTTGCCCATGATCACGGCGGTGTGGTAGGCGAGCATCTGGATCGGGGCGGCGTAGACGATCGGCGCGAAATTGGCGCCCATGTCCGGCATCGCCAGGAAGTGCTCGATCGCCACCCCGGCCTCCCCGGCCGCCCGCCTCTCGCCGATCAGCACGATCCGCCCGCCACGCGCCGCGACCTCCTGCATGTTGGAGACCGTTTTCTCGAACGTGGGGTCGCGTGGCGCGATGACGACGACGGGCATGGCTTCGTCAATGAGGGCGATCGGCCCGTGTTTCAATTCGCCTGCGGCGTAGCCCTCGGCGTGAATGTAGCTCAGCTCCTTCAGCTTGAGAGCGCCTTCGAGTGCGAGCGGATAGGACGTGCCTCGCCCGAGATAGAGCACGTCGCGCACGCGGGCGACCGTACGCGCGAGCGCCTCGGCCTCAGCGTCGAGTCTCAGCGCTTCCGCCAGCAGGCCCGGCGTGAGGATGAGTTCGCCGATCAGCGACGTCTCCGTCGCCTCGTCGATCGCGCCGCGCGCCCGTCCAAGGCCGATCGCCAGCGCCGCCATGACCGCGAGCTGGCAGGTAAAGGCCTTGGTCGAGGCGACGCCGATCTCCGGGCCCGCCAGCGTCGGCGCCGCCGCGTCGGTGAGCCGTGCAATACTCGAGGTCTGAACATTGACGACGCCGACCGTCTTCGAACCGTTCTCCTTGACATAGCGCAGCGACGCCAGCGTGTCGGCGGTTTCGCCGGACTGCGAAATGACGATGGTCAGGCCGTTCCTTTCGACCGGCGCCTCGCGGTAGCGGTATTCGGAAGCGACGTCGATCTCGACCGGCAGCCGGGCGAAGCGCTCGATCCAGTATTTTCCGATGAGCCCGGCCACGTAGGCCGTGCCGCAACCGACGATCGAGACCCGGTTCAGCGTCTTCGGGTCGACCGGCCAGGCGAAGGGCTTCAGCCGCATCGTCGCCATATCGACGTAATGGGCGAGCGTATGGCCGACGACCTCCGGCTGCTCATGGATCTCCTTGGCCATGAAGTGCCGGTAATTGCCCTTCTCGGCCAGCAGGCTGCCGGCCCGGCTGATCTGGACCCTCCGCCGGGCGGGCTTGCCCGACGCGTCGCGCACTTCGGCGCCCTCGCGCGTCACGACGACCCAGTCGCCTTCCTCGAGATAAGCCACGCGATTGGTGAACGGCGCGAGCGCCAGCGCGTCGGAGCCGAGATACATTTCCCCTTCGCCGTAGCCGATCGCGAGCGGCGCGCCTTCGCGCGCGCCGATCAGGAGATTCTCCTCGCCCTCGAACAGATAGACGAGCGCGAAAGCGCCGCGCATGCGCTTCAGCGCCGCCTGCACGGCTTCGGCGGGCGGCTTGCCCGCGGCGCGTTCATCCTCGACAACCAGCGCGGCGATCTCGGAGTTGGTATCGGTCTCGAAACGGAAGCCTTTGGCGGCGAGGTCCTCGCGCAGCGCCTTGAAATTCTCGATGATGCCGTTGTGGACGACGGCCAGCGTGCGCGAGGCGTGCGGATGCGCATTCCTCTCGGTCGGTTTGCCATGAGTTGCCCAGCGGGTGTGGCCGATGCCGATCGAGCCCGAAAGCGGGGCGACAGCGAGCTTGGCCTCGAGATTTCGGAGCTTGCCTTCCGCCCGGCGCCGTTCGAGCCGGCCGTTCTCGAGCGTCGCCACGCCGGCGGAATCATAGCCGCGGTATTCGAGGCGCTTCAGCGCATCGACGATGGCCCCGGCGACTGGCCCCGACCCGAGAATGCCGACGATTCCACACATCCGGCGATGATCCCCAAGAGAGAATGAAGTTCGTGACGCAACCAGCGTTAGGCCATGCGCCATCACAAATCAAAATGGATGAAGGAATGCAAAGCGGGGGCCTACTCCCTGAGCGGCGTCGAACCCGTTGGATTGCGGCCGCCACCGCGCTGAGATAATAATGAATTGGAACGGCCGAGTTTCGACCGGATGAGGACGCCCGGGTGAGCGGCGGAGGCAGAAGCAAGGGACGCCGGACCGTCCGGGCGACGACCGCGGCGGCGCACCCGTCGCCGATTATCGCATTCATCATTGCGCTGACGCTTCTTTTCCAGCTCATCGCCATTCCCTATCATCAGGCGCGTGCGGAACCAGGATTTGCATCCGACACGACCCGCGTCGCGGCCGATCTCAAGGCCACGTTCGGCGATGCAGTCGAATTCTGCGTACACTCCGACGACAAGGGCGCGCCGCACGCGCCTCCCGGCCACTGCGACGACCAATGTCCGCTATGCCGGTTCGCGGCGCAGGCGGCGACGCTGGTCGCGCCAGACGCTCCCGCTCTGCCCGAGCGGTTCGACGCCTCCTGCCAAACCCTCGGCGCCGCTTCTGAGCCACGCGTTGTTGCCTTCCGCGTCGAGAACCGCAACCGGGCCCGGGCGCCGCCCCTCGCAGTCTGAGAAGATTCGTTTCGCCTGCGCCCCGCTGGGGGCGAGGCTGCTTTCTCTCAGATTCGAGGAGACTCCCTCATGTCATGCCTTTCCCACCGGTCCATCGCCGGCGCGCTCGCGGGCGCGACCGCGCTCTTCTGGCTCACGTCCGCCTTCCCGCACGCTGTCTGCGGCGACCGCATCTTCCCGGCCACGATCGCCATCGACGATCCAGGCGTTCTGGACGAACTCACGCTGCCGACCGTCAGCTGGGTCCCCTACAATTCCGACGGCGCCCACGAGTGGGACGCGAGCTTCAGCTGGACCAAGACGATCACCCCGGGCCTTAGCGTGGTAATCGGCTCCGGACCGACATGGGAGCACCTGGGCGGCTACGGCTGGAACCCGCTCGACACCGAGATCCAATACCAGCTCCTCTGCATTCCCGACGCGGAGTTCATGATGAAGGTCGGCTTCGACGTCAGCTGGGCCGGAACCGGCACGGGAATCCTGGCGGGCTCCGGCGGGCAAAACACTTACTCTCCGCTGGTAGACGCAGGTCTCGGCTTCGGAACGTTGCCGCCCGCTCTCAAATACCTACGCCCTTTCGCCATTACCGCCGAATTCAGCACGACCTCCCCGGGTCAGGATTGGACGGCGGGCGTCCCGAATGTCAGCACGTTCAACTGGGGCTTCACCCTCCAGTACAGCCTGCCCTACTTCAATTCGCATGTCGCAGCGATCGACAACGACTTCGTCAAGCACCTGATCCCGGTCGCCGAGTTCGCTTTTCAGACGCCAATCTACAACGGCGGCGCCGCCGGACAGACGACCACGGGATATTTCCAGCCCGGCGTCGTCTACATAGCTGACAAATGGCAGGTCGCCCTGGAGGCGATGATCCCGATGACCGGCGCAACCGGCCATGGCGCTGGCGTGGTCGGCAGCCTTGATATCTACCTCGACGACATCCCCAACAGAATTGACGAACCGATCTTCCCGCACGGACTTGGCATAGCGCCAGGAATCTGACCCAAGGAGACTGACCCATGCGCACATCCATCCTCAAAATCGCCGCTTCGCTCGCCTTCGCGCTCGCCGCGACGCAGGCTTTCGCCCACGCCCAGCTCGAGAAAGCGACCCCCGCCGTCGGCGGAACCGTCGCCTCCGCGCACCAAATCCGACTCGAATTCAGCGAAGGCGTGGAGCCGCGCTTCTCCGGCGTCACGCTGACGTCGGTCGGCGGCGGCAGCGTGCCGCTCGGACGGGCCAAGACCGAAGCGGACAATGCAAGCGTTCTGGTCGTGCCGATCGAGAAACCGTTGTCGCCCGGCCTCTACACAGTGCGCTGGCATGCGGTGTCGGTCGACACCCATCATACGCAGGGCGATTTCCAGTTCACGGTGAAGCCGTGATCGAACCCAAAACTTTCGGAGCAAGGAACCGATGAAGAGCCTTCAGTCCCTCGCGCTCGCGCTAGCCGTCGCGGCGGGCGCCGCTCCTGCCTTCGGGGAGGACGCGAAGCCGGGCGACATCGTCATTCAGAAGCCTTGGGCGCGCGCGACGCCTAAAGGCGCTGACGTCGGCGCCGGCTATCTCACCATTCGCAACAAGGGCGCGGCGCCCGACCGTCTGACCGGCGGATCGGCGGATTTCGCCACCGTCGAAGTCCATCAGATGAAAACGGAAGGCGGCGTGATGAAGATGGAGGAGGTGAAGGGCGGCCTCAGCATCCCGGCCCATGCCTCGATCGGCCTTGCGCCAGGCGGCTATCACCTGATGTTCACCCACCTGACCCGTCCCTTGAAGAAAGGCGAGACGGTCGAGGCGACGCTGAACTTCGAACACGCCGGACCGATCGAGGTGCATTTCCCGGTGATGGCCGTCGGCGCCGCGGGACCCGCGGCGATGAAAGGCGGAGCGATGGGCGGCATGAAGATGTGAGCGCGTCTCGCGATCAGGCTTTGCTAACGGCATGAAGAGACGCGCTTGACGGCGCTTGTCATCTGCCGCTTTGCCCACTTCATGGCGGCGATGCTCGCCTTCGGCGCGAGCGCCTATCTCCGACTTGCCGCGCCCGAGGCGCTGCGCAAAACACTAACTCGGACACTGCGACCTCTTGTCGCGGCGGCGAGCGTTATCGCGCTCGTCACCGCGATTCTGTGGCTGGCGCTGGAGGCGGCGTCGATGGCGGAGGACTGGAGCGCCGCGATCGATCCGGGCACGTTGCTTGCCGTGCTGACAGACACCGCCTTCGGCAACGCATGGATCGCCCATCTCGCACTCGCCGCCGCATTGGTCGCCCTCGCCTTCGCGCCGGGTCCGCGCTGGACTTCGATTGCGATTGTCTCGGGCCTGACGCTCGCGAGCCTGGCGCTCGTCGGCCATGCGGCGATGCGAACCGGGCTTGAGGGCATGGCTCAGCGCGCCAATCACGCCGCGCACCTGCTGACCGCCGGCGCCTGGCTCGGCGGCCTGATCCCCTTTGCCATGTGCGTCTCGGCTTATGCCGATGAGCGCCTGCGTCGGGACGCGGTGACGGCGATGATGCGCTTCTCCTTCTGGGGGCAGTTCGTGGTAGCGGCGCTGGTGATGACCGGCGCCGCCAACGTCATGCTCATCTCCGGCCACGCGCCTTTCCCGCCGACGACGCCCTACCGCGAGCTTCTCGATGCGAAGCTGCTCGTTGTCGCGCTGATGATCGCACTCGCGCTCACGAATCGCTTCGTCGTCGCGCCGCGTCTCGGGCGGGGCGCGGGCGCGCTCGCCGTCCTGAGGACGACCAGCCTCATCGAAGCCGCACTCGGAACGATCGTGGTGGCCCTCGTCAGCGTCTTCGCCCTCCTCGATCCCAAGTGAACGTCGGACCCAGAATATGTTAACCTTTGTTTCGATCGGCGGAAAATCGCCGCCGAATCAGCAGCGGGATGGCGACGCTCGACGAGAGGGCCAGCCTTCGCGCATTTGTGGAGAAGAACCCCCGGCGGCTAACCTGCGCGGGGTAATACGGCTTCGCCGGCGAGCCGCTGTTGGAGCTGGAGGTGGACGCGCTATGTCAACATTAAATATTGACGCCGCAGCTGAAAAGCTGACGGACGCCATATTTAGCGGAGAAAACAAGCCGCTCCAAGAGACGCTGAGGACGCTCGCGGCCGATCTCGGCCTTTGTCATATTTCCTACATCAGGATGGCGAAAGGCCAGAGTGATGATTTAAGCACGCTGACCGCCGTCGTGACCTATTCTACGAATTGGCAATTCCGGTATTTTGAAAGGCAATACATTAAAATTGATCCTGTGATCAAGCGTGGGCGCTTCGCCATTCTTCCCTTTGATTGGCAGGAGTTGATTACCGAGGATGCAGCGATCATCTCGTTCATGGAAGACGCAATGGCGCACGACATCGGTCGGAATGGACTTTCTATTCCGATAAGGGGACGAAAAGATTGGGTATCAATTGTTTCATTTACCAGCAACCACTCGCACGACGAATGGCTTGAGTACAAGAGTACGAATATCAGCAAGTTGAACATTATATCCCTTCTGATTGACAACGCCGCCTCGAAAGATTTTGCGCTTCCGCGGCCTGACGTCAAACTATCCGAACGGGAATTGCAGTGTTTGATTTGGTCGGCAAGAGGAAAAACATATAAAGATATTGCGGCAATCTTGGGAGTATCGTTTTCTACAGTAAAATTTTACCTTGATACCTCACGTCACAAACTAAATTGTATCAATGTTACGCATGCTGTTGCCGTCGCAATTGCGAGCGGAATTATACCGGCGCAGGCTTTGAAATAATCACGACAATTATGACTAGCAGATTTGTTAGGTCTACTAACAACTATACCGGGTTGCAGTCCATCAGCGGGCAGGAGTATGACGAATTTGCCACAAGATGGGAGGCACACTTGATCAGAGTAATAGAAGGTTCACGCCCGACACACTCCTCCAAAGAAGTCCAAGCGATGTTTCGCAACCGCGCCGAGATTTTTTTTGATCGACTGGGCTGGGACGTTTCGGTCGAAAACGGACACGAGCGAGACGAATTCGACGAGCAGGACCCGGTGTACCTTATCTCGCTGGACCCGGACAGCGGCGAGTACAGAGGTTCACTCCGCCTGCTGCCGACGATTGGCCGGAACATGTTACGCGACGTCTTTCCGTTCTTGCTCCGCGATGACGAGATCGTCGAAAGCGCAACGATCTGGGAGGTTTCGAGGATTTGCACGCTTCTTCCGGAGGCGCCGGAAAGGCACCGGGGCGGCGTCAGCCCGGCGTTCGCGGAATTGCTTGCCGGCATCGGAGAGATCGCGCTTCTGTCGGGATGGACCCAGATGGTCGCCGTCTTCGACACCCGAGTTTTCCGGATGCTGAAGGCAGCCGGCTGCAACCCGCAGATCATCGGCAAACCAACCCGAATCGGGAAAACTATGAGCTTCGCGGGGCTGTTTGACACCGGCGTCGGTCCGCTGCAGGCGATCCGAGATGCAATGGGAATTCGAGGCCCGGTGTTGGAGCCCCGCTTCGCGTCACCCCTGCTGTTCGAGGGTCAGTGCGGAGAGCGGCCGGGCTCGCCCCGCCACGAAAGAGAGCTCGAGGCCGCTTAGAGCGCGTCCAGAAAGCAAAATGTTCAAGCCGTCTGGATGGCGCAAACCGATCCTGTTCTTGCGCCTGAGACGGCTTGCGGCATTACTGCCCCCGACAGTTGGAGGACTCATCTACGCTGAACTCGTAGAGCTTGGTTCTCGCCGTGGCTGTTGGAGCTTCTGCATGCGCCCGAATTGTGCACGCCGAGCGAAGGGGCGGACGATTTGGCGCGCGACAACCGTCGGTTGCGCCAATTGCGCAAATCCCCTCATATATGTTAGTTGTCCGTCTATGACACAAGTGTGAGTCTTGCGCAGCCGCGCTCGGCTCGCGCAGGGAGAGGTCAGGATGTCTCGGCTGGAAACCCTCGAATCGATTGAAATTAGCCTCCGCCGCTGCGGGGATTTATCGTTATCAATCGAGGCAAATAACTTGACATACATGATTAATATGGCAATCGACGAAGCGCGGGAGTGCGCAGCTCGCCAGCCACCGCGGTCAGATGTCTCGCGGGGTTTCTCGTCGGCGGAATCTCCTCTCTTTGCAGAAGTCAGAACGCTTAAGTTTGGATAACCTTTCGCAAAGGCATTGCTATGCGATGTCCGAAAGAGCCTTCGACATTTGTTCGACCAAACTGACTATTGCATTGCGAACGGTTGAGTTTTTGACCCCAAGGAAAGCGCGCACGAGGCGGGCGCCCTCCTCGGGCGTGGGTCCCGGAGATTCGGTTCTTTTGGGCGACGTGATGTCCGCAAGAGTGCATACCCGAGTATCTTTTTTCGCCATAAGTTTCCCCGTTTTGCGGCCAAATTTGCCCAGGATTTCCGAGACCGAGCGGACTGAGACGTTGTGTTACGGGGCCCAGGCCGATGCACAATCTTTGTCGATGCAAAAACTTATAGACTTAGGTTCACCCCATTGCGTTTGCCTATCGTTAGCCCTGCCAAGCTTGAGCTGGTTCGGCGGCAGATCGTCCCGTTGTTCGGCCGACCTGTTAGCCGAATTCCCATATTGCTAATTCAGGTGCATAGTCGGCGCAAGGACTGCGGTAGGCAGAGCCTCTTCGGGCCGCCCCGGAAGGTCGTCGTCGCCTTCGCCCCGGTCACCGGGCGGCTCGTCAGGTCCTTGGCGGCCACATAAGAAAGAGTTCAATCCTGGCGATGCCTGGAGCGAAAGGCTTTCGCCCAGCCGGCGCGCGTCTCCTGCCGGCCGCGCGCGACGGCGAGCGCGTCCGCCTCGACGTTCTTGGTGATGACGGAGCCTGAGCCGACATAGGCTCTATCGCCGATCGCCACTGGGGCGACAAGGGCCGAGTTGGAACCGATGAAGGCGCCGGCGCCGATGTCTGTCCTGTGCTTCAGGAAGCCGTCGTAATTGCAGGTGATCGTGCCCGCGCCGATGTTGGCGTTCGCCCCGACGCGGGCGTCGCCGATATAGCTTAGGTGGTTGACTTTGGCCCCCGCCTCGATCGTCGCCTTCTTGATCTCGACGAAATTGCCGACCTTCGCCCTGGCGGCGACGTCGGCGCCGGGTCTCAAGCGGGCGAAGGGGCCGATCGAGGCGCCGCCGGCGACGCGGGCGCCCTCGAGATGCGAGAAAGCGTGGATAGCAGCGCCGTCTTCGATCACGACCCCCGGCCCGATCACCACATGCGGCTCGATCAGGACGTCGTGGCCGATCCTCGTGTCAAAGGACAGGAACACGGTCTCCGGCGCGATGAGCGTGGCGCCCTCGAGCATCGCTTGTCGGCGCAGTCGCGCCTGCATCGCCGCCTCCGCCGCGGCAAGCTGCACGCGGTCGTTTACGCCCATGACCTCGGCCTCCTCCGCTTCGACCGTTCGAGCGGAGAGGCCGCGTGCGTTGGCGATCTCGACCAGATCAGTCAGGTAATATTCGCCCTGGGCGTTCACGGGCCGCACCGCTTCCAGCATGCCGAGCGCTTCGCGCCCAAGGAAAGCGATCGGCCCGGCGTTGCAAAGGCGCGCCGCCTTCTCGGCGGCGCTGGCGTCCTTGTCCTCGCGGATGGCGATGAGGCGGCCGCCATGCTCGACGAGTCTGCCGTATCCCGCCGGATCGGCGGCGGTGAAGCCGAGCGCGGCGAGGCCGGCGCCCTCGGCGAGGCGGCCGCGCATCGCGGCCAGGGTTGCGCCGCGAAGCAGCGGAATATCGGCGTAGGCGACGAGTATGTCGTCGTATCCCCGTGCGATCGCGTCGCGCGCCGCGAGCGCCGCATGGGCTGTGCCGCGGCGCTCGCGCTGCACGAAGACGGCGACACCCGGCGCGGCTGTCCGAGCCTCCTGACCGACATCATCGCGATCCGGGCCGACGACAACGGCGACCTCGTCCGCCCCCGCCTCGCGCACCGCGGCGAGGACATGAGCGAGCATCGAACGACCGGCGACCGTATGCAGGGCCTTCGGCCGGCTCGAGCGCATGCGTATGCCCTCGCCGGCGGCAAGAACAATGGCGAGGCAGCGGCGAGGGGAACTCATGCGTTGTGCTCCTGATCCTGACGGGGAGAAAGCGAGCTCCGCAAAAGCCGCGGGCGAACTGCTCCCGAATCGCCGTTGCGGGCGTTATTGCTGAAGACGGTCGCCGGTTCCACCGGCCGGAGGAACCGCGGGCAAAATTTCTCCTTGGTCGTTGGAAAAAAATGCGTCTCGCTGCGCCGCAAAAAAGCCTGTACAACAGCGTTCGCCAGAACGCATATGGCGGCGGAGGGCTTGCTCCATAAGGCTCTGATTATTCAGTCTGTCCGAAGTGAAAACGCCGGTCCGCCCGCCTCGCGCCAGGGTGGCGGCGAGCGAATGAAGAGTACAATGCCGGCAACGCAGCGTCGCGAGTTTCTGGAATTGGCTCTGCGGGGAGCGATGGCGGCCGCGTCGGTCCGCGGGGGCGTCCGCCCGGCTGCCGCGGAGCCGCTGGCACAGCCGGTTCCATTCGCGCCCGACACGGCGCTGAAGGCGGCCGTCCAGCTCGCTTCCAAGCCGTTCAAGGCGCCCGACGCGCCCTTGCCCAGTGTTTTTTCCAATCTCAATTTCGAGCAATACGCCTCGATCCGCCGCGTTCCCGGGACCGCGATCTGGGCCAACGACAAGGTCGGATTCTCGCTCGAGCCGCTACATCGGGGTTTCGTCTATACGACCCCGATCGTGATCAACATCGTCGAAAACGGCTTCTCCCAGAAGGTCATCTACGACCCGGCCGACTTCGACTTCGGCAAGCTGAAGCCGCCCGCCACAATGGGCGACCTCGGCTTTTCCGGATTGCGCATCCTCAAGGCGTCGGACGAGGGCTTCCAGGACGTGGCGATCTTTCAGGGCGCTAGCTTCTATCGCTCGCGCGCACGCGGGCAGAACTTCGGCGTGACGGCGCGCGGCCTGGCGATCCGTACGGGGGACGAGCCGGGTGAGGAATTCCCTTTGTTCAGGGAGTTCTGGGTCGAGAAGCCGACGCCCGCTTCGGACGCGCTGACGATGTATGCGCTGCTCGATTCGGCAAGCGTAACGGGCGCCTTTCGCTTCACCATCCGCTCGCTCGACACGACGATCATCGACACCGAAATGACGCTGATCGCGCGGGTCGCGACCGACAAGCTCGGCATCGGCGCGATGGCTGCGGCCTATCTGTTCAGCCCGCTCGATCACCGGCGCCCGGACGACTGGCGAGCCGCCGTTTACGAGGTCACCGGCCTGCAAATCCAGTCGGGCAAGGACGAATGGCTGTGGCGCCCGGTCAGCAATCGTGAGACGCTGCAAATCTCGGCTTTTGCCGACGTCAATCCGCACGGCTTCGGACTCCTTCAGCGCTCGCGCGCTTTCGACGCCTTCTACGACGACGAGGGGCGGTGGGAATTGCGCCCGACGCTCTGGATCGAGCCGATCGGCGAATGGGGGGAAGGCGATCTGCGTCTCCTAGAAATCCCCGCGGCATCGGAAAACAACGCCAATATCATCGCGCAGTGGCGGCCCAAGGCCGGCATGGCGGCAAACACGACCCAGTCGCTCGCCTATCGCCAGTTCTGGTGCTGGACGCCGCCTTCGCGCCCTCCGCTGGCCCTCTGCGTGTCGAGCCGCAACGGCAAAAATGGTTCTTATCAGCGCTTTACGGTGGAGATGGCCGGCGACGCTTTCGCCGACGCGCAGAAGGCGGCGAGCGCCACGGCCGATCTTCACGCCAATCCCGGCAAGATCGTTTCGACGCGGCTCTTCCCCTACAAGGAGCGGCGTTCCGTGCGGGTCATTTTCGATCTCGACCCGGGCTCGGAAAGTTATTCTGAGCTGAGACTGACGCTCAACTTGGACAACCACCCGGCGAGCGAGACATGGCTGTATCGATGGACAGCCTGACGCTGACGTCGGCAAAAACGCTTGCCAACGACGTCGGTTCGTCCCTCGGCTCTTCGATGCCGGGGTTTGCCCCGCTCGCCATGCCGACGCAGTCCTTTCGGAGATTTTCATGGCGCGACCGGCGCGCCTGGACCAACCCGAGACTTCGCGAGGATCCCGATCCTGGCGAGGATCGGGGTGTTCGGCGGCGCGATCGCCCTCACGGCGTACGGCGCTTACGAGATGTACAAGGTCGTCGGCGTCGGAACGACCACTGCGCTCGAATGGGTCCTGGTCGTTCTCTTCGTCCTGACATTCTCGTGGCTTGCCCAGTCTTTCACCGCGAGCGTCGTCGGCTTCATCTGGCTCCTCACCCACCCGCGAAAACGGGAGCCGCTGCCAGCGCTTCTCGCCGAAAAGACCGCCGTCGTCATGCCGATCTACAACGAGGCGCCCTCGCGGGTGTTCGGGACCATGCAGGCGATCATCGAGGACGTCGACAGAACCGGCCTGGGTTCCGCCTTCGATTTCTTCCTGCTTTCGGACACTACCGACGCCAATATCTGGATCGCCGAGGAGCGCGCTTTCGTGGCGATGCGCGAGCGCCTGCCCAACGCGCGCCTCTATTACCGGCGGCGACGAAAGAACACGAGCCGCAAAGCCGGCAATATCGCCGACTTCGTCACCCATTGGGGCGGACACTATCCGCACATGCTTGTCCTCGACGCCGATAGCGTGATGGCGGGCGACGCCATCGTCCGGCTGGCGGCTGCGATGGAGGCAGACCCGGACGCCGGCATCATCCAGAGCCTGCCGCTCATCATCAACCGCAACACGATGTTCGCGCGGGCGCAGCAGTTCGCCGCACGTATCTCCGGTCCGGTGATCGCCGCGGGGCTCAGCGCCTGGATGGGACGCGACGGCAATTATTGGGGCCATAACGCCATCATCCGCACCCGTGCGTTCGCCGACCATTGCGGGCTCCCGGACCTCCCGGGAAATCCGCCGTTCGGCGGTCACATCCTCAGCCACGACTTCGTCGAGGCGGCGCTCATCCGCCGCGCCGGATACGCGGTCTACATGTTGCCCGGGCTGGGTGGTTCCTATGAAGAAAGTCCGCCCTCGCTGATCGATCTTGCCGCCCGCGACCGGCGATGGTGCCAGGGCAATCTCCAGCATTCGCTGATTATCGGCGCCAAGGGCTTCGTCCTGGCGACCCGCCAGCATTTCGCAACCGGGATCATGGGCTATCTCGCTTCGCCCTTATGGATGGCGCAGCTCCTGGTCGGCATCGTGCTGGTGCTGCAGTCGCATTACATTCGGCCCGAATATTTTACCGCCGACTTCTCGCTGTTCCCCGCCTGGCCGCGATTCGACTACGAGCGCGCGCTGCGCCTGTTCGAAATCACCATCATTATCCTGCTCGCGCCGAAGATCCTCGGCCTGATCATCGCGCTCTTCGACGGGCCGACCCGGAAGGGTTCGGGCGGCGCCCTCGGGCTCATCGCCTCGAGCTTCATCGAGATCGTCGTCTCAGCCTTGTTCGCGCCGATCATGATGCTGATCCAGTCCGGTTCGGTCGCACAGATCCTCTCGGGGCGAGACACCGGCTGGAACCCGCAACGCCGCGACGACGGCTCAATCCCCTTCCGCAGCATCGCCCGACGTCATCGATCGCATGCGGTTCTCGGCGTCATCACGCTGTTCGCGGCGGCGCTGATCTCGCCCTCGCTGGTCGGCTGGATGTCGCCGACGATCGCCGGCCTGATTTTGGCCATTCCGCTCTCCTGGGCGAGCGGGCAATTGTGGATCGGCCTCGGCATGCGCCGGATGGGGCTCCTGCGCACGCCGGAGGAGACCTCTCCGCCGGAGGTGGTCCAGCGTGCCAACGCGCTCGCAGCCGAGCTCGCGAGGACCGGGCACGATCACGAGGACGCGCTCGTGGCCATCCACTCCGACCCGGCGCTGCGCGCCGTCCATGAGGCGTTCCTTCCGGAGAAGCCGCGCCACCGGCTTGGCGACGTCGATGTCGACGCCGCTGTCGCCGCGGTCAAGCTCAACGACGCGGAGACCGTCGAGGACGCGTGCGCCTGGCTCAAGCCGCGCGAGCGCGCGGCGGTCCTCGCCGACCGCGCGCTCATTGCCATGCTCGCCCGGCTGCCGAGCGCAGCCGCAAACTTTGCGCCGCCGAACGCCGCCTGAATACGCTCTTTCTCAGCGGGAGCGGACCCGCACAGGCCGCGGCGGCCGATCGAACAGCGGAAACAGAATGAGGCCCGCGGCGAAGCCGCCGAGATGGGCGACCCAGGCGACCGGCATGTCCGAGAGGCCGAGAGGCTGCGCGAACGCGCCGAAGACGAAATCGGTCGCGAGCCAAAGCGCCAGGAAGATGCGCGCGCGCGGTTCGGTCAGAACCTGGCGCAACGTCCCCGCCGGCACGTCCTCGGCGCGGCGCCGAGGGAGGGACGAGCCGAGCGCCGCCCCGGGCTGAAATACGAACCTGGTCGCGGCGCCCATCAGTCCCGAAACCGAGCCCGAGGCTCCGATGAGGGGGGAGAAGTCCATCGGCGCGCTCGCCCAGTGCGCCAGCGCGCTCAGGACCGCTGCCACAGCCATGAAGACCAGAAACCGCATCGTGCCGAAGCGCCGCGCGACCGGCGGCCCGAAGGCTACGAGCCAGATGGTGTTGAGCAGGACGTGCGTCCACGAGCCGTGCAGAAAGGCGTAGGTCAGGAGCGTCCACAGCATTGCTCCGCCGCTCATCGCGCGCAATTCCCACATCGCCTGCGCCTGCTGGAGCGCGGCGGGGTCGGTTTTCGCGCGGATCAGGAGGGCGATCGCCCGTGCCGGCCAGTAGGAAACGGTCAGCCGCCCGGGCACGAAAGCCAAGTCGCGAATGACGAGATCCTGGAGCGCCGGACGCGCCCAGGCGAATGCGGCATAGAGCGCCACCAAAAGGACCGACAGAACGACGACGACCGCGGGGACATTGAACATCGGCTCGCGCGGCCGGCTTCCCGGTTCCATTTCGTCCATATGTCGGCGACGCCTTTCGTTCGAGCCTGCGGCTTGGAGGAAAACTCCACAGAGCGCAAGCGCCGCTTGGAAAACCCGGCGAAACGTCTGACCATGGGCAATATTGACGATGGCCCGTTATTCTTAATGCCGGGTCCCGGTGGGGAAAGCGGGGATGCCTCTTGTCCCGCGACGGTACGGCATGTTCCCTGCACGCTGACGTGCGGTCAGGCGCGAAGCGGACAGCACGTTCCTTTGTGAGACAAGCGCATGACCGGTCGCAGGGGCTGACAATGGAACTCCCGGTCTCGATCAACCTCCATGCGTATTGGAACGCGATCAGGGCGGGACGCGGCGCGCCCGACCGCAACGACATCGTTCCGGGGTCGATCCGCGGGATCCTGGCCAACACCTTCGTGCTCGACTTCGACGATGAGGACGAATTTCCCTTCCGCATCGTCGGATGGCGGGCGAACGCCCTGTTCCTCACCGAGCTCCGCGGCCTCCCCTTCCTCCAGCTCTGGCGCGAGGCCGATCGGCAGGAGGTAAGATCGATCCTTCATTGCGTCGCCGGCGACACGCAGCCTTTCTGCCTCGGCGCCGAAGCGCGGCCGCCGGGTCTCGATCGTCTCGACATCGAGGCGATGCTCCTGCCGTTGCGTCATCATGGCTCGACCCGGTCTCGCGTTCTGGGCAGCCTCGCCTGCGGCTCGACGTCGCACTGGCTTGGCCTCGTCGGCGCTGGTCCGATGACTCTAATTTGCCGCCGCGCGCTCGACCACGAGCTGGCCTCGGCCCCAGATCCGGCCGCCACCAGTTTTCGTCGGCCCTGCATCGATCCGTCGAGGGACTCTCGGCGGCCGCTCCGGCGAAAACGCGGGTCCCTGAAACCGGGCGCCGGCGGGCCCGCCACGAACGGTGTTGAGCCGGTCCTCAGCTTCCGGCCGGGCCCCTTCCGGATTGGCGCTGTAGCTCCGCCGGAGCAGGCCGCTCGCGAAGCGCACTCCCACAGAACCGGGGAATGTGCTGAGATGATGTCGCCGGAATTGTTGATTTGAGCCCTTATCCGCGACAGATTCGCGAGTATGAAGGAGCAAAACCAACTCGAGCTGTTCGCTGACCGTGCGCCGACCAAAGGGTCTTCGAATCCGCCGCCGGCGCAGCGCCTTGCCCCGGAAGGCTTATCGGACGCGGCGTTGATCGCCGCTCTTCCCAACTCGGTGCTAGCTGACGCCTGTGGGCTTGCAGCCGAAGCCGGAAGGCGACGGCTGAGGGGCGCCGTGACCGAGCTTGTTGCTCTTTGTCACCGTTTCGTCGGCTATGGCGTCGATTGCAAGACGCCGGAGCAAGACGCCGCCTTAGAGGCCCTTGCCGCCATCGGCGGACCCGAGGCTGCTCGTTCCGTCGGTCAAATGATCGCCAAGGCCGTCGTCCAGGGGCCGACCCTCGCCGTAGCGGCGACCGCAGCTTCGCAGCTTGGCGTGGTATTTCCGCCCGACGTCGCACTGATGCTCCTGCGACATTCGGATCCTTCGGTGCGCGCAGCCGCCTGCGGTTGCGTCCGCGCGGGACGCGACATCGTGGCGACGCTGATCGAACTGCTGGGCGACCTCGATCACGAGGTTTCGACCGCCGCCGCATGCGCCCTGGGACGAATGGGCCGCGTGGAGGCGCGTGATCCCTTGAAGCGTTGCTTGAAGGAAAGGCCATCGCCACGCATAATTGAGGCGATGGCCGGAGTTGCTGACGAAGAGGCTGTCGTTCTCCTCGCGCGTATTGGACGGGCTCGCCCCGAATTCGCTTCGTCGACTCTCTCCGCGCTCGACGACATCGATCACCCCAGGGCCGCGGGCGCTGCGTCCGGGTTGAGAGACTGGCTGTCGCTTCCAAAATGACATTGCTGCCCGCGTAGAACAGGACCAGAGCGTCGCGCAAGCTGAAGACGCGAAGCGGCCGTTCCGTTGATCCTCAAGGAACGTCTCAGATCTCCGACACGCGGGCATTGTGGTCTCGGCCGATAGACCTCAACCGATGACCGCGACCGATGGCGTCGGCATCATTGGATGCAATGACTTCATCGAACAGCTTCGAAGACGAGCGCGCGACGCGGGTTCCTCATTCGTCGGCGAGATCGATGTCCAGAATCGCCATCTGCAGGGTGAAGCTCGTCCCCTTCGGATCGTCGGCGGAGACCACGCCGAGGAACTCCGGGCCATTATTGAGTTCGACCGAGTTGATCTTCTTCAGCCGCGAGGCAATCGTCAGCTTGTTGTTTTCGAACAGTTTCCTCAGATAATCCTGCAGCGCGGGGCGCTCGACCGGGACTTTCACCGCCAGCGAGAACGATCGATCGCCGTCCTCGTCGTCGACCGTGATCGCGCCGATCTTCCGCTGGCCGAGAAATACGTCCGCCTCCTCGGCCGACTTCGAATTCGGCGCGACCTGCAACGCCGGCGCGCCAAAAGACCGGCGCAGGAACTCACGCAGTTTCAAGATCTCGGCTTTGTCCAACGCCCGGTCCTCGCCCATTTGTTCGTGGGGGCAGGCTTTGCCACGAACGGCGGGAGCGCCGCAAGGCGGCGCCCAATCCTCCAGCTCAGCCGTCGACAGCCTTTTCAGCGAGGATCTGGTTCATGTCGCGCGCCGGCTCGGCGCAGCCCGCTTCGCCGACGATGCGCGCCGGCACGCCGGCCACCGTCTTGTTATGCGGCACCGGCGCGAGCACGACGGAGCCGGCAGCCACCCGGGCGCAATAGCCGATCTCGATGTTGCCCAGGATTTTCGCCCCAGCGCCGATCAGAACGCCGTGGCGGATCTTCGGATGGCGGTCTCCGGTCTCCTTGCCGGTGCCTCCCAGGGTCACGCCCTGCAGGATCGAAACGTTATCCTCGATGACCGTCGTCTCGCCGACGACCAGCGCCGTCGCATGATCGATAAACACACCCTTGCCGATGCGGGCCCCCGGATTGATGTCGACGCCGAAAACGGCCGAGGCGAGGCTCTGCAGGCTCAAGGCGAAATCGCGCCGGCCGGCCTTCCACAGCCAGTGCGCCAGACGATAGGCCTGCAGGGCCTGGAAGCCCTTGAAGTAGAGCAGCGGCTCCAGCATCCTGAGGCAGGCCGGGTCGCGGTCGGCGACCGCGATGATGTCGGCGCGAAACGCTTCGCCGATCGTCGCATCGCGATCGATCGCTTCGGCGTAGGTCTGCCGGATGAGCGCCGCCGGAACGTCCGGATTGTCCAGCCGCGTGGCGACCCTGAAGACGACCGAGCTCTCCAGCGTGTCATGGTTGAGAATGGACGTCATCAGGAAGGTCGCAAGTTCGGGCTCGCGCCGGATCGCCTCTTCGGCTTCCTGACGGATGCGCGCGAACAGCGGATCGTTGCCGGCGAGCCCGACGATGCGGGCGGTCGAACCTTGCGCCATGAAAAACTCCTCGCCTTGCCCAGTCAGTCGCTGGATATATAGCATAGCACAGGGATTTCGTGAACCGCGGCCGCCACCGCTTTCGACGCCGTCGAGCTCGGCGTCCGCGTGCGGACTGATGCGTCAGCGCTGGCGGGGCGCGGCTTTGGGCTGAAAGCGCGGCCACATCCGGGTGAGCACGGCGTCGCGCTTGAACGCCGCGTGCCAGAGGACGGCCGCCAGATGCACGGCGAGGACGAGGCCGATCGTCCAGGCGAGCACGTAGTGCGCTTGGCTCCCAGCCTCGGCGAGCGCCTTGTTCTGCGGGACGAGGCTCGGAACCGAGAAGAGGCCGAACCATGGGATGTCGTGGCCGCCGGCGGCCGACAGGATATAGCCGGTGACCGGCATGGCGATCATCAGCGCGTAAAGCGCCAGATGGCCCGTGTTGGCCGCGGCATGCACGAGCCGGCCGAGCGGCTCGGCATAGGCGGGCGCGCCGACCGCGAGACGCACGGCGATCCGCACCAGGATCAGGGCGAGCACGGTGATCCCGATCGACTGGTGCACAAACAGGACGTCGGAGCGGAATTCGGCCCGCGGCAACTGGGTCGACCAGACGCCGAGCGCCAGCGCAACGAAGATCAGCGCCGCCATCAGCCAGTGGATGGCGCGCAGGACCGGGTTGTAGCAAGCGACAAAGGAGCGCGAAGGAAAGGCCTTCATCGCGTCGGCGCCAAGTTTTGCATCGCCCGCGACTTCGTGGTCGAAAACGACTATCTCAAGACCAAGCCGGCGTCTTTCCGTTCACGTTTCGATGATCGCGACCGCCCGCGTCCAGCCGGCCGAAGCCCGCTCGATCGTCACCGGGAAACAGCAGACGGCGAAACCCGTCGCCGGCAACGACTCCAGATTGTGCAGTTTTTCGATGTGGCAGTAGCCGATGTGGCGGCCAGCCTTGTGCCCCTCCCAGATGATCGCGGGATCGTGCGTCGCCGCGTACCGTTTCGCCGTATGGACGAAAGGCGCGTCCCAGCTCCAGCCGTCGGTGCCGGTCAGACGCATGCCGCGCTCGAGCAGGTAGAGCGTCGCCTCCGCCCCCATGCCGCAGCCGGACGCCACGTAGTCTGGACGGCCGTATTTGGCGCCGGCGCTGGTGTTGACGACGACGATGTCGAGGGGCTTCAGGCTATGGCCGATCCGCTCGAGCTCGGCCTCGACGTCGGCGGCCGTGGCGACGTAGCCGTCGGGAAAGCGACGGAAGTCGAGCTTGACGCCAGGGTTGAAGCACCATTCGAGCGGAACTTCGTCGATCGTCCAGGCGCGCTCGCCCTCGTTCATCGTCGGATGATAGTGCCAGGGCGCGTCGAGATGCGTGCCGTTGTGGGTGGAAAGCTGCACCCGCTCGATCGCCCATCCCTGCCCGTCCGGAAGATCTTCTTTCTTCAGGCCGGGAAAGAAGGGGAGAATCTGCGACAGAACTCTGCTGATGATCGATGTATTCGATCTTGGGGCCGAACCCCGGCGGGTCGGCGGCGACGTGGTTCTGAAGCGGCGCGGAAATATCGATCAGGCGACGGACCATCTTTGCTTCCTCCAAGACCTCGCGGCGGGCTTACGTCCCCCTCTGACGCACAACCGTGTTGCTCAGAACCCCGATCCGGTCGACGTGAAGGTCGACCCTGTCGCCGCTTTCGAGAAAGCGGCCGATCTCCAGTCCGCAACAATTGCCGACCGTGCCCGAGCCGAAGAACTCTCCGGCGCGAATTGTCTCGTCTTGCGAAGCGTAAGCTAGAATCTCCTCGAACGAGAAGAGCATCCCGCTCGTGTCGCCTTTGGACCGCGTCTCGCCGTTGACCCTCACATCGACCTTCAGCGTCTGCGGATCGCCGAGCTCGTCCGGCGTGACGATCCACGGCCCCGCTGCATTTCCGCCGTCGAAACTCTTGCCCTTGGCTGGGCCGAGGCGTCCCTGCATCTCCAAGGCCTGCCGGTCGCGCGCTGAAAAGTCATTGAAGATCGTGTAGCCGAAAATATGCGCGCCCGCATCCTTGACTGGAATGTTCGCGTGGGCGCGCCGCGTGACGATTGCGATCTCGAGTTCGTAGTCCATCACTTTGCTGTAGCGCGGCCACGTGACGGTCGCGCCCGGTCCGACGACGGTGAAGCGGTTGGTGATGTAGAAGATCGGGATGTCGGCATAGACCGCGGCAAGCTCTACGAGCGGCTCAGCCATCACAGCCGCGAAGGCATCGCGGCCGCCGGACCGCATCGCCTGGAGCGCGCGTGAGCCGCGCGCCGCCTGGCGGATGTGCAGCGCAAACGACATCGCGTCCCGCATCTGCTGCGGCTCCGGCAGGGGCGCGAGCAGTTCGACCCGGTTGAGTTCGGACCACAAGTCGCCCTCGCCGCCGCGCCCCTCGACGAGCGAGCGCGCCAGATCGAGGCCGGCGTCGTCCGAATCGATGAGAGCGAGCATCGATGCGAAAGGCACCTCCGGGGCGCCGGCGCGGCGCGCGGCAGCGGATAAGTCGAACAGCCGGCCCGCGTCTGCGTCGACCACGCCGACCCGGACCGCGCCGCCGCTCCGATAGGTCGCCAATTTCATCCGACCCTCCCCCTTGCATTCCGAAAAAAAATATACAACCATAGTTTTCATCGATAATCAAGACAATTATCGGCGAAGGAGGAAAAGATGGGAGTTTCGCATGCAATGAGTTGCCAACAGGCGAACGGGCTGGTCAGCGAACAGGCGCGGGGCGGGTGGAGGCTGATTTTGACCATTTGGTTCTTCGGGGCGTTAGCCGGGGCGGGCCTCGGCAAGACGATCCCGCTGGTCGGCATGGTCATCAAACTGTACGGCGCGCCCCCCAGCCAAGCCCCCTGGTTTATTTCCATCGTCACCGTCGCCAGCGTCGTGCTGGCGCCGTTCGGCGGTTGGCTGATCGACCGTTTTGGGGAGCGCCGGATTCTGGCGCTGTCGTGTCTGATCGATATCCTCGGCAATCTGGTCGTCGTCGCCGCCGGATCATTCGCCGTGGCGATGGCGGGTCGTGTGGTCGAGGGATTCGGTTTCACCGGATTGCTGGTGGCGGGCACGGCGATGATGGTGCGGGTGACCCGCGGAGCGCAACGCAATATCGCCATGACGCTGTGGGGGACGTCGGTTCCCATCGGCGTCGGCATCGCCGAGACGCTGAGCAGCACCTTGACCGAGGGCGTTTTCCAGCGCCCGTTCTGGGGGCACGCCGCCGCGTTGACCGTGGGGCTTGCGCTGGTTCGCGCCTTGCCGCGATTGCCCAAGGCCGTCTCGGCGCATGACGCCTTCGGCATGTTCGAAATGTATCGTCATTCCGGAGCGGTGCGGCTGGGCGCGGCGCTGACGGCAGTGGTCGCCGTTCAATTCGGCATAGCAGCGATGTTCCCGTTGTTCCTGAAGATCGCGTACGACCAACCGATCGAAATCGCCGGACCGATCGGGGCCGCGAACGTCGCCCTGGGCGTGCTGGGCAGCATCGGCGTGGGCGTGTTGCTGAACAAGAAAATGTCACCGCTGACGCTCGGGTTGACCGCCGTCGCCCTGGTGGGGGCCTGCGGCAGCCTGATCTTCGCGCCGAACATCGGCGTGGCCCTCAGTTCCTTGATGTTCCTTGTGTGCTGCATCGGCGCAGGCGCCGCCATCGGCCTGGGGTTCGCGATGGTGCCGGTGGTCGCGCCGAGCCCCGCAGCCTATGGGGCAGCGGGAGCCCTGTGCAATCAACTGGTCAACCTGGGATTCGTAATCGGACCTCCGGCTGCCTTCTCCGCGTTGCACGCCGATACGAGGGGGGGACCGATGGCGCTCGCCGTCGGAGGGGCGCTGCTGGCGGCGCTGTTGCTTCCGAAAGCGACCTTGCGCTCTGCTCATACGACGGGATCGCGAGAAGGCCGCGGCGGCGATTTCGAAGTTCACCAAACAGCCGATTGACATCGTGCGCCTGAACCGGCCCAATCTTGCGACGCCGCGGCTGAAGGACTTGGATGTCGCCTGTTGGGTCGAGACCAAGAAGGAGCAGGACATGCTGCAATCCGCCGTCAACCTGAGCAAGCTGATCCTGCCGTGAGCCAGTCGGCGTTCGCTTCCGCCGAGACGCTCAGCGAGCGTGCCTTCACGCTGGTCGAGGCCGACATCGTCTCGGGCGCGCTGGCGCCGGGGGCGCGGCTCGGCATAGCCGAGACCGCGGCGCGCTACGGCGTCGGCGCCACCCCGCTGCGCGAGGCCCTCTCGCGGCTCGCCGCCCGCGGCCTCGTCGACGCCATTGGCATGCGAGGCTTTCGCGTCAAGGCGATTTCCTACGAGGACCTCGCCGACATCGTATGCATCCGCACGACGATCGAGCGCGAAGCGCTGAGGCTCAGCCTGGCCAATGGCGGAGGCGAGTGGGAGGCGGGCGTCGTCGCCTCCCTGCACCGATTGCGGCATTACTCCCGGCTCAATCCGCGCGGCCTCTTCGAAGGCGAGCGCGAGTTCGACGCGCTTCACAAGGCTTTTCACACCGCGCTGATCTCGGCCTGCGGCTCGCCGCGCATGCTGGCCGCCCAGTCCGATCTCTACGATCAGGCATACCGCTACCGCCGTCTGATGATGGCGGGATTCCCCGACCCCGAGGTGTTTCTCGCGGAGCACGACCGGCTCGCGGACCTCGCCCTCCGGCGAGCGCAACCCGAGGCGACCGCGGCTCTCGAGACCCACATCGCCTCAACGCTCCGCCACGTCTATCCCGAGGCGGGAGCGCGCTCCGCATGAACTCGGCGCCGCTCGTCGCCTTCCGAGGCGTCGAAACGCCGACTTTTTCGTCGGCGTCGCTTTGCTCGGCCTCGTCGGTCTCATCGCCAACACAACGCTCTGGCTGATCGTGGTGCGGGCGCTCAGCGCGTCGGGGGACGCAGACGCATCGAACTATTAGCCGCCGCGCTCGGCGCGCCGCGCCCGGCGGACGCTGCGGAGCACGCTTGCCGCAAGCACCCCGGGCAGCGAGACGGTCAGCAAGAGGCCTGCGAGCCACGCCGGCAGCGCGCCCAACGCGGCCAGGCCGGCGATCGGCGCGACCGCAACGAGGATTCCGGCCGCCAGCAGGCCGTCGTCGACAAAGAGGCCGAGGAGTTGTTTGGCGATCCCGGCGATCATGCCGGCTCCGTTCGTTCAGCCTTGAGGAACGCAACCAGCGCGACGGCGACGACGAGAAAAATTGCGGCGAAAGCGAAGATCGCTACGTCGCCGCCCGGCCAGTCGACGCCGAGGCTTTCGCCGGTCCAGAACAGGCCGAAGGCCGAAAGCATGATTCCGACCGCGAATTTCAGCGTGTTTTCGGGAACCTGCGAGAGCGGCCCGAGCGCCGCCCAGCCGATCGCCGCCACGCCGACGCAGGCTGCAACGGCGCCGGCGCTGGCAAGCCAAAGGAGGCCGCCGGCGCCGATCGCGATGACGATGAAGACGACCTCCACCCCCTCGAGCAGCACCGCCTTGAAGGCGGCCACGCCGGCGATCCAGTCGAGACCCTGCAAACGCTGCCGCTCGGCCTCGGCGAGTTCCCGAGTCTCTCGAGCGAACGCCGCCTCCTCGTCGTGCAGCGCGACGACGCCGATCGAGCGCAGGATCGCCTTGCGCAGCCACCGGAGGCCAAAGAGCAGCAGCAGGACGCCGACGACCGCCTGGAGCGCGTGAATCGGGATCCGCCCGATCAGCGGCCCGAGGATCGCGACCATGAGCGCGAGCGCGATCAGCGCCGCGGCCGCGCCCGTCAGCGCCGGCCGCCAGCCGCGGCCCAGTCCGACCGCCAGCACGACCGTCAGGGCTTCCACCGCCTCGACGAAGGAGGCGGCGAACGAGGCTCCCGCCACCGATACGACGGAAGAGAAATTCGCCATCCGGGCAACCCCTGCTTCGAAACTTGATCGATCGGGAGCGGCCTAGGGCAAAACAGGGTTATTTTCGAGACCCCGTTCGACGCGAAAGCAGAATCAATTGGAACAGGCTGTGCTTGTCACTCCCCTGGCTGTGATACGAATGCCGCGTGAGTGCCGATTTGCGGGGGTTGCTCGACCGTCCGAGCGTTCCTTCGCCGCAGCACAAGCAAAGGAAACAAGCCGAATGCGGCGATAGCCGCCATCATCCACCAAGCGCCGCGAAACGCCGCCAAACGCGCCTCCGCCGAGCCGGGCGATCCGACAACGGCGACGAAAATAGCGACGCCGACGGCGAAACCGGTCTGGCGAATCATGTTGATTGCGCCGGACCCAGTCGCGAACGATGACGCAGGGAGCGCCGACGTGCCGACTCCCATCAGCGTCGGCAGCGTTAGGCCGACGCCGATGCCGGAAGGGATCATGCTGAGGACGGCGAACTCCAGGTCCGGGCGCGGTCCAGCCAGGACCGCCCACAAGACGACGCCACCTGAGAAGAAGACCAGCCCGGCTCCCGCGACCACTGCGGCGCCGAAACGTGCGATCAACCGTCCGGCCAGGAGTAACGACGTGACCGGAACCATGAACGGTCCCGCGGCGATGGCCAGACCGATCTTCACGGCGGGCCAGTTCCAGGCGCCCTGCTCCCACAACACAAGCGAAAGCAGGTAGCCGCCGAATGCGATTGAGAACGGCGCCATCGTCAAGGATGCGCCGGTAAAATCCCGGATCCGAAACACGGCGGGATCGATGAACGGATTGTCGGATCGCAGGCAGTGCATGACAAACAACGCCAACAGCGCCACTGCTGCCGCGAAGCTCAGCGACACCCCAGGCGAACTCCACCCCCAATCGTTGAGCTTCACGATCCCGAATGTCAGCGCGGCAATGCCGAAAGTGATCAGGGCTGCCGCCCAGACATATGGCGCCGGAACGTCATGGCCGGGAATTTTGGGGAGCTTGATCCAGCCCACCGCCAGCGCAAGCAGGCCGATGGGCACGTTCACCAGAAAAATCCACCGCCAACTGGCTGTGACCAGCAGCCCGCCCGCCAATGGCCCCAGAGCGGCGGCAAACCCGCCGACGGCAGCCCAGGCGCGAACCGCTCCTCCGCGGCGCTCCGCCGGAAAGGTCGCGAGGATCAAGCCCAACGACGTCGGGGTGAGCAGCGCCGCCCCGGCGGCTTGCAGAACACGGAACGCGACCAGGGTCGCGACACTGTTCGCCAGAGCGCAGGCGGCTGAGGCGACGGTGAAGAGCGCGACGCCGACGAGGAAGCTGGCGTTTCGCGGGTAGCGTTCGGCCAACCTGCCACAGAATACCAGCAGCGCCGCATAGACGATTGCATAAGCGCTCAAAATCCAGGACAGATCGCCCAGATTCGCATCGCTGAAGTCTCGGGCGATGTTCGGCAGCGCCACATTGACGATGAAGAGGTCGAGGTTGGCCAGCACTATGCCGGCGCAAGCGATGGCGAGGACCTGACCGGGCCTCGTTGGCGCGCTCACGCCGCTTCTCCCGCTCTTGCGTACCGCCTGGCCGCGTGCGCTCGGGAGATATTCGGCCCCATCGCCAGACGCGCGTCGTTGAACCGTGACCAGTCAGCCATGTCCGGCAAGGACGGGAGCGTCACCGCCTCGCCCATATCCAGACCCGCCAGGGCCGCGTCCACCATTTCATCAACATCCATCAGAACGTCCGCGGGCAGCGTCGCAATATCGACGCCCGCCTTGGCCCAGATCCCGGTGCGCGTGGCGCCGGGCAGCACCGCCTGGACGCGTATGCCGGTGTCCGCCAGCTCGGCATGCAGCGTCGTGCTGAGATTCAGGATAAAGGCCTTGGCGCCGTTGTAGGCGGCGTTGAACCGCTCGGGCGCGAGCGCAACCACGGAAGAGATATTGATCAATGTCCCCATGCCGCGCGCCACGAAACCCTCGACGGCCGCGTGGGCCAGCCGGAGCGCCGCCGTGATGTTGAGGTTCACCATGGCCTCGAGCCGGTCCACGTCGGAGCCGTGCATCGGCCCGGAGACGGCGACGCCGGCGTTGTTCACCAGCATGTCAATGGAAGGATCCTGGCGCAGCCGGTGTTCGATCCTCAGCAGGTCCGGCCGCGCCAACAGGTCAGCAGGCATAACTTCCACCGAACGGCCGGTTTCCACCCGCAGCCGGCCCGCCAGGGCATTCAGCCGGACCTCATCGCGCGCCACCAGGATCAGATCGTGGCCGCGGCGAGCCAGTCGGTCCGCGTAGACGGCGCCAATGCCGGCGGACGCGCCGGTGATGAGCGCAGTGTTGGGATTTGACATCGTGGGGCTCCGCATGTGGCGCCGTCATTTTGATGACGACCGTCATGATTGACATTGATGACGATCGCCATTAATAATGTCAAGGAGAAATTTTCGCTTGCCCGGTAAGGTGCAGACATGCGGGTTTCAAAGGAAAAGGCAGCCGCAAACCGGGAGCGTATCCTGAGCGAGGCCGCGCGCCTGTTCCGCGAGCGCGGTCTGGCGGGCGTCGGCGTCGATGCTCTTGCAGACGCGGCCGGATTGACTCACGGCAGCCTATATAGCCAGTTCGGATCAAAGGAGCGTCTGGCGGCCGAGGCGTTAGGTCACGCCCTGGCCACGAGTTCGGCGCGCATGAGGGAGGCCGCGAGCCTGGACGACTACATCAGCCGGTACTTGTCCGCCGACCATCGGAAACGACGCGGCGACGGCTGTGTGATGGCGGCGCTGGGAGGTGAAGTCCCACGCCACGGCGCCGCAATCCGGCGCAGTTTCACCCAGGCGGTTCGGGCGACAACGACACGGATCGCCGGTCTGATGCCGGGCCGCCGCGAACCCGAGGACGAAGCGCTGGCCGCGGTCGCGACGATGGTGGGCGCGCTGACCCTCGCGCGCGCCGTAGACGATCCGGAATTGTCCGACCGCATCCTCGCTGCGGCGCGGACACGATTGGCCTCGCGCTAGTCTAGTGTCCGTCCATAAACGCATGATTTTTCGGCTGGAATCAATCGCGTTGGCGATGAACTGGGCCGTTTGGGAGCCATTTCGTTTGCTGTGGCTGCTGCGTGGGCTGATCCGGCCGCCAAGTTCAGGAATTCAGAATGAGAGGCCGAACTCGGGCTCAACCAGGCTTGCGCGCCTTCGGCCGAAGACGAGAAATCAGGTCGGCTTGAGCCGGGCAAAGAGGGCGAGGTTGTAGGCGACGACCGAGGACCAGACGTAGGCCTTGAAGTGGTCGAGCCCGCGCCAGACGCAGCGCGCCAGACCATAGGCGCGCTTCAAACACGAGATGTCGGATTCGATGCCGGCTCGGAAGTTGCGCAGCTTGCGGTAGACCCAGTTGCTCTTGACCATGTCCTTGATGCGCAGGCCGGCCTTCTTGTGGAAGGCCATGTCGTGGACGCCAAGGGCCTTCGCCTGGGCGAGATTGTCACGGCTGGCGAAACCGCCGTCGGCGGCGGCCTGTCGGGGCGACTCGCCGTAGAAGGCGATATGGCGCTTCAGCATGGGCAACAACCGTTCGCTGTCCGCCGGATTGCCGGTCTCGATCACCAGGTCGAGGATCAAGCCGCTCCGGCCGGTGGTCAGGTTGAGCTTGTGGCCGTACTGAACCTTGCGGCCGCCTTTGACGATGATGTCGGCGTGCGGCTCGAACAGGCTGACGATCTTCTCGTTGGCGGGAACCGCCTCGCCATTAAGAACGCGACGCTCGGCCTGGGCGATGATCCGCTCGATCAGCAGACGATAGTGACGGAGCTCGGCCTGCCACAGCGTGACGGCGATCGGGTCCGGCGCCTGCCATACCTGCGTTGCGGCCTGATCAACATAGGCCAGGGTCGCCCGGGTCAGCTTGATCAGCTCACGATAATGCTGGACCCGTTTCAGTCGGTCGCGGCCATATTCGATCGCGCGCGCTCGCTTCTTCGCCGCGCGCCGATGATTGCGCCACTCGAGACCGCCGACCAAGGCCTCGGCCGCCTTCAACAGCCGCACCATCACGCGGGCCGCATCCCAGAGAAGACTGCTGTCGCTCGGCTCATGCATGAGCGCGGCGGCGACCGTGCTGTCCAGCCGCACGACCTTGCCGGTCTCGACTTTCTCCTGACGCGCGCTGGCCAGCAGGACGCGATTGATCGCCTCCCATGTCTGGGCCCGGATGGCGCTGATGGTCCTGTGCAGCACCGACTTCTTCGGCGTCCACGACAGCGGCAGCCGCGCGAAGGCGCGAAACGAGGCCGAGTCTTCAAGATGAAACGCCAGCTCCTCATAGCTCAGCTGGCGATGCTGCTTGAGAAGCGCGCAGCGCAAGACCGACTCGGCCGGAAGGCCTTCTCGCCCGGTCTCCTTAACGCCGTGTCGGCGCAGATCCTCCGCCGCCAGCCCGATGAGCTCGCGATGCTCGTCCAGCCACTGCGACATCGCCTTCAGTTCCTGGCCGATCTCGTGGTCGGCGAAGAGATCGAATATGCTGGCCTGGACGGTGCGTTCCTGACGCATTGTCGGGCTCCGGCGGTGGCGGTTTCGCCTTCCGAATCAGTGGCTTGATCCGAAAGCTTAGCCGAAACCGCCGGGCCTTGCATTCGTAAGGACAGCGATTCAACAAATAATTTCAAAAACTTAGCGTTTATGGACGGACACTAGTCTAGGCGAGAGCGGCCGGGGGCTATTTCCACCGCCCCTGGCAAGCCGTCGCCAACGCCTGTCGGCGGCGACAGGATGGGCCGGCTATGCCGCCCTCCAGAAGAGCCCGATCGTCAGCAGGATGCCGATCGCCACGACGACAATCCGCAAGAGCTTCTCGTTGACGGTCTTGAGCATGACGGCGCCCGCCCAGCCGCCGAACGACGCGCCGACCGCGGTGATCGCCGCCTGCGCCCAGTGTACGTCGTTGGAGAAGGCAAAGATGGCGACGGCCGAAGCGTTCATGACCCCGGCGAGAATGTTCTTGGCCGCCCCCGCGTTGCGGACGGCGAGCCCGGCCATGGTCAGCGAAGCGATCATCAGAAAGCCGATGCCGCCGCCGAAATAGCCGCCATAAACTGAGATGAAGAACTGCACCGCCGCGGCGCCCCACGGCGGCAGGTGAGCCTCGCCCGGCTTCGGCGGCTTGCGGAAGAAGCTGCCCCAGGCGAAGAGCGCGGTGGCGAACAGAACGAGCCATGGCACCAGCCTGGCGAACAGGGTCGGCGGCGTTGAGAGCAGGATCAGCGCGCCGAGCGCGCCGCCGATGAGGCTGATGACGAAGAGCGCCGTCATCGACAGGCCCGGCGGACTCTCGGCGTCCGACCGTCCCGTCAGCCCCGTCACCACCTGGGCCGGAAAGAGCGCGACGGTCGAGGTGATATTGGCGGCGCGCGCGTCCATCCCCGTCAGCATCAGCGACGGCAAGGTGATGAACGACCCGCCTCCGGCGAGCGCGTTCTGCGCCCCGGCCCAGATCGATGCGACAAACAGGATCAGCAAGGCAGTCATCGTTCGTCCGTTCGCCAGCGCCAGAGCGACGCCTCCGCGAACAAGTTCTTTCTAGCAGCCGATGGAAAAAGGAAAGACAGCCCGCGTGCGACCACGGAACGGCGCACCCACGTTGCCGGTTCCGCCCGTGTGAAGCCGCATTTATCACTCGTCGGCCGGTGGCTCAGGCTAGTCTTTAAAATCAGACGGCTGTACCCGATTGAACGACGGCGGTGCGCAAATAACGGTCGGCGCTTCCGTCAAAGGGATCTGAGGGACGATTGGCGTTGTCAATCCGCGTCGGGAGCCATAGCCTCAATGTCGATGAGGCCGACGGACCGCGGGGAAACGAGGAGGGCAGCATGGATCGACGCCACATCCTTCTGGGGACAGCGACGGCAGCGGTGGGTTTGTCCCTGCCTGCTCAAAGCCGAGCGCAGCCGAAATCGCTGCAAGCGAGGCTTGTAGGCGCTTGGAGTTTGGTCGAGATTTACGACCGGGGCAAAGACGGGTCGGAGTATTACGTCTGGGGCGAAGGCGTCCAAGGCCTTGCCATCTACACATCTGGCGGCCGATTCTCGACACAAACCATCTCCGCGAATCGCGACAAGGCCGCCTCGAAGAACCCGCGCATGCCGGTGGGGCAGTCGATCGGCTATTTCGGCGCCTACAGGTCGACGAGGCGGCAATGACGATCAAAGTGAACGACCACCGCCTAAAGGCGGTGGCTTCGGGTTACGGCTTAAAGCCGGATTGGGTCGGCCCAGGGGGCCGACTCGCCAACTGGCTAGACGACTTTGAAGTTGTCGTCAGGTATCTCGGGCTTTTGATCCTCAATGTATTTCTTCCACACCTCGTCCGTCACATTGCCGCTCGTCGCCACCCAATAGCCCCGACCCCAGAGATGCTGACCCCAATACCGTTTGCGAAGCGACTGATATTCCGACAGCAGTTTGTGCGAGCTCTTGCCTTTGAGATACTGCACCGCCCGAGACACCGATAGATGCGGCGGTATCCCTATCAGCATGTGCACATGGTCGCGATTGATCGCCCCAGCGTAGATGGTCATCTCGTGCGCCCGCGCGATTTCCCGTAGCAACTCCCGCGCCCGTTGTCCGACATCTCCGCCCAACACAGGAAACCGGTACTTTGTTATCCACACGATGTGATACTTGCAGTCCCAGACCGTATGACTTCCGGGCTTCGCGTCTTGCATACCCGCAGCGTCGCATCCCGGTCGCCTAAAGGCGAGGGGTTTACGGATCCCAAAGGTGGGACTCTAAAAATCGATCGGTGCTCGTTTTCCGGTTGGGACGGCGTCGAGCGGGTCAGCAAGATCGAGTTGCTCACAGATGACGAATTGAAAACCGAAGTCGCGCTCGTCCATGATCCCGTCCACGGCGACGTTGTTCCGAAGGCGCATTACAGGCGCGTCGGCTAGACCAGGCAAAGCCATCGGCGACGCGAAGCGGGCGGCCGATGGAGCCATCCGAAGGTCACGCCACCCGCGCGCGGGAAGATTCACGTGACCATCCCGGCGCTATTTCCGCACGCGACATGCTCACTGTCGCGGGAATCAGTCTGACACCCGAGGATGTTGAAGACGACGCCGGCCCAGAAGGAAGCGTTCAGAGCACGCAGTTGCCGTCACACTTCCAGCCATTCCTTGCGAATATCCGCGGCGGCGGCGAGATCGGCTGACGTGCCTTCGTAGACGATCTTTCCGTGTCCCATAACATAAAGCCGATGGGCGATCTTCAGCGCGATCGTCAGCTTCTGCTCGATCAGCAGGATCGCGACCCCGCGCCTGGCGATCTCCTCGAGCAGGCGGCCGACATGCTCGACCATCATCGGCGAGAGGCCTTCCGTCGGCTCGTCGATCATGACGAGGTCCGGGTCGCCCATCAGCGTCCGGCAGATCGTCAGCATCTGCTGCTCGCCGCCGGAAAGCACGCCCGCCCGCATGTCGGCGCGCTCTTCGAGTTGCGGGAACATGCGGAACATGTCCGCCATCGTCCAGCGTCCGCCGGTCTTGCCGGCCTTCTCGCCGAGCTGAAGGTTCTGCCGCACGGAGAGGCCGGGGAAAATGTCTCGGGTTTCGGGGACGTAGCCCAGCCCCTTCAGCGCCGTCTGATGCGGCTTTAAGCCCGCGATCTCTTCGCCGCGGAAGCGGATCGAGCCCAGCGGCGGGACGTCGCCCATGATCGCCTTGACCGTCGTCGAACGGCCGACGCCGTTGCGTCCCAGCAGGCCGACGATCTCGCCTTCGCCCACATGGAACGTGACGCCGTGCAGGATATGGCTCTTGCCGTAATAGGCCTCGAGGCCGGCGACTTCGAGCAGCGGCCCGCCCATCAGGCGCCTTCCTGCCCGAGATAGGCCTCGCGCACCGCCGGATTCTCGCGAATGCGCTCGGGCGTGTCGCTGGCGATGATCTGACCGTAGACGAGCACCGAGATGCGGTCGGCCAGGCTGAAGACGACGCCCATGTCGTGCTCGACCATGACCAGCGTCTTGCCCTCCGTCACCTTGCGGATCAGGCCGACGGCCTGCTCGGTTTCGCTGTTGTTCATCCCCGCCGTCGGCTCATCGAGCAGCACGACGTCGGCGCTGCCGCCGATCGTCACGCCGATCTCCAGCGCCCGCTGCTCGGCATAGCTGAGCACGCCCGCCGGCACATGGCGGCGCGTGGTCAAGCCCACGCGCTCCATCAGCCATTCCGCGCGTTCGCAAACATCGCGGAGCCGCTCGATGGAAGTCCAGAACGCGTATTTGTAGCCAAGCGACCACAGCGCGGCGCAGCGCAGATTCTCCTCGACCGACATTTTTGGAAAGATGTTGGTGATCTGGAAGCTGCGCGACAGGCCGCGGCGATTGATCTCGAACGGGGAGAGCCCGGTGATCGCCTGCCCATGCAGGCGCACCTCGCCCGAGCTCGGCCGGATGCGGCCGCTCACCAGGTTGAACAGCGTCGACTTGCCGGCGCCGTTAGGCCCGATGATCGCGTGCCGCTCGCCCTCGGCGATATCGAGCGAGACGCCGCGGATGATCTGCACGGGGCCGAAACTCTTGCGAAGATCGACGAGCGAAAGCGCTGCGCTCATGCCTCGCCCCGAAAGTGCAGCCGCGCGTTGACGGCGCTCCAGGCGTCGCCGACCCTCGGCCAGAGCCTCAAGACGAGGACGGTTCCCGCGGCGAAGAGCGCGACCGCGACGATCCAGGGCGGCAGCGTCGAGGCGTCGACGGCGAAGCCGAAGAACCGCATCGCCGATCCTTCGCTGCGCGCCTCGGCGAGCTGACGATTGGCGAGTTCGATGATCATGATCGCGCCGACGCCGCTCGCGACCAGCGCCGGCCCGACCGCTGCGTAAGCAGGCGCAAGCCGCCACGCTCCGCCGCTGCGCAGAGCCCGGAGATGCAACATCGTCCATCCGACGACGCCCCCGGGCGCGAACATCACGACGGCGATAAACATCAGGCCGAAATAGAGCTGCCAGGCGCTGGTCACGTCCGAAAGCATGATCTGCAGGAACGTGATGATCACGGCGCCGACGATCGGCCCGGCGAACGACCCGACGCCGCCGATATAGGCCATCACAAGAACGAGGCTCGACTGCTGCGCGCCGAGCTGCTGGGCGTTCATGATCTCAAAACTGATGGCCGCGAGCCCGCCCGCGATCCCGGCGAAGAACGCCGAGAAACAGAAGGCGATCAGGCGCACCATCCGCGGCGAGTAGCCGACGAATTCGACCCGCTCGGGATTCTCGCGCACCGCGTTGCACATGCGCCCGAACGGCGTGAGCGTCAGCGCATACATCGCAAGCACGCAAACGAAGCACCAGACCGCGATCAGATAATAGACCTCGAGCTGCGGACCGAACTTGTGCCCCAAGAACGGCGCGAGCTTCGACCGGTTGGTCGTAATCCCCTCTTCGCCGCCGAAGAAGGTGCGCAGGATGTACGAGCTCGACGAGACGAGCTCGCCGATGCCGAGCGAGATCATCGAGAAGACGAGCCCCGCCCGACGGGTGGAGATGAGTCCGAAGAGGACGCCGAAAACGAGCCCGGCCAATCCGCCGATGAGAGGAATCACGGGTATGGAGACACCGAGCTTGTTGTGGATGACGGCGTTCATCGCGTGGATCGCGACGAAACCGCCGAGTCCGTAATAGACGGCGTGTCCGAACGAAAGCAGGCCCGTCTGACCGAGCAACATATTATAGGACAAGGCGAAAATGATCATGACGCCCATGAGGCTCATCATCGTCAGCGCGGTCGCCGAGGGGAAAACGCGAGGGGCGGCGATGAGGATTAAGGCGAAGGCCAGCCACGGCGCGAGCCCGCTGAGCTTCGACGTCATGACTCGCGCCTGCCCATGAGGCCGGTCGGACGGAAGATCAGGACGAGGACGAGCAGGAGATAAGGCGCGACAGGCGCAAGCTCGGCGATCGTCACCTTCCAGAGGTCGCCGAGGAACGGCGGCGCGACCGGCCCCAGGACTTCGGCGAGGGAAAAGTTCATCGCCACCGCGAAGGTCTGCACGAGACCGATCAAGAGCGAGGCGACGAAGGCGCCGGTCAGCGAGCCCAGACCGCCGACGACGATGACGACGAAGAGGATCGGGCCGAGCAGCGAGGCCATGTCGGGCTGCGTGACCAGCGCCGGGCCAGCGATGACTCCCGCGAGGCCCGCAAGCGCCGCGCCGGCGCCGAACACCAGCATGAAGATCCTCGGCACGTTATGGCCGAGCATCGCCACCATGTCCGGATGGGTGAGCGCGGCCTGAATGATCAAGCCGACGCGCGTGCGGGTCAGCACGGCGAGCAGCGCCGCGAACATCGCGATTGCCACGAGCAGCATGAACACGCGATAGGCGGGATAGGTGGTGTCGAACAGGCGAAACGCCACGAAGTCGAGCTCGCGCGGCACGCGGTAGTCGACCGGCAATTTGCCCCAGACCATCTGCACCAGCTCTTCGATGACGAAGGCGAGCCCAAAGGTGAACAAAAGCTCGGAGACGTGGCCGCGCCGATGCAAGCGCCTGAGGCCGTAGCGCTCGACGAGCGCGCCGATGACGCCGACCATCAGCGGCGCCAGAACGAGCCCGGGCCAAAACCCGATCAGGCGGCTGATCTCGAAGCCGAAATAGGCGCCGAGCATGTAGAAGCTCGCGTGGGCGAAATTGAGCACGCCCATCATGCTGAAGATCAGCGTGAGGCCGCTCGCCATCATGAAGAGCAGCATGCCGTAGAGCACGCCGTTCAGTGTCGAGAAGGCGATGAGCTGCAGCATCGGAGCCCGGCCGTCAGAGCATCGGCGTACGCCACGCCGCGCCTACGTGTCGACGGGGGCGACTAACGCCCCCGTCGGCCCGCGAGACTTCGGTCAGGGGCGCTCCATCTTGCAGGTGGTCGGGAGGATGGTGTCGTTCGTCTTGACCACGCCGACCGTCTTCCAGCCCCAGCCGGTTCCTTCCTCGTCGAACTTGGCGCCCGGGTCGAGCGGACCGAAGCTCGCGATATACATGTCCTGGAACAGCTGATGGTCGTCCTTGCGCATGAAGATTTCGCCGCCATCGAAGCCCTCGCTCTTCATGCCCTCGAGTTTGGGTGCAATGGCCTTGGGGTCGTCGCTCTTGGCCTCATTCACGGCCTTGGCGAGCATGCGCATTTCGTTGACCGCGCGCGGATAGAATAGGCTGACGCCCTCCTTGGCGCGGAATGCGGCCTCCCATTTTTGCGAGGCTTCAGGATTGGAGTTCGGGATCGCTTCCACGATCTCGAAGACCCGATGCGAGAGCCCCGTTTGCTTGATCGCCGTAGGACCGCCGGCGCCGCCGGCGTAATAGGTGTACCAGTCGGTTTGCAGGCCGGCGTCGGCGGCCGCCTTCAAAAGAAGCGCGATATCCTGGCCCCAATTGCCGGTGATCACGCTATCGGCGCCCGACGCCTTGATCTTGGCGATATAGGGGGAGAAATCGGTGATCTTGAGCAGCGGATGCAGTTCGTCGCCGACAATCTCGATGTCCGGACGCTTTTCCTTCAGCATCGCGCGGGCCTGTTTCTGGACCGACTGTCCGAATGAATAATCCTGATTGATGAGGTAGACTTTCTTGATGTTCGGCCGGTCCTTCATGAAACTCGTCAGCGCAGCCATCTTGATGTCGGAATTGGCGTCCCAGCGGAAATGCCAGTAGGAGCATTTGTCGTTGGTCAGCACGGGATCGACCGCGGCGTAATTGAGATAGATCATCTCCTTGCCCGGGTTGCGGTCATTGTATTTGCTGACCCAGTCGGACAAGGCCGCGGCCACCGAAGAGCCGTTGCCCTGGGTGATGATGCGGATGCCCTGGTCGGCGGCCTTCTGCGCCTGAATCAGGCTTTGCTGCGGATTGACCTGGTTGTCCAGCCCGACGATTTCGACCTTCTTGCCGAGGAGGCCGCCGGAGGCGTTGATCTCGTCGGCGAGATACTGGAACGTCTTGAGGCCGACTTCCCCGATCGACGCGCCGCCCCCCGAGAGGGGATCGATGTAGCCGATCTTGATCGTGTCGTCCGCCAGCGCCGGAGCGGCGACAAGCGCAAATGCCAGCGCAATGCCGGCGGCGTCCAATTTCATCGTGTCCTCCCTCGTCGGCGAGTTCCAGTCCCGCCATTTTCGTCGGCCTAACGATATGCCGCCCGCCGCGGTTGTCCAGCCAATAGTGTAGCATGGGGTCGCCGCGCCATGCTCAGCCGAAATCGCTGCAAGAGAGGCTTACAGGCGCTTGGGGTCTGGTCGAGGTTTCCGACAGGGCAAAGACGGGTCGGAGTCTTACGTCTGGGGCGAAGGCGTCCAAGGCCTCGCTATCTACACATCGGGCGGCCGGTTCTCGACGCAAACCATCTCCGCGAATCGCGACAAGGCCGCCTCGAAGAACCCGCGCATGCCGGCGGGGCAGTCGATCGGCTATTTCGGCACGTGCGCGGACGAACAGAACGTTGCCGGCGCTGGCGATCAACTGATCGGAGTGGACGCCGGTCGCATCAAGGGCATCGCCCATTAAGTCAAAGGCGCGTTGATCCAGGGTTTCGGCGCGATCGTCGGAAATCCGCAACTGGGGGCGGACGGCGTCGCCGAGCGGCTGGCCGGCAAAGCGCAAAACGCCGCCGGCAGCGCGAGGGACTTGGCACGCGAGGCGGTAGAGAAACAACGCGCGGCAGCCGGAACACTTGAATTGCAGGAATGCTTTGACGCGCAAAACACCCTAGGGCGAACCCGCCTTGAAGGGATGCCTTTGCGATCTGCAATGACCGGTCTCACGTCGACTCTTGACGTCTCCTTGGCGCAAATTGCGGCCATTAGCCAGTGGGCGGGTTCAGGGGACCAAGTCGACCCTTTCGCGACATCCGGGTCGAGCAACACAAAACCCTGCTTTTACGCCCAAAAGCGGTCGTTCCTTGCCGACGCGCGCCGTCGCGCGCGCTTTCCAGCGCTGCAGAGGCTTTTCGTTTTCTGTGTCAGGCTGCCAAGCGTGACAACGTCGCCCGCGTGTGTATCGTGGTATCGCGCGCGTGATCCATTAGTCTGGAGGTTCAACGAAATTAAATCCGTTTGCAATGTCATATTGCAGAATTAACGAATGTAATTTACCTGGAACAGCACGAAAATCTAACCTGCTAAATGGCCGAAACGGGTCTTGTGACCACCAAACAGACGACATTATTGAGGAGTCTGAACTTATACGCGCGTAAATTACGTGTCGTCCAGGAGCAATATCTATAATAATCTCGTCTTTTAGCTTCATATTAGTGACTGTTTTTTCGTCAATAAGTATTGTCAACTTAGGAGCAAACAAACCAAAGACGCCAATTGAAGATGTAATCTTAATTTTTACTAAATGGTCGGATTTATTGGCTATCGCTATCCCGATCTTACTCTTAAGAAGATCGGCAAGATTTGTAACCGATGCTTTCCAATACCTATCTTCTAAATAATGTGCGTGGCGAGCCGAAAGCGGTTTCAATTCACGTGGAAGTTCTTTTTCCGACGGCATCTCAGTACCCGATAGAAGCACGGGTATAACTAAAATATTACGTCGCAGCGCTTCACAAATTTCAAATCTAACTAGGTCTTTAGGGTCTTCTAGGCGAAGACGTCCAGATGCGTTAACAGTTTTTATCCATCCTTTACCAATAACAATTAGTAATGCTTTACATTCTCCTAGTGCATTTTTGAGTGATTGTTTAAAATCAGATCCGGCCTCAATTCTTTCAGTATCTAGAAAAACGGACCCGTTACCGAGTATATTTTCCAGATCACTAGCTAATCTCCCGGCGACGGACTCGAGAATCGACGCGACGGTAGCTGATGAATATGCTAGGTGCGGGACTCACGAGCGAAGTTTCCTAGCTAGTGTCCGTCCATAAACGCTAAGTTTTTGAAATTATTTGTTAAATCGCTGTCCTTACGAATGCAAGGCCCGGCGGTTTCGGCTAAGCTTTCGGATCAAGCCACTGATTCGGAAGGCGAAACCGCCACCGCCGGAGCCCGACAATGCGTCAGGAACGCACCGTCCAGGCCAGCATATTCGATCTCTTCGCCGACCACGAGATCGGCCAGGAACTGAAGGCGATGTCGCAGTGGCTGGACGAGCATCGCGAGCTCATCGGGCTGGCGGCGGAGGATCTGCGCCGACACGGCGTTAAGGAGACCGGGCGAGAAGGCCTTCCGGCCGAGTCGGTCTTGCGCTGCGCGCTTCTCAAGCAGCATCGCCAGCTGAGCTATGAGGAGCTGGCGTTTCATCTTGAAGACTCGGCCTCGTTTCGCGCCTTCGCGCGGCTGCCGCTGTCGTGGACGCCGAAGAAGTCGGTGCTGCACAGGACCATCAGCGCCATCCGGGCCCAGACATGGGAGGCGATCAATCGCGTCCTGCTGGCCAGCGCGCGTCAGGAGAAAGTCGAGACCGGCAAGGTCGTGCGGCTGGACAGCACGGTCGCCGCCGCGCTCATGCATGAGCCGAGCGACAGCAGTCTTCTCTGGGATGCGGCCCGCGTGATGGTGCGGCTGTTGAAGGCGGCCGAGGCCTTGGTCGGCGGTCTCGAGTGGCGCAATCATCGGCGCGCGGCGAAGAAGCGAGCGCGCGCGATCGAATATGGCCGCGACCGACTGAAACGGGTCCAGCATTATCGTGAGCTGATCAAGCTGACCCGGGCGACCCTGGCCTATGTTGATCAGGCCGCAACGCAGGTATGGCAGGCGCCGGACCCGATCGCCGTCACGCTGTGGCAGGCCGAGCTCCGTCACTATCGTCTGCTGATCGAGCGGATCATCGCCCAGGCCGAGCGTCGCGTTCTTAATGGCGAGGCGGTTCCCGCCAACGAGAAGATCGTCAGCCTGTTCGAGCCGCACGCCGACATCATCGTCAAAGGCGGCCGCAAGGTTCAGTACGGCCACAAGCTCAACCTGACCACCGGCCGGAGCGGCTTGATCCTCGACCTGGTGATCGAGACCGGCAATCCGGCGGACAGCGAACGGTTGTTGCCCATGCTGAAGCGCCATATCGCCTTCTACGGCGAGTCGCCCCGACAGGCCGCCGCCGACGGCGGTTTCGCCAGCCGTGACAATCTCGCCCAGGCGAAGGCCCTTGGCGTCCACGACATGGCCTTCCACAAGAAGGCCGGCCTGCGCATCAAGGACATGGTCAAGAGCAACTGGGTCTACCGCAAGCTGCGCAACTTCCGAGCCGGCATCGAATCCGACATCTCGTGTTTGAAGCGCGCCTATGGTCTGGCGCGCTGCGTCTGGCGCGGGCTCGACCACTTCAAGGCCTACGTCTGGTCCTCGGTCGTCGCCTACAACCTCGCCCTCTTTGCCCGGCTCAAGCCGACCTGATTTCTCGTCTTCGGCCGAAGGCGCGCAAGCCTGGTTGAGCCCGAGTCGGCCTCTCATTCTGAATTCCTGAACTTGGCGGCCGGATCAGCCCACGCAGCAGCCACAGCAAACGAAATGGCTCCCAAACGGCCCAGTTCATCGCCAACGCGATTGATTCCAGCCGAAAAATCATGCGTTTATGGACGGACACTAGCTAGACGTACCAATAATCGGATAATCAGTTCATTTTACGCGGTCTTTGCCCCTGCACCCGTCCATCACCAATGAGTCCCCGCTCCAAGGGTCCTTGAAGAGGTTGGAGAACGTGGTAATCTCTATCAACGCCTGAAACAAGCAGGTGCTCGATGTGGTACATTCTTGGTTTGTTGGTTGCGGGAATCATCGTTGCATTTTTGTATGCTCTGATTGACGGGTACTGCTGCGAACGTGACCCTAGATTACCCCTAGGTGCTATCGCGATAACGACGACTGTTTAGCAGAGGCCCTATTTCGGCCGCATCGGCCAACCGGAACACCGGGCTATCTCTGGAGAGAAGCAGGCCAAGGCGACCGGGCTCGAAAGACGACAATTTGGCTCGTCTTATCCAGGCCAATATTTCGGAATTGCCGTCCCGACTTAAGATGGTCGAGCCCCTGCAGAAATTTACTTCAAGCGCAAACGTCCGGTCGATGCGCGGCCTCATCCCGTCTCCGGGGTGAATGCCATGAGGTCGCGCATCTTAGCCCAGTTGCCGAGCGTCGAGCCGTAGACGGTCAGCTCGAGCTGAAGAGACGCGTCACGTTGCCCAATGGGTAGCCGGATGGTCACACTTGCTGTCGCATAATTTCCGATGCGAGAGGCAGAACGCCCGAAAAAGCGGGCCTTACGGGCATAAATAATGCGGCGTAGGTCGGTGGCGGCTATTTCGCTCCCCGCAATGGAAGGTCCGCTATGGCCGCCGACTCCGATCCCTCGCAAGGCGACTCTTGTACGCGCGCTTTCCGCCCAATTGCGAAGTCCATCTCGCTACCGGCGATGGCAGCTTTACGTCGACACCGGCCGAATGGCCCGACGAGCGAACGCCGTTGTGATGTAAGCCCCGTAGCGCACCACTAGCCCTGTCCTCATTCGCCCTGCCGGCCTCCAGCGCGCGGAACTTCTCGACCGTCATCACTTCTCCAATCGCGCAGGCGGGTAATTCCGAGGGTGTGATGGGCGTCACAGCCGGAGCCCTTGGCATGAGCTACAACGCGTATCGCAATCGTCGGAGAAACCGGGATTTGAGACGGTTACAGAATTCGGCGCTAATCTCTGTGCGTTTGGGAATGTGAATTTTGATGGGAGCACACGCTAGTTGTCGCTCAGTCAAGAGATCCTTGAGGACCTGATCCTTCATCTTTCCCTACGGCCCGGGATCGACACGCGGACGTCCCGTGACGATAGTTGGATGACGGCAACTGAGATTGCTTCATGGATTAAGCAAACCCGCGCTGAAGACGTCAGCCCAGAGCTGATCGACAAGGAGTTGCTGGCTTGGTGGCGGACAAGTCCGAACGACAGGTTGTTGCGTCCAGCAAAGTATCCTGGAGCTCGCACGTTAGCGCGGCTTTGGGGGCACGTCTCTGTTGTTCGCCCGTTGCCCGATAATGAACTGCAATCCATCCGGACGGATCCACCCGTTGAACTGGAGCAGCTCTCAGTACCTTTGGATGCGCCACAGTATTTCGTGGCTTATGCGGCCCCAGACCTGCATCTTGCGGCGCGCATCCGGCTCTATCTCGCTAGTATCGGCATTCGGGCGTGGCTATATTCGGGAGAGATTGAAAGTGGAGACTTAATTTTCGAGGGTGTGCATGCTGCGATAAAGCGCTCACGGTGTGCTCTTGCGTTACTTACTCCGCTCTCATTGGCGTCCGCCTGGTTGTCTACAGAACTTGCGACTTCGAAAGAAGAAGGACTGACTGTTATTTGTGTATTCGACGGAAACAACCAGGATTTGATGCGGCTGCTCTCAACCTGGAGTCCGCCTCGGACCTATCACGGTGAGCACTTCGACAATTATATATTATCAGAACTTAAAGACACTTATGCTAAATTTTATTCAACAGCACGTGTCGAGAAATATATTTCGAGTGCATCGAGTTTGTTGTTTGGTATGGGTGGGCTGCAGAAGCGCATATATCCTCGCAGGCCCCGGGAAATCGTCTTTGATGCGTCGATTGGTGATTTCGAAGATATGGAAGACATTCCGGGGTTTGAAAAGGCAACCTGACTGTCGTCGAGGGAATCCTCTACGGCCAGTCCCCTCGAGAGGGGCGGAATCATCATTCTGGTCGCAGTCGCGACTGCTCGCCGATTTGTTGCTTAGGTTGCTAGTGCTGCCTCCGAGTGTACGGCAGTTCAGCCTAAGAAGCGGGCGTTGCCGGGTTGGTTGGCGAACGGGTCGTATCCGACGCTTTGCGCCGCACTCGCGAACGGCCACTATCCCTCGCCTGCGCTGTTCGCGGTCGCGATCCGCAACGGCAGCTTTACGTCGATATTGGTTGAAAAACTCGTAAATTGAGCCAGCGCGAAAATCTCGATTTTCGCGCGTGTCGCGTCGTCCCGGCCGATAGTCGTTACGGCAGGGCATCTAGGAGCGTCGCAGGCGGCAAAACCGGTTGGTCCGCCGATCCCCTAAGGAATTTTTCATCGAGGCCGCCAGCGGTCTCCTGAATCGTGATCGACGCGGAAATTTGAGTTTTTCAACACAATCCGTCGACTCCGGCGGTCCGCGCTCAAACGTCGAGTTCAGGTCGGTCGGAGTGGGAGCCAAGCGTCAGATTTTGCTCACTGGCGCTCTTCAAGCGAAATCCCGCGCGGCCGCGCTGTGCTCGGCGATCAGCGCCTCGAGGTCCATGCCCACCGGCCGCCCGTCGATCGCCCGCCACTCGCCCGCGATCATTACCCGGTCGGCGCGATGGGCGCCGCAGAGCACGAGGGCGGCCAGAGGATCGTGCGCGCCCGAAAAGCGCGCCTCATCGAGCGTGAACAGCGCCAGGTCGGCCTCGCGGCCCTCTTCGATCTTGCCGATGTCTTCGCGGCCGAGGCAACGCGCCGAGCCCTCGGTCGCCCAGCGAAGGACATCGAGATGGGCGACCCTCTCGGCGCCGTAGCGCAGCCGGCCGATCATCAGCGCATGCCGCACCGCCTCCATCATGTTCGACGAATCGTTGGAGGCCGAACCGTCGACGCCGAGCCCGACCGGCGCGCCGGAGGCCTCGAGATCGCAGGTCGGACAGATGCCCGAGGCCAGCACCATGTTCGAGGCGGCGCAATGCGAGACGCCGACGCCGGCCTTGCCGAGCCGGGCAATCTCCCCGGCGTTGAAATGAATGCCATGCGCCAGCCAGACCCGGTTCGACAGCCAGCCCGTCTCCTCCAGGAGATCGACTGGCCGCAAGCCGTACATCTCGAGGCAGAACCGCTCTTCGTCGTCCGTCTCGCAAAGATGCGTGTGCAGCCGGCAGTCGTAGCGCTCGGCGAGCCGCGCGCTTTCGCTCATCAGAGACTTGGAGATCGAGAACGGCGAACAGGGCGCCAGCGCCACGCGAACCCGCGCGCCGGGCTTCGGGTCGTGGAAGAGCTTCAGCACGCGCTCGCTGTCGGCGAGGATCGTCTCCTCGGACTGCACCACCGCGTCGGGAGGCAGGCCGCCGTCCTTGGCCGAGAGATTCATCGACCCGCGCGACACGGTGAGACGCATGCCGAGCCGCAGCGCCTCCTCGACCTCGATGTCGACCGCATGCTCGAGCCCGGCAGGATAGAGGTAGTGATGGTCGGCCGCGGTCGTGCAGCCGGACGTCAGAAGCTCGGTCAGCGCGAGCCGCGCCGCAAGCCGAAGGTGGTTCGGCGTGAGCCGCGCCCAGATCGGATAGAGGGCGATGAGCCAGGGAAAGAGCGCCTTGTTGATCGCCCGCGGATGGGCGCGGGTCAGGGTCTGGTAGAAATGGTGGTGGGTATTGACGAGCCCCGGCAGCACGACATGTCGCGACGCGTCGAACACGGCCTCGACCCGCTCGGGCGCCGCGCCCCGGCCGATCCGCGCCACGATGCGCGTCCCCTCGACGATGATTCCCCGCTCCGCTCCTTCGGCGAAAATCGCCAGAGGGTCCTTGATCCATGTCCGCATGCGGGGCCCCCGATCGAGAGGCCCTCAATGGTGAGGCTGCCGGCATCGTGTCAAGTTGGAGCCGGTTTCGATCGTTTTCCGTCACCCGCGGGCTCGAGCCGCGGGCCCATGGATCGCCGGGTCATCCCCGGGCTGTGACCCGGGGCGGCGATCGGAGTTCAGGCGGGCCGAAAGACCAAGCTCGACCAATTCACCAGCGACGCAAAGCGCACCAAAGACCAACGTCTTGCCGGCACGGGCGGAAATCGGCGGAGCCGGCCTTACGCCAACCGGATTTACATTGGTAAAATCAAACAGATATGGCGTTGTTCTCACGCGATAGCGCCGGCTCCCGCGGCCGGGTTCGAAGCGAATTTTCCGCTTCGCGCTCTTTTCCCTGTTCAATGGCTGAACAGGGAAAATAAGTTCCCTGTTCCGTCTTCACCTTTCGCATCAGCGCATCCGCTGAACAAAAGGAAATACCATGGATTTGCGCATCGCCCGACGGGCGGCGGGAGCGCTTTTTTCGGTTAGCAGGGATTATCAGGGATTATCAGGGAATGGCCTTGGTTTCCCCAACGCGCCGCTTTGGGGCGAGTTTTCAGTCGAACCGCGCCTGCCTTGGACCCCGCGTCGGGTCGGCTGAAGACATCCGCTCAGGTCTCCAGCATCCGGTTGGTCGGCCCGACGGCTGTCAGCACCTTGGCTTCGTCGCCGCGAAAGACCGCCATTTTGGCGCGGCCGGTCATGCCCGAGCCGGCGTCGAGGTTCAGGCGGAAACGGGCGATCTGATCCGCATGCGAGGGGTCGCGCCGCGCATCGTTCGGCGTGTGCCCGTGCACGACGAATAGGTTGGAGTAGCCTGACGGGCTCGGTTCGAAGTCGAGGAAGGGCCAGCGCACCCAGGCCCAATGCCGCTCTTCGTCGAGATCGGCGAGCGGCGTGTTCCACGACGCGGCGAGAAAGCTCCTGAGATCGAGATACGGATTGACGCCCGCATGCACGAAGAGCACGTCCTGCGACTGCCAGTGCGAACTGAGGCTCTCAAACCATTGCCGCACCCGCTCAGGCAGCGCCACGCGAAGAACCGTCAAGAGCTCCTCGGGGCCGCGCGGCTGGACGTCGAATTTGGCGAACTGTCTGATGACCGCCGTCCCGCCGTTGCGCAGCCAGTTCTCGAGCGCCTCGAGCGCCGTGTCGAACGGCGTCTTCGGGTCGAGGGTCAGCCGCATCATCGTCTCGTGGTTGCCCATCAGCGTGATCGACTGGTCGGCCCCGATCGACCGGCCGGCGCTGATCGCCAGGTCGATCGCGCCGAGGCTGTCCGGGCCGCGGTCGATGAGATCGCCGAGGAAGACAAGCGCGCGCCGGGCGCGCCGCCTAGGCTCGCGCGCGGCCTCGTCGAGGAGCGCGCGCAGAAGATCGGGGCGCCCGTGGATGTCGCCGATGGCGAAAATCTCGACGTCGGCCGCGACCGCGCGCGGCAGCATGAATGTCTCTCGATCGACAACTGCGGCCATCTGAGCGCGCGCCCTCCTAGCGGCGTTAACATTGCACGGCGGCGGCCGCGGGCGCTAGGATGGCCCGATGTTTCTCACCTTCTTCGGCAATCTGCGGCAGGCGCACGTGCCGGTCACGCCGCGCGAGTATATCGACCTGATGCGGGCGCTGGAAGGCGATCTGGCGGACAAGTCGGTCGAGGAATTCTACCGGCTGTCGCGCGCGCTGCTGGTCAAGGACGAGCGCAATCTCGACAAATTCGACGTCGTCTTCGCCCAGACTTTCAGGGGCGTGCTGTCGGTTTCGTCCGCGCTCGAGTCGCGCGAGCTGCCGGAAGAGTGGCTGCGCCGGCTCGCCGAGCGCTATCTCAGCCCCGAGGAGCGCTCCGAGATCGAGAAGCTCGGCTTCGACAAGCTGATGGAAACGCTGCGCCAGCGCCTGGCCGAGCAGCGGGAGCGTCACCAGGGCGGCTCGAAATGGATCGGAACCGGCGGGACCTCCCCTTTCGGCGCCTACGGCGATCACCCCGAGGCGGTGCGCATCGGACAAGACGACGGGCGACGCGGGAGCGCGGTCAAGGTCTGGGACAGACGCGAGTTCAGGGATTTCGACGGCGATGCCGAACTCGGTCCACGCAACATCAAGCTCGCCCTCCGGCGCCTTCGCCGGTTCGCCCGCGAGGGCGCGGATGAGGAGCTCGACCTCGACGGCACGATCCGCTCGACCGCCGACAAGGGGTTCATCGACGTCAAGCTCCGCCCCGAACGGCGCAACGCCGTCAAGGTCCTTCTCTTTCTCGACGTCGGCGGCTCGATGGATTGGCATGTCGAGGCGGCGGAGCAGCTTTTCTCAGCCGCCCAGAGCCAGTTCAGGCGCCTCGAGCATTTCTACTTCCACAATTGCCTCTACGAGAGCGTATGGAAGAACAACCGGCGACGCCACGACGAGCGCGTTCCGACGCGAAAACTGATCAATTCCTATGGCCGTGAACACCGCGTCGTCTTCGTCGGCGACGCCTCGATGAGCCCCTACGAGATCGTTTCGCCCGGCGGCTCCGTCGAGCATCTCAATCCCGAGCCGGGCAAGCTCTGGCTGGAACGCGCGGTTCAGGCCTGGCCACGGAGCGTCTGGATCAACCCCGCTCCCGAGCCCTATTGGAACGCCTCGCAGTCGACCCTGATGATCGCTGACGTCTTCCAGCGCCGCATGTTTCCGCTGACGCCGGACGGCGTCGAGGCGGCGATGCGCGCGCTCGCAGCTTGAGGGCGGTTCTTACTCCCTGACGACCAGCACCGAACATTGCGCATGTCGAACGATCGTCTTGGCGTTCGAGCCGAGCAGATAGTCGCTCATCACTGGCCTATGCGAGCCGACGACGATGAGGTCGGCGTTCCAGTCGGAGGCCTCCTGCAGGAGTTCGTGATAGATGCCTCCGGCGCGCGCCGTGCCGCTTTTTCTGTCCGCCGGCAGATCGATGCCCGCGACAATGTCGTCGAGCTCCTTCTGCGCCCGCCTGCTTTGCTCGGCGTCGAAGTCGGCCGGCACGTATTCCATGAACGTCGCCGGCACGATGGGCTGAACGTTGACCAGCCTCAGCGCGCCCCCGCTCAGCTTCGCCAGTTCGAGCGCCTGCTCGAGACCCTTCGGCGCGGCGCCTGGCTCGGCGAGGTCGACCGCCAGAATAATCCGCTTGTACATGGCTCTTGCCTCCGATCGGATCGCCCTCACGATCCGTAACCCGCAGCCAAAGTGAGGCGCGCGCCTTCGTCTGGCAAGTCGCCTGCGTCAAAATGCATCTTCTTAGGCGGCCGTCGTTTTGGGCCCCGCCAAACGATCTGGGCGCCGCGATGGCGCCGCGAGGATAGTCATTGTTCCTTTATCGAGGGATCGCTATAAGGCCGCCAAATTCCATCACGGGACAGGAATCACTCATGAACGACGTCGCCTCTGAAAGCTACAGGCCCTCGGACGCCGAACCGTTCATGAACGAGCGCCAGCGCGAGTATTTCCGCCGAAAACTGATCGCATGGCGCGAAGCCATCCTGGCCGAGAGTTGCGACACGCTGGTGGCGCTGCAATTGGAGAGCGAGAATCACCCCGACATCGCCGACCGGGCGTCCTCCGAGACGGACCGGGCGATCGAACTGCGCGCCCGCGACCGGCAGCGGAAGCTGATTTCGAAGATCGAAGCGGCGCTCGCGCGGATCGAGGACGGCTCCTACGGCTATTGCATCGAGACCGGCGATCCGATCTCGCTTCGCCGGCTCGACGCCCGGCCGATTGCGACGTTGTCGGTGGAAGCGCAGGAACGGCACGAACGCCGCGAGAAGATCTACCGGGACGAGTAGCGCCCAAGCGACCGTCGGCGCCAGGCGCTCGCCGAGGTCAGTTCACTTTTCACGGCCGAGCAGGCGCGCCATCTCCGCTTCGAGCGAATCAAGCCCCGCAAACGGATCGTCGACCTTCGGCGGTGCGGCCGGTGCGCGGTCCGCAGCCGACGCGGGCGGAGCGCGGTCCGGCGCTGTCGGCTGCGGGCCGGTTGAGGTTATCCTAGCGGCAGCGGGGTGAAGCTCCGCCTTTACGATCGTGGGCGCTTCGGCAGCGGGCGCGGAAACCTTTACGACCGCCGCCGGGGGAAGGCGCGCCTCGGGGCCGACCGCCGGCGGATCGGCTCTGACCGGGTTGGGCGCGGCCGGCATTCTGGCGGCCTGGGGAGGGGGAGCGGGCGCAGGCGGCGGAGCCGAGGGCGGCGCGGCTATGGACGCCTGCGGCGGCGCGGGGGGCACCGCGGCAAGCGGGGCCGAACCGGGCGCGCCGGCGAAGGCAGCGGCCGACGGAGGCTGCGGGGACGCGACGGGCGGAGCCGACGGGGACGCCTGCGGCTGTTTGTCAGTCAGCCGGGTGACGTTTCCACGATAACCGGCCGCCGCGCCAGGCGTAATCGGCGGCGGCATCGCCGCCGACCGGGGCGGCAGAGGCTTGGGCTGCGGGCGGCCGACGGAAACGGCGCGTTGGGGCTCGACGACGACTTTCGGCGCCGCCGGTTCGACGCTGGCGGCCGCCGGCGCTGGCGGAGGCGCGATCGTTGGCGCGGCCGGCGGGGAGGATGCCGGGAGCGGAGGCGCCTCGACCGATGGGCTGGCTGCCGCCGGCGACGCGGTTTGCGGGCGGATCTGCCGGACTTCGGCCGGCCCGAGCGCGGGCTTTGCCGACGCCGGCGTCGCCTGAGGCGGCAAGACCTTCGCCACTGGCGCGACCGGGGCTGTGGGCGCGACGACCGCCGACTCGGGGCGGCGCGGCGCTGTCTGAACTACGTTTTGGGTCTCACGGCCGGGCGCGAGCGCGCGGTTGATCTGCGACTCGACGAGAACGTCGTTCGGGCCGCCGATCATGACCAGGTGCTCGACGTTGTCCCGCCGGACGAGCACCAGCTGTCTCTGCCCATCAAGGCTGAAGGCGTCCACGAGGCCCAGTCTCGGCTGTCGCGTCCGCCCGCCCGGCACCCGCAGGCGGTGGGCGAAAACAAACCGATAGACGATCGCCAACACAGCCAGAGCGGCGATCCCGCAGGCCACCAGCAATCCGATCTGAACGACGGGATTTTCGCCGAACGGAAGTCCACTGAACCACTGCATGCCACATCCAAAGCTCGCGCCGCCGATCCCCGCGAGCAAAACCCTTCCCGCCGAGTCAGAGACGGTCCCGCCCACCTCCGACGCCGGCCAAGTCCGTTATAAAGCCGCGATCGGCGCTCTACCAACCCGGCGCGAGCGAACCGGGCCAGGACACTCTTAACAAAACCCGAACCCGTTGAAAACTGTGGCGGCCGCCTCGTTTTGCGCGCGATCCGGCCCGGCTGCGCCGAGACAGCGGGGCGGCACGCATGCTAGCACAGTCGCAATGGCGATCGAACTCTTGACCGCTCGCGACGGAATGGTTCTCGGGATTTGATCCTTTCATGAAAGTGACGCCTGCGGCTGCGGAGGAACGCGTCGACCGGACCGCGAATCGCTATGTCCTGGCCGGTGTGGTTCTCATCGTCGCAGCGGCGGTCCTGATGCATTGGCTGGCGCCAAATGCGACGGCCGTTGTTCTGCGGTGGCTGATCATCGCGCTGGCCGCCTGCGGCGGCTTCGGACTGCTCTTGTTCGCCTTCGGGCAGCTGCAACTGCCGACCCAGGCAGCGGGGTTCGAACTCGATGCGGGCGATCGCCGCTTCGAGCCCGGATGGTCTTTTGGTCACCGACCGCGAGCAGCGGATCCTGTATGCCAACGCCGCCTACCGGGCTCTCTCCGGCTCTGGCGCGACTAAGGAAGAGCGTCCGGTGGAGCGTCTCTTCACCGGCTCTCCGGATGTGTCCGAATCCGTCTACCGGCTGTCGCAGGCGGCCAAATCCGGCGGTCGCGCCATCGAGGAGCTGCGAATCGCTCCAGCGCCGAGCGGCGAAGGCGAGGCCGCCTGGTATCGCATTCGCGTCAGCCCGCTCGAGGGCGCGCCCAGGGAGGGACTGACCCTCTGGACGGTCTCGGACGAGACGCGCGAACACAGCCGGCACGAGACATTCTTCCAGGACCTTCAGCATGCGATCGATTATCTCGACCACGCTCCAGCCGGCTTCTTTTCGGCCGAGCCCGACGGCGCGATCGTCCACATGAACGCCACGCTCGCCGCGTGGCTCGATTACGATCTGGCGCAGTTCGGACCCGGCCAGCTCAAAGTCGACGACATCATCGCAGGCGACGGCGGGGCGATCCTGTCGATGGTCTCCGGCCGGCCGGGCGAAGTGACGACGCAGCAGTTCGACGTCGATCTGAAGCCGCGCCGCGGAAGGGTGCTGCCGGCGCGCATTCTCCACAAGGTGGCGTTCTCCAGCGACGGCGCGCCGGGCCCGTCCCGCTCGCTCGTCATCAATCGCGCGTCCGGCGAGATCAAGGGCGAAGACGATTTGCGCGCCGCCGAGGTGCGGTTCGCCCGCATCTTCAACTCGACGCCGGTCGCGATCGCCTCCATCGACGCCTCCGGTGGGCTTCTGCGTCCCAACGCCGCCTTCGCCAAGCTGGCCGCGGAAGCGCTGAAAGCCAACGCCTCCGGACGGCTTTCGATTTTCCGCCTAGTGGCCGACCGCGATCACGCCGGTCTGCGGTCCGCGATTGAAGCCGCGGCGCAAGGGCAGAGCGATATTGCGCCGCTCGACGTGTCGCTCGAAGGCGTGGCGGCCGCGCGTTCGGCCCGTCTTTTCGTCTCCGCCGCCGATCCGGGCGGCGACGAGGGCGCAAGCGCCATCATTTTCGCGCTCGACACGACTGAGCAGCGAACGCTGCAGGAGAACCTCGCACAAGGCCAGAAGATGCAGGCGATCGGCCAGCTCGCGGGCGGCGTCGCGCACGACTTCAACAACGTTCTAACCGCCATCATCGGCTATTCCGACCTTCTGCTCGCCAACCACCGCCCAACGGACCCGTCCTTTCAGGACATCATGCAGATCAAGCAGAACGCCAACCGGGCCGCGGGACTGGTGCGTCAGCTCCTGGCCTTCTCCCGCCGGCAGACGCTCCGGCCGCAGACGCTGCAGCTCAACGACGTCCTCTCCGAACTGCAGATGCTGCTGCGCCGGCTGGTGGGCGAGCCGATCCACCTCGACGTGGTGCACGGGCGCGATCTCTGGCTGGTCAAGGCCGACCTCAACCAGTTCGAGCAGGTCATCGTCAACCTTGTCGTCAACGCGCGCGACGCGATGCAGGACGGCGGAAGGATCACGCTGAGCACCCGCAACTTCCCGGCTGCCGAATGCGGCGCCCTCAAGAACCTGGCGATCGTCCCGGCCGACTATGTGCTGGTCGAGGTCGAGGACACCGGGCACGGCATCCCGGCGGACGTCATCGCCAAGATTTTCGAGCCGTTCTTCACCACCAAGGACGTCGGCAAGGGCACCGGTCTCGGCCTGTCAATGGTTTACGGAATCGTCAAGCAGACCGGCGGCTACATTTTCTGCGAGAGCGAGCCGGGTGCCGGCGCGACCTTCCGCATCCTCCTGCCCCGGCTCGCCGGCGAAGCGGCGGAGGAGCCGGTCAAGAAGGAAACCCCGAAGGCGGCGGCGGATCTCACCGGTCGCGGGGCGATCCTCCTGGTCGAGGACGAAGAGGCGGTGCGAGCGTTCGCCGCGCGCGCGCTCTCCTCGCGCGGCTATACGGTGCTCGAGGCCGAGTCCGGCGTCGAGGCGCTGAGGGTCGCCGAAAAGGCCGACGCGCCGATCGATCTCATCGTGTCGGATGTCATCATGCCGGAAATGGACGGGCCGACCATGCTGGCCGAGCTCCGCCGCCGCGGCCTGACGGCGAAAATCGTCTTCGTCTCGGGCTACGCCGACGACGCCTTTGCCCGCTCCCTGCCGCCAGAGCAGGAATTCACCTTCCTGCCGAAACCCTTCACGCTCAAGCAGCTGATCGAGACCGTGAAGGCGACAATGAGCTGATCGTCCGCAATTCGTTTCGAGGATCGACCGCTATGCGCTTTCAGGGCACGCGAACCTATGTCGCGGGCGACGAGCTGAAGACCGCGGTCAACGCCGCGATCGCGCTCGAGCGCCCGCTCCTCGTCAAGGGCGAACCCGGCACCGGCAAAACCTTGCTTGCCGAGGAGATCGCCGGGGCGATCGGCGCGCCGTTCATCGCCTGGCACGTCAAGTCGACAACTCGCGCCCAGCAGGGCTTGTACGAATACGACGCCGTCTCGCGCTTGCGCGACTCGCAACTCGGCGACCCGCGCGTCTCCGACGTCGCCAACTACATAAGGCGGGGCAAGCTGTGGGAGGCGTTCGCCTCGCCGGTGCGCCCGGTGCTGCTCATCGACGAGATCGACAAAGCGGATATCGAGTTCCCCAACGACCTTCTGCTCGAGCTCGATCAGATGGAGTTCCACGTCTACGAAACCGGCGAGACGGTGCGAGCCAAGCTGAGGCCGATCGTCCTCATCACCTCGAACAACGAGAAGGAGCTGCCGGACGCATTCCTGCGGCGCTGCTTCTTCCATTATATTCGCTTCCCCGACCACGAGACGATGCGCCTGATCGTCGAGTTGCATTTCCCCGCGGTCAAACCGAGGCTGGTCGAAGAGGCTTTGCGCTCGTTCTTCACGCTCCGCGAGACGCCCGGACTGAAGAAGAAGCCGACGACGTCGGAGCTGCTCGACTGGCTCAAGCTGTTGCTGAACGAAGACGTCTCGCCCGAGACGCTCCGCGAGCGCGACGCCAAGAAATTGATCCCGCCGCTGCATGGCGCTTTATTGAAGAACGAACAGGATGTGCATCTTTTCGAGAAGCTCGCCTTCCTGAGCCGCCGCGAGCGCTAGACTAGTGTCCGTCCATAAACGCTAAGTTTTTGAAATTATTTGTTGAATCGCTGTCCTTACGAATGCAAGGCCCGGCGGTTTCGGCTAAGCTTTCGGATCAAGCCACTGATTCGGAAGGCGAAACCGCCACCGCCGGAGCCCGACAATGCGTCAGGAACGCACCGTCCAGGCCAGCATATTCGATCTCTTCGCCGACCACGAGATCGGCCAGGAACTGAAGGCGATGTCGCAGTGGCTGGACGAGCATCGCGAGCTCATCGGGCTGGCGGCGGAGGATCTGCGCCGACACGGCGTTAAGGAGACCGGGCGAGAAGGCCTTCCGGCCGAGTTGGTCTTGCGCTGCGCGCTTCTCAAGCAGCATCGCCAGCTGAGCTATGAGGAGCTGGCGTTTCATCTTGAAGACTCGGCCTCGTTTCGCGCCTTCGCGCGGCTGCCGCTGTCGTGGACGCCGAAGAAGTCGGTGCTGCACAGGACCATCAGCGCCATCCGGGCCCAGACATGGGAGGCGATCAATCGCGTCCTGCTGGCCAGCGCGCGTCAGGAGAAAGTCGAGACCGGCAAGGTCGTGCGGCTGGACAGCACGGTCGCCGCCGCGCTCATGCATGAGCCGAGCGACAGCAGTCTTCTCTGGGATGCGGCCCGCGTGATGGTGCGGCTGTTGAAGGCGGCCGAGGCCTTGGTCGGCGGTCTCGAGTGGCGCAATCATCGGCGCGCGGCGAAGAAGCGAGCGCGCGCGATCGAATATGGCCGCGACCGACTGAAACGGGTCCAGCATTATCGTGAGCTGATCAAGCTGACCCGGGCGACCCTGGCCTATGTTGATCAGGCCGCAACGCAGGTATGGCAGGCGCCGGACCCGATCGCCGTCACGCTGTGGCAGGCCGAGCTCCGTCACTATCGTCTGCTGATCGAGCGGATCATCGCCCAGGCCGAGCGTCGCGTTCTTAATGGCGAGGCGGTTCCCGCCAACGAGAAGATCGTCAGCCTGTTCGAGCCGCACGCCGACATCATCGTCAAAGGCGGCCGCAAGGTTCAGTACGGCCACAAGCTCAACCTGACCACCGGCCGGAGCGGCTTGATCCTCGACCTGGTGATCGAGACCGGCAATCCGGCGGACAGCGAACGGTTGTTGCCCATGCTGAAGCGCCATATCGCCTTCTACGGCAAGTCGCCCCGACAGGCCGCCGCCGACGGCGGTTTCGCCAGCCGTGACAATCTCGCCCAGGCGAAGGCCCTTGGCGTCCACGACATGGCCTTCCACAAGAAGGCCGGCCTGCGCATCAAGGACATGGTTAAGAGCAACTGGGTCTACCGCAAGCTGCGCAACTTCCGAGCCGGCATCGAATCCGACATCTCGTGTTTGAAGCGCGCCTATGGTCTGGCGCGCTGCGTCTGGCGCGGGCTCGACCACTTCAAGGCCTACGTCTGGTCCTCGGTCGTCGCCTACAACCTCGCCCTCTTTGCCCGGCTCAAGCCGACCTGATTTCTCGTCTTCGGCCGAAGGCGCGCAAGCCTGGTTGAGCCCAAGTCGGCCTCTCATTCTGAATTCCTGAACTTGGCGGCCGGATCAGCCCACGCAGCAGCCACAGCAAACGAAATGGCTCCCAAACGGCCCAGTTCATCGCCAACGCGATTGATTCCAGCCGAAAAATCATGCGTTTATGGACGGACACTAGACTAGCAGGCGGGCGCCGTCCATAGTTTGGTCTAGCTCGAGCGCCAGGGTGCGCCGCGCTTCGATGACCGCGACGACCATCCTCATCTCGGGCGCCGGGATCGCCGGCCCAACGCTCGCCTTCTGGCTCCGGGCCTCTGGCTTCGAGCCGACGATCGTTGAGCGCGCCCCCACGTTGCGGTCGGGCGGCTACGTTATCGACTTCTGGGGCAGCGGCTACGAGATCGCCGAACGCATGGGTCTGGGCCAGGACCTCGAGCGAGTCGGGTACCACATCCGCGAGTTTCGGGTCGTCGACGGCGAAGGACGGCGTGTGGCCGGCTTTGGCCAATCGGCTTTCCGCGCGCTCGCCGGACGGCGGTTCATCACGCTGCGCCGCAGCGATCTTTCGCGGCTCGTGATCGAGAAAGCGCGATCGGGCGCGGAGATGCTGTTCGACGACGAAATTGACTCGCTGCACGAAAGGCCAGATTGCGTCGAGGTTCAGTTCGCCCGCGCCGGCAGGCGCCTTTTCGATCTCGTCATCGGCGCCGACGGCCTCCACTCGAAAGTGCGCGCGCTCGCTTTCGGTCCGGAGGAGCGCTTCGAAAAGCGGCTCGGCTACGCCGTCGCCGCTTTCGAGACGACCGGCTACCGTCCGCGCGACGAGGACGCCTACGTCATCTACAATGAGCCGCGCCGAATGCTCGGGCGCGTCGCGCTCAAAAACGACCGGACTTTGTTCCTGTTCGTCTTCGCCGACGATGTGGGCGGACTGGCGCGAAATGCCGACCGTGAAGCTCAGACGGCGCTGCTGCGGCAGACCTTCGCCGCCTGCGGCTGGGAATGCGCGCGCGTTCTGGCCGAACTCGACGGCGCGCCGGACCTCTACTTCGACGCCGTCAGTCAGATCAAACTGGAGAGCTGGTCGCGTGGCCGCGTCGCGCTTGTCGGCGACGCGGCGTTTTGCGTCTCGCTGATGGCCGGCCAGGGCTCGGCCCTGGCGATGACCGCCGCCTATGTGCTGGCCGGCGAGCTCGGCAAAGCCGGCGGGCGGCATGAGGCGACTTTCCGGAACTATGAAGCACGGCTGCGCGAGTTTGTCGCAATGAAACAGCGCGGCGCGGAACGCCTCTCCGCCGCTTTCGCGCCGAAGACGCAACGGGGCCTGCTTCTCCGCAATCTGATCATCAACGCCTGCGCCATCCCGGCGGTCGCCAAGCTGGCTTTCAGCCGGGAGATCTCGGACGCCCTGCCCCTCCCCGACTATCGCTGGCCGGCCCTCGAGCCGGCGGCGAAATAGAACGCCTTTCGGCCACAGAGCGGCCTTTGCGAAAAGCGAAGCAACAAAGCCAACCCACCCGATCGAAGGCCAGCAGCAGTTCCTGATCGCCACGCTTCGCTTTCGATGATGATTGTGTTGGGTGGCAGACTGCGCTTGCGGTTTGACCGCGCCTCAAGCAATCTTGCGGCATGCGCCGATTATTCCTCGTTCGTCATGCGAAGGCCGAGCCCGCCGTCGGGCGGGATGATCATGACCGGGCGCTGACGAGCCGTGGGCGGGACGACGCGCGACGGATGGCGATCGAGCTTGCCGCTCGCAAGATGCTTCCCGGCCTGCTCACCCATTCCGGCGCCAAGCGCGCCAGGGAGACGGCGGAAATCCTCGCTGCCGAATGGCCGCGCAAGCTCGAATTGCGGGAGCAGCCGGAGCTCTACGACGCGAGCCCCGAGGCGATTTTCGACTGCGCCCGCGCCCTCCCCGATTCGAGCGCGCGCGTCGCCTTCGTCGGTCACAACCCGGGACTGGGAGAGCTAGCGGTTGCGCTCGCCGGCGCCGGGCCGCACCCTGAACTCAAACGCATGGCGGCCAAATTTCCGACCGGCGCGGTGGCGGCGCTCGATTTCCCGGTCAGCCATTGGCGCGAAATCGAGCGCAACTCGGCGATGCTCGCTCTCTTTCTGACGCCCGCCGAACTCGGGGCCGACCTCGACTGAGCAGCAGCCGCTTGAGCCATCCTTGCAAGAAGCTAAGCCATCTCGATGCGCGCGCCCGTCGCGCCGTTTAGCAGCCGTTTCAAGTGATACTGCGCAAGCGCGTCTCTCGCACGTTCCCCGACCAGCGCGGCGAAACCGGCGAGCGCGCCGGGATCACCCGCCTCGAGCTTGGCGAAGGCGGCGCAATAGGCCGCGTTCTGCGGGCTGGCGGTCTCCTCGGGCGTCAGCGGTTCGAACACGCGCATCGGCTCGCTCCGCCCGCGAAGCACGAGATCGCCGACCGGACGGCCGAAGAATCCTTCTGCCCGCTCCGCCGCGGCGGCGCTGACGCAGATGCGGGTGCCGAGCTGCTTGTTGATCGCCTCCAGCCGGGCCGCGGCGTTGATGGTGTCGCCGTAGGCCGTGTAGTCGAAGAGCCGCCCGCCGCCAAAATTGCCGACGATCGCCGGCCCGGCGTGTACGCCGATGCGGGTTGCGCCGAGCGCCACGCCGCGCGCCTTCCATTCGAAACGGTAGCTCTCGGAGCGCGCGTCGAGGGCGAGCGCACAGGCGATCGCACGCGAGGCGGCGTCTGGCTGATCGGCCGGCGCACCGAAGAGGACATGGATCGCGTCGCCGATGATCTTGGCGACCGTGCCTTCGTGGGCGAACACGATCTCCGTCATGCCTTCGAGATAGCCGCTGAGGAGATCCGCGAGCTGCCGGGGATCGAGCGATTCCACCAAGGGCGTGAATCCGGCGATGTCGGTGAAGAGCGTGGCGATCTCTCGCCGCTCACCCCCAGGCGCGAGCGCGTTGGCGTCGGCGGCGAGGCTGCGGGCGAGATTGGGAGAGAAGTAGCGCGACAGCGACGCATGCGCCCGCTCCGCCGCCGCCTGACGGGCGCGTGCGTCCTTGAGGTCGGCGACATGGGCGACGGTCTTGCGCACCGTCGTCTCGAAGTCGGCGAAATCGATCGGCTTCGTCAGAAAATCGAAGGCGCCTCGGTTCATCGCGCTGCGGATGTTCACCATATCGCCATAGGCCGAGACAATCACTGTCGAGAACCGGGTCGTCTCGTTCTGGAGCTTGGCGAGAAGGGTCAGCCCGTCCATGCGCGGCATGTTGATGTCGGACACGACCATGTCGAAATCGGGGTTCTCGGCGAGGAAGGCCAGCGCCTCCACCCCGTCGCGGGCAAAGCCGAAGGCGATCGAGCCCTCCTTGATCTGCCGGCGGAACTTCTGCGTGACCAGGTCTTCGAGATCTGGCTCGTCGTCGACGACGAGGATTTTCGCCGTCATGCAGTTCCCGTCGCTTCATCCAGTCGGCGACCGATCTCGCCGCGCAATTCGGGAAAGTCGATCGGCTTGGTGAAGAGCCCCGCCGCGCCCGCTTCGATCGCTTTCCGCCGTGTTTCGGCGTCGCCGTAGGCCGTGATCATGATGACCGGCACGTCGGGCCGGGCCTGCCGCGCCCACGGCAGCATATCGAGGCCGCTCATACCCGGCATGTTGATGTCGGAGAGGATCATAACGAGCCTCGGGTTATCCGCCGCGCCGACACGCTCCAGCGCCTGGCGCGCGGACTGGGCGAATTCCATCACGAAGCGTGAGGAGCGCAGCTCCTTGCGGAACTGCTGGCGGAAGAGGTCGGCGACGTCCGGCTCGTCGTCGACGACGAGGATCAGCGGGTTCATGCCGCACCTCCCGCGCGCGGCAGGACGATGGTGAATTGCGTGTAGGACCCGGGCTCGGTCGAAACCTCAAGCGTCCCGCCATGCTGCTTGACCACGATGTCGTGGCTGAGCGAGAGGCCGAGCCCGGTGCCTTCGCCGGCGGGCTTGGTGGTGAAGAACGGATTGAACATTTTTGCTTTCACCTGCTCCGAAATCCCTGTTCCATTATCTCGAATCGCGATCTCGACGCTGTGTCCGAGATCACGCGTCGACGCGATGACAGTCGGTTCGTAGGACCCGCCCCCTTCGCCCTCCTTGCGCTTCGTCGTTGCGTAGAATCCGTTCGAAATCAAGTTCAGGAGCACGCGCGTCATTTCCTGCGGATAGAGTTCGGCGGCGCCCGCCTTGTCGTCCAGCGATTTGCCGATCGTGACATTGAAGCCGGGCTTTTCTGCGCGCGCGCCATGATAGGCAAGGTTCAGCGCCTCCTCGACCATGGCGTTGACGTTGACGCTCGCGCGCTCCCCCGACCCCTCGCGCGAGTGCAGAAGCATGTTCTTAACGATCGAGTCGGCGCGCTTGCCGTGGCTGACCACCTTGTCCAGATTGGCGGCGACCATGCCGATCAGATCCTCGGCCTCCTCCCGATGGGTCTCGTCCAAGGGCGATTTTTCCAGCGTCTCGCGCAATTCGGCGATGAGTTCGCGCGACAGCGCCGAAAAATTGTTGATGAAATTGAGTGGGTTCTTGATCTCGTGGGCGATGCCGGCGGTGAGCTGGCCGAGGGACGCGAGCTTTTCTGACTGGATCAGCCGGTCCTGAGCCTTGCGCAGATCGTCGAGCGAGGCGGTGAGCTCGCGCGTGCGCGCCTGGACTTCGCTGAAGAGCCGAGCGTTTTCGACCGCGATGAGCGCCTGGTCGGCGAAGGCGCGCACCATCTCGATCTGGCGCTCGGAAAACGGCGACGGCTCGGGCCGGGCGAGAGCAAAGACGCCCTCGACCTGACCATTGCGCAAAAGGGGCACGCCGAGGGCGGCGCGGTAATTGCCGATGCGCGGCGCCTCGCCGAAGTTGTAGTCCGGATCGCCGAGCACGTCCGTCAGATGGACGGCTTCGCCGCTCAGCATCACGCGCCCGGTGAAGGTTTCACGCCCGGCGCGGATCGGATTCTCATGGAGGAACTTGACGATTTCCGGCGTGCAGCCCGATTCGGCTCTGAGCCGCATGGCGTCGCCCTCGCGCATGAAGAGGGTTACGAATGACGCTCCGCAGAGGTCGCGCGCCGACTCGGCCAAGGTCGTCAGCACCGCTTGCAGGTCGAAGGCAGAGCGGCTGATGACCTGAAGGACGTTGGAGGTTGCAGTCTGCTGCTGCAAGGCATCTTCCAGATCCCGGGTCTTCGCCTGGACCTCGTCGAACAGGCGGACGTTCTCGATCGCAATCACCGCCTGGTCTGCGAAAGTCTGGACGAGCTCGATCGAGCGTGCGCTGAAGCGTCCCGGCTCGCTGCGGCCCAGAACGATGGCGCCTTCGATACGCGCGTCGCGCAGCAGCGGCACGCCGACGAGCGCGCGATCGTCGTTTGTTCGTCGAATTACGACTCGCATCGACAACGCAGAGTCCGCAAGCGTGTCTTCGATCCATTCGATTCGGCCCGACAGCGCCACGCGGCCCATGATGCTTCCGGGGCCGGGCGCGATCGGATTTTCAGAGAGAAAGCGAACAAGGTCGGGAGATTTGTTGACGAAGGATCTGCAGCGAAACGCGTCGCCGTCGCGGACGCCCAGCACGCCGCTGTCGGCGCCGGATAGAGCGACGGCGGATCCCAGCAACGTGTCGAATACGGTTTGCAGGTCGAACGCCGAGCGGCTGATGACCTTCAACACGTCGGCGGTGGCGGTCTGCTGCTGCAGCGCCTCGGTCAGATCGTCGGTCCTCGACTTGACCTCGTTGAACAGCCGCGCATTCTCGATGGCGATCGCCGCCTGATCGGCGAAGGTCTGGACGAGCTTGATCTGGCCCGGCGTGAACGGTTCGGGCTCGGGGCGCCCGAGGCTGAAAATTCCGACCAGTTCGTCTTCGCGCATCATGGGGATGACGACGATCGCGCGATAGCCGCCCAGTCTGGCTGTCGCCTTGTAGAGATAGTCGGGATCGGTCCAGGCGTCCGGGAAATGCGCCACTTCGCCCGCGCGCGCGGGCAGGCGCGAGTGCAGAGGGTAGCGAACCGGGATCGGCGCCTCGCGGGCCTGGCGCTCGAACGCCTCGGGCAGACCGAATTGGGTGACGAGCCGGCAAACCTCGCCGTCCCGCAGGTGAAGCGTCGCGAGCGGCGCCCGGCAGAGCCTGGCCGCAGCCGCCAAGATCGTTGTCGTGGCCTGATTGAGATCGAACGCCGACCGACTGATGATTTTCAGCACATCGGCTGTGGCTGTTTGTTGCTGGAGGGCGTCCTGCGTCTCCCGGAACAGCCGCGAGTTCTGGATCGCGATGGCCGCCTGGTCGGCGAAGCTTTGCAGAAGCGCCTTCTCCCGCTCCGCGAAGGGTTTCGGCGGCGAGCGCACGACCAGAATCGAGCCGAGGCCGCGGTCCTCCGACAGCATCGGCGCATAGAGAAGCGACGCGCCTCCGAGACGATTGACCCGGTCGCGCACGGTCGGGGAGAGATCGGGCTCGGCCGCAAGATCCGGAATGTGGTGGGTGCGGCGCTCGCGGATGATCCGCCCGGTGACGCTCTCGCCAACGGGCGTCACGTCGCCGCGGACCTCCTCGGCCCTCGGGCCGCGCCACGCCGCGACCCGCACCATGTCGTCGTCGCCGATCGTGTAAACGCCGATCTCCTCGCTGCCGAACAGCCGCTGGCAGGCGTCGAGAATGGTTTCGAACACCGGCGCCGCGTCAGCGACGGATTTGCTGATCGCGCTCAAGACCTCCGCCGAGGCCTTCTGCCGCTCCAGCGCCTCTGCGAGTTCGCGCTCGCGCTCGGCGAGCGCCGCCGCGAGCGCCTCGCGGGTCGGCGCTTTGGCGGCGTTCGGCGTAGGGGTCAGCGACGGCGCCGCGCGTCGGGTGGGCATCAGTCGGAATTTTCCACACGGGAGAGAGGAAAAGGGAGCATCGCTTCAACTCGCCGGGATGGCAAGCGACTTGCCCCACCTTAACCGGCATGGCCTTGCTGGCAAAAACGCGAATCACCACCTCTGTCGCAGCCGTGCTCACGGCCAAACGCGACACTTGTGCAACAGCCTGCTAGACAGGCGCGCCGATTTCCCCATGCGGACTCCGCCTTGCCGTCCTTCTCCGATCTCGTGTTCGAGGCCGGGCTCGTCGCCCGCTCGCTCGGCGACTATTTTTCCGGCACTGGCCTCCGTCTGGGCGTGACCGGCCTGTCGCGCTCCGGCAAGACGGTGTTCCTGACGGCGCTGGTCAACAACCTGATCGCCGGGGCGCGGCTGCCGGTGCTCGCCGCCTCGGCTGAAGGGCGGATCAAGCGGGCGCGGCTCGAGCCGCAACCGGACGACGCGGTGCCGCGCTTCGCCTATGAGGAGCATCTGGCCAGCCTCGCCGGCCCCGACCGCCGCTGGCCGCAATCGACCCGGCGCATTTCGCAGTTGCGCCTGACGATCGAATACGAAACCGCCTCCGTCTGGGGCGCAAGGAGCGAGAGCCTCTCGATCGACCTCGTCGACTATCCCGGCGAGTGGCTGCTCGATCTGCCGCTCCTCGACAAGACCTACGCCGACTGGTCGCGGGAAACGCTGAAGGCGAGCGAGACCCCTGCCCGCGCGCCGCTTTCCGCCGACTGGCGCGCCGCGCTCCACGGTCTGGACCCGAGTGCGGCGGCCAGCGAGGACGCCGCGCGCCGGATCGCCGAGCGCTTCACCGCCTATCTCAAGCGGGCGCGCGACGACGTCTATGCGCTCTCCACCCTGCCGCCCGGCCGCTTTCTGATGCCGGGCGACCTCGAGGGCTCGCCGGCGCTGACCTTCGCGCCGATTCCGCTCGGCGAGGGCGACGCGATCGTCTCGGGCTCGCTGGCTGCGATGATGGCGCGGCGCTACGAGGCCTACAAGGCGCATGTCGTGAGGCCGTTCTTTCGCGACCATTTCGCCCGGCTCGACCGGCAGATCGTGCTCGTCGACCCGCTGACCGCGCTGAACTCCGGCCCGGCGGCGCTGAAGGACCTCGAGAACGCGCTCGCCGACGTCATGCGCGCCTTTCGCGCCGGCCGCGCCTCGCGCCTCGCCTCGATCTTCCGGCCGCGCATCGACCGCATCCTGTTCGCCGCGACCAAGGCCGACCATTTGCATCACACGAGCCACGACCGGCTCGAGGCGATCCTGCGCGTCCTGACCGGAAGAGCGATCGCCCGCGCAGAGGGCGTCGGGGCCGGCATCGACGTCATCGCGCTCGCCGCCATCCGGGCGACGCGCGAAGCCGAGATCCGGCACGACGGCGAGACGCTCGACGCCATCATCGGCGTGCCGGAGGCCGGCGAACGCATCGGCGACCAGGTGTTCGACGGAAATGTCGAGGCCGCGGTGTTTCCCGGCGAACTTCCGGCCGACCCGAACGCCATCTTCAAGGGCGACGCCATCGCCCTGCCCGAGGCCGACAACGACTGGCGCTTCGTCCGCTTCCGCCCGCCGCTCGTGCCGAAAGGCCAACCGGCGCCGCAGATCCGCCTCGACCGTGCGCTCCAGTTCCTGATCGGGGACCGCCTCGCATGAAGGAACGCCCGCCCCGTCCCCGCGCCTTCCGGCTGGACGACATCCGCATCGCCGTCGACGATGCGCCGGCTCCGCCCGCGCCCGCCGCCGTCGTCCGCTCGCAGAACGAACCCATTCCGGCCTCGACCGCGCCTCCCGCCATCGACGAAGCGGAGCAGCAGGTCGAAGCGGCGCAGAAGTCCGGCCTGCTGGCGCGCTGGCGGTTCAGTCTCGCCGGCCTCCTCTGGTCTGGCTTCGCCGGCCTCGCGTCGCTCGCCTTCGGCCTCTGGACGACGAGCCTGATCGAGGGCCTGTTCGCCAGGGCCGAGTCGCTCGGACTGATCGGCCTCGCCTTCGGCATCCTCTTTCTCGTCGGCCTCGTCGGCCTCGGGCTACGCGAGATCTTCGCCGTCAGCCGCCAGACGCGGATCGCCGAAATGCATGTCGCCTTCGCCGCCGCGCGCGCCGACGACGACCGTGACGCAGCGCGGCGCCTCGTCGCCCAACTCGTCGCGCTCTACCGCGACCGGCCCGAGACGGCGCGGGCGCGGGCCGAGGTCGAGGACGCGGCGCGCGCCATCATCGACGGGCGCGATCTCATCGACGTCGCCGAGCGGGCGCTGCTCCGGCCGCTCGACGAGAGAGCGCAAGGCGAAATCGCCGCCGCCGCCAAGCGCGTCTCGCTCGTCACCGCCATCAGTCCGCGCGCCATCCTCGACGTCGTCTTCGTCGTCGCCCAGATCGTCCGGCTGGTGCGCCGGATCGCCGAGATCTACGGCGGCCGCCCCGGGTTTCTCGGCCTCGTCAAACTCGCCCGGTCGATCGGCGCCCATCTCGCCATCACCGGCGGGATGGCGGTCGGCGACAGCGTCCTGCAGCAGATGGTCGGCCATGGGCTCGCCTCGCGCATCTCGGCGCGCATGGGCGAAGGCGTGCTGAACGGCCTGCTAACCGCCCGCGTCGGCTTGTCGGCGCTCGCCGTCTGCCGCCCCGCCCCGTTCGCCGTCATCAAACCCCCCGGCGTCTCCGACGTCGCGCCATTCCTGTTCAGCGGCGGCAAGGGAGAGTGAGCGGGCGCATACGTCGCACCTCGCCGAAATCCTTCCCCGCGTGCGGTCACACGGGGAGCAGGGAGAACTCCGTCCCGATGGCCTATCGTCCCCCGGCCGCTTGCAACTCGACCGCAGCCGCTCCAGCCCTGCACCCCTCCAGGAAAATACGCGCGCAGCGCCGGGCCCGGACGGCGATCTCGCCCGGCCCCGGCGGATCGACTTGCCCGAGCATGGCGGCGCGCTGCGGCTCCATGATCATCATGCCGCGCAGCATGCCGATCGCCTCGCGTGGATCCTCCACGGCGATCAGGCCGCGCTGGCAAAGCCGGCTCAGCGCCCTCTCCATCACGTCGCTGGTCCGCTTGATCGCGCTTTCGTAGAAAGCGGCCGCAATCTCCGGAAAGTTTCCGCCTTCGCCAATGACCAGGCGGGTCATGGCGACGGTTCCCGGTTCCAGTGTCAGGGCGCCGAATGCGGTCAGCATCCGCTCCAAAGCCTCGGCCGCATCCAGGGAATCGAGCCCGTTGAGCTCCCTCTCCAGCGCCGCCACGAACCGCCCGATGCGCTCCGATACAACGCTGCGGAAGAGCTCAGCTTTGGTCGGGATGAGCCGGTACAGCGTCTTGGTCGACACTGAGGCGCGCTGGGCGACGTTGGCGATCGAGGTCGCGGCATAACCGTTCGCCTGGAATTCCTGGCGCGCCGCGTCGATGATGAGCTGGCGGGTGACCTCGTCCGAGCGAACCTGCGGGCGACCCCGACAGCGCCGGACAGCGTCAGCCTCGATATTTCGTCCCATGATCGTTTTCCAAATTCTTCTTGACAAGCGCTTTGTAGCGTCTATTTTAGAAAACATCAAGTTTCCTAATTAACCGGCGAAGGCCGGAGACGGAATAGGGAGCGGTCCGATGACGCAGCACCAGGGCGAATTCACCATCGAGCGTCAGGTTCCGGCGGCGGAGGCGGCCCCCGGGGTCGCCGGGCAGCTCGCAAACCCGCCCGAGGCGCTTCCCCGCCCGGCGAGACGCTGGATGCGGAAGGCGCTTCTGACTGCGGTCAGCGCACTTGCTCTTGCCGGAGCGGGACATTTCGGCTGGCGATATTGGACAACCGGCCAGTTCGAGGTGTCGACCGACGACGCCTATGTGCAGGCGGACAATACGACGATCGCGCCGAAAATCTCCGGTTATGTCGCGGCGGTTCTGGTCGGCGACAATGAGCCGGTCAAGGCGGGCCAGATCCTGGCCCGCATCGACGACCGCGATTTCCGCGTCGCCCTCCTCCAGGCCAAGGCGGACGTCGCCGCGGCCAATGCGGCGATCGCCACCAAGGAGGCCTCCCTCGAGGCGCAGCGGTCCGTCGTCGACGGCGCCCGCGCCGCGATCGGCGTCGACGAGGCCAACCTCACCTTCTCCGGCCAGGACGACAAGCGCTACGCCTCCCTCGCGGTCAGCGGCTACGGCAGCGTGCAGAACGCGCAGCAGGCCGCTTCGCGTTTTGCCGCCGCCAACGCCGCGGTCGCCCGCGACAAGGCGGCGCTCGAGACGGCGATCCGCCAGGTCGGCGTCATGAAGGCCGAGCTTGCCGAGGCGCAGGCGACTCTCGCCCACGACGAGGCGGTGCAGAGCCAGGCCGAGCTCAACCTCGGCTATACGACCATCGTCTCGCCGGTCGACGGTGTCGTCGCGGCCCGCACGCTGCGCGTCGGCCAATATGTCCGGTCGGGGACGCAGCTGATGGCGGTGGTGCCGGTTTCGGCCGCCTACATCATCGCCAACTATAAAGAGACCCAGCTCGCTGACGTCCGGCCCGGACAGAAGGTCGAGATCGAGGTCGACACCTTCCCCGGCCAGCCGTTCCGCGGACGCGTCGACAGCATCGCGCCCGCCAGCGACCAGGAATTCGCCCTTCTGCCTCCGGACAACGCGACCGGCAATTTCACCAAGGTCGTGCAGCGCATCCCGGTCAAGATCGTGCTCGACCCCGGCAGTCCGCTCGCCGACGCCCTGCGTCCCGGCATGTCGGTCACGCCGACCATCGACACCAAGGTTCCGGATCGGCAGGCCCGCGCCGCCGTCGCCAGCAAGAGCTGAAATCGACGCGCCCGCTTTCTCCCCGGAGGAAGGTCATGTCCAACGTCGCTCATGCGGCCGCGATCGGCGCGCCGCGCCTCCTCGCCGCCTCGCCGCAAGCTTCGGACAGAGCGAGCCTCACCGCCTGGATCGCGGTCATGGCCGGAATGATCGGCGCCTTCATGGCCATCCTCAACATCCAGATCACCAACGCTTCGCTGCTCGACATCGAGGGCGGCATCGGCACCGGCGTCGACAACGGCGCCTGGATCTCGACCTCGTACCTCATCGGCGAGATCGTCGTCATTCCGCTGACCGACTATCTGAGCCGAGTCTTCTCGTTCAGGCGCTACATGCTGGTCAACGCGATCCTGTTTCCGGTCTTCTCGATCGCCTGCGCCTTCGCGCATGATCTGGGCTCGATGATCGTCATGCGCGGCCTTCAGGGTTTCGCCGGCGGCATCCTGATCCCGATGGCATTCACCATGGTGCTGACCAAGCTGCCGAAGGCGCAGCAGCCGATCGGGCTCGCCTTGTTCGCCATCGCCGTGACCTTCGCCCCGGCGATCGGTCCGACGATCGGCGGCTATCTCACCGAGAATTACGGCTGGCAGACGATTTTCTACATCAACGCCGCCCCGAGCGCGGTCATGGTCGCAGCGCTCGCCTTGACGCTCGAGCGCCAGCCGATGCGGCTCTCCCTTCTGAAGGAAGGCGACTGGGCCGGCATCGTCACCATGGCGATCGGCCTTTCGGCGCTGCAGACCGTGCTCGAGGAGGGCAACAAGGACGACTGGTTCGCCTCGCCCTTCATCTTCCGCTTGGCCGTCGTCGCCATCGTCTCGCTTGCCGCCTTCGTCGCCATCGAGTTCACGGTCGAGAAGCCGCTGGTCAACCTGCGCCTGCTCAAGCGCCGCAATTTCGGCATCGGCGTCGGCGTCTTCTTTCTCGTCGGCTTCGCCCTCTTCGGCTCGATCTATATCCTGCCCGAGTACCTCGGCCAGGCGCAGGGCTACAACGCCGAGCAGATCGGCAGCGTGCTCGCCTGGACCGGTCTGCCGCAGCTCGTCCTGATCCCGTTCGTGCCGCTCCTGATGAAGCGCTTCGACGCGCGCACGATCGGTTTTGTCGGCATCAGCGTCTTCGCCGCGAGCTGCTTCATGAACGTGACGCTGTCGCTCGACAGCGGCGGCGACCAGTTCTTCATCCCCAACATCGTCCGCGCCATCGGCCAGGCGCTCGTGTTGACGCCATTGAGCACGATCACCACCGCCGGCATCGCGCCGGCCGAAGCGGCGGCGGCCTCCGGCCTCTCCAACATGCTGCGTAATCTCGGCGGCGCGGTCGGCACGGCGACGCTCGCCACCGTGCTGACCAAGCGCGAACAGTTCCATTCCAACGTCATCGGCCAGTCGGTGACGCTCTACCGCGAGGAAGTTCGGCAGCGGATCGCCGGATTGACGAATTATTTCCTGTCGCACGGGGTCGTCGACAAAGCCGCGGCGCAGCATGAGGCGATCGTCGCGCTCGGCAAGATCGTCAAGCGTCAGGCGCTGATCATGGCCTTCAGCGATACATTCGCCGTCATCGGCATCGTGCTCGCGCTCGCGGCCGTCGCGCTCCTCTTCACCCGCAGGACCAAGGTCAGCGCAGGAGCGGCGGCCGGCCACTGAAAGCGGGAGATCGTCGGGCCAGGACAAGGAGGAAGCCAATGACGGAACGCGCGCTTGAAGACTTCGCAGTGGGCCAGACCTTCGGCTCGGGGCGGCTCCGCGTCGACGCCGACGAGGTCAAGGCCTTCGCCGCCAAATTCGATCCGCAGCCTTTCCACCTGGACGAGGAAACCGCGGCTGGCACGTTCTTCGGCGGTCTGGCGGCCAGCGGCTGGCACACGGCCGCCTTGACCATGCGCCTCCTGGTCACCGGCGACCTCAAGCCCGCCGGCGGCGTCGTCGGCCTGGGGGGCGAACTGAGCTGGCCCCGTCCGCTACGCCCCGGCGACGAAATTCATCTGGAGAGCGAAGTGCTCGAGGTGCGCCCCTCGAAATCGCGCCCGGAGCAGGGGATTATCAAGGTCCGCACCAGGACGCTCAATCAGGACGGCGAGCCGGTGCAGATCCTTGTCGCCAACCTGATCGTGCCGCGCCGGCGGGCGTCCGCGGCGGCCGGCAGCGGGGCGGCATGAGGCACGCGTCTTATGCCCGAGAAAATAGTCTTCGAGCGCCGCGCAGATCCCTTCCGGGGTTCGTTTTCCGGCAAGGCGTACTGCCTAGCGTCGCAGGACTTCATCGCCCAAAACGTCGCGACCGCTGCTGAAACGACCGCACGGCGCGAAGAAAGTCGACTCTGCGGAACTCCGGCCACTCAACATCGGAGAAATAGAACTCACTGTGAACGCTCTGCCACAGCAGGAAGCCGGACAAACGGATTTCGCCGCTCGTGCGGATTATGAGGTCGAGATTCGGCAGCCCCACTGTGTAGAGGTGTTCAGCGATCGCCGAAGGCGTGATCTCGTCGACGATTGCGTCCAAGTTAACTCCGCGCCCCACCTTTTGGCGCACCAGATCGCGGACCGCGTCGGCGATCTCCTCATGACCGCCATAGGCGATCGCGATGGTGAGCTCTAGAGAATCATAGCCGGCTGTAGCCTGTTCAGCCTCGCGAAGCACGCTCACGAGTGACGGCGGCAGGAGATCCAGGCGACCCACCGTCTTGAGCCGAACGCGGCGATGGTGAATTGCGGGGTCCTTGGCCAGGGCTGCAATCTTGGCCTTGACCGCCGTGAGAATGGCGGAAACCTCGGCCTCCGGCCTTTTCAGATTATCGATTGAGCAGACCCATAACGTGACCGCTGGGATTCCGAGATCGAAACACCAGGCAAGCACGTCGTCGAGCTTCTCGGCGCCCAGATCATAGGCCACGCTTGGATCGGCGAGGCCATGTTTGCGGGCATAGCGTCGATTGCCATCAAGAATGATGCCGACATGACGCGGTGGCGGATGCGCACCGATTTGACGACGCAATCGGGATTCATACAGCCAGTAAAGGAGCCGCAACATGCCAGAAATGTTGTATGTGCGACCATGAAGCCTCATTCAAGGGGCGCCGTTGCTGAGGACAACGTGTTGGCGAAGGAGCCAGAGAATTGGCCCGCGACGCGCTCGGGTCGACAACATCGCCGCCCATCTCAGCGCCGCCCGTCGGGTACAGCGGCGCGCAGTAGCCGATCCTCAGCGACGCGGAAACGGCCCTTCGCATCTGGAGCGGGCCGATGGTCACTCCGCCGGCGCCTCGGCAGTCGCGCCCGGGTGGACGCCCGGTCGTTGCGGAATGAGCAGGATCAGCCCGACGATCGCGACGGCGAGAACAACGGTCGCGACCGTCCGGCTGAAGGCAAATCCTCCATGGGCGAGCGGCTTGTCGAGCAAATCGCCGAGCGTCGCGCCGAGCGGGCGGGTAAGGATGAACGCGGCCCAGAACAGGAACACGTGAGAAACTCGCGTGAAATAATATGCCGCCGCGAGGATCAGCAGACCTGCCCCGAACGCGAGGGCGGCGTTTTCGAAGCCGAGTCCGTTGGTATCGGCCATCCAGTCGCCTAGCGCCGTGCCGAGTGTTTGCGAGAAGAGGATGGTGGTCCAGTAGAAGGCCTCGACCCGGGGCGTCGCAACGGTGTTCACCGAGACGGTTCCCTCCCGCCAGCGCCAGACGAGCAGCGAGGTCAGGAGCAGAGCGAGCAGGATCGACGATCCGCCGGCGTAACCGATCCCAAGCGAACGATCGAAGAAGTCGGCCATCGCCGTACCGACGGTCGTCGTCGCCACGATTGTCAGCCAATAGATCAGGGGATGAAACTTCTCCATCGCGATCTGGGCGATCACGGCCGCAATGAACACGCCCATGAAGATCCCAACGCCGATCAGGTAGCCGCCGTTGTGGGCGTTCTTGTCGGCGTGCAACCAGGACATCGTCACCGCGTCGCCGCCGGTTTCGCCAATGGTCGTCGCGAGGATCTTGATGATCCAGAAGCCGATCGTGACTTCCGGAACCTTGCTCAATGTCGCTTTCGCAGAGTTGTTCATGATCGCTCCGTCTCCGGTCGTGAGCCGCGTCCCGCGCGGAAGGCGCGAGGGGCCCTGACGAAATGAATCAATCGGGGTTGGGGCCCCCGGCTTTGTTCTCGAGCACCCGGCCGGTTCTCGCATCGACGCCGACCTCGTGCGTGACCGCGCCGTTCTTCACATCGAACGAGAAGCGCAGTCCGCTGCCTCCACCCTCCCGTTCCAGCTCTTCGTCGGTGATTTCGGCCGGGATGGAACTTCAGCGCGATTGAGCGCGCCTGTTCGATGCTGATCTGCGCCTTGCCGGCCAGCTCTTGTCCGGTATAAGCCGCGGCCGGAGCCGCAACCGCCAGGACGGTGACCGTTAAGCCGATGAGCCCGACGCCGCGGGACGTCGTCGCTTTCATTGTCTCTCTCCATTTTCTGTGATCTGCGACTCGCACCGGCCCGAAGCCGCGGTGTTTGTCCTTGGTCGGCGGTTGTACGACAGCAAAGTTAGCTGAGAATTAGCCGCTCTCCGCTCGGGTCAGGCTGTTGTTGGGATGGATATGCGGGCGACGACGCCGGTTTCGCCGTCCGTTCGATTTTCAACCGTGAGGCCGAAAGAATGCCGTTCGGCGACGCGGCGAGCGATCGACAACCCCAGGCCGGTGCCTTCCGTCTCCTGGGGCGCGGCGCGAAAGAACCGGTCGAAAACGCGCGTCTCAGCGCCCATCGGAAGAGGCGCCCCCGTATTGGAAATTTCGACGACGAAGCGACCGTCCGCTCGCCGGATCGAGACAACGATTCGTCCGCCCGACGGCGTGTATCGCACCGCGTTGTCGATGAGGCTCGATAGCAGGGCGCGAACCTCATCCGATGCGCCCTGGCAAACGGCCTGACAAAGGACGTTCACCTCCAGATCGACCTCTTTTTGGTTCGCGAGCGCGGCATGATCCGCCACCAATTCGAGAACGAGCGAATTGACGTCCACCGTCTCGTCAGGGGCGGCGCCGCTCTCTTCGAGCCTGGCCAGATGGAGCAGCTGGTTGACGAGAGCGCTCGCGCGCCGAACGCCGCGCGCAAGGGCCCCGACGGATCCGGGAGGAGCGTCCGGCGCCTCGCGGGCGAAATTTTCCACCTGGATCTGCATCCCCGCGAGCGGCGTCCTAAGCTCGTGAGCCGCGTCGGATACAAATCGTCTCTGCGCCTCGATGGCGTCATGCAGCCGGACGATGAGGCTGTTCATGCTGCGCGCCAGCGGGGCGACTTCTGCGGGAATCCCGTCGAGCGCGATCGGCGCCGTGGCGCGGACGCTGCGCTCGGCCAGTTCAACGGAAAGCGTGTTCAGTCGCGCCAGCACGCGATTCATCGCCCATCCGACGACGAGCCAAGCCAGAGGGATGGCGACCAGGACCGGCGCGGCCGCCCAGAGCGCCGCGGTCTGTGCGATTTCTTGGCGCACCACTTCTCGCTGCGCAACCTGAACCGTATGTCGTGAATCGCCCGTCGTGTAGACGCGCCATTCCTCGCCCGCGGCTTCGGCGGTTGCATAGCCCGGCCGGTTCTGAGGCGAGATATGGACGGAAGGAAGTGATGCATGGACGAGCCTGCCCTGCGCATCCCAGATGCTGACCGCGAATTGATCTTCGGGATCCTGATCCGTCTCCGCGGGCGCGTCTGCGGCTGAGACGCCGTCTCCGGCGTTGAGCGCGATTTGGCGGAGCTGGCCGTCGAGGAACTCCGTGGCCGCGTTATGGGCATAAAGGTACGCAAATGCGCTCGCCGCCAGGCCGATGACGAAAAGAAGGACGGTCACATAGACGAGCGCCGTGCGCCGAAGCGACGCGGTCGTCAGGATTTCGGGAGCATCCATCCAGCGCCCCGGACGTTGAGGATGATCGTCTTGCCGAACTTGCGCCGGACGGAATGGATCAGGACGTCGACGGCGTTGCTCTCGACCTCGTCGCCCCAACCGTAAATGCGCTCCTCGAGTTGCTGACGGGAGAGAATCCGGCCCGGGCGCTCCATCAATGCGTGCATGAGGGCATATTCGCGCGCCGACAGGACGGCTTTGGCGTCGCCGTGGCGCAACTCGTGGGTCTCGGCGTCGAGCTCGGCGCCGCCTGCGGCCAGCGTCGACGTCGCGCGCCCCGCGCGGCGGCGAATGAGAGCCCTCATGCGGGCGGTCAGCTCGCGCACCTCGAAAGGCTTGAGCAGGTAATCGTCGGCGCCGAGGTCGAGACCCGACACCCGGTCCTCGACGGCGCCTCGAGCGGTGATGATGAGGATCGGGGTGTCGACGCCCTCTCTCCGGGCCGACTTCAGGAGATTGAGCCCTTCCGCTCCGGGGAGTCCGAGATCGAGAAGGACGATTGCGAAACCGTCGTCATGCAAAGCCGCTTCGGCGGCCGCGCCTTCGCGAACCCAATCGACCGACATTCCCTCGGCGCTCAGCGCCGAAGTCAAGCCTTCGCCAATCATAGCGTCGTCTTCCACAAGCAAAATGCGCATCCGCCCGCTCTCCGACAACATGATCGATAGGAAGAATGGCTGAGGGCGATACCCCTTCGCGTCGAATTGGGCGATTTTTATGATGAACGGCGGCGGCCTACCCAAGCGAATCGCTTCGCGTCCGCGGCAGCTCCGGTGCGGGCAAACCTCGTTCTGCGTCGGAGGGAGGGGTCGGAATTATCGCTTCGGGCAGACGCCGGGCCTACGAGGGCTGCCGCAGAGGCCCGCTTCCCTTCACCGGTTCCTGCCGTTCGGCCAACCGCCACTCTCACCATACCCGAAATTCAAACTGAGACACTACCCGGCGCCTTCCCCGCTTCGCGGGCGAGGGGATACCCGGCCTCGCCGTATGATCGGGCGGAATTATGCACCCTGGGTCTGCTAGCCAAGCTGGCGGAGGTTTGCGCGGCGAGCCCTCGCCATCGAAATGAACCCTTCACGGTAAGTAAGTACGTAAGTAAAATGCAACCGTCAGAAGTTTCGCCGGATCCTCAGCCGCCCGGCAAGCCTGCTCGAGTTGGCGACCCACGGGTTGAGCCCGACATAGGCGGCGGGCTTCGCCTGGTCCGTGGTTTGATACATCAACTCGAAGTCGAAGCTGAGGTTCGCAACCGGCGTCCAGCCGAAGTCCAAGCCTGCGATCAGGCTCGTCATGCTGGGGCGGGGCGCGACCGGCGCACATTGACGCTGCGTCGAGGCGGCGCCAGCCCTCCTAGCTCGAGCGAAACTGTCATCCGACGGTTCTAATGAGGTTCTATGCGCGACGTTTGATTCGTGGCGCAGCGCGTCGGATTGTGGTCGTCTATAGATTGCCTCGGCTCCTGACTCGGAGTTCGCATTGCAGTTTGCTTGGTCGCTCAGCACACAGCTTGCGGTCGCGACCGTCCTGGTCGCCGCCTGCTTTGCGGGCGCGGCGCATTCTGACCCGGCCCCGGGCAGTATGGCGCTGTCCCTGCCCCCCGCAACAATCCCGCAGGCGACGCTGAAGGGCGGGACATCGGCGGCGGACGCAGTGGATGCGCCGGCTTCACTTCCGGTCCTTCCTGCTCTTGCGGCGAACGCCGAATGGACCTTCAATCCCCTCTTTCGCGCCCAGGCCGCGGCGCCAACTCCCGCCCCGGCCAGCACGGGGCCATGGGGCGTTTTGAGCGGCGACTGGCAGAACGCGAACCTGCTTGGCGATATCGGGGGCTTAAGGCCAGCGCTGGCCAAATACGGCGTCTCTGTGCAGCTCTATGAGGAGGCGGAAACGTTCGGCAACCTGACCGGCGGCGTCCGCCAGGGCTTCGAGGTCAATGGCGTCACGACCGCTCAGGTGCAGTTGGATACAAAGCCGTTCTTCGGTCTTCCCGGCGGCATCTTCAGCGTCAGCGGCTTTCATATCTGGGGCGGCGACGTCAGCGAGGCGAATCTCCTGAACCTGCAAATCGTCAGCGGTCTCGAGGCCCCCCCGTCCCTTCGATTGTGGGAGCTTTGGTATCAGCAGAATTTCGGCGACCGCTTCGACGTCAAGATCGGCGAACAGAGCCTCGACAATGAGTTCATGATGAGCCGGAACGCCGGGTATTTCCTGAACTCGGTGATGGGCTGGCCGATGCTGCCGGCGGCAAATCTGCCGGGCGGCGGCCCCGCCTACCCGCTCGCCGGCCTCGGCGTTCGCGCGCGGACGCGTCCGTCAGACCCCGTGACGATCATGGCGGGCGTTTTCAACGGAAGCCCGATCCCACTGAATTCCCCGAACACGCCGCTCAGCAATCCCAACGGCGTGAGCTTCCCCCTGAATACCGGCATCTTCGCGATCGCCGAGCTGCAGTACACGTTTCCAGGGCCAACTCCCTCTGGCAAGCCCGCGGTCGACGGCCCGCTTCCGGGGACGTACAAAATCGGGGCCTGGTACGACAGCGAGGACTTCGACGACCAGCAATACGACAATCTGGGGGTCCCGCTCGCAAGCCCCGAAAGCAACATGCCTGCCAAGAAGCAGGGGAATTATGCGATCTACGCGGTCGCGGACCAAACCATCTGGCGTTCTGCCGACCCGGGCCGCAACGTCAGCGCGTTTATCCGCCCGATGTTCACGACGCTGCAGAATCGCAACTTGATCGCCTTCAGCGTCAACGGCGGCTTGACCATGCACGATCCGTTCGCAGGTCGCGACAACGACGTCTGCGGACTGGGGTTCGGGGTTACACGCGTCACCAGCGGCGCTTCGAACTACGACAGGGACCTGCCGGTCTACCAGCCCACCGTCTACACCCCAGTGCGCAACACCGAGACCTTCCTGGAAGCCACCTACCAGGCGCAGATCCTGCCGTCATGGCAGCTCCAGCCCGACGTCCAGTACATCATCAACCCTGGCGCAGGGCTCGCGAACCCCGACGAGCCGACGCAAAAGATCAAGAACGAATTCGTGGTCGGCCTGCGGACCACGATCACGTTCTGAGCGTGTTCGTTGGCCGCTGAAGGGGGTCAGCGGCTGGCGGAGGTCGCAGTCCGCGGGGCGAGAACCGCCGAACGGCGCGTCGCGGGGCTGCAGCGCAAGAGCGCGACGATCGCGAAGGCGGCTCCCGCCGCCGCGACATAGGCCGATGGGCGAAACGCCATGTCCGGGTCGAAATTGGCCTGCAGGACCTCCCAGAACGGGATGTGGCGCACAAGAGCGTACCAGGCCGCCTCGATCAGCGCCGTCAACGGAACCGAAACGACCGCCGCGCCGACCGCCGCTCCCCAGGCCGGGACGCCGCGCTTCGCCAGCGCCCGGAACAGCATCAGGACCGCGAAAAAGCCGACCATCATCACCGGCTCCGACACGTCCGCCTTCGCCTGGATCATGAAATGCAGCAGGGCGAGGACGGCCAGCCCGTAGACGATGGAATGGAGCCGCCGCCACCTTTTCGCCCCGAGCCGCCGGATCATGCCGTCGGTCGAGGTCGCGGTCAGCGCGGCAAGGCCGAGCCAGGTGACAAAGCCGATCGTCAGATAGAAGCGTAGCGCAATCTCCGACGCGACTTGAGCCAGGGCGAAGCGCTGGTCGGCGATATAGAGCGAGAGATGCGCCGTGACATAGGCGAAAGCCGCCACCCCGAGCATGCGGCGGACGGCGATCAGCTTTGGCAGGCGCGCGCCGCGCATCAGCGGCGTCACCAGGAGTGTCAGCGTCAGGAACCGGATCGCCCAGAGTCCGGTGCGGTGAATCATCTCGGTCACGACCTTGGGCTCGAGCGCGCCGCTCGCCGCCAGATAGGCGATCCATGCCGCAGGGAGGAAGAGCCCAGCAAAGACGACCGCCTTCAGCGGCGAGAACCGGCCGTTGCGCTCGTTCCACGGCGCTTTAACCTAAATCATGACGGCAAGCCTCGGGTCCAACGCTTCGAACTCAAGCCCTATACGGACGCTTGCGCCGATTGTTTCACTGGGGCTTGGTTTCCCCGGCCGGGCAATCCCGAGCCAAGCGCTGGCGGAAGCCGGCGCGCGAACTTATACTTTCCGCCGGCGCGGCCCGAAGGACCGCGGGAACGTCCGCCGGAGGGGGCGACGTGGATATCGTTCAGCGCGCAAAGGCCATGGTCCTGTCGCCCGCCTCGGAGTGGCGGGCGATCGCGCCGGAGTCGGGGGACGCGGCCTACCTGTTCGCCAATTATGTCGCGATCCTCGCAGCAATTCCGCCGGCGTGCGAATTCGTGCGGCGGCTTCTGTTCGGCTGGCGCGGACCGCGGTTCGAAGCGCGCCACATTCACCACGGCGGCGTTTTCACCAGTCTTTTCGGCGCCTTCATTCATTACCTTGCCGCCTTCGTCGTCGTCTACGCGATGGCGGCCATCATCGACGGGCTGGCGACGACCTTCTCCGCGCCAAAGGATCGCGAGAGCGCGATGAAGCTCGCCGTCTATTCCATGACTCCGGTCTGGCTTGCCGGCGTGGCGGCGCTGGTCCCCGGCCTCGGTTTTATCCGCCTCATGGCGCTCGTCTACGGAGTCTATGTCTTCTGGCTCGGGCTGCCGATCCTGATGAAGCCGCCCGCGGACAAGACCGGCCCCTATGCGATCGCGGCGGTGGTCTGCGGGATTGTGTTGTGGCTCGTCGCGTCGGCCATCGTCGGTCCCTGGATATAAGCATTTTGATTTTGATCATTAGCGCGACAATCTCTTGCGGAGAATCGGAATATCGCCTACAAGTCCGTCATGCGCTCAAGACCCTTCATGTCGCCATATGGCGCTAATTGTGGCCGCAGTTCTACCCGTTGCGATTGCTCAATCGGCCGGGGACGCTCGCAAATTTTCCGTTGTCCTGACCTGCTCGCAAGCCATTGAAATCGCTAATTTCGGACGAAGGAATCCAAGGAAATCCAAGAAAATCCAAACCAGATTAGGAGGGCTAACCGGGGAGAGTCCGGTCGATTCCAAGAAAACCCAAGCCGAAGGTCAATCCGGTCTCGAGCCGCAGCCCGCGAGCATCGATAATGCACCGACAGCCCACGCGACTTCGGTTGGCGTGTCAATCAGCTGACCCCGAGTTTCCGCTGCAGGCTGGTTGAGGACGTCGTGTACTGGAAGGTCAGCTTCTTGTCCGGGTAGACGTAATGGTGCGCCCGCTGGGCGGCGAGCGCCGCCTCGTGAAAGCCGCAGAGGATCAGCTTCAGCTTGCCGGGGTAGGTGTTGATGTCGCCGACGGCGAAAATGCCGGGGACGCTCGTCTCGAACTTCGCCGTGTCGGTCGGGATCAGGTTCTCATTGAGGTTGAGGCCCCATTGGGCGATCGGGCCGAGCTTCATCGTCAAGCCGAATAACGGCAGCATGTCGTCGCACGCCAGATCGCAAACCTCCCCGCTTTCCAGCCGCAGGGTGAGCGCGGACAATTGCCCGTCCGCCCCCTTGAGCCCGGTCACCTGGCCGAGGACGAAATCCATCTCGCGGGCCTCGACCAGGGCGCGCATCGCATTGACCGAATGCGGGGCGGCGCGAAAGGCGTCGCGGCGGTGGATGAGCGTGACGCGGCTTGCCACCGGATGGAGGTTGAGCACCCAGTCGAGCGCGGAATCGCCGCCGCCGACGACGACGACGCGGCGGCCGCGGAAATGCTCCATCTTGCGGACTGAGTAGAACACGCTTTTGTTCTCGTAGGCGTCGAGGCCGGCGAGCGGCGGCTTCTTCGGCTGGAACGACCCGCCGCCTGCGGCGATGAATATGGCTTTGGCCTCGATCGTCTTGTCGTTGTCGGTCGAAATCCGGAACAGCGGATGCTCGACCGTGCCGAGCCGCTCGAGGCTGTCGACCATCTCGCCGAGGTGAAACTTCGGCCCGAACGGATGGATCTGCTTCATCAGACTGTCGACGAGTTCCTGGCCGGTGACGATCGGAAACCCGGGAATGTCGTAGATCGGCTTTTCGGGATAGAGCTCAGCGCATTGGCCACCGACCTTCGGCAGAATATCGATCAGATGGCACTTGATATCGAGAAGGCCGAGTTCGAAGACCGAGAAAAGCCCGACCGGCCCAGCGCCGACGATCGCCACATCGGTCGCAATCACATCGCTCATCGTCTCATCCTTGCTTGGCGGGCGTCGTCACTACGAGGCCGTCGAGGGCGTCGCTGACCTTGATCTGGCAGGAGAGGCGCGAGTTCGGCCGCACCTCGAAGGCGAAGTCGAGCATGTCCTCCTCCATCTGAGACGCCTTGCCGACCTTTTCCGTCCACTCCTCGGCGACATAAACGTGGCAGGTGGCGCAGGCGCAGGCGCCGCCGCATTCCGCCTCGATGCCGGGAACCGAGTTGCGCAGCGCATTCTCCATCACCGTGGAGCCCACTTGCGCCTCGACCGTGCGCGACTGCCCGGTAGCGTCGATAAACGTCAATTTTGTCATTGAGCCGAAAAATCCCAGTCTTGCGGCCGCTTCATAGAACATGCGAACCGCCGCCGGAAGGCCGTCGTCCACCGCTAGCCGCGGTCACGGTCGATCCGGGCAATCGCTTCGGCCACCGCCGCCTCAAGTTTGGCCGTGGCCCGAGACACGCGCATAGTTTTCGCCGGCGTTGGCTCGAGCGCACCCCCGATCTCGCTCTCGAGAAGGCGCGCCGCATCGGCGACGCGCAGCGCTCCGACCGCCAGCGCGGACCCGCGGAGCTTATGAGCGATGAACCCCTTGGCTTCGAGATCAGTGCTCGAAAGGCCGGACAATTGCGCGCAGAGCGCCGGTGTCTGAAGCCGGAACTGGAGAAGCAGTTCGTCTTCCAACCGCGAATCGCCTTGACATTGATGGGTCAGGTAGACGAGGTCGAGAATCGGTGTGCGGCGGCGGCGTTCCAACGTCTGTTCGCCTCGATTAGGGTTCCAGGCTCCAACCTTGAGAACGCTGCCCGTTTCTTCGTCCTCAGCGCCGCCGAAAGCCGATGTTGACGATTGAACGGCGCCCGACCTTGCGCCGGGCTGCCCGGCGAAGACTTTGAAAAAACTATGGTAAATGAAACGTTAACGACGTTTGAAACATGAGTCAGGCCCACGGTTCCCATCCGGCCGGCGGAACGGTAGACTGCAACGTGGTTAATTGGGTGCGTTTGTCCCGGCCGATCTAGGCCCCGGGGAAACTGTTGGCGCGTCAGTCGATCTCACGATCGACGCCGATCAAATGAGGCGATGCGATGGCAAAACAGATTTCGGCGCCGGATCCGGTATCCGCCGCGATGTCGGCGATCGAAAGCGCTTTGAATCTCTCAGATGACGATACGCTCGGACTGAACGAAAAAACCCCTTCCCCGCCGCAGCCTCCTGCGAAGCCGGCGAACCCAACGCCTGTCCTCAAGCCTGCCGCGCCTCCGGCCGAGGCGACGCCGCTCTTACGTCCAGGCTCCGGGATGGTCGCGCCCGCCGGCGAACCCGAGCCGAAGCCCACCCTTTCCTCGACGCCGCCCGCAAACGACGATCGCGAGACCGTAGGCGCCATTCTTCAGGCTTTGAACACGCGTCCGGCCAGTCGCACCCCGTTCATCCTTGCCATGGCCGGATCGATCGTCTGGGCAGCGATATGCGCTCTATACGGCTACCAAAATCTGTGGCCCACATTCTCCTCAGCGCCGCTGAAGGAAACCATGTTGCGCCCGGAAACGCCCCTTCTGGCGCTTGCGACGCTCGGCCCGATCTTCTTCATGTTTGGATTCGCTGCCCTCTCGCGGCGCCTGCGCGAACTGCGCCAATCGGCGCGGGCGATCTCCCAGGTCGCGGTGCGCCTGGTGGAACCGGAAACGATGGCGGGGGAGAATGTCGCGATCCTGTCGCAGGCGATCCGACGCGAGCTCACGTCGCTGGGCGACGGGGTCGAACGCGCGCTCGCCAGAGCCTCGGAACTCGAGATGCGGGTGCGATCCGAAGTTTCGACTTTGGAGCGAACCTATTCGGATAATGAGCGCAAGATGCGTTCGCTGATTGCCGAAATGGCCGACCAGCGTGAAGCGATAGTCGTGAGCGGTTCGCGCGTGCGGGACGCGATCGCGAACGCCCACGGCGGCATCTCGCACGACTTGGACTCAGCAGGAACGCAACTGAGCGAGCGGCTGACGGAAGTCGGCAGCCGTCTGGCCGCCTCGCTCGGCGCCTCTTCGGAAGAGATCGCGACCGCTATTGACCGCGCCGGCGTCGGAACACTTGAGCGGCTCGTCGCGGAGGGAACCCAGATCGCCGTTTCCATTGCAGGCGTTGGCGACAGTCTGGCTACCCGACTGGCGCAGACGAGCCAACGCACAGCCGACAACATTCTGGAGCGTGTCGGAGACATCGATAGCAGGGTCAAGGCGGCTGGAGATGCATTGGTCGCGGGCATGGACGCGCGCGGCGACAGTCTGATCGGGCGCATAAACGCTTCGCAGATCTCGGTCGTCGAGGCGATCGATTCGCATGGCGACGGCGTCGTCGGACGGCTGGCGGACGCCGCCCTGTTGGCTCGTCAGGCTGTCGGCGCCCATGCCGATGATGTCGTGAGCCGCGTTACCGACAGCAGCGCCAGGGCCGTCGAGGCGATCGACTTGCACGGCGACAGCGTCGCCGGACGGCTGGTGGCGGCCGCCGAATCCGCGCGTCAGGCCGTCGGCGCCCATGCCGATGATGTCGTGAGCCGCGTTACCGACAGCAGCGCCAGGGCCGTCGAGGCGATCGACTTGCACGGCGACAGCGTCGCCGGACGGCTGGTGGCGGCCGCCGAATTTATGCATCAGGCCGCCGGCGCCCATGCCGATGACATCGTCAACCGCATCGCCGACAGCCGCGACAGGGCTGTCGAGGCGATCGATTCGCACGGCGACAGCGTCGCCGGACGGCTGGAGGAAGCCGCCGAATCCGTGCGTCGTGTTGCCGGCGCCCATGCCGATGATGTCGTGAGCCGCATTACCGACAGCAGCGCCAGGGCCGTCGAGGCGATCGATTCACACGGCGACAAGGTCGCCGGACGGCTAGTACAGGCCGCCGAATCTGTGCATCTGGCCGTCGGCGCTCATACCGATGACATCGTCAGTCGTATCACTGACAGCAGCGCCAGGGCCGTCGAGGCGATCGATTTGCACGGCGACAGCGTTGCCGGACGACTTGCGGACGCTGCCGACTGCGCACGCCGGGCCGTCGGCGCCCATGCTGATGACGTCGTCAGCCGCATCACTGACAGCAGCGCCAGGGCCGTCGAAGCAATCGATTTGCATGGCGACAGGGTCGCCGTGCGGCTAGTAGAGGCGGCTGAATCTGTGCATCAGGCCGTCGGCGCCCATGCCGATGATGTCGTCAGCCGCATCGCCGACAGCAGCGCGAGGGCTGTCGACGCGCTAGGCTTTAGCGGCGACAACGTCGCCGCCAAGCTCGCGTCGGCCACCGATTCTGCGCGTGAGGCGGTCGGCGCCCACGCCGATGACGTCGTGAGCCGCATCGCCGAGAGCAGCGTGAGGGCGATCGAGGCTATGGGCATGCACGGCGACGCCATAGCGGGGCGATTGGCGGAAGCTGTCGATTCCACGCGTTACGCTGTCGGCGCGCATGCCGATGAGGTCTTAAGCCGCATTGTTGAGAGCAGCGCCAGGGCGCTCGACGCCATCAAGGACCACAGCGACTCCATGGCCGACCGCTTGGTGGAGACTTCGCAGACAATGTCCGGCACGATCGGTGGCCACGCCAATGATCTGGTCGGACGCATTCGAACCAGCGGGGCCGAGGTCACCGACGCAATTCGGAACCACGGCGAAGATGTCACCAGACGGCTGGCCGAATCCGCAAGCGAGGCCCGCAGCGCTGTCGGTGCGCACGCGGATGAAGTCGTCGGCCGTGTGACCGCCAGCAGCGCTGATGCCGTCGACGCCATTCGCGGACATGGAGACAGCGTCGCTGCCCAGCTGGCGCAAGCGTCGGCGGTGATGTCGGCCGCGGTCGGAGCCCATGCCGACCAAGTGATTGGCCGGATCGCCGCAAGCAGCACTCAAGCGATTGAGGCGATAAAGGAACGGCAAAGCAGCGTCGCCGGCCAACTGGTTGACTCCTCGCTGGCAATGTCCGGCGCCTTTGACGCCCACGCCCATGAACTGGTCAGCCGCATCAACGCCAGCAGCGACCATGCAATTCGCGTGATCAGGACGCAGGGCGAGGGTTTGGTCACTCAGATCGATTCAACCAGCGGCGATGCGATTCAAACGCTTCGCGCACACGGCGATGCGCTGGCCTCACGATTGGCCGAGGCCGCGGATGCGATCCAATCGCAAAGCGACGCGGTGTCCGCCCGACTGGCGGATGTCTCGCAAAACCTCCGCGGCGCCTTGGACGACCATGCTCAAGATGTTGTCGACAGGATCGGTTCCAGAGGCGTCGAAACCGTCGAGGCGATTCGCGTTCAGAGCGATGCGGCCGGCAACCGTCTTGGCGAAGCAAGCGAATCTTTGGCGCGCGACTTCAGCGAGCGTTCCATCTCGCTGATCGATCGGCTCGAGGGCGGCAGCGCCCGTCTGTCCGAGATTGTCCTTGTTCACGGCGACAGCCTTGCCGGGCGCCTGAACACCGTCGCCGACCGCCTGCACGAAACCGTCGTCGATCGAGGCTATTCGCTCGAGCGCAGGCTGGAGGATTCGGGCGACCGGGTCTCGAATCTCCTGCGCGATCGCGCCGAGGATGCCTCTGTTGTCCTTGAGGCGGCCGCCGTGCGTTGGCAGGAGCGCCTCGACGCGCGTGAGGCGCAATTGCGTAGCGCAGTCGATGTTCAAAGCGCGGCTGTCGAAGCCCTCGTTGAGGATTCCACTCATCGGATCGTCAGCGCGATTTCCGGCCAGAGCGAGGCGGCTCAGGTCCAACTCGAGGCTCTGGCAAATCAAACGGTCGAAAAAATCAGCGCCGACGCAGAGCTGGTCAGCGGGCGGTTCGCTGGTCTGGCCAGAGAAGCCGCAGCGACGATTGAGATCAACGGGAGCAGCGTCCACGACGCGTTACGCGCCCAGGTCGCTTCCTTCGAGGCGCTCGTCGGCGAGCAGGGCGTCCGCCTTGTCGAGTCGTTGTCGCAACAGACCGGAAACCTGCGCGAGTACGCGGAAACCATTGACAAGCTGATCGGCCAAGGCGGAGACAGCGTTGTCGACCGCATCGGCGCTCATTCCAATGACCTGAGTTCGCGCATCGCCGGCCACCTTGATGCGATCGATGCGCTACTGCAGGCTCGTCGCAATGACTTCGATCATCATTTCTCGGATCACCTGGAGCAACTGTCGGCTAAGTCGGCGCAACGCCTAGGCCAGTTCGAGGCTGCGTCATCGGCTCATCACAACGCCGTGGACCTCGCGCTCGCCGCTCATTCGCGACGAATGGAAAGCTCTATCGGCGACGGGCTGGCGCGATTCGAAGGCGCCATCGATGGACGCGGGCGCGATATCATCCGCCAAATCGGCGAGCAATCGGAAGCGCTTGCCGCCGAACTCACGGCCAAGCTTGTCGCGATCGAGGAGACACTGGTGCATCGCGGTGGCGCCGTCGACGAGAAGCTCGCTCGTCGAAACGAAGAGGCAGCGACTCTGTTCGATGCGCGCCTTCGAACGGTTGATGAACGCGCTGAGGCAAGGTTGAAGGAAGTCTCAACGACGCTTGAGGCTTTGCTTGCGCGCATCGAGGACGGCCTCGCCCAGCGGGGCCGTGCCTTATCGGAGACGCTGGCTCGGAACACGCTCGAGACGGCGCGCGCGCTTGGCGAGGGCGGCCGCGAACTCGCACAGGGAATGGACGCCAAGTCGGCGGAAATTGGCGAGACCCTACACAAGCGTGCGCGGGAACTGACGCAGACGCTGTCAGCGCTCGCCCACGACATCAACACGACCCTGACCGGTCGCGTTGAGGAAGTGTCGCGATCGCTCGGGATCAGCGTAGAGCAGTTCAAGGATCAGGTCGTCGCGCCGATGCAGGATCTCGGCCAACGATTCGATGCGAGCCGGTCGGAATTGGGGGAGAAGGTCGGGGATCACGCGCAAAAGGTCGCGGCGATGCTCGAGACGCATCGAGCGGCGCTCGGCGCAGCATTCGAATCCCACCGCTCGACGATTGGCGCGGCTGTTGATCAGCACCGGGTAGCGTTGGCCAGCACGTCAAAGAAGAGCGCCGAAGAATTCGATGCGCGCCTTTCGGCGCTCGACGCGGCGTTCGACGTCCACCGCGTCACAATCGGGGCTGCCGTCGACCAGCACCGGACGGCCCTAATAGATGCAGCCAAGCAGACTGCCGAAGACTTCGATGGGCGTCTTTCCGCTCTGGCCGAAGCCGCCGATCAGAGCGCTCGAATTATCGAGGCCCGCCTCTCTGAGCTTGCAGAGGTGGCCGATCGCAATGCCGGCATGATCGACGAACGCCTCGGAACGCGCATTTTTGCGATGAGCGAAGCTTTGGCCAGGAAGACCTCGGAAGCAGACTCCGCCTTGGCTTCGCGTGGGGCCGAGCTAGCCGCCGCGATCGCCTCCCGCGTCGACAACCTCCGGTCCGTGATCGACGGCAATGGCGCCGATTTGGTCGCCGCCCTCGGCGAGCGGGGCGATGACGTTTCCAGTCGTATTGCTGTGGCAGGCGCACGCGCGGTGCAGACCCTCGACCAGCAGATGGGGAGCCTTTCGGCGCTATTGACCCGGCGCACCGACGAGCTGATCTCTGCAGTCAATAGCGCGGCCGCGGATCCCGTACGAATGCTGAGCAGCCTCTCCGGTCAGTTGCGCGCAGAGATCGCCAGTTCCACCGAGACGCTGCGCAGCGTGGCCGAGGACGCCACACATCGCTCGAACGAGGCGATTGGGGCTTTGCTCGGGCGGTTGACGGAGCAAATCGAGGTTTCAGGCATGTCGCTGCGCGACGCCCTGGAGCGCAGCGCCGAAACGTCCGTCGGCGCGCTCGCTGGGACCGGCGACAGGTTGCGCAACGAACTTGCGCAAGTCATCGACAACCTCGGCAAGACCAGTTCAGCCATCGATCAGGCGGTTGCCTCCGCAGGCGATCGAACTCGCTGCCGTTCAGGGCGGGCTTGCCTCGAAAGTGGAGGAATTCCAGCGTGCGCTCGGCGGCATCGCGTCCCAGGTTTCAACTCTGGGCCGCCTTTCCTCCTCCACGCAAGCCGACGCGGGCGCTCTCGCCTCGCAGCTGTCCCGGCACGCTGAGTCCTTGGCGTCGGTGGCGGAGGATCTCGCCGCGCAGCAGGAATCCCTCGATCTGGCCCTTGAGCGTCGGGAGCACAGTCTGCAGGCCCTCATCCGCGATCTTTCCGGACGCGGCGAGGCGTTCGACACAGTGCTCACGCGATTTGCTTCGAGCGTCGAGGATAGCTTCGGCAGAGCCCAGGCCCGCGCCCAGGAAATCGGCGCAGCCCTCGCATCGGCGACTAAGGGCGCGTCCGTAGCCGTGGCGGGCCAGTTCGAGACGATCCGTGATACAACCGCAAAGGAGCGTGAGCGCACCGCACAGACGCTGCAAGCCGCCGTCGAGCAGACCACCGCGCAGATTTCCGGCGCGCTCGACAGCGCTGCAGACCGATTTCGACAATCGGTCGCCGAAGTCAAGGAGATGGCCAGCCAGGTTCAACACGAGCTCGAGGCGACGCGGCAGGAGCTGCGGCGAGGCGTATTGGAGTTGCCCAAGGAAACGAGTGAGACCGCCGACGCCATGCGTCAGGTTGTCTCCGACCAGATCCGCGCGCTGAAGGAGCTTGCGGCGCTGGTCTCGGATTCCGGCGCCGCGTCCGACGTCGCCGAGCCGGCGGTGATGACGGCACCTCCTGCGCCGGCGCGGGCCGCAAATTCGCGTCACGAACCGCGTCCGGTCGAAGCGGCGCGCCAGCTCGACGCTGCGCCGCAGCGCGAAGGCGCGCTTTCCCGTTACCCAGAGACGGTCGGGAGCGCGCATGCTGAACCGCCTTTGGCATCCCTGAGCGTCGCTGCGGAAGCGGCGCCCTTGCCTCGCCTGCACGGGCACGCTCAGGGGCACCCGGGGGTGGGCGCTTCGGCTCCGGTCGGCGTCGCGCTACGCTCGCCAGCCTCGAGCGATCGGAGCAGGACGGGATGGCTGTCGAATTTGCTGGCGGCCGCGTCGCGTGACGAGCCTGACGCCGGCATGGCGCCTTCAGGAAGCGAGTCGTTGGAGGCGCTCACCCGGGGCATCGCCGGAATGATCGACAACGCGGCCGCCGTCGAAATGTGGGATCGTTGGCGACGCGGGGACGCGACGGCCGTGTCGCGCCGTCTCTACACCGAGGCTGGACAACAGGTGTTCGACGAAATCCGCCGGCGGTACCGCACCGATCCGGAGTTCCGCGACACTGTGACGCGCTACACGCAGGAGTTCGAGCGGCTGCTGGCGAAGGTCAGCCAGAACGACCGGGACGGTTCGCAATGGCGCGGCTACCTGGTGTCGAATTCCGGCAAGGTCTATACGATCTTGGCGCACGCGGCGGGCCGGCTCGGATGAGCCGGCCGTCGGAACGCCCGCTGAATAACTGTTAAGATCGGTAGATCTGGCTGTAGCCCTCGCGCAGGGCGGCCTTCTGCACCTTGCCCATCGCGTTGCGCGGCAGGGAATCGACGATAAAGACCCGCTTTGGCGCCTTGAACCCCGCGAGCGAGTCGCGGATCGTGGCGAGGATCGCGGCTTCGGTCAACACAGCTCCGGGGCGAGGGACGACGGCTGCGGTCACGCCCTCGCCGAAGTCGGCATGGGGGACGCCAAACACCGCGCTCTCCAGCACGCCGTCGATCGCGTCGATCACGTCTTCGACTTCCTTGGGGTAGACGTTGAAGCCGCCCGATATCACCAAGTCCTTCGCCCGACCGACGATGTGGATGTAACCGTCGGCGTCGACCTGGGCCAGATCGCCTGTGATAAAATAGCCGTCCGGCCGGAATTCCTGCGCCGTCTTTTCCGGCATGCGCCAGTAGCCGCGGAAAACATTCGGTCCCTTGACCTCGATGCCGCCGATCTCGCCCTGCGGCAGAGGCGCGCCGGTTTCCGGAGCGCAGATCCGGACGCTGACGCCGGGGAGCGCGAAGCCCACGGTTCCCGCCCTGCGCTCGCCGTCGTAGGGGTTCGACGTGATCATGTTGGTTTCGGTCATGCCGTAGCGCTCGAGGATGGCGAAGCCCGTGCGGTCTTTCCAGGCCGCATGGGTTTCCGCCAGCAGAGGGGCGGAGCCGGAAACGAACAGGCGCATGCTTCGGCAAGCGTCGCGCGTCAGGCCCGGATGCTCGAGAAGACGGGTATAGAAGGTCGGAACGCCCATGAGCGCTGTCGCCCCCGCCATCGCCGTCAGGACGTCCTCGGCATCGAACCGGCGCTGAAAGATCATCGTTGCGCCGGAGAGCAGCGCGACATTGACGGCGACGAAGAGGCCGTGCGTGTGGAAGACCGGAAGCGCATGGATCAAGCGGTCCGCCGCGGTGAACCGCCAGCATTCGACGAGCGTCCGGGCGTTCGAAGAGAGATTTTCATGGCTGAGCATCGCCCCCTTCGAGCGGCCGGTGGTGCCTGAAGTGTAGAGGATCGCCGCAAGATCGTCGGCGGCGCGGGGCACGGTTTCGAATTCGGCTGAGGAGGCGGCGATCCGGGCGGCGAAGGTTCCGTCCCTCATTGCGCCGAGGCTCTCGACGGCAGGCAGATCGAGCTTCCGGGCGAGTGAGCGGATGGCGTCCAGCGAGGCGGGGCGGCAGACGGTCAGCGCCGGCCTTGCATCGCCGAGAAAGTACTCGAGCTCAGCCAGGGTATAGGCCGTGTTCAAGGGCAGCAGCGGCGCGCCCGCGCGCAGGCATGCGAGCATGAGGACGATGACGTCGGTCGATTTATCGACCTGCAGGGCGACCCGGTCGCCGGGCTTGACGCCGAGCGCAACCAGGGCGTTGGCGGCTCGCGCCGACCGCTCGAAGAGGCCGGCATAGGTAAGCGCGGTCGCGTCCGAGGTCTCGAGCGCCAGCCGGTCCAACCCGTCGTCTCGGCTGGCGATTAGATCGAACAGATTGGACGATGGGGTCTGTTGCACCGATATTTCCTCGACATGACGCGCGCCCAATTCCCCACTTTCTAATCTAAAGGGCCCTCGGCCGCGATCCTGCGCAATCGGATCGAGACCGGGTTGACCCCTGGTTTTGGATTTTCTTGGAATCCGCAGACCCTCATCCTTTTCCCCTCCCCATTTTGGTTGGATTCGCTTGGATTTCCTTGGATTCCTTCGCCCGAAATACGCGATATCAATGGCTTGCGAGCGAGTCCCGCCAAGAAACAATTCGCGGCCCCCCGGGCCCTTGAGCAACCGCGACGTGTCGAAATTCCAAGCGGCGCCCGGCGCAACGATGGCGGCAAAGGAAGCATCTCGAACCCATGCCGGAATTGTAGATTGATTTCTGCTTTCCTGCAAGGATAATCGCTTTTACCAAAATATCAAATCAACCGAAATGCATCGGCTAATCAGGCGCCGAGTCGTTCGCTCGCAATGAGCAATTGCGCTGCGGTCGAGGCGGCGATCACGGCCGGGTCCTTTCCCTTCACCTCCGCGAGGCCGATCGGACAAACGAGCTGCAACAGCGACGCTTCCGTTAGCCCGGCCGCGCGCATCTGCGTCACGAAGCGCGCCCGCTTCGTCGCCGAGCCGATCAGGCCGACGTAGCCGAAGCGCCCCGCCGCTAGCGCCGCCGTGACGATTTCGAGATCGAGGCCATGCGAATGGGTCATCACCACGATCAGCCCGCCCTCGGGCGCGTGCGCCACTTCGGTCGCCGGCTCGAGGGCGTGGATGAGCACGACATTGGCCGGCGAATAGGCGGGAAAGGCCTCGCGGCGCGAGTCGATCCAGCGGACCGCGAATGGCAACGGCGCCAACGCCAGCGCCACCGCCCGTCCGACGTGACCGGCGCCAAACAGATAGACGGCGCGCGCGCTTTCGCCCAGCGGCTCGGTCCAGCCCTCGGGGCCGGGCAGGCGCGCGGTCAACTCCTCGCCGCGCGCCTCCTTCTCGAGCCTCCGGTCGACCCGGCCGTCGCCGCCGAGGCTCGCCTTCAGCGTCGCTGCGCCGTTGCCCTCGACGTCGGCGATCGGCGAAAGGTCGACAAGGTCGCGGCGGTCGAAGGTCTCGATCCGCCATTCGACCCGGCCGCCGCAACATTGGGCCAATTCCGGCCCAAGCGCCAGCGACCGGCGCTCCGCCGGTCCGCGGCCATGCTTCAGGGCCGACTGCGCGGCGTCGAGCGCCGCCCATTCGAGCGCGCCGCCGCCGATCGTCCCATGAAAGCCGCCGGACGGCCTCACCACCATGCGCGCGCCCGCCTCGCGCGGACTCGAGCCCTGGATCCGCGTCAGCGTCACCAGCGCCGCCGACCCTTCGGCCTCGATCGCCTCCATCAGCCGCCGGAACGCGCGCATCACGCCCCTTTCAGGCGGCCCGTCATTATGCGCCTCCCGGATATCACGTATAGCACCGTTGAATGTGGGTTAGGGGATTTCGATAGCTCTTTCCCGATGATGCCTAGTGTAGGCCGAAATCCAGACCTGCGCGAAAGTCAAAAGCGCGAAAACACCTAAAAAATCGCGGTTTTTTTGAGACACCAGCCTCGATGCAACGAACGACCGCAACGCTGCAAGTGCGGTCATCGTCTATGGAAAGCGAATTGCTCGAATTGACCGAGATCCACCGAAATAATTCGGCTCCTTGCCAGGAAGGCCACGTTCCGAGCGTCATCGATTCTACCCGAAAAGGTCGCCAAGCTCACGCGAGATGGAACACATTTTCGAGGGTCTGCAGGCCCACGTCGGGCCTTTGACCCTCTAGCTGCTCGAAGAACGGCGCCATTGTCGCCTGCCACTTGGCGTTGACCTCGGTTTCAGCCATTTTGCGGCGGGCCTCGGCAAAATCCTCCGTCTCAAGATACCCGACGAGAAGCCCGTCATCGCGCAAAAACAACGAATAATTGCGCCAGCCAGTCTGGCGCAACGCGTCCAGCATCTGCGGCCAAACCTCCCGGTGGGAGCGCTTGTATTCTTCGATCTTGTCGGACTTGACCTTGAGTAGAAAACATATGCGTTGCATCGCGCTCAACTCTCATTGGATATGTAGCGGTAGGGCCGGAAACCTGCTTCCAGCGCCAGCAGATCTTCGATATCGGGCGCCTGGTTCTACACCGGTTTGAGCCGTATAACAATGCGCCCAGGCGCCTCGACAGAATTGAGGCGGGACGTCGACAACCGTCGACCGCGCCCATTCTTACTGGCCCGCTTAGCGGCAGACAATGATGGCTTCCAACCCAAACAGCCCTGCAAGGCGCTCTATGTCGGAGGCATGTCGCCCTTTGGCCATCACGGCGTGGTGTGTAGGCCCCGTCTCGGCCCAGGCGTTGACGAAGCCGCGCAGCCCTAGACCGAACCTTACTCGGCAATTCGTGTCGCCGAGTTCCATGGCCGGCCCGGCGACGACCTCCCCTTCGGCGGCGATAAGACGAAACTTGCCATCGGGACGTTGGGCGAGCGACATCAGCGTCAGAGGGCCGGGCTCGGGATAGGTCTGGGTGAGGAAGCCGCCGCCGGACTTCCCGTGAAAGACGTTTGACAGCTTCAGCCGCGGCTTGCGCGCGCCTATCCCCGGATCGACGGCCCCGCTGTGGCCGAGAATGACCAGGTCGTTGCGAAAATCCATGGAGTAGAGTTCGGCAAGCGTAGCCGTGCCAGCGAGCCGCTTCAGCGCCACCATGGCAAGGGCGACCTTGAGGTCGCCTTCGACCGGACAGGCGACCCCTTCCCGTATGAGGATGCTAAAGGCGGCGTTGGAAGCCGCTAAAATATCCTCGTGTCGACTGTCGACTGCCCCCTCATAGTGATTGGCAAGGCCGCAAAGGCCCTGCTTCTTGATTAGGCGATCGAATGCGCAGAGCACCCGCGCCGCGCCGCGCAGGACGTCCTCATCGAGTTCAGCTGGAATATCGAATGTTTCGAATATGGCCGCCAGCCGCCGTTTCAACAGATCGTCGGAGACACCGTCCAGCTCATCGGCGACGTCGTCCCAGTTAACATGCTTCACATAGACGCCGAAATCCGCGAACAGCGCCGTCTCGTCGACCGCAAGATCCATCATCCCCGGATAAGGGCGTCCGAGAAGCCCAAGGCTCGCCTCCCGGAACACACGCCGGACGGAAGCGGTCCGACACCAGGCGGCCATCTCCGCGTCGACCAAGGCGTCGCCCTGGAGGTAGCCGGTGACGATACCGATCCGCTTGCCCGCTCGCATCAACGTGTTGGTCATCTCCGGCAACGCTGCGCAGGAAATCGCAACTCCGAGCCAGTCTCCGATTTCTTTCGTCTTGGATATATCGAGCGTGGGCACCGACTGCACATTCAGCAGGATGATCGGCACGTCCAAGTCCCGCACCGCTATCATCAACGGCTCCGAGGTCGCATAAGTGGTAAGATGACAGAAGACGAGGTCTACATCGCGCGCTCGGAAGGCCTGCGCAGCCGCGCGGGCGGCCTCTATCGTGTCGACGAGCCCGCCGTCCACGATCTCGTGCTGCCCCTCGATCTTCGCCAGGATCGCCGCAAAGTGCGCCAGAACGCGGTCGCGCATACCCTCGAATTGGGGCCAGTAAGCCGCCAGTCCGACTGCGAGGACTCCGACCCTCGCCCCAGCTCCTTGCAGCATGATCTCTCCCGTGGTTGCGGATTGGCTATCACTTCGCAACTTGACTGGCAAGTTGCGAAGTGATACGAGCCTGGACCGCCCCAGGGTCCCGTCGAGTTAATCCCGCCGACGCCGGGGCGAGGGAGGACCAGCATGAAGAAGTTCGCCAAAGTTCTTTCGCTCGGGGTGGCCGCCTGCGCCCTTTTGACCGCAGCTGCCGTTGCCGATGATTTTCACGGCTTCGATCCCACCACCTTCAACGGCAAGGCGCTCAGCGCGGACCAGTTGAAAGCCATGGTCGCCGACGCGGCAAAGCACACGCCGCCAAAGAATGGCAAGGAATTCGTGATCGGGTTCGCCAACCTAGAGCGGGACATCCCGTTCTGTGTGATCGTGGAGAAGGGAATCTTGGCCGAGGCGGCCGCGGCGGGCGTCGACGTGCAGGTCGCCGACAATCATCTCGATGGCGCGACCGCGCTCGCCAACGCGCAATCCTTCGTTCAGCGCCATGTGGACTACGTGATCGAGTTCCAGACCGACGCGAATTTCGCGCCGCAGATCATGAAGCTCTACAACAATGCCGGCATCAAAGTCGTCGCCATAGACATCCCGATGCCCGGGGCCGTGTTCTTCGGAGCGAACAATCCCAAGTCGGGCTACATGGACGGCTCGTACCTGGCGACCGCCGCCATCGCGAAGTTCGGGGCCGACAACGTCGCCAAGGGCTATTACGTCAACGGAGATTTACCTCAGTCCGGCGCCATCCCGGCCATGCGCACCGACGGCCAGATCGAGGGCTTCAAAACTGTCGCCACCGCGATGCCTGCCGACCACATCATCAAGTTCGACTCCAAAAACACCACCCAGGAGTCCTACACCCAGATGAGCAATGTTCTCGGTCGTATCCCGCAGGGCGTGCCGATCATCGCGACAGGCATCAATGATCAGGTGGCGCTTGGCATACTGCGCGCCGTGAAACAGGCCGGCCGCGACAAAGACTTCATCGTCACTGGCAATGGGGGCGATGAAACCAAGGCGCTGGTCGATGAGCCGGACTGGGTCGCTTCGACCGCGTACTATCCCGAGCGTTACGGCAACTTCCTGCTGCCGATCGCCCTCTCCACGCTGGCAGGCCGGACCCTGCCGCCCAGCGTGCTGATGACGCATACCATGCTGACAAAGTCCAACGTCTGTCAGTCTTATCCCGAGTACAAGTGCGGAGCCGACAATCCCGTGGTGAGCTATACGTTCCCCCAAGCGGCTTTCGAAGCCTTCCTCAAGAGCCTTTCCGCCGATCCGTCATTGAAAGGCTACGAAGCGCTAATCCCGAGAAGCTAAGAGTAAAATCGTTCGATTCTGCGGTAGGCGCGGCAGCCGCCTACTGCTTCAAGGCGGTCGGTACGCGATGCCTGATGAATTGCTCATGGATATGAAGGGGATCGGCAAGTCCTTCGGGGGCGTGCCAGTACTTGCCGACGTGTCCTTCGGAATCGAACGTGGGAAGGTTGTCGCCCTGCTTGGCGCCAACGGGGCCGGTAAGTCGACTTTGATGAAGATACTCTCCGGCAACTATACCCGCGATGCTGGTACGATTTTCATCGACGGCCGGCCTGTCGACATCAGGACGCCGGCCGACGCTATCGTCCAAGGCATTCGGATCTTGCCGCAGGAACTGTCGATCTTTCCCGACCTCACAGTCGCCGAGAACATCATGCTCGCGGCCCTGCCAACGAAATCGTCCGGCCCCGTGATCACGGTCGATCGGCGCCGCATGGAGGCCAATGCCGGCGCCCTGCTCAAGCGCATGGGACTCGACTGGCTCTCCCCGCAGGCACGCATGGGCGCCCTGTCACATCATGTGCAGCGGATCGTTGAGATCGCCCGCGCGATGGCCGGCAATGCACGCGTTCTGATCATGGACGAACCGACGGCCGCTCTCGCCGAGGCCGAGGTGCAATTGCTGTTCTCGATCATCCGGCGCCTCGGCGCTGAGGGCATCGCGATCGTCTACATCTCGCACTACCTCAAGGAAGTGTTCGTCATCTCCGACCGCATCGCGGTGTTGCGCGACGGCCGCAACGCCGGCGCTTTTGTGACGGCCAACACCCAGCTTGACGCAGTCTTGGAGTCCATCGTCGGCACTCGCGTCGGCGACATCTACCCGCCTTTTGCCGAGGGTGACAGGACGCCGAAGGAAATGATGTCGATCCGTGGATTGACCGTCTCGGGCTGGCTCCGGAATGTCGATTTCAGTGTGCGCCGCGGGGAGATCACTGGCGTCCATGGCCTGGTCGGCTCAGGCGTCGAGATGGTTGGGCGCGCCGTTTTTGGCGCTGTGCCAAGAACGACGATCGTCGGCGGCGAAATCGACGGCAAACCCTATACTATCAGGCAACCCCGCGCGGCCGTCGCCGCCGGGATCGGGCTGGTGGCGGCCGAGCGCAAGCGCGAGGGCATCGTCTCCATGCTCTCACTCTGCGACAACATGTCGCTCTCCAACCTGCCGCTGTTCACCCGCGGCTGGACCGTCGATCGCCACAAGGAGCAGGCGAAGGTCGGCGAGTGGATCCGACGGCTCGGCATCCGGGCCCGCGATCCCGAGCAGGCCATGGGCACGCTATCAGGCGGCAACCAGCAGAAGGTCTGTCTCGCCCGATGGCTGCTCGGCGAGCTCAAGTTGCTGATCCTCGAGGAGCCGACGCGCGGCGTCGACGTCGGCGCGCGCCAGGAGATCTATCGGCAAATTCGCGGCCTCGCCAACCAAGGGATCGGCATATTGCTCATCTCCTCGGACGCGGAGGAGGTCGCCGGCCTCGCCGACCGCAGCATCGTTTTGGCCGGGGGAGGCGTCGTTGAAAAGTACGAGCAGCCGACAGACGCCGCGCATCTCATGAGCGCAGCCTCCAAGTCGGCGGCCGCCGCCTAAGGAGCGCCGATGGCCTGCACCCATACAACGGCATCCACGTCTTCCGGCTATTCCCGGCGCTCCCGACAGCTGCTGGCCAAGCCTTGGGCTGGAACCGTGATGCTGCTGATCTTTTACCTGGCCATCATCACCATTTTCACCATTCTTTCGCCCTTCTTCCTGTCGTTCCAGAACCTGATTTCGGTCGGCTCCAACGCCTCGTTCATCGGCCTGATGGCCGCCGCCGGAACTCCACTTATCATTGCTGGGGGCCTGGACCTGTCGGTTGCGGCGATCGCAGGCCTTGCGGGGGTCATCGTCGCGCTGAGCTATGCGGCTGGGCTCAACATCTGGATCGGCTGCTTATTCGCGCTGATAGCCGGTGGCGGCGTCGGGGCGGCAAATGGCGCGCTGACCAACGGCCTGAGGTTAAATCCCTTCATTGTCACCCTGGGCACGATGTCCATTATCTCCGGCCTGTCATTGGTGATGACTGGCGGGCTCACCAGTCCACTGATGGAAGACAGCTTCAATTGGTTGGGTTCGGGGCGAATCCTGTCCATCCCGTTCCCATTGATACTGATGGTTCTGACGTTTGCACTGATCTGGTGGGTGCTGAGTTTCACGCCATTCGGACGATACGTCTACGCGTCGGGCGGCAACCCCGAAGCCAGCCGCATGCTGGGCATCCCGGTGGATCGGACGCAGATCATCCTCTATATCGCGTCCGGGCTGTCGGGCGCCCTTGCAGGCATCATCGTCGGCGCGATGCTGGGCGCAGCTGCCCCTAACGCTGTCGGCGGATATCTGCTGACGGTTATCGCCGCGATCATTCTCGGCGGCACCAGCCTTTTCGGTGGTCGCGGGTCTGTCTGGGGCACCCTTCTTGCCGTGCTGATACTGGGCACCCTCAACAACGGCCTGACGCTTCTCAATGTCTCGAGTTTCTGGCAGGACGTGACCAAGGGCGTCGTGCTGCTGCTCGCGGTGAGTCTCGACCAATTGCGCGTCCGGGTCCAAAGCTGATGAGGTCCGAGGACGCGGTCGCTCAACTTCAACCGATCGACGGGCGCACGTCCGCTTCCGAGCGTGTCGCCGAGCGACTCATGTCCCTGATCGCGTCGGGCAATCTTGCTCCCGGCGACAAGCTGCCCAGCGAGAACGAGTTGTCCAGGGCGCTGCACGTGTCGCGGCCGGTCCTTCGCGAGGCGCTGCGCGGCATGGCGATGATGGGCATTGTCCAGAGCAAACAGGGAGGCCGTTGCTATGTGACCGACCTCACTCCCAATCGCCTGATGGCGCCGCTCTCTTACGCTCTCTCCTTGCAGGACTACTCTTTAGACAGCCTTTTTCGTGCCCGCGAGGTCATTGACCCAGGCCTCGCGGCCGACGCAGCGCGCAGTGCGGATAGTGCGCAGATCGCCCTGCTTCGTCAGATGGTGCATGCCGGGTATAAGCTCGTCGACGATCCAATCGGCTTCCGGGTCATGGATGCCGAATTTCACGAGCTTATCGGAGCGGCGGCCCGGAGCGACTTCCTCGATCGCGTATCACGGTCTCTCTACAGCCTCGCCATCGATCAGCGCCGCAAGGCTTCGGCCCAGCCAGGCGTTCTCCAGCGATCCGCCGCCGATCACGAGGCAATCACCGAGGCTATCGCCCGGCATGATCCGCAGGCGGCGGCGGCGGCGATGGCCGTACATGTGGCCAACATCCGGGAGACGACCTTCGCGGTGATGGATAAGTCACTCCCCCGCGACAGAGCATAGCGAGGACAAAGTGCTGCTTGAAGGCAAACGTGCGATTGTCACCGGTGGCTCCCGAGGCATAGGTCGAGGAATCTGTGTGGAGCTGGCGCGACAGGGCGCCGATATGGTCGTCAGCTACTTCGTCCGCGCCGATGAAGGATATGGCAGGGATACGGCCATCGAAGAGACAATCGCCGAGGTTACGCGACTGGGGCGAAAAATCATCGCGGTGGAGGGCGACATCGCCGACCCGGCGGTCAGTAAGGCTCTGGTCGCGACCGCCGTGGAATTGCTTGGTGGGGTTGATATTTTGGCGAGCAATGCCGGCATCTGCCCGTTCCACGCCTTTCTCGGCATCCCGCCGAAGTTGCTGGAGCGAGTGGTGGACGTGAATCTCAATGGCGCTTTCTACGTCAGCCAGGCCGCAGCGAACCGGATGAAGGACCAGGGCAAAGGCGGCGCGATCATCGCCACGAGTTCGATTTCCGGGCTCGTCGGCGGGGAGATGCAAACCCATTACACGCCCACCAAAGCCGGCGTGCATTCGCTGATGCAGTCGGCGGCGATCGCACTCGGCCGCTACGGAATCAGATGCAATTCCGTCATGCCAGGCGCCATCGCGACGGACGCCAACAGCGAAGACTGGTCCGATCCCGAAAAGCGCGCTTACCTCGAGAGGCGCGTTCCACTCGGCCGGTTTGGACAGCCCGAAGATGTCGGCAAGGTGGTTGCCTTCCTCGCTTCAGATCTGGCCGGCTACGTTACCGGCGCGTCCGTGCTGGTGGACGGGGGCCTCTACGTCAATCTTCAGTAGCCTCGAGAATTATCCCAGCGATCGGTTTGGAAGCAGCGATGAGCAAGAAGTTCGAGATAACGGACGTGCGCCCCTTTATCGTCAGAAAAGGAACTGGCGGGGACTATTTCCAGCAGAGCAAGGGGCACTGGCTCATCGACAGCCTGATCGCCAATCCGATGTCGGGATACGAGTTGTACCGGGAGAAACGCACCAGTTGGGGCATTGATGCGCTCGGCTCGCTCGTCGTCGAGATCGAGACAGCCGGAGGCGGCGTCGGGCTTGCCGCAGGCAGCGGCGGGGCTCCCGCAGCCTGGCTCATCCACAACCACTTCCGTCGTTTTCTCGTCGGCGAAGACGCGCGGAACGTAAACAAGATCTGGGATGAGCTGTTTCGCGCTTCGCTTCCGTATGGGCGAAAGGGTCTGCCGCTGATGGCGATCAGCGCGGTCGACCTGGCTCTATGGGATCTGCTGGGACGGCTGCGCAACGAGCCGGTCTACAACCTGATCGGCGGGGCGAGCCGCCGCGAGGTCAGCTTCTATTGCACGGGTCCGGCGCCGGATGCAGTCAAGGCCCTCGGCTTCTGGGGGGCCAAGGTGCCTCTGCCGCATAGCCATTTCGAAGGCGAGGCGGGCCTCAGAAAGAACGTCGAATTCCTGCGCACGCACCGGGATAGCGTGGGGACCGACTTCCCGCTGATGGTTGATTGCTACATGTCCCTGTCGGTGCCCTACGCGGTGCGCCTCGCCGAGGCCTGCAAGCCGCTCGACATCTACTGGTGGGAAGAAGTCCTTCCCCCGGACGACGTCGAAGGTTACCGACTGATCAAGCAGGCGCACCCGACCCTCAAGTGGACGACCGGCGAGCACGAATACTCTCGCTTCGGCTTTCGGCGCCTTATCGAGGACCGCCTTCTCGACGTCCTCCAGCCGGATGTGATGTGGGTCGGCGGAATGACCGAACTGCTCCGGATCGCAGCTCACGCTTCCGCTTACGACATCCCCATCGTGCCGCATGGCAGCGGACCGTATTCCTACCATTTCATTGCCAGCCAGACGCAGCTGCCACTTTGCGAATATGTGGCGGCGAGCCCCGACGGACGCTCCATCCGGCCTGTATTCGGCGACCTGCTCACCGGCGAGGAATTGCCCGAGAATGGGCGGCTCGCCCTCTCTGAGGCACCAGGCTTCGGTATGGAGATCGCCGACCGCTCCATGCTCGTGCCGCTTTCGGACTACCCGCTCGGCAAGTGACGGGAGGCGGAGCAGGGGCGCTTTCACGACACCGGCGCCGTGCAGTGCGGATGCCCACACGACTTCAGCCCTGAAGCCTCACAGCGAGCCGATCGCATTGAGGATCGATTCCGGCGTGCAGGGGGCTTCGAGCTTCGGCTGCCCGTGCGGGCTTACCGCATGAACGGCGTCGAGGATCGCCGAATAGACCGAAATGGCGAGCATCAGCGGCGGCTCGCCGACGGCCTTCGAGCGATAGACGCTCGGAGTCGGATTGGCGCGCATATGAAGCTGCGTGTTGAAGACCGGCGGGACGTCGGAGGCGACCGGGATCTTGTAGGTCGCCGGCGCGTGCGTCGTCAGCCGGCCCTTGGCGTCATAGACGAGCTCCTCGGTCGTCAGCCAGCCCATGCCCTGGACGAAGCCGCCCTCGACCTGGCCGACGTCGAGCGCCGGATTGATCGAGGCGCCGACGTCATGCAGGAGGTCGGCGCGCAAGACCCGCATCTCGCCGGTCAGCGTGTCGATCGCGACTTCCGAGCAGGCCGCGCCATAGGCGAAATAGTAGAACGGCCTCCCCTTGGCCTTGGCGCGGTCCCAGTGGATTTCCGGCGTCCGGTAGTGTCCCGCGTGGGAAAGCTGCACCTGCGAGAGGCGACAGGCCTTCGCCAGCTCGCCGAAGCTCATCGAGGCATTGCCGGCGAAGACCCGCCCATCGCGGAACTCGACGATCTCCGGAGCGACGCCCCATTGCTTAGCGGCGAAAGCAATCATCCGCTCCTTGACTGCGCCAGCGGCGATCTTCGCCGCCATGCCATTGAGATCGGTCCCGGAAGAGGCGGCGGTCGGCGAGGCGTTCGGGACTTTCGCGGTGTTCGTCGCGGTGATGCGGACGAAGTGGAGCGGCACGCCGAATTCTTCCGCCACGATCTGCGCGACCTTGGTGAAGAGCCCCTGCCCCATCTCGGTGCCGCCGTGGTTGAGATGGATGGAGCCGTCGGAATAGACATGCACCAGCGCGCCGGCCTGGTTCATCGGGATGAGGGTGAAGGAGATGCCGAACATCACCGGCGTCAGCGCGATGCCGCGCTTGATGTAGGGACTCGTCTTGTTGAAGTCGGCGATGAGGGCTCGGCGCGCGCGATACTCGCAGGACGCCTCGAGCTCCTCGATGATCGCGCGCTGGGTCTCGAAGTCCTCGACCGCCTGCCCATAAGGCGTGCGCTCGCAGCCCGGCCGCAGCAGGTTGGCCTTGCGCACGTCGAGCGGATCGAGGCCCCGCTCGCGCGCGATGGCGTCCATTGCACGTTCGATCGCGATCATGCCCTGCGGGCCGCCGAAGCCGCGGAACGCCGTATTCGAGACCGTGTTGGTCTTGAGGCGCTTGGTGACGATCGCGGCGTCGGGAAGCCAGTAGCCGTTGCCGGCATGGAACATCGCCCGATCGCACACGCCCGGAGAAAGATCGGCCGAGCAGCCGCATCGCGCGTTGAGAGTGACATCGTAGCCGGCGATGACGCCCCGCTCGTCGTAGCCGACGCGCCAGTCGGCGCGGAAGTCGTGGCGCTTTCCGGTCAGGATGAAATCGTCGTCCCGGTCGAGGCGGACCTTGCAGGGGCGCCCGGTGACCCGCGCGGCGAGCGCCGCCATGGCCGCCCACGTGCAGGCCTGGCTCTCCTTGCCGCCGAAGCCGCCGCCCATCCGACGCGTTTCGACGGTGACGAGGGCGTTCGGGATGCCGAGAACGCGGGCGACGATGTGCTGCGTCTCGGTCGGGTCCTGGCTCGAGGCGTGCACGGTCATCTCGTCGCCTTCGCCAGGAATCGCGAGGGACGCCTGGCCCTCGAGATAGAAATGCTCCTGTCCGCCGATGGCGAACTGGCCCTCGAGGCGATGCGCGGCGGAGGCGATCGCAGCGTCCGCGTCGCCGCGCGAGAACGCGTAATCCTCTTGGACGCGTTCGCCGGTCTTCAACGCATCGGCGATGGTGACTGCGGGCGCCCGCTCCTCGATCTCGATTCTGGCGAGCCTTGCGGCGCGCCGCGCCTCGTCGCGGGTGCGGGCGACAACAGCAAACAGCGCCTGGCCGTGGAAGAGGATCGACTTGTCGGCGAAAAGCGGCTCGTCGGCGAAGACGGGGGCAATGTCGTTCTTGCCCGGGACGTCGGCCGCCGTCAGCACGGCGACGACCCCGGGCGCGGCGCGAACCGCGCCGAGATCGAGGGCCTTCAGGACGCCGGACGCCTTGTCGGCCATGCCGATGGCGAGATGCAGGGTTCCGTTCGGTTCGCGAATGTCGTCGACATAAGGCGCCGATCCCTGGACATGCAGGCGGGCGGAATCATGCGGCAGCGGCTTATGAACGACCGATGTCGCTAGGGTGCGATCAATTGGTTCATTCAGCAGCATGGAGCATTCCGATCCGGGTCGGCGCGCTTGCGCCGGAAATCTCGATCAGCGTCTTTTCAAGAAGATTTGCGGCGACGGTCATGCGATAGCCGCCGCTCGCGCGCTGATCGGTCAACGGCGAGAAGTCCGAAGCGAGAGCGGAAAAGGCGTCGCGCCAGCTCGACGGCTCGGCGAGATCGGCGCCGATCAGCGCCCGCTCGGCCGCGCCGGCCCGCTTCGGCGTCGCCGCCATGCCGCCATAGGCGACGCGAGCGCGGACGATCCGCCGGTCTTCGACATCGAGGCGCGCCGCCAGCATGACCGCGGAGATGTCCTCGTCGATCCGCTTCGAGACCTTCAGGGCGCGGTAGCGCTGGCCGTCCGCCAGACGCGGCGCCTCAACCGCAACGACGAACTCGCCGGGCGCACGGTCCTGCTTGCCGTAGCCGATGAAGAAATCCTCGAGCGGCAGGGATCGGGTCGCCACGCCCTTCCGCAGGACGACGTGACCGCCGAGCGCAATGAGCGCGGGCGCAAGATCGCCGATCGGCGAGCCGTTGGCGATATTGCCGCCGACCGTGCCGCTCATCCGCACCTGGACCGAGCCGAACCGGCGCATCAGTTCGCCGAGGTCGGGATGGATCCCGGCAAGCAGCGGCGCGGCTTCCGCCAGCGTCGCGGTCGCGCCGAAGCTGATCCGGTCGGCGCGCTCCTTGATCGCATCGAGGCCGACCGCGCCGCCGAGCCAGATGATGCGCTTCGGGTCACGCAAATGCTTGGTGATCCAGAGGCCGACATCGGTCGCGCCGGCGACGAGGGTGGCGTCGGGAAATCGCTCGCAGAGGGCTGCGAGCGAATCGGGGCTCGCGGGCGCGGCGAAGAAGCCGTCCTCGTCGCCAACGAAGAGGTCGCGGTCGTCGCCCGCGAGCGCCGCCAGCGCCGCGGCTCGTTCGTCGGCAGTCGCGGCGAACCGGTCGGTCGGCGCGCCGGTGCAGGTCGCGAGCGCCGCCGCAAGGATCGGCCGGTAGCCGGTGCAGCGGCAGAGATTGCCGGCGAGCTGATCGCAGAGGCTGGTCGCCGTCGCCGGTGCGCCGGAATGATAGGCGGCGAAGAGGCTCATCACGATGCCCGGCGTGCAAAAGCCGCATTGGGAGCCATGGTGGTCGACCATCGCCTGCTGTAGCGGATGCAGCGTCTGGCCCTCGGCGAGATCCTCGATCGTGATCAGCTCGGCGCCGTCAAGCTGGCCGAGCAGGAGGATGCAGGCGTTGACCGCCTCGTGCGCCAGCTTCCCGTGGCGGAGCCGCGCCAGCACGACGGTGCACGCGCCGCAATCGCCTTCGGCGCAGCCTTCTTTCGTGCCCTTGGCGCCCTGATCTTCGCGCAGCCAGTCGAGAACGGTCGCCCGCGGCGAAAACCGGTCGAGCGCGATCTCGCGCCCACGAAAGCGGAAGCAAAGCGCCGGACGAGACTTCACATGTTTTTTCTGCAGATTCATCATCGCTCCTCGAAGCCCGTGGGCATGATGGAGCTTTTGTGCGCGAAACGGAAGCACGAGAAAGTTGCGCGCAGCGCTCAACTTTTTGGCAAGGCCGCCGATATGTCGGTTGCGGCGAAGTCGCGGCCGACGAACAACAGGGGACAGGCCCGGTCTTTCGCCAGCGCGTAAGCGAAGCAATCGCCGAAGTTGAGCGCCGCCCGATGCCGACCTTTCCCCCAGCGAGCATACGCCTCGGCAACCTTCCTCGCCGTCGCGCCGGAGAGCGCGACGACTTCGCAGCCAAACCTCTCGAAGAGCTCCGACATTTCCTCAGCGAAATTGCGCCCCGCCGCCACGATGAGGGCCTCGGCCATCGTTCCGGCCGAAACCAGAACCTTGTCGTCGTTCGCCAGAATCTCGATGCAGTCCCCGGACTCCGGCTCGCCCTTCAGTATGGCCATGAGTGCGGAGGTATCGACCACGATCACTTCGGAAGACCGAATTCATCGTAGAGAAAGTCCTGGCTTCTCGCGGCGTCCGGTCCCTCCGTGGCCTTTGCCGTCGCCGAGGACCGCAGCCCCTCCAAAAAGGCTCGCCGCTCCTCCGGGCTTCGCAGGGGCGCGCTGACCGGCGCAATGCGGGCGACTGGCTGGCCGTGGCGAGTCAGCACGACCTCGTCGCCGGCTTCGGCGCGCCGCACGAGGTCGGCGAGATGCGCCTTCGCTTCGCTGATGGAAATTTCCACGGACGCCAAGCCTTTGCTGAACGCGCTGGAATTTGGTCCATGTGATGGTCCAAATCAAGACGGAACCGCGCCTAGGCCGCCCGCTCCTCGCGCAAGTCCGGCGGCACGGCCTCCTCGGCCAGCGCGGCGATGGCGTCGTCGGCGCCCATCGTCGTTTGCGCGTTCGAGCCCAGGCGGCGGATCGATACGGTGTTCCCGCCCGCTTCCTTGCGGCCGAGGGCGACGAGGACCGGAACCTTGGCCAGCGAGTGCTCGCGGACCTTGTAGTTGATCTTCTCGTTGCGCAGATCCGTCTCGACCCGCAAGCCCGCCTTCTTCGCCCTCACGGCGAAACCGGCCGCGAATTCGTCGGCGTCGCTGGTAATGGTGCACACGACGATCTGCACCGGCGCGAGCCAGAGCGGCAGATGGCCGGCGTGATGCTCGAGCAGAATCCCGATGAACCGCTCCATCGAGCCGCAGATGGCGCGGTGCACCATGACCGGCGTCGTCTTCTCGCTGTTGGCGGCGATGTAAAAGGCGCCGAAGCGCTCCGGCAGGTTGAAGTCGACCTGGGTCGTGCCGCATTGCCAGTCGCGGCCGATGGCGTCGCGGAGCACGTATTCGAACTTCGGCCCGTAGAAGGCGCCCTCGCCGGGGTTGAGGCTCGTGGTCACGACATTGCCATGGCGCGCCTTGATCTCGTCGAGCACCCTGCTCATCACCGCTTCCGCGTGGTCCCACATGGCGTCGTTCCCGACGCGCTTCTCGGGACGGGTGGAGAGCTTCACCACGATCTTGTCGAAACCGAAATGGCCGTAGACCGAGAGGATCAGCTCGTTGATCTTGTGGCACTCTTCCGCCAGCTGCTCCTCGGTGCAGAAGATGTGCGCGTCGTCCTGGGTGAACGAGCGCACCCGCATGAGGCCGTGCAGCGCGCCGGAGGGTTCGTAGCGGTTGACCGCGCCGAACTCGGCGAGGCGGACCGGCAGCTCGCGGTAGCTGCGCAGGCCGTGCTTGAAGATCTGCACGTGCCCGGGGCAGTTCATCGGCTTCAGCGCGTAGACGCGCTCGTCCTCCGTCTCGGCCTCATCGCCCGCCGGACGGCACATGAACATGCTTTCGCGATACCAGCCCCAGTGGCCCGAAATCTCCCACAAGCGCTTGTCGAGCACCTGCGGCGCGTTGACCTCCTCATAGTCGGCCGCGAGCCGCCGGCGCATGTAGGCGACCAGCGTCTGGAACAACGTCCAGCCCTTCGGGTGCCAGAAGATCGAGCCTGGGCCCTCCTCCTGGAAATGGAAGAGGTCCATCTCGCGCGCGAGCTTGCGGTGGTCGCGCCGCTCCGCCTCCTCGAGCTGCTTGAGGTAGGCGTCGAGCTCCTCTTTCCTGGCGAAAGCGGTCGCGTAGATGCGCGACAGCATCGGCTTGGTCGAATCGCCGCGCCAGTAGGCGCCGGCGACCTTCATCAGCCTGAAGGCGTCGCCGACCTTGCCGGTCGAGGTCATGTGCGGGCCGCGGCAGAGATCGGTCCACTCGCCCTGGCTGTAGAGCTTGACCTCCTCTTGCGGCGGGATGGCGTCGATGAGTTCGACCTTGAAGGCCTCGCCCTTCTTTTCGAAGAAGCTCTTCGCCTCGTCGCGCGAGACGACAGTCTTCGTGAACGGTCTGTCGCGGGCGATGATCTCGCGCATGCGCTTCTCGATCGCCGGGAAATCCTCGGGCGTGAACGGCGCCTCCGGGCGGTAGAAGTCGTAGTAGAAGCCGTTCTCGATCACCGGGCCGATCGTCACCTGCGCGCCCGGCCAGAGCGACTGCACCGCTTCGGCCAGCACATGCGCCGCGTCGTGGCGGATGAGGGGAAGCGCGCGCGGATCGTCGCGGGCAATGAATTCGAGGCTCGCGTCCTCGTCGATCGGGTCGGCGAGATCGACGAGCGCGCCGTCGCGGAGCGCGGCGACCGCGCGCCTGGCGAGCGAGGGGGAGATGGATCTGGCGATGTCGAGGCCGGAAACGCCCGGCTCAAAGGCGCGCTCGGCGCCGTCTGAGAAGGTGACGTGTATCATTCGGCTCCTCATGCTCACTCGCCGAAACCAATCGGCGTAAGCGATGGCGCATCTCTATAATCGCGCCGCCCGGGGCGGGCAATGGTCGATCTGCCGCCCGCGCGCGAGCGGGGTTGGGGGTGAGCGTCATCCGGCCGACTTCTCCCGCAAGTGGGTGAAGGGGTAGACTTGGCTTCGATGACGGAAGACAGGCTCGTCCGCCGCGTCGTGGTCGATGGCTTCGTCCAGGGCGTCGGCTATCGCGACTTCGCCCGCCGGGCGGCGCTCAGGCTCGGCGTCTCCGGCTGGGTGCGCAACCGCGCCGACGGAACGGTCGAGGCGCTGATCGCGGGCGCGCCTGCCGCCGTCGAGACGATGCTCGCCGAGATGCGGCGCGGACCGCGCGGCGCGGCGGTCACGAGCCTCAATCTCGTGGACCCGGGCCCGGCGATCGACCCCCAGAGCGGGTCATTCCTCATTCGCCCGACGTCGTAGACTACTCTAAAAAGCGCGGTTGAGGGTCACTCGCCCTTCCGCTCTGGTTTGCGGCGGCGCGACGGCTTCTGTGGATGCGCGGGCGCCCCTGCCGAGGTGTGGGTGGTCGCAGGCGGGTCGCTCGCCGGAAAGGACTCCTCGATCGCCTCGTCGAGCTCGCGGTCGGCCTCCGCACGCGTCTCGCGCCGCGGCCTTTTCGATGGCTCTTTCATGCTCGAGTCCTCCGGCGAGTTGCGGGAGCGCTGGCGTCGACCGCGCTCATTGCGAGTTTGCCGGATTCTACGCGGCGAGGGAAGCGGAAGTTAGGCCGCCCGCGGAGCGAGCGAGGCCGCCGCTTTCATACCGCGCGCCGGCCGCCGCTTGACGCCGGAGGCAGCGGAGCGGGCCGCCAGGGCGCTCCCCCCTTCGCCCCGGAATCGGAGGAGCCGACCAGCCAGCGCATGAGCGCGCTCTGCTGCACGGCAGGCAAGGTTTCCGCCCAGCCGTCGAGCCCGAAGACATGACCGGCTTGCTTCATCATGAGATAGACGACCAGGCCGGCATAGACGAGATGAAAATCGATCAGGAAGCTGTTGACGTTCTCGACATAGGGAAAGTCCAGGTGCGCGGTCCAATAGAGCATGAGCAGCAGGATCGCGAACGGGCCGCTCAGGCGCACGAAAAGCCCGAAGACCAGCGACAGACCGATGAGCAGATGCCCGTACTCGACCAGGAAGGTGAGCGGGCCGGCGGTCGCCGGCGCGGCCATCGGCGCGTAAAGGTCATGGAAGGTCTTGGTGTGGCTGAGGAACCCGGGCACGAACTGGCTGTCGCCGAAATGATGGATGCCCGCCCAGAGGAATGTCCAGCCGATCGAGAAACGGAAGAAGACGATCAGAAAATTCTCAAGGCCGGAATTCGATTCGTCCTGGGTCATGACCTCTCTCCTCCCGATTCATCCTGCGGTCTTGGCGCGGACATTCTCACGCTGGTCGCTTGCCGTCGCGCCCGTCGCTACGCTGCAGCCGATTTAACGGCAGCGCAATGCGGCATATCGTCTCCAATGCAGCTTCATGACCCTTTCCCCGTGTCGTCATTGCGAGCGAAGCGAAGCGATCCATAGGCAGGGCGCGGTGCGGCCGTGGATTGGTCGAGTAAGCGCGGAGGATTGCTCCTCCGCGCTTCTCGCAGAACCGGACATGCGGGCCCGCATCCGGCTCTTTGGATCGGTATATCAGAGCGCCAGCGAAAGCTGGGCTGATGCCGCCGGCGGGTTGAGTTCGCGCCAGCGGGCTTTGAGCGAGACCTGCCGGCCGGTGAACCAGCTCGGTGGGTAGGCTCGCGTCATTGCGCCGTGGTTCGACTTTACCCATGCCCCTTTGCCGCAGTACGCGCATCCGGCCGCCGCCTTGCGGCTGACGCCTTTGCTCAACAAGTGGCGGAACAGGAAGCGGCTCCGCTTCCTGTGTCGGACGATGATCGCCCTGATCCGGCGGCGGATATGAGCGTCGGTGACGCGCAGACCCTCGACCGCATCCGACGTGCAAAGCCGGAAATGGGTCATCCATCCGTTCAGGTATCGGCTGAGGTTCTCCATGCAGGCTGCGATGGAACGCCCCCAGTTCGGCGGCGTCATGTCCCGTATGGTGGCGTTCAGTCGGCGCTTCGCCTTTCCAGAGGGAAACACGGCGACAGCGTCGCCCTGGTCCTCCTTCGTGCAGCGGAAGCTGAAGCCCAGGAAGGCGACCTCGTCGGGTTTGCGGACCCCGCTCTTCGCTTCGTTCACCTGGAGCCGCATACGCTTTTCCAGGAAATTCCGAACCGATGCCATGACCCGCAATCCGGCCCGTTCGCTCCGCACGAAGATGTTGGCATCATCGGCGTACCGCACGAACCGGAGGCCGCGCCGCGCCAATTCCCGATCCAATTCGTCGAGGACGATGTTGGAAAGGCATGGCGAAAGCGGGCCCCCTTGGGGGGTTCCTTCCCGGACAGCGACCTTCGTTCCGTCCGGCATCACCACCGTCGCTGTCAGCATCAGGCGTATCAGGCGGATGATCCGCCCGTCCGTCACGCGTTCTGCGATCCGGGCGAGCAGGCGTTGATGATGAACATGGTCAAAAAATTTGGCCAAATCCAAGTCGACGACCGTTTGATATCCGTCCTTGAGGTAACCTGTGGCTTCGGCGATAGCGGTATGAGCGCCCCGGTTCGGCCGGAAACCGTGACTGCTGTCGTGAAAGGTCGGCTCGAAGATCGGCTCCAGGATCTGGAGGACCGCCTGTTGAACCGTCCGGTCGATCACGTTTGGAATGCCGAGCCCCCTTTGTCCGCCCCCCGGCTTCGGCAGCCAGACACGGCGGACATCGCCAGGCCGATAGCATTCCGCCAGCAAGTCTCGGCGCAGCCGGGCAATCATCGACGGGGCTTGCGCTTCCGCCGCTTCGACCGTCTGTCCGTCCACTCCGGGCGCTCCCTTGTTACGCACCACGGTCAGCAGCGCCTTGGCCAGATTGGCTTCGGACGCCACCTCTTCGAGCAGCCGACTGGTGTCGGCCGCGATGGCGGCGGGGCCTCTCGTTTTCTTGGTCCTCGCTTTGTGCAGCAGGAAGCTCCGCCGCTCGGATGCGTCCGAGGGCTCGGCCACCCCGCCCCCCGAGGGGCTGTCGGCGAACACGAGGCTCAATTGCCGTGGTCCCGTCCTTTTCAATCCATCTCCTCCTTTGCTCCGCCGGCTTTCACCGGCTTCCTCGCTACTACAAGGAGATCCGACTTCTGCATGGGCGTCGTCCCGTCGTCGTTGCCTCCTTCGGGTCTACCGCTCGCGCGGACCCATGCAGACCTCCCTGGGTAAGGTTCACTGGATGTCCCGCCGCCCCCGTCCCCACTACCGCTCCGACCTCGGTTGGATTTTGGGCGTCGCGTTCGAAGGCACGCTTACCCGGTCGGCCCGGCCTGCTCAGGGCTTCACTTTCGTTCGGTGCTGCGGTTCGCCTCGGGCTTCTTCCCCACATCGCCTCGCGACAATGCAGTTGCCTCCGGCTCGCGGTTGCTACCAACTCGCCCCGCGAAGGACTTTCACCTCCAATCCAATGCCCATGCCAGGCACACGTCGAGTAAGCGCGGCGGATTGCTCCTCCGCGCTTCTCGCAGAACCGGACATGCGGGCCCGCATCCGGCTCTTTGGATCGGTATATCAGAGCGCCAGCGAAAGCTGGGCTGATGCCGCCGGCGGGTTGAGTTCGCGCCAGCGGGCTTTGAGCGAGACCTGCCGGCCGGTGAACCAGCTCGGTGGGTAGGCTCGCGTCATTGCGCCGTGGTTCGACTTTACCCATGCCCCTTTGCCGCAGTACGCGCATCCGGCCGCCGCCTTGCGGCTGACGCCTTTGCTCAACAAGTGGCGGAACAGGAAGCGGCTCCGCTTCCTGTGTCGGACGATGATCGCCCTGATCCGGCGGCGGATATGAGCGTCGGTGACGCGCAGACCCTCGACCGCATCCGACGTGCAAAGCCGGAAATGGGTCATCCATCCGTTCAGGTATCGGCTGAGGTTCTCCATGCAGGCTGCGATGGAACGCCCCCAGTTCGGCGGCGTCATGTCCCGTATGGTGGCGTTCAGTCGGCGCTTCGCCTTTCCAGAGGGAAACACGGCGACAGCGTCGCCCTGGTCCTCCTTCGTGCAGCGGAAGCTGAAGCCCAGGAAGGCGACCTCGTCGGGTTTGCGGACCCCGCTCTTCGCTTCGTTCACCTGGAGCCGCATACGCTTTTCCAGGAAATTCCGAACCGATGCCATGACCCGCAATCCGGCCCGTTCGCTCCGCACGAAGATGTTGGCATCATCGGCGTACCGCACGAACCGGAGGCCGCGCCGCGCCAATTCCCGATCCAATTCGTCGAGGACGATGTTGGAAAGGCATGGCGAAAGCGGGGCCCCTTGGGGGGTTCCTTCCCGGACAGCGACCTTCGTTCCGTCCGGCATCACCACCGTCGCTGTCAGCATCAGGCGTATCAGGCGGATGATCCGCCCGTCCGTCACGCGTTCTGCGATCCGGGCGAGCAGGCGTTGATGATGAACATGGTCAAAAAATTTGGCCAAATCCAAGTCGACGACCGTTTGATATCCGTCCTTGAGGTAACCTGTGGCTTCGGCGATAGCGGTATGAGCGCCCCGGTTCGGCCGGAAACCGTGACTGCTGTCGTGAAAGGTCGGCTCGAAGATCGGCTCCAGGATCTGGAGGACCGCCTGTTGAACCGTCCGGTCGATCACGTTTGGAATGCCGAGCCCCCTTTGTCCGCCCCCCGGCTTCGGCAGCCAGACACGGCGGACATCGCCAGGCCGATAGCATTCCGCCAGCAAGTCTCGGCGCAGCCGGGCAATCATCGACGGGGCTTGCGCTTCCGCCGCTTCGACCGTCTGTCCGTCCACTCCGGGCGCTCCCTTGTTACGCACCACGGTCAGCAGCGCCTTGGCCAGATTGGCTTCGGACGCCACCTCTTCGAGCAGCCGACTGGTGTCGGCCGCGATGGCGGCGGGGCCTCTCGTTTTCTTGGTCCTCGCTTTGTGCAGCAGGAAGCTCCGCCGCTCGGATGCGTCCGAGGGCTCGGCCACCCCGCCCCCCGAGGGGCTGTCGGCGAACACGAGGCTCAATTGCCGTGGTCCCGTCCTTTTCAATCCATCTCCTCCTTTGCTCCGCCGGCTTTCACCGGCTTCCTCGCTACTACAAGGAGATCCGACTTCTGCATGGGCGTCGTCCCGTCGTCGTTGCCTCCTTCGGGTCTACCGCTCGCGCGGACCCATGCAGACCTCCCTGGGTAAGGTTCACTGGATGTCCCGCCGCCCCCGTCCCCACTACCGCTCCGACCTCGGTTGGATTTTGGGCGTCGCGTTCGAAGGCACGCTTACCCGGTCGGCCCGGCCTGCTCAGGGCTTCACTTTCGTTCGGTGCTGCGGTTCGCCTCGGGCTTCTTCCCCACATCGCCTCGCGACAATGCAGTTGCCTCCGGCTCGCGGTTGCTACCAACTCGCCCCGCGAAGGACTTTCACCTCCAATCCAATGCCCATGCCAGGCACACCTTCGTCGCTGCGCTCCTCGCAATGATGATGTGGACGGCCTCACCCGAACGGCATCAAGTGCCGAGGCGTGACCGGTGCAGGTCGCGGATAGGGAAGCCGTCCATGAGAACCTTTATCAGGATTGGGATCGACCTGGCGAAGAACTTTTTCCAGGTGCATGCGATCGAGCGTGAAGGCGCGCCTGCGGTGGCGCGTAAGTTGAGCCGGGGCAAGGTGCTTGGTTTCTTCGCCCAAGCGGCGCCCTGCCGCGTCGGGATGGAGGCTTGTGGATCGTCCCATTACTGGGCGCGAGAGATCCAGGCGTTGGGGCACGAAGTGGTCTTGATTCCTCCCGCTTACACGAAACCCTACGTCAAGCGCGGCAAGAACGATGCGAACGACGCGGCTGCGATCTGCGAGGCCATGTCGCGCCCCGACATGCGGTTTGTGCCGATCAAGAGCGCGGATCAGCAAGCCGTGCTGATGCTGCACAAGACCCGGGAATTGCTGGTCAAGCAGCGAACCATGACCGTCAACGCGCTGCGCGGGCATCTCTCGGAGTTCGGCTTGATCGCGCCCAAGGGCATCCACCGGGTCAAGGAATTGCTGGCGCTCGCGCTCGCCGACGAGACCCTTCCCGAAGAGGCCAAGCAAGCAACGGCGATGCTGGCCTCGCACGGCGGCGGCCTCGACGAAAAGATCGACGATTTGGAGAAGACAATCGCCCGAGCAAGCGGCAAGAACCAGACAAGCCAGTTGCTGGACGAGATCCCCGCCTTCGGCCCGCTGATCGCAGCGGCGATCGCCGCTCTCACTCCCGATCCCAGCGTCTTCAGGTCGGGAAGCGATTTCAGCGCGTCTCTGGGCATTACGCCGAGCCAGCACTCGAGCGGCGGCAAGGACAAGCTCGGCGCCATCACCAAAAAGGGCAACCGATATCTGCGCAAGATGCTGGTCGTGGGATGCACGTCGGTGTTGCGGGTGGCCCACAAACACAAAGGGGCCTTGGCCGAATGGATCGTCGCCATGAGGGCCAGGAAGCCTGAGCGCGTCGTCGCGGTCGCCCTGGCCAACAAGCTGGCCAGAATTGCCTGGGCGATGATGTCGACCGGCGAAAGCTTCCGAACCGAACTGTATACCAAGGCCTGAAGAAAGGGCTTTCCAGGATAGGCGTTTCATTTTCGAAGAGATTGGCAAGCGCAACGACGTGATGAACGACACGGTCGCCACGAAAGCCCAGGACACCCCGACATCCGTCACGAGCTCCCAAGCTCGCCGCAATGATAGGGACCAGGGCTGTCGAATATCATCAGGGCCAGCGGTCCTATGCCGCACCAAAGGCCGGACATATGACCGCAGCCGACCAAAGCGATCAGACCGTCGAAAACCCGCTTGCCAAGAGGCTGTCCACATATGACGGAGCCGGGATCGCGCGTCCCTACCCTTTCTTGCCCGCCAGCCTGGCGATCTCGCGCATGATCTTCAGCGTGCCGCTGAGCCGGTCCGCGAGTTTTTCGAACTCGTCGGCGACGACGATGCGCATGTCGGGGCGGACGCGGGCGCGTTCGTCTTGCGCGACCCATTTCACCAGCGCGCCCGGATTGGCGAAGGAATTGCCGCGGAAGGCAAGGGTTACGCCCTTCGGACCGGCGTCGAGCTTCTCGACATTCGCGACCCGGCAGAGCGCCTTGACGAGGACAAGCTTCAGCAGCCAGTCGACCTCGGGCGGCGGCGGGCCGAAGCGGTCGACGATCTCGGCGCCCATGGCGTCGATCTCGGCCTCGTCCTCGAGGGCCGAAAGCCGGCGATAGAGGGCGAGCCGCGTCGGCAGGTCCGGGATATAACCCTCAGGGATCGTCACCGGCGCGCCGAGCTGGATGGTCGGCGACCACATGTCTTCGGCCGGCGCATCCTCGCCCGACTTCAGCCGCTCGACCGCCTCGCGCACCATCTGCTGGTAAAGCTCGTAGCCGACTTCCTTGACGTGGCCCGACTGCTCCTCGCCGAGCAGGTTGCCGGCGCCGCGCAAGTCGAGGTCGTGGCTGGCGAGCTGGAAGCCGGCCCCGAGCGTATCGAGCGATTGCAGCGCCGCGAGCCGCTTCTCCGCCTGCAGCGTGATCTTCATCTTCGCCGGCGTGGTGAAATAGGCGTAGGCACGGACCTTCGAGCGGCCGACGCGACCGCGCAACTGATAGAGCTGCGCCAGGCCGAAGATGTCGGCGCGGTGCACGATCAGCGTGTTGGCGCGCGGAATGTCGAGGCCGGACTCGACGATCGCGGTCGAGAGCAGGATGTCGTACTTGCCGTCGTAGAAGGCGCCGATCTTGCCCTCGAGCTCGCGCGCCGCCATCTGCCCGTGCGCCACGACGAATTTGCACTCGGGCGCATTCTTGCGCAGGAAGGCCGCCGCCTCGTCGAGATCCTCAATGCGCGGGCAGACATAGAACGACTGGCCGCCGCGATAGCGCTCGCGCATGAGCGCCTCGCGCACGATCAGCGCGTCGAAGGGCGAGACGAAGGTCCTGACCGCGAGCCGGTCGATCGGCGGCGTGGCGATGATCGAGAGGTCTCGGACGCCGGTCATGGCGAGCTGCAGCGTGCGCGGAATTGGCGTCGCCGACAGCGTCAGCATGTGCACCTCGGCGCGCAGGTCCTTGAGCCGCTCCTTGTGGCCGACGCCGAAATGCTGCTCCTCGTCGACGACGACGAGGCCGAGATCCTTGAACTGCACGGCCTTGCCGAGCACAGCGTGGGTGCCGACGACGATGTCGACGCCGCCCTCGGCGAGGCCCTTCTTCACCTCGCGCTGCTCGGCCGCGCCCACCATGCGCGAGAGCTGGCCGACGCGCACCGGCAGGCCGGCGAAGCGCTCGCGGAAGACGCGCGTATGCTGGCGGGCGAGCAGCGTCGTCGGCACGACGATCGCCGTCTGCTTGCTGTTGATCGCGGCGGCGAAAGCGGCGCGCAGCGCCACCTCCGTCTTGCCGAAGCCGACGTCGCCGCAGACCAGCCGGTCCATCGGCCGTCCGGCAGCGAGATCGTCGAGCGTCGCCTCGATCGCGTTCGCCTGATCGGCCGTCTCCTCATAAGGAAAGCGGGCGCAGAACTCGTCGAAGAGCCCCTCAGGCGGAGTGAGGCGGGGCGCCGGGCGCGTCATGCGCTCCGCGGCGACGCGGATCAGGTCGGAGGCGATCTCGCGGATGCGCTTCTTGAGCCGCGCCTTGCGCGACTGCCAGCCGGCCCCGCCGAGCCGGTCGAGTTCGCCCGTTTCGGAGCCGTAGCGCGACAGAAGCTCGAGATTCTCGACCGGCAAGAACAGCCGGTCGCCGCCGGCATAGTGGATCTCGAGGCAGTCGTGCGGCGCGCCCGCGGCTTCGATGGTCTTGAGGCCGACGAAGCGTCCGACGCCGTGGTCGATGTGGACGACGAGATCGCCGGCGGTGAGCGCGCTCGCTTCCGCCAGCACGTCCTGCGCGCGGCGCCGGCGTTTCGACTGACGCACCAGGCGGTCGCCGAGGATGTCCTGCTCGCCGATGATGGCGAGGTCAGGCGCCTCGAAGCCCTGCTCGAGGGCGATGACGGCAAGCGGCAGGGCGCGGGAACGAGCGTTCCTGGCCTGATGCAAGGACGAGACGAGTTCCATGGACTTGAGCCCATGCTCGGCGAGCACATGGCTCAGCCGCTCGCGCGAGCCGTCGGTCCAGCCGGCGACGATGACACTGAGCCCGCGCTGGCGCAAAGCCCGGATATGCGCGACCGCCGCGTCGAAGACGTTGGCGTTCTCCTCCTGCCGCTCTGGGGCGAAATTGCGGCCGACCCGGCCGCCGCAATCGACGATGCCGGCCGCGCCCGGTGCCGCCTCGAACGGCGTGAGCCGCGCGAGCGGCGCGGCGGCGACACGCTCCTTCCACTCCTCTTCGCCGAGATAGAGGCGCTGGTAGGGAAGCGGCTTGTAGTCGGCCCTGGCCGGATCCTGTGCGTAAGCGGCGCGGCGCGCGGCATAGGCGTCGGCGATCAGCGCTATACGCTGGCTGGCGGCCTCCTCGGCGCGCGCGTCGAGCACGAAGGGCGCGCCGGCGACATAGTCGAACACTGTGTCGAGCTTGTCATAGAAGAGCGGCAGCCAATGCTCGAGGCCGATGGCGCGGCGTCCCTCGCTGACCGTGGCATAGAGTTCGTCGGCAGGGGTGGGCGCGCCGAATTCCGCCGCATAGGCCTGGCGGAACCGGCGGATCGAATCGGTCGTGAGCTGCGCCTCGCTCATCGGCACGAGATCGAGAGCGCGCAACTGCCCGACGCTGCGCTGCGTCTCGGGATCGAAGGTGCGGATCGATTCCAGCGTGTCGCCGAAGAAGTCGAGCCGGATCGGCGCCGGCAGCCCCGGCGGATAGAGATCGAGAATACCGCCGCGCGTCGCGTAATCGCCGACGTCGCGCACGGTGCCGGCGCGCTGGTAGCCGTTGGTCTCGAGCCAGAGGGCGAGATCGTCCATACGCACGCTGTTGCCGGGCGCGGCGGAAAAAGCGGCGGAGGCCACATATTTTCGCGGCGGCACGCGTTGAGTCAGAGCGCTGATCGAGCCGACGAGAACGCGCGGCCGCTCGAGCGCTCCGCGCGAGCGCGCCAGCCGCGCCAGCGCCGTCATGCGCTCGGCGGAAATCGCAGCGTTGGGCGAGACGCGATCGTAAGGCTGGCAGTCCCACGAGGGCAGATAGAGCGCTTCGATCTCCGGCGCGGCGAAAGCGAGCGCGTCGATGAAGGTCTGCGCGCGAACGCTGTCGCGGGCGACAAAGACGAGCGCCACGGCGCGCGTCTCGCTCTCCCTGGCGAGCGCCTTCGTCAGCTCGGCGAGGACGAAGGCGTCGTAGCCTTCGGGGGCGCGGCAAAGCGTGACGGCGCCGCCCTCGGCGAGGCGACGGGCGGCGGGCGCGAGAAGGGTCACGGCGTCTGGCCGCCTCTCGTCGACGGTTCGCGCTTCGTCTGCCGCAGACGCGCGAGGAGGGCCGTGTCGAACTCTGGCGGCGTCGGTTCTTCGCCGATGATCCATGCAAGCGCCTCAGGGTCGGGAACATCGAGCAGACGCTCGAACGCGTCGAGCTCGCCTGCGCTCATCGTCGGGAGATTGGCGTCGGCGAAACGGCCCATCGCCAGATCCATCTCGCGCGTGCCGCGCCGCCAGGCGCGAAACAAAATCCGCCGCCGCCGCTCATCCAGAGCGGCGCTGCTCAGCGTGGAGCCGGACATGGAGGACCTTTCCGCACTCGAAATGCCGATGCCGCCGATCGGGTTCCGATCTCTCGCGCGGCGCCGGGCTCGCGGCTTATAACGGCGTGTCGGAGCAGTGTCAGCCCCGCCGGCGAGGCCGCCTGCTCTAGCCTCAGGCCTCTTCGATCTCGATCAGCGTGCCGGCGAAGTCCTTGGGGTGCAGGAACAGCACCGGCTTGCCGTGGGCGCCGATCTTCGGCTCGCCGCCGCCGAGCGCCCGGGCGCCTTGGGCCTTGAGCCGGTCGCGCGCGGCGATGATGTCGTCGACCTCGTAGCACAGATGGTGCATGCCCCCGTCGGGGTTGCGCTCGAGAAATTTGGCGATCGGCGATGTTTCGCCGAGCGGATGCAGGAGCTCGATCTTGGCGTTCGGCAGCTCGACGAAGACGACGGTGACGCCGTGATCGGGCTGCGCAATCGGCGGCGAGACGCGCGCGCCCAAGGTTTCGCGGTAGGTTTTCGCCGCTTTGTCGAGGTCGGGGACGACAATTGCGACGTGGTTCAGTTTGCCGATCATCGTTCGCTCCTTCGCTGGCCGCGAATGGAGAGCGTTTTGCCCTCATTGCGAGCGCAGCGAAGCAATCCGTGGAGGCTGCTCGGGGGCATGGATTGCTTCGGCTTCGCCTCGCAATGACGTGACGGGCGCCAATGACCTCGGCGACGCTTCCTTGTCATTGCGCTCACTGCCGCGGTTTTCGTCCGCGAATCCGGTCGAACCCCTCTTTTATCGCCGCGAAACGGGCTTCGATCGGGGGTTCGAACTCGACGTCGGTGAAAATGTACGGCCAGTCGTCTTCGATGCCTTCGCGCACAAGCTCGCCGACGTAGGACGGATCGATCCCATGCGAAACGCGCTCTTAAATCATTTTGAATATATCCGTCGTCCGCATTACGGCCAGTCTCTCCGCGGGGGGTCGACCGAAACGTTCGGGCAGGTTGCGCACCGAGTCCATGATCTGGGTGCGGATGAATCCGGGACAGAGCACAGAAACGCCAATTCCCCGCTGAGCGAAGTCGCCGCGCAATCCTTCCGAAAGTGCGACAACGCCGTATTTGGAGACATTGTAAGGGACAGTGGCGCCATGGGAGATCAAGCCCGCGATCGAAGCCGTGGAGACGATGTGTCCACCCTCGCCATGCTGCTCAATCAACGGACCGAAAATCTCGATCCCCCAGATGACCGCCATGAGATTGACGCCGAGCGTCCAGTCCCATCCTGCATCGGTCCAGTCGCCTCCCACTCCTGCATTGTTGACGAGAACGTGCACCTTCCCGAAATCGGGCGATGGTGGCCACCGCCGCCGCTTTGAGTTCGGTCTTGAGCGAGACGTCCGCCCTCACGCCATCGACGTCCGCGTTGGTGAGCTTCAGTCCCTCGACCGCTCGGACGAGCGCCCCTTCCTCGATGTCGCAAAGCATGACCTTCACGCCTGCCTGGGCGAGAGCAGTCGCAATCCCAAGTCCGATTCCCGATGCCGCGCCAGTGACGAAGGCGGTCTTTCCAGCCAAGTCTTTCATCAAAAATCTCCACCCATCAAAAGCATTCTCTTCAAATGTCTTCCAAGACCATCGCGATCACCTCTGAACGACAATCGAGGCTTCGTATAGAAAGCGCTTTGCCGTCATTGCGAGCGCAGCGAAGCATCCATTTGTAGGGCCGCCGCCAAGTATGATTGCTTCGGCCACGCCCCGCAAGGACGTCCGGCTTTCCATCGGCTACTCGCTGCCCTCCCCCTAGACCTCGACGACCAGCGCATGCACCTGGGGTTTCTTGCCCCAGACGCTGTTGACCGCATTGCGCACGGCGCGCTCGATGGCGTTCGACAGGACGTCGGGGTCGCGCCGCTTGCCGCGCGGCAGGCCTTCGAAGGATTCGAAGATCGCCGCGTCGATGATCTCGTCGAAGCCGGCGCCGTCGCGGGTCCGCTCGGGAAGGCCCGCGATCATGACGTCGGGATCGCCCGCCATTTCGCCTTGCGGCGTCAGCGCGACGGCGATCGAGACGACGCCGGCGAAGGAAAGCCGGCGCCGCTGGGCGACGCAGTCCTGATCGGCCGGGAGAAGGATCTCGCCGTCCTTCAACCGCTTGCCCAGCGCGATCTTGCCGATGGTCGCCGCGTCGCCTGGGGCGAACCGAACGATATCGCCGTTGAAGGCGCGCAACACCTGCGGCGTGTGCTGGGCTTTGGCGAAGGCCGCATGCTCGCTCAAATGCAGCGCCTCGCCATGCGCCGGCACAGCGATCTTCGGCTTGAGCCAGGCGTACATCTGCGCCAGCTCCGCCCGTCGCGGATGGCCGGAAACGTGCACGAGCGCGTTGCGGTCGGTGATGATCTCGACGCCGGCGGCCACGAACGTATTGATGAGCTTGCCAACCGCCTTCTCATTGCCGGGAATCGTGCGCGAGGAGAAGATGACCGTGTCGCCGGCGCTCAAGGTCGCCACCGGATGTTCGTCCTCGGCCATGCGGGCGAGCGCCGCGCGCGGTTCGCCCTGACTGCCTGTGGCGAGCGCCAGGATCCTGTCGCGCGGGAGTTGCTCAAAAGTGTCCGGGCCGAGGAAGGGCGGAACGCCGTCGAGCAAGCCGCATTCGCGCGCCACCGCGATGACCCGCTCCATCGCCTTTCCGAGAATGCAGACCTGACGTCCCGCCGCTCGACCCGCCTCCGCGGCGGAGCGCAGGCGAGCGACGTTGGAGGCGAATGTCGTCACCACCACCCTGCCTTTGGCCCTGGCGATGAGCTCGGCGAGCGTCGCGGCGACGTCGGCCTCGGACGGGCTCTCGCCCTCGCGCAGCACGTTGGTCGAGTCGCAGACGAGCCCCAGCACGCCCTCGTCGCCAAGCGCCCTGAAACGGGCTTCGTCGGTCGGGCGTCCGATCGTTGGCGTCGCATCGATCTTCCAGTCGCCGCTGTGGACGACAAGACCGATGGGGGTGCGGATCGCGAGCGCCGTGCTTTCCGGAATCGAGTGAGCGACGGGCACGAACTCGACATCGAACGGGTCGATCGCGATACGTTCGCCGGGTTGGACGACGCGAAGGGGAATTTTCGGCGCGCCGGGCTCGCCAAGGCGGCGCGCCTCCGCCAGACCCACCGCGAAGTTGGACGCGTAGACGGGCGCGCCCAGCGCCGGCCAGAGTTCGGCGAGCGCGCCGATGTGGTCTTCGTGCGCATGGGTGATGACGATGCCGACCAGGTCCTTCTTCACCTTCTCGGCGAAACCGACGTCGGGCATGATGAGGTCGACGCCCGGGAATTCCTCGCCGGCGAAGGCGACGCCGAGATCGACCATCAGCCACTTGCGGGCTTTCGGCGGACCGTAGCCGTAAAGCGCGCAGTTCATGCCGATTTCGCCGAGGCCGCCGAGGGCCGCGAACACGAACTCATTGTCGTCGGTCATTCAGTCAGGCCTTCCCGGCGCGAGCGGAGCGGACTCGACCGCCACGGGCAAGTCATCCGATGCCGGCAATATCCAGAGGTCAGCGGCCTCGATTGTTTCGATCCCGCGCTCTCCGCGAAACAGCAAACGGCCATCTGCGTCAAGCCCGGCGAAGGTTCCCTCGCGCGTTCCGCGCGCGCCGGCGACCCGGATGGGTTCGCCGAGACCGGCGGCGCGGTCGAGCCAGGCCGAGCGAATCTCGGCGAACGCCGCGCCCGATCGCCATCGGGTCAAGGTTTCCTCGAACCGCGCGATCAGGCGCGGCAGCAGTTCGTCCGCGGTCACCGCACGGCCGTCGCGATCTGCAAGAATGGCGGCCGGACAACCGACGTCTTCGGGCGCGCTCGCGCAATTGACGCCAACGCCGACCACGCAGGCGAGGCGTCCCTCAGGCAGCGCCACGCCCTCGACCAGAAGGCCGGCACATTTGCGTCCGTCGAGGAGGAGATCGTTCGGCCACTTGAGGCGGCCTTCACTCGCGCCGACGTCCTCGGCGGCCTCGGCCAGCGCGACGCCGGCGACAAAGCCGAGCTGCGGGGCGAGCGCGTGCCGGCAAGGATCGATCAGAAGCGCGCTGGCGTAGAGATTACCGCGCGGCGAGACCCAGTTGCGGCCGCGTCGCCCGCGCCCGGCGCGCTGTTCGCCGGCGACAATCCACAGGAACCCGGATTCCCCGGCCAGCGCCCGCCGGCGGCCTTCCTCGTTGGTCGAATCGATCGCGTCGTAGCGAACGACCCGCCAGCCGGAACCTGCGCCCTCCCGCGCTTCGGGCGCGTTCAAAACAGCGATTGCGCCGCGGCCATCGCTGCGTCCGTCAGCAGCGAAGGGGCGAAAACGAAAACGATGATCAGCACCGCCGAGACCGCCAGCACGCCACGGGCGACCGGCCCCGCCGGGTCGAAAGCCTTGGCTGGTTCGTCGAAATACATGAGCTTGACGATGCGTAGATAGTAATAGGCGGCGACCGCGCTCGCCAGCACGCCGATGACCGAGAGGCCGTAGAGACCCGCCTTGATGGCGGCGGCGAAGACGTAGAACTTGGCGAAGAAGCCGGCGAGCGGCGGGATGCCGGCGAGCGAGAACATCATCGTGGCGAGAAAGAAGGCCATCGTCGAATCGGTCCTCGCCAGCCCGGCCAGATCGCTGATCGTCTCAACCGCCCTGCCGCCGCGCCGCATCGAGAGAATGGCCGCGAAGGTCCCGAGCGTCATCACGACATAGATCGACATGTAGACGATGACGCTCTGCGCCCCCTCGACCGTGCCCGCGGCGAGCCCGACGAGGGCGAAGCCCATGTGGCCGATCGACGAATAGGCCATCAGCCGCTTGAAGTTGCTCTGCCCGATGGCGGCGAAGGCGCCCAGCGCCATCGAAGCGATCGACACGAAGGTGACGATCTGCCGCCAGTCGCCCGAGATGCCGGGAAAGGCGGTGAGGACGACGCGGACGAGGATCGCCATCGCCGCGATCTTCGGGGCCGAGGCGAAGAAGGTCGTCACCGGCGTCGGCGCGCCCTCGTAGACGTCGGGCGTCCACATGTGGAACGGCACCGCGGAAATCTTGAACGCCAGACCTGCCAGGACAAAGACGACGCCGAACAGCACGCCGATCCGGGTATGGTCATGCACCGCGGCGGCGACGTCGCTGAAGGAGACCGAGCCGGAATAGCCGTAGATCAGCGATGCGCCATAGAGCAGCATGCCGGAGGACAGCGCCCCGAGGACAAAATATTTGAGGCCGGCCTCTGTCGCCTTGAGATCGGCGCGGCGATAGGCGGCGATGACGTAGAGCGCAAGACTCATCAGCTCAAGGCCGAGATAGAGCGCGATGAAGTCGTTGGCCGAGATCAGCATCAGCATGCCTAGCGTGGACAAGAGGATGAGCACGGGAAACTCGAAGCCGGCGATCCGCTCCTTGCGCATGAACTCGAGCGACAGGAGCAGCGTCACCAGGGAGCCGACGATGGCGAGGGCGCTCATGAAGCGGGTAAAGGCGTCGTCGGCGAAGGAGCCGTAGAAGGTGAGGCCCATCGGCCGGTTCTTGGCGACGAGCAGGATGAAGACGATGCCGAGCAGCGCCACGGAGATTTCGGTGACGAGATTATAGGCCCGCTCGCCGCGCAGCGCTCCGTAAAGAACGAGCGCCAGCGTGCCGAGGGCAAGGACCGCTTCGGGCAGGAAAACCGGGAGAGAGAGGGCCGTCTCGTGCATCGAAAACACTCGTCCTCAAGAATGGCGTTGAATGGCGGCAACCGGCCTCATAATCCGGCGGATTTCGTCACGGTGACCGCATGCTCGAACCCCTTCAGGATCGAGTCGATCGACGCGGCGCTCGCGTCGATGATGGGTTGCGGATGCACGCCGTAGTAGATGGTCAGGAGCCCGAGCGGCAGCAACGTTGCGATCTCGCGCGGCCCGATGTCGACGATGCTTCTGAGGTTCGCTTTCTCGATCACGCCGAAAATCACGCGGCGGTACAGATAGAGCGCGTAGGCTGCCGACAGGATCAGGCCGAAGGAGGCGAAGAAAGCAACCCAGGTGTTGGACTGGAACGCGCCGATCAGGGTCAGGAACTCGCCGATGAAGCCTGATGTGCCAGGCAGGCCGACATTGGCGAGCGTGAACACCATGAAAGCCACCGCATAGAGTGGCATGCGCTGCACGAGGCCGCCGTAATCGGCGATTTCGAGGGTGTGGGTGCGATCGTAGACGACCCCGACGCAGAGGAACAGCGCGCCCGAGACGAGACCGTGGCTCACCATCTGGTAGACCGCGCCCTGCACGCCTTGCGTGTTGGCGGCGAAGATGCCCATCGTGACGAAGCCCATATGGGCGACCGACGAATAGGCGATCAGCTTCTTCATGTTCTCCTGCGCCAGCGCCACCAGCGAGGTGTAAATGATCGCAATGATCGACAAGGCGTAGATCAGCGGGGTGAAATAGACCGAGGCGTCGGGAAACATCGGCAGCGAAAAGCGGATGAAGCCGTAGCCGCCCATCTTGAGGAGGATCGCCGCCAGGATGACGGAGCCCGCGGTCGGCGCTTCGACATGCGCGTCCGGCAGCCAGGTGTGCACCGGCCACATCGGCAACTTCACCGCGAACGATGCGAAGAACCCCAACCACAGCCAGGTCTGCATCTTCGGGGCAAACGCCGTCTTGAGCAGGACGGTGATATCGGTCGTGCCGGCGGTCCAGTACATCGCCATGATGGCGAGCAGCATCAGCAGCGAGCCAGTCAGCGTGTAGAGAAAGAACTTGAACGCCGCATAGACGCGGTTCTTGTGACCCCAGATGCCAATGATCAGGAACATCGGGATCAGGCCGCCTTCGAAGAACAGATAAAACAGCAAGAGATCGAGAGAGACGAAGACGCCGATCATCAGCGTCTCCAGAACGAGGAAGGCGACCATGTATTCCTTCACCCGGTTCTCGACCGTCCAGGACGCCGCGATGCTGATCGGCATGAGGAACGTCGTCAGCAGCACGAATGGCATCGATACGCCGTCAACGCCGAGCTTGTAGAGAATGACATGGGAGAACCAGTCGTGCTCCTCGATGAGCTGGAACCCCGGCACGGAGGGATCGAACCGTCCCCAGGCGGCGAGGCTCAACGCGAACGTGATCAAAGTGGCGAAGAGCGCGATCCAGCGCGCGTTGCGCTTCGTCGCCTCCGTCTCGCCCCGCAACACGAGAATGAAAAGCGCGCCGATCAGCGGCAGGACCAAGAGTCCGGAGAGGATCCAGGAACCGGACATCAGCGTCCCCCGCCGAAAAGATACCAGGTCGCGAGCGCCGCGACCCCGAGCAGCATCGCGAAGGCGTATTGGTAGATATATCCCGACTGCAGCCTGACCGCGCTGCGGGTCACGTCGAGCACCCGGGCGGACACCCCATCCGGCCCGATTCCGTCGATGATCGCCCCGTCGCCGCCCTTCCAGAACGCCCGCCCGATCGCAAAGGCCGGACGGACGAAGATCGTGTCGTAGAGCTCGTCGAAGTACCACTTGTTGAGGAGGAAGCGGTAGAGCCCCGGGAACATGTCGGCCAGCCGCTCCGGCGCCTTGCGGTCGATGAGATACATGTAGATCGCGACGGCGACGCCGGCGAGCATCAACAGCGTCGGCGACAGCGAAACGATCGCCGGGACGTGCTCCATCTCCTCGAGGATATGGTTTCTCCTGGCCGAGGAACAAAGAATTCCGCCAGAAGCCGGAGAAACCTTCGCCGATGAACCAATGGCGGAAGGCGATGCCCGCGAACGTCGCGCCGAGCGCCAGTCCGGCCAGCGGGATCAGCATCACCGGCGGCGATTCATGTGCCGGATGTTCCTCCGCCGGATGATCGACGAGGTGACCGTGGACCTCATGAACCAGGGCCGGGTTGACCTCGCCGGGCCGCGCATGGTCGGGCGGCACAGGCTGCTTCAGGTCCGGCTCGTCATGCGCGCGCGCATCCTGCTCGTGGCCGCTCGGCGGCAGCCAATGCGCCCAGTCGCCCCGTCGGCCGAAGAAAGTCATGAACAGGAGCCGCCAGGAATAGAAGGCGGTGAAGGCCGCAGCGATGTCGACGCACCAGAAGGCGTAAGTCGCGCCGAACCGGTGCGAGGCGAAGGCCGCTTCGATGATCGGATCCTTCGATACGAACCCGGCGAAGCCGATGGAGGTGAACGGGACGCCGACGCCGGTCAGCGCCAGCGAGCCGATCGCCATCATCCAGAAGGTGAAGGGAATCTCGGTTCGCAAGCCGCCCATGCGGCGCATGTCCTGTTCGTGGTGCATGGCGGTGATCACCGAGCCTGCGCCAAGGAACAGGAGCGCCTTGAAGAAGGCATGGGTGAAGAGGTGGAACATGCCGAGGCTGTAGCCCCCGACCCCAAGGCCGACGAACATGTAGCCGAGTTGCGAGCAGGTCGAATAGGCGATGACGCGCTTGATGTCGTTCTGCACAAGCCCGACGGTGGCGGCGAAGAAGGCCGTCGTCGCTCCGACGATGAGGACGACGCTCAGCGCCGTCGACGACATCTCGAAGAGCGGCGAGAGGCGCGCGACCATGAACACGCCCGCGGTCACCATGGTGGCGGCGTGGATGAGCGCCGAGACCGGCGTCGGGCCTTCCATGGCGTCCGGAAGCCACGTGTGGAGCAGGAACTGCGCCGACTTTCCCATCGCGCCCATGAACAGCAGCAGACAGGCGAGCGTCGCCGCGTCCCAGTCGAAGCCGATGAAGTGGAAGGTCTTGCCGGCAAGGCCGGGCGCGGCCGCGAAAACCTGATCGAACGTCACCGAGCCGGTCAGGGTGAAGACGAGGAAGATGCCGAGGGCGAAGCCGAAGTCGCCGACCCGATTGACGACGAAGGCCTTGATTGCCGCGGCGTTGGCCGAGGGACGCTCGTACCAGAAGCCGATCAGTAGGTAGGACATGAGGCCGACGCCCTCCCAGCCGAAGAAAAGCTGGATCAAATTGTCGGCCGTGACCAACATCAGCATGGCGAAGGTGAAAAGCGACAGGTAGGCGAAGAAGCGCGGGCGCGACGGATCCTCGTGCATGTAGCCGATCGAATAGACATGCACGAGAAAGGAAACGGTCGTCACCACGACCAGCATTACCGCCGTCAGCGTATCGATCCTGAGCGCCCAGGCGACGGAAAGCTTGCCGGAGGTGAACCAGTTTGCGATCGGGACATGGGCGTCCGCGCCGCTTCCAACCTGGACGAACGCGATCCACGATAGAACGAAGCAAACGCCAAGGAGCGACGTGGTGACGATCTCGGCGCCGCGGTCGCCGATCCACCGCCCGAAAATGCCCGCGATCAGAAAGCCGAGAAGCGGAAGAAAGACGATCAGTTCGTACATCGAGTCCGTCTCAGCCCTTGAGCGCGTTGATGTCTTCAACCGCGATCGATCCGCGATTGCGGTAATAGGCAACAAGGATTGCCAGACCGATCGCCGCCTCGGCGGCGGCGACGGTCAGCACGAAGAGCGCGAAGGCCTGGCCGGTCAGATCGCCGCGGAAGGTCGAGAAGGCGACGAGATTGATGTTGACCGAGAGCAGGATCAACTCGATCGACATCAGGATGATAATGATGTTCTTGTGATTGAGAATGATGCCAGCCACGCCAATCGTGAACACGATCGCCGCGAGTGTCAGATAGTTGGTGAGATCCATGGGAAAGCGATCCTTCAGAGGCCGGCGCGCGAGGGCACCTTGCGCAGTTCGACCGCAGTCGCGGGATCGCGCCCAACCTGAGCGCCGACGTCCTGGCGTTTAACCCCCGCCTTGTGGTGCAACGTGATGACGATGGCCCCGATCATCGCCGTCAGCAGGATCATGCCCGCCGTCTGGAAGAAGTAGAAGTACCGGGTGTAGAGCACCTCGCCGAGCGCCGCGGTGTTCGACAGCGTGCCCGAAGGGGTGGCCGGTCGAGCCGAATTCGATGAAAGGGCCCAGCCCGAGACCACGTAGACGAGCTCGGTCGCGACGCAAAAGGCGATCAGAAGCCCCTGCGGCAAATATTGGACAAAGCCTTCCCTCATGCGAGCGAAGTCCACGTCGAGCAGCATGATGATGAAGAGAAACAGCACTGCGACGGCGCCGACATAGACGACGATGAGGATCATCGCCAGGAATTCAGCCCCCAACAGCAGGAAGAGGCCCGCTGCATTGACGAAGGCGAGGATCAGGAACAGCACGGAGTGAACCGGGTCCCTGGCCACGATGACCGAGAACGCGGATCCGACGAGGATCGTCGAAAAGATCCAGAAGAACACATGCTCAGCCATCGTCAGCCTCACGAATTGCCCTCACGCCGCCCCTGTCTCCCGCAGGCGGGAATGGGGGCGAATCCCCTTTTCCCGCCTGCGGAAGAAGGCGGCGCGAAACGCTGGATGTGGGCTTCGCCCGCCACCCAAACCCTCACCTGGCCCTTCCGCGATCCCCGGGTCACGCCGGTGGAGGAGAAGGGAATCGTCACCTATAGGGGGCGTCCATCGCTATGTTGCGAGCGATCTCCCGCTCCCAGCGCGCGCCGTTCCCCAGGAGCCGGTCCCTGTCGTAGAAAAGCTCTTCGCGCGTCTCGACGGCGAATTCGAAGTTCGGTCCCTCGACGATCGCGTCCACCGGGCAGGCCTCCTGGCAGAAGCCGCAGTAGATGCATTTCGTCATGTCGATGTCGTAGCGCGTCGTGCGCCGCGTGCCGTCGTTGCGTCGCGGCCCGGCCTCGATCGTGATCGCCTGCGCCGGGCAGATCGCCTCGCAGAGCTTGCAAGCGATGCAGCGCTCTTCGCCGTTGGGGTAGCGGCGAAGCGCATGCTCGCCGCGGAAGCGCGGCGAAAGCGGACCCTTTTCGTTCGGATAGTTAAGGGTCGCCCTCGGCTTGAACATGTAGCGGACGGACAGGGACAGGGCGGCGAAGAATTCGAGGAGGAATACTGACCGCACTCCTTGAGCGAGCCTCAGAGACATAAGGTTGCCTTTCCCGTCATCCAGACACGTTCGCGCCGAGCCCGGTGAATTCCAGAACGGCGGCCACCACGACGACCATGACCAGCGAGATCGGCAGGAACACCTTCCAGCCAAGCCGCATCAGCTGGTCGTATCGATATCGCGGCACGAACGCCTTGACCATCGAGAACATGAAGACAACCGACCATAGTTTGAGGAGGAACCAGATCACGCCCGGAACCCAGGTGAAGGGCGGAAACGGCAGCGGCGACAGCCAGCCGCCGAGAAACAGCACAGCCGTCATCGCCGACAACGTCAGGACGGCGACGAGCTCGGTCAAGTACTGCAGCAGGAAGAGCGAAGCGGAATATTCGACGTAATAGCCGGCCACCAGCTCCGATTCCGCTTCGGTCAGGTCGAACGGCGGCCGGTTCGCTTCGGCGAGCGCGGAAACGAAGAAAATGATGAACATCGGCAGGAGCGGCAGCCAGTACCAGCCGAGCAGGCCGAACCTTGTGTCTTGCGCGCGCACGATGTCGGAAAGATTGAGCGAACCGGAGCACATGACGACGGTGACGATCACGAAGCCGATCGACACCTCGTAGGAGACCATTTGCGCCGCCGCGCGCAAGGCCGAGAGCAGCGCATACTTCGAGTTCGAAGCCCACCCCGCCATGATGATGCCGTAGACGCCGAGCGAGGAGACGGCGAAGAGGTAGAGAATGCCGACGTTGATGTCGCTGATCACCCAGCCGTTCGCCAGGGGAAGGACCGCCCAGGCCGCCATGGCAAGCACGACCGACACCATCGGCGCCATCACGAAGACGCCCTTGTTGGCGCTGGCCGGAATGATCGGCTCTTTGAGGATGAACTTGAGAAAATCCGCGAACGGCTGCAGGACGCCCCACGGCCCGACCACGTTGGGACCCCGGCGCAATTGCACCGCGCCCCAGATCTTGCGCTCGATATAGATGAGGGCGGCCGTCGACAGCAGCAGGCAGACCAGCAGAAGCAGGCTCTCCAGCACGTAGCGAACGGCCGTCCCGATGTCGGTCGCGTGCATCCAGTGGCCGAAGGCGGCGAAATAGCCGCCGGCGATCAGGAACCATAGCAGCGCAATGATGACAGCCGCCGCAACCAGCGCGGCGACCCCGGCGATGGCGAGCCAGGAAGAAGAGGCTGGGCGGGTCGGATGCGCGCTGCTCATGTCTTTCCTATTCCGCCGCTTCGAGCTTGCGCCCGAGCGCCAGGGCCGAGCACTCCGCCATGACGCGCGAGGCGCGCGCAATCGGGTTGGTGAGATAGAAATCCTGCACCGTTGCGCCGAACGGCGTCCTGTCGACCGCGCCGCCGAGCGAAGCGAGATTGGACAGCGCCGACGCATCCGCCGCTGCGACCCGATCGAAGCGCACGAGATGAGGATAGGCGGCGGCGAGGGTCGCGCGGAGCTGGGTCAGCAAGTCGTAAGGCAGTTTCGCCCCGAGCGGGTCCGAGAGGGCGCGCAGAATCGACCAGTCCTCGCGCGCATCGCCCGGCGGAAAGACGGCACGCTCGGCGAACTGCGGCCGGCCTTCGGTGTTGACGTAGATGCCGGTCTTCTCGGTGTAGGCGGCCCCCGGCAGGATCACGTCGGCGCGGTGCGCGCCACGGTCGCCGTGCGTGCCGATGTAGACGACAAAGGCCCCAGGCTGAATGTCGATTTCGTCCGCGCCGAGATTGAAGAGGACGTCCACTCCATCCGATTTCGCCATCGCCGCGGCGTTGATCCCGCCCTCCCCCGGCACAAGGCCGAGATCGAGCCCCCCGACGCGGGAGGCGGCCGTATGCAGCACGTTGAAGCCGTTCCAGCCCTCCCTGATGACGCCGGCGGCGAGCGCCGCCTTCGCGAGACTGGCAAGCGCCGCAACGCCGTCAGGACGCGTGTGCGCCGCAGGGCCGATGACAAACATCGGCTTTCTCCTGCCGGGCGCCAGCTTCTCGGCAAGCGCCGCAAGCGTTTCCGGCCCGGCGCCGAGATAGCTGTAATTGTAGGTCAGGTCGGCCTGCTGGCCGATAAGGCCGACCATTGATCCCGCCCTTCAGCCAGCGCTTGCGGATGCGCGCGTTGAGGACGGGGGCCTCGCGGCGCGGGTTGGAGCCGATGACGATAATGGCGTCTGCCTGATCGATGCCGGCGATCGTCGAATTGAAGATATAGGAGCCGCGGCCGAATTTCGGGTGGAGCATCGAGCCGTCCTGGCGGCAATCGATGTTCGGCGAACCGAGCTTGGCCATGAGCCCTTTGAGGGCGAACATCTCCTCGACCGACGCGAGGTCGCCGACGATCGCGCCGATCCTCGCCGGCCGGACCTCCCTGATCTTGGCGACGATGGCGGCGAACGCCTTGCCCCAGCTCACCGCAGTCAGCTTGCCGTCGAGGCGAAGGTAGGGCCGGTCGAGACGCTGAACCTTGAGGCCGTCGATGGCGTAGCGCGTCTTGTCGGAGATCCACTCCTCGTTGATCTCGTCGTTGGTGCGCGGCAGCACGCGCACCACTTCCCGGCCGCGCGAATCGATTCGGATCGCCGAACCGATCGCATCCATGACGTCGACCGATTCCGTATGGCTGAATTCCCAAGGTCGGGCATGGAAGGCCGTCGGCTTCGAGGTCAATGCCCCGACCGGGCAGAGATCGATGACGTTGGCCTGGAGTTCCGAGGTCAGCGCGTGCTCGAGGTAGGAGGTGATCTCCATGTCCTCGCCGCGGCCGGTAGCGCCGAGCTCCGGAACGCCCGCGACCTCGGTCACAAACCGCACGCAGCGCGTGCACTGGATGCACCGGTTCATCGACGTCTTGACGAGAGGGCCGAGATATTTGTCCTCGACTGCGCGCTTGTTCTCGTGGAAGCGCGAGGAATCGGCGCCGTAGGCCATAGCCTGATCCTGCAGGTCGCATTCGCCGCCCTGATCGCAAATCGGGCAATCGAGCGGGTGATTGATGAGCAGGAACTCCATCACCCCGCGCCGGGCTTTGCGCACCATCGGCGAGTTCGTCTCGACGACCGGCGGCTCTCCCTTCGGCCCTGGTCTGAGGTCTTTGACCGCCATGGCGCAGGATGCGGTCGGCTTCGGCGGGCCGCCCTTTACCTCGACGAGGCACATCCGGCAATTGCCGGCGATCGACAGGCGCTCATGGAAGCAGAAGCGCGGCACTTCGGAGCCGGCGGCTTCGCAAGCCTGCAGAAGCGTGAATTCGGCCGGAACGTCAAGCTCCTTGCCGTCGATGATGATTTTGCTCATGCGCTGTTCGCCCCGTGCCCGGCGCGCCAGTAGGCGAGCAGATCGGTGACGGCGATGCCGTCGATCACCGCGCCCTCGAGCCGCGCTTCGACGATCGACGCGCCGGCCAGATTGGCCTTCTCGACCCGCAATCCCGCAAGGTTCACGTTATGGATGCGCCAGCCGGACATATTGAGATCGTCGAACGAGCAGCCCGACATGTTGACGTTGCGAAAATCGCAGCCGGAAAGATTGACATCGTCGAACCGCGAACCCGACAGGTCGGCGTGGCAGACGTCCAGCCGCTGTTTCTCGCCCCCGATTTTCAGGACGCCGATCGGCTCTTGAAAGTTCATCCGCACTTTCGGCCCATCCACAGCTTGATATGGGCGAGATGCCCCCAGCCGAAGGCAAAGTCGCTGTCGCCATGGCGCGCGAGATGCTCAAGGCGCGCCTTGGCCTCGGCCAGATCAGGAATATGCCCCGCCGGTATCGGCCACATGACAAAATGGGGCGTCGCCAGCTTCTCGAACCAGCCGCCCTTGCGGTTGTAGAAGCGCTGGTGGACCGTGGCCCAGACGAAGCGCTCGAGCGTTTCCACGCTCTCCCAGACCGACATGTTGACCAGCATGTTCGGATCATCGAACGGCCGCAGCGAGGTCGCGTTGTTGCTCTCGTCCTTCAGCCGCCAGACGAACCCGGGGCTGCGCTCGGCGATCGCGTTGACCCGGTCGAGGTTGTCCATGAATTCGGCCATTCGCGCATCATCGAGCGGATGGAGCGGCCGGCCAATGTTGAGCTGGGCGATGTGCACCGTCATTTGATGGTTACCGCGCCTTGCATGTCGAGTCCCCTACTCCGCCGCCTCGCGCACAGGCTCGCTGTCCGGGTTGGCGGCGTACTGGTCGATGCGGCGCTCGATCTCCGGGCGGAAATGGGCGATGAGACCCTGGATCGGCCAAGCGGCCGCGTCGCCGAGCGCGCAGATCGTGTGCCCCTCGACCTGCTTGGTCACGTCGAGCAGCATGTCGATCTCGCGCTTCTGCGCCCGGCCCTCAGCCATACGGGTCATCACGCGCCACATCCAGCCCGCGCCCTCGCGGCAGGGCGTGCATTGGCCGCAGCTCTCGTGCTTGTAAAAATACGAGAGCCTGGCGATAGCGCGAATGATGTCGGTGGACTTGTCCATCACGATCACCGCCGCCGTGCCGAGACCGGACTTCAGCTTGGCGAGGGAGTCGAAGTCCATCGGACAATCGATGATCTGCTCGGCCGGCACGAGGCGCACCGACGAGCCGCCCGGGATGACCGCCAGCAAATTGTCCCAGCCACCGCGGATGCCGCCGGCGTGCGTCTCGATCAGTTCGCGGAAAGGGATCGACATCGCCTCTTCGACATTGCACGGGTTGTTGACGTGTCCGGAGATGCAGAAGAGCTTGGTGCCTGCATTGTTGGGCGCGCCGAAGCTCGAGAACCAGGCCGCGCCGCGGCGCAAGATCGTCGGGGCGGCGGCGATCAACTCTACATTGTTCACCGTCGTCGGGCAGCCGTAGAGTCCCATGCCAGCCGGAAACGGCGGCTTCATGCGCGGCATGCCCTTCTTGCCTTCTAGCGACTCGAGCATGGCCGTCTCTTCGCCGCAGATATATGCGCCTGCGCCGTGATGGACGTAGAGGTCGAACGGCCAGCCGTGGATATTGTCCTTGCCGATGAGTTTGGCCTCGTAGGCCTCGTCGACCGCTGCCTGGAAATACTGGCGTTCGAGGATGTATTCGCCGCGCAGGTAAACGTAAGCCGCATGGGCCCCCATGCCGAACGAGGCGACCAGCGCGCCTTCTACCAGCGTATGCGGATCGTTGCGCATGATCTCGCGGTCTTTGCAGGTGCCGGGCTCGGACTCGTCGGCGTTGACGACAAGATAGTGCGGTCGCTTGGGATCGATGTTCTTGGGCATGAACGACCATTTCAGACCGGTCGGAAAGCCGGCGCCGCCGCGGCCGCGCATGCCCGAGGCCTTCATCTCGGCGACTACCCAATCGCGCCCCTTGTCGATGATCGCTTTGGTATTGTCCCACGCGCCGCGCGCCCGCGCGCCCGCGAGGCTGCGGTCGCCGAAGCCGTAGAGGTTGGTGAAAATGCGATCCTTGTCTTCGAGCATCGCCTAAAGTTCCATTTTCGCGCCGGAAGAATGACCTGGATCGCCATCTCTGAGGCCTGCTGTGTCGGCTGGCGGCCTCAGCCGGGGCCTCGCTTGGCGCCGGCACCTGGCGCGCTGATCGTTCGCGGGCGACGGGCCGCCGGCGCTCATCGGACCGCTCAGGCCGTTGGCTCCATAAAGCGTCGTCAGCGACGTCAGGCCGCCGACCGGCTCGGACGAGACTCGGCCGATTTGCGACCCCTTTCTGACCGGACGTCCCGACGACAGATCGTCGAGCAGGCGCAGGAAGTTCTCCGGCGTCAGATCCTCGTAATAGTCCTGGTTGATCTGAACCATCGGCGCATTGCAGCAGGCGCCGAGACACTCGACCTCGGTCCACGAAAACGCGCCGTCGGCCGTCACATGCCCCTGTTCGCCGATGCGCTTCCGCAAGATCGCCTTGATGGCTTCGGCCCCGCGCAGCATGCACGGCGTCGTGCCGCAGAGTTGCACGTAATAGCGCCCGACCGGCTCGAGGTTGAACATAGTGTAGAATGTCGCGACCTCCAGCACCCGGATGTTGGGCATGTCGAGCATCTGAGCGACTTTTTCGATCGCCGGCTTCGGCAGCCAGTACCCGCTCTGCTCCTGCGCTCGCCACAACAGGGCGATGACCGCCGACGCCTGCCGACCCGGCGGATACTTGGCGATCTCCTTCTCCGCCCATGCCTTGTTCTCGGGGGTGAATTCGAAGCTCTCGGGCTGAACCTCGGCAAGCCGGCGGACGGACATGGGCTAGACCGTCCTCGAAGGCGACACCGGGTCGCGAAGCGGCGCGCCTGCGGGAGAGGGCCCGAAGGGCCGGATGACGGCAGAGGACTGTCACCTGTCGACCTCCCCGAACACAACGTCAAGCGAGCCGAGGATCGCGCTGACATCGGCCAGCATGTGCTTGCGACAGAGGAAATCCATAGCCTGCAGATGGGCGAAGCTCGGCGCGCGCAATTTGACGCGATAGGGTCTGTTGGAGCCGTCGGACACGAGATAGACCCCGAACTCGCCCTTTGGCGCCTCGACCGCGGCGTAGACCTCACCCGCCGGCACCTTGTAGCCTTCGGTGTAGAGCTTGAAGTGATGGATAAGCGCCTCCATCGACTTCTTCATGACGGCGCGCTTCGGCGGGAAGATCTTTCCGTCGTCGGTGGCGACCGGACCCCCTCCGTCCGCCGAGTTGAGTTTCTCGCAGCACTGCTTCATGATGCCCGCCGACTGGCGCATCTCGGCCATGCGGATCAGATAGCGGTCGTAGCAGTCGCCGTTCTTGCCGACCGGAATGTCGAACTCCATCTCCTCGTAACATTCGTAGGGCTGCGACTTGCGCAGGTCCCAGGCCGCGCCCGAGCCGCGCAACATCACGCCCGAGAAGCCCCACGCCCAAGCGTCAGCAAGCTTAACGACGCCGATGTCGACGTTGCGCTGCTTGAAGATGCGGTTGCCGGTCAACAGCGTCTCGAGATCGTCGCAGACTTTGAGAAACGGATCGCAGAAGGCATAGATGTCGTCGATGAGCTTCCGCGGCAGATCCTCATGCACGCCGCCCGGACGGAAGTAGGCCGCATGCATGCGCGAGCCGCTGGCGCGCTCGTAAAACACCATCAGTTTCTCGCGCTCCTCGAAGCCCCAAAGCGGAGGCGTCAGCGCGCCGACATCCATCGCTTGCGTCGTGATCTGGAGCAGATGCGACAGAAGGCGGCCGATCTCGCAATAGAGCACGCGGATAAGCTGGGCCCGGCGCGGGATCGAAATGCCGAGCAGACGCTCGACCGCGAGCGCGTAGGCGTGCTCCTGATTCATCGGCGCGACATAGTCGAGCCGGTCGAGATAAGGCACGTTCTGGAGATAGGTGCGCGCCTCCATCAGCTTCTCGGTGCCGCGATGCAGGAGGCCGATGTGCGGGTCGACGCGCTCGACCACTTCGCCGTCGAGCTCGAGCACGAGCCGCAGCACGCCGTGGGCCGCCGGATGCTGTGGCCCGAAGTTGATCGAGAAGTTGCGCAGGTTCTGATCGTTCATGGTCGCCGCAGAGTCGCTGATTGCTTCCTGCCAAACTCTGAGATCGCGTTAGGGCCCGTCCCGGTCACTGCGGCTCGCCTACCGCGCGCCGTCGTCCTTCGCCTTCTCGTCGCCTGGAAGCGGCGGCCCCTCCCAAGGGCTCAGGAAGTCGAAGGCGCGGAACTCCTGGGCGAGGCGTACAGGCTCGTAGCGGACGCGCTTTTCCTGGTCGTCGTAGCGGACTTCGACGAACCCGGTCATGGGAAAGTCCTTGCGCAAGGGATGACCGTCGAAGCCGTAGTCGGTGAGAATGCGCCTGAGATCCGGATGTCCAACGAACAGGACGCCGAACAAGTCATAGATTTCGCGCTCGAACCAGTCGGCGCCGGGATAGACCTCGGTCGCGCTCGAGACCGGCGTCTCCTCGTCGGTGGCGAGCTTGACGCGGATGCGGCAGTTCAACCGGGGCGACAGAAGATGATAGACGATTTCGAATCGCTTCTCGCGTTCGGGGTAATCCACGCCGGAAATATCGATGATCGAGATGAACTGAGCTGCCTCATCGTCGCGCAGAAACCTGAGGACCTCGATGTTGCGGCCCCCGTCCACCGTCAGCGTGAGCTCGCCGAACGCAAAGGCCCGCTCAAGCACGGCGCCGGGCAGCTCGGCTGCGATCTTGTCGGCGATGATATTCAGGCGCTCGTCCATTCGGCCGTCTTTCGTCCTTCCACGAGCTCTAGCGTTCGATTGTGCCGGTGCGGCGGATCTTTTTCTGCAGCATCAGAACGCCGTAGAGGAGAGCCTCGGCTGTCGGCGGGCAGCCGGGCACGTAGATGTCGACCGGCACGATGCGGTCGCAGCCGCGCACCACCGAGTAGGAATAATGATAATAGCCTCCGCCGTTGGCGCAGGAGCCCATCGAGATGACGTAGCGAGGCTCGGGCATCTGGTCGTAGACCTTGCGCAGCGCCGGCGCCATCTTGTTGGTCAGCGTACCCGCGACGATCATCACGTCCGACTGCCTGGGGCTACCGCGCGGCGCGAAGCCGAACCGCTCGACGTCGTAGCGCGGCATCGAGAGCTGCATCATCTCGACAGCGCAGCAGGCAAGGCCGAAGGTCATCCACATCAGCGAGCCGGTGCGCGCCCATTGGATCAGATCGTCAGTCGTGGTGACGAGGAAGCCCTTGTCGGCCAGTTCGTCGCTGATCCCGCCGAAATAAGGGTCGCCGGCGCCGATAGGTCTGCCGGAGGCGTCGACGAGACCCTTGGACGCGGGCGCGACGATCGGATCAGCGGTCAGTCCCATTCCAGCGCTCCCTTGTTCCACTCGTAGACAAATCCTACGGTGAGCACCGCGAGGAAGATCATCATCGACCAGAACCCGTAGGCCCCAAGGTGGTGAAAGACGATCGCCCAGGGAAACAGGAACGCCACTTCGAGATCGAAGATGATGAACAGGAGCGAGACGAGATAGAAGCGAGCGTCGAAGCGCATCCGGGCATCGTCGAACGGGTCGAAGCCACATTCGTAGGGTGACAGTTTCTCGGCGTCGGGCGCCTTGAACGCGACAAGAAACGGGGCGACGAGCAGCGCGCCCGAGATCAAGGTCGCGAGGATGATGAACACGACCAGCGGCAGGTAATCGGAAATCAGGCTCGGCATCGGCCTTGCTCGTGGGGCTAGTTTCGAACGGGCGCAACAGGACCGGGCGTTGTGATGACGCGCTTGCCCTCCCGTGGTCGAAGGCCTATCGCAGTGCAGCGAAGCATGCAAGGCGAAAGGCGTTATCATCGCCTTTAGACAATCAGCGCGCCGCCCGGGTTAGCCCTTATTTAGGCGCCTTAAGAGGGTTTTTTCAGGGGGCGATGGCGAGAGAGACGGGACTTGAACCCGCGACCTCCGGCGTGACAGGCCGGCGCTCTAACCAACTGAGCTACTCCCCCGTGAGGGCGTGAGCCGGATAAGCCAGGCGGAGGATCAAGTCAAGGCGAGCCCGCATTTGCAGAGCATCTGCAGCGCCAGGGTCGCCCGGCCGCCTAGAATTGGCTCCTCGCGAACGCCCAACGGCGCATCTCGTCGCGCGTGAGCACGCGCACCGTGTCAGGCGGGAGCGCTTCCGCAGCGCCGACCAGCGCCGGGTTGACTCCCATACGGCTCGCGTAGCGTTTCAGGACCGCGACCATGGGGGCATCGGCGAAGCTCCGCGTGACATGACCTGCACCCCATCCCTGGTTCTCGGTCTCCACGATCGACATCCGGTGCAAGGCGACCTCGCTTCCGGGCGGCGCAACCCGCCTCACCGCGCCCATCATCGCATAAACGCAAGCTGACAGACATTCGCCGACATAGGGGGTCCCGGCCTCGAAGCGGCCAACCACCCCTGCAACCCGAAGCGCACGCAGGATGTGGCCGAAGGCCATGGAGGCGACGACATTACCGCCGCGTGAATTGAAGAATACGATGCGCCGCAGCTTAGCATCCGAACTGTCGGATTTGAGAAAATCGACGAACGCCTGCGGCGTATCCATATCGATCACGCCGTCGGCCACAATCACGTGGGGACAGCGCGCGCCGCAGCCACCGGTCTCGAGCGCTTCGACGCGAAAGGTCATCGACCCGGGCTCGGCGTGCGAGGCCGCCGGCAAGAGCCAGCCGCAAAGCGCGAGCAGCAAGGCGAACGCCGCTCCTCGGCAACGGATGGTGGGCGGTGACGGGCTCGAACCGCCGACCCTCTCGGTGTAAGCGAGATGCTCTACCAGCTGAGCTAACCGCCCTTGTTGCGCAACCATTTCCACGGCCGCGCAGACTACAGGCTCGCAACTTGACCAACAAGGCCGACAGCAAAGTCAGCCGGGCGGGCTTGCGCAAAGAAGCACGGGCGGCGGCGATGGCCGCACGGCGCGCGGGACATCCAGGTCGCGAAACGGCCCGGCCTACTTCTTTGCCGACTTCTTGTTCAGGTGCGCCTTCAGCGCCGCGCCGGGCTTGAAGCGCGCGTTTCTCGAAGCGGCGATCTTGATTTCCTTGCCGGTGGCTGGATTGCGGCCCTTTCCAGCGGCGCGTTCGCGCACCGAAAACGTGCCAAAACCGACCAGTCGCACCTCCTCGCCCTTCTTCAGGGTCTTGAGGATGCCATCCAACACGGCCTCGAGCGCTGCCGCTGCGCTCACCTTTGTCAAATCGGCCTCGGCCGCGATATGGTCCACGAGTTCAAGCTTGTTCATTCTAGCCTCTCCGTTCAAACCCGGCGCTTGCCGGCGCCGTTGTTTTTCCGCGGCGAAAAGCGCCACGCGCTCATGTCCGCCTGCCCGAGACGGCGTTGGAACCGCCAGGTCCCCCCCGTGCAAATCGGCGGCTGAGGTGGCCGCATTGCTCACGTTCTGGGCCGGGAAGGCAAGGGTTTGCGGGAAGACCACCCAAAAAAAGATAGATTTTCTCTCGCGAGTCGCGGTTCGCACGAAAAAAAAGCTGCAAATCCCTGAGGATTTGCAGCGGTTTCAACCAGACCGCCGGACGCTTTGAGCGCCCGGCTCAGGCGGCGAGGCTAGTGAGCGACGAGGCCCTGACCGTCCTCGTCGAGAGGATTGGTGGGCGGCGAGACGGCGGCGACCTCCTCATCCCAGACGGTCGGGGTCGGCTGGCGCATCAGCGCGTGGGCAAGCACTTCCTCCATGCGCGACACCGGCACGATCTCGAGACCGTTCTTGACCGAGGCCGGAATCTCGGCGAGGTCCTTCACGTTCTCTTCCGGAATGAGGACCTTCTTAATGCCGCCCCGCAACGCGGCGAGCAGCTTCTCCTTCAGACCGCCGATCGGCAGCACCCGGCCGCGCAACGTGATCTCTCCGGTCATCGCGATGTCGCGGCGAACGGGAATGCCCGTCAGCATCGAAACGATGACCGTCGCCATCCCGACGCCCGCCGACGGCCCATCCTTCGGGGTCGCGCCCTCCGGCACGTGCACATGGATGTCGCGCTTGTCGAACAGCGGCGGCTCGATGCCGAAATCGAGGGCGCGCGAGCGTACATAGGAAGCAGCGGCGGAGATCGATTCCTTCATCACGTCTTTGAGATTGCCGGTCACCGTCATGCGGCCCTTGCCGGGCATCATGACCCCTTCGATCGTCAGCAGTTCGCCGCCGACCTCCGTCCAGGCGAGCCCCGTCACCAGCCCGACCTGGTCGTCGGCCTCGATTTCGCCGTAGCGGAACTTCGGCGGCCCGAGGAATTCGGCGACGTTGTCGGCAGTGACGACGATCTTCTTGGTCTTGCTCGTCAGGATCTCCTTCACCGCCTTGCGTGCGAGGTTGGAGATCTCGCGTTCGAGATTGCGCACGCCGGCTTCGCGTGTATAGCGACGGATGAGCTGCATCATCCCGCCGTCCTCGATCTCGAATTCGCTGGCGTCGAGCCCATGCTTGGCCATCGAGTTGGTGAGGAGATGGCGCTTGGCGATCTCGAGTTTTTCGTCCTCGGTGTACCCGGCGATCCGGATGATCTCCATGCGGTCCATCAGCGGAGGCGGGATATTGAGCGTGTTGGCCGTCGTGACGAACATCACGCCCGAAAGGTCGTAGTCGACCTCGAGATAATGATCGTTGAACGTCGCGTTCTGTTCCGGATCGAGCACTTCGAGCAGCGCCGACGACGGATCTCCGCGGAAGTCCATACCCATTTTGTCGACCTCGTCGAGCAGGAAGAGCGGGTTTGAGGTCTTCGCCTTGCGCATCGACTGGATCACCTTGCCAGGCATCGACCCGATATAGGTGCGGCGATGGCCGCGAATCTCCGCTTCGTCGCGCACGCCGCCGAGCGACATCCGCACGAACTCGCGGCCGGTCGCCTTGGCGATCGACTTGCCGAGCGACGTCTTGCCGACGCCGGGCGGACCGACGAGGCAGAGGATCGGCCCCGTCAGCTTATTGGCGCGCTGTTGCACCGCAAGATATTCGACGATGCGCTCCTTGACCTTGTCGAGGCCGAAGTGATCGGCGTCGAGGATCGCCTGCGCAGCCGGCAGATCTTTCTTGATCTTCGAGCGCTTCTGCCACGGGATCGAGAGGAGCCAGTCGAGATAGTTTCGTACGACTGTCGCCTCGGCCGACATCGGCGCCATCTGCCGCAGCTTCTTGACCTCGCCGAGCGCCTTCTCGCGCGCTTCCTTGGTGAGTCGGATCGACTTGATGCGCTCTTCGAGCTCGGACATTTCGTCTTTGCCCTCTTCGTCGCCGAGTTCCTTCTGGATCGCCTTCATCTGCTCGTTGAGGTAGTATTCGCGCTGGGTCTTCTCCATTTGCCGCTTGACGCGCGTTCGAATCCGCTTCTCGACCTGCAGCACCGAGATCTCGCTCTCCATGAGCGCAAGGCACTTCTCGAAACGCTTGCCGATCGAACGCATCTCGAAAATCGCCTGCTTGTCGGCGAGTTTGATGGCAAGATGCGAGGCGATCGTGTCGGCGAGCTTGCCGTAGTCATCGATCTGAGTGACCGCGCTTACCACCTCGGGCGAGATCTTCTTGTTAAGCTTGACGTAGCTTTCGAACTCCGAGACGACTGAGCGCGACAGGGCCTCCGCCTCGATCTTGTCGATCGGGTCTTCGGCGATCGCCTGAGCCTCGGCCTGGAAAAAGCTGTCACCTGGAATGTAGCGCGTCACCTGCGCGCGCGCCGCCCCCTCGACAAGCACTTTGACGGTGCCGTCCGGCAGTTTCAAAAGCTGGAGGACGCTCGCCAGCGTGCCGGCAGAGAAGATCGCCTCCGGCGCCGGATCGTCATCGGCGGCGTTCTTCTGAGTGGCGAGCAAGATAGGTTTGTCGGACCGCATCACCTCCTCGAGCGCGCGTATCGACTTTTCGCGTCCGACGAAGAGAGGCACAATCATATGGGGAAAAACGACGATGTCGCGCAACGGCAGGACGGGATAGACGTCAACCGTTCCGGGAATGATGGCCTTGCGTTGGGTGCCCATGGCTTTCCTTCTCGAGCCGGCCTCGAACCGACCCTCGCTTATTTCAGTGACGACGCCCGCCGACCAGCTCTGCCCTGATATCAGCGGCTGCGCTTGCCGTTCATGCACCCCGACCACAGAAGAGCCCGGACGGGATAACAACGATTCTCGGCGCAAGTTTCATGCCGTTTGCGAGAATCAAACGTCCCTAGCTCAGCAAGATGGTCCCGGCAGGTGACAGTTTCAAGCCGCCGGAAATGTAGCCTTAGCCCGCCCGCTCCGCCCGTTCGGCATAAATATAGAGCGGGCGCGCCTTACCCTCGACGACCTCGGGACCGATCACGACCTGCTCGACCCCATCGAGGCCGGGCAGCTCGAACATGGTGTCGAGCAGATGCCTTCCATGATCGAGCGCAAGCCCCTGGCGCCGGTGCGGCGCTCGATCGCCTTTTTGGCGACGACGTTGAGCGCTTCGTCCTGGAAGGTCAGATCCGTGCTCTCCATTTCGAACAGACGCTGGTACTGCTTGACCAGTGCGTTCTTCGGCTCGGTCAGGATCTTCTTTAGCGCCTCTTCGTCGAGGTCCTCGAGCGTGGCGATGACCGGCAGACGGCCGACGAATTCGGGGATCAGCCCGAATTTGAGCAGGTCCTCGGGCTCAACCTCGCGAAAGACTTCGCCCGTGCGGCGGTCATCGGGCGACTGCACCTTGGCGCGGAAGCCGATCGACGTTCCCTTGCCGCGCGCCGAGATGATGCGCTCGAGCCCGGAGAAGGCGCCGCCACAGATGAACAGGATGTTGGTCGTGTCGACCTGCAGGAACTCCTGCTGCGGATGTTTACGCCCGCCCTGCGGCGGCACGCTGGCGATGGTGCCTTCCATGATCTTGAGCAGCGCCTGCTGCACGCCTTCGCCCGACACGTCGCGGGTGATCGACGGATTGTCGGACTTGCGGCTGATCTTGTCGATCTCGTCGATGTAGACGATGCCGCGCTGCGCCCGCTCGACGTTGTAATCGGAGGCCTGCAGCAGCTTGAGGATGATGTTTTCGACGTCTTCGCCGACATAGCCGGCTTCGGTGAGCGTCGTGGCGTCGGCCATCGTGAAAGGCACGTCGAGAATGCGAGCCAGCGTCTGCGCGAGCAGCGTCTTGCCGGAGCCCGTCGGGCCGATCAGCAAAATATTGGATTTGGCAAGCTCGACGTCGCCGTGCTTGGTCGCGTGATTGAGTCGCTTGTAGTGATTATGCACAGCGACCGACAGAACCCGCTTCGCCTGCGGCTGGCCAATGACATAGTCGTCGAGCACCTTGCAGATTTCGCGGGGCGTCGGGATGCCGTCCTTGCTCTTGACGAGCGCGGTCTTGCTTTCCTCCCGGATGATGTCCATGCAGAGTTCGACGCATTCGTCGCAGATGAACACGGTCGGCCCAGCAATGAGCTTTCGCACTTCGTGCTGGCTTTTGCCGCAGAATGAGCAATAGAGCGTGTTCTTGGCGTCGCCGTCGGCCTTGGCCATCGTCTTTCTCCACCGCGGCCGCTCGATCGAACCGAGATCGTCGAATCGACCACACAACCTAAACAGACCTAACTAACGAAACGTAGCCTTCGACCCCACCTCGCCGTCCGCCGTCGTGTCGCTCCGTTCCGGCCCGCGGGCACAGAACCCGCCAAGCAACCATTAAACTCCGGGCAAAATCAAGTCCGGTCGGCCAAAATTGATTGGGCTAGGTTTCTGAACCCCGGACAGATAGCAGGCCTCAGGCGGGCGCCTTGGCTTCTTCCAACTCTACAGCGCGATTCGTCGTCACCTCGTCCACGATGCCAAACGCCTTGGCCTCCTCGGCCGACATGAAATGGTCACGATCCAGCGTCCTTTCAATGGCTTCGTAGCTCTGCCCGGTGCAATGGACGTAGATCTCGTTGAGGCGGCGCTTGACCTTCAGAATGTCCTCGGCGTGGCGTTGAATGTCCGAGGCTTGGCCCTGGAACCCGCCTGACGGCTGATGGACCATGATGCGGGAATTGGGCAAGGCGAAGCGCGAGCCCTTTTCGCCGGCGGCCAGGAGGAGCGAGCCCATCGACGCGGCCTGGCCGATGCACATCGTCGTCACTTTCGGCCGAATAAACTGCATCGTATCATAGATCGACAGCCCGGCCGTCACAACGCCGCCCGGCGAATTGATATAAAGCGCGATCTCTTTTTTCGGATTATCCGCTTCGAGGAAGAGGAGCTGGGCGACCACCAGGGAGGCCGAAATATCCTCGACCGGCCCGATCATGAATATGATGCGTTCGCGCAGCAGTCGCGAGAAGATGTCGAACGACCGCTCGCCCCTCGCCGATTGCTCGATCACGATCGGCACGAGGTTGTTGAAGTAATAGTCGACCGGATCGCGCATCATCGTTGTTTTCCCGGAAGTGTGTCGGCGGACGCCGAACTTCAACATAAGCGCCCGCCGCCGTCCCGAAAAGGGGCGGCCAACTCGTATTGAAATGGCTCCGCCGAGGCGCGGCGGCGCAAAGCGCCGCGCGTCAACCGGACGACGGCTCCGTCCCGCCCTGCGGCTCCTCCAAGCTGGCTGCGGCCGGCGGGGCGTCATCGTCGACCGGCTTCATGAGCTCTTCCTTGCTCACTTTTTTCTCCTCCAGCCTGGCGAGGCCGAGGATGTGATCCACGACTTTCTCCTCGTAGATTGGCGCGCGCAGCTCGGCGAGAGCCTGGTTGTTGTTGCGGTAGAAGTCCCAGACCTGCTTCTCCTGGCCGGGGAAGGAACGGGCGCGGGCGATAAGCGCCTGCGTCATCTCTTCGTCCGAGACCTTGACCTGCGCACGGTTTCCGACCTCGGCCAACAAGAGCCCGAGCCGAACCCGGCGCTCGGCGATCTTGCGGTAATCCGCGCGGGCCGCCTCCTCCGTCGTATTGTCGTCGGCGAAGCTGCGACCGGAGGCCTCCTGCTCGCGCGCCACCTGCGCCCAGATCGAATCGAACTCCTGGTTGACGAGCCCTTCGGGCAGCTCGAATGAATAGAGCGCGTCGAGCTTGTCGAGGAGCTGGCGCTTGACCTTCTCGCGCGAGGCGCGCGTGTAGTCGGCCGCGATCCGTTCGCGGATCATCTCTTTCAGCTTGTCGAGGCTTTCGAAACCGATGCCTTTGGCGAATTCGTCGTCGATCGCCAGCGCCTCGGGCGCCGCCACCGCCTTGACCGTCACGTCGAAGTCCGCCGTCTTGCCGGCGAGCGCGCGCACCGCATAGGCCTCCGGGAAGGTCGCCCGGATCTTGCGCTCCTCCCCGGCGGCCGCGGCGAGCAACTGCTCTTCGAAGCCCGGGATGAAGGTGTTCGAGCCGAGCGCCACCTGAATGTCCCTGCCCTCGCCGCCTTCGAACGGCACGCCATCGATTGTGCCGTTGAAATCGACCGTGACGCGGTCCTGATTTTCGGCCCTGCCGCCTTCCGGCTTGTCGCTATAGGTCCGACGCTCCGCGGCCAACCGTTCGAGGGCGAGATCGACGTCGGCGCCCTCGACCTCAGCTGACGGGCGCTCGAGCTCGAGTTGGGAAAAATCGCCGATCTCGAACACCGGCAACACTTCGAGCGCCACCTTGAAATTGAGGTCGCCGCGCGCCTCGAGCGCGGCCTCGATCGCCGCTTGGTCCTGCGGCAGTTCGACCTTCGGCTCGCGCGCCAGCCGCAGGCCGTTGTCGTCAACGATCTTCTTATTCGCGCTGGCGATCGCTTCCTGGACGACTTCGGCCATCACCGACTTGCCGTAGACCTTGCGCAGGTGCTCGACCGGCACCTTGCCGGGTCGGAAGCCGTTGATTCGGACCTTTGCCTTGAGGTCGGCCAGCTGGCCGTTCAGCTTCTCTTCAAGGTCGCGCGCCGGCAGGGAAATGTCGTATTCGCGCTTGAGCCCCTGGCTCAGCGTCTCTGTCACCTGCATCGTCAAATCCGCCTTGTCGGTTGGCCAAGGCTACCCTTAGCCGATTTTGTCCAATGTCGCCAAAACGTCGCGTAAGGGGTCCGCGCTCGGCGCGGATCCCTGCGCTGCGGAACCGCCCCGACGCAAGCCTTGGGGGAACTGGTGCGGGCGGAGGGACTCGAACCCCCACGACTTTCGTCACCGGAACCTAAATCCGGCGCGTCTACCAATTCCGCCACGCCCGCTTTCGGAGCGCCCCGTTTTGTAAACGCCTCCGGCTTCGGGCGCGCTCTACACCAGCTTGCCGGCGCCGCGCCACAGAAAAAAGCGCTGGATCGCGGCGGCGGTTCCCGCGACGCGCGCGCTCCGGCAATCGATCCGCCGGAATCCACGAAAACCTTGCGATTTTCCGAAGCTGGCGGAATGTCGCTTCCCGATCCAATTCCATCGATCCGCGAGATGTCCTAAACAGCGCGCTCAAGACGCCGCGCCGAAGGAGGCTCGCGCGATTCGGCTCGGGACCCCATGACCATCCACCCTGCTTTCCCTCCCGAATGACCATGACCCCCACCCGACGCGCGCTGCTTGGCGGCGGGCTCGCGGCCGCCGCCTGGGGGCTCGGCCGGCGCCCGTGCCCAGTCCCCTTCGCCCGCTGCGGACGGCTTTCGCCCGTTCGAAGCCGCCCCCTCGCGTCTCGCCCTTGCGCCGCCCCCGGCCGAGGCCGCCGCGACTCTCTCTTACGCTGGTCAGACGCCCGGCCCGCTGCTGCGGCTCAGGAAAGGCGACGAATTGAAATTAAGGTTGAGGAACGGCTCGCCGAGCCGACCGCGCTCGCCTTTCCCGGCCTCCGCGCCGCCAATTCCAGCGCCGGCTACGGCGGCCTGACCGGGCCGCGCCTCGCACCCGGGCGGACCGCCGACATCCGCTTTGCCCCGCCCGACGCCGGATTCAATCTCTATCTGCCGCATGCCGGCTCGACCGACGCCGGCCAGCAGGGGCGCGGCCTCTTCGGCCCGATCGTGGTCGAGGAGGCCGAGACGCCCGACATCGATCAGGACGTCGCGATCGTGCTGTCGGACTGGAGCATCGACGAAAAAGGGCGGATCAGGGACGATTTTTCCGATCCGGCCTTCGCCCGCGCAGGCGGGCGCAAGGGCGGCCTCGTCTTCGCCAACGCTGGCCCGGCGCCGCTGAACTCGCCGCCCGCCCGGGCGCGCGCGTGCGCCTGAGGCTCGGCAACGCCGCGACGGCGCGGCTGACCATGTCGGCATCGAGGGGGCGAGAACGTTCATCGTCGCGGTCGACGGCCAGCCGAGCGAGCCGTTTGAGCCGTTGCGCAACCAGTTCCCGATGGGGCCGGGGGCGCGCTTCGAACTCATGTTCGACATGCCGCGCGACGCCGGCCCAGGCGGTGAACATCGTCCTGCGCGGCGGCAAGGGCGTGCACGACCTGCCGTTCGCCAGGATTGCGACGGAGGGCGACCCGGTCGCAGCGCGCGCCGCGCCGCCGCGCCTGCCGCCGAACCCGCTGCTGCCGGCCGAGATCGCGCTGAAGTCTCGCGGCGCTACGACGTGACCGTCGCCGGCGGCGGCGCGGCGCCCTTCACCCTGAACGGCGCGACCTTCGCCGACTGGGCGCCGAAGCCGGCTTTCATCGTCCCGCGCGGCGCGCCGTCCGTCTTCGCCATCGCCAACAAGACCGCCGTCGTCCAGGCGATGCGCCTCGGCGGCCATGTCGCCGCCTCCTGCATTCGATGGACGACGGCTGGGAGCCCTATTGGCGCGACACCATTCTGATCCCGCCGGAAACACCGCCACATCGCCTTCGTCGCCGACAATCCCGGCCATTGACCGATGAAATCAGCGATCCCGGAACATCACGCGGCCGGGTAGGCAGATGGTTTGCAGGTTGGGTGGAACGGCCCCCCTGGGAGCCAGCGCCAGAACCAGAACCGGAAGTCTTGACGATCGATCTAGGCATCGGGCGGCGATTGAATGCCGCCAGAACTACATGTTATCCCCCTGCCCAACCAGGAGAGTCAGGCCACACCGCTGACCGCGTTCAGGGATGAAACTGTTTGATTTTCGGTGGGGTGGGGAAGTCTTCTGGTGTCGATCCAGCAGGATGACCGGAGATGTTTCTCCCTGATCAGTGAGAAAGCAGACCCGAAAGTCAAAGCAGCTAAACAGCTTTGCGCGATGTGCTCGGGGTTCGATGGCCGTAGTTGTCCATGTCCTGTTTGAAGTACGCCTCTGCCGATCCGCCAGAGCCTTTCGCTGCAGCTCAGGTTCATATCCACGGTCGTTCCATTGGATCATGCGACTGCCGCTCCCCGATATCGGCAGGCCCTTGAGCATTCGGCTGATTTCATCCAGGCCCTCGATCAGGGCTTCACGGCACTGCGCGTGGATATCGAAAGCGATCGCTTCGCCCCGCGGCGCAAGATCACCATTGAATAAGGTCGACCGTTGGAGGCGCGCCGTCCGCAGTCTGCCGCGCCAACTGCGTGACGATGGTAATAGGAAACGTTACCGGAAGCATGCCGTTCTGAAAGCAGTTGTTGTAGAAAATGTCGCCGAAGCTTTCGGCGATAATGCAAAGAAGGCGGGCAGCCATGACGCCCATACGGCGCCCTGGCGTAAAGAGCCACAGCCAAAATTCTCGGCGGCGATCAAATCGGCGATTGCGGAAATTCATTCGTTTCCGGTGAATAGGGATCCTCAGCGACCATCCTTGCTATAGCGCGAAGCCTCGGACGCGTAAGGTCCGAGCTGCTGGCGGGGAACGCTTGTCAGTCGCTGGATCCGATGATGACGTCGGTATCGATATTTGACGCAGAAGCGGAGCCGCCGGACCGGTGATTCAGGTGAAGGGTTGCATGTCACAGCCTCCTGACGTCGGTAATTTTGCCGGTGACGGCGGCGGCGACGGCCATGGCGGACTCGCCAGATGGGTGCGGGCGTCCGGACCTGCCGGCCGACGAATTCGGTTGAGGTCGAAATTGAGCGCGCGCCAGGGGCACGCGCTCCCCGTTGGCCGCGACGCACATGCTGCAGCCGGGCTCCCGCCGACTGGATCCGGCGCCTCGAAAAAGCGCGTCGAGACCCTCTGCCTCTGCATCTCTCTTCACCCGCTCCGACCCCGGAACAACCCAAGCAGTCACGCCCGGCGCGACATGATGGCCGGAGCGATCCTCGCCGCCTCGCGCAGGTCCGACAGCCGCGAATTCGTACAGGAGCCGATCGACCCAGTCCATATCGTTCCCTCGATCGGCTCTTCAGGCGTCAGGGCCATATAATAGAGCGCCTCTCGCCATGCTTTTCGCCGAGCCGGGTCGGACGCTTCGGCCGGATCAGGAATCAGACTGTCGATGGCGATCGCGTGCTCCGAAGTCTTGACCCAGGTAATCGTTGGGGCAATCCCGGCAACATCAATGACCTCATCGCGGTCAAAGGAGGCGTCAGAGTTCCGGGAAACGAACGCCAATGGGCGACAGCGCGATCGAACAACTCGCCTTTGGGGGCGAATTGTCGACCTTTGACATACGCAAAGGTTGCGTCATCGGGAGCCACGAAGCCGATCTTGGCGCCAAGCTCGATCGACAAGTTGCAGATCGTCATGCGGCCCTCGATCGGCATCGACCGGATCGCTTCACCCGCATACTCGATTGCGAACCCCGTCCCGGCAGCAGCGCCGATCTTGGCGACCAGATGCAGGATCAGGTCTTTCGGCGTTACACCCTGTCCGAGTTCGCCTTCGAACCGGACCCGCATCGCGCGGGGCTTGCGTTGCCTTAGCGTCTGTGTCGCAAGCGCATGGGTGAGTTCGGACGATCCAACGCCGAAAGCCAGGGCGCCGAGACCGCCATTGGTGCAGGTGTGGCTGTCTCCACAAATCAGCGAGACGCCGGGCAGCGTGATGCCGAGCTCGGGCGCCATGACGTGAACAATTCCTTGCCCCATCTGCCCAAGTTCGAAATACCGGATGCCGGCATCGTTCGAGAGCTGTTTCAGACCAGCCCACAGCTTTGCGCCAGGCTCGAAGGTCGTTCCCGTCCGCCCGGGCGCACTCGACACGGCGTGATCGGGTGTCGCGAAGGCGAGTTCGGGGTTGCGGACCGGGAGTCTCTTTTGAGCGAGTGCGAAAAGTCCGGCCGTCCCGGACAGGTCGTGTAAGAGGTGCCGGTCAATGTGAAGAAGCGACCAACCATCGCCGAGGTCGGAGACAACGTGCTGATCCCAAAGCTTATCGAGCAGGGTCCTGTCCATGGCCGCTTACTCCGCGGCTCGATCGACGGCAGCGTCGCGAAACTTGGTCGCAAGCGCTGTCCATTCGTCGGACCCCAGCCGCCGGAATCGCTCGCTCACCGGCATGCTGCCGACCGAACTCGGAGGCGCATTCGTTTCCTTCATGGTACGAAGAATGGATAGATACGCCTCCGTCGCCGCCACGATCAGCAAGCTCGGCAAGATGGCGAGCTTGTAACCCATCTCTTGGGCGGCAGCGAAATCCACATCCGGCGTCTTGCCGCCGCGCACGACATTGAGCAGGCAGGGGCCTTTCACCTTTTTGGGGACGGCCTTCAACTCTTCGATGGTCTGAACAGCTTCCACAAAAGCCATGTCGGCGCCGGCAGCCATGGCGGCATTGGCGCGTGCAATCGCCTCGTCGAATCCGCAACCGCGCGCGCGTCGGTCCGCGCGATGATAACGAAATCAGGATCGCGCCGCGCGGCGACGGCCGCCCGGATCTTGGCCACGAACTCGTCAGCGGGGACGATTTCCTTGCCATCGAGATGCCCGCAACGCTTAGGTGCGACCTGATCCTCGATATGGATGCCGGCGACGCCGCGTAACTCGTATTCCCGAACCGCGCGGGTGACGTTGAGTTCATTCCCGTATCCCGTGTCCGCGTCGGCGATGACAGGAATATTGACCGACCGCGCCAACGTGGCGGCGTTCGCGACCATCTCGGTCATGGTGACAAGGCCCAAATCCGGATAGCCGAGCGTGGCGGCTGTTCCAGCTCCCGTCATATAGACGGCCGGAAATCCGGCGTGCTCGATCAGCCGTGCCGTGACCCCATCGTAAGCGCCGGGCGCGACGATGATTTTGTTGGAGGCCATGAGGCTCCGGAACGCAGAAGATTGTTTCATATTACCTCCAAAATTGTTGACCGCGGAGCGCGGCCGTCGCTTTCACAGCCGGCCCCATACCCGAACTTAAGTTCATAGAACTCGAAGAGATCGCCGGGGGACAGGAGCGCGACGAGCTTCCAGATCGAAACCGTCGCAGGCAAACGATCCATCCGCGCGGCAAGCATCCGAGCGTCGTCAACCGCTTCTTGAGACGCTTCGGCAGTGGCGCCGTCACGCGCCGGCGTTCGCCCGGTCAGTGGCATCCGCAAATCCTCCGCTGGCCTTGCCATCAGACATTATGTGGCTATAACGTCATTATGTTAGAAACGCAAGCGCAAATCGTCTATGATGAGCGGATCGAGGATCGAATCATGCCCATCTCAATGAAACGACAGAACAAATCGGATGGTCCGCTGGCCCGCGCGCCCGGCACTTCGCTGCACCGGCAGATGTTCGTCATCCTGCGCGACCAAATCATGCGCGGCGTTTATCAGCCCGGGATGATGATCCCGAACGAGGAAGCGCTTTGCCTGCAGTTTGAAGTATCTCGGATCACTGTCCGTCGCGCTGTCGCCGACTTGGAATCCGCTGGGCTTTTGCAGAAGCGCCATGGACGCGGCACTTTCGTCAGCGCCAACCTGCCCCCGTCCCGGCCGTTGGCGACGCTCGGCTTCATCGATGCGCTGCGCAAGACCGCCACCGAAACCGACGTCGAAGTACTGAACGTCGAGCACGCAGAGCCGCCCGCCGACGTCGCACGACAGCTCGACATCGTAGCTCCCGCGAAGGCAATGCACGCGGTGCGGCTGCGCAGCTACAAATCCACGCCGGTCATGGTCACGGAAGCCTGGATCCCGACAGATCTGGGGCGGACGATCACGGCAAAGGAACTAAAGAAAAAAGCGCTCTACGAAATCCTGATCGAGCAAGGCGTCAAGTTCGGGCGAGTGGTTCAGGAAATTACCGCCGTCGCAGCAAGTCCCTTTTACGCCAAGCTCCTTCAAACCGAACTGGGGGCGCCTTTGCTCAAGCTCACCAGGCTCCTGTACGATTCCAAACAGAAGCCGGTGCAACATCTGATCGTGCACGTGTCCCCGGAAAGAAGCCGTATCCTGATGGACATATCGATCGAAGCCGTGAATACGTTCGCGGCCGGTGCGTTCTTCCATGACGTAACTCATTCGGTAGAGCCGCCCCGGCGACGGCATCCTCGCGGCGATTGAAAATGTGTACGGCGACTTTCTGCTGGTGGGGATGAAGCTATGAACTATGTGGTGATATTTTTTGCCGGAGCTTTTCTTTGCAACAGCATCCCGCATTTGGCGTGTGGACTGCAAGGCGAGCCGTTTCCGACGCCATTCGCCAAGCCGAGAGGCGTCGGGGACTCCTCTGCCTTCGTAAATTTCCTCTGGGGATCCTTCAATTTTATCGTCGGCCTATCCCTTCTTTCAAGCCACCCGGTGACCCCAGAGCTTAATCCGGACTTCATCGCACTCATAGCCGGAGCACTCGCGATCGGAGCGTACCTATCCTTGCATTTCGCAAAGGTCCGGCTGGACAAGCAGGCGAATTGAATTGGCTCCCCCGCCCCGACCCTCGGTCGTTTCGACACCAGACTACGACACAAGGATACCCTCATGACGCCTGGAGCCGCTTTGCAGAACGACTCCTCCACGCCGACCGACGTCGCGGGCCCCACCGGGATGCTCACGACGTGGCTCCAAGGGCTCAAGCTGGAAGCAATTCCAGAAAAGGTACAAACGCGCGCGAAGCATCTGATCCTCGACGGGCTCGCGTGCGCGATAGTGGGTGCGCAGTTTCCGTGGTCACGCACTGCGGTCGAAGCCGTCACCGGCTTTGAGGGCGCTGGCAGTCAGACCATCATTGGCTGGGGTCGCACCGCCAGTGGACCGGTTGCGTGCCTGCTCAACGGCACGTTTATACAAGGCTTCGAACTGGATGACTTTCATCCCCTGGGGCCGCTTCATAGCGGGTCCGTGGTCGTTCCAGCATTGCTCGCTTGTGCTGAACATCTCGGGAGTGTCGACGGCCAGAAATTCCTGCTCGGCGCAATCGCGGGTTTCGAGGTCGGTCCGCGCGTCGGTATGGCGCTGCACGGAGCACAAATGCTGTCGCGCGGCTGGCATTCCGGCTCGGTGTTCGGCACCCATGCGAGCGCGGCCGCCGCAGGCGTGTTACTCGATCTCGATGCGGCGCGGTTTGAAGACGCGCTGGGCCTTGCCGCCACGCAGTCGTCCGGTCTGATGGCCGCGCAATTCGAAGCCATGTGCAAGCGTATGCATCATGGTTTTGCGGCACGGAACGGCCTCTATGCCGTGTTCCTTGCGGCGAAGGGATACACAGGCATCAAGCGTGTCTTCGAACGCGAATATGGTGGCTTCCTTTCGGTCTTTGGAGAAGGCCATTCTCCCGATGCAAGCAAGATCACAGCCGGCCTTGGAGAGCAGTGGGAGACGCAACGGATCGTCGTCAAACCCTACGCGGCCATGGGCGCGTTGCACGCGCCGCTCGATGCCATTTTCGACATCATGGCGAAGCGGCCTTTGAAGAGCGAAGAGATCGACCATATCGACATCGACATGTCGCATGCCGCATATCACCATGGCTGGTGGAAGCTTGAGCGGCCGCTTACGCCGATCGGCGCGCAAATGAATGTCGCTTACGCGGTCGCGGTGGCGATCATTGACGGGGCCGCCATTGCGAAGCAGTTTTCACCGCAACGCATCGACGGCGACGACGTATGGGCATTGATACCGAAAATCACCGCACATCACGATCCGGAATTCGACAAGGGAGGACCATCAGGCCGCAATACCCGCGTGACGGTTCACCTGAGCGACGGCTCTATCCTGCAGCAATTCATTGAGATTTCGCGCACGATTTCCTCGCCACTCACCAACGAACAGGTAGTCGCAAAATACCGGGCTCTGACGGACGGCCTTGTCGAGTGTAAGCGTCAGGCGGCGATTGAGGAACTCGTCCTCAATCTCGAGGAATTAAGGGGCGTTTCCGAACTCAGCAGCTTGCTTTCGACCCCCGTTCGATCGGCCTTGTAAGTATCCCCCGGCAAAGCCGGGGGCTTTAGGACGTGAGCCGCTCGAAGCGGCAGGAGGGGTCGCTGACGCGGCCCCTTGAGTTGGAGCCACCCGAGGTGGCTTACTCAACGCCAAAGGTTCAATTGCTCGAGCCTCTGATCTTCCTTCTCTTGGTTGCGGATATAAGCGCGGATCGCCTCCTCGTCGCGCCCGACCGTGTTCACGAAGTATCCCCTGGCCCAAAAGTGTTGCCCGACAAAATTGCGTTTGCGCTCTCCATAAACCCTGGCCAGGTGGATCGCGCTCTTACCCTTGATGAATCCGACCACCTGCGACACCGCGTATTTCGGCGGGATCGAAAGCAGCATGTGCACGTGATCGGGCATCAGATGCCCTTCCTCAACTTTCGATTCCTTCTGAACCGCGAGCTTGCGGAACACCTCGCCCAAATGCCGGCGCAACTCCTGATACAGCGTCAACGTGATATTTGCAGTCCCAAATCGTGTGGCTTAGGCTCTCGTACTCGTCCATCGGTGGAGTTCCTTTCGTGTGCGTGGCTGCTCACGCTGGAACTCCGCTGGTGGACTGCCGGAAACGTCAAACTGCTACTGCCTCCCCGGCATAGCCGGGGGTCTCCCGCTCACGCTAGTTATGCCGGCGGTGAGCCGACAATCTCGGATGTGGGTCGAACTCGGCACATAGACGGCGCCTTCCATAATGTGGCGCGCGGTACGGCCAAAGCCGAAGCCTCGAACTCGACGCTGGCTACCTGCGTCAAATCCTAGCCTTCATTGCAGGGCGAAATGCCCTTGACGCAAGCCCTGCATGGTTCACCCGCGCTCAGGCCGATCGTCGGCGTTTCCAGCCCGCAGCTTGACAACGGCGCAGCCATACGGGCCGAGTTCGAGCGCGACCGAGATCGGCGCGCCGGTCAGAAGGTCGTCGCCCTCCGGAACGGCGACCGTGGCGGGCGCGTCCCGCGTGTTCTGGACAAAAAGGAGCCGACGATCGCTCCCCTCGCGCAAGCTGACCTCGACGCCCTCAGGAAGTCTTTCCAGGAGCGGCGTGACGCCGGCTTTCTCAAAAAGCAGGCTCGATAGCCCTTCGACGAGCGGGGCGGTGAGATACGTCCCCACGTAGACAACATGGCCTTTGCCGACCGACCGCGTCGTCACGGCCGCGGCGCCCTCGAGGAATTGATTCGACCAACGCCCCAAGACCTCCACAGACGGGGCGAGCTCGAGAACTTCGTAGAGATGGGCCGCCTCGTATTCCATGCCGGCCAGAGTGAGGCGGTAGCGCCGCTTTGCAGATTCAGCCGGCGGCGGCGTGGGCGGAACATACATGCCGTGCGGCGGCGCGCCGCGTTGAAATAGCCCGTCGCCCCCCAGCGGCGCAGTGCGCCCGAACTCGATCACCCGTACGCCACTCATTTCAGCGAGGCCCGGACCCGGCGCCAGTTCGCGGATGATATGATTGTCCTCGTCCCGCGTCCCGGTAAGAGCGCTCAAGACGAGCGTGCCGCCGTTTTCCACGAAACGCCGCACGGCCTCGTCCCATCGGGGTTTCCACATCACCCAATGCGGCACATAAAGCAGTTTCAGCCGATCGAGATCGTCCTGAGGATGGATGAACCCGCAGGCGATCCCGTTCTCGTAACAATAGCGGTGCAGCACGACAGAATCGTCTTCCGGACTTGGCAAGCCCATCGGGTAGGTCCTGTGCGCCTCCTGATTGTCGAAGTCGGCGCCGGCGATGCCGACGTCGATGCGCACAAACGTGCCGAGAACGTCGGCTTTGATGCGAGCCATCTCGCCTGCGAACTGCGCGGCTTCCTCGTATCGCCTGCGGGGGACATCGTCGTGATCGATGATCCCCATCCAATAGATCTCCGCTCCGAAGTGCGCCGGCCGCCAGCGAAAGAACATGAGGCCGTCGGCCCCTCTCGATACTGAGGTCATCGCCATTCGGCGCATCTCGCCCGGCTCCGGGGTCATGGTGGAGAAACCCGGCTGGGCCCCAAAGCCGGAGGCCTGCTCCGGAACCATGAAGTTCCCTCCATAAGAGCGGCAAATGTCGAGTTGCAGCGCCTGCACAAAGGCGTGACCGCCGAGTTGGCGCTGCTCGTCATGGAGCATCGGGTAGATGTCAAAGCCGAGAAAATCGAGGTCCCGACCGAATGAGCCGCGAAGGTCGACATCCTTCAGGCGCCCGAGATTGTGAAAGATGAACCAGTCCGGGTTCGTATCCCGCAGGATGACCACCTGGTCATGCTGGAAGGCGGCAGTCGCCGCGGCAAGGAAGCGATGGTAGTCCTGAAGGTGTCCCGGGCCTGCGTAACCGGGCGCCGAGGGCAGCGGCAGGACGACCTGGTCGAAATGATCGTAGGCGGTCGCCCAGGTGTCGCCGCCCCAGGCGCGGTTCAAAGCGGCGATGGTCTCGTATTTGTCGGCAAGGAAAATGCGGAAGGCGATCAGCGTCGCCGCCGAATACGACTCGGACACCGTCGTGTTCAGCTCATTGTCGGTCTGCCAACCGATCACGTTCGGATTTTGCCAATAGTGCTTGGCCATGGCCGTGGCGATGCGGCGGCTGTGGGCGCGGTAGACGGGGCTCGCCGTATCCGGATGCTGGCGCGATCCATGGCTGGCCGGTCGACCGTTCGCGTCGACGCGCAGCACTTCGGGGTAATTGGCTGTCAGCCAGCGAGGCGGCGTCGCGGTGGGCGTGCAGAGGATCGTTTTGACGCCGGCTTGACCCAGGACGTCGATCGCCTTGTCGAAGAGGTCAAAATCAAACCGGCCCTCCCTTGGCTCGAAGATATGCCAGGCGAACTCTCCCATGCGGACCACGTTGAAGCCGGCCGCCGCCATCCGCTCGGCGTCGCGCTTCCAGCGGCTCTCTTCGATTTGCTCGGGATAATGCGGAGCGCCAATGAGGAAGTCGTCGAGACAAAGAGGACGCCAGACGGAGGGGGGTGCGGACGCGGTGCGATGCATGACGAAACGAGCGCCTCCATTTTTTGATCAACGAAAGGTCACGGACTTGTCCGGGATCACTGTCGTGTACGCGGCAGGAAACCCGCAAAGAATGGTCTTGGCCGTCGCCTCGCCCTCGCTTTTCAGGCGGGAGCTATTTGACCGCGCCCAGCGTCAGGCCGCCCTGCCAGAAGCGCTGCAGCATCAAGAAAACGGCGACCACCGGGACGACGCTCACGAGCGCGCCGGTGAGCACGAGCGAGAACATGGCCTGCCCTCCGCCGCCGCCCATGCTCGCCAGCTGGTACCAGGAGGCCAGACCCACCGTCAGCGGGAAATACTCGGGCGAGCGGAGGACGATGAGGGGAAGGAAATAGTTGTTCCAGGTGGCGACGAAGGAGAGGAGCAGGACGGTCACAAAACCGGGCGCCACGAGCCGAAACACGATGCTGCGAAAAATCCGCCATTCGCTCGCGCCGTCCATTCGGGCCGCGTCGAGCAAGGCATCGTCAATGCCCTGATCGATATAGACGCGCATGAGGTAAACCCCGATCGGCGAGATCATCGAAGGCAAAATGACGCCGAGCGGCGAGTCCGTGAGACCCTCGCGGGCAAGCAGCAGAAAAGTCGGCACGACCAGCGCCGTCTGCGGAATCATCACGGCGCCGAGGATCACGGCGAAGAGAGGCTCGCGTCCGGGGAACGAAAATTTGGCGAAGGCGTATCCCGCAGCCGTGGCGAGCGTCGCGGCGCCGACCCCCGCCACGACCGAATAGAGCAACGTGTTGAGAAGCCACCTTGCAAAGACGCCATCGGACTGCGCGAACAGCTCGCGCAGATTCGAGAAGAGGTTGAACTCGTGGCCGAACCAGAGCCCAAAGGTCGAGAACAGGTCGGAATTGGTCTTCGTCGACGCAACGAGGAGGTAAAAGAGCGGAAAGAAGGTGTAGACGAGAAACAGTCCGAGCAGCGCCGTCATCGCCGGGCGCTTCGTTCGCTTCGAGGACGTCGAAACCACGGGGGCGGCAAGCGCGGCGGCAGCGTCGGTCGTCACGCGACGGCCTGTCCGCGGTTCGCCGCCCGCGTGAAGAGATAGGCGATTGAAGCGATGACCAGCCCAAGCATGAAGGAGACCGCGGCGGCATAGTCGTATTGCTGGTTCGCGGCGGCCAGAAAATAGGCATAGATATTCGGAGTATAATGCGTGTTGATGACCTGCGGGGCGACGGCGCGCATGAGGAACGGCTCGTTGAAGAGCTGCAGCGTGCCGTTGATGGAAAAGATGATGGTGAGGAGGATCGCCGGCCAGATGAGCGGCAACTGGACGTACCAGGCGTATTGCCGCGAGGTGGCGCCATCGATCTCCGCCACTTCGCGGAGCTCCGATGGGATCGCCTTCAGCGCGGCGTAGTAGATGATCATGTTGTAGCCGGTGTATTCCCAGGTGACGATGTTGGCGAGGGAGAAGAGCATCGTCCGGTCGGACAGGAAATCCGGCGGCGGCAGCCCGGCCCATTTGGCCAGCTGGGAGAAGGGGCCGAACGCCGGGCCGTAGATGTACCCCCAGACAAGCGCGGCGATGACCGTCGGCACGGCGTAGGGGATGAAGAAACCCAGCCTGAACAGCCCCGGCGCGTGAACATTGCCGCGATCGAGGATGATTCCGAACAGCAAAGCCAGACCCAACATCGGCGGCGCCTGGATGACGCCGAAGAAGAGCAGGTTGGAAACGCCGCCCCAGAAGTTCGCGTCGCCGGCCGCCTGGACGTAGTTGGCGAAGCCGACGAACCGCCGGCCCCCCACCAGCGTATCGCGGAACACGCTGGTGTAGAGCGCGTAGACGAGCGGAGCGACGAGGAAGGCAAGAAACAGGACAAGGAAAGGCGCCAGAAAGAAATAGGGCGTGACCACAGCGCCGAGGCGCTTGCCTCGCCGCTTCGGCGGCGAGGGAGCGAGCGCGCCCGGTGCGTGTGTTACGGACTGCATTGTTCTGGCGCAGCTCCGGGCTCAGCTTGACTGAGATTCGGCGGCCGCCGGGACTGGGCGCAGCATCGCCGCGCCGATCCGGCCGTCGCCTAGGTCTTCACTGTGAAGCCCTGATCTTGCGCGTACCGCACGAAATTGTCCTGCAGGCGATCGAACGCCTCGGCCAAGGTTCGCTTGCCGTTCGCCGCCGCGCCGAGTTCGTCGCCCATCGTTTGGTTGACGTAGTCCTGGAAGGGACTCCACTGGAAAGACGGATCGACCGCCCTGGCGGATTCGATGAAGACCTGGTTCACAGGCTGCCCGCCGTAGAAGTCGAAGGGCTTGTTGGCGAACTCCGGGCTGTCGAGCAGCGCGTTCACGACCGGGAAGAGGAACTGCTTGGTCGTGTAGAGGCTGGTCGCCTGAGGGTTGGTGGTCAGCCAGATAGCGAGCTCGGCCGCTTCTTTCGGGCGCCGAGCGCTCGACAGAACGGCGAGCGTCGAGCCGCCCCAATTGGCGGAGACCAACTTGCCGGTCTGCCACTGCGGAATCGGCGCCGCCCTCCACTTGCCCGAGCTGGTTTTCGCAAAGGAGGCCAGGAAAACGGGTCCCCAGCCCGCGGTGATCCACGTCGCGTAACGGCCCTGATCGAGCGAGGTGTACCACTCGGTCACGAAGCCGGGCTTCGCCTCGATGGCCTTGGCGTCGAGCAGCTTCTGCCAGTATGCGGCGAATTTCTTGGGGATCTCGCCGTTGACCTGGATGCGTATTTCGGCGCCGTTCACCTCGAAGGGACGCCAACCCGCCTGCCACAGGAGCGAGGTGACCCATCCGCCGTCGCTGAAAGTCGCGTCGGTCAGATAGACGTCAGGCGCGGCCTGGTGAAGCTTGATCGCCTGTTCGGCGAACTCGTCCCAGGTCTTGGGAACGGCGAGGTTGTATTTGTCAAAGATATCCTTCCGATAGAGCACGGCGATGGGGCCGCTGTCCCACGGCATCGAATAGACCTTGTCGCCGTCGCTCACCTGGTTCCATGACCAGGCCGCGAACTCGGCTTTGTGCGGATTGGCCCACTCGCCGATGTTGGCAAGGGCGTTGAGCTGCCGGAAGCTGCGGACCAACTGGAACTCGATGTGACAGACGTCCGGGAGGCCCGACCCCGCCTTCAGACCCGCCCGCAGCTTGGTGTACTCGTCAGCGCCCTGGCCGGCGTTCACCAGCTTGACCTTGATGTTCGGATGGGCGGCCTGGAAGAGGTCGACCTCCGACTGGAGATTCGGCAACCAGGACCAGAGGACGAGTTCGACCGCCTCGTCCGCTCTCGTCGGCGCGTTCGGCAATACGCTCGCCGCCAGCCCTGCGCCGGCGGCCTTAAGGACGTCGCGGCGATTGAGATCGGCGCGAGCGAAGCGACCTTCGTCGTGCATAACGATCCTCCCTCTGCGCTGCTCCGCGCTTTGCCTTGTTCGATGTGGATTCTCGGACCTTATGATTATTAATCAGGAGAAGAAAATAAGCGCTGATGAATGTCAAGCGATGCGGGACACGCTCAATGTGAGCGACAGCGCCTCACGTGCGGTTGGGAAAGACGACGATGCTGCTCGCCACCGAATCCGCCACCAGCTCCTTGGTGATGACGCCAACCACATTGTCCGGTCGCGGGCCGCCCCGATCGTGCACGACGACCGCGATTTCCGCCTGCCTGCGCCACATCCGGCGGATGACATTGAAAAAGATGTCGCGCTCGCGCACGACGCAAAAATTTTCGCTGGCGAGATCGCGCAGCGTCGCGGCGGGTTGCGCGTCCCGGCTGATCCGGGCCAGCGGCCCGCTGACCCGGATCGCGCCGATGATCCGATCGGGCTCGGCGATGACGATGTATTTCACCGCCCGGCCGTCCGGCGAGCGCAGCGGCAAGTCGTCCACAGGGGCGGTCGCCGGGGCCACGACCAGCTCGCGGTCCATGACCGCGCCCGCCCGTTTGACGACAAACATGTTGGCGTGGAGCGCATCTGGTATGACGTGTCCGCGCCGCACGAGCTTCAAGGTGTAGATGCTGTCGGGCGACAGAAGCCGCCGGACCCCGACGCTCGCCGCCACCGCGAGAATCATCGGCAGGACGATGGCGTAATCGCGGGTCATCTCGAAAAGCATGGTGATCGCGGTCAAGACCGCGCCGGTGGCGCCGCCGACCATCGCCGCCATTCCGACCACCGCGAAGGAGGGAACATTCAGCGCCATCGGCAAATGCAGCATGTTGAAGACGGTGGCGAAGCCGCTGCCGAGCGTCGCGCCCATAAACAACGACGGAGAGAAAATGCCCCCGGAAGAACCGGAGCCGAGCGTGATCGAAGTCGCAACGAGCTCGCCCAAGAAAAGCAGGAGCAGGATTCCTGCGCCGTTCAGTTGGCCGAACAGGATGGCCTGGTCGGTCGCGTAACCGACGCCGCCGATGTAATACTCGCCGAAGCCTTGGCGGACGCCATAAATGATGGCGCCCACCGCCAGCATGCCGAGCATGTGGCGAACGTAGTCTCCCGGGATCTTTTCGAACAGATCTTCGGTGAGATAGAGGCCGAGAATGAAGGCGGCGGCGGCGACGCCGACGATCGCGCCGAGCAGCGCGTAAAGGGCGAGCGCCAGCGCGGCGCTCCCATCGACCGGGAGCGGCGCGAGATACGGCATGGTGAACGCCGGGGCCAGGCCGAACCAATAGCGCCCGATAAAGGTCGCCGTGCTGGTTGCGATCGCCACCGGCAGGAAGGTCCTGGCGCTGACCTCCGGCATCAGGATCTCGATGGCGAACACCACGCCGCCGATCGGCGTATTGAAAGTGGCGGCAATTCCCCCGCCGCCGCCGCAGGCGATCAGAATGATGCGCTCGGCCGACGACATGCGCAGGACTTGCCCGAGCGTCGAGCCGAAGGCGGAGCCGATCTGGATGATGGGGCCCTCGCGTCCGACAGTGGCGCCGCTGCCAATGGCGATCGCCGAAGCTAGCGATTTCACCGCCGCCACCACGGGACGGATGGCGCCGCCGCCGTAGTAGATCGCATCCATGACTTCCGGCACCCCATGCCCCTTGGCCTCGGGCGCGAAATTCGTCACCAGAAAAGTCACGGCGATGGAGCCGACCACGGGCGCAAGAATGAGGAAGGCGCCCCAGGGGCTCTCCGGGGTGAAGATTCTCGTGTCGTAGTGCGGGGAGAACTGGCCCAGAAACAGGATATTGTGGATCAGTCCAATGAGCTCGCGAAAGACGATGGCGCCAAGCCCGGCCGCGACGCCAACCCCCAGGGCGAGGATCGAGAGGGAAACGAGGCCGATTCGCCGCGGATCGTCGGCCTCGGCTGCATCCGACGGCTTCTTCGGGATCGAGATCGAAGTTCCCGTTGCCGGGGCCGGGAACTCGAGACGGCGCGGCGCACTCTGGTTTTCCGTCATCGCGCCTGATCGCTCCCGTGCCGCCGCTGCTGATGGGAGCGCGTCGTCGGCGGCAGGCGCGCGCCCCCGCGCCGGCGACCGGAAACTTTTCGCGCGAAAGCGGATTTGGCGGATCGCACTTCCAGCGAATCTCTCCCGGTCAGCGTAACCGGCGCCGCGCGAAATCGTTCCGTGATCTGAACGCTGCCACCGCGCGAGCGCGAGCGGGAGAAGGGGCTCTACAGCCACTTCTTCCAGCGGAAGAAGACGTAGGGCAGCACCGCCGCGCAGACCATGAGCGCGATCGCGAGCGGATAGCCCCAATGCCACTCGAGCTCCGGCATGTTCTTGAAATTCATGCCGTAGATCGAGGCGATAACGGTCGGCGGCATGAAAATGACCGCCAGAACGGAAAAGAGCTTGATGATGTCGTTCTGCGCGAGGTTGATCAGGCCAAGCGTCGCGTCGAGCAAGAACTGCACCTTCTGCGCCTTGAAGGCGGCGTCCTCCTCGAGCGACTGGAGATCGCGCAAGGCCGCTTTCGTCGCCTCGCGCACCGGCTTCGGCGCATCGGCCGGCCGGCCCTCAGCCAAAAGGAAGAGCAGCAGGCGCTCGATCGACACCATGCTTTCGCGCATTTCCGAGACCTTCTCGTCCTCGCGCCCGAGCGCGTTCAGCGTGTCGGAAAAGATGCGGTTGCGCTGGCCCTGGTCGCTGTCCTTGGCGCGGAAGACGGCGCTCGCGATCTTGTCGAGGTTTTCGCCGCTCATGTTCAGCAAGCGCGCGGTGCGGTTGAGAACCGTGTTGATCAGGCCGACCGCCAGCGCGTCGGGGAACAGCGCCTGGCCCGGCGCGCGGCAGAGTTTTTGCGCATAGATGTCGAAGGAATCCGCCGGCTCGTAGCGCACCGTGACGAGGGCCTGCGGAGTGAGGACGAAGGTCACGCCGGTGATGTCGGGCGTGTCGTCCGGCTCGCTGATGACGCTCGCATGCATGTAGCGAACGCCGTTCTCCGAATAATGCGCCTCGGGGGGCTCGGTATAATCCGGGTCCGCCTTGGTCGGCACGGGCGCGCCGACGAAGGCTTGCACCTTCTTGTCCTCTGCCGCGGTCGGTGCGACCAGGTCGATCCAGATCGCGCCTGGCGGAATGGCTTCGTTCGGCCCGAGCTCACGGCGCGCCACCAGGGCCGGCTCCGGATGCTCGATCCGCTCGAGCGGCTTTTCGATCGAATGGACGATGATCATCGGGCCGCTCCTCGAACCGCCGTCCTGTCAATTCGGCAAGTTGGTGACATTATCGCGACACCGCCTTCCCTAACAGCAGCCCTCGGCATAGACCGCCGCCGCCTCCTCGCGCAGCATCCGGCGGAACCATTGCATCGCCGGATCGGCGGCGCGGAGCCGCAGGCCGACGGTCGTGAGTTCGAGCCGGTCGGGGAACGGCGGTTGGCTGAGGACGAGGTCGAGCGCGGCGGCGAAGCGGCGGGCGAAGGCGGCGGAAATCGTCGTGACGAGATCGCTGCCGGCGACCGCGGCGACCGTCGCCATGAAGTGCGGCGTCGTCAGCGCGATGCGCCGCTCGAGGCCGGCGGCGGCGAGCCGCGCGTCGGTGTCCGAGACGCCGTCGCCGAAGAAAGCGACGGTCGCGTGCCGGAAGCGGGCGTAGTCGGCCAGCGACCACGGGCGGTTCGCGCCAGGATGGCCGCGCCGCATGACGAGGACGAGCCGGTCGCTCGCCAGCGGCTCGCTGAACGCCCCTGGCGGCAAGGGGGTGTCGGCAGTGGCGAAGCAGAGATCGATCTCGCCGAACTCGATGCGGGCAATGATGTCGCGGCCGATCGGCTCGAACCTGAGATCGACGCCGGGGGCTTCGGCCTGAAGCCGGGCGATCAGCGGAGGCGCGAGCAGGATGCTTTGCGAGTCGGCGGCGGCGAGGCGGATCACCCGTTTGAGCGCCGCAGGATCGAAGTCCTCCGGGCGGAAAAGGCCGCGCAGCTCAGCGAGCGCCGCGGCCGCCTTAAGCGCGAGCTTCTCGGCCAGCGGCGTCGGAACGAAGCCGCCGTGCAGGCGGACGAGCAGCGGATCGGCGAAGATGTCGCGCAGCCGCGCCAGCGCCCGGCTCATCGCCGGCTGGGTGAGGCCCACTTCGGCCGCCGCACGGGTGACGTTGCGCCGTCTGAGCAGCGCGTCGAGCGCCGGCAGCAGATTGAGGTCGAGCCCAGCCAAATTCACTTCACGCATGATCGATATATAAACTATGCATTTTTGATATGGTCAAGCCGGCGCTAATATCTCTTCCAGCAAATGGAGGCGAACGATGAACGGCAGGATCACGATTTTCGGCTACGGCCCGACCGGCGAGGCGACAGCGAGGCGTCTGGAGGCAATGGGACGCGAGACGGTCATCGCGCAAAGGTCGAAGCCCAAGGCGCTCCCCAGGGGCGCGACTTTTGTCGCCTCGGACGCGCTCGACCGCGAGAGCGTGCTCGCCGCAGCGCGCGGCAGCGAGCAGATCGTCGTCGCGATCGGCTTTCCCTATGACGGCAAGCTGTGGCGCGAGGTCTGGCCGAAGGCGATCGGCAACTTTGTCGCCGCCTGCGAGGCGACTGGCGCGCGGATGGTCTTCATCGACAATCTCTACATGTACGGGCCGCAAACGGCGCCGCTGGTCGAGACGATGCCGCTGACGTCGTATGGGCTCAAACCCGCCGCGCGCTCCGCCGCCACCCGCTTGTGGATGGAGGCCGCCGCAGCCGGCCGGGCCCGGATCGCGTCGCTCCGGCCGCCGGATTTTTACGGGCCGGGCGTCCCCTGGACCTATCTCGGCGATACGACCATCGGCGCCCTCGCCCAGGGCAAGCCCGCGTTCTTCATCGGCTCGCCGGACATTCCCCACGACTTCGCCTATGTGCCGGACATCGCCCGGGCGGCGACGACGCTGCTCGACGCGCCCGATTCCGCCTTCGGTCAGGCCTGGCACATGCCCTGCGCGCCGACCAAGACGACGCGGCAGATCCTCCAGGTCGCGGCCGACGCGCTCGGCGTGCCGCTGCGCATCCGCACCCTGCCCGCAGCCCTGCTCGCGCCGATCGGGCTCTTCTCGCCGTTCATGGGCGAGATGCGCGAGATGCGCTTCCAATGGGACCGCCCCTACCGGGTCGACGCGACGAAATTCGCCAAGACCTTCTGGTCGGACGTGACGCCGTTCGAGACGGGCGTTCGCGAAACGGCGCTGTCGTTCCGGGAAGCGGTCAAAGAGCCCGCCTCCGAGCTTACCCTGGCTGCCACGTCACGGCGATAGCCGACCTGGCTCGCCGCTTTCATCTCACCCGGTCACGACGTCGGCGAGGCGCCGGCGCGGGCTCGCCGGGGCGCTCCGGGAAGAAAAGCCGGCACGAAAGGAGAAGGTCGCCTGCCAATCCGCGCCCGTGAGGTCGGCGATCCGCCGCGACCAGTCGGCGCCGCGGCCGGCCTGTCGTTCGCGGTCGATCATCTCGATCGGCTGGTTGAGCGGCTGCAAGGCGAGCCCGCGCAGGACCGTGCTCAGGTGCAGCCGCTGCCAGAAGCGGCCGGCGGCGATGGCGTTCCGGCGATCGTAACGGTCGCGCACTGCGATGAGGCCGGTCACCGGCGCGGAGGCAAGCTGGACGTCGCGCGTCTGCCTCAGCCACGCGTTGTGGCTTGTCTCAGGCGAGACCGAAAACAGCCGCGCGTAGGTCAGCGTCAGGAAGGATAGGCCCGCGGCGTCCAGGGTCGGGCCGTCGCGATGCGCCTCAATCTCGGCGCGCGAGCCGCGGAACCAGCGGTCGCTGTCGGCGATCATCGCGGCGTCCGCGATGATCGCCTCGGTCGCGTCGACCACGGCCGCATCGAACGCCCGCCGCTCGGCGCCCTCGCCGATGAGGATCACGCGCACCGCCGTCCCGGCGTCGCCGCTTTCCGCGAATGCGCGCCAATCGTCCGGCGGAAGCTTGTTGCGCTTGTAGGCGTAGCGGTTGGTGTGGCGGAAGGGAATCGCGAGGTAGAGCGGATCGGGCGGCGTCGGGCTTCGCTTCTCCAGGCGCACCCGCGCGGCGAGGACTTGCCCGCTGCGCTCGACAAGATCGAGGAGCGAGCCGTCGACGACCTCGACTTCGGCGCGATAGCCGTTCGGTCCGGCGGCGATCGCCATGTTCTCGATCGCGCAGCCGAGGCCGAGGTGCATCTCGCGCAAATATGCGTCCATTGCGCCGAGGTTGCGCGAAAGGTCGGCGGCGACGTCGATCGCGTCGTCGCGCACGCCAAACAGCCAGGGCTGCGTGTCGTGCGGATTGGCGGCTAGAACCGCAGCCGCGACCAGCGCCAGCGGCGTTGCGCGGAGGCGGGGATCGTTCCACAACCGCCACGGCGCATAGGCGTCGCCTTCTGGCAGCGGCCGGCCTTGCGCGTCCGCCGTGCGCAACAGGCCGTCGACGAAAGTCAGCATCAGCGCGCCGCCGCCAAGACCAAGGGCCGCGCGACGGCAGAACAATGGGCTTCTTGCGATCATTGCGACCTCTCACACCAGCGCCCTTAGACCGCCGAACACAGCGAGCGCCGATACGGCGGCGCAGAGCGCCGCGATCAGGGCGAGGCGCCGGCCGCCGATCCGGTGCGGCTCGGGGAGCGCGGTCGCCGCCAGCACGACGAGAAAGCCGACGACGAGCGGCATCAGAAAGGCGTTGAGCACCTGCGCGGCGACATTGAGCCAGACGAGGTCGGGAACCGCCCAGACCGCCAGCGCCGAGCCGGCGACCGCAAGGGCATAGGCCGAATAGAACCAGCCAGAGGCGAAGGGCCGCGCTTCGAGCGTACGCTTGAGACCGGCGATCTCGCCAACGCCCCAGGCGAGCGCCAACGAAGCGACGATCGCCGCCACCAGCGACGCCCCGAGCACGCCGGCGCCGAACACGATCTTGCCGACCGTCGCGCCGAGCGCCGGGGTCAGCGCGGCGCTGATCTCGCCGACGCTCGAAAGGCTCGCTGGCGCGGCGCCATAGGCGAAAGTCGCGGCGGCGGCGATCAGGATCGCGCCGGTCAGGCATTGGGTGAGCACCGCGCCGATTGCCGTATCCAGGCGGGCGTGGCCGAGATCGGCCGGCTCGAGCCCTTTGTCGACCGTCGCCGACTGCTGGTAGAACACCATCCAGGGATTGAAAGTCGCGCCGACGATCGCCGCGACAAGATAGAGGAACTGGCGGTCGCCGACGGGAAAGCTGAGCGCGTCCGACGCCATCGTCGCGAAGTTGGGCCGCGCGGTCCAGGCGACGGCGAAAAACGCCAGCTCGAACAGGCCGACGACGAGGCCGATGCGCTCGACCCGCCGGTAGGCGCCCGCCCCGACGACGGCGAGCAGCGCCGCCGCCGCCATCGGCAGGGTCAGGCTGCGCGAGACGCCGAACATTTCGCCGATGCCGGCGACGCCGGTGAACTCAGTGACGAGCGAGCCGATCGCCGCCGCCGCGAGGCCGGCAACGGCGACGAGCGCCCAGCCGAGCCCGTAGCGCTCGCGGATGAGCTCGGCGTGCCCGCGGCCGGTGTAGACGCCAAGCCGCGCCGTCAGCTCCTGCACCAGGTAGAGCATCGGGATCAGAAGGAGGACGAGCGGCAGCAGACGATAGCCCGACTGGGCCCCGGCCTGGGCGGCGGTAACGACATTGCCGGCGTCGGTGTCGGCCAGCATGACGAGCAGGCCCGGCCCCCAGACTGCGAGCGCGCGCACCATGGAACGCGTGCTCAAGCCGTTGGTTCGCGCTACGTCGTTCATCCTCAAAAGCGTCCCGCCGGATCGACCGGACTAGGGGTCGCGTCCTAGCAAAGTCAACCGCGCCAATGCGCGCATGGCCGTATGACGCCGGAATGGGGCGCCGAGCGCCGCCACGCCCAAACTCCAGACCCTTGGCGCCCGATGCAAAAAGCCCCATATGGCCAGGCGGGGCGTCGGGGGTGAGAGGCTTCCATGCCACAGCGAAATGCGCTTCCGGGGCTGATCTTCATCGTCCTTTTCGCGCTCGGGCTCCTGATCGCCTACACCAGCGGCGCCGCCGGCGAAATTCCCACAGCGGTTGCGATCGCGATCGTGGCCTTCCTCATCGCCTCGATCATCGCCAATTCGATCAAGGTCGCCAATCAGTGGGAGCGAATCGTCGTGCTTCGGCTCGGTCGGTTTCGCTCGCTTGCCGGGCCGGGGCTCTTTTTCATCGTCCCGATCCTCGATACGGTCGCCTACCGGATCGACATCCGCGTCATCACCAGCACTTTCAAGGCCGAGAAGACGCTGACGCGCGACACCGTGCCGGTCGACGTCGACGCGGTCCTCTTCTGGAAGGTGGTCGATCCGATGAAAGCGGCGCTCGACGTCGCCGACTATACCGCGGCGGTCAACTGGGCGGCGCAGACGGCGCTGCGCGACGTCATTGGGCGGACGGACCTCGCCGACATGCTTGCCGGCCGCGAGAGGATCAGCGTTGAACTGCAGCGCATCATCGACGCCCGCACCGAGCCCTGGGGCGTCAACGTCATCTCGGTCGAGGTCAAGGACGTGCTCATCCCGCTCGGGCTGCAGGACGCGATGTCGATGCAGGCGCAGGCCGAGCGCGAGCGCCAGGCGCGCGTCATCCTGGGCGATTCCGAGCGCCAGGTAGCGGAGAAATTCGGCGAGGCGGCGCTGACCTACGCCAACAACCCGACCGCCTTCCATTTGCGCGCGATGAACATGCTCTATGAGGGCCTGAAGGGCGGCAACGCGACCATCGTCATCGTGCCCTCGACCGCCGTCGAATTGATGCAGCTCGGCGCCGGCCCGACGATGGCGACGGTGGCGAGCGCACTGGCGCATGCGAACGCGCCGGGCAAGGCGGCGGGTGGGCCCGCGACGGAGTGATGAAGCCCCGGTAACCTTGGTCGAGCGCAAGACGCTCGCCCCGCCGGATGTCGCGGCAGGAAACGGGCCGGCCTAAAGCCTATTCTTGAATATTCTTCCGTCCTTCATGATGACGACGAAGTTTTTCTCAGGATCGACGATCAGTCCGACATCGACGGTCGGATCGCCATCCACGAGCAAGAGGTCGGCCAGCGCTCCCTCCTCCACCACGCCGAGTTTGCCCGGATAGGGATTTCGCGGGCCCGACATGGCGAGAAGCTCGGCATTGGTCGCAGTCGCCATCTTCAGAATTTCGACCGGGCTGTACCATCGCGTAAGCGTCGCGAGGATGGCGCCCTGCCGCTCCGTCATTTTCGGATCGAAAAGGATGTCGGTGCCCCACGCCGTTTTCAGCTTGTATTGCTTGGCGAAGCGATAGGCCGCGTCCGTCCCCGCGTAGACCTGCTGCGCCTTCGCCTCTGCTTCTGGCGTGGGCCGCGGGTTGGCGTAATCATTGTCGAGAAAGGCTTGCGTGCTAAGCCAAACGTCACTATCGGCGATCAGCTTCGCGCTCGCCTCATCCATCAGGTGCCCGTGCTCGATGCATCGGACGCCGCCGCGGATCGCGGTCCGGATGGCGCGCGGCGTATAACCGTGCACCGCGACATAGGTGCCCCAGTTCTCGGCGGCAGTCACGGCGGCGCGAAACTCAGGCTCGGTGTACTGGCTGACGTCGATGGGATCGTAGCTCGAAGCCACGCCGCCGCCTGCGGCGAGCTTGAGCTGGCTGGCGCCGAGCATCAGTTGCTCGCGGGCGCGCAGAAGGACGCGATCGACCCCGTCGGCGATGGCGCCGCCGCCGATCGCGTCGCCCCGGCTCAGCGGGGCATTGTGCGACGCAGGAATCTCGTAGGGAAAGCGGAAGTCGCCATGGCCGCCCGTCTGCGAGATCATCGCGCCGGACGGCCAGATGCGCGGACCCGCCACGATGCCCCCGTCGATCGCCCGCTTCAGGGAGAAAGTCGGGCCCGCCATGTCGCGAACGCTGGTGAACCCGCGCATCAGCGTCTTCTCGGCCTCGCTCGCCGCCACCAGGTTGATGTAGCCGACGTCGGCGGTCATCAGCACGTTCAGCGGCAAGGGCGCCATCATGGCATGCCAGTGCGCGTCGATCAGCCCGGGCATCAGCACGCGGCCGCCGCCGTCGATGATCTTCCCGCCGGCGGCGTTTTGGCTTGGCGCTACGCTCTTGATCGTCTTGCCTTCGACGACAACCTCGAGCCCGTTCGACAACGCATCCGATCTGCCGTCGAACACGCGGACGTTGGAGAAGACGATCGGCGACCCGGGCGCCGCCGGAACACGCGCGGATGAGCTACCTGCGCCGCTCGCGAACGCGTGGATCGTCGCGCCTGTAGAGCAGATAAAACCACGACGAAAGAATTTCTCGGTCAGGCGCGCGTTGAGCCGCGCAAAAGCCGGAGTGCGGCAAAGACACTCGCTCGTCGGATCGCATGAAGACATTTGCCGCCCCTCGCGCATTCGCGACAAACCGCATCAGCCGGTTCCCGAAGCTAAGCTGGAGTTAGGCGTTGTCGCAAGCGCGCGCGCTCTTCGCGGCGACTGCTGCGTTGGTTCAAGCCGGAACCGGCGCGTCGGCGCGGATGAGCTTGGCCTGCTTGAGCTCCGCCCAGAAGTCCGGCGGGATCGGGCGCCGAAAGGCGGCGAGGTTCTGCTCGACCTGACGGGCGGAAACCGCGCCCGGAATGATCGAGGCGACGATCGGGTGGCCGAGCGGAAACTGCAGCGCCGCCGCGGCCAGCGGCACATTGTAGTGCTTGCAGACGACCTCCATTTTCGCCACCCGCTCGAGCACGGCGGGTCCCGCCGGCTCATAATTGTACATGGCGCCCGGAACCGCGCCGGTCGCCAGGATGCCGGAATTGTAGCCGCCGCCGACGACGATGCCGACGCCGCGTTCGGCGCAGCGCGGGAACTCGCTGTCGAGCACGTCCTGTTCGAGCAGGGTGTAGCGCATCGCCAGGAGGAAAAAGTCCATGTCGAACATGTCGAGATAGCGCGGGATCGACTCTTTGGAATTGAAGCCGGCGCCGATCCCCTTGATCGCGCCGGACTCGCGCAACTCTCTCAGCGCGCGCCAGCCGCTGGTCGTCAGCTGCGCGAAATAAGCGCTGAGCGCGGCGGGGCCGTGGTCCCAAGGATCTAGGTCGTGAATGAGGAGGAGATCGACCGAGCTGATTCCGAGCCGCTGCAGGCTGTCCTCGAACGAGCGCATGATGCCGTCGTAGCCGTAGTCGAACACCGGCTTGAATTCGAGTCCGCCGATCCACTGGTCCCTGATCGCCCCGGGGCCGAGCGGTCGGCGCAGCACCCGGCCGACCTTGGTCGAGACGACATAGTCGGCCCGCGGTTTGCGATAGAGCGCCCGGCCGAGGCTGTGCTCGGCGAGACCGCGGCCGTACCAGGGCGAGGTGTCGAAATAGCTGACGCCGCCGTCCCAGGCGGCCTCGATCAGCCGTGCCGCCTCGGCGTCATCGACGCGCTCGAAGAGCTCGCCGAGCGGCGCCGTGCCGAGGCCGAGTTCGCTGACGCTGACGTCGGCGCGCCCGAGCTTTCGTTTCTCGAACCGCGGCGCGTTCACTCCTCGGGCTCGGTGTCGAAGCGCAACGGATAGCCCCTGGAAGCGCCGGCCTCGGTGCCGCGCGCGGCCTTGGTCTCGGCGATGTCCTGGGCGAAGACGGCGACCACGCACACCCCCTTCTTGTGCGCGGTCAGCATGACATTGAGGGCCTGCGATTCATTGAGGCGGAACACGGCTTTCAGCACCTCGACGACGAAGTCGCGCGGCGTGTAATCGTCGTTGAACAGAAGGACCTTGTGCAGGCGCGGACGCTGCACCTTCGTTTCTGTCTTGGTCCGAATCTTGGTTGCGATCTTGCTCATCGCGGCCCTCGGAGGCAGGCTGTGGCTGACATGTCGACGCATTGTCGCACGCGCGCCGGGTTGCGTTCAAGCGACTTGGCGTCATGGCGCTGATCTTGCAACGCGCTTTGCCTGCTTATGGTTCATCGAGGCCCCGATGCTCAACACGCGTCAAAAGGTATTGCGGAATTTCTGGTACGCGACGGCGCCGATCGACAGGCTCGAGGACGGCCCGAAGCCGTTCCGGCTGCTCGGCCAGCCGATCGTCCTCTTCCTCGACGAAAAGGGCGAGCCTGCGGCGCTCGAGGACCGCTGCTGTCATCGCACCGCCAGACTGTCGAAAGGGTGGACCAGGCAAGGCCACATCGTCTGCGGCTATCACGGCTGGGAATACGACCGAACCGGCAAGCTCCGGAACATTCCGCAGTTCCCCGCCGGCCACCCCTTGCCCGACGCTCGCGCCAAAGCTTTCCAGGCGAAGGCGTGCTACGGCTATGCTTGGGTCTGCCTCGGTGACGAGCCGATCCTCGACATTCCCGACCTGCCGCAGGAGGGCGATCCGGCGTTCCGCCTGATCCACCAGTTCGACGACACGTGGAACTGCTCGGCGCTGAGGATGATGGAGAATTCCTTCGACAATTCCCATTTCTCTTTCGTCCACAAGGGCACGTTCGGCGATATCGACCAGCCGAAGCCGGAAAAATACGAGCTGACGGAAACCGCATACGGCTTCGTCGCCGAGACCATCGTGCCGGTGAAGAACCCGCCGCAGGCCGCCCGCGTCACCGGCACGACCGAGCCGTGGACGAAGCGCAAGATGCGCAACGCCTGGTACATGCCGTTCTGCCGCGCCATGGACATGGAATATCCGTCGGGCCTCCGGCACGTCATCTTCAATTCGGCGACGCCGATCGACGACGGCTCGATCCAGCTCGTGCAGATCCTCTTCCGCAACGACCGCGAGGAGGATTGCTCGACCGAGGAACTGCGCGCCTGGGACCGGGCGATCATCGAGGAGGACCGCGAGATCCTGGAGTCGACCGACCCCGACGCGATCGTCGACATGAGCCGCAAGCTCGAGATGCACATGCCCTCCGACCGGCCCGGCATGCTGATGCGGAGCCGCCTCAACGCGCTGCTCGAGGCGCACGGGGAACATGAGGTTCCGCGCTGACGCGGGCCGTGCGAAAGGTGTAGGATGGTCGACAACGGACCGAGGGAGGTCGTCGTGAGGGTTCGATACGCATTGGCGCTTGGCGCAACGGTGCTCGCGCTCCTTTCCGGCCCGGCCTTGGCCAGCCCCTGCGCCGACCGGATCTATCGCGACCAGGTCGCGTTCAACAAAAGACTGGACGCCGCCGCGGCGCACGGCCACGCGGCGGCCGAGTTCGACCGGCGCGCTGCTCCACCACCAGCCGACGCCCGGCTCGATCGCGCAGGCCGAAGCGGCGGCGGGCGACCTCTCCGAAGCCGACGCCAAGGCCGCGGCGGCGGCGATGGAGGAGGCGAAAAAGGCCGATCTCAAGGGCGATAAGGGCGCCTGCGAGAAGGCGCTCGACGACTTCGAGCGCATCCTCGGACCGTAGAGAACCCGAGGCGGCCGAAGCTCCTTTACGCTTTGGACTAAGTTCTGAGCTTAAACCTCGAAGGTAATTTTGTTCTGTCGCTCACGCCGCTTCTCGCCGCCGCGCCGGTCATTCAGTTTCACGCGGCTTTCGCCTTTGCCGCGATCGGCCTGGGCGCGGCCCAGTTCCTCGCGCCGAAAGGAACGCTGCCGCACCGGACGGTCGGCTGGGCCTGGGCGACGCTGATGATGCTGGTCGCCGGGACCTCGCTCTTCATCCACACGATCCGAACCTGGGGACCCTGGAGCCCCATCCATCTTCTGTCGCTGTTCACGCTCGCGGTCGTTCCGCTCGCCGTGTCGCGCGCCCGGCAGCATGACATCCGCGCGCACCGCCAGGCGATGATCTGGATCTTCAGCCTCGCCCTTGTCGCCACCGGACTGTTCACGCTCGCGCCGGGACGCATCATGAACAAGGTGATTTTCGGCGGCTGACGCTGGGCGCGACCTGTCCCGCCCGCGGGCTGAACGCCCCCGGCGTTCAAGCCATTGTGACCGCCGTAAGCCTCCCCGCCGCCCCTCCCCGCCTTGCGGCGGCCCGGACGAAGCCCCAAGACAGCCTTAACCCCGATGCGCTCCGCCGTCCTCACCGCCCTCATCGTCGCGACCGCCTTGTTCATGGAGAACATGGACGGGACGGTGATTGCGACCTCGCTGCCAGCGATCGCGCGCGATCTGCATCAGGACCCGATCGTCCTGAAGCTGGCGCTGACCTCCTACATGCTGACGCTTGCTGTCTTCATCCCCGCCTCCGGCTGGATCGCCGACCGCTTCGGCGCGCGCACCGTCTTTTGCAGCGCCATCATCGTCTTCAGCCTCGGCTCGATCCTCTGCGGCGCCTCGACCTCGCTCGGCACGCTGATCGCGGCGCGCGTCTTCCAGGGGCTCGGCGGGGCGATGATGGTGCCGGTCGGGCGGCTCGTGTTGCTGCGCAGCGTCGAGAAAAGCGATCTCGTCAACGCGCTCGCCTATCTGACCGTCCCGGCGCTGATCGGCCCGGTCGCCGGGCCGCCGCTCGGCGGCTTCATCACCACCTACTTCAACTGGCGGTGGATCTTCTGGATCAACGTGCCGATCGGCCTTCTCGGCATCGCCCTGTCGCTCCGCTTCATCGCCAATTTGCGCGAGGAGGTCGTTCCCCGCTTCGACTTCAAGGGGTTTGTCCTCTCCGGCCTCGGCCTGATGGGGCTGATCTCCGGCCTGTCGCTGATCGGCCGCGGCATGGCGCCCTGGTGGGCGGTTGCGGCGACGATCGCCGTCAGCGTCGGCCTCCTCGCGCTCTATGGGAAGCACGCGGGCGCGAACGAGGACGCTATCCTCGATCTGAAGCTCCTCAGGATCCCGACCTTCTTCTCCGGCGTGGTCGGCGGGCTCATCTTCCGCACCGGCATCGGCGCCCTGCCCTTTCTGCTGCCGCTCCTGTTGCAGATCGGCTTCGGCCTCAGCCCGTTCGAGTCGGGATCTCTGACCTTCGCTACGGCGCTTGGCGCGCTCATGATGAAGGTTGCGGCGTCGCGCGTGCTGCGCCGCTTCGGCTTCCGCCAGACGCTCATCGTCAACAGCCTCATTTCCGGCGCCTTCCTCGCCGTCTGCGCCTTGTTCACGCCGACGACGGCGCACTGGCTGATCTTTCTCGCGTTGCTCATCGGCGGTTTCTTCCGCTCGCTCGAGTTCACCGCGCTGAACGCCATCAGCTACGCCGACATCGACCCGCCGCGAATGAGCCGCGCCACCAGCTTCGCCAGCGTTTCGCAGCAGATGTCGGGCGCGGTCGGCGTCGCCGTCGCCGCCGTCTGCATCCAGATCATCCAGGTCAGCTTCGGCGACCAGACGCTGGTCGCGCGCGACCTTTCGCTCGCCTTCGTCCTGGTCGCGGCGATCTCCAGCCTCTCGGTGTTGATCTTCATCAGGCTTCGTCCCGACGCCGGCGCCGCCGTCTCCGGACGGATGGTCTCGACGACCGAAGAGCCGGCGACCGCCCCGGCGGAATAGCCGCCGGCCGACCCTCACCTGTAGGTGGTCGGGTAGGTGACCGGGTTGTCCAGGCACTTCTGCACTTCGGCTTGGAATCTCCTGACCTCCGTGATGCCCTTGTTGACGACCTGTTCGGTGCAATATTGTCTGGTCATATAGGAGTTCGGCGGCCCCGCCCCGCCCATCGCCAGCGCCGGATGAACGCTCCCCGCAATGATGGAAAAAGCAAGCAGAAGCCGCAGCCGCTCGACCCGCGCCCGCATCTTGTTCTCCTGACCGCAATCGGCGGCTTGGACCATTCCAGACAGCCAGCCATAAATCTCTACGAAGGGTCAATAACGGACAGATCACCGTTCCTGACCTTGCGAAGGGGAACGCCTCCGTCGCCGCAGGCCGGACCGCTACCGGCCCGTCCGCTCGCGCAGCGCCAGCCAGGCGCCGCAAAGGGCCACCAGCGCCGCGCCGGCCAAGGTTGCGGCAGGAGGCCAATCGCCGAACACCAGGAGCCCCGAGACGATCATCCAGATGAGCTGGGTGTAGGAGAAGGGCGTCAGCACCGGCGCCGGGGCGAATTTGTGGGCAACGATCAGGAGCCCGTGCCCCGCCGCGGCGAAGAGGCCCAGGCCCGCCATCACCAGCCAGAGATGGAGCGATCCCGGCCATCGCCAGACCCACGGGAGGGCCGGCGTCAGCATGAGCCCAGCGGCCTGCGTCCAGAGCAGGGTGGTGTGCGAGGAATCGATCCCCGCCAGCTTCCTCGTCGCCAAAACATAGCAGGCGTTGCAGGCGACGCCGCCCATCGCGACGATGACGATCGGCTGGAAGGCGCTCGTGCCGGGGCGGGTGGCGATCACCACGCCGAGGAAGCCGACCCCAATCGCGATCATCCGCTCCCGGCCGACGTGTTCGCCGAGCAGCGGTCCGGCCAATAGCGCTACGAAGATCGGCGTGAGAAAGCCGATCGTCGCCGATTCGGCGAGCTGCAACTGCCGCAGCGCGACGACGACGGACGCCGTCGAACCAAGCAGGAGGAGCGAGCGCAGCGCCTGCAGCCAGGGGCGCCCCGACCGCAGGACGGCGCGGCGCGACCACGGCCGCGCGACCGCGATGGCGATCAGCCCGGCGCCGGCATAGCGGGACCAGACGATCTCGGCGATAGGCAAGTCGCGGCCGAGCCATTTCGACGAGGTGTCGAGCCCGGTGAAGCAGAGCATCGCGCCGCACATGAGCGCGATGGCGAAGATGCGCATCCGCCGGTCCTCCGCGGCGGACGCCGTCAGGGCGGCGCGTGCGAGAACGGGCTCGGCGGGAGTCAAACCGCCTCGCGCTCGATGCGAATGACCTGGGGCTTCTCCCGCACGACCCCGTCTTTCAGGGTATGTTCGAGCGCGTCGCGGATCGAGGCCTCGGTCGTGCCATGCGTCGTTAAAACGACCGGCACGACCCCGGCGGCCGCCGCTTCCTTCGAAGCGCGCTTCTGCATGATGGCCTCGAGCGAGATCATCCGCTCGCCCATTCGCTGGGCGATGGCGCCCATGGCGCCCGGCCGGTCGACGACCGCGAGACGCACGTAATAGCCGCCCTCGTGGCGCTGCATCGGGACGCGGTCGGCATCGACGAGGCTCGCCGAAGGCCGCCCGAACGTCGGCAGGCGCGTGCCGCGCGCGATGTCGGCGATGTCGGCTGCGACGGCCGAGGCGGTGGCGTCCCCGCCGGCGCCCGGGCCGACGAGCGTAAGCTCGCCGATCGCGTCTCCGGCGATCGACACCGCATTGAGGACGCCCATGGTCTGGGCGAGCGGGGCGCTCTTCGCCACCATCGTCGGATGGACGCGCTGTTCGATGCCGTGCGGCGTCCGCTCGGCGACGCCGAGCAGCTTGATGCGAAAGCCGAGTTCGTCCGCGGCCGCGAGATCGGCGAGCGTGATCGATTCGATGCCCTCGACGGACACAGCCGCCGCGTCGATCTTGGAGCCGAAGGCCAGTGAAGCGAGGATGGCGAGCTTGTGCGCCGTATCGAAGCCGCCGATATCGAAGGTCGGATCGGTCTCCGCATAGCCGAGCCGCTGCGCCTCCTTAAGGCAAGCCTCGAACGGTAGGCGTTCGGTCTCCATGCGCGAAAGGATATAGTTGCAGGTGCCGTTGAGAATGCCGGCGACGCGCTGGACCGCATTGCCGGCGAGGCTCTCGCGCAGCGTCTTGATCACCGGAATGCCGCCGCCGACCGCGGCCTCGTAATAAAGCGGCGCCTCATGGGATTCGGAGAGCGCGGCGAGCTCGAGCCCGTGCTCGGCAAGCATGGCCTTGTTGGCGGTCACGACCGGCAGACCGCGCCCGAGCGCCGTCTTGACCGACTCGAAGGCCGCTCCATCCGCCCCGCCGATCAGTTCGACGAAGACGTCGACCTCCCCCGAAGCGGCCATCTCGGCCGCGTCGGCGAAGAAAACCGCGCCGCCGAGGGCGTCGGCCGGGCGTTTGCGGCGCGCGCTATAGGCGGTCACCACGCACTCCCGCCCGGATCGCACGATGAAGTCGTGGCGCTGCCGCTGCAAGAGCTGAACGAGGCTCGTCCCCACCACGCCGATGCCGGCGACGCCCAGACTCAGCGGCTTCTCCATTACGACCTCGCTTGGGCCCCCGATTCCCGACCGAAAGGTCGCGCCGCTGGTCGCCGCCCGAATCGACGAAAGCGCGAAAACGTTCAGCCGTACCGCTCGTGAACCGACTTCTTCTTCTTCTTGCGCTCTTTGCGGGCGGCGTAACGGGCGTCGCGCTCGAGCTTCCGCTCGTACTCGAGCCGCTCCTCTTCCTCGCGCTTGCGCTGCTCCTCGGCTTCCCGGGCCACCGCTTCGAGCCGAAGCTGTTCCTGGCGGACTGCTTCATCTGCAGCGCGGCGGGCAGCTTCGGCGACTGCCTCCTCCGCCTTGCGCTTGGCGCGCTCGGCGTCTCTGAGGGCGCGAGCCTCGAGGATCGCCCTGCGCCTAGCCTCGCGCTCGATGACGGCGGGGTCATTGGGATCGTGCTTGGCGTTGGCGAGAAACTTCTCCGCCATCTCCTTCCGCGCCTTGGCGGCAGCCGCCTGGCGATCGGCGAACTTGTTACCGTTCATAAAAGACATCGCATTCCTAGGCGATTGAATGTTGGGGATGCGGCAGCTCATGCCACAGCGCGCGGCATTCGGCAACGATTTTTCGCTGCAATGCAGCGCCGCGCCGACGTCGGGGCTCGTCCCGGATGGTGCGACCATCAGCGGCGCCAATCGCTGCTTTCACAATGTTGATTGCCGGGAGCGAACATGATCCAATCGCGCCGCCGCCCGTCAGAGGCCCAGGGATGAGGGAGTGGAGAGATGGGGATTGTGGTTGACGCCGGGCCGCCGGCGGCCAGCGAGCCTGCCGCAGCTCCGGGCGACGCCCCGCATCTCGAGATCCGCAAGATCGAAATCGCCGACATCATCGAATGCATCGAGCAGGGCGTCCGCGATTTTGGCCGCGCGCCGAAATACGGGCTTTTCTTTGGCGGGATTTACGCCCTCGGCGGACTGATGATCCTCTGGCTGGCGCTCGAGTTCGGCTACTATTATCTCGCCTATCCGTTCATCATGGGCTTTGCGCTGTTTGCGCCCTTTGGCGCGGCAGGAACCTACGAAGTCTCGCGCCGTCTCGAGATGAACGAGCCGCTGTCGTGGTCGGCAGTGCTAGGCGCGGTCTGGGGCCGGGCGGGAAAGGAGCTCGGCTGGCTTGCGCTGGTCAGCCTGTTCACCTTCATCATCTGGCTCGATCTGGCGGTCTTTCTGTTCCTGCTGTTCTGGGGGCTCCAGGTCCCGACGCTGACCCAGCTCTTCACCCAGGTCTTCACCACCCCGTACGGCGTCGCCTTCCTCCTCGTCGGCAACGGCCTCGGGGCGATCATCGCGCTCATCGTCTTTTCCTTCACCGCGGTGTCGCCGCCGCTGCTCGTCGACCGCGACATCGACTTCGTCACCGCGATGACGACCAGCGTCAGGGCGGTCCTCGCCAATCCGCGCCCGATGCTCGCCTGGGCGGTTGTGATCGGCGCCGATCTGGCGATCGCCTTCGTCACCTTCTTCGTCGCGCTGCTGGTGATCTTCCCGGTGCTCGGCCATACGACCTGGCGCCTCTACCGCAAGCTGATCGTCTGATCCCTCCGCGTGAAAAGAGCGTTGCGCTTTCGCCGCGTCTCGGCCAGAAGCTCGGCTTTTGTCGCCTAGGGCCGAGCCGCAAGGATCCGAATGGCCTCAATCTCGAGTTTGCCCGTCACGGCCGCGTCTCCGCACGCGGGCGCCCGCTCCGGTGTCCGGCTCTGGCTCTTGACTGTCGCCGCGCTCGTCTTCGCCATGGTCATGATCGGCGGCGCGACGCGGCTGACGGAGTCAGGCCTGTCGATCACCCAGTGGAAGCCGGTGACGGGGATCGTCCCCCCGCTCAGCGCCGCCGACTGGCAGGCGGAATTCGACCGCTACAAGCAGATCCCGCAATTCGCCGAACTCAATCCGGACATGACGATCGAGGGCTTCAAGACCATCTTCTGGTGGGAATGGGGTCATCGGCTGCTGGCGCGCATTGTCGGCGCGGCGTTCATCCTGCCGGGCCTGTGGTTCTGGATGCGCGGCGAGCTCAAGGGCGTGCTCGGCCGTCAGGTCCTGGTCGCAACGGGGTTCCTGGCGCTCGAGCCGATCGTCGGCTGGTGGATGGTGACCTCGGGCCTGAGCCAGCGCACCGAGGTCTCGCAGGATCGGCTGGCGCTGCATCTGATGATCGCGGCGGCCACCTTTGGCGCGCTGATCTACGCCGCCGTGGGCCTCAGCGAGCGCCCGCGCGCGGCCGCTCCCGGCGCCTATGCGATTTCCGCCGCGGCGTTCGCGGCGCTCGTCTATTGCCAGCTCGGGCTCGGCGCCCTTGTCGCGGGTCTGCGCGCCGGCTTGATCTACAACACCTGGCCGCTGATGGGATCGGGCTTCCTGCCCAGCGAGGCGTTCGCATCGCTCCGCGCGACGCTCGACGATCCGGCGACCGCGCAATTCGATCACCGGCTGATCGCCTACGCTGCCGTCGCCTTCGCGATCGCCCAGGCCATCGCGGCGCTGCGTGGCGCCCCGCAGGCGCTGGCGGGCAGGACCGCGCTCTTGGCGGGCGTCGCGGCCCTGCAAGCCTGGCTCGGCGTGGCGACGCTGCTGTTCGTCGTGCCGATCCCCCTCGCCCTCGCCCATCAGGCGGTCGCGCTCGTTCTTTTCGGCTTGGCGGTCTGGCACTGGCGCGCGACGCTGATGGAGCGCGGCGGGGGGTAGAACGCTTTTTGTCGCGGCGACGACCGAAAGACGTTCATCGAGTGCGCATTCATTTTGCGGCCGGCGTTTAGAGTCAGCCGCCAAGCGCCTCGACCATGTCGGCCAGGCTGTTGAAGCGGAAATCGACTTTCGGCGTTTCGCCGGGATTGACAGTGGCGCCGAAGCCCGCCTGGCCGTGCCGGCGATGGATCCAGCAGGACGCAAGCCCCAGGCTCTTGGCCGGGACATGGTCATGGAAGAGGCTTTCGGCCGTGTGCAGGATGTCGTGCCTCTCGATCCCGAGCGTCGTGAGCTTCGCCAGCATGTATTCGAAATTGCGGGGAGACGGCTTGTAGGAGCCGCAATCCTCGGCGGTGTAGATGGCGTCGAAAGCGACCCCGAGTTTTTCGTTGCTGGCGGCGAAGCTCTCGTTGTCGACATTCGACAGGATGACGAGCTTGTAGCGCCGCTTCAGGATCTCGAGCGCGGCGACGGTGTCGTCAAACGGCGGCCAGTCTTTCACCGAGCGGCCATAGGTCGCGCATTCGCTCCAGCTCGCGCTGACGCCCCATTCCTCCGCCAGCCGGCGATAGACGACCGCCAGAAGGTCGCGATAGAGTTTCGCCGGGGTTTGCGCCTGCTGGGCGGATTCGTGGCGCGCGTGCGCCTCGAGGATTGCATCGCGCGAGAGCTTGCTCGAGGCCCGGCGGGTCAGCGGCTCGAGCGCCGAGATCATCCCGGATTCCCAGTCGATCAGCGTTCCGTAGCAATCGAACGTCAGGGCCCTGTAATCGGTGAGCTTCATTGCGAGCGTTCCTTGCCGCCGGGCGCCTCGTCTCTTCCGGACCTTCAGTCCGGCCGTTGCGGCCGCGACGCGAACGTCTCGAGACGGGCCGTCATTGCGGGGCTGTCCCAGTCCGTCTCGCCTTCGCGATAGGCGAGCGGCGCGCCGTCCGCTCCGAGAATGAGCGTCGTCGGGAAGCCGCGCGCGCCGACTTCCTTTTCGATAAGGCCTTTCGGGTCGAGATAGAGCTTGAGGCGGGAGAGCCGCATGGCGTCGAAGGCGCGCCTTGACGGCGTGTCGCCGATCGAATCCTTCGTCACCGCCAGCACGGCGAAGTCCTTGTCCGGCAGGCGCGCGGCGAGCCGGTCGAGCGAGGGCATCTCCTTGAGACACGGAAGGCACCAGGGCGCCCAGAGGTTCAGGATGACGACCTTGCCGCGGAACGACGCAACCGAAGCCGCCGCGCCATTCTCGTCGACGAACGGACTGAGCCTGGCGGGGTCCTTTTCGTGCAGCTCGACGAGATCGGCGCCGGCGTCGGAATGCATCGTCCGCAGCATCGCCATCGCCAAAAACCCGGCCGCGAGAAGCGCCAGAAGGCCGAGCTTGCCGCCCAGGTTCTCCGACAGAGAGCGCAAGATGCGCCTCACCGGGCCCGCCTCACGAAGCCCGACGTGCGGCGCCGCGGGCTCGCGCGAGCGCGCGGATCGCCACCACGACGAATGTCGCGCCGCCGAGGATGGTGAAGATCGAGGCCATGCCATGCACCGCCATGCCGGCGGCGGCGACCGCGTCGAGCGAGCCGACGCCGTCCGGGGTCTTGCGCGCCGCGCCATAGCCGCCGGCGACGAACATGCCGATCGAGGCGACGAACTGGCCGCCCGCGTAAAGCGCGATCAGCGCGCGCGTTGTCCGCTTCGGCGCAGGGGGACGGCCGAGCGCGTCGAGGCCGTAGGTCAGGAGCATGCCGGCGCTCGAGACGCTGACCGCGGTGATCACCGCGTGATAATGCGCCGGCGTTCGCGTGTCGGAGCCGGTGATCAGAAAGCCCATGAGGCCGCCGAGCGCGAAGAGCGCCAGCGAGGCCGCCAGGGTGAAGAAGGCGGGGTCCCGCCAGGGCCATTGCGCCGGACGGCCGAACTCACGGGCGCTTGCCGCAAGCGACAGCGCGAACATCAGCGTCGGCGCGGCAAGGCCGAACTGCAGCAGGCGGAACGCCTCGTGCTGGGCCGCCGAGAAGGGCTCGAAGGCGACGTAGAAGAACGGCGCCGGGATCGCCAGCCCCCCGACGAAGAGGATGCAGAGACGGAAGATACCGTCATCGACGCGGTCCTCGCCGAGGCTGCGGACGGCGAGGAGACGCCAGTTCGTCAGGAGCAGGATGGCGTAGACGAACTGCATCAGATGCCCGCCGCCCCAGAACAGGAGTTCGCGCGAGACCATAAGTCCCCCGGTCCGGGCCAAGAGATCTCCGGCGATGGCGAAGGCGATCAATGCGAGGACGAAGACAAAGCCGCCGACCGCCATGGCGAGCGCAAGCGGCGGCCAGGGCGGCCGCCGCGACGGCAGGTTGACGAAGAGGCGCACGACGGGCGCGAGCACGCCGAGCGCCAGCAGGACGAGGCCGAGATCGTAAGCCGGGTGACGGATGAGCGGGACGTAGTTCGTCAGTTCCGGCGCGGTCGAATTGAGGAAGGCCGGCGCGAACAGGCAGGGGAAGGCAATGAGCGCCACGCCCTGGCCGAGTCTGCCGAGCGGCGCGGCGCGCGTCCGCTCGCCCGCCAGGTCGAGCGTCGCCGCCGTCGTCAGGAAGGCGAACACGCCGAGGAGCCAGATGACCAGCGAAAAGACGACGTGGATGACGAGGCCCTTGTAGAAGAAGCCGATCGGCCACAGCGGCGCCTTGTCCATGCCCGGGGTTCTCGACAGCGCGAGCAGCAGCGCAAAGACGCCGGCGACCGCCAGCGCGCCGACCGCAAGCCAGGCCCAGCCGGCGAGCTCGCGCCGCAGCGCGCTCGTGGCGCCTGCGGCATCGAGGCGGACGGCGGCGGCTGACGATCGCGCGGCCTGGCTCATGCGCGTTCAGCTCGCATGGAGCGGATAGAGGTGCACGGCCATCGCATAGACGACGAGGCCGGAGGCGGCGACGAAGAGCCACATCGGGAACGTCACCCGCGCGAGCTTGCGATGGGTGGCGAAACGGCCTTTCATCGCGTTGAAGAACGTCAGCGGCACCATGACCGCGACGACGAAGGCGAAGAAGATGTGCACCCCGAGCAGCGAAAAATAGATCGGCCGAATGGGTCCATAGCCGCCGAACTTCGCCAGGCCGGCGGATGCGTGGTAGACCAGATAGACCGCCAGGAAGGCGACGCCGAGGCCGATCGCGACCTTCATCGTCCGCCGGTGGCCGTCCCGGTCGCGGGCGCGAATGCGGCTATAGGCGTAGAGGAGAACGACGATCGTCGCCGCATTGATGACCGCCAGCACATGCGGCAAGGTGTGGATCGCGATCATGTCTCTCCGTACCCCAACCTGGCGACCTTCATCACGATCGCCCCATAAAGGAGGGCGGCCACCGCCAGCAGGATCGCCAGCAACAGCCAATTGTTGAAGTTCCGGGCGCGGTCGGGTTTCGGCATGGCGGGTCGGTTCATCGCAAGGCAAGTACGGCAATGCAAGCGGCTTTGGAGGACTGCGGCAAAGGCGCAACCAACCCCACGGGCGTGCGGGATCGCCAGCCCGTAGCGCTACCTCCTGAGAAGAACCTCAGCCAGCAATGCGGCGAATAAGAGGAACATGTAGAGGATCGAATAGCCGAAGAGCGCCATCGCCGCCTTGCGTCGCGGCGATTCTTCGCCGTCGCGCAGCCTATAGAGCGCAAAGGCGCGCCACAGCAGAACCGCGGCGCAAGCCGCCGCGACCGACGCGTAAGCGACGCCGACGCCCGGTATCGTGAGCGGGCCGAACGAGGCCGGCACGAGGAGGAGCGAATAGACGACGATCTGGCGGCAGGTCGCGACCGGTCCGACCACGTTGGGGAGCATCGGCACGCCGACGCGCTCGTAGTCGCCGCTGCGGCAGAGCGCCAGGGCCCAGAAATGCGGCGGCGTCCACAGGAAGATGAGGATGAAGAGGGCGATCGGGCCGGCCGCAAGGCCGTTGGTCGCGGCCGCCCAGCCGATCGCCGGCGGCAACGCGCCGGCGGCGCCGCCGATGACGATGTTGAGCGGCGTCCGGCGCTTCAACGCCATGGTGTAGAGGGGAATATAGATGGCGATGGTCAGCCCCAGCAGCCCGGCGGCGAGCCGGTTGACCTCGATCGCCAGCGCCGCGATCGACACGATCGCCAGAAGGACGCCGATCGCCAGCGCCTGGCGAGCCGGCACGGCGCCGCGCGGGATCGGCCGCATCGCGGTCCGCGACATGTTGGCGTCGATGTCGGCTTCCCACCACATATTGAGGGCGCCGCAGGCGCCGGCGCCGGCGGCGATGGCCGAGAGGGTGGCGACAAGCTTCATCGGGTCGAAGGGGACAGGCGCAAGCGCGAAGCCGACCCCGCCAGTGAAGACGACGAGCGACATGACGCGGGGTTTCAAGAGAACGAGATGGTCGACCACGCCGCCGCGGGGCCGCTCGCGCGCCGCGCTCCGCCCGCCGTCCCGACGGGCAATCCTCTCCACGCGAACCGTCACCCTTACCTCATCCGCCTTCGAAGTCCACGAACAGCCCGGCGCTTCCGGCGATTTCAGCCTGACGACGCGCCGCTGCACGCCGATCCGTTCTTAACTCAGCGCTTGAAGTCGGGGCATGAGTGCGGCCGGCGGCTGCGGCCAAATGACACGGGACGGCGACCAAATGCAAGCTCGCGTCGGCCGCGCGCGGGGGGCGCGCACTTCGGCATAGCGAGCCGGCTCGACGGGCGGTCGCTTTTCCTCCCCCGTTCCGGCGCCGCTTGCCATTCGCGCGCCGGCGTGGAACACGCATCGTTCGGACCTGGATAGGGCGTTCGCAAGCGCGCCTGTCGACGGGCTGCCGCCTTCGTCCCTCGATCGCTTCCCCTCGGGCTTGACCCGCGGGGGCGCGCGCGTTGGCGCGTTTCAGCCGTTTACGTCGCTTCCCAAGAATTCCCGAACGAATGGACGCCCGGTATGGCCTTCTGGTTGGACATCGCCGATTTCGCCGTGAAGGCGCTGATCATCGTCGCAGCGATTGGCGCGCTCGCCCTTCTGATTACGCGGCTTGCGCGGTCAGCCGAGCCGAAGGACCGCGAGATCAGGGTCCGCTCGCTGAACGAGCGCTATGCCGACATGCGCGAGGCGGTGAATGGGGCGCTCCTCGACAAGAAGGGGCTGAAGGCTCTCGTCAAGGCGCGCAAAAAGGCGAAGAAGGCGAAGCGCGGCGAGGACACGACAAAACGCGTCTATGTGCTCGGCTTCAAAGGGGACATGCGGGCGCGGGCCGTGAGAGAGCTCGGCATGGCGATCGACGCGGTGCTGACCGTCGCCCGGCCGGTGACCGACGAGGTGGTGCTCCGCCTCGAAAGCCCCGGCGGCACGGTGACCGGCTACGGCCTCGGCGCAGCGGAAATCCTGCGGCTGCGCGAGCATTCGATCAAGGTGACCGCATCGGTCGATCAGGTCGCGGCGAGCGGCGGCTACATGATGGCGGCGGCGGCTGACCGCATCGTCGCCGCGCCGTTCGCCATCGTCGGCTCGATCGGCGTCGTCGCGCCGGTGCCCAACATCCATCGGCTCCTGAAGAAGAACGAGATCGATTTCGAGGAAATGACCGCCGGCGAGTTCAAGCGCTCGGTCTCGGTGCTCGGCGAAATCACGCCTCAGGGGCGCGAGCATTTCCGCGGCAAGCTCGAGGATACGCACGGAGCCTTCAAGGCGCATGTCGCGCGCTGCCGGCCGAATGTCGACATCGCCCGCGTCGCCAACGGCGACACCTGGCTCGCGAGCGAGGCGGTGGCGCTCGGCCTCGTCGACGAGATCATGACCGGCGACGAACTTCTGTTCCGCGCCCGCGAAGGCGCCGCGCTCTACGAAATCACGGTGGAAGCGCGGAAGAGCCTGCTGCAGCAGCTGCTCGGCGGGATCGGGGTAGCGGCGCAGAAAGCGGCGGAGTCCGCAGCAGCGAAGATGGGCGCGACCCGTTTGTAGCCGCGGTCGCTGACCGCGGCGCCGCGCTCGGCGAGCGCGGCTACAGGGCGAATGACGGACGTTCGCAACCCAGCGGAACGCGCTAAATCCTCGGTTTGATTCGATTTGAATCGAATCTCCCCTTTATTTCCTGACGATCCGCGTTGCCGAGCGGCGTCCGGAGTGCCCGCTCAATGCAGCTCGTAGCAATTGATGATGGTGTGCGGATTGCGCGTCACGTCGAAGAGAATGCCGCACTGAACCAGGGCATTCTGCCCCGGATGGCGGAAGAGGATCAGCGAGGTTCGATTGTCATAGCCGCTGGCGAAGCCGGCGATCTCCCATCCGTCGGCCAGCAGGCGCTCGATCGTCAGCGGCGGCTCGGCGGCCGCGACCAGAGCCGGAGCGAGGAGCGTGGCGAAGCTGATGAGAATGCGCATTTCAGAATCCTCCAGGATTGGCGCTCCGGCCGATTTTAGCGACGCTCGCTGATCGCCGACGCGGTCACCGACCGCGTCTGCAACGCGCCGAGGCTCGCCTTGCCACCCCTCCCCGCCCCTGATATCTCCCGACGCCAAATTCCTCCCGTCAAATCGCAAGGATTTCGAAATGGCCGCGCGCCAGTTCATCTATCATATGCAGGGCCTGACCAAGACCTGGCCCGGCGGCAAGAAGGTTCTCGAGAATATCAACCTCTCCTTCTATCCGGACGCCAAGATCGGCGTGCTCGGCGTCAACGGCTCGGGCAAATCGACGCTTCTTCGCATCATGGCCGGGCTCGACACGGAATTCGTCGGCGAGGGCTTTGTCGCCGAGGGCGCCAAGGTCGGCTTTCTGCCGCAGGAGCCCCATCTCGACCCGGCGCTGACCGTCCGCGGCAACGCCATGCTCGGCGTCAGGGAGAAGCAGGCGATCCTCGATCGCTACAACGAGCTGGCGATGAACTATTCCGACGAGACGGCCGACGAGATGACCCGGCTGCAGGACGAGATCGAGGCCAAGGGCCTGTGGGACCTCGACAGCCAGGTCGAGCAGGCGATGGATGCGCTCGGCTGCCCGCCCGACGATGCCGACGTGACGACGCTCTCCGGCGGCGAGCGGCGCCGCGTCGCGCTCTGCCGGCTGCTCCTGGAAAAGCCGGACCTGCTGCTGCTCGACGAGCCGACCAACCATCTCGACGCCGAGACGGTGAACTGGCTCGAGGGGCACTTGCGCGCCTATCCGGGCGCGATTCTCATCGTCACCCACGACCGCTACTTCCTCGACAACGTCACGGGGTGGATTCTCGAGCTCGACCGCGGCAAGGGCATTCCTTACGAGGGCAATTATTCGTCGTGGCTGAAGCAGAAGCAGAAGCGGCTCGAGCAGGAAGGCCGCGAGGACGCCGCGCGCCAGCGGGCGCTGGCGGAAGAAAGCGAGTGGATCGCCGCCTCGCCGAAAGCCCGGCAGGCCAAGTCCAAGGCGCGCATCGCCGCCTACGACGAACTCGTCCGGAAGCAGAGCGAGAAGACGCCGACGACCGCGCAGATCATCATCCCGGTGGCCGAGCGGCTGGGCGCCAACGTCATCGACTTCGACGCCCTGTCGAAGGGCTACGCCGACCGGCTGCTGATCGACAGGCTCACGTTCAAGCTGCCGCCCGGCGGCATCGTCGGAATCATCGGCCCCAACGGCGCCGGCAAGACGACGCTCTTCCGCATGATCACCGGCCAGGAGAAGCCGGATTTCGGGCTCGATCAAGATCGGCGAGAGCGTGCAGCTCGGCTATGTCGACCAGTCGCGCGACGCGCTCGACGGCAAGAAGACCGTGTGGGAGGAAATCTCCGGCGGCGCCGACATCATTTATCTCGCTAAGCGCGAGATGAACTCGCGCGCCTATGTCGGCGCTTTCAACTTCAAGGGCGCCGACCAGCAGAAGAAGGTCGGCATGCTGTCGGGTGGCGAGCGCAACCGCGTGCATCTGGCCAAGATGCTGAAGAGCGGCGCCAACCTCTTGCTCCTCGACGAGCCGACCAACGACCTCGATGTCGACACTTTGCGCGCGCTCGAAGAGGCCCTCCTCGACTTCGCCGGCTGCGCCGTCATCATCAGCCACGACCGCTTCTTTTTGGACCGCATCGCCACCCACATGCTGGCCTTCGAAGGCGACAGCCATTTGGAGTGGTTCGAAGGCAATTTCGCCGACTACGAGGAGGACAAGAAGCGGCGGCTCGGGATCGACAGCGTCATCCCCCACAGGCTGAAGTATAAGAAGTTCTCTCGCTGAGGATCATCGAACGGGCTTGGAGGCGCGTCTTGCCCGGCCTTGACCCGGGCATCCAGGCGCCCACCTGTCCGATCGAGTGCTGCGGCGCCCAATCCGCGTCGCCATCCGGACCTTCGAGGATAAACTCATTATCAGTCCGCGCAACCCTGGATGCACGGGTCAAGCCCACGGTTGTCCGGCACGGAATGTGCTTGAGTCGGCGCAAGGCGTTGATTCTACTCGGGTTCAGAAGGTTGCGAATCAACTGAACCCGGAAAGGGATCAAAGCCGTGCGGCATCAGAATAGCGTATTTCATGGTGTGCTGAAGCGGCGACATGCCCCGAGCGCCATCGCGAGGCGGCGGCCTCGGCATGGGCCGCGCCCGAGGGCTGGCGGAACGGGAGAGCGCTTCACTGGAACCGTTCCGCCGGCTCCGAACAAAATTTCAAGGCAAAATTTCAAGGACCGCGGGCTCGACGGGTCGATGATGCGCGCGACGGGCACTCATTCGGGCGAATGCGGCGCGAGCGCAATAAACGACAGGGACGCCTCCCCGCCTGTCGCGTTATAGGCATTTTTGGGGTCAATACTAGGCCAACGGGCCGCAACCTATGTCTCGACGACGAGCGGAAGCCAAGATGAGGATACCCTCCGACGCCGTGCTCCTCCTGATCGCGCTGGGCGCGTTCCTCGCGTTCCTCGTTCTCGAGTTCCTCGTTCGGGCGGCCCTCGACCGGGTCCTGCGGCAGATGGACCGGGCGCATCGCGACCGGGCGGGACGGGACGATGGCGGTCATCGCGGGGGATAGGGTTTCTCGCCGCCCCGAAAACCAGGTTGCGCGCAACTTCGAGGCTAAGCCATGCCGGCGCTGTGGGTCGCTCAGCGGCGCCGCGGCGTTTCCGCGGAAGGGCCGCCGCAAACCCGTCCCAGCCCCGCGAAGCCTGTCCGCGGCGGCCCCACGTTGCGTTGCGCGCGTTGAAGCCTGACCCGCTCCCGCATTTACGGTGACGACGCCGAGGGCCTGGCGCTCGCAGCGCCGGGTGGCGTCCACTATTTGCGTCCACTATTTGAAGGTGGGGAAATGCGGCCTTCAATGCGCTTTTGGGCGCCCATGTCCCACCCAACCTGGCCGAGGCCATTTTTGGACGGTTTCGGCGCTCGCTGTCGTAGGAGCTTCGCTTTGTAACACTCCATCAACCCCGCAATACCGTATTTCTACGATATTGACAGCGGCATTGCCAAGTTCAGACTTACCCCTCGGGTGGCGGCGATTTCGCTCTGGACGGGCCGATCTATGCGCGGCGATGGCCAGCTTGAGTATACTCCGTCTCAGACGGCGCGTAAGGGCGAGATGCTCTCAGGGTCGAGGGTGTCTGGAGTTGCCAGCATCCTGTCCGCCGTCAAGCACGGCTCGCACATGTGCGCGTTTTACGAGACCAAGGACGACCTGATCGATCTCGTCACGCCCTTTTTCACCAACGGATTGAACAACGGCGACGCTTGCGTCTGGGTGATGCCCGATGGCGTTGAGGCGGAGGAACCGGCTCTCCAGGCGCGTGCCGCCATCGCCGAAGGCGGCGTCGAGCTCCATTCGGGACGCGCGCTCTATTTGGGGGATTCTTGTTTCGACCGCGAGCGGGTGAAGACCTTCTGGAACCAGAAGGCGCAGCAGGCTCTGGGCGTCGGCCGTTCGGGGCTTTATGCCTCCGGCGACGCCTTCTGGCTCGACCGAAAAAATTGGGATGCTTTTCTCGACTATGAAGCCGAGCTCAGTCGAACGATTGCCGATCAGCCGATCTCGCTTCTTTGCACCTACCCGCTTTCAATGAGTTCATGCGGGCGACATTTTCGATGTGGCTTGCGCCCATCACGTCGCCATCGCGAAGCGCAAAAAGCGATGGGAGGTCATCAAAGGATGGGGGGTAGCTGAAGCGCCTCAACAGCCCCAGCGGAGGCGTCTTGAGGCGCTGGACGCGGCTGACCGCATCGTGTCGCTGAGCCCCCGCGAACGGCAGGTGCTTGACGGGCTGACGGATGGGCGCTCCAGTAAAGTCATCGCGTATCACCTGGGAATCAGCGCCCGAACCGTCGAGGTGCATCGCGCCCATTTGCTTGACCGGCTCAAGGTCCGCACGACGGCGGAAGCGGTCCGGCTGCTGGCGCTGGGGAGCCTGATCACGCAGCCGTAGTTTGGGGCGACGGCTGGCCCTTTATTCGGGCCTGCGGCCATCGATGATCTTGCCCTGCCAGAGGAAGATCGGCTCGCGCTGGCTTTCGGCCTTGATGTCGGCGGCCAGTTCGGCGAGCGCGTTGCCCAGCGCGAGCGCCAAGCCCTCGCCGTCCTCCGGCGTCAGGATGAGATGAACGTGGTTGGGCAGCTGGCAATAGGCTTAAGACCTCGACGCCGCCGGACGAGCCGAGCCCGCACGGGATTGAGCGCCACATAGCGAGAGCATGTTCATCCAATGCTCCTCGTCGAGCGCCACCGAGCCGAAGCGCGCCGACGACTGGCCGCATTCGAGCGTCAAGCGCGCATCTCGCCGGGCGCGACGACGGGCTCGTCCGCGTCCGGCCGCTTCTCGACCACTCGCCGCATTTCGCCGGGTTGCTCGAGGGCCAGCGGACGCCGCCGCCTTCGTAGGCCTGAGCGAGCTGATCGGCCGGCCGCTCGGTTCGGCGGGCTCCGTGGCGGAGATCGAGAACCGTCTCGGGCGCACGCCCGCCCCGGGCAAGCGCGGCCGCAAGCCGCGAAACCAGGCTGCCGCGGATCAGGTAATTCCAATCAGCGATAATCCCATCGTCATCCTATCCGCCGTGGCAGCCTGACCAACCCGGCTTAGCCGGGAATCGGCGACGATCGACGAGCTACACCACGCCACGGGACAGGATCCCGGAGGGCTGAGCGTTAACCGGAGACGCAAGTGAGGGGCCGGCGGTTGAAGTATGCATAATCAGGGGGTAATTTGGCGCCCGAGCTCACAAGGAGGTTACGCGTCCGTTAATCCCCCGAAAAATAAATTCCTATTGGGAATATTGACTGGGGCACAATTGGGGTCAATATGAGTTATAAGGACTATGAACTCGTGGACGACCCCGGAAGCTCAGCCGGGCGGCAATTTGAGGGCCTGGCTAATGCCCAGCCAAGTAAAGCATCCCGGTTGCTAACGGCGGTAGATGATTGCGTTGATTTTGACGGAGCAAGCGGCGAAAGAATGGCCGCTGGCTCTGGCAATCCGACCAATGAAGAAGTGTATCTAGTGCCACACAGCTACGTTCTCGCAAGCATCCCAGACGCGGCAGCACTCATCCATATCGACCACACCACGCAGAGAATCGAATTCGTTGAGATATACGATACGTGTGGTGGGCCGGGGTACGGATGGAACAACATTAGGGCGCGAGCGGCGGCGGCATTGAAGTACCCATAGGCGAATTGGTGAGGCACCAACATGGCACTTGATCCAAAATCAAAGGCTGCCGTAGGAATACAAGCGCTTCGTGACCGCTTGTCTAAGAGCAGTCCGGGTTTTGCAAAGGCATCCGACGCCGAAGCAAGAATGGACGAATTTTGCGCCTCGGTGAGAAGCGATTTGCAGATGCAGAGGCGCGACAAGAAACTAAACCAAGAGGAAGTGGCGGCCCGGTTGAATCTCACTCAATCAGCGATCTCCAAAATTGAAGTTGGAAACGGCGACATTGGATTGAGGACACTTTATAGATATGCGGGCGCAATCGGGTTGCGGCCCATTGTGACGTTCGCGCCGGACAAGGAGCGCGAGGTTGTAGAGACTTCGTCACCCGGCGTGTCCCGCCGCCGTTTATGAGCGTCAGTTTTATATCATGTTGGCGTCAGACCTAATCGGTGCTTTGGCGGGCGGCGCCCTTTCAGTCCCTGCGGTTAAGGACCAATACTATCGTTATGCTCGCAACTGGGAGCTCCGAAAGGCGGAGACCAAGCGTCTCGCCCGCTTTAGGCGCGTTATCGCAGACGCATGGGAATCTAAGCGCTCTGGTTATGACGGTCTAGATTTGGTTTTTGTCGCGGCGGGGACTTTAGGATTGGTCGTGGCATTTGTACTTAAGCTATTCGATCTTTGATACGCCCTGACCAACAGGGGCGGAATTAGTCGGCGGTTCCCGACATCGCCACACCCATATCTCCCGAGCACCCGAAATGGCCCGCATCGCCCGATTCGTCGTCCCCGGCCTGCCCCATCACGTCACGTGAGCGCGGCAATCGGCGCGAGCGCGTCTTCTTCGGCGACGACGACTACGCGCTCTATCGCGATCTCCTGGCGAACCAATGCCGCAAGCACGGCGTGGCGGTCTTTTGCCTATTGTCTAATGCCCAACCACGTTCACCTCATTCTCGTCCCCGACCGCGAGCAGGCGCTCGGGCGCGCGCTCGGCGAGACGCATCGGCGTTCATCGTAGTGGACTTGCACCACCTACTCCTCGCCGGCCTCCCGGCGCACTGTCACCGTAAATCCTTTTGTAAATCCTTTTGGAAATCCCACGCCTCATTCGGACCGTCTGGCGTATTTGAGCTTGGCCCCGGCGGCGTAGGCGATGTTGGCTGTCCCGGCGTTGTCATAGACCAGGGATGGCGATCCGCCGCTCACAGCCTCGACGGCCTCGATCGTCCAGTCGCCGGACCTGCTGCGCGAAGCCAACTTCATCGCGTCGATGTCGGCATAGGCCACGCGAAAATCACTTCCCTTTGCGGCTGCCGACGGGGTGACGATGTTGCCGACGTTGGCGGCGACGGTTTCGATGCTGGAGAGCCCGCCCGAGTTGATGCTCGCCTTCAAAGTCTTGCTGGCGATATCGAAATAGGCCAGGCACCCGCCGGAGAAGGTCCGCACGATCGACGTCGGCCTCCTGACGTTGATGAATTGCGATCCCTCGATGACGGTGGGGGTGGAAAACGTGCCTTTTTCGATGTCGACGATATGGGCGGATCGGACTGACACCGTGTCCTGCGGAGCGCCCGTCTGGAAAATGCCAAGGTAGGCGACGAAGAAATTCTCCGAAGGGTCAAACGAGGCCGAAGGGCCGGAAAACTGGATCAGGTCATTCGGGTCATCTTGCACCGTCACCGGGGTGGGTCCAATTCCGGCGGTATGGGCAAAGCCGATCCGCTCTGTCGCCAGATCGACATAGACGAAAAACCCGACATCACGACTCTCGGTATCAAGCCGTCCCGGATGGAGCGCGAAGTCGATGGCGCCGACACCGCCGGGCCGATGATCCGGGGTCAGGCGCGTGGGGATATGCGCGAATGACCATTGGCCGGCGCTCTTGGCCGCGTGAATCAGTTCGCCGCTGGTGAGATCACGATAGGCGATGTGAGGATTGCCCTTGGAATCGATTGCCAGCCGAGGACGGCTGTCCCCGGGCACAAAGCCGCTCGGCACATTTTCGAGCGTCCAAGCGCCGCCATCCCGTGTCGCCACGAAAATCTGGCCAGAGTTGCGTTGCGAAAATACCATGCGAGGATTGCCGGCCCGATCAAGGGCCAGGCTGACCTCTCCGCCGACAGCAATGCTGTCGGCCACCGGCTCGAACGTGAACGACGTCGCCATAGATTGCTCCTTCTATATTACCTACTAACCAAATAAAACTCTTAAAGCCATGTGCGCTCGCCAAATAAATCGTGGCTTGTCGCCCAGCGGCCATGCATCCCCCGGAAACGTTCATCGAAAGCGTTTTTGTCGCCCGTCTCGAGGGGGTCCGCAGTGACGCACGTCACACTACCGTAGCTGCCTGTAGATCGCACGTTACGGTGACACTTTACTCAATCCCCAATTCAGATTACGCAGCTTACAACATCGCCACCATATTGCCCGAGCATCCGAAATGGCCCGCATCGCCCGATTCGTCGTCCCCGGCCTTCCCCATCACGTCACGTGAGCGCGGCAATCGGCGCGAGCGCGTCTTCTTCGGCGACGTCGACTATGGGCTCTATCGCGATCTCCTGGCGAACCAATGCCGCAAGCACGGCGTGGCGGTCTTTTGCCTATTGTCTCATGCCCAACCACGTTCACCTCATTCTCGTCCCCGACCGCGAGCAGGCGCTCGGGCGCGCGCTCGGCGAGACGCATCGGCGTTACGCGTCGGCGTTACGCGTCGACGATCAATGCGCGCCTCAGGGTGACCGGCCACCTGTTTCAGGCGCGGTTCGGCTCGGTCGCGATGGACGAGGAGCACTTGATGGCGGCGGCGCGCTACGTGGCGATGAACCCGGTGCGGGCGCGGCTTGTCGAACGGGCGGAGGACTGGCGCTGGTCGAGCGTTCGCGCGCGCCTTGCGGGGCGCGACGACGGCCTCGTGACCGGAGCGCCGCTCCTCGAGCGTTGCGCCGGCCGCTTCGCCGATCTCGTCGAGACGGAGGAGTCGGCCGAGGCGCCGTCAGCCCTGCGGGCCGCCGAGACGATCGGGCGTCCGCTGGGCTCCGCGGCGTTCCTCGCCCGTCTCGCCCCAGCCGCAGGTCGCGATCCCCGTCCCAAACGGCGCGGGCCGAAGCCGAGAGTTGGGGGTTGAGTAAACTGTCATGTCTGGACGGCGCCCCTTGTCAAGGGTTGCTTTGAAGCTGTTGTGAACGTCTCGGGCGCGGTCATGTCTACGGCCTGTTGACGCGGGGAGGAAAAGCCCGCTGGCCCTGATGAAGATCCGCATGGCTCTTCGCCCCCATCACCGTATCGCGCTCGTACTGGCGCAGACAGTTTAACGGGCTTCCGAGCCTTGTCCGTGGTTCACATCACCTCGTTGGCGCCCTCGATGCTGATCGCCTTGCGGCGAAAACTCTCCTTGCTGAGCCCTTCGCAGTCGTCAGGCCGCGACCGGCCGGTCGTCGTATTGGCCGCCCCTCGTCATCAGCACGAAGACGATGCGCGCGACCTTGTTGGCGAGCGCCACCGCGGTCAGCTTGAACTTGTATTTGACCGTCTTGCGCTCGAGCAGCGCACTCGCCCACAGGCGCAGGGCGTCGTTATGACCCTTGCGATGGCTAAGCGTCGCGCAGGCGCCGACCACCAGAAGCTTGCGTAAGTATCGGTCGCCCATCTTGGTGATGCGCCCGAGCCGCTGCTTGCCTCCGGTCGAGCTCTGGCGCGGCGTCAGGCCGAGAAAAGCTGAGAACTCGCGCCCCGATGCGAAGGCGCTCATGTCCTGGATCGTGGCCGTGATCGCCGAGGCGGTGACCGGGCCGACGCCGGGAATGGTCATCAGGCGTTTGGCCGTCTCATCGGTCTTGACCGAAGCCTCGAGCTCCTTGTCGATCGTTCCGATCGCCGCGTCGAGGGCGTCGATCTGGCCGACGAGCGGACGAAGCGCTGCGCGCACGCAGTCGGGGACCACGATCTCGCCGTTGTCGTCGAAGCCATCGGCAGCCAGGCGCTTCAGGTGGTAGGCATGTTGCGCCCCTTGCGGCGCGACGACGCCGATCTCGGCCATGTGTCCGCGCAAGGCGTTGAGCAGCGACGTGCGCTGGCCGGCGAGCAACTCGCGCGCCCGGTGGCGCATCAATTCGGCCTGGTTCTCGACCGATCGCACCGGCACGAACCGCTGGCCCGGCCGCCCCGCGGCTTCGCAGATCGCCGCCGCGTCGGCCGCATCGTTCTTGTTGCGCCGGACATAGGGCTTCACATGCGCCGGCGGAATGAGCTTCACCTCATGCCCGAGCGCCAGCAATTGTCGCCCCCAGTGATGCGCCGAGGAGCAGGCCTCCATCGCCACGACGCAAGACGGCAGCTCGGCAAAGAAAGCGACGAGCCGGCCGCGCGCCAGCTTGCGCGCAACGACGGTCTCGCCCTTGGCGTCGACGGCGTGAACCTGAAACGCGTTCTTCGCCAGATCGAGCCCGACGCGCGTGACAACGGCGATATTCCGGATAGACTTGCCCATGGACGGCTTCCCTTCAGATGGGTTGGTGACAACAACCGCCATCTTGGCACGCTGATGCCGTTCGGGGCGCCGTCCACCCCATCACCGTAACCCGGGGCGCCGTAATTCCCGCTTGGCAGCCGTGTAGCTATCCCATCCGTCGTCACCGGTTCGATTAGGCTTGCGAAGGCCCATAAATTGGGAGGAGAATGGCGTAAACAGAGGCTGGCCCTGACTGCGCAGAGAAAGGCTCGCGCATTGCCCGCCATCATGGGGAGGGTTCGATGTTGCACTCCAAGGCGTCCAAATTCGCCATCTTGGTCGCAGTCTGTCTGTTGGGGATCGGCGGTATGCGCTCGGCACATGCACAGGCCTACATCCTTACCCATCTCGGTCCGCTATCGGGAATGACCCAGAGCAATGCCTTCGGCATCAACAATCTTGGCCAGGTGGTCGGTATGAGCTATAGCCAATGCTGTACAGCAGCCACCGCTACTCAATGGAACGGAGGCATTTCTACGGAACTTACTTCGAACGGATATAGCGTCGCCTATGCGATCAACAATTCTGGAGAAGTAGCCGGCGTGAATGCGGGAGCCGCGACTGTCTGGAACGGCGGTATTCCCACCGCACTAGCCGGAGGAGGCGGCCCGTATGGAAGCGTCGCCTACGCGATAAATGACGCAGGGCAGGTGGCGGGAAGGTCTTCTAACAGCCAAACTGCTGACGTGGCGACGCTCTGGAGTGGCAGTAGTACGACCTATCTCGCCCCCGCGTCGGGCATGACTGCGAGCTTCGGGTATGGCATCAATAATTCCGGAGAGGTGGTTGGGTGGAGTGGTGATAGTATCGGCAGCTGTTGTGCCGATAATCTTCAAGCAACACTTTGGAGCAACGGAACGGTCACTGACTTAGGCCCAGGCGTCGCGCAAGCAATCAACAATTCTGGGACGGTGGTTGGCATAACAGACAGTGGGGCTACCGAGTGGGAAGGCAGCTCTGTCATTGACCTTGAGCCGCTTATTCCTGGCAGCAACCAATCAAACGGCGCGTTTGCTATAAATGACGAAGGTCAGGTTGTTGGCCAAAGCAATAGTGAAGATCAATATGGTTCTCACGCGACTATTTGGAATGACGGCGTGATTACCGACCTCAATACAGTACTGTCCTCTAGTGGTAGAGGTTGGTTGTTACAGTATGCTACCGGGATCAACGACATCGGGCAAATAGTCGGCGTTGGGACTGTCGCCGGCGGTCCGATTTACGGTTCTGCCTTCCTGTTGACCCCTTGTCCTACGTGTCAGGTTGTGGACACGCTGCCATCGTCCGTCCAAGAACCCTCGACGTGGGCGATGATGCTGCTCGGCCTCGCGGGCCTCGGCTATGCAGGGTATCGCCGGGCATCGGCCGCCTAATAAATGCTGCGATGGCTCGGACGCCGCCAGGAGGCCCGCCGGTGGGCAGCGAAGGCCTATACCGAGGCTCGCCAGCGCGGAGCATGTTGAGGTCCTGCCCGACGGGACAACCACGCCGGCCGCGCGCAAGACGGGCAGGCGGTCGGGCTTGATACGGCGACGCGGGTGCTTGATTTGACCGGCTGGTGTAGCAGTGGCGATATTCGCGACGGCAACAAAGATTGTGAGCCAAATCTCGTGTCAGATAGCCAAAACTGCAAAACCAGTAAGAAACATCCCCTTGACTGGGCTATCGCTATTTTTCTGCTGTTCACCCTTATAGCGACCAGCATTGCCGCTTGCTACACAAAGAGACAATGGGAAACCGCCGTTGACAACGAACAAAGGCAAGTTCGTGCCTACGTCTTCCTCAAAGATATTGAATTTGAGAAGAGAAACGACGATTATTATGATATCATTCCCGAATGGGAAAATACTGGTGTATCGCAAACGTCCAATATGCATGCGCACATAAGTTGGTTGATGACCAACTTGGATGTGCCTAAGGATATCGGTTATGGCGATGTTCAAAAACCGTCTCTCGGGCAGGCAGACATCGTTCTTGGCCCCAAGTCAATTTCAACCATTACTTTTGGTAAACTTTATAGTGGTTGCCTCGATCAATTTGACAAAGGAGATAGAATAAACAAATTCTACATCTGGGGCCACGTGACGTACGGCGACGTTCTTACAGACGAGCAACACATAACTAGATTTTGTTGGAACGTTCAACAAGTCGTTTATACAAATGGCCACGCGAGCCTAAGACTGTCTCACGCCTTATGCGAGGAGGGCAATTGCGCCGATCACGATTGTCCTACGCCAGAAAATAAGGTCCTTGAGTTGCCGCAAACAATATGTAAGAATCTCCCACCGGCAAACCCAGTAACACCGCAGCCGAAGTGACACTTTTTTTCTTACCTCACGTTGTTCGTAATTGAAACGCCGTTAGCGCGACGCCCTTGTTCGCGATATCGACTGGCCGCCTCGCGCCGTCACCATGCGCGTGCTCGACGCGTATGGGCGCGAGGTTCATTCGAGGGTCAGCGGCGACGTCACGAGATAGCCGCCTCGCCGATCATCGCGCCCATGTCCAATCCCGTCCACGCCAATACGCCCTTGCATATTGGCCATTTATTGGACAGGACGGCAGGACGACAGGACGGCTTGATTTTCAGCTAACCTATTGATCTTACTTGGCGCTCCCAAGGGGACTCGAACCCCTGTTTTCGCCGTGAGAGAGGGATAACCCAGACGCTGGTGAACGCTTGCGAACGACGCGACGCCATGAAACCCTTACAAAATATGCCATGAGCGGTCTTGCGGGTTCGCCATCGTTCATCTACGTATATTAGGCACGAGTTGGGCACCACCGAAAGGATGCTCTCCCCCAATGGGCCGCACTGTCCGCGATACGAACCTCGAAACCCGCGCCGCCCGCCTTCGTCTCACAGCGCGGCGCAAGCCCTATTGGCGCGTTCTCGAAACTGGCCTGCATCTTGGGTACCGACGCACGAAGGAAGGCGGCGGCTCTTGGGTGGCGCGCCGGTTCATCGGCGAGGGCCGCTACACCGAGACGAAGGTCGGCGTCGCCGACGATCTCCAGGACGCGGACGGAGTGACGCTGCGATCGTTCAAGCAGGCGCAGGACGCGGCGCGGGAGTGGTGGCGCATTGAGCAGCGCCGAGAACTTGGGCACGCGCCGGACGATGGCCCGTACACTGTCGCCAAGGCGCTGGAGGCCTACTTTGCCGATCGCGACCAGCGCGGCTCAAAAGGGCTGGCGAAGGACCGGGCGGCGGCAAGTGTTCGCATCCTCCCCGAGCTTGGAAATGTCGAACTTGGCAAGCTCACCGCGCGGCGGCTTCGCGATTGGCATACTGGCCTTGCCGTTGCCGCGAAGCTGGCGCGCGCCGGACGCCTCACAACGAAGCGCAAAAGCACGGCTGTTTGACTTAAACAATGCCGACGCGGTTCGCGCGCGTCGCGCGACGGCGAATCGGACCCTCACGGTTCTGAAGGCCGCGCTCAATCACGCGTTTCATGAGGGGCGCGTCTCGAGTGACGACCCGTGGCGCAAGGTGAAGCCGTTCCGCGGGGCTGACGCGCCGGTTGTGCGTTTTCTTTCCGGCGACGAATGTCGGAGGCTTGCGAACGCATGCGAAGGCGCTTTTCGCCACCTTGTCAGCGCCGCGCTCTTGACCGGCTCCCGCTATGGCGAGTTGACCCGGCTGCGCGCCAGCGACTTCAATCGCGAGGCCGGAACAATCACGATCCGCGAATCGAAATCCGGAAAGCCGCGTCATGTCGCGCTTACCGATGAAGGCCGCACGCTTTTCAGCGAACTGGCGGCGGGCAAGATGGGCCGTGACCCGATCTTCGTCCGCGACGACGGCAAGTTGTGGGGAGCTTCGCATCAACAGAGGCCTCTCGACGCGGCGAGCAGTCGCGGCAAGATCGACCCTCCCGCGACGTTCCACATCTTGCGCCACACCTACGCGAGCGCGCTTGCGATGCGAGGCGTCCCAATGGGTGTCATCGCAGCGCAACTCGGCCACAGCGACACCCGAATGACCGAGCGACACTATGCGCACCTCGCCCCGAGCTATGTCGCCGACACTGTCCGCGCTGCTATGGGCGAACTTGGCATTCTGGCCCCGAGCAATGTCGTCGGCCTCAACTCGTGGCGCTAGTTGCGAGCGGAAGAAAGGGAGCCGCCATCCATAGTGTCGCCGTGATCCACTGGCATTCGCAGAGGGACACCTCGATTAGCTCGCGGTTTTGCGATTGCGCGAATGCCCAGACCGGTTCCACCGCCGCCAATTTCCCCGCTTCCGAAGCCTGAGGCTTTTCGCCTCGAACCCGACGCTAAGGCGCGCATAGCGAAAACTCTAGGTGTCGCTGAATTGAGCCCCGAAAACGTTAGTTGCCTTGAGGCGCTGCTCAGTTGCTATCTAGCGACCAAGAACGGCGCTCACGATACAACCCCTAAGAACGTAATAGCTGCAATTGACGAGGTAGACAGAAAGATTGTCCCGCTGCGTAAAGCGTTGAACACCTTCCTAATTCATAATTCTTCTCTGGATGATGTGTCTTTTAACGCTTTGCGTGAACATGCTTCTTCAATATTTAGGGCAATTGAAGTCTTTTCCGGTGAGTATAATAATCAAAGGATTAGACTTTGTGGTCTTAGGCGAGTTAACACGACCAGTGAGCCGCGTAGATATTTTTGCTCAACGTTAGCCGAATTTTTCCGGCAGTTTTTTGCCAACAGAGACATTGAGTCAGACGAGGCGTTGAAGTTGAGACGAGCCTTCTCGTTAGAAATGCTAATGGCCGCCGGTGATGAGGTATCACAATACGCGGAACATCCCGGCCGATTGGAAGAGCTTTTGGATAGCGCGCTCTTCAGCGACGAGCCAACTTCCGAACGTTGACTGAAAGAATGTACCTTCGTTGGCGGGCGTTCGCCAACCGTCCATGACAGGCTTTGACGATCCTCTAGGGATCGGAGTTGCCTTAATGCCCGAGTTTAAAAGTACAGCGCAACCTATCGCGCTGCCGGTTAATGACGCAGCGAAAGCAATTGGCATTGGCCGTACGAAGATGTTCGCCCTGTTACAGAGCGGCGAGGTGCCAATCTGTAAAATAGGTCGGCGAACCCTCATCCTGACTGAAGACCTTCAGTCATGGATGCGCCAGCAGCGCAAATCGGCCCTCGCGTGATAACGGATGGGTCACGAAAAAGCGTTGAGGCCCGCACGCTGTGTTGACAGCGGCGAGCCTCAGGACTTTGAGCGCTTTGCCGGGCGGCTCGATGTCCAAGCTACTCCAATCCACCTTCGCGTACAAGCATCCAGGCTCCTCCGGCATTACCGGCTAAGTTCTGAGCACGCTTCGCTGTTGGCGTCCCTCATCTATGGAGGGCGCGATGAGCGACGATGACTTCAACGCACTGCTGGCGTTCGCCGCCGCGCACGGCTTAGCTATCTTTCCGATCAAGGCCGGCTGCAAAGCGCCGACAGGCATAGTCGCGTCTCACGCCAAAGATTGGTCGAGAGACCCGGAAAAGTGGAGGCGCTGGCGCGTAGAGAATCCGGGCTGCAATTTCGGCGTCGAGTGCGGGCCGTCCGGCCTCATCGTTATTGAAATCGATGTGGTGGAAGGAGTCCCGCAATGGGGGGCGTTCGTTGATTACTGGGGCGCGAACATCGGCGGAGAACCGCCACAGCCCACAGTGCGCACGCCGAGCGGCGAACTCCACGTCTATTTCCTCGCGTCACTCGACATCGGCTCGAATTGGACTCAGCCGGACATCGCGAAGGGCATCGAAACAAGAGCGGGCAATGGGTACGTCGTCGCGCCACTGAGCCGCACGGAAAGAGCAAGCGACCCGCAGGTCAAAGCGGACGGTCAATACGAGCTGCTTCGCGGCGATATTGACACCGCGCCGACTCCGCTCGTGGCGCACTGCACGCGTGTCAATAAGACGAGCCCTATTGTCGCGCGCACCCTCTCGCTGGCGGTCGACGGGTATCCATTGGATCGCGTCGAACGGCAGTTTGTTCAAGCGCGTGTCAATAGCGCTTTTGACATGCTTCGAAGGGCCACGGTCGGGTGCCGCAACAAGACACTCTTTCGCGCCAGCGTCATGATTGGCGCGTTCGTTGCCGACGGTGCCATAGACCCCCAGCTCGCCGATGCGCTGTTGACAGAAGCGGCAACAGAGATCGGGCTCGACGCCTCCGAGATCGCAAAGACAATTCACTCAGGGTTCAAGCGTGGCGCGCAGGACAGCACGGCCTTGGGAGGAAACCCTGCGATTGCTTTCGAGCATGTGCATCTGCTCCCGCCACCTCAGCAAACCGAGAACGCCGGCGGGTCGGCCTCGCCGGCCGGCAGTCAATTCGCCGACGATGGAATTCGGCTGCGGTGGCACGGCGACGATGACGACGCTCCGCTGAAAGAATGGCTCGTCGAAAGGATGTTGCCGAAGTCAGGCCGCGCGCTCATTGCCGGGCAATGGGGTTCGTACAAAACTTTCGTTGCTTTCGATCTCGCCGGATCTGTGATCACCAAGACGCCCTTCGCTGGCCGGAACGTGAACCGCCAGGGCGGAGTGCTTTGGCTCGCAGCCGAAGGCCAGGACGAGGTGCGCCTCAGGCTCGCGGGCCTCGTAAACGCGAAGCTCAAGCCCGCGATCGAGGCCGGAACAGAAGCGCCTCTCGACCCGGATCATCTCCCCTTCGTGTGGGGTGACAGTAGCCCGGTCCTTTCATCGCCGCGCGCGAAAGAGGAACTGCGCGCGATCGTCGCCACGGCCGCCGCACAAATGATGGAACGTTGCGGCGTGCCTCTCGCAATGATTGTTATCGACACGATGATGGCGGCGGCGGGCTTTAGGGACGCGAATGATGCGGCCGAGGCGCAACGTGTGATGAAGCCGCTCGGGGACGTCGCCGCTGAGTTCGGCATTCTTGTCGTCTCGGTGGATCATTTCGGCAAGGACCAGGCGGCCGGAACGCGCAATTCCTCGGTGAAGGAGGACAACGCCGACGCCGTCCTGGCCTTGCTTGTCGATCGCGCCACGGGCGGCGAGGTGAAAAACGCGAGGCTCGCAATTCGCAAATGCCGTGGCGCGGCTGCCGGCGCAGAGATTCCATTCAGCACGCGATTCGTCGCCGTCTGGGGAAAAACACCGAGCGGTGGCGTCGAGCCGACGGAAACGCTCGTCATTGAGTGGGGATCCGAGAAAGCGTCGTCGCGAGCCAAGAGCAACGGCGCAGCACGTCCGCTGTCACGAGGCCTCTCAATTTTCATGGACTCCTTTCGGATTGCAATCGCGCGCCGCGAGAGATTGGAGCGCGTTCCGGGCAGTGATTCTGAAACGCGTTGCGCCTCCAGAGAAAGCATTCGCGAAGAGTTCGATCGGCGCTACCACGCCAAGAACGTCAAAGCCAAACGAGAGCAGTTTCGGCGCTGCGCGCGTGAGGCTGTCGCAAAAGGGCTGATCGAATCTGGCGACGTGAGCGGCGAATCCGTGTACTGGGCCGCCACAAACATCAAACCCACACCATAGGCCATAGGCCACACACACAGGGGCCTCCGGCCCCTTTGTGGTGTGTGTGGCTGTCACAGAGCCACAGAAGTGGCGTTTTGTGGCGTTTGTGGTTTTGTGGCCTCATGCGGAATCCGGGCTTTTTCGATTGGCAGGGGCAAGAATGCGGGCCTTGGTTGCGGTCTCTTTGGCGCTCGGAATCGCGCTTGGCGAAACGTCGATCGCCAACGCCGAAAGCGTCATGAAGCAATGCGGCGCGCAATGGCAGGCCGCCAAAGCGGCCGGGACAACCAACGGTCAGACCTGGCCGCAATTTTATGGACGCCCTGGCGCGGCGTGCGCGGTCCCAAGACCGCGCCAGTCGAGGGCCGATCATGAACTCTTCGGCTTCCTCACGACCGAGGCCAACTCGATCGTCGCGCCCATTCACCCGAAGCTGGCCGCGAGGGCACCAACTGCGGGTCTGGCAGCTTCCTATGCGACGTGCGAAGGCCGCAAGCGGCTGGCAGCACGCTCTGGCCGCCCGAGCGGAGCCGCAGCGAGGCAATGGCGGGAATCGACGTATTCCGGACGAAGAGAACACGGTCTCCGACGCCTCGGCGGGGAGCGATCATTCAAAGCCGAAACTATCGACGGCCGGACTGCGCAAAAAAGCGGTCGTTCGGCGGCGTCGGCTTGCGGCGAAAGCCCGATATATATAAGTCGCGTGCGGGGCGATCTTCATGACTGCCACAAAGGCCATCACTCTGCGCGCGGCAGCGGCGTTCCTGATTTCCGGGCTCCCGGCGCTAGCGTCGGCCGACGAATTAGCATTGGCCTGCACCACTCGTTCAATCGCGCCGTCGCCTGATGAAGCCCCATATGTTTTTTCGGTCCTTATTGATCCCGAGAGACGGGCGGTGCTCACCGTCGATAACGGCTCCGGTTGGATTACTGACCGCTTCTCGGAAACAACGATCGCTGCACATTTTGCGATTGGGGCCAGCACCGGAACTATTAGCCTTGATCGCGTGACGGGCGTTGTGGATACTGAGACCGTGTTCCAATTGCCCAAGGAGACAATCATCTTATATAACCACGGCATCTGCGAGCCATCCAAAAAGAAATTTTGAGGCCGCGCGTCCCGGCTCGCCCACCCGCCCCCCAAGCTGGGCGTTGGCGAGGCTCCTGCCGCGGCTGCCCGTGTTGCGCGTAAAAAGCGGGGCGAATGACATCAGAAAAGCCGCCCGCGTCCAAAATGCTCGAACAGTTGAATGGGGGGTTCTATCGCCGATCTTCTGTACCCGTCGCCTCTTCGGCAAAGTTGAAATCCTCATGTCTGGGCTCAGACATACTTGTTATAAAGCTTTGCTGACCCTGTACTTCCTGTTCCGCTTCCTCCACGGCGAGCGCGTGGCGTAGTTTCGCGCGCTCCTCCAGATAACGGCCGACGAATAAAGCGACGACGGCGCCTGCAATAGCCCCCTCTGTATGGAACACCGAACCCCAACTGACAAGCCATATCCCTACCAATGACGCGAAAAATAGCCACCAAAAATCGTCTCGCAACCAAAACCGATCTTCTCTATATTTTGTTTTCTTCAGTTTATCTTTTAGATCGTCCAATATAGCTTCTTGTAACGCTATAAATAACCTATGTGACTCACAATTCTTTGATATAAGCTTCTGGCGTAAGGCGTAAGAATGCGTAATCGCGAAATACTGCGCTCGAACCCTTTCTTTGTGATTCCTAAAAATACCCAACTCACGCGAAGTGATACCGGCAGCCTCCTCCAACTCTTTTATTTCAGAGTTACAAGCGTCAAAAGCTTCGCTAGCTTTCCGGTACCTACTGCTCTCCATTCGCGGAGTTCTCCCAAATCTTCCTATTGTTCCACAAACCTCTTGAACTTTCCTTGGCCGCCGTAGCGGCCTGAGGCAGGTTACGCGGCTCTATTCGATCGAGCGGACTAGCGCCGCCGCGGGCATCTCCCTTTTTTTCTCCGCGCGCAGCCGACAGAGACATGATTGTGCGCGTGGAGAGCGAGTCTCAAATCAAGTTACCGCCCTAATCCGAACCCCACCGAACTGCGCGGCCAGCGCCCCACTACTGGCGCGGGCCGGCGGGTGACGCTTCAGGAACGACCCGCGCCAAAGCTAACAGTCCATGAAGCCCCAATCGTCCTTAGCAGTGTCAATGGCGGGAGACGAAAACCGCCGTTCAGCGTTCTCGCGCCTGCTTTCGGCTCGACGTTTTGGAACCGCAATTGTGCTGCCCCTAGACGCGGGCAGGTTCTTTTCAATCCTCTCACGGCGTCTATTCGCAGCCGCCGCGGCGCTTCCCCGAGCGCCAACCATCCTGATCGTGCTGCCCCGTCCTTCTCGCCATTGATAATAGCGTTCAAGTTCCGGGCGAATATCCTCAAGGACCTTGAGAATGTCGCCATTCCAGCGCTTCCAGGTCGGCAGGTGCGCGCGCGCGATGCTGCGCAATTCGTCCTCCGATTTCGGCAGTGGCCGGCACTCTGTCGCCCAGAAATGGTGAGATAGTCTGCACAGCATGCCGTACGCCGCGGCGGGGAAAGTCATTGCCTGCGGGTGATCCATCAGACTTACAATGGGCATGGGGTAGGACTTGCGGCGCGGCATAGGCGAGAAAATATCAGGCGATACTCGCAAATTCTAGGGCATGTTTACACGGAATTGAGCACCCGTCGTCGTGCGGCGAGTCCTTCCCGGCGACGTCGGAGCCATCGCGGCATCGCTACGCCGCCCTAGCGCTGCAATACCCCGCGAAGCCGAGGCCGGCGAAGCCGAGGAGCAGCATCGCCCATATCGAGGGCTCAGGCGCCGACGACTGCGCCGTGACGTCAATGACGACGTCGTTGGGGGGAGAAACGTCAAGGCCTGCGAAATTGACCCACAGGTCGCCGCTGATCACCTCGATGTTTGACTCGGAAAACCCCGCCACGCTGCTGTCAGCGAGGGTCGCAGTCAGGATCGGCTTGGTTTCATCTATCAGTACAAAGCCGTTAAATTTGAAGCCTCCCCCCGGCACTGTTCCGGCGAAGCTGGTTCCGCCATACTCGGGGTATTCATAGGCTGTGACGGTATTTGCGCCCACAGTCACGTCCACGCCACACAAGTTCCCGTTAAATGTTGAAGAGTTCGCGCTGACAATAATAGTTGCTTGTGGATGAGTGTTACAGCTGCTTAGGGCAAACGACGACAGCGACCACGCCCCGAGCGTGCGTGAAAATATTCCGCCCCACTCTATTGCCATCGTGTCACCGATCAAAGAAGTTGACGCCATCGCCGCGCCTTGTATTGTTAACAACGCGGCTGTGGCTATTGGCAGCGTTCGCAATACAAACATGGCTTGTCCTCCTCACTAGGATTTCGCAACGCCGCCGCAGCCGTAGTATTATCGCGGCGTGTCAACCGGCCATCGCCATCGGGTGGTCGATCAGGCCTTCAACTGGGATCGGAAGGGAGACGGCGGCGCTGCATGGGGATAATATAGCACGGCTGGATCAACGTTGTTGCTCCTGTTGAAGGAGGAGGCGGTAAAGCTCGTCGCTGTTCTGCTTCGCGATTTCGAAGTTATCATTTGCCTGTTGCAAGTCATCATAGAGCAAATCACAATACTTCTTTTGCGCCTCTGTATCTCGCGGAGTTCGGCCATCGCTGAGCTCTGAGAGAAGATCAGCCAGTGCATGACCGCAGTCTTTCAGGTATTTGTCCTGAAGATACGCTGATTTTGCGAACGCCTGTTCCCAGCTCTCGGGAGGGGTCACTGGCCCATATGGATTGACCTTACGCAGGCCCTCGTAAAGCCTGTTACAGTAGGCTGACATTGGCGGCACTGGCGTAGCCGGACGGTGAGCCAGGATCGCTTCGCCATAGCTCTGATATTCGCGAGCTTTCGGGGCGGCACATTCTTCGACCCATTGGTTCGTTAGTGCCTGCGCGCGCTCGTAGTTTCCGGCTTTCGCCATAGGGGCGAGTACGGCAACTGTGGCGACGCTGGCTATTCCGACTGCAAGGCGGATGAGAGGTCGGTCGCGCGTCATGGGTCCCAGGCTCCCAACACAACGTCCCTGCGGGCGGATTTGGCTCCGCCAGGGCGAGAATGAACTAGATGGCGTTGCCGCATTGGCGAGACGGCAAGCTCATCACTTCATATTACACCTCGCCTGAGAGGTTGCATATCGCCGTCAACAATGCGGCGATAGTGCTGATGAGCAAGGTGGTCGCAACGTTGTCCTGGCTGCGACCGTCGCCGTGAACAAGGAGAAAATCAACTCGACGAACCAAAACGCGTCATAGGGGCATAGTTGCCGATCGATCAGCCCTTCAGTCGGCCTTGGATAGAGACTCGAGTCTCGTCATATAAAAATACTGCGCCGCCAGTTTCTCAAGAGTATTTTGGGTTATCGCTACTTTTCTACTCAATAGAAGCAACAAAGTCACGCAAATTTGGGGCGAGTCTGTCAATTTGAGTTTGATTCACCTGCACTGGCCGGCCAGACAATTGTTTCGTGCCTGCCGTCAACACGCCGATGGGGATACCCATTGCCCCAGAAACGACCGAGGCAGTGTTCGCGTCGTTAATTTCTACCTGGAACATCCTCCTAAAATCCAAGCTGCTGCGAGGAACCGGCTGGCCCGAGGGATGCACGAAAAAAAGGTTGGGATTTACTTTAAAAACGTCGAATATTTCTTTCGAAATTTCATTGACAACGGTCTTAAAGGCGGCGGCAGACGAAGAATATGACTGAGTAAGCCGGTTCCCCACGTAGCAATATATCTGCGGTATTTTCATACGAAATTGTTGTGAATTCAGGAAAAATTCTGATCTTTCAGATCCTTCAACTCTGGAGATACCATAAACTAATGAGAGCACTGCTCGAACGGCTCGCTTCGACGATCCGTCGGCTGAAAAAGGAATGACAAGCCTATCAGAAGCTGACAGCGCCATCTCCGTGTAGATCGTGAAACTGGGGTTACAGTCGATAAAGACTGCGGAATCAGAAACATCCCAACTTTGTCTAATATCCGAAATCAAATCCGTAATCCAACCATGAACGAGTCGCCAAGCATCCGCCGGTCCCGGCTGTGTTGCGCGCGTGACACGTGACGCCTGGACCTCCAACTGCTCGTCACCTATAACGAGGTATAGGTTTGGAGGTAAGTGTGAATTAATGCGTCGCAACTGAGTAACGTACCGTTCGCCGGCTCTTGGATTTGTATAAGGAGTCCGAATGCGTTCATCGATGTAACCAGCAATAGTCAGCCGCGGGCTGCGGCTGGAAAACTCGTTTAATTGCGCTTCACCTTGAATTATCCCGCCCAAGAGCATGCCGGATGCATTGGCTTGGGGGCAGAGATCGACTACAAGAACATTCGCGTTTGGATGAGTACGTGCGTATTCAGCGGCGACTTGAAATGTGAGATAGCTTTTTCCCACTCCGCCCTTGTTATTCCAAAGTGAATAGATCGGCATGACCGCCTCGGTTTGCGTATTGGAATCAGGTGACGGTCAGTCTGCCTGAGAACCAAAATTTAGTGTTAGTGAAAATGGGACCCAGGTGCATTTTTGCTGCGATTTGATCGGCTTACCTTGCCCATGATTTCACGCCTTCGACTGTGCTATCGTATCGCCTATTTTCCGGGGGAAGGGAAGGAAAAGGGCCTTCCGAACACTCCACCTCCAGGACCAATTGGGTTGCAATATGGGCGGGCCGTAGGTGCCGACCCGACCGAGGCCCCGCCCCGTTCGCAGGCGTTCGCCCATGCTTATCGGGCATTTGTTGGGCACGCGATGTGTTGCGCCCCGACCGCCTTTGACAAGCCATTGAAATTATTGGCGCTCCCAAGGGGACTCGAACCCCTGTTTTCGCCGTGAGAGGGCGACGTCCTGGGCCGCTAGACGATGGGAGCCTTTTGGCGGCTGAAGGCGTCTTCTATATCGGCGCGGCGCGCATGAGGCAAGGCGTTAACACACGGGCTTTTTCCCCCAGCGTTTTTTCGCGCCGTTCAGCCTTAGTTAACCTTTCGGCGCGGAAATTGCTTGGCTATATAGAGAGGGGGCGCGCGGGGACGCCGCCGGAAAAAATTCGAGGTTGAAAGCCATGGCGAGCCCGGCTCGGCCGCCGACCGTTTTGATCGTGCTGCATCAGGAGCATTCGACGCCCGGACGCGTCGGCATGGCGCTGCGCGCGCTCGGCGCCCGGCTCGACATCCGCCGCACCGGCCTCGGCGAGCCGCTGCCGAAGACGCTCGCCGACCACGACGGCGTCATCGTCTTCGGCGGGCCGATGGGGGCGAACGACGAGCACGAGTGGATCCGGCGCGAGATCGAGTGGCTCGCCGTGCCGCTGGCCCAAGACAAGCCCTTCCTCGGCATCTGCCTCGGGGCGCAGATGCTGACAAGGGCGCTGGGCGCCCGCGTCTTCTCCTACGAGGACAAGCGGAGCGAGATCGGCTATTTCCCGATTTGCCCCAATTCCGCCGCCGACGCGCTGTGCGCCGCGCCCTTCCCGCGCTCGGTCTACCAGTGGCATTCCGACGGCTTCGACCTGCCCGCGGGCGCCGAACTTCTGGCCACCGGGGCTAAGGATTTCCCCAACCAGGCCTATCGCCGCGGCAGAGCGGTGGCGCTGCAGTTCCACCCGGAGGTGACCTACCACATGATGTGCCGGTGGACCTTGCGCGGGGCCGAGCGGCTGACCCGCCCCGGCGCGCAAGGCCGGCCCGGCCATCTCGAGGGCTGGTTCCAGCACGACGGAAGGGTGGCGGCCTGGCTCGAGGCCTTCCTGCCGGCCTGGCTCGAGGGCCGGCTCGGCGAGACGGCGCCCGGCGAGCCGGCGGGCGTCGCCGAGCCGCACGAGGCCACGGTCGCCTGGGCCGGCCGCGTCGCGGCCGAATAGCAATCGGGAGCGGCGGCGGAAATCGCCGCTCGCGCCGGACCCCGAGAAGCCGGTTTTCCGCTGCGCGTCCGCCTCCTGTTAATTTCCCTGTTATGGGGCCTATCAGGGAATTTAATTTCCCTGTTCTGGCTTTTCCGTTCCGCGTTTTCCACATCAGCAAATCAGCCCAATGGCATGAAATCCAACGGATTATGCGATCGCCGGCGCAGCGTCCGGGAGCGATTTTTGCTGTTAGCAGCGAATAACAGGGATTAACAGGGAAGCCTAGAACAAGGACCCCTGCCCTTCCGCGTCGCGCTCGCGGCGGCGGCGCTTCGGCGCGATCGGGACCGCGTCCGGCGGCGGCGCCTCCCGGGTCGTCGCCCGGCCGCTGGCGGTCGCGGTGACGATGCCGTCGGCGAACTCGACCCTGAGTGGCTGGGCCGGCCTGACCTCGGCCGCCCGGCGGAGCGGCCGGTCGGCCGCGTCGCGCACGAGCGCGAAGCCGCGCGCCAGCACCTCGCGGTAGCCGACGGCGGCAAGCAGCTGCGCGGTCGCCGTGAGCCGGGCGCGGCGCGCCGCCAGCCGGTCGGCATAGGCGCGGGTCATGCGGGCCTCGAGCTTCAGCAGCGCCGCGGCGCGCTCGCGCCAGCGCCCGGCCATGACCGCCCGTTCGCGGGCGAACGCCCGGCCCGCCGCGTCGGCCGCCCGGCGCGGCCGCGCGATCAGCGCCGGCGGCAGCCGCTCGAGGCGCCCGAGCGTCCCGCGCAGGCGCTCGCGAAGCCCGATGAGATGGGCGCGGGGCGAGTGGCGGGCGAGGCCGCGCGCCAGCCCCGCCATCCGCAGGCGGCGCTGGTCGAGGCCGGCGCGCGCCCGGACGATGAGCCCCTCGGCCGCCCGGTCGAGCCGCTGGCGCGGCCCCTCGACCGAAGCTTCGCCGCTCTTCAGGGCGCGGACGACCGAGCGAAGCTCGGCCCGCCGACGCTGGCCGAGGCGCAGGATCGCGCCGCGCCGCCGGCCGTCGAGCTCGGCCAGTGTCGCCAGGAGCTCGGCGCGCACCGGCACGGCGAATTCGGCCGCCGCGGTCGGCGTCGGCGCCCGCCGGTCGGCGACGTGATCGATCAGCGTCCAGTCGGTCTCGTGGCCGACGGCGGCGATGAGCGGAATGGCGCTGCGCGCCGCGGCGCGCACGACGATCTCCTCGTTGAAGCTCCAGAGGTCCTCGAGCGAGCCGCCGCCGCGCGCCACGATCAGGACGTCCGGCCGCGGCGCCCGGCCGCCGGCGGGCAAGGCGTTGAAGCCGTCGATCGCCGCGGCGACCTCGGCCGCCGAGGTCTCGCCCTGCACCCGGACCGGCCAGACGACGACCCGGACCGGGAAGCGGTCGGCGAGGCGATGCAGGATGTCGCGGATGACCGCGCCGGTCGGCGAGGTGACGACGCCGACCACCCGCGGCAGGAAGGGGACCGGGCGCTTGCGCGCCGCGTCGAACAGCCCCTCCCCGGCCAGCTTCTTGCGGCGCGCTTCGAGGAGCGCCATCAGCGCACCGAGGCCGGCGAGCTCGAGCTGCTCGATGACGATCTGATAGGTCGACTTGCCGGGAAAGGTCGTCAGCCTGCCGGTGGCGACGACCTCGAGCCCCTCCTCGGGCTTGACCCGCATGCGCAGGAACGCCATCCGCCAGATGACCGCGTCGAGCCGGGCGCCCGCGTCCTTGAGGCAGAAATAGGCGTGGCCCGAGGCATGCGGGCCGCGGTAACCGGAAATCTCGCCGCGCACCCGCACATAGCCGAATCGGTCCTCGATGGCGCTCTTGAGCGCGTTCGAGAGCTCGCTGACGGTGATCTCGGGCGCATTGGTCGCGCGGGGGTCCGGCTCGGCCATGCCTTCGATTATGCCCGAACGCCGCGGGGGAAGCCAGAAAAGCAGGGGACCTGCGACCCGCGGGGGCGCGACGCGCCTATGGCGTCGGGCGCAGAAAAGCCGTAGAAGGCCGCCCGACCGGCGCCATCTTCGCGCCGCGATCCCGCACTCTAACCGCCCGGGTCTTTCAGGCGGAGCGCGGGCGGCATTGCCGGCAGACCGGCGGGGATTGAAGGTGAGAGCGGCGATGATGCGCATGACGGGCGGCTGCGGCCGGCGGAAATTCCCGGCCCTGCGGGTTCTGGCGGCGGCCCTCGCGGGCCTCTTTTCGGCCGGCGAGGCCCTCGCCCAGGGCGCCGACTGCGCCCGGTTGCAGGCGGCGATCGCCGCCGCGCCGCGCGGCGGGGGCGGGCAAAACGCCGCGGCGGCCGAGCGCCAGCGCGTCGAGCTCGGCCAGGCCAGCGCCTACGCCCATTCCATCGGCTGCGACAATCAGAAGTTTCTCTTCTTCGGCTCCGAGCCGCCGGCGCAGTGCGGCGAGATCAAGGGCCGGATCGCCCGCATGCAGGCGAACCTCGCCGACTTGCAGGCGCGCTCCGGCGGCGGACGCGGCGACCTGATCGCGCGCTACAACGCCGAATGCGTCAACGCGCCCAAGGGGGGGCCGTCCAACATCTTCGAGGCCCTGTTCGGCGGCGGCGCCCGACAGGCGGAGCCGCAGTCGGCCAATCCCGATTTCCTGCCGCCCGCGGACGAGCAGCAGCAGATGATCGAGAAGTCGATCGAATCGGAGAAGAACGGAGCACATGTTTCGGCCGGCTCCTACGCGGTCTGCGTACGCACCTGCGACGGCAGCTTCTTCCCCGCCTCCTATTCCGGCGCGAACCGAGCCGACAGCCTGGAGGAGGTCTGCCGGTCGCTCTGCCCCAACACCGACGTCGCGCTTTATTCGTTCCCGTTCGGGGAAACGATCAACGAGGCGGTGTCGCCGAACGGCGAACGCTACGTCGACCTGCCGAACGCGCTCAAGTTCCAGCAGACATACGATTCGTCCTGTTCGTGCCGCCGCAAAGGCGAGAGCTGGGCCGAGGCCCTGGCGGCGGCGGAAGCGCGCTACGGACACGAGCCGCACGACATTCTGGTGACGCCGCAAAAATCCCTGGAAATGTCGCGCCCGATCATCGCCAAGGCGGCCGCTGACGCCAAGACGAAGCCGACAAAGAGCAACGCCGCGGCGATCGTCGCCGCGCCGCCCGCCGACGCCGCGGCGGCCAACGCCGTCCCGGGAAGCCCGGCTGGCACGACCCCGGCGCTGGATGCGTCGGCGGCGGCGCTCGATCCCAACGGCGCCGAAACGGCGCTGAGCGCCGCAGCGGCGACCGTCAGCCGCGAAACCTCGGGCATCGCCGGCGGCGACGCCCAGTCGGGAACGAGCTACCGCGTGGGCCAGGGCGAGTCGGTGACGGAAAAGGGTCCCGACGGCGTCAATCGGAAGGTGCGGATAGTCGGGCCAGCGCTTTAGCGCGGCCGATGAGCGGCAGCAGCGCCGCCAGTTCCGGCCCCGAGCCGAGGCCGGTCAGCGCGAGGCGCAGCGGATGATAAAGTTCGCGGCCCTTTCGGCCGGTCGCCTCTTTGACCCGATTTGTCCAGGCGCCCCAGGTCGAACTCGTCCCACGGCTCCTCGGGCAGGCGCGCGGCGGCGACGCCCAGGAATTCCGCGTCCTCGACGACCGGCATGACGGCGCCCTCGACGACCTGCCGCCACGCCTTCGCCTCGTCGAGGCGGGCGAGGTTGCCGCGCACCGCAACCCAGAAGGCCTCCGCCCGCGCGCCGGCGATTCCGAGCGCCGCGAGCCGGTCCGCGACTGCCGCATACGGGAGGCGATGCAGCGTTCGCGCTGACAGCGCGTCGAGCTCCGCCTCGTCGAACCGCGCCGCGCCGTGCGAGAGGTGGCGGAGCTCGACCATCCCCGCGAGCTCGTCGAGCGAGGCGACGGGGCGCACCGTTTCAGCCGATCCGACCAGAACGGCGAGCGCGGCGACGGCGAGCGGTTCAACGCCTCTTTCGCGCAGGGAGGCAATCGACAGCGCGCCTGAGCGCTTGGAGAGCCCTTCGCCGCCGGCGTCGGTCAGGAGATTGTGATGGCCGAACCGCGGCGCCGCAGCCCCCAGCGCCTCGAAGATCTGGATCTGGACTGCGGTATTGGTGACGTGGTCCTCGCCGCGGATCACATGCGTGACGCCGAACTCAACGTCATCCACCACCGAGGGCAGCGTGTAGAGATAGGTTCCGTCCTCGCGCCTCAGCACCGGATCGGAGAGCGAGGCGCAATCGATATGGCTCTCCCCGCGCACCATGTCGTCCCAGCCCACAGTCCTCGGCTCGAGGCGAAATCGCCAATGCGGCCTGCGGCCCGCCGCCTCGAGCGCCGCCCGGTCGGCATCGGAGAGGCGGAGCGCGGCGCGGTCATAGATCGGCGGCCGGCCCAAGGCTTGCTGGCGCTTGCGCCGGCGATCGAGTTCCTCGGCGGTTTCGTAAGCGGGATAAAGGCGCCCGATCGCCTTCAGCGTCTCGGCGGCGGCGTCGTAAGCGGCCATCCGCTCCGATTGACGGCGGACCCGGCCGGGCGTAATCCCGAGCCAGGCGAGATCCTGCTCGATCGCCTCCGCATATTCCGCTTTCGAGCGTTCGCGGTCGGTATCGTCGAAGCGGAGGACGAATGTCCCGTCATGCTGGCGGACATAGAGCCAGTTGAGCAGCGCCGTTCGGGCGTTGCCGATATGAATGCGTCCGGTCGGAGAGGGCGCAAATCGAACGACCGGTGGGGAAGTCATCGGCCTTCATAGAAGCGTCGCGGCGGATCGGCAATATTGCTGGCGCCGATTCGCGAATTGAGTAGAATTGAATAATGACGATCAGCGCTTTGGCTGCCGGGGTCTGCGTCGCGAGCGGCGGCATTCATGTTTTGAGCGTCGCGCTGGCTTCCGGTCGCTGCCGGCGCCGTTCCGGTCATGTACCCCCGCCGGAGGACGCGCCCGCCGTCAGCATCGTGCAGCCGCTCTGTGGGGTCGAGACTTTCTCACGCGAGACTTTGCGGTCGATCTTCTCGCTGGACTATCCGGACTATGAGATCATCTTTTGCCTCGCCCGCGCGGACGACCCGATCGCGCCCCTGGTGCTCGGCGCGATCGCGGCCCATCCTGAGCGGCCGGCGCGGCTTCTGATCGGCGACGACCGAATCAGCGGCAATCCGAAGCTGAACAATGTCGTGAAGGGATGGAGGGCCGCGCAGCGCAACTGGGTCATCATCGCCGATTCCAATGTGCTGATGCCCACGGACTACATCCAGCGCCTGCTGGCGCGCTGGCGCCCGGACACCGGGATCGTCTGCGCGCCGCCGATCGGGACGCGGCCGGAGACGTTCGGCGCGGAGATCGAGTGCGCCTTCCTCAATACCTACGAGGCTCGATGGCAGTACGCGGGGGAAGCTGCCGGGTTCGGCTTCGCCCAGGGCAAGACGATGCTCTGGCGGCGCGATATCCTCGAGGCCGGCGGCGGGATCGAGGCGCTCGGCGCGGAGATCGCCGAAGACGCTGCGGCGACAAAGCTCGTCCGCGCGCAAGGTTTCGACGCCCATCTCGTCAGCCAGCCCTTCCAGCAGCCTCTGGGAGCCCGCCGGATGCGGGACGTATGGTCGCGGCAGGTCCGCTGGGCGCGGCTCAGACGGGCGACCTTCCCGTTGCACTTCGTGCCGGAGATCCTGACCACGAGTTCTTCTGACTGTCGTGGCGGCCGGCTTTGCGGCGCCGGACTTCGGTCTCAGCGTCTGGGCGAGCGTCGCGCTGGCGGCGCTCTGGTGGTACGCAGCCGAGGCGTTGCTTGCCTTGGGCGCGGGTTGGCCGCTCGGCTGGCGAAGCCCTCTGGCCTGGATGGTCCGCGACCTTCTTCTTCCCCTGCTTTGGGCGCAGGCCTGGAACCGTGACCGTTTCGTCTGGCGCGGCAACGCCATGAGCGTCGACGAAACCGCGCTCGGCGAGGCCGCGTCCGGCCCTCCCCAGCAGATGTAAGGCGAGCCTGTCCGCGCGTCCGGCGCAGAGCCTTTTCGGACCGGCAGCCGCAATTCCGCTGAACTGATTCCATAAGAGTTGACGTTGGCGACCGCGTCAGTAGGTCGCATGAAAATTCAATTGAAGAGTGATAAATTATTTTAGGGAGGACAGCCATGCACTCGCTTAGCGATGATGTACGGACGAGAGTCCTGAACGCTCTGCACTGGGATCTCGCGGTCCCGCGCGACCGGTTGAAGATTGACGTCGATGACGGGTGGGTGACGATGTCGGGAATGGTCGACCTTCCCTATCAGCGCGCCTGCGCCGAATTCGACGCGCGGAAGGTTCCGGGCGTCGTCGGCGTGACCAATCAGATCCGTCTCGCAACCTCGGATGCGCCGGCGGCCATGGCGAGAAACGGCTGAGGCCTTCGCCGGGCTCGAGGGCGCTCACACCGTCCTCAGCATGCCGCCGTCGACGAAGTAGGTCGAGCCGACCGAATAGCTCGCTCGCTCCGAGCAGAGAAAGACGAAGAAATTCGCCAGCTCCCCCGGCGTGGCGAAGCGCTTGATCGGCGCGTACTCGCGTGCGACGCCGTCCAGGTAGGCCTGCCAGTCGCCGCCTTTGTCTTCCGTGAGTTGTTTGGCCGTCTTGATCCAATCGGGCGTCAGGATGAGGCCGGGGTTGACGCAATTGACGCGGATGTTGTCGCCGACGAGCTCGGTCGAGAGCACTTTCGAAAACATCATCAGCGCCGCCTTGGTCGTGTTGTAGATCGGCTCGTACCAGAGCGGCTGCGCGGCGCAGATCGAGGCGTTGTGCAGGATGACGCCGCCGCCGCGCGCCCTCATCAGGGGCGCGAGCCCGCGCGCGAGCCGAACCGCCGCCATCACATGCAGGTCCCAGTAGGCCTGCCATTTCTCGTCCGGCGCCTCCATAACCGTCTCGTTGCTGCCGGCACCGGCGTTGTTGATCAGGATGTCGGCGCCGCCGTGGGCTTCTTTGACCGCCGCGATCAACCTGTCGGTTCCCTCGCGCGTTCCGACGTCGCAGACCACGCCATCCGCCCGGACCCGGTATTCGCCGGCGATACGGCCCGCCTCCTCTCGAAGGCGTTCGATGCCTCGCGCGGCGAGAACGAGATTGACGCCCTCTGCCGCGAGCCCTTCCGCGATCGCCAGCCCGATGCCGACGCTGCCCCCGGTGATGACCGCGACTTTGCCCTTCAGCCCGAGATCCATGCGTTCCGTCCCCTCACCAGCAGGTGTAACCGCCGTCCGCCAGCACGATCGAGCCGGTCATCAGGCTCGCGGCGTCGGAGGCGAGAAACAGCACGACCGCCGCGATCTCGTCGGGCTCGCCCATTCGCGCCATCGGCGTGCCGTCGATCCAGGCGTCGAACAACGCCTTGTTGGTTTTGCCGAGGGCCGTCATCGACGTATTGATATAGGTCGGGGCGACGGCGTTGACGCGCACTCCGCGCGCGCCCCATTCCGCCGCGAGCGACTTCGTCAGGTGATGAACGGCAGCTTTCGAGGTGTTGTAGTAGGACTGTGGCTGGGGCCGGTTGACGATGAGCCCGGACATCGAACCGATGTTGACGATCGAGCCTCGTCCGGCCGCCAGCATGTGCCGGCCAAACGCGCGGCAGCACCAGAAGACCCCGTTGAGGTTCACGTCGATGACGTTGAGCCAGCGTTCGTCTGTCGCGTCCTCGGCCGCAACTTCGGCGCGCGCGATGCCGGCGTTGCAGACCAGGACGTCGATCCGCCCCTTCTCTGCAATGACCCGCGCCGCGGCGGCGTCGACCGCAGCGGACTTCGTCACGTCCATTTCGATGATGTCGGTCGCGTAGCCCTTGGCTTCCATCGCGGTCTGCGCCTGGGCCGCCTCCTTGGGATTGCAGTCGGCGATGTAGACGTGTGCGCCCGCTTCCGCGAGCGCCTCGACGCAGGCAAGGCCGATCCCTTGCGCACCACCTGTGACGACAGCCACCCGTCCGTTGAGATTGAAGCGATCGAGATACATGCGCACGCGCCTCCGCAGGGTCCAGGTCAGCTCATCCTATTGCCGCCCTCGACGTTGAGCGTCGGCGCGTCGACGTAACCGCTGTCGGAGGGAGCCCGAAACCCCCAGCAACGACGGCGACTTGTCCTCGTGCCGCATGCTCCCCGCTTTCGTCCACTGCACCAACGCCTCTCTCAGAGGACGTCCCTGAGATAATCGTCAAGCGTCGGGCGGACGCCCTTCGACCACAGCGCCGACAATCCTTTAGCAAACGCCGCGACATAGACGGGCGCTTCGGCAAGCTCGCCGAAGATGTCCCGCATCGCCAAATAGGCCGCAGGATCGTGGCGCGCCCGCTTAGCCGCCGCCTGCAGACGTTCCCAATTCGGATCGTTCGGCGGAATGACCTTGCCGCTCTCGGATTCGCCGTAACAGTAGCGGCACCAAAGCGCGGAGACGAGCGCTAGACCTGTGACGCTCGCGCCCGCGGCGAGCCGGTCCCTGACCGTGGGCAGGACGAATTTTGGCTGCCGGTTTGAGCCATCGAGGCAAAGGCGCGAAGTCGTATCGCCGATTTTCGGGTTGGCGAACCGCTCGGCCACCTTCTTCCGGTAGGCTTCGAGATCGACCGCAGGCGGCGGCGGGACGACGGGGATGATTTCCCGCCGGGTCAATGTCGCGAGGAATGTGGCGATCTGCGCGTCCTCCATCGCCTCGTGCACGAAATGGAGGTCGAGAAGTCCGGCGGGATAAGCGATCGCGGCATGCCCGCCGTTGAGAATGCGGATCTTCATGAACTCGTAAGGCGCGACGTCGGAGGTGAAGGTCACTCCGACCCTCTCGAGCCCCGGCCGCCCTGCCGGGAAATGATCCTCGACCACCCACTGTCGGAACTCTTCGCAAAACACCGGCCAGTTGTCTTCGACGCCATATTCGTCTCGCAGGATCACGCGCTCCCGCTCGGTCGTGGCCGGCGTGATCCGGTCGACCATGGAATTCGGAAATGCGACGTTCGCCCGTATCCACGCGCCGAACGGCGGATCGGCGAGTTCGGCGACGCCGGCTACCGCGTTCTCGGTGACATGGCCGTTGCCTGGAATATTGTCGCAGGACATCACGGTGAACGGAGGGAGACCGGCGGAACGGCGGCGCTTCAGGCCGGCCGCGATCAGGCCGAACGCCGTCCTCGGCGCAGCGAAGTTTCGAACGTCCTGGGCGATATCGGGATGAGTCGGATCGAAATGTTGGGTCGCCGGCGAGATGTAATAGCCGCCCTCGGTGACCGTCAGCGAAACCACGCGGATTTGTGGGCGCGCCAGGGTAGCGAGCGCCGACTCGACGTCGAACGGCTTCAGAAAATCGATCATCGATCCCGTCACGCGGACGGTCGTGGCCTGCGCCTCCTGCTCGACGACGGTCGTCAGCCAATCCTGCTCGGCGAGCTTTTCGCGCATCTGCACGTCCGGCTCGCGCACGCCCGCTCCGACGATCGCCCAGTCACGATCGACCCCGGCGTTGAAGAGATCGTCGAGATAGACGGCCTGATGCGCTCGATGAAAATTGCCGACCCCGATATGCAGGATGCCGGCGCTGAGATCGGAGCGCTTGTAGCTCGGCACGCGGACGCCCGAAGGCAGGTTCGCAAGCGAGGCTAAGGAAAGTCTGACGCTCATCTCTCTCTTTTGCCCACTCATGCAAATGACGCTCTGCCGCGCTCCGGCTTCGAGCGAAGCGATCTCTCAGCCGATCCTCTTGCCGTCCTTGTCGAAGCGATGCAGGTGCTCTTCTCGCGGGGTCACGAAAATGCGCTGGTCCGGCTTCAGCGGCGCCTCGCCCTCGAGGCGCAACGTGAGCGGGCCGATGCCGTCGGCCTCCGCGTGGACGAACGTGTCGGAGCCGAGATGTTCGGCGAGGCGAACCGTCGCCGGCCATTCGCCGGCGGTCGTCGAGACCTCGGAATGTTCGGGACGAATTCCGATCGTCACTGCGCCGCGCTTCTCCGCGCTCGGCCCCCGGATCAGGTTCATCGTCGGCGAGCCGATGAAGCCGGCGACGAAGAGACCGTTCGGCCTGTTGTAGAGCTCGAGCGGTGTTCCAACCTGCGCGACGGAGCCCCGATCAAGGACGACGATCTTGTTGGCCATGGTCATCGCTTCGACCTGATCATGCGTGACATAGATCATCGTCGTCTTCAGCACGTTGTGCAGTTCGCCGATCTCGACCCGCATTTGCACGCGCAGAGCCGCGTCGAGATTGGAGAGCGGCTCGTCGAACAGGAACGCCTTCGGTTCGCGCACGATCGCCCGTCCGATGGCCACCCGCTGACGCTGGCCGCCTGAGAGCTGCCGCGGCTTGCGGTCGAGATAGTCCGTCAGGTTCAGCGTCGCCGCCGCCTTGCGCACCTTCTGGTCGATCATCTCGGCGCTCTGGCCCGCCATCTTGAGCGCAAAGGCGATGTTTCCACGGACGCTCATATGCGGATAGAGCGCGTAGGACTGGAACACCATCGCAAGCCCGCGCTTGGACGGGCCCACATTGGTGACGTCTTTGCCGTCGATCTGGATCTGCCCGGCGGTGAGGTCCTCGAGGCCGGCGATAAGCCGCAGAAGTGTCGACTTGCCGCAGCCCGAGGGGCCGACAAACACCGTGAATTCGCCGTCCTCGATGCCGAGATCAACCCCGTTGATGACGTTGACGGGGCCGAACGCCTTTCTGACCGACATCAGCTGGATGCTGCCCATGACTGCAATTCTCCCTTCTACCGGCCTATTTCACGGCGCCGAACGTCAGACCGCGGACGAGCTGCTTCTGCGAGAACCAGCCAAGGATGAGGATCGGCGCGATCGCGAGCGTAGACGCCGCCGAAAGCTTTGCCCAGAAGAAACCTTCCGGGGCCGAGTACGAGGCGATGAACGCGGTCAGCGGCGCCGCGTTTGAGGTCGTCAGATTGAGCGTCCAGAATGCCTCGTTCCACGACAGGATGATCGCAAGCAGCATCGTCGAGGCGATGCCGGGCACGGCCATCGGCGTTAGTACGTAAACGATTTCGTTGAGCAGGGACGCCCCGTCCATGCGCGCCGCCTCGAGAATGTCGACCGGAATTTCCTTGAAATAGGTGTAGAGCATCCAAATCAGCAGCGGCAGATTGATCAAGAGCAACACAGAACCGACGCCGAACAGGCTATCGAGCAGATGCAAATTACGAAATATCAAATAGATCGGCACCAGCGCTCCGACCGCTGGCATCATCTTCGTCGACAGCATCCACATCAAGACGTCCTTGGTGCGCTTCGTCGGCGCAAAAGCCATCGACCAGGCTGCCGGAATGGCGATGACTAGACCTACAAGATTCGCGCCGATCGACAGGATTATTGAATTCCCCGCGAACTTCAAATAGTTCGACCGCTGCTGAACCTCGAAATAATTCTCAAGAGTCCAGTTGAAGAACAGGAATTTCGGCGGCATCGCGATTGCGTCGAGCTCGCTCTTGAAACTTGTGATGAACGTCCAGAGAATCGGAAAGAAGATCAGGAATGCGACGACCCAGGCGAGGACGGTGACCCCGATGCGCTTACCGGTAGATTGCTTCATCGCCATCGTTCAGCCCTCCAGGTTCCTGCCTATGATGCGCACCAGGAAGAACGCAACGATGTTGGCGAGAATGACGGCGATGATGCCGCCGGCCGACGCGCCGCCGATGTCGAAGTTGAGCAGCGCCTCCTTGTAGACGAGGAAGGGAATGTTCGTCGTCGCAACGCCCGGACCCCCGGATGTCGTCACGTAGATTTCAGCAAACACGCTCAAAAGGAAAATGGTCTCGATCAGGATGACGACGGTAATGGCGCGGGCGATGTGCGGCAGCACGATATAGCCGAAATAGGAGATCGGGCCGGCGCCGTCGAGTTGGGCGGCCTCCTTCTGCTCCTCATCGAGCGACTGCAGTGCGGTCAGGAGGATGAGACTCGCGAACGGCAACCATTCCCATGCGACGATGATGATCACCGACAGCATGGGCCAGTTGGTGAACCAGACGATCGGACTGAACCCCAGCGATCGGGCGATCCAGGCGAACAGTCCCGAGTCGGGATTCATCAGCAGGTTCTTCCACACCAGCGCGCTGACCGTCGGAATAACGAAGAATGGCGCGATCACCATCAGCCGCAGCACGTTCTGGCCGAAGACCGGCTGGTCCATCAGCAAAGCCACAAGAACGCCGCCGCAGACGCTGATGACGAGTACCGAGGCGACGAGCACAAGCGTGTTGTACAGCGCCGTCAGAAAATCCGGATCGGTGAGAAATGCTGTGTAGTTTTGCAGCCCGACGAAGCTCACGTTGTCCGGATCGAGCAGGCTGTAGCGCAAGGTCGAGAAATAAAGCGTCATCGCCAGCGGCACGATCATCCATGCAAAGAGGAGGATGACAGAGGGCGCGACAAGAATGCGACCTGCGGTGGTGGTTTGCTGCGTCGCCATCGCTTCTTGACCCTCCCCGGTGGTAATCGCCCGCAAGTCTTTTCGACGCGGGATTGCAATTCCGGCCGTCTACGCCTTGCGCATTCGGCGCGTTGGCGGCGAGTTTGGCGAGCGCCTCACCGTTGGCGGCCTCGACGCCCGCCCGATTCGCCCCCTCCTCGGGCGACCGAGGAGGGGGCGGGACGGGGAGGAGCGTCCCGGCGTAGCGCCCGCGGTGAGCCCGCGAGGCGTTCAGCCTCCGGTCACTTCATGTAGCCGGCCTTCTTCATTGCGGCTTCCGTGCTCGCCTGGGCTTTGGCAAGCGCGGCGTCGACGCTCATCGAACCGGCGAGCGCCGCCGAGAAGTCCTGACCGACGTCCGTCGCGATGCCCTGGAACTCGGGGATCGCCACGAACTGCACCCCTGTGTAGGGAACCGGCTTCACCGTCGGATGCAACGGGTCGGCCAACTCGATCGAACTCAAGCGTCAGCTTCGCGAACGGCGCCGCCTTCAGATATTCCGGGTTCTTGTACAGCGAGGTGCGGGTTCCGGGAGGAACGTTGGTGATTCCATCCCTGGAGGCGACCAGATCGAGGTAGTGTTTGCTCGTCGCCCAGGAAATGAACTTCTCCGCGGCGTCGACCTTGGTCGAACTCGCGGGCACAGCTAGAGACCAAGCCCACAGCCAGTTGGCGTTCTTGCCGAGGCCGTCGTTCGGCGCGAGCGCGAAGCCGACCTTGTCCGCGACCTTCGACTGCTTCGGATCAGTCACAAAAGAACCTGCGACCGTAGCGTCGATCCACATGCCGCATTTGCCGTCACTGAACAGGGAGAGATTCTCGTTGAAGCCGTTGGAGGACGCCCCAGGGGGGCCATCCGCTTTCATCAGCGCCACATAGAAGTCCATCGTCTTCTTCCACTCGGGCGTGTTGAACTGCGGCTGCCACTTCTCATCGAACCAGCGCGCGCCGAAGGAGTTGGACGCCGCCGTCAGGAAAGCCATGTTCTCGCCCCAGCCCGGCTTGCCGCGCAGGCAGATGCCGTAAACGCCGGCGGCCTTGTCGGTCATCTTATCGGCCGCCTCCTTGATGAAATCCCAGGTCGGCTTTTCGGGCATCTTGAGGCCCGCTTTCTCCATCAGGTCGGTGCGATACATGGTGAAAGAGCTCTCGCCATAGAACGGCGCGGCGTAGAGCTTGCCATCATAGGACAGACCGGCGCGGATGGGTGGAAGCAGATCGTCGACGTCATAGTCGGCGCCCAGCTTGTCTAGGGGCACCAGCCATTTCCTCTTGGCGAAGATCGGAATCTCGTAGGTGCCCTCAGTGTAGATGTCGAACTGGCCGCCCTTGGTGGCGACGTCGGTGGTCACCTTCTGGCGGAGCACGTTCTCTTCGAGCGTCACCCAGTTGAGCTTGATATCGGGATTGGCCTTGGTGAAATCGTCCGTCATCGTCTGCATCCGGATCATATCTGGATTGTTGACGGTGGCGATCGTTAGTGTGGTGTCGGCGTAAGCCGGAAGCGAGAAGCCCGCGAGCGCGACGGCCCCGAGCAGGCCCTTCATGAGAACCTTCATAAGCGTATCCTCCGATGAGCAACGCCGTTTTGGGCAATTGCTACAGTAGCGGGCGAATATTCGCCTTATCGACAGGCCAGAGTCAACCGTAAATCGTCGCTGCGCCGCACAAAAATCAAGGCAGACAATCGTGCAGCGCACAAACGAAAAATGGGTCGGCGCCGGATGGAATCCGATGGCGGGTCGGCGCAAGCCTCCGCAATGACGAGTTCAATCGATCGGGACCTGCTCTGAATGGATACGACAAAAATCAACAATCTCTTGCCACGGCGCGCCTTGTGTTCTATCTCTGTTCTGGACGCCGCATCGGAGAACGCGCCTGTCCGATTCTCTCGAACCCGCCGTTAGTCTAGTGTCCGGTAACCGGGGCAAATTGCCGGGCGGGCTTGGGCTGGTTCAAGCAGGGGCTGGACTGACGAGGGTTGCGAGGTCTGGAATTTTTGGGCCTGGAAGTCCCAGTCGGTCGCCGATGAAGGCGTAGAACGACACTTTCAATTTCATGCAGGTTTTGGCCAGCCCGAGCATGACGTCGCGGGCGTCGCGGCCTTTGTCGGAGACAGTTCCGCCGGAGATTTTTCTCTTGGTGACGAAGGCGCGGATGTCGTTTTCCGAGGCATTGGTGTTGAGCGGGATTTCTGGCCGCTCGAGCACGCGCAGCAACTCGTCCTTGTGGCGATGAAGGCGTTTGAGCAGGCTGTCGAGCGTGGCGTAGCCGGTTCGCGCGCGCTTGAAGATGCGGTCGAAGCGGGAGCGCAAGAACTCGGCCTGTTCGGGGTCCGGCGCGAGCTTGTAGTCTTTCAAGCAACGATAGAACCACCAGATCATCCGCTTGGCGACCTCGACGGCGTTGCGCTGCTTGTCGTTGGCGGGAATGAGCTTGTGAACAAGCCGCTCGGCGTGAACCCAGCACAGCGCGTGCACGCCGACGCGGAACTGGCCGGCGTCGTCGGAGACGATCACCGTGCCCTGCAGCAAGCCCTGATGATGGACTGCGCCCCACAGCGCCGCCTCGCTGGCGATCAAGACGGGATCCGGCAGGACCTTGATCGCGCCCAAAGCCAGCGCCTGCAAATGGCGCTCCCACTCGCCCGAGGAGGCGAAGATGCGCGCCTCATGCGCGATGAACTTGTCGATCACGATCTGCGACAGATCGCGCCCTTTCATATAGTCGAGCGCGGCCTGGTTGATCACCCAGAGCGACGTTCCGCCGCAAAGCCGCGACAGAAACGCCAGACGCGATTTGGAGGGCCCCGTGCGAAACGCGGTGAAGTTGGAAGAGCCGATCTGCGTGGTGTAGCCGCTCTTGCCGGCGTGGCGCGCCCCCGTATCGTCGACCGTGACATAGGCGCCGCTCAGGCCGGCTTTCAGCACCGCCGCATCCTCGGCGCGAAACGTCTCCAGCTTGACTGTCAGCAGGCGAACCACCTGCCGCTTCGAAATCACCACGCCCATCCCATTGAGCAGCGCAACGATCCGCTCGCAGGTCATTTGTCCGGCAAAGTGCAGCGTCAAGACCAGGCGATTCAGGTTGGGGCCATAACCCCCGACAATGCCGGAACCGAGATGGGCGACGACCGTCTCGCCGTCCGGCGTTTCCCACCGCTCACGCCGGTAGCGCGTCACCGTCGGCGTCAGGCTCAAGTCCTGAACCACCACCTCTTCGTAGCCCTTGTTCGTAGCCCTTGCGGCGCGAGCCCGCCGGCGCATTTGCCCTCACCACCACCGTCGCGCCAATCGTCAGCTTGTCGAGTTGGCTGCCGCGCCGCTGCGTCGAGCGCCCGCCTTTCTCGCCGCCCCCGGCCTGCGGCCCTTTCGCGTCCGTCGCCCTGTCCATGCCCGACGGCTTGACCGGCGGACGCGGCGGCAAATGCTTCAGCCGCGCAAGCTCGTCCTTGACCGCCTGATGCTCGACTTTCAGCTTGGCCAACGCGCCGACCAGCTTCTCGTTCTCCGCCCCAAGCCGCTTCACCTCATGGATTAGATCGCGCACCACGCCGAGCAGGTCGTCATGCGAAAGCCGATCAAGCGAATCAGGGATGCGCGCCGCCATCCCAAGCTTAAATCACACTTTGTCGCCGCTGACTCCCCCCTCCGCCCGAGAATTTGCCCCGGTTACTAGTGTCCGTCCATAAACGCATGATTTTTCGGCTGGAATCAATCGCGTTGGCGATGAACTGGGCCGTTTGGGAGCCATTTCGTTTGCTGTGGCTGCTGCGTGGGCTGATCCGGCCGCCAAGTTCAGAAATTCAGAATGAGAGGCCGACTCGGGCTCAACCAGGCTTGCGCGCCTTCGGCCGAAGACGAGAAATCAGGTCGGCTTGAGCCGGGCAAAGAGGGCGAGGTTGTAGGCGACGACCGAGGACCAGACGTAGGCCTTGAAGTGGTCGAGCCCGCGCCAGACGCAGCGCGCCAGACCATAGGCGCGCTTCAAACACGAGATGTCGGATTCGATGCCGGCTCGGAAGTTGCGCAGCTTGCGGTAGACCCAGTTGCTCTTGACCATGTCCTTGATGCGCAGGCCGGCCTTCTTGTGGAAGGCCATGTCGTGGACGCCAAGGGCCTTCGCCTGGGCGAGATTGTCACGGCTGGCGAAACCGCCGTCGGCGGCGGCCTGTCGGGGCGACTTGCCGTAGAAGGCGATATGGCGCTTCAGCATGGGCAACAACCGTTCGCTGTCCGCCGGATTGCCGGTCTCGATCACCAGGTCGAGGATCAAGCCGCTCCGGCCGGTGGTCAGGTTGAGCTTGTGGCCGTACTGAACCTTGCGGCCGCCTTTGACGATGATGTCGGCGTGCGGCTCGAACAGGCTGACGATCTTCTCGTTGGCGGGAACCGCCTCGCCATTAAGAACGCGACGCTCGGCCTGGGCGATGATCCGCTCGATCAGCAGACGATAGTGACGGAGCTCGGCCTGCCACAGCGTGACGGCGATCGGGTCCGGCGCCTGCCATACCTGCGTTGCGGCCTGATCAACATAGGCCAGGGTCGCCCGGGTCAGCTTGATCAGCTCACGATAATGCTGGACCCGTTTCAGTCGGTCGCGGCCATATTCGATCGCGCGCGCTCGCTTCTTCGCCGCGCGCCGATGATTGCGCCACTCGAGACCGCCGACCAAGGCCTCGGCCGCCTTCAACAGCCGCACCATCACGCGGGCCGCATCCCAGAGAAGACTGCTGTCGCTCGGCTCATGCATGAGCGCGGCGGCGACCGTGCTGTCCAGCCGCACGACCTTGCCGGTCTCGACTTTCTCCTGACGCGCGCTGGCCAGCAGGACGCGATTGATCGCCTCCCATGTCTGGGCCCGGATGGCGCTGATGGTCCTGTGCAGCACCGACTTCTTCGGCGTCCACGACAGCGGCAGCCGCGCGAAGGCGCGAAATGAGGCCGAGTCTTCAAGATGAAACGCCAGCTCCTCATAGCTCAGCTGGCGATGCTGCTTGAGAAGCGCGCAGCGCAAGACCGACTCGGCCGGAAGGCCTTCTCGCCCGGTCTCCTTAACGCCGTGTCGGCGCAGATCCTCCGCCGCCAGCCCGATGAGCTCGCGATGCTCGTCCAGCCACTGCGACATCGCCTTCAGTTCCTGGCCGATCTCGTGGTCGGCGAAGAGATCGAATATGCTGGCCTGGACGGTGCGTTCCTGACGCATTGTCGGGCTCCGGCGGTGGCGGTTTCGCCTTCCGAATCAGTGGCTTGATCCGAAAGCTTAGCCGAAACCGCCGGGCCTTGCATTCGTAAGGACAGCGATTCAACAAATAATTTCAAAAACTTAGCGTTTATGGACGGACACTAGTCTAGCTTGGCCTTGACCGCTCGCTCGAGATGCCTGCGGCCTCCTCAGGACGAAGCGGTGGATTGAGCAACCCTACAGTCCAATTTGGGGAGCGGAGCGGCTCGGGAGTTACCTTTTCCCTTTTTCGCTTTTTCGCTCCCTTCTCCCCGTAAGGCTTTGATAAGTCCGGATTCCGGGTAAGAAATTGCAATAATTGGAAGGATTTTGCAGGCGATTGCAAGCCCGTGGGCGTTAAATGGAAGCTTTCAGCAGCCTTCAGACAGAAATGGAAGGCACGGCGCCGCCGCCCGCCGGCTCGCCTCATCGCGCTCTCGAATTTCGTGTTGGTCGCTCACCTCTGCAGCAGATGCTCCGCCGTCGCTTCGTCCGTCACCAGACCGGAAATCAGTCCACCGAGCAGCGCCGCGCGCAGGGGCGCCCGCCGCGAGGGGCCCATCGCCACCCCGATCACCAGCCGGTTTCCCGCCTTGCGCAACGGCGACCCGGCGACCCGCTTGTTCGTCCCCTCGGTCAGCACCCGGCCGGAAGCGTCGAAAGCCCAGCCGGTGATCTCGCCGACCGCGCCGAGATGGCGCAACGCCTCCGCCTCCTGTCGGCTGATGATGCCGTCCTGCACCAGCGGCGCGGAATCGCCGACCGGACCGACGCCGACAAAGCTCACATCGGTGCGTTCGACGAGGTCGAAGAGGCTCTTGACCGACGCCAGGCTCGTCAGCAGTTCCCGCTCCTCGACCGAGCGGGCGATGACGGGCAGCGGCATCGGGTAATGCGGCGCGCGCACCGTGTCGGAGACGCGAATGATGACGTCGTAGAACGAGGCCGAGCCGTCGGTCTTGGTGGTTCCGACCAGGGCGACGAGCTTGTGCTGAGGGCATTCCATCGCCGGCAGCTGATCGGCCACGGCCCGCATTGTGCGTCCGGTGCCGATGCCGATGATCGCCGGCTCGGGCCTGCGCAGCCAGCGTTCGAATTCGGCCGCGGCCGTCTGGGCGATGCCGAGCGTCGAAGACGTCGCGTCCGGGTCGGTCGGCGCAATGTCGCAAAACCGCAGATCGAAGCGCAGCTTGAGAGCGGCGGCGAGCTCCATGCAGCGCGCGATCGGATGGTCGAGACGGACCTTGATGAGGCGCTCGCTGATGGCGAGCGAGACGAGGCGTTGGGCCGCCTGGCGCGAAATGCCGAGCTTGCGGGCGATCTGGTCCTGGGTGTTGCCGGCGACGTAGTAAAGCCAGCCCGCGCGCGCCGCCTCGTCCAGTCTCAGATCGTCCTGATCGCCTTTGCGCGCCATCACTCGCGTCTCGCATCCGCTTCCCCGGACCGCCGCGCGAGGATCTCCGGCAGACGAGCCATGTCGTCGAAAATGAGGTCGGCGCCCGCCGCCGTCAATTCCGCCGCCTGGGTCGGCCCGGAGAAGTGGCTGGCGCCGGCAAAACCGAACACCGTCATTCCCGCGCCGCGCGCGGCTTTGACGCCCGCGACGCTGTCCTCGATGACGAGACAGTCGCGTGGAGCGACGCCCATCGATCGCGCCGCGAACAGGAAGAGATCGGGATCGGGCTTGCCGCGCTCGACCTGAGCGGCGGAGAAGATGTTCGGCGAAAACAGCGTCTCATAATCCGTCACCCGAAGCGCGAAGCGGAGACGGTCCGGTTCGCTGGACGAAGCCACGCAAACCCGGGCCTCGAGCCCCTGGATGGCTTGGCGCACGCCTTCGACGCCCTTCAGTTCGCGCCCGAAGGTGGAGAGGATCTCGCGCGACAGTCTGTCGGGAAAATCCTTGGGCAACGTCGCGCCCAGCTCAACCTCGACTCGCTGCAGGACGGAATCCTGCCGCATGCCGAGGAAGCGCTCGCGCGTCTCGTCGTCGCTGAAGTTGAGGCCGGCCTCGCCCAGCATCCGCCGGGTCGCCGCTAGCGCGATGAGTTCGCTGTCGACCAGCACGCCGTCGCAGTCGAAAATGACGACTTCCGGCCAGCGCGATTGGCGCGTCGCCTCGCGGACATCGCGCTCGGCCCGCCCGAGGATCTCGAACGCCCGTCGCTTGCGCGCGTGAAAGACGGCGACACCGCCGCCTGCCGGCTGCGAGCGTTCCGCGAGCGACGACATGGTCGACATCGCCGACAGGATCGTCTGGCGGCCGGCCGCCACGGCGCCGATCATCGCCGAGCCGAGCAGCACCGGCTCCGGCGTCCTCGGCGCGGCGACCGGGATCGCGCAGGCGTCGGCGATGATCTGGCGGACAAGCGCGCTTCGCGACGCGCCGCCACTGACGACAATGGCGTCGAACCCGTAGCCCGCCCCGGTGAGCGCCTCGACGATGCCGGCGATGCCATAGGCGAGACCGCAGAGGGCGGCGACATGGAGCTCCTGCAGACTGGCGGGGTCCTCGCGCAGATCGAGACCGACGATGGCGCCGCGCGCCGCGGCATCGGCGACCGGTCCGCGATTGCCGAGGAACGAAGGCAGCACATGCAACCGCTCGGCGATCGAGGCGGCCTGCGACAGGCCGCCCGCCCGCGAGACGATCCCGGTCTCGAGCGCCTCGAGCCCCGGCAGCGAGACGCCGGCGCAGGCCGGATGCAGACGCAGCAGATGATCGATGGCGGCGCCGAAGGCCGACTGTCCGCCGTCGATCAGCCATTGACCCGGCGTCAGGGCCGAGAAATGCGGTCCCCATACGCCTTCGATAAAGCGAGGCTCACCGGAAATCGCCATGCAGCTCGATGAGGTGCCGAGAATCAACGCCAGGCGCCGGCGCGGATCGACCGGCTGTCCAAAGTCGCTTGCGCCCAAAGTCGCCAAGGCGCCGGCGTGCGCGTCGATCAGTCCGGCCCCGACCGGCGTCCCCGGCTCGAGCCAAAACGCCGCGGCGGCCTCGCTCGTCAGACCGCGCCCGACCGGCGTTCCGGGCTGGACGATATCGGCGCCCAGCCGGGCGAAGCCGTCGGCGGCGAGCGTCCGAAGTCCAACGCTGTCGAAAAATTCCTTCGGCCAACGCTTTTCGTGGGCGAGATAGCCGAATTTACACGAGACCGTGCAGAGCGAACGTTGCAAGGAGCCCGTGGCCCGGAACGACAAATAGTCGGTCAGCCCGAGAAAGTGCGCTGCCCTGTCATAGGCGTTGGGCTTGTTGCGCTTGAGCCAGGCGAGCTTCGGCGCCTGCATCTCGGGCGACATCGCGCCGCCGAAATAGCGCAGGACCTCATGGCGTCCGGCAGTCATCCGGTCTGCCTCCTCGACCGCACGATGGTCCATCCAGACGATGACGTCGCGTTCGGGGGCCCTCGTCGGGCTGACGGACAGCGGCTGCAGATCGGCGTCCAGGGCGACGAGCGAGCAGGTCGCGGCAAAGCCGATGCCGGCAAAGGCCGCGCCCGGCAAGGCAGAGGCCTCGATCGCCTCGCGCGTCGCCTCCGCCACCGAGCGCCAGATGTCGGCCGAAGACTGTTCGACGACAGCGCCCGGTCCGCGCCAGATTGCAAGGTCCCGCCTGGCGCTCGCGATCAGGCCGCCTGTTTCGTCAAAAACGCCAGCGCGGGCGCTGCCGGTGCCGACGTCCACACCGATATAGGCCTCACTCATGGCGGGGAAAGTGGGTCTTTCCGTCGGCGCTGGCAAGCGTCCCGACAGAAGCCGCATCGCCGCAAAGCCGTATTGCCTTCTTCCGGTTTAGCCCGGCAGGTTCAAAAATCCGGCCTCGCCCGTCTCCAGGCCGAAGAGAAGGCGCGCGCCGCTGGCGTTCCAGGCGAGCGCGCTGACCGGTCCGTCTCCTGGAGGGCGCACGAGGATTTCCGCGGCGTCCATGAGCCGGCAAAGGAGCACGAGGCCGTCGGCGTACCCGATGGCGACGACGAGCGCCCGCGGATGGAACGCGACCTTCGTTACACGTGCGTCGCGCACTCCGCATTCGCGCGGCGCCTTGCCCATGGGGCCGTCCTTGTCCTTGAACGGCCAGACGATCGCCGCGTCCGCGCCCGAGGTTGCGAGCCAGGCGCCGTCGTGCGACCAGCTGAGCGACCGCGTCTTGCCCGGATAACCGGTCATTCGCATGTTGCGCGAATCCGCGAGCCGCCAGCCGTGCAGCGCGTTCTCCTGCATCGAGCTGACGAGAAACCTCCCGTCGGGCGAAAACGTCGTCTCGAGATGCGCGCCTTTCCACTCGAGTGTCTGCGGCGGCCCCTCGACCATGGGAAACCAGAGCGACACGCCGTTATAGTGTGTCAGCGCGACGCGATAGCCCTTTGGCTGGAAGGCGAGACCGCGGACCGTCGAGGGCGCGCTGAGGGACCTGACGGCGCCCGCCTCGTCGCGCGCGCTGACCTGCTTGCCGGCGCTCCAGGCGAAGGCTTCGCCGCGAAGCGCCAGACCGTCGATCCAGCGGCCCTTCTCGTCGGCGATTTCGTGCACGACGGCGTCGGCCCCGACCGCCGTCACCCGCCCATCGTCGCCGCCGGAAACCAGTGTCCGGCCGTCTCCGATCGCGGTCAGGATCGCGGCGCCGGGATGAGCAATGAGCCGCTTCTGCTCCTCCGGCTCGCCGATGAGAATGACGCCGTCGGCCAGCGCCAAGGCGGGCGCTTCGCCAAGGAAGGCTGCAGCGACCACATGCGCGCCCGTCTCGAAGGAGCGGGCGTGTTGCGCGAGAGAGCTCGGGGCTTCTGCAGAGGTCATGCGCGCGACTGCGCCATCACGCGGCGCAGCCGAGGAAACCCATGCGGATCTGCTCCTCCTCCAGGTTTCGGCCAATGAACACGACCTTGGACTCCCGCCTCTCGTCCGGCTTCCATTCGCGCTGCGAATCGCCGTCGAGCATCATGTGCACGCCCTGGAAGACGAAGCGCTTGGGGTCGTCCTTCATTGCCACGATGCCCTTGCAGCGGAGGATGTTCGGCCCCTGCTCCTGGGTGAGGCGGTTGATCCAGGGCATGAACTTCGCCGGATCGACGTCGCCGTCGAGCCTTACCGAGACCGACTGCATGTCCTCATCGTGATAGTGCTTCAGGCCATGATGGTCGTGGCCGTGGTCATGGCCGTGGTCATGATCGTGATCCTCGGCGACGAGGAACTCCGGTTCGATGTCGAGAATGCGGTCGAGATCGAAAGCGCGCCGCTCGAGCACCTCGGCCAGCGCGACATCGCACTTTTGCGCCCGATGCAAAGCTGCGTAGGGGTTGATGGCGCGGATGCGCGCCTCGACCTCGCGCAATTCAGCCGGCGTCACGAGGTCCGTCTTGTTGATGATGATCACGTCGGCGAAGGCGATCTGGTTCTTGGCCTCCGGCGCGTCGCGCAGACGCGCCGCGAGCCATTTGGCGTCGGCGACCGTCACCACCGCGTCGAGGCGAGCCGACTTCTGCACGTCCTCGTCGACGAAGAAGGTCTGCGCGACCGGCGCGGGATCGGCGAGGCCGGTCGTCTCGACGATGATCGCGTCGAACCTGCCCTTGCGCTTCATCAAGCCCTCGATGATGCGGATGAGGTCGCCGCGCACGGTGCAGCAGATGCAGCCGTTGTTCATCTCGAAGACTTCCTCGTCCGCCCCGATGACGAGCTCGTTGTCGATGCCGATCTCGCCGAATTCGTTGACGACGACCGCGTAGCGCTTGCCGTGCGGCTCACTGAGGATCCGGTTGAGCAGGGTCGTCTTGCCGGCGCCGAGGTAGCCGGTGAGGACAGTGACGGGAATTTTCTCGGCCTCGCGACTTTCGGTCACGCGCAGCGTCTCCTCGTTCGGGGGGTGGGCCGGGATATAAGGCCAGGGCGGCGGGAATGGTAGGGGCCCGGGGTCACCAGCGCCGCCAACCCCAGCCGAAGCCGACATAGGGGCCGTCCCAGCCAAACGCCGGGGCGACGACGACTGGCGGCGCGGCGACGACGAACGGGGACGGAGGAGGTTCGACATCGCCTGGCGGACCGGCCGAGGCCACCGCGAATGCCGGAATGTAGCCGAAGAGATGGCGCCACGAGGCGCGGCACCAGTCGCCGGCGCAGTTCGACAGATCGATCTGGGCGTTGGCCGGTAATTCCTGAACAATGCGCGAGTTGGGATTCGGGGCCCGATGCATGGTCGAGGGCGCGATTGTGACCGCAGGCTCGGCGAAGCCCGGGGCGGCCGAGCCCAGGACAAGGCCGGCGGCAAGAAGGAAAGGTCGCAAGATGCTGTCCTCCTGTCTGATCGTTCCTGCGCCGGGGACCGGCGCGACCGGCAGAACTACCGTTGCGGCGATTGTCCGTCCAGCCGCTTCCCCTGTTCCAAACAATCGCGGCGCGAGGTCAAAATCGAACCGCGGTCGGCAGGATGCCGGGCGACCGGCCCGGCGTCGTCACGTCCTGGTTGCGAGCCAGGTCGGCCCTTTGGGGCCGAAGACCTGCTCGATGCGGAAACTGTCCCGCGCGCTCATCTTGCCGAGCGGCAGCGCTTCGTCCGGCATGATCAGCATCGCCTCGTCCCCGACGAACATGACAACATGACGCCGCTCGCCGAGCAACGTCCTCGCCATCGCCCTGAGCCCGTCGTAATAGGGCGGCTTCCGCCAGGCCCCGGGCGAACCCGGGTCGACCTGGCCGTAGACGAATCCGTTTTGCGGGAAGATCGACAGAACGAACCGGGCCCGGTCCGGCCGCCATTCGTCAGGCATCTTGCCGTCCGTCATCCACAGGCAGAAGAAGAGCCGACATTGTTCCGGCGCGGCGTCGTGGATCCCGCAGCCCTTGCCGGGCGCGCAATGCTTGCACCAGGCGCCCGGCGCCTTTCCCAGCTCCGGCAACGCATAGACCTTGCAGCAGAGGGTGCAGGTCCCGCAGGCGCGGCCCGACGCGGCCGCATACGGCATGAAGCTCAAGGAAGGCGAAGACATCGCCGACCGCTATCGCGGTGCGCCGGCCCTGGCAAGGCGGCTTCCCCTGCGCCGTCGTTCTTGGCAAACCGGGGCGCCCCACAGCGAAGCATCCTTCGAGGCCGCGCTGGCGCCGCGAGCCGGACGATCAGGGAGCGGGTACGCCAAACGGCAAATCGCGCTATGCTTTCGCGGGCGCGGCGCGCCCGACTTGCGGCGCTTTGCAGCCCCGCAATGAGACGCAGGAAGATGTCCGACGTCGGCGGCCTCGCACGTCGCAGCGTCATAGCCAACAGTGCAGGAGGCTTGCGATGATGAACGAAGCGCTCGTTGTCCGGCGGGAGAGCCACATTGCGGCTCCGCCCGCCGCTGTGTTTGCGTTCCTGACCGATCCGGAGAAGATCGTGCGCTGGATGGGAACAGAATCGGCCACTGAGATGCATCCGGGCGGGCTCTACCTTCTCAACGGCGTCGGCGACCGCCGCCGTAACGCGCGCGGCCAATTCCGCGAGGTCGTGCCGGTCCACCGCCTCGCCTATAGCTTCGGTTGGGAGGGCGACGAGGCGGTTCCGCCCGGATCGAGCCTGGTGGAGATCGACCTGATCCCCCGGAATGGCGGCACCCTCCTGCGCCTGACGCAAACCGGCCTGCCCGATGCAGCGCAGTGTACGGGCCACGAAAAGGGCTGGACCCATTATCTGGGCAGGCTGGCCGTCGCCGCCGCCGGCGGCGATCCGGGGAACGATCCATGGTCCTACTCGGGGCCGGCGGCGTGAGGGCAGCCCTGGACATCGCCGATGGGCGTTACCCGGCTCGCTTTGCATCGCGAACCGGCATCATTCCCTAATAATCGCTGATAATCCCTGCTAACCGAAAAAAGCGCTCCGGCCGCCCGTCGAGCGATGCACAAATCAATGTGTTTTCATATCGTTCAGCGGATGTGCTCGTGCGGAATGTAAAGACGGAACAGGGAAATGATTTTCCCTGATCAGCCAATGAACAGGGAATTGAGCGCGAAGCGGAAAACTCCCTTCCAAACCAAGCCGCCGGGAGCCGGCTCTGCTGCGTGGTCGCGCGAGGACAACGCCATATCCACTTGATTCTACGAAAGTAACTACGGTTGGCGGCAGAGCGCCTCGCACAGCTTTCCGTGGGTCTTTCGTGCGGTTCGCGTCTCTGTGGTGAATCGGTCCCGGCCTGATCCGTTGGCTCGGCTAAGTTTCTCTGCTTGGCGAGGCCGCATCACAGCACGTGCGCCCCGTCGCCCGAGCGCTTCGCCGCCTTCTGGAACTTCTTGATCACCCGGTCGCGCTTGAGCTTCGAGATGTGGTCGATGAAGAGGATCCCGTCGAGATGGTCGATCTCGTGCTGCAGCACGGTCGCCAGCAGACCTTCGGCAAGAATCTCGCGCGCTACGCCGTCGCGGTCGAGATAGCGGGCGCGGACCGAGGCGGGGCGCTCGACCTCGGCGTAATATTCGGGGATCGACAGACAGCCCTCTTCGTAGGTCGAGCGCTCCTCGGACGACCAGACGATCTCCGGGTTAACGAACGCCTGCGGGTTCGGCGGCTCCTCCTTGCGGGCGACGTCGACCACCAGGACGCGGATCGGCTCGGCGATCTGGATCGCCGCCAGACCCACCCCGGGCGCCTCGTGCATCGTCTCGATCATGTCGTCCATCAGCCTCTTCAAGGGCGCGTCGACGCGCTCGATCTTCCGGCTGACGAGGCGCAGCTTGGGGTCGGGCAGAACGATGATGTGGCGGAGGGCCATCGGCGGATCCGGGGAGCGGGATCGGTCCAGTTAATCGTCTGGACGGACGCGGTCAAACGTGTTCTACTTTTGTTCGATTCGACCTTCGCCGAGGGCGCCGACCCGATGACGATGAACCCGGCCCCGCCCATCGCCGTCATCGACGGTGTGCCGATCTTTCTCGACCAGGCGCTCGCCGCAGCGCTGGCCGCGCTCGCTTGCCTGCTGCTCCTGACGCTGATCGCGCTGATGCGCGTCGGCGCGTCGCGACGGCGCGAGGCGGAGGCGGCGCTCGAGCGGCAGGAGGCGATCGAGGCGCGCTTCGCCGGACTGGCGCAGGCGAGCGCCCAGCTGCAAGGCCGCGTCGCCGGCATGGCCGAGCAGCTCGGCTCCCGCCAGACCGATCTTGCCCGCCTCGTCGCCGACCGGCTCGATTCGGTCGGGACGCGGCTCGGCGCCGGGCTCGAAGCCCAGGCGCAGACGACCGGCGAGAGCCTCGGCAAGCTCAACGAGAGCCTCGGCAGCTCAACGAGCGCCTGGCGGTGATCGACTCGGCGCAGGCGAAGCTCACCGAAATGACGCGCGAGGTCGTGTCGCTGAAGGACGTTCTTTCCAACAAGCAGGCGCGCGGCGCCTTCGGCCAGGGGCGGCTCGAGGCGATCGTGCGCGACGGCCTGCCGGCGGGCGCCTACGAGTTCCAGGCGACGCTGACCAACCGAGCGCGTCCCGACTGCGTCATCCGCCTGCCGGGCGATCCGCGCCTGCTCGCGGTCGACGCCAAATTCCCGCTCGAGGGCTTCACGGGGCTCCGCGCCGCACTCGACGACGAGGCGCGAAAAGCCGCGCAGACGCGGGTGCGCGCCGATGTGATGAAGCACGTCAAGGACATCGCCGAGCGCTATCTATTGCCCGGCGAGACGCAGGACGTGGCGCTGATGTTCGTGCCGTCCGAGGCGATCTACTCCGAACTCGTCGAGCTCTTCGACGACGTGGTGCAGAAGGCGCATCGCGCCCGCGTCCTCATCGTCTCGCCGACCCTCATGCTGATGGCGATCAGCGTCGCCCAGGCGATCCTGCGCGACGCGCAGATGCGCGATGCGGCGCGGCACATCCAGGCCGAGGTCGGCAAGCTGCTTTCGGACGTGCGCCTTTTGGTCGAGCGGACCGGCAAGCTCGAGACGCATTTCCGCCAGGCTCAGGATGATCTGACCGGCATCGGCGTGGCGAGCGCCCGGATCGCCAAGCGCAGCGACCGGATCGAGGCCCTCGATTTTTCGGACGACGGCGAGGCCCCGGCGCCGCCCGCAGAGGTGTTGCGGCTGGCGCGCGGGGCGGAGTAGGGCTGAGTCCGGATGACGAGGACATGCCAAAGTTAGCCATTCTCGGAGAGCTGGAAATCGCGCCCGGGCATTTGGGCAGGCTGTTGCCCTTGCTGATGGCGCACAGGGTCAGGTGTCTTGCCGAAGAGCCCGGGACCCTGCAATTCGAGGTGTTGCTGCCTCGCGACGACGATACGAGAGTGCTGCTGTACGAAGTCTACACAGACGACGCGGCCTTCGCCGCCCACTGGAACGGAGCCTCAACGAACCGGCTGCGCGAAGAGGCGGCGGGAATGGTCTTAAAGGTCGCCGGCACGCGCTGCGCCCTCGTTGAGTGAGCGACCCGCTACGCGCTTCGTCCTCGCCCATGAGGCGAGTAGCCGACCACGTCGGCGGCGAGGATCGCGGCGAGCCGACGGACGGCGGTCATTTTTCGGGGACTCCCGCCTTGCGCAAGCCGTCGAATATGGGCTCGAGCCGGGCCAAATAGGTCGGGTCGTCGCTCGGCGCTGTCCAATTGACGCGGGCGCGGGACACTGTGAACGACGGCGCGAGCGCGAGGCCGGCCTTGACTGCCGGACGCGCCTCGTCCAGCCGACCAAGCCGCGCGAGCGCGGCCGACAGGTGAAACCATACTGTCGGATGATTTCGATTGGCCTCGATCGCCCGCCGGCACCACGCCGCCGCTTGGTCCCAGGCGCCGAGCTGGTTTTTCGCAAAGCCCGCATGCATCATCCAAGTGTTGGCCATCGTATCGCGCGGACTGAGGCGCAAGGCCTGGGCAACGTGAGCCTCCGTTTCTTCGGCGCGGCCAACAAAGATCTTACCTCTTCCAATAAAGGAATGGGCGCTGGCGAGATTTCGATCCACCGCCAAGGCGTGCTCACATTCGGCGATGCCCTCAGCCGCGCGCTTGGTCATCATCTCGACAAATCCCAAAATCATGTGCGCCCGCGCGTGATCGGGGACTGACGACAAGGCTTTGGTCAGCTTCGCTTCGGCTACCGCGAAAGCCGCGATGGGATCGGCCGAGAACAAAACTGCGCCCTCAACCACGTCCGCACGCGCCGATCCAACGAGCGCGTCGAAATTGTCGGGATCGGCGGCAAGCGCGCGATCGAAAAAGCTGCGCGCTTGCGTAACATTGTCAGGGCTAAGACCCTTGTTGAACCAAGCCATACCCTGAAAGTAGAGGTCCATCGAGTTGGGGGTCGGGGCCTGCTCCGCGCGTCGCGCCTCGGCGGCGACCAGTTCGGTGTTCAGGGCGTTCGCCAGGCGGGCGACGACTTCATCCTGCATGTCGAAGAGATCGGCGAGCGGCTTTTCGAACCGCTCGGCCCAGAGATGATTGCCCGTTTCGGCGTCGATGAGCTGCACGTTCACGCGCATGCGGTTTCCGCCGCGCTGGACGCTGCCCTCGAGCACATAGCGGACGTTCAGCTCGCGTCCGATCTGCTTCAGATCGACGGCCTTGCCCTTGTAGGTGAATGCGGTATTGCGCCCGATCACGAACGAGCCTCGAATGCGTGAGAGGTCCGTCGTCAGGCTCTCCGTGACCCCGTCGACAAAATGGTCCTGCTCCGGATCGCCGCCGATATTGGCGAACGGCAAGACGACCATCGAGAGGCGCGGCGGCCCTTGCCTGCTCGGCTCCAAGGCAGTCGGCGCGGGCGCCGCACTTTGCGAGCCGGTCTTGACCGCATAGGCCCGCACCGGTCGCGCGATGTTTTTGAGGTCCTTGTCGCCGAGATCGACGAAATCCGCATCGACCCTGCCGCGCACATGGTCGTAGGCTGCGCCCGAGACCAGCACGCCGCCCGGCTCGCAAATGCCCTCCAGCCGCGCCGCGATATTGACGCCGTCGCCGAGGATGTCGTCGCCCTCGATCAGGACATCGCCGAGGTTGACGCCGATGCGATAGACGATGCGCTTATGGTCCGGCGTCCCGGCGTTGCGCTCCGCCATCAGCTTCTGGACCGCGATCGCGCATTCGACGGCGGCGACGACGGAGGGGAATTCGAGCAGCAGCCCATCGCCGGTCGTCTTGACGATGCGCCCGCCCAAGCCCGCCACGATCGGCCGCGCCGCCTCGCGATGCTCCCGAACGCCAAGCGCCGTCCCCGCCTCGTCCTCGCCCATGAGCCGCGAGTAGCCGGCGACGTCGGCGGCGAGGATCGCGGCGAGTTTGCGTGTCTGGGGCATTCTGCACCTTGCGCGCGCACCCTAGCACGAAATCCGGCGCGTCCGCCTCGTCCTCGCCCATCAGCCGCGAATAGCCGACGACGTCGGCGGCGAGGATCGCGGCGAGGCGGCGGGCGCCGGTCATTGCTCAGGCACTCCGGCCTTACGCAGGTCTTCGAAAGCAGGCTCGAGCTGGGCGAGATACCTCGGGTCGTCGCTTTGCGCCGTCCAGGCGACGCGGAGGCGGGAGATGGAGAGGGTCGGATTGAGCGCGAGGCCGGCCTTGACCGCGGAATGCGCTTCGTCAAGGCGACCGAGCTGCGCGAGGGCGGCGGCCAGCATGAAATACGATGTCGCGTAATTTCGGTTGGCCTCGATCGCCCGTCGAAACCACGCAGCCGCCTGCTCATAACTGCCGAGAAAGTGCGCCGCGATGCCACCGAATGTCTTCCAGGTATGCGCATTGGTATCGCACGGACTGAGGCGCAGGGCCTCGTGGACGTGAGCCTCTGTTTCCTCGGCGCGACCGATGAAAATCTTGCCAAGTCCAATAAACGCATGGGCGCTGGCAAGATTTCGATCCAGCTCCAACGCGCGCTCACATTCGGCGATGCCCTCTGCCGCGCGCCTGGTCAATATGTCGACATACCCCAACAACCCGTGGCCGCGCGCATGGTCCGGGACTGACGACAACGCCTTGGTCAATTTCGCCTCGGCCGCCGCGAAGGCCGCCATGGGTTCGCTCACGAAAAAATTGGCGCCCTCGCGCACGTCCGCGCGCGCCGATCCAATGAGCGCGTCGACATTATCGGGATCGACAGCGAGCGCGCGATCGAAAAAGCTGCGCGATTGCGCCACATTGTCACGACTCGCCCCCTTATTGTGCCAAGCCAAACCCTGAAAGTAGATGTCCATCGAGTTGGGATGCGGGGCCTGTTGCGCGCGTCGGGCCTCGGCCGCCGCGAGTTGGGCGTTGAGCTCGTTCGCGAGGCGCGCAACGATTTCGTCCTGCATGTCGAAGAGATCGGCCAGGGGCTTATTGAACCGCTCGGCCCAGAGGTGATTGGCGCTCTCGGCGTCAATGAGTTGCACATTGACGCGCATGCGGTTTGCGCCGCGCTGCACGCTGCCCTCGAGGACATAGCGGACGTTCAAGTCACGCCCAATCGTCTTCACGTCGAGCGGCTTGCCCTTGTATGTGAACGCCGTGTTGCGGGCGATCACGACGGCGCCTCGAATTCGCGAAAGATCGGTCGTCAAGTTCTCTGTGACCCCGTCGACGAAATGCTCTTGCTCTGGGTCGCCGCCGAGATTGGCGAAGGGCAAGACGACCATCGAAAGGCGCGGCGGCCGTTGCCTGTTCGACTCGTAGAACGAGGGTGCGGGAGCGGCGCCTTCCGTCGTGACGGCATAGACCCTCACCGGCCGCGCGATGTTCTTGAGGTCCCTGTCGCCGAGATCGACGAAAACCTCATCGATTTTACCGCGCACCTGTTCATGCGCCGCGCCCGAGATCAAAACGCCGCCCGGCTCGCAAATCCCCTCCAGCCGCGCCGCGATGTTAACGCCGTCGCCCAAAATGGCATCGCCCTCGATCAGGACGTCGCCGAGATTGACGCCGATGCGGTAGACGATGCGCCTGTGCTCCGGCGTCTCGGCATTGCGCTCGAGCATCAGTTTCTGGATCGCAATCGCGCATTCGACGGCGCCGACGACGGACGGAAACTCCAGCAGCAGGCCGTCGCCGACGATCTGAACGATGCGCCCGCCGTGGCTCGCCACAATCGGACGCGCCGCCTCGCGATGCTCGCGCACAGCCCGCGCCGTCCCCGCCTCGTCCTCGCCCATGAGCCGCGAATAGCCGACTACGTCGACAGCCATGATCGCGGCGAGGCGGCGGGTCGCGGTCATTGTTCGGGCAGTCCTGCCTTGCGCAGGCTTTCGAGGTATGGCTCAAGCTGGGCCTGAAATGTCGGATGATTGTTCCATGCCGTCCAAAGGGCACGGGCGCGGTAGAGCGAAAATGCAGGGTTGAGCGCGAGGCCAGCCTTGACCGCGGAACTCGCCTCGTCGAGTCGACCAAGCTGCGCAAGGGCGGCGGCCAAAGTAAAGTAGGTTATCGTATAGTTTCGGTTGACCTCAAGCGCTCGTCGACACCAGACGACCGCCTGGTCATAACTGCCGAGGACGTACTTCGCCGACGCCACGACAAGCATCCAGATATAAGCCGTCGTATCTCGCGGACTGAGGCGCAGGGCCTCGCCGACGTGAGCCTCTGTTTCTTCGGGGCGACCGATATAAGTCTTTCCAAGGCCAATGTAGGCATGCGCGAGTGCGAGATTTCGATCGAGCGCCAACGCATATTCACATTCGGCTATGCCCTCTGCGGCCCGCTTGGTGTTTATTTGGAGAAATCCTAACCACATGTGGCCAACCGCATGGTCCGGAACAGACGTCAAGGCCTTGGTCAGCTTCGCCTCGGCCGCCGCGAAAGCCGTTTTGGGATCCGCGACAAAGCCATATGCGCCCGCGAGTATGTCCGTGTACGCCGACCTGACGAGTGCTTCGACATTGTCGGGGTCGGCGGCGAGCGCGCGATCGAAGAAGCCGCGCGCTTCCGCGAGACTTTCAGGGGCCGTCCGACCCTTATTGAGCCACGCCAAACCTTGAAAATAGAGGTCCATCGAGTTCTGGGTTCGGCGCCTGCTCCGCACGTCGCGCCTCGGCGCTGATGAGCTGCGCGTCAAGCGCGTTGGTGAGCCGCGCGACGATTTGGTCCTGCATGTCGAAGAGATCGGCGAGCGGCTTGTCGAACCGCTCGGCCCAGAGATGGCTGCCCGTCTCGGCGTCGATGAGTTGCACGTTGACGCGCATGCGGTTTCCGCCGCGCTGGACGCTGCCTTCGAGGACATAGCGGACGCTCAGTTCGCGGCCGATTGTCTTCACGTCGAGCGGCTTGCCCTTGTAGGTGAAGGCCGTGTTGCGCGCGATCACGACGGCGCCGCGAATTCGCGAAAGATCGGTCGTCAGGGTCTCCGTAATTCCATCGACGAAATGCTCCTGCTCCGGATCGCCGCCGAGGTTGGCGAAGGGGAGCACGACGATCGAGAGGCGCGGCGGGGATGACTTTTCGGGCGCGGTGGCCGGCGCGGGCTTCGCCCGGGCGGGCTTGCCGACTTCGAGCGAATAGATGCGGATCGGCTCGGCGATGTTCTTGAGCTCTTTCTCTCCGAGATCGAGGACCGCGAGATCGAGCCGCCCCTTGACCTGCCGATAGGCGTCCTCGGAGAGACAGATCGCTCCAGGTGCGCAAATGCCTTCGAGCCGCGCGGCGATATTGACGCCGTCGCCCATCAGGTCGCCGTCGGCCTCCTCGACCACGTCGCCGAGGTGAATGCCGACCCGGAACTCGATGCGGCGCTCGGGCGGCAGGCCCGCGTTGCGCTCGATGAGGCCGTTCTGCAATTCGATGGCGCAGCGCACCGCGTCGACGACGCTGCGGAACTCGACGAGCGCGCCGTCGCCGGTACGCTTGACCACGCGCCCGTGATGCACGGCGATGGTCGGGTCGATCAGGTCGCTGCGCAACGCCCTTAGGCGGGCAAGCGTGCGATCCTCATCGATGCCCGCGAGCCGGCTGTAGCCGACCACGTCCGCGGCGAGGATCGCGGCAAGCTTGCGGGTTTCGGGCATGACGGCGCCTCGGCTTTTGATAAGCTTATCATGAATGACGCATCGGTGCGTTGCGCAAAGCTCGCGTCATGCGACCCCAGGCGAAGCCGCGCGAGCCCGGAGGGACCGCCGATGGACGATCGACCAAGAAGCCCTCAGCCGGTGTTTATTGACGAGTTGGATGCCCCTCTCGACGGCTGGGACGATCCGGTCAGGGGACGCATGCGCTGGCGGACCTTGTTCTCGAAGGGCGGCACGCCGACCGACGGCGTCACCTGCGGCGTCGCCGAGCTCGGGCCGGGCGACTGGCTCGGGCTGCATCGGCACGCGCCGCTGGAAATCTATTACGTGTTGGCCGGCGCTGGCGTCGTGACGCTGAACGGCGCCGAGGTCGCGGTCAAACCGGGCAGCGCGGTTTTTATTCCCGGCATGGCGGAGCATGGCGTCCGCCAGACCGGGGCGGAACTCCTGCGCTTCTTCTACGGGTTCCCGGTCGACTCGCTGGACAAGGTCGAGTACCTGTTCTCGCCCGTCTCGAGGGTCTGATGTCCAGCGTGTCTCTCCATCCCCGTGTCGCGATTGTCACCGGCGGCGGACGCGGCATCGGCCGGGCAATGGCGCTCGGGCTCGCCGAGGCCGGCGCGCGCGTCGTCGTCTCCGCGGCGCGCGAACGTGACGAGATCGACGCTGTGGCCGCTGAGGCCGAGCGGCGCTTCGGCGAACCGCGGATCGTCGCCGAGCTCTCCGACGTCACACGCAACGACGATTGCGCGCGTCTCGTCGCGGTCGCGCTGGAAAAGTTCGGCCGGCTCGACATTCTCGTCAACAATGCTGGCCGGGGCATGAAATATGTCAGCGAGACGTTTATCACCGAGCCGACCCGCTTCTGGGACGTCGCGCCTGCGACCTGGCGCATGGTGATCGACACCAACGTCATCGGGCCTTTTCTCATGGCGCGCGCCGCCACGCCGCACCTGCTGGCTGCGGGCTGGGGGCGCATCGTCAATATTTCGATGAACCGCGAGACGATGCGCCGCCGCGGCTTCTCGCCTTACGGGCCGTCGAAGGCCGCGCTCGAATCCGAGACGATCATCTGGGCGCAGGATCTGGCGGGGACCGGCGTGACGGTCAACGCCCTCCTGCCCGGCGGCGCGACGCTGACCGGGATGATTCCGGACAGCGTCTCGCCGGAGCTCAAGGCGAAATTCCTCGATCCGGCGGTCATGGCGCCGCCGCTCGTCTGGCTCGCTTCCGAGCGCTCGGACGGCGTGACCGGACGGCGCTTCATCGCCGCGCGCTGGCGGCCCGACCTGCCGGCGAGCGCAGCCGCGGAGGCGGCGGCTGAGGACGCGGGCTGGACCACTGGGTAGGGTCTGCGCTTCGATGGAAAAAGAAAGCGGAGCCGCCGGTCGCGCCCAGCTGCGGAAAATTCCCTGCTTCGGCGAATATTCGCCGTTCGCAGTCCATCCTCGCTGCAGGGTATTCGGCTAGGCCATCCGCGCGCCTGACATAGCTTCCGGATCCGGCCTTGGCCGCGATTCCCAGTGGATTATGGACTCCATGTTACGCTTCTTTGAAACCGCGATTGATCCGTTTCGCGAACACGATCCGAGCATGCCGCCCACAAGCCTCGTCGGCTATTATGGGCGGTTCTGCCGTCAGGTCTGGCCCTTCCTCGCCGCCATGATGGCGATCAGCCTCATCATCGCGCTGATCGAAGTCACAATCCTGCGATCCGTCGGCGCCCTGGTCGACATCCTGCGCGAGACGAGCCCGAACCAGCTGCTCCAGGCTCACGGCCGCCAGTTTCTGGCCATCGCGCTCCTGATCCTCATCGGCCGTCCGCTGGCGAGCTTCGCCCACGATCTGGTGGTCCAGCAGGCGATCGCGCCGGGCCTGACCAATCTCATCCGCTGGCAAACGCACCGCTATGTCCTTCGCCAGACAGTCACCTATTTCGCCAACGACTTTGCCGGCCGCATCGCCTCCAACATTGTTCAGGCCGCTGCTTCGCTGCGGGAGTCGGTGGTGCAGGTCATCGACGCGCTCTGGTTCGTGACCGTCTTCGCGGTAAGCGCGCTAATTGTCCTCGCCGGGACCGATTGGCGCCTCGCTTGTCCCCTGGCGCTCTGGATCGGGGGTTATGTCGCGGCGCTGGCGTATTTCGTTCCCAGGATCCGGCGTCGATCGGAAACGCTTGCCCATATGCGCGCGACCGTTACGGGCCGCATCGTCGACAGCTACACCAACATCCAAACGGTCAAGCTCTTCGCTCACCACGCGCGCGAGGACGAGCATGCCAGGGAGGCGCTCGCCGATCACACCGCGGCGTTTCGTCGTCAAACACGGCTGATCACGCTCCTGAACGTGACCGTTTCGGCGAGCAACAACGTGCTCTTGGTCAGCGTCGGCGCCCTGGCGATATGGCTATGGATGCGCGGCGCCGTAACCCTTGGCGACATCGCGATCGCGATGGGCCTCGCGCTGCGCGTCGTCACCATGTCGGGCGCGGTGATGTGGACCGCGATCGGCATCTTCGACAATGTCGGACAGGTCCAGGAGGGGATGCGAACGATCGCGCGGCCGCGCGACTTGGCGGATCGCGCTGACGCGCGTCCGATTGCGGCTTCGAAGGGCGCCATCCGGTTCGAGAATGTGCGATTCCACTACGGCAAGGCCGGCGGCGTGATCGACGACCTCTCCTTCACCATCGCGCCGGGCGAGAAGGTCGGGCTGGTCGGGCGCTCGGGCGCAGGCAAATCGACGCTGGTCAATCTGCTCTTGCGCTTCTACGACGTCGAGGGCGGGCGGATCCTGATCGATGGGCAAGACATCGCCTTGGCGACGCAGGACAGCCTGCGTCAGCAGATCGGGATGGTCACACAGGATACGTCCCTGCTGCACCGCTCAATCGGCGACAACATCCGCTATGGCCGGCCTGATGCGAGCGACGAGGCGATCATCGCCGCCGCGCGGCAGGCGCATGCGCACGACTTCATCATGGACCTGATCGATCCCGACGGCCGAAAGGGATACGACACGCTCGTGGGCGAGCGGGGCGTCAAACTGTCGGGAGGCCAGCGCCAACGCATCGCCATCGCGCGAGTCCTCCTGAAAGATGCGCCGATTCTCGTCCTGGATGAGGCGACGTCCGCGCTGGATTCCGAGGTCGAGGCGGCGATCCAGGAAAATTTCCAGACGCTCATGGCGGGCAAGACCGTGATCGCGATCGCTCACCGCCTGTCCACGATCGCAGCGATGGACCGGCTGATCGTGCTCGAGGACGGGGCAATCGTCGAGACCGGCACGCATCGGGAGCTGCTCGCCCACGGCGGGATATATGCCGCGCTTTGGCGCCGCCAGTCCGGCGGGTTTCTGGACGCGCATGCTGAATCACGGGAGGATGACGAAATCGTCGCTTAAAGGTCTGAAGCGAGCGCGGCCGAGGACAGTCCGGAAGACGATCAAGGCGGAGTGACAAGGGTTGGCGCCGCCCGCATGATCGGCTCGATGAAGCTATCCCCGGCGCTTGCCTGGCTGGTCGACGAGGCCGGCGCATCGACTGACGCCGACCGGTTCCTGGCGGAGCTCGGCGCGCGGCTGATCGACGACGGCGTGCCGCTCATGGCCGGCGCGCTGACGCTCTCTTCGCCGCACCCGATCATCGCTCGCCGGACCTGGCTGTGGCGGTCGGAGACCGGCGCGGTGATCGAGGCGTTGGGCTTCGCAGGAGGGCTCGCCGGCGCTGAGCTCGCGGGTCCGCCGGGCGACAACGGCCGGGCCTGGCTCGTGCGCCTCGGCGGCGGCGCGGCGCATGAGGACGTCGTCGGGCCCGGGCCTGATGCGCCGGCTTTGTCCTGGATCGGGCCGCGGCGGTTTACGGCCGGGGAGACCGGCCGGCTCCGCGAGGCGGCCCGTTTCGCCGCGGCGCCGCTCGCCGCGATGTCGGCCCGGGCGACGCTGACCGCCACGCTCGAGGCTTATCTCGGCCGGCGCACCGCCGAGCGGGTCCAGGCCGGCCCGCTGCGCCGGGGCGTGCACGAGACCATTCGCGCCGCCCTCGTCTGCGCCGATCTGCGCGGTTTCACCGCCCTCTCCGAGGCGGCGCCGCCGGCGGAGGTGATCGCCGCCCTCGACGCCTGGTTCGATCGCATCGCCGGCGCGGTGCACGCCTTCGGCGGCGAGGTGCTGAAATTCATCGGCGACGGCATGCTGGCGATCTTCCCGGTCGCCGGCGGCTCGCCGGGCGCCGCCTGCGACGCGGCGCTCCGCGCCGTCTCCGCCGCCCGCGCCGGAATGGCGCATCTCGACGCGGCGCGGACGCTCGAAGGCCAGCCGCCGCTCCCCTTCGGCGCGGCGGTGCATCTCGGCGAGATCCTATGGGGCAATATTGGCGCCGCCGACCGGCTCGACTTCACCGCCATCGGCCCGGCTGTCAACCTCGTCAGCCGGCTCGAGGGCCTGTGCCGGCCGCTCGACCGGGCGGTCCTCGTGTCGGGCGCGGCCGCCGCCGAAACCTCGGCGGCGCTGATCCCGCTCGGCGCGCACGCGCTGCGTGGCATCGCGCAGCCATGCGCCGTCTTCACCGTGCCAGACGGCTGAGCCGGGGTCTCGGGAAACGACGGGCGACCGACGGGTTTTCCGGAGGATTATCTCTGCCGCGGGGCGCGCAGAGGGGCCACGGTTCGTCACCAGTCCCGGCGCGAGCCCACGCTGTCGCCGGACCGCTTGCGCGAGACGAGAAAGAGCAGCGCGCTCAATATGGTGAGATCGACGAAGGCGGGCGCCAGCAGCGCGCGCACCAGCAGATTATCCCAGGCCCAGGCGCCGAGCCTCGTCTCGACGAAACTTTGCGCATTCACGACCGCTTTCGGCGACAGCCAGTAGAGCGCCGCGCCGGCGGACGTCGGGTCCCATGTTCCGGCGGCGACCCAGCGCGCGCCGTCGACGACGGCGCCGGCGAAGGCGCCGGCGAGGGCGATGAGACCTAAGAAGCGCGCCAGAAACCGCATCGCCGCCGTTCATCCTCGCCCCGGCGCGGCGTTCTAGCGTAACGACCGAGCCGATGTCCATGGACGCACAAGGCCCGTACCTGCCTTGCGCCCCTGCCGTCCCCGGTGATATTCCGCCTGCCTCGCGCTCCGACATTGGCGCGACCAACGGAGGGGTGGCCGAGCGGTCGAAGGCGCACGCCTGGAAAGTGTGTATACGGGAAACCGTATCGCGGGTTCGAATCCCGCCCCCTCCGCCAAATTATCATACAAGCGGCTGCTTTATTGATCGAATTAAGTCAGACTGTTTCGCTAGGGACAATCTTAGGCGGTAACCGTGTCCGGATTTCCTTGGACTTGGTTGGGCAGCGAGAGGCGCAGCCTGCCGCGCTAGGAGGCCCCCAAATGCGCTCGATTTCGAGTTACGAAGCCAGGCGAAACGCCTGCGCCGATCTGGTTGCAGTGATCGGCGGCCGCGATTTCGCAACGCTGGAACGCAATTTCTTTGAGTTCGCGAAGGCGATGTTGCCGTGAACCAGGGTCTCGTCGAGTCGTCCGCATTTGGAGCGAAAGGAACCCAAGGCAACCTATGCAGAGCAACAAAAGCTCATCGGGAATCGAGCGTTTGAGTGCCAGTCCGACCGATTTCAGAAGGTACGGGGGCTGAAGGGCCAACTCAGACTAATGCCCGTTATCTCGTGCAGATTTGCAATCTCTACGCCTGGACCAAAGGCCAGGATTGGTTCCGCAGGCAGCACGATCGCACGGGCAATCTGCCGTTTTTACCGGCACCTTTCCGAGTGAGATGGCGCCGTTGCGCGGCGGTGGACAGTCTGCCAAGGAGTTCCCCGTGACAATGAACGGTAAGACCGCTTATGCGGACCTTCCGCGATACGCAGAGAGCCGGTCGAACGAGCTCGCTCCGATGCTTGCGCCTTACATTGAGTTAACAGACCGTTACGGCGAAGTCCTCTGCGGGATGGTTACCGCCCTTGGTAAGACACCGCCGGCGTCTCCGCGCGACGCCGCGGTGCGCGACCTGATCGCCGACGTCTTTGATTTTCTCTACGAAGCGCGTCCCTTAATCATTGAGGGCAAGCTGGAAGTCGCATACCCTCTCACGCGAAGGGCTTATGAGTCCCTGTCACTGCTTGTTGCATGCGTGCTCGAACCGAAGGTGGCAGACAGGTGGATCGCCGGTAAGCACGTCGGTCATGCGGAAGTCAGGCGCGTTCTCGCCGCCCATCCAACGGGCGAGGAAGAACCGAAACCCGCGAACTCTACGACTTCTTTTGCAAGACCACTCATCCCAACCGCAGCCACATGGCATCCCGGTTCCTAGGAGCGGGCAACGAGTTCGTCCTCGGTGCGATCGGCAGGCCGAGCTTAGTCTTGTTGGCAGACTACGCCCTCAAGACACTGAACCTCTGGTTCTGGTTTGCAGCGTTTGTCGCCTTCACGTACCGCGACATCGTAGACAAGGTCGATCCGGAACTAGCGCAGAGCTTCTTGGACGCGGCTACGGACGCGAAACCGCTCGCGGCTTTGCTTCGCGAGCAATTTAATCGCGTCCTGGCGGAAGAAAAGGCTGAAATGCGCGGACACGGACTCGAATAGGGTCAATGGGGCGGGCTATTTTTCGGTAAAATCAAACCCGCTAAGCGCCTAAATCTCAAAGGCGGATTTCGGCGGTAATGGACGTCTCGGACAGCATGGCCGACGGCATCGACGCCGTTGGAATACGCAGTCGGAGCGAGCGACCGCGATCGGACCGAGGCTTGGCTCTTTGCGTCAGGCCGGACGCTCCGGGTCAGGCATATTCATGTGCTCATCGCTTACCGCCATGTCGCATCGCGGACAGGCGGCTGGGTGGCAGGCGCGGCAGAAGGGCTTGGCGCAGCCAGGACACGGATCCTGGCCGGCGGGTTCTGTGAGGTGCAGGCGTTCGTCGCAAACCAAGCGTGTGGAGTTGAAGCCGGGTCCCCAGTCGCAGAGCGGCGGCTCGGCCAGGCGAACGAGCGGATGCCAGTCAAGCTGGATCACGCGCTCGCCTTTGCGGCGGCGGATCAGCACCTCCAGGCGCTGAACCGGGACGTAAAGCTCGAGCGATTGGATCCAGTCGACGGTGACGCGCAGGGCGTAGTTGTGTCGAAGGTCGCCGAGTTTGCTCCGGTACTCGCGCTCGATCGCCAGGATTTGCTGGTTTTCGCGCTGGCGGTCGGCGTCGGCCTTAGGCCCCTCGACCCTTTCGAGCGTTGCCAGACGCCTCAGGGATTCGCGTCGCAAATCGTCGTGATAGCCATGGAGTCGCGCGTGGTCCCGCGCCAGACGCCGCTGCATCGAGCGAAGAAATGGGGCTAGTTCGGCGCGCACGCTCGCATCGAGCTGCGGTCGAACCCGGGCCTCCAACGCGCCAGCGTCCGAGCCTGGTCCCGCCGCCTCTCTAATCGCCGGATCGGGGGCCCGCCAAGCCTGGTCGCCCAAGGACGCGCGAAGCCGCCGGAGCACATCCCCGAGGGCGGCGCCAGTGCTCGTATTGAACCCTATCCATAGAATGTTTTCGCGCTTCTCGTCGGACACGGCCGTCGTCCGAAAGGCGAGCAAAAGGCAGCGGCTCCACGTCGACCGCTGCTTTTGAAAACGCCAGACTGCGTTGGGCAAATCGAGGGCGTGACCGAGCAGGCGCTCGGGATCGGCCAACATCGGCGCCGGGTCACAATGGATTTGTCGCTCCGCATGGCGCCCATGGCCGGCGAGCAATTCTCCGAAGCGCTCCAGCCATTCGCCTTCAATGCCGATGCGCTGGGCGCCCGCCGGTTGATCTGCGCCGAAGCCGAGCCGAGCCAGTTCCGGCCAGCCGAGCGCTGCGCGAACGTCGGGCGGCGCGATCACTGCCAAGCCGTCGGGTTCCAGGGCCTCGACTGCGGCGCCTTCGCGCTCCATCAGGTCAGCGACGAAGTCGCGTAAGGCGCTCATCGTCCGAGCCTCATGGCGCTACGCGGTCTCGAATTCTTCGCCAAACAGGCTTTCGTCGAGCGCCTTGGCGTCGCTGTATTGCCCGCGCGCCTCACCGAGCCGACGGCCAAGCGCGTCGAATGCCCCGGCCCGCCCGGCGGTGGTCGTCTCCAGCCACGCGTCCAGCACCAAATCGGCGAAGTTTCGCTCGTCATCCAATTCGCCAAGAATTGCTCCCGCCTCGCCGACCACCAGTTCAAACATGTTAATCTTATCGTCGAGCAGCCGCACGACCTGTTCCTCGATGGTTCCGCGAGCGACCAAGTTGAACACAAACACCTCTCGGCTTTGACCGATGCGGTCGATGCGTCCGATACGCTGTTCGATAGCCATAGGATTCCAAGGGATATCAAAGTTGATCAGCGTGTTGCAGAATTGGATGTTGCGGCCCTCGCCGCCGGATTCGGTGCACAAGAGCACCGGAACCCGCTCGCGAAAATCGGCGATCGCCGCGTCCTTGTCCGGACCGCTGAGGCCGCCCTCGAAACGGGCGAATTCGATGCCTTTCCGGGCGAGCAAGTCGGCCAGGCTGGACATTGTCTCTCGGTGTTGGAGGAAGACGAGCTTCTTCTCGTCGGGATTGCGCGTGAGCAATTCGAGCAGCGCCACTTCTTTGCCGCCGGGGCCGAAGGCCGCCCAGCGCTCCGCCAATGCCCGCCAGGCCGGATCGCTGTCGTGTCGGGCGGCGAAACGCGCAATGGCTGAGGAAGCCGCCGCCGGAGAGGACCCGGCTGCGCTGAGCAAATGATGCGCCACGAGGCGTTTGCGGCTCTCCCGATCGTCAGCGACCAAAGCCCGGATCCCCGCCGCCAACTCGAGATAGGCCGCCTGCTCCTCAGGCCTAGGATCGACATAGCGCGTGGACGCATGGCGACGCGGCAGTTTCAGCGCCGCCACCGCCCGGGTATTTCGGATCATCGCGTCGCGCATGAGGTCGCGCAGGCGCTCCGGGTTTGCGGGCTGAAGGGGCTTGCCCGCGGTCATGTAGGCGGCGCGAAATTCCTTCTGCGTCTTGAAGATGCCGGGCTTGAGCAGGGTCAACAGATTGTAGAGTTCAATGAGGTTGTTCTGCACGGGCGTAGCGGACAGCAACAGCAGGAAGCGCTTGGTCAGGCTGTCGACCAGCTTGTAACTCTGGCTGGCGCGGTCGCGCAGATGGTGGGCTTCATCGACGATCACGAGATCGAACGACTGCGCCAGTATCCATTCGACGTGCTCGCGCCGTCGGGAGAGCGCAAGCGAAGCGATGATCCGCGGCGCCGCCCAGAAGCGCGCGGGATCCCCGCGGAGCAGCGGGTCGGAGGTGGTCACGCATGCAATATCGAATTTCGTCTCCAATTCCTCCCGCCATTGTCCGACCAGCGAGGCGGGGACCAGCACCAGGACCCGCTCGACCATGCCGCGCAGCAGATACTCTTTGAGCGCCATGCCCGCCTCGACGGTCTTCCCGAGGCCTACCTCGTCGGCGAGCAACACGCGGCCGCGGAACTGCTTCAATACCTTGCGTACGGTCTCGGTCTGATGCCAAAGGGCCTCGACGCCCTTGAGGTGAGGAACACAAAGGAGCTCGTCGAAGCCCTCGGCCAGGCCGAGATGGGCGAGCCGCTCCCGCAAAACGAACCAACCGCCCTCGCTCTCGGCTTGGCCGGTCGCGGTTGCGAGGAGCGGCCTCAGGTCAGATTTGACGACCAGCGGGATGTCGACGTGCAGCCGCTCCAGGATCGGCATCGCCTGCTGACTCGCCGGCCGCGCTTGCGCTGGCGGCGGCGCGGGTAATTTGGTCGACAACGGAGTTTTCGCGCGCGCCTGGGGGCGAGCGGGCTTGGCCGCCGGCCGCCGCGCCCGGAGCGGAGGCTCGCGACCCATGCCGGCGTCGAGGCTTTCGGCGAGCCAGCGTCGCCGTTCCCAGCCGCCGGGAAACGAAACCAACGCCATGCGCCAGTTCGTCAGATCATGGCGCTCGAGCATTGCACGCGCAGCGATCAGCTTCTTCTGGGCCGCGAGAGCGAGCGCCGACAAGAGGTAGTAGGGTTTTCTGGCCGGATAACGCTTGGCGTAGCGTTTGAGGTAAAGCTGCGCCTTGTCGGGCTGGCCGTCGAGCAACGCGGCTGTCGCCGCCTGACAAAGAATGATCGGATCGCCCGGGCAGGCTCTCTCCGCCTTTTCGGCCTCGGCAAGAAAGCCCTCCGTCCGCCGCGGATTCGCAAAGGCCTGGGCGAGCGTCTCGGCCCACGCGGTGGTATCGTCCGGCGGATCGAGGTCGTCGAAGAGCGTCCTTGCAGGATGGAGCGGCATGGGGGCCCTGCGCGATTGCGACGTTCTTCTGTCGCGACTCGCGAATCCTAACTTGCGCCGCTGGAACTCGCCAGGGCGCTCGATCCGGACGTAACGTTATTGCCCGTACGTCAACAAGTTTTTTGCCCGCCCTGGGACAAACGCCTCCGGCCGACGACTTTACAGGGATTGCGGGAAAGGCAAGCCGCGCAAGGCGTGCCGCATAAGAAGCCGTGATCTTTTCCCTGGACCCCGCCAAGGCGGCCCCGGGACGGCGGCTGGACTCAGTCGTCCGGCCTCGTGCGCGCGACGGGGATCAGGTCTTGCAGCCGGTCGTCGATCACCCCCTGCTCGGCGATGCGCTCGCCCGGCATGCCGACCGGAACGCCGTGCTGGAAGGCGACTTCGGGCGGCTCATCGACCGGAGGCGTGTAGGGATCCTCGGGCGGGTCCTCGGCGTTTGCGCCCTGGATTTCCACTCGCGCGGCGTGCCAGAACTCGTCGCTGCGGCCGTGCGGCCGACCGGCCTCCTCCCAAAGCTCGTAGGCTCGCCTACGGATCGCGCGCTCGACGTCCTTCATCCCGTTTCCTCCCTCGTCGCGGCCGCCCACTGCGCCCGCGCGAGCCTCACGCTGCAAAGCGCTCGATCTCGATCGGTAACCGGCGCGGCCCCCAATGGCCGGGCTTGTCGGCGAAGACGCCGGCCATCTTGGTCCCGCAGCCTTTGCAGGCGCCTTCGGCGTCGAGTTCGTAAGTCGTGATCTTGTAGCCGTCGCGACCGATGGCGCGCAGGCCGCAGGTCGGACAGAGGGTCGCCTGACGCGCCGGGTCAATGACGTTGCCAATATAAACGTGATGAAGGCCGTTGCGAAGCCCGATGCTGCGCGCCCTCTGCAGCGTCGCCGCTGGGGTCGCCGCCGTGTCGAGCATGCGATAGTCGGGGTGGAACGCGGTGAAATGCAGGGGCACGTCAGCTCTCAGTTCATCCGCGATCCAAGAGGTCAGCGCCTCGATCTCCTCCTCGCTGTCGTTTTCGCCGGGGATGAGAAGCGTCGTGATCTCTGTCCACACCTTCGTTTCGTGAACAAGGTATTTGAGCGTCTCCTGCACCGGCTTCAGCGACCCGACGCAGCGCTTCTCGTAGAAGCGCTCTGTAAAGGCCTTGAGATCGACGTTGGCCGCATCCATGCCGGTGAACAATCGCTTGCGCGGCTCGTCGCAGATGAAGCCTGCGGTAACAGCGACGTTCTTGACGCCATACGCCCGACAGGCAGCCGCCGTGTCGAGCGCGTATTCCATGAAGATAACTGGATCGTTGTAGGTGTAGGCGACGCTGGCGCAGCCGAGGCTCTGTGCCGCGCGGGCGACCGTCTCCGGCATCGCCGCCGAACTCAGGCGAGCAACCTCTCTGCTCTTGGAGATGTCATGGTTCTGGCAAAAAGCGCAGGCGAGATTGCAGCCCGCCGTGCCAAACGACAGCACAGAGGAACCAGGAAGGAAATGATTGAGCGGCTTCTTCTCGATCGGATCGACGCAAAAGCCGGTCGAGCGCCCATAACCGGTCAGCTCCATGCCTTCGCCGTCCGCGCGCGAACGACGAACGAAGCAAAGGCCGCGCTGGCCGGGTCGCATGCGACAGAAGCGCGGGCAAAGCTGGCACTCGACCCGCCCGTCCTCGAGCTTCGTCCAGAAATCGACAGCGACGCTATCGTCGGCGCCGATAACCCGCGCCTCGCCTTCGCGTGCCTGCTCCTCGACGCTCATGAACGATATTTCGTGAGCGCGACCCGCAAATGCAATGCGGCGCACTGGCGCAGGGGTGCCTGCAAGCGTATATTTTGGCTTGGGAACGTTGTCGCCGCGAGGAGCTGAATGGGCGGCTGGCGAGCGCGGGGCTTCAGCCTCCGTGCCGCTGATGACGAAAACGACCCCCGGGCGACGTGTCGAAGTATGATGAGCCAAGGGCCGGTTGATCACATCCATCCCGCGCAAGTCGCGGACCTCTTCTATCCCGGCGACTCGTCTCGATTGCGCGCGATGATTGGCGATGCCGGCAAGCGCGCGCGGGCGGACGGGGGCGTCGCGCCCAAGCTCGTCGTCGCCCCGCACGCCGGCATCGTCTACTCGGGCGCGGTCGCGGCGACCGCTTTCGGTCCCTGGACGAAGCGCGCTGATCCGCCGCGGCGCATCGTCATCGTCGGCCCAGCGCATCGGGTCGCCTTCCGCGGCATGGCGTCACATCCGGCCAAGTCCTGGAGCACCCCGCTCGGCGAAGCGAAAATCGCCTCGGATCTGCACGCGCGCCTCGCCGAAGCGAAAGCCGTCGCCATCGACCCACGCCCCTTCGCCGGCGAACATTCGCTCGAAATGCATCTGGTGATGCTGCAGGCGATGCTTCCGGCGCCGTTCGAAATCCTGCCCATTCTCGTCGGCGAAGCCGAGCCGCGCCGGATCGCCGAGGCGCTGCGGCTCGTCTGGGGCGGACCGGAAACCGTGATCGCCGTCTCCTCCGACCTGTCGCACTTCCTCGACCGCTCAAGCGCCGAGGCGATCGATGCCGACACCGCGCGACGGATCGAGCTTCTCGACGGGGCCTCGCTCGAGGGACGCCGCGCCTGCGGCTTCCTGCCGATCATGGGCGCCCTCGAGATTGCCGCCGAACGCGACATGCGAGCGAGCGGCCTCCATCTTGCGACGTCCGCCGACGTCGGGGCGGACGCTGCGCGCGTCGTCGGCTACGGCGCCTTCGCCCTCGAATACGCGGCCTCCGCCCGGATCGCCGAGGCCGATCGCGCGCGGTTGCTCGCGACCGCGATGGCCGGACTCGCCGCTGCGGCGAGGCGCGGCGGCCGGACGCCCGCGCTTCGATTCGACGCCCGGTTGCCCGCGCCGCTCATGGCAACCCGCGCAAGCTTTGTCACGCTCGCCGAGGGCGGTCGGCTGCGCGGCTGCATCGGCTCGGCGACGCCGCGCCGGCCGCTGATCGAGGACGTCGTGGCCAACGCCGTAAATGCCGGCTTTTCAGACCCGCGCTTCGCCCCGCTGACCGAAACCGAACTCGAAGGCCTGCGACTCGAAGTATCGATCCTGTCGCATCCGCGCGAACTACCAGCGGCGAACGAGGCCCAACTGGTCTGTGCGCTCGAGCCGGACCACGACGGCCTAATGCTCGCCGTCGGCCGGCGGCGGGCGCTCTTTTTGCCGGGCGTATGGCGCCAGGTCGCCGACGGCGGCGAGTTCGTCCGCCATCTCCTGGCGAAGGCCGGCATCGACCGGGAAAGCTGGCCGGAAGGCCTCGAGGCCCGGCGCTTCCGGGTCGAGTCTTTTGGCGCGCCGTGGCGATCGGTGAGTCCGGAGGAGATCGCGCCGGCGCGCATCGAGGAGGCGGCTTCGCTGCATTGAGAAAGACGCTCGGAGAAAGGCGTTTGCGCATTGTCCAGACCGGAACGAGACGCCACGCTTCTCTGACAGCCAGGCGATTGCAGCGGATGGACCGGTCAGGGAAATCCGAGCGCGGCGCGTTCGATCCGCAATCTCCTGCTCCGGACAGTGCGCTCCGGGCCGAGCGCCGACTTGCGCGCGCCGACGACGACGCACATTTGGGGGCGAGGTTGCAGACGAAAAGGGCGGTCGTGCCGTGTCAAGTTGCATGCGCCGGAAGCGCGCTCGGGGCTCGCAAAGCGATGACCGGCGTCGCTGACGAAGAGGCCATCGTTTTCCCCTTGCGCGTCGGCCGCGCCCGCCCCGAACTTGCGCTTCAATCTCAGCGAAGGACACTGAACTGCCCCGCGCGATGCACAATCATCGGCTTTCCTTAAGACCGCGGTCTTCGCCAGACGGCGAAGCTGCGCGGCGCCACGTCCGGCGCGCCGATGAGCGGCGTATCGGCGAAGGGGGCGCGCCAAGGTCGTGTCCCGTAGTTGAAGGCGAAGGCGAGATCGCCACGGCGACGCAGGCGCGCCTCCGCCGGCAGCTCGAGGGTCGGGAGCCCGGCCTTTCGGCAGAGGAGCGCCATCAGCATGCCAAGCGCTTCGGCGTCGGGCCAGAAGGTCAGATAGAAGCAGTTGTCCCTGGCGATGAGGGCGGGCGCGCCGTCGGCGAAGGCCGCGAGCGATTCGGCGCGCGTCTCCACCGCTTCGCGCCAGCGCTCGGCATGGCCGCCGATCGCGCCGGAAACGCCGACGCGGATTCCGGGCCGCAACGAAGAGACTTCGGTGACGCGTGTGTCCAGAAGGCGCTGCAGCGGGCCGGGCGGCAATTCCGCGGGAATTGAAAAGCGCCGCGTTTTCGACCCGGAGCGCGGGCCGAAGGCGACGATTCCGCTCGCCGCGGCGAAAGCCCGCTCGGCGGCGTCTGAGACGATCGGCAGGGAGGGCGCCAGGACGAGACGGTAGTTATCGAGGCTCCCGCCCGGCGCCACGAAATCAACGTCGAGACCGAGGCGCCGGATCGCCTCGTACCAGCGGAAGACCAGCTCGAAATAGCGAAAGTCCGCACCCTGCGGCTGGATCTTCGTGACCCAGTGCGCCTCGTAGTCGTAAACGATCGCCACGTCGGCAGGCGCGACCTCGGGCAAATCGCCGAGCCGCGCAAGGTCGGCGGCCGCCGCCGCAGCCTCAAGGCCGCCGCGAGAGAGTTCGTGCGAAGCCGGCAGATTGAGCCCGGCATGCATCTGCTCCTGCGCGGACGACGCCTGCCGCCAGCGAAAATAGCTGACCACCTCTGCGCCGTGGGCGTGCGCTTCGAGCGTCCAAAGGCGGACCATGCCGGGGGCGGGCACCGGATTCCACGGCGCCCAGTTGACCGGCCCCGGCTGCTGCTCCATCACCCAGAAGCGCCCCCGCCCGACTCCACGATAGAGATCGTGGTGGAATGCCGCCACGTCCGGGTGCGAGGTGTCCTGCCAGCGTTCGCGCTCCGACTCGCTGAACGGGAATCGCTCGACGAGGCCGATCGGGTAGGAATCCCAGGCGGCGAAATCGAGGTGGTCGGCGAGCCGCCAATGATCGAAGTCGTTGAAGAAGCCCATGAAGTTGTGGGTGATCCACCGTCCGGGCGAATGCCGGCGGATGATCTCGCACTGCATATGATCAAAGGCAGCCGCCTCCTGCGACTTGAAGCGCCAATAGTCGAGCCGGGCCGCCGGATTGGGCTCCGTCACGGTCAAATTTGGCAACGCGACTTCGTCGAAGCTCTGCACCTCCATGGACCAGAACGCCGAACCCCAGGCCTGGTTGAGCTGTTCGGCGGACTGATAGTTCTGCCGCAGCCAGGCGCGGAACGCCTTCAGATCCTCGCCGCCCCACGACAGCACCGTGCCGTGGCAACCGTACTCGTTGTCGGTCTGCCAACCGACCAGCGCCGGGTGCCGGCCGTAGCGCCCAGCGAGCGCTTCGACGATGCGGGCGCTCTCGCGCCGATAGGCTTGAGACGAGAAGGTGTAGTGACGGCGCGAGCCGAAACCCCGCGGCCGCCCCTCTTCATCGGTCGGCGCGATCTCGGGAAATTCGTCCATCAGCCATTTTGGCGGCGTCGCCGTGGGCGTGCCGAGCACGATTTTCAGCCCGGCGGCAGCGAGCGTATCGATCGCCCGATCGAGCCACATCCAGGCGAACGCCTCGCGCCTGGGCTCGAAGCGAGACCAGGCGAATTCGCCGATGCGGACATAGGCGATGCCGAGTTCGCGCATGCGCTGCGCGTCCTTGGCCCACCATTCTTCCGGCCAGTGTTCGGGGTAATAGCAAACGCCGAGCATCAAGAATCCGTCGTCGGCATAAGCTTCCCCTGCAACAGCACGGAGCGACACTATTCAGATTGTCGATGGCGGCCAAGTCCGGGCTTCAGGTGTCGACAAGCTCGCTTTCTCTGGTTCGCAAACGGTGAGTTCCGTCGACGGCTGAGGCAATCGAGGCGGGCTCAACTTGTCGGCCCGGTCCGTGTCGTTTGGCTGTCTCGAAAAGCAAGATCGAGGCGCGCGAGGAACTCGCGGCTAAGGGCGACGCCAAGGTCGCGGCGACCAGCGAGTTCTCGGCCATGCGAATGGAGGAAGCCGCCTTCGCCGCTGCTGCGACGGTCGCGAGTGCGATGACCGACCAGCGAGGGGTCAACGCCCTAAAAGGCTTCGCATCCCGAAAAATGGACCTCGTCTCGGCGGTCCGCCCAGTGAAGCGCCTGCGTCCAGCCTGGATTTTCTGCACGGAGCCTCGCGACTGCGGTAGATGGAAATCAGTCCAACGCGGTCTTGCGGGTGAGGGGTGGACGGCAGGCGCGCAAGGTTCGTCATCGGCCGGAAGCGAGTTTCGATCTCGTCCCGGCAGCCGGCCGCTCGTGAGGTCGTGGCGAGCTTGAAGCGGCTCGGCGTTGTTCTGGTGGCGGTCGGCGTCAGCGGTCTGACCGATGCAGCGGATAGTCCGACAAAAAAAGCTGATCTGGCGCCGTCATCGCGCGACTGCTTCAGCAGCCTGTGGTCCTATCTCAACTTGTCGGCCGACGAATGTCCGCTCACCTATGCCGGCATCACGCTCTATGGAACGCTGGACGGCGGCTACGGCTACGAGACGCATGGCGTCCCGGGGAGCCCGAGCGCCGGCAAGGTTAACTACGCGATTCAGAAGAACGGCGACAATAGGCATTGGCTGTGGTCGCCCAATGCTCTCAGCACTTCGGTGGTCGGCCTCAAGATGGAGGAGAAGATGGGCGCCGGCTGGGCATTGATCGGCGTCGTTGAAGCCGGCTTCGACCCCTATTCGGGCATGCTGATCAATGGCCCGCGCTCGCGCGCCGACAATAACGTCAACGCGGTCGGAGCGCAGACCGCCAACTTCAACTCGAGCCGCGCCGGACAGTGGGACAACTCGCAAGGCTTTATCGGCCTAAGTAACCCGGATTACGGCGTGCTCACTTTCGGGCGCACGAACTCCCTCAATCAAAATGTGCTATCTTCCTATGATCCGGTCGCGTCAATCGCCTTCTCGCCGCTCGGCTTTTCCGGTTCGTTCGCCGGGTTCGGCAACAGCCCGACAACCACGCCGAACACCGCATTCACCTATCGGTTGACCTACCGGAATTTCCGATTCGCGGCCCAGGCGCAGGTCGGCTGTTACGATATCGGCAACGCTTCCGCCGGCCAATATCAGGGCCAGATCGGCGCGGACTTTGGCGGTCTATCGCTCGACAGCGTCGTCAACTGGACGAAGAACGGCGTTTCTCTGTCGAGCTACAGCGGAAGTCCGCCAAGCGGATACGACGTCAACGATGTCCTCAAGGCGACGCTGTCGAACGCCTTCGGCGTCGCGCTGATGGGCCGTTACACGTGGGGCCAGTTCAGGTTCTATGGGGGGTACATCTACGCGCGGCTGATGAACCCGAGCGACGATTACGCCAACGGCTTCCCGACCATCGCCGAAGGCATCTTCGTTCCGCCCGGCGCCGCGACGGCCGACGCCTATAATGTCAACAGGATCCTCAACGCGGTGTGGACGGGAGTGCGCTATTCCGTGTGGAGCAACCTCGACCTCGCCGCCGGCGCCTACTATCGCACGCAAAACGACTATCTCCCCGCGCCGGACGTCTGCACCGGCACGGGCATCAATATCAGCAGCAGCAAGTGCGCCGGCAGCCAAGGGGCCGTTTCGTTCCTGATCGACTACGAGCCGGTCAAGCGCATCGACGTTTACGCCGGCGCAATGATCTCGAATGTGTGGGGCGGCTTTGCGAACGGCCATAACTACACGCAGAACGTCGATCCGACGGTCGGGCTGCGCATCCGGTTCTAGCGGCTCGCGGTCGACATTGCGCGACACTGCGACCGTCGCGATGCGCGCGAACGCACGGCGCGGGGAAAGGCGAGATCGCTGTCATCAACGAAGTCCTGAATTGCAGCTTTAAAAGCGCAAGGCGTCCGCCGCATCGTTTTCGTGCCTCAGGCGCATCCGAACTGAATCTCCCGACCTGTTCCGACGGATAAGGGCGGACGCAGCCCGCAGCCCGACATCAAGCGCTCGGGTGAAGCGTCTCAATGCGCGGCGGCACGCCACCGCCGGCGGATAGATGGTCGTCCCGCAATCCCGACGACTGAGTTGACAGCTTTATCTAGTAAGTATATAGATTAAGTAGAATATGAGGCTCTGATGAAATTTGGCGTCGTTCTCCTGGCGGCAGTCGGCCTCGCGAGCCTCGCTCACGCGGCGGACGTTCCGACCGCCAAGGTCGTCGAGCCGCCGTCTGCGCCGTCGAACTGCTGGGCGAGCCTCTGGGATTGGTTGAACGCGTCGGCCAACGACTGCCCGCTCGCCTATGCGGGCATCACGCTCTACGGGACGCTCGACGCCGGCGCCGGCTATTTGTCCGAAGGCGCAGCGTTTAGCCCGAGCGCCGATAAACTCGTGTACGGCGCTCAGAAATACGCTAACGGCAGCCGATGGGCGCCGACCTTCAATGCGCTCAGCACCAGCGTCATCGGCCTCAAGATGAACGGGAGCATCGGCTACGGAGGCTGGTCGCTGATCGGCGTTCTGGAAGCCGGCGTCAATCCCTATTCAGGCATGCTGGACAACGGCCCGCGGTCGCTGGCGGACAACAACGCCCGACCTGTCGGCAAATGGCCCTTCCAGACGACGAACTTCGACGGCAGCCGCGCCGGACAGTGGGACAACTCGCAAGGCTATTTGGGCTTCAGCAATCCGGTCTATGGCAAGATCACCTTCGGCCGCACCAACTCGCTCGCTTTCGACGCTCTGGGCGCATACGACCCGGTCTCGTCGATAGCCTTCTCGCCGCTCGGCTTCTCCAATTCGTTTCCCGGTTTCGGCGACACCGTGACCGCGCGCCCGAACACCGCCTTCACCTACCGCTTGACCTACCAGAACTTCCGCGCCGCGGCTCAAGGGCAGGTCGGCGGCTATGCGATCGGCAACGGTACGAACGGCATGTACCAGGGACAGCTTGGCGCGGACTTCGGGCCTCTCTCCCTCGACGGCATTGTGAGCTGGGCGAAAGACGCGGTGTCGCTGTCGAGCTTCAGCGGAGCGAACGTCGCCGAGCTCGGCCACACCAGCCAGTGGTTTATCGACGTGAACAACACCTACTACGATCCCAACTCGGTCCTGAAGGCGACGCTGTCAAACAACATCGGCGTCGAATTGCTGGCCAAATACAAGTGGGATAAGATCACGTTCTACGGCGGCTATCTCTACGCGCGGCTGATAAATCCTTCCGACGACTACCTGACGGGGTTCCCGACCGTGGCAGAAGGCATCTTTATTCCGCCGGGTTACTGGAGCAAGGGCGTCTACACCGACGCCGCTGTCACTGCGAACGCTTACAACATCCAGAGGGTTCTGCAAACGGTCTGGACCGGCACGAAATGGTCGGTGTGGAGCAACCTCGATCTTTCCGCTGGGTTCTACTATCAGAACCAGAATGACTACAACTTCACAGTGAGCAAGCAGGGCGCAACGCTGCCCGCCGCCTGCACGGGCGCGGGCATCAACATCAGCAGTAGCAAGTGCGCCGGCAGCCAGGACGCGGTCTCGTTCCTGGTCGACTGGAGGCCCGTGGCGCGCGTCGACGTCTACGCAGGCGTCATGCTCTCGAACGTTTATGGCGGTCTGGCGAACGGCTTTCTCCATGCGCAGAACTACGACCCCGCCGCCGGGATCCGCGTCCGCTTCTAACCGCCGTGCGGCCCGCAACAAATTCCTGGCAGCCGTCTCGAAGCCCTGGAGCAGGCGGTCCCGGCATCCCGCACCGGAGGCGCGGCGGGCTCGCCCTTGTGCGCGCGGGTGCCGAGAGGTCGCTATGATGTCGTGTGTGGTCCCCGCAGGCCTTCGCCGCAAAAATCCGCATTCTGCGTGGCGCGCCAGAATGCACGCGGACCGGGTTCCGAGATGGGGCGCGGCGCGTGGCGGGCGCAGATCCCGGCCTTCGCCCACCAGGCCATCGGCATGTCGCCGCGGTTGACGGGATTGAGCCCGCCCTCGTGATGGCGCCAAAAGACGCAATCTTCGCAGCGCGAGCCGATCGAGAGCGGCGCGGCCGCGATCCCTTCCCCGCACCATTGCCTGCTGTGCGTCTGCGGCCAATGCGCGACTTCTTCGGGGCGGTTCGACGTGTCCGGGGCGTGACGGGAGCACACGCCCTCGTTCTCTCTCAGTTTGCGCCAAAAGGCGCAGCCGGAACAGTTCGGCGGGGGCCCGCGGTCGACGGTCATGGCTTCGCCTTTGTGGCATCTGTTATCAACTGGACAGGATCCGGCGTGAGATTGGGTGATGGTGGCGGGGGCTCGGCGCTTTCTGTCCAGCCGCCGCCCAGCGCGAGCATCAGGCCGATATCGGCTTCGAGCTCGCGCGTATGCAAGGCGATCGTCAGCCGCTCGGCCTCGAGGGCGGCGCTCTGGGCCGTCACGACCTCCAGGAACGAAGAGGCGCCCGCGCGGTAAAGGGTTGTCGACAGTTGCGCCGTCTTGCGGGCCGCCTCGGCCGCCGTCTCGGTCTGACGCGATTCTACCGCCAGCCACCGGAGCGCCGTTAGATTGTCCTCGACTTCCTGGACGGCCCGCAGGACCGTGGCGCGATAGTTTTCCGCCGCCTGGGTGAATTCCGCCTTGGCGACATCGAGTTCCGCGTGGCGCAGCCCGGCGTCAAACAGAGGAAGATCGAAAGACGGGCCGACGGTCCCGAACAGATTCGCGCGGTTGAACAAATTGAATCCCGTGTCCTGCGTGCCGCCGACTGCAAGCAGGGTGAATTTCGGGAAGAAGTTCGCACGCGCGGAGCCGACGCCCTGATTGGCCGCGGCGGTGAGCCGTTCCTGCTCGGCGACGTCGGGCCTGCGCCGCAGCACGTCGGCGGGCACCGCGCGCGGTCGCTTTGGCAGCGGCAGCGGCCGTGACGAGCGTGAGATCGAAAACGCAGGCGAAGCTCTTCCGACCAAGGCTGCGATCGAATCTTCGAGCTGGGCCCGACGAAGCGCAAGATCGGAGATCTGCGCTTCAGCGGAACTCAGTTGGGTCTGAGCGCGATCAACGTCGGCCGGCGAGACGATTTTCGCCGCAAGGAGAGACTGCGTCAGTTCGAGCGACGAGCGATAGATGTCGGTCGTGTTGGACAGCAGCTTTGCCTCGTCGTCGAGACCGCGCAGGTTGACGTAGTCGCGGGCGAGTTCGGCGTGCAATTCGAGCCGGGCATCGGCAAGAGCGGCGGCGCTTGCTTCGGCGGTGGCGTTCGCTGCCTCGGCAAGGTCGCGCACCCGGCCCCAGATGTCGATCTCGTAGGAGACCTGCGCCCCGAGAATGTTGTTGCCGTAATAGTCCGGCTGCCCCTTCGAGCGGAGCGGACGATTGGCCGACTGCTTGTTGGCGGTGACCTGTCCGATCCCGTCGATTTGGGGAAAGAGCCCAGCCAGCGCCTGCTCGGCTCGCGCCTTGGCGACCTCGTCGGCCGCGACGGCCGCAGCCAGATTAGGATTGGCCGCGTCAACCTGGTCCTGGAGATCGTCGAGCGTCCGGTCGTTGAAGCTGCGCCACCATTCCTCGTCGGCCGAAAGCTCCACGCCGCCGGCCGGCTCGTCCCGGAACTTGGCGGGCAGGGAAACCGCCGGAGCGGAATATCGGGGCGCGAAATCACATCCGCCGACCGCCAGCGCGATCGACGCCACAAGCCAAACCCGCAGCGTCATTCGCCGCGGCCCCGCTCCGTCTGCGCTACGCTGTCGGCGCGTTTGGCAGGAGCGCCCTCCAACGTTGCCCCAGGTTGTCCTGGCGGCACGGTGGGTTGTCCTCCCGAGGCGCTCGCCACTCGGACTTCCTCGCCGCCGGCGAGTGAATCTGGAGGATTGACAACGACCCGCTGGTCCACCCCCAAACCTCCGGTGATTTCGACCTCTGACCCGAAATCGCGCGCAATCCTAACCTTCTTGAGGGAGACATGGCTGTCAAGGCCCAGCGTTGCGACCTCCACCACGTCCTCCCGGAAGAGTAGCGCGCTGGCGGGAAGGGTGACCGCATTACGGTCTGGCGGAACCTTAAAATGGACCCGCGCGAATGCGCCTGGTGTCAGCGCGCCGTCTTCGTTGTCAGCGACGAGCTCGACCAGCAGGGAGCGCGATTTCTTGTCGATCGCCCGCGAGGTTGTTTCGATTGTCGCGTCGAAAGTGCGGTTGGGGTATTCCGGCAGCGAGGCCGTAGCCTTCATGCCATTCTTCAGCTGAGCGGAATAGGATTCCGGCGCCCGAACATAAATGCGCATCTTATGGATGTCGGCGACCGCGAAAAGCGCCGCGTTGTCGTTCGAGTCCGCTTTGACAAAGGACCCGATATCGACGTTCCGGGCGGTGACGACCCCGTCGAACGGCGCGACAATATCGTCGAACCCCTTCAGCGCTTTCAAGCGCTCGACGTTCGCCTGCGCCGCCTCCACCTCGGCGGATTTGGCATTCCAGTCGCTTTGCTTCTCGTCGACGGCCTGTTGCGACACCGCCGCAGTATTGCGCAGAGAGCCCCAGCGTTGGGCGGTCACATGCGCCAGCGTCTCATTGGCCTTTGCCTTGACAAGTTCGCTCTCGGCCGCCGCAATGCGATCGTCGAGGTCCGGCGTCTCGATGACCGCGAGAATTTCACCCTTCCGGACCTTGGCGCCGATGTCGGTTCGCCACTCGCGCACATAGCCGCTCGCCTGGCCGTGAATAGAGGCGTTATAGAACGCTTCGACGTCGCCCGGCAGCACGATCTCCGTCGCCTCGCCGCCACGACGCGGCGAGACGACCGCGACAGTCGGGATGGCTTGCTCGTTGGTCCAGCGCGCAAGCCGCTTCTCCTCGTGCCGCCGGTCGAAAATGCCGCTCGCCGCGACGGCGACCGCAGTCACGCTCAACAGCACGATGGCGCGCCCCGCCCTGACGGGAGTTCGCGCCTTCGACTGGCCGAAATCCTCTGCGGCGGGGTTTTGGCCGGGGGCCTCAGGCGCTTTTGGCGGTTGTTCGTGAATCACGTCGGCGTCGCCTCGAGGTTCAAAGTCGGCGCCGGCTCGTATGCCCGGCTAGGCTTGCGCGCATGGACGATCCTGAAGACCGCCGGCACGAAGAACAGGGTCGCAACCGTCGAGCAGATCAGGCCGCCGATCACGGCGCGGCCCAGCGGCGCATTCAACTCTGCGCTCAGCGCCATCGGCGTCATGCCGATGATCATCGCCAGCGCCGTCATAAGAACCGGGCGGAACCGGGTGAAACCAGCGTCAATGGCGGCCGTCGCGGCGTCCACCCCATCCGCTAGGCGTTCGCGAGCGAAGCTGACGACAAGAATGCTGTTGGCGGTGGCGACGCCCATGCACATGATGGCGCCAGTCAGGGCCGGAACCGAGAGTGTCGTACGCGTGATGAACAATATCCACACGATGCCGGCCAGGGCCGTCGGCAAGGCGCTCACGATGACAAATGGATCGAGCCATGACTGAAAATTGACGACAATTAGCATGTAGATCAGGACGACGGCAAGGGCAATGCCGACGAAAAGCTGCTCATAGGCGTAGGTCATCGTCTGCGTCTGTCCTCGCATCACGACGCTGGAGCCTGGGGGCACGTCCTTCGCGGTCTCATCGAGAATGCGCTGGATGTCGGCGGAAACCGCGCCGAGATCCCGCTCATGGTTGGCCGCATAAATATCGATAACCGGTTGCACTGCGTAATGCGAGACGACCGCCGGGCTAACCTTACGTTTCAGAGTGGCCAGCCCGCCGATGATCTGCGATCCGTCTTTCTGCGACGCGGGGATGTTTTCCAGCGAGGAGACCGAATCCAGCCAATATTGCGGCGTCTGCGCCACGATGGGATAGGCGACGCCGTTCTTGGGGTTGATCCAGAACGTCGGAGCGACCTTGAAGCTTCCGGAGAGGCTCTCCTGCAGGCTCTTCGCCACATCGCCCTCGTTGAGGCCGACCTGCGCCGCCCGCATCCGGTCGACTTCGACGCCGAGCGTGGGGTTGTTGGCCGCCTGCTGGATTCGCGCGTCGGCAATGCCGGTGACGCGGGAGATCCTGTGCAGCAATTCGTTCGCGTAGTGGCGGTTGGCGGCGAAATTGGCGCCGACGACTTGCACGTCGATCGGCGCGGGAAGACCGAAATTGAGAATCTGCGAGACGATGTCCGCTGGCAGGAATGCGAATGTCGTGCCCGGGAAGGATTTCGGCAGGGTCTCACGCATTTTGGTGACGTAGCCGTCCGCCTCGCTTTCATATTCGGGATTGACGGTGATCAGGATATCGGCGTCCGCCGGACCCACGGTGCCGGAATTGTTGTAGGTCGAATTGATGCCGCTGACCGGCAGTCCGATGTTGTCGACCATCGGACCCAGCGCCTCAGGAGGAATGATCCGCCGGATGGCTGCTTCGACTCCGTCGCAGATGATGGCGGTGCCTTCGATGCGGGTCCCGGTCGGCGCGCGCACGTGAAGCTTGATCTGCGTGTTGGCGGTCGGCGGAAAGAAGTTCTGGCCGAGATATGGGGCGAGGGCGAACGAACCCGCGACCGCCAGCAGAAAGCCCGCGACGAACTTCCACCGCGCCGCGAGCGCCGTTTCAAGCAGTCGTCGATAGAAGGCGCGAGATGACTCGAACCGGCGCTCGAATCCGCGCTGGAAAAGCGCCAGCGGGTTGCGGGTCGGCCGCGGCGCCGCACCCGGCTCGTCGAGCGCCTGATTTGCCAGCAGATAGCGAGCCAGCGTCGCCACCAGGGTGCGGGACAGCACGTAAGAGGCGACGAGAGCGAACACGACGGCTTCCGCCATCGGCCGAAAGAGATAGCCGGCGACGCCGCCGAGATTGAACATCGGCACGAAGACGATGCAGATGCAGAGAAGCGAGACGGTCGCCGGAAGGACGATCTGGCGTGCGCCATCCATGATCGCGGTCTCGATGTCCTTGTCCTGTTCGAGATGCCAGTTGATGTTCTCGATCGTCACTGTCGCGTCGTCGACGAGAATGCCGACCGCCAGCGCGAGTCCCCCGAGCGTCATGACGTTGATCGTCTCGCCGATTGCGGAAAGCGCCGCCACTGACGCCAGGATCGCCAGCGGAATCGAGATCATGATGATAAGGGTCGAACGCCAGCTGCCGAGAAAAATGAGGATCATCAGGCCCGTCAGCGCGGCCGCGACGACGCCCTCGAAGATCACCGAATTGACAGCCGAATAGACGAACGACGACTGGTCATTGATGGTGTCGAGCTTCAGGCTGGCCGGCAGCGTCTCCCGCAGTTTGGGAAGCAGCGCCTTGATGCCGTTGATGACGTCGAGCGTCGAAGCGGACCCCGTCTTCAGAATCGTCATCAAGACGGCGTTTTTGCCGTCGACGCGGACCATATTGATTTGCGGCGGGGCGCCGAAATGCGCGTACGCGACGTCGCGAAGGAACACGGTCGCCCCGTCGACGACGCGAATGGGCACATCATTGAGTGCATCGAGACGGGTCGGAGAGCCGTTGAGCTGGACCACGTATTCGAAGTCGCCGACCTTTTCCGTCCCCACAGGCGTAACGATGTTCTGCTGCCCGATGGCGTTGACGACGTCCTGCGCCGACAGTCCGTAGGCTTGCAGCTTGTCCTGATCGATATCGACCTGCACCTGAAGGATCTTGCCGCCGTATGGCGATGGAATCGCCGAGCCGGCGACCTGCGCGAGTTGAGGCCGGATGAAATTCTGTCCGGCATCGAAGAGCCGCGCCTGCGACAGCCCGGCGCTCGACAGCGCCAACTGGATCACGGGCACGCTCGAGGCGTTGAAGCTGAGAACAAATGGGGGTGTGATGCCGGGCGGCAGAAATTTGAGAACGGTCTGGGAGGCTGCAGTCACTTGCGCCAGCGCGCCGTTGATGTTGACTCCTCGCTGGAAGAAGACCTTGACCACCCCGTAACGCGGCAGCGATTGCGACTCGATATGCTCGATATCGTTGACCTGCGAGCTGAGCGTGCGCTCGTAATAGTAGATCACGCGCTTTGACATATCCTCCGCGGGCAGTCCCTCGTAGGTCCAAACGACGGCGACGACCGGGATGCCGATATTGGGGAAGATGTCGATGGGGGTCTTCACCGCCGCTGTCGCGCCAAAGATGACGATCAACATAGCCATGACGACGAAAGTGTACGGCTTGGATAGGGCAATTCGAACAATTGCGAGCATTGAACCCGTGGTGAGATGTCGCCTGAAATTAGCGCAAGCCCACACGTCAGCCAGCGCTGGCGGGCGGGCTGCGTTTGGCACTCCATATGCAGCTATACCCGTAGGGTGCAGCGCGAGGACACTAAATAAAATTTACGTCTGCCGTGCCCGTGCATCGCCAGAATCGGAGCCCGGATGGTCAAGTCCGTCAGCGCTCCGGGCTGGCGAGGGGCCTCGCAATACGAAGCGGGCCCCTGGATTGTTGTCCTCCACCGTAAGTTCGTACCCGTGCAATCTTGCGATTGACTCGGCGATGCTGAGGCCCAGTCCATGGCCAGTAGTATTCGCGCTCTGCTCGCCGCGGTAGAACCGGCGAAAAATTATGGCGCGCTCCTGAGGCGGAATTCCGCGACCGGTGTCGCTGACGCTGGCCGCCGGACGGCCCTGCTTTGTCCTGGCCTCAATCCGGACCGCGCCGCCGGACGGAGTGAATTTGATTGCGTTGTCGACCAGATTCGAGATCGCCTCCCGCATGAGGTCCTCATCGCCACGGGTAGGGACCGGGTTGCTGGCCTCAATGGCCATTGTAATGGACTTGGATTCGGCGAGCGGCTCATACAAGTCGAACACATCGTTGCAAACAACGCCGAGGTCGAAATCCGTGAACTGCGTCTCCTCGGCGCTATTTTCCACTGAGGAGATACGCAATATGGCGGAGATCGCCGTTGACACCTTTTCAATTTGGATGAGGGCCGCGCCCATCGCCTCCCGCAACTGCTCGACGCCGACTTCGTTATCCAACGCCCGTTGGATTTTAACCCGCGCGACCGCCAACGGAGTACGCAAATCGTGCGCGATGTTGTCGCCGACGCTTTTCAGCCGGTCCAGCAGACGCGCGATCTCATCGAGCATGAGATTGACCGCGCGGGCGACCTTGTCGATGTCGTCCCCTTCGTAGCCGGCAGGCAAACGGGAAGTAAGGTCGCCTTCCATGATCCTGGCGATAGCGCCCTGGATCCGTTCGTAGCGCCGCAAGCCGCGGCGAGCGAAGAACGCGCCGATTGCCAGGATGAGGAGGATCGTTGGAAGGATCGCGACCCCCAAGGCCTTCAGTACAATTCCCTGCAGTTCGTAGGCCTCCTGAAGGCTTCGTCCTAGCAGCACCACGCTTCCGTCTGCCCGTCGGCGCGCGACGAAGATCGCCGGCTCAGCCCCGCTCGAGTCCGGCAGGGCCTGGCTGTGAACGACGTGCGCGCGCCCATCGACCGGGATGGCCGGCATCGCTCGCACGTTTCCGAACAGCTTGGTCCCGTTTGCGCCAAAGAGGGCCACGTAGTCGAGGCGGCGGATGTCCCGGGTCAGGCGCAGCTCGAGCGCCTGACGCAGCTGCGCGTCGCTTCGCTCCGCGCTTTTTGCGGCCTCATCGACCAGGATGGCGCCAACCCTCTGCACATCCGCGCTCGAAACCTGAAGATAGATGAGCCCGAAGGCTGCGGTGGTCGCCACGGAAACCGCGAGGCAGAACGCGAGCGCGAGGCGAAAGGCCTTCGCTTTGAAAACCTCAGTCGTCAGCATTCAGTTTGAAACCGACCGCTCTGACATTGACAATGAATCGTCGCGCTCCCGTCGAATTGAGCTTGCGACGCAAGTTGCCTATCTGGACGTCGACGACGTTGGTCTGCGCGACGAATTTGAAATTCCAGACGTCCTCGAGAAGCATCGCCCGCGTCACGATCTGCCCCGGGCGGCGCATGAAATATTCGAGGAGCTTGAATTCCCGCGGCAGCAGATCCACCGGCTTGCCGGCGCGCCACACCTTCCTCCCGACCAGATCCATCTCCAGGTCGCCCGCCTGCAAGCGCGTGACCCGATTGTCGCCGCCCCGGCGCAGGAGCGCCTCGACCCGCGCCGCCAGTTCACGAATATCGAACGGCTTGACTAGATAGTCGTCGCCTCCGGCCTTCAACCCCTGGATCCGCTCATCGACCGACGACAGCGCGCTGATCACCAAGACCGGGGTGAAGTTACCTTCGCCGCGCAGTGTCTCGACGATGGCAAGTCCGTCCTCGCCATGGAGCATGCGGTCGACCACAAGCGCCAAGGCTCCGCCGGTGCGAGCCGCCCTGATTGCGTCCTCCACCGTATTCGAAAGCGTCACCAGATGGCCGCTCGCCTCCAGCTCGCAACGAATCTCCTCGGCCAGATCGCGCTCATCCTCGACCACCAGGATCGGCGCCCTGAATGGTTCTACCGATCGGTCCCTTCGCGCGTCCGCGTCCTCAAAAGACGGATAGCTCATTCTACGACCGGGCTGCGGCTGAGACGCGTCCTGCGCCCCAAGTGGTTAGCGTCCTCAAGGTCGTTCGGCTCCGTTCCGGGCCGCCGTGTTCCTTTAAATGGGAGGGAGTTTCTCATAAGGTATCCGAATCCAGACCCGAAACGTTGCGGTTGCGCAGATATCCCGACGGCTTCAGCCCAGAAAGCCAACTTAAATCGCCCTCGCTCTAACCTGGCTTATCCGCACAGCAAGTGTATTTTGCCGCGCACGGTCGCGTTCTTGCAGCTCATAAAACGACATTATGAAAACCTCTTGTTTTAATGCGGCGCCATCCGACAAAAATTAATCGCGAAAAATCGCCGCTTTGTCGCCTGATTGTTACATCCGTTGTGTAATGTAGGATTCCTCAAATGAACGGGGGCGCTTCCCGCGCAGCCCGGAGTTTGTGTTCGGTCTAGCACAGTACGGTACGAGTTCTGTGATAGATTTACAACAGCAACAAAAAAGTCGGAAATAGGGCCGAACTAGATTTGTCTGTGACGACGGCCGCAGTTACCCTGTCATCGGCAACGATCGATCTTCGCTCGACGGAAACCGACTTGAGCATCCGCTCTGATCGGCTTGGGCAGAGACGGAAAGAGCGCTGGAAGACGGCGGGATTGAGCGAGCTGAAATGGCGGACGCCAACGCCATTTTGGTAAAAAGGGGATGGTAATGAAAAAGCTTGGTGGTTCCCTTGCGTTGCTGATCGCGGCCGCCGGCGTAGCGCGCGCAGCCGACTTGCCGACTACGAAGGGGCCGCCGCCGCCTCCGGTCAACTGCTACGCCAGCTTCTGGACCTGGCTCGACTCGACAGCGGCGGATTGCCCGCTGAGCTACGCCGGCTTCACTGTCTATGGGACTCTCGACTGGGGCGTCGGGTATGAGTCCCACGGCGCGGGCTACAACGCGGCGTGGAACAATGGCGTCTCGAATATCGTCACCAAACAAAGCGGGTTCCACTCCCAGTGGCTGCAGACGCCGAACGGGCTCAGCCAGTCGGTTGTCGGGATCAAAATGAGCGAGCCGATCGGTTATGGCTGGTCGCTGGTCGGTTTGGCCGAAACTGGATTTAATCCGTATTACGGATACTTGGCCGACGCACAGCGCTCGCAAGTCCAGAATAACGGCAAGGCGCTCGTCCTGCAGAACGCCAACGGCGAATTCGAGCCGCACCGGTCAGTGGGACAACTCGCAAGGGTACATCGGCGTCAGCAACAAGACCTACGGCACACTGACCGCCGGCCGCGTGTACTCACTCTCGCTTGACACCGTCAATGCCTACGATCCGATGGGCGGATCCTACGCTTTCTCGCCGCTCGGCTATTCTGGCTCCTACGCCGGCTTTGGCGACACGGAGGCTGCCCGCATCAATACGGGGGTCAAATATCGCCTGGACTTCATGAATTACCGCGCCGGCGGCCTGGTGCAATGGGGCGGCTATGACCAGGGCAACGGCACGAACGGACTCTATCAGGGCCAGCTCGGCGGAGACTTCAAGTTCCCAACCGGCGGCGTCCTCTCGCTGGACGGCGTCGTCAGTTACGCAAAGGACGCAGTGAACCTCGGCACCTTTTCCGGGACTTGCGCCGTCGTCAAGTCGGGACCCTTCGCCGGACAGGTCGGCTGCACCGACGGCATTCCGACCGGCTACAACAACACCGACCTGACGGCGACGCTGTCGAACAACACCGGCGTCCTGCTGACCGCCAGGTACAAGTGGCAAGCCTGGACTCTCTTTGGTGGGTACGATTATTACAAGCAGGCGAACCCCAGCGATGACTATCTGGACGGCTTCAAGACCATCGGCGGATGGAACGTCCCCGCGACGATCCCCGGCCTGCCCAAAGGGTTTACGACCCAATGGACCAGCTACAACGCCTACAATTACAACAGGATCGCCAATACCTTCTGGACCGGCGTGAAATATTCCGTTCCGAATGATTGGATGCGGGGCTGGGGCGCGCTCGATGTGACCGGCGCTTTCTACTACCTTGAGCAGAACAACTACAATTTCAGCTACAATTCCAAAACGGGCGTCACCACCCCCGCCGCCTGCACGACCGCCAACACCACGTATGTCACGCCAACTGGAACCCACGTTGTTACGCGCGTCAGCAGCGGCAAATGCGCGGGCTCGACGGACTTCATTTCTTTCCTGATTGACTGGCGGCCGGTCAAGCGCGTCGACCTCTATGCGGGCGTGATGCTCTCGAACGTATACGCCGGTCTGGCGAACGGCTATCAGGTGACCCAGACGATCAACCCGACCGCCGGGCTGCGCATCAAGTTCTGATCGCGCTGCGCGCCAGGAGCGCGCCGTAACGGAGTGGACGCCGATCGGCGTCCACCGCGTGGGGCGGCGTCACACGACGGGTGGAACTACGTCTCGTCGGACACGACGTCGTCCGTAACCAGATGCTTCACTGCGATGGGCCGCTTCAACCGACGGGTCGATATGAGGACCGCACCGCTTCCCTCGGCGCCTCTTCCGTATTATTTAGGAAGAGCCGTAAAGAGCTTGACGCCCGGTCGCGGCGCTGCTTGCGTAGCGGCGGCTGTTTTATCCATGGGGCGTAGGTAATGGCATTCGTACATCCCCTCGCTAGGGGCGCGAAAGTGTGGACCGCAAGGAACCCGGACGACAGCGAGCAGCGCATCCTCGTGATCGTCACCACGCTCCCGCTGGATGCTACCCAAAAGGGCTACAAGAAGTCGCTGATCGAGCGCCTTTCGCGTGCGGCGCGCGAACATTTGGCCGAGACGAAAGAGGCCGGATCGTTCGTGCTGATCAATCGTCTGAGGGACTGGAAACGCGCGGCGACCTGAGCGGCGTAAGTCCCGGTACGGATCGACGGCGCGGCCGCCCAATACCAGTATTATCCGCACTTCTCTTGCGGCAGGATTGTGGTAGTCTCGCGCCACTGGTCGACCAAGGCGTCGGCCGCTTCGCCGTCGGAGACGGCAGCATCGCTCGGCGCCGACAAGAAACCTAACCGATAGGAGACTGGCAATGACGGTATCGGCTTCTATGTTCGGCGGCGCCGCGCCGCTGGCGCCGCTGCGGGCCAAGTGGGGCTGGATCGTCGCCCTTGGCGCTGTCTACCTCGTCACCGGGATCATCGCGCTCGGCAGCGTAGTCGCCGCGACCGTCGCCAGCGTCTTTGTCGTCGGCATCATGATGCTGATCGCTGGCGTCGTCGAGGTCATCGCCGCCTTTCAGGTGAAGAGCTGGGGCCGCTTCTTCTTCTGGCTCATTCTCGGCGCCCTCTACATCGTCGCGGGATTTTTCGCTTTTGAGAACCCGCTGCTGACGGCGGTTTGGCTGACGCTGTTCCTCGGCGCGGCGCTCGTCGCCTCCGGGATCCTGCGCATTTTTCTCGGCTTCAATATGGGCGCGGGCTCTTCCTGGGGCTGGGTCGTCGCCTCGGGTGTCATCACCCTCCTTCTCGGGCTCATCATCCTGGCGCACTGGCCCGTCTCAGCCGTTTACACGCTCGGCATCTTCCTCGGCGTCGATCTCGTGTTTGCGGGCGCAGGGTGGATTGCGCTCGGCCTCGGCCTCCGCAACGCCGTGTGAGATCAGACGCGTTTCGCTTGCGCGTCGGAACGCCGCGGCAGCCAGAGTAGGGGGAGCTTTCCGGTGCGCTGGTTCTATCTGACGATCGTCGTGCTGTTCGTCGCTGCGATCGTCATCTTCCTCATTCAGAACACCGAGCTGGTCAGCGTGTCTTTCCTCGGCGCGGCCGTCAGCGCGCCGCTGGCTCTGGTCGTCTTCGTCGTCTACGTGCTCGGCGCGGCGACCGGCGGAAGCCTCTACGCGCTCCTGCGCAAGTCCGTCCACGGCTCGCGCCGGACGGCATAGCCGCGAGCGCCGTCGGCGCCGGACAGGCAATCGGCGATTTCTCCTGAGCGCGATCTGCGATAGTCTTCCCCCGCATGCGCGCGATGGTCCTCAGCCGAGCCGGCGAGCGGCTCGTGATGGCGGAGCGGCCGGAACCCGAGCCGGGGCCCGGCCAGATCCGCCTGCGCGTCGAGGCCTGCGGCGTCTGCCGCACCGATCTGCATGTGGTCGACGGCGATCTGCCCGACCCGAAGCTGCCGATCACGCCCGGCCACGAGATCGTCGGCCGGATCGAGGCGGCGGGCGAGGGCGTCGATATGGCGCCTGGCGCGCGCGTTGGCGTGGCGTGGTTGGGCCACGCCTGCGGCCACTGCCCCTATTGCCGAAGCCAGCACGAGAACCTCTGCGACACGCCGATTTTCACCGGATACACGCGCAACGGCGGCTTCGCCACGCACACGATCGCCGATGCGGCTTTCGCCTTCCCGCTCGCCGATGGCCTCGATCCCGTCGCCTCCGCCCCCCTGCTCTGCGCCGGCCTCATCGGCTGGCGCTCGCTTAAGGCCGCGGGCGACGGGCAGGCGATCGGCATCTACGGCTTCGGCGCCGCCGCTCACATCATCGCCCAGGTCTGCCGCTGGCAGGGCCGGCGGGTTTTCGCTTTCACCCGGTCGGGCGATGGGGCAGGACAGCGGTTCGCCCGCTCTCTCGGCGCCGAATGGGCCGGCGGCTCGGACGAGAAGCCGCCCGTGCCCCTGGACGCGGCCATTCTCTTCGCCCCTGTCGGCGCGCTCGTGCCCGCTGCCCTTGCGGCGGTGCGGAAAGGCGGCCGCGTCGTTTGCGGCGGCATCTACATGAGCGACATTCCCGCGTTCCCCTACCGGCTATTGTGGGAGGAACGCAGCGTCGTCTCGGTCGCCAACCTGACCCGAGCCGACGGCCGGGAATTCCTGGCGCTCGCGCCCCGCGCCGGCGTCAGAACCACGACGACCCCCTATCCGCTCGAGAAGGCGAACGAGGCGCTCGACGACCTGCGCGCCGGGAGGCTCGAAGGCGCGGCGGTGCTTGTGCCTTAGAGCAGACCCCGGTCAGGCTATGGGCGCCGGGCGCTCCAGATCGCCAAAGCGTGGACCATCGGATTGGATTTTCTAGGACTTCCGCCGATTCTCCTCGGTTTCCGCCTCCATTCTTGTTTGGATCTTCTTGGATTCTCTTGGATTCGTCTGAAACCAGGGATTTCAATGGGTTGAGGGGGAGTTGCTGAGCGAAAAAGATTCAAGGCGCCGCTGCCTATTAAGCAACTTCGATCGGTTGAAATGAGGCGTGGCGCCGGCGCTCAGGGCAACGATGGCGACAGCGAAGGATCTTGAGCGCATAACGGAATTGTAGTCGAGGGTCTGATTTTTCCGCAAGAAATTGTACAGAATCTGCAGGCTGCTCGCAAAACGTCCCCAGGCCGCGCGGACCGACGCCATCCACAAAAACGCCGCGGAGAGGCCTTAAACATCTCTTGGGGCGCTTGCGGCGCGCACAAAGCGCCGCCGAGACGCGTGACAGCCGGGTGAGGTTCGGACACACGAACGCCGCCCCTAGGAAACGGCAGACGGAGGACGACCATGACGTCGGCATTCCACGTCTATTTCGGGCCCGAGGCGCTCACCGCGCGGATCACCGTTCGCAAGCTCGGACCGCGCGACTGCTTTGCCGCGCTGAGAGAAGGGCTCGACGATTTCGTCGCGATGCCGACCCATGCGCCGTTTCTCGGCCTCTTCTATGCTCTCGGGGGCATCGCGCTCGCGATGTTGTCGTCGTTCGGCAATGCCTTGCAACTCGTGTTCCCGATCGCCGCCGGCTTTGCGTTGATCGGGCCGTTCTTCGCAGTCGGCCTCTACGAGTTGAGCCGCAGGCGGGAAGTCGGGCTGCCAGCGTCGCTGCGGGACGCTTTCGCCGTTTTCCGCTCGCCGGCGCTCCCGTCCATCATTGCGCTCGGCTTCTATCTCTTCGCCATTTTAGCCCTCTGGATCGGCGCGGCCCAGCTGCTCTACGTCCAGCTCTACGGGCCCCATCCGCCGGCTGCCGCGGTGTCGTTTCTCGAGGACGTGCTGATGAGCGGCCGCGGCTGGCTGCTCATTCTCTTGGGCGGACTGATCGGATTTTGCTTCGCGGCGCTGGCGCTGTGCATCAGCGTCATCTCCTTTCCGCTGATGCTCGACCGCGATGTCGGCCTCGTTCCGGCGGTCGTCGCTTCGATGCGGCTCGCCCGCGAGAATCCCGGGGCGGTCGCGCTGTGGGGCCTCATCGTTGCGGCGGCGCTTGTTGTTGGCTCGTTGCCCCTCTTCCTGGGCCTCGCTCTCGTCATGCCAGTGCTCGGCCACGCCACATGGCGGTTCTATCGCCGGGCGGTCCAGCGCGAGCCGGCGCATGAGGTTCCCATCGATGTCTCCGGAGGCCCGTGTCTCGCTGGGATATCCGTCTTATGGCCCCTGTGGACTTTCCTGGACTTGTTCGAATTCCTTCGACGGAAAGGAAGGGCTTAGTCTGCTTCGCTCCGAGGCCTCTAGGCACGACGCAAAAAAACAGCTCCCACGCTAATGGCGCTTCTCCGCGCAGCGTACATCGGGCCTACGGCGGCCTTCGGGTCGGTCGAGTAAGCGCGGAGGATTGCTCCTCCGCGCTTCTCGCAGAACCGGACATGCGGGCCCGCATCCGGCTCTTTGGATCGGTATATCAGAGCGCCAGCGAAAGCTGGGCTGATGCCGCCGGCGGGTTGAGTTCGCGCCAACGGGCTTTGAGCGAGACCTGCCGGCCGGTGAACCAGCTCGGCGGGTAGGCTCGCGTCATTGCGCCGTGGTTCGACTTTACCCATGCCCCTTTGCCGCTGTACGCGCATCCGGCCGCCGCCTTGCGGCTGACGCCTTTGCTCAACAAGTGGCGGAACAGGAAGCGGCTCCGCTTCCTATGTCGGACGATGATCGCCCTGATCCGGCGGCGGATATGAGCGTCGGTGACGCGCAGACCCTCGACCGCATCCGACGTGCAAAACCGGAAATGGGTCATCCATCCGTTCAGGTATCGGCTGAGGTTCTCCATGCAGGTTGCAATGGAAGGCTGGGGGGGTTCGGCGGGCTCAGGCCCGTCATCACCATTCGCGGCGAGCCGCCGAACGTTCCCGGCCAAGGCGCCGTCACCCTGCAGGACATCGAACGGCTCGGCGACAGCGACGCCCGCGCCCTCTTCCTCCGCCGCGCGGGCGACCAGTTCGCCGCCGACCCCGCCCTGCCCGGGTTGCTCAGTGCGCTCGACGGCCACCCGCTGTCCATCGAGCTGCTCGGCGCCAATGCCGCAGGCAAGACAAACCTGAAGGGCCTCGCCGCCGACTGGAACGACCGGCGCGCCGACCTGCTGCAACGCGGCGCGGCCGACGACCGCAAGACGAGCCTGCGAGTGTCGCTCGACCTTTCCCTTGCCGCGCTCCATCCGCCGAGCCCGGCGCATCGCCTGATCCGGCTGATGGCGCTCTTGCCGGACGGCATGGCCGATGCCGACAGCCGCACGATCCTGAGCGACAGCCAGCCGACACCGCAAGAACGTGGCGCGGCGGGCGAACTCGAAAGCGCCCGTCTGGCCAGCCGCCCCGACTGCCGCTGGCGCCTGCTCGCGACCGTGCGCGAACTGCTGCTTGCCGACTTCCCGCCCGAGGCCGAAGACTGGAGACGGCTCGTGAGGCTGTTCCTCGCGCGCGCCGCGAAGGGCCGAGAGATCGGGACGGCCAGGTGGGAGGAAGCAAGAGACGAAGTCGTCGCCGAAGCGGGCAATCTCGATGCGATGATCGGCGTCTCGCTGCGGGAGGCCTCATTGCCTCAACGAGTCTCGGGCGCGGTGTTTGGCCTCGCCGAGTTCCATCGGTTCACCGGCCTCGCTTCGACCGCATCACTGCCGGACGCAGTTAAGCGGTTGCGAGACGCAAACGACGTGCTCGGTGAGGCCAATTGCATCAGGAGCCTCGGCGACATCGCCCTTGCCCGCTCCGATCACGAGGGCGCGCGCCAGCGCTACGAGGCGGCGCTGCCGCTCTACCAGAAGGTCGGCGACGTGATCGGCGAGGCCAATTGCATCCGGAGGCTCGGCGACATCGTCCTTGCGCGCTCCGATCACGAGGGCGCGCGCCAGCGCTACGAGGCGGCGCTGCCGCTCTACCAGAAGGTCGGCGACGTGCTCGGCGAGGCCAATTGCATCATGAGACTCGGCGACATCGCTCTCGCCCGCTCCGATTACGAGGGCGCGCGCCAGCGCTACGAGGCGGCGCTGCCGCTCTACCAGGAGGTCGGCACCGTGCGCGGCGAGGCCAATTGCATCCTGGGACTGGGGGAAATCGCGCTTGCCCGCTCCGATCACGAGGGCGCGCGCCGGCGCTACGAGGCGGCGCTGCCGCTCTACCAGAAGGTCCGCGACGTGCTCGGCGAGGCCAATTGCATCAGGGGTTTCGGCTACATCGCCCGTAACCGGGGCAAATTCTCGGGCGGAGGGGGGAGTCAGCGGCGACAAAGTGTGATTCAAGCTTGGGATGGCGGCGCGCATCCCTGATTCGCTTGATCGGCTTTCGCATGACGACCTGCTCGGCGTGGTGCGCGATCTAATCCATGAGGTGAAGCGGCTTGGGGCGGAGAACGAGAAGCTGGTCGGCGCGTTGGCCAAGCTGAAAGTCGAGCATCAGGCGGTCAAGGACGAGCTTGCGCGGCTGAAGCATTTGCCGCCGCGTCCGCCGGTCAAGCCGTCGGGCATGGACAGGGCGACGGACGCGAAAGGGCCGCAGGCCGGGGGCGGCGAGAAAGGCGGGCGCTCGACGCAGCGGCGCGGCAGCCAACTCGACAAGCTGACGATTGGCGCGACGGTGGTGGTGAGGGCAAATGCGCCGGCGGGCTCGCGCCGCAAGGGCTACGAAGAGGTGGTGGTTCAGGACTTGAGCCTGACGCCGACGGTGACGCGCTACCGGCGTGAGCGGTGGGAAACGCCGGACGGCGAGACGGTCGTCGCCCATCTCGGTTCCGGCATTGTCGGGGGTTATGGCCCCAACCTGAATCGCCTGGTCTTGACGCTGCACTTTGCCGGACAAATGACCTGCGAGCGGATCGTTGCGCTGCTCAATGGGATGGGCGTGGTGATTTCGAAGCGGCAGGTGGTTCGCCTGCTGACAGTCAAGCTGGAGACGTTTCGCGCCGAGGATGCGGCGGTGCTGAAAGCCGGCCTGAGCGGCGCCTATGTCACGGTCGACGATACGGGGGCGCGCCACGCCGGCAAGAGCGGCTACACCACGCAGATCGGCTCTTCCAACTTCACCGCGTTTCGCACGGGGCCCTCCAAATCGCGTCTGGCGTTTCTGTCGCGGCTTTGCGGCGGAACGTCGCTCTGGGTGATCAACCAGGCCGCGCTCGACTATATGAAAGGGCGCGATCTGTCGCAGATCGTGATCGACAAGTTCATCGCGCATGAGGCGCGCATCTTCGCCTCCTCGGGCGAGTGGGAGCGCCATTTGCAGGCGCTGGCTTTGGGCGCGATCAAGGTCCTGCCGGATCCCGTCTTGATCGCCAGCGAGGCGGCGCTGTGGGGCGCAGTCCATCATCAGGGCTTGCTGCAGGGCACGGTGATCGTCTCCGACGACGCCGGCCAGTTCCGCGTCGGCGTGCACGCGCTGTGCTGGGTTCACGCCGAGCGGCTTGTTCACAAGCTCATTCCCGCCAACGACAAGCAGCGCAACGCCGTCGAGGTCGCCAAGCGGATGATCTGGTGGTTCTATCGTTGCTTGAAAGACTACAAGCTCGCGCCGGACCCCGAACAGGCCGAGTTCTTGCGCTCCCGCTTCGACCGCATCTTCAAGCGCGCGCGAACCGGCTACGCCACGCTCGACAGCCTGCTCAAACGCCTTCATCGCCACAAGGACGAGTTGCTGCGCGTGCTCGAGCGGCCAGAAATCCCGCTCAACACCAATGCCTCGGAAAACGACATCCGCGCCTTCGTCACCAAGAGAAAAATCTCCGGCGGAACTGTCTCCGACAAAGGCCGCGACGCCCGCGACGTCATGCTCGGGCTGGCCAAAACCTGCATGAAATTGAAAGTGTCGTTCTACGCCTTCATCGGCGACCGACTGGGACTTCCAGGCCCAAAAATTCCAGACCTCGCAACCCTCGTCAGTCCAGCCCCTGCTTGAACCAGCCCAAGCCCGCCCGGCAATTTGCCCCGGTTACACATCGCCCTCGCCCGGTCCGATCACAAGGACGCGCGCCAGCGCTACGACGCGGCGCTGCCGCTTTACGGACAGTTCGGCGACGTGGAGGGCGAGGCCGATAGCCTTCGGGGGCTCGGCGATCTCGAAGAGGCGCAAGGCAACATCGCGGCGGCTCTCGACCGCTGGCGCGAGGCGCTGGCGCTGTACGCCAAGATCCCCAACCCCAAATCCATCGGCTTGACGCAGATTCGCCTTGTCCGCCGCGCCGCAACGCCAGACGAGGCGACCGAGCATCGGGAAGCCGCGCGGGGGGCATGGGCATCAATCGACCGGCGGGACCTGATCGAAAAAAACCTAGGCCCCAACGCTTGAACAAAGTCGCGCTTGTGAGCGGCGAACTTGATCTGCTCAGCAGACCGACGGAGGACGGAGCAAAATCTCGGTCAGGCTCGGCATGAGGCTCGGCAATCGCACCCGCGGGCGAAAAATGGCGTCGGCCAGCGCCAACAGCGCGAGATCACGCCGCAAATCCGGTTGAAACCCCGGCGTTCAGCCCCTATTATGGCCAGCGATAGCCAGAGGAGCCCTCCGTGGGCGCTTATTCCGTCGCTCAAGCCAAAGACCAACTGTCGCGCCTCATCGACGAGGCGCTGGCCGGCGAGGTCGTGACGATCACGCGTCACGGCAAACCCGTCGTCGGCCTGACGCCGAGCGCGCCGCCGCCGAAGCCGTTGACCCCTGAATATATCGATGCGATGCGCCGCCGTGCGCAGGCTCGACCGGGTCTCGGGGGAGACTCGGTGACGCTGGTGAGAGAAATGCGCGACGAAGAGCGGTGAGTTATTGCCTCGATACGAATTTCCTGGTTTCGATTTTATTTGTCGACACGCATACGGCCAGCGCTTTTGCCTGGCTCGAGCACGTCCGCGAACCGGTCTACGTCAGCGATTGGGCTGCTGCCGAATTCTTCGCCCTGATTCACCGCCGTGCGCGCGCCGGGCTCCTGGGCGCCGACGCCGCCGGCGCGGCGATTGTAGACTTCGACGATTTCGCCGGCAGCCGGGCGCGGCGACTCTCGCAATCCCCCGCCGCCGGGGCGCTTGCCGCGGCCCTTGCGCGCGATCCGGCGCTGAAGCTCTTCGCCGCCGACGCGCTCCATCTCGCACTGAGCGCCGATGGCGGGCATTGCCTCGTGACTTTCGACTCTCGCCTCGCAGAAGCCGCTCGCAAGAGAGGCTTCCACAGCGAGATTCCCTAGAGCGTGTTGCAAGGCCGGATCCAGTCGGGGACCGGCCTCGGCCCTTATAACACCCCCAGAATCCATCCCTCGACCGTCGCGAGCGAGCGCTCCGACTCGGAAAGGTCCGGATCGAGAAACGCGCCAAGCCGCCCGCTGCGATCCTCTTTCGCCATCCATGCCGCGACGCAATAGGCGTCGTGCTGGTGGCTGTTTCGGTCCTCGGGCGGATAGCGTTTGCTCCACAACGAGGGATAGACCTCGGCGATCGCCGATCGTCCCGCCGGGATCGTCCAGCCGTCGAACGGCCAGAAATGGACCTTCCCTCCAAGTCGGCGGCGAATGGCGCGCAGCCAGGGAAGGCCGGCATACGTCGCTTTGGCGACGGATCCAGGAGCATCGAAATGAAAGACCGACTTGGCCCGGCCGGCGCGCTCCTCCGTCAGCCGTCGCCATTTTGAATTGCCTTTGCGCGCATCGCCGTCTCCGACGGCGCCGTCGCGGATGAAATCGACGTAGGTGTGATCGCCGTCGGTCGGCCAATGCCGCTGAAAATCGTCGAGAAACGACGCCCAATTCCGGTCCAGGCGATATTTGTCGAAATAGTGGAGAGGAAAGGAGAACGCGTGGTCCAATCCAACGAGCGTCGGAACGTCGCCGCCGAGGCGCTCGATCAGCCATTCGGCGAGCGCGCGTCGCGACCAATATTTGCCCGGCCCCGGCGGCGGGGCGACCTCAACCGGCGGGGACGCATCGTCCGCGGCGACGAAGACGCGAATGCCCGACAGGCTCTGCTCCGGCGTCTGGGCGCCGGAATAGTCGACGCCGACGTAGCGGGAAAACATTGGCCCGCGCGAGGCGGCCACAGGGGCTGCAAGAATGCGTTCCTCGCGCTCGTCCCGCATCCGGCGAACGATGTCGACGGCGTTCTCCTCCAGACGCGGGCGCGTCTTCGCGCGCGCGGCGATCCCGTGGTCGAGGCGGGGCGGCGCCCGGCCGGCGCCGCTCTTCGTCGCTCTCAGCTCCGCCACCGGCTTTCCGTCCCGCGCAATCGTCACGCCTTCGCCGGCGACCGCCTTGTCGATCAGCTCGGACAAACGCGCAGCCGCTTCCGCGATCGAATAGGTCGCCATCGGGCCTCCTCCAAAAAGCCGTCGACCCTGCGGCCGACCACCCGCACGCAGGCGTCAATCGAGCGTAGCTCCTATCCCACCTTCTCGGCGAGCCACATCTTGATCAGCGACCGATAGGGCACGTCGCGCTTGTGGGCGGCGGTCTTGATCGCCTCGAGCAGGCTGACCGGAAGGCGCAACGAGATCGCCGTCGCGCTCGGCTGCAAATTCGGCAGTCGCACCCGCTTGGCGCGGCCCCAGTCAGGATCCGCGGTCGAATCCTCGCGCTCCCAGAAGGCGCGCTCACCGGCCTCGCTCGCGAAATTCCCGGTAGCCTTAACCGCCCTCGTCATAGATGGTGCTTCCGTCGCTTGCGATCGGCACGGGCGCGGGGCACGCTTGGCCGTAGCCCGATATCGCACACGAGGCTTATCCCTTGATCGTCGTCTTCGACATCGGCAATGTTCTCCTGCGCTGGGACCGCCGCAATCTCTTCCGCAAGAGGTTCGACGACGAGGCGCGGATGGAGCGCTTTCTTTCGACCGCGCTCAGCATGGACTTTGTCTCGCACACCGACATTGCGCCGGATTTCGCCGCCGCGGTCGAGGCGCGGGCGAAGGCTTTTCCGGAATTCACCGACGAACTGAGGCTTTTCCACGAGCGGTGGATCGAAACGATCGGCGGCCCGATCGAGGAAAATGTCGCGCTCCTGCGGCGTCTCAAGGCGGCCGGCCGGCCGGTCCATGCGCTGAGCAACTTCGCCGCCGAGACATTCGCCCTCGTCGAAGAGCAGTACGACTTCCTGGGCGCGTTCGACACGCGCGTCATCTCCGGCCATGTCGGCGTGGTGAAACCGGACCTGCGCATCTACGAGATCCTGTTCGAGCGCGCCGGGCGACGGCCAGGCGAACTGCTGTTCGTCGACAACTCGGCCGCCAACGTGCGCGCCGCCGAGGCGGCCGGAATGCCGGCGATCCACTTCGCCCCCGGGGTCGATCTGGAGAGCGAACTCGCCGCCCGCGGCGCGCTGCCGTGAGGCGACGGGAGAGCGTGGCTCAGGACGTCCGCTTTCGCCTTACCGCCGATCGGCGAGGCGAGGCGATCTGCATCCGACCGTAGTTACATTCGTAAAATCAGGTAGATATGGCGATACACTCACGCAAAGACGCAGCGGACCCGCAGCGGACCCGCGCTCCCGGCGGCTTCCTTGGGAGGGGGCTTTCCGCTTCGCGCTCGGATTCCCTGTTCATTGGCTGAACAGGGAAAATGAGTTCCCTGTTCCGCCTTTACCTTCCGCACGAGTAAGCCGGCACAAGGACATGAAATCCCATGGATTATCGCCATCGGCGGAAGGGCGCGAGAGCGATTTTTTCGGTTAGCAGGGATTATCAGCGAAAAACAGGGAATGGGCGGCGGCGCTGTTCCTCGGGATGGGGCTCTTCACCCAGCCAAAGCCTTGTCATCTCCGCCTTCACCTTCGGCGCCGACTGCGCCGCCCTCGAGTTCGAACTCGACAAATAGCCCTGGGGCGCTCGCCGATTCCCTTGACGCGCATAATGGGGTAGAGTTGCGTTCGTCATTGCGAGCGTCAGCAAAGCAATCCAAACCCGCCGATTGCTTCCTCGCTTCCCGCAAAGACAGCGGAGGAGACGCCCATGCTGTTTGCCGTCACAGGGTTGCTCGGATGCCCGGTCGAGGGGCGCGATGGCCAGGTCGGCGAGGTCAAGGACTTCTTGTTCGATGACACGAGCTGGAAGATTCGCTGGATGACGGTCGACACCCGCGACTGGCTGCCCGGCCGCCGGATCCTGATCCACCCGCAGGCGATCGCGCCGCTGGACCTGTCGATGCCCCCCGATCGCAGGCTGCCGATGATGGGCGGCCCCGAGATGCCGGTCCTGTCCGTTGGCCTGACCAAACAGCAGATCGAGGCGAGCCCGGAGGCTCGGGAAGACGAGCCGTTGTCGCAGCAGATGCAAAATGGGCTCTACCAACACTATGGCTGGGACCCCTACTGGGGCGACACCTATTTCGGCCCCGACGCCATCGATCCGGTGTCGAAGCCGATCCGGGCTGAAACCGCGACGCGTCCGCCGTCAGCGACGGAAAGCCTGGGCGCGGGCGGCGATCCGCACTTGCGCAGCGTCGTCGAGGTCAAAGGCTATCACATCCATGCGACCGACGGCGATATCGGCCACGTCGAGAACTTCCTTGCCGACGACGCCAACTGGGACATCCGCTATCTCGTCGTCGCCACGCGCAACTGGCTGCCGGGCAAGCACGTCCAGCTCGCCCCTCACGCCGTCAAGGCCATCGACTGGGCCGAACGCCGCATCGAGGTCAACGCCACGCGCGAACAAGTAAAATCAAGTCCGGACTGGGACCCGATCGCGCTCGCCGACGAGGTCGCCCAGCAGCAATACCACCGCCATTTCGGCTGGCCGGGATACGGCTGGTAAAGGCCTCCGGCCTTCTCCCGCAATGCGGGAGAGGGTGGCGCGAAGCGCCGGATGAGGTTGGACGCGGGCTTAGAGTTGGCGCATCGTTCGATCTTGGTGTAGCTCTCGCGTTTCCGTGGCGGCGCAAAATGAACGGGCGTCGCCGGTGGCGGGGGAAGCCGTGACCGAGTCTCAAACGCCGCTCCTCGACCGGATCAAGTCCCCGGCCGACCTGCGCAATCTCAGCGCCAGCGAACTCGTCAAGGTCGCCGACGAACTGCGCGCCGAGACGATCAGTGCGGTTTCGGTCACCGGCGGACATCTCGGCGCGGGCCTCGGCGTCATCGAGCTGACGGTCGCGCTGCACCATGTCTTCGACACCCCCGCCGACCGCATCGTCTGGGACGTCGGCCACCAGACCTATCCGCACAAGATCCTGACCGGGCGGCGCGCGCGCATCCGCACGCTACGCCAGGGCGGCGGCCTTTCCGGCTTCACCAAGCGCTCGGAGAGCGAATACGACGTGTTCGGCGCCGGCCATTCGTCGACCTCGATCTCCGCCGGGCTCGGCATGGCGGTCGCCCGCGATCTCTCCGGCCGCGCCAACAATATCATCGCCGTGATCGGCGACGGCGCGATGTCGGCCGGCATGGCCTACGAAGCGATGAACAACGCCGGGGCGATGGCCTCGCGCCTCATCGTCATTCTCAACGACAACGACATGTCGATCGCGCCGCCGACCGGAGCGATGTCGGCCTATCTGGCGCGTCTCGTCACCAGCCACACGTACAGGTCGCTCAGGGATGTCGCCAAGCAGCTGGCGCGCCGCCTGCCGAAGTTTTTCTACGACAAGGCCAAGCGCACCGAGGAATACAGCCGCGGCTTCTGGACCGGCGGCACCCTGTTCGAAGAGCTTGGGTTCTACTATGTCGGCCCGATCGACGGGCATAACCTCGATCATCTGTTGCCGGTTCTCAAGAACGTCCGCGACATGCACGGCGGCCCGGTGCTGGTGCATGTCGTGACCAAGAAGGGCAAGGGCTATCCGCCGGCCGAGGCGGCGGACGACAAGTATCACGGCGTTTCCGCCTTCGACGTCGTCACCGGCGCGCAGGCGAAGCCGAAGACCAATGCGCCCGCCTACACCAGGGTCTTCGCCGACGCGCTGGTCGACGCGGCGCGGCGCGACGACAGGATTGTCGGCATCACCGCCGCCATGCCGCAGGGCACCGGCCTCGACCGGATGCAGGAGGTGTTTCCCGAGCGGGTGTTCGACGTCGGCATCGCCGAGCAGCATGCCGTGACCTTCTCGGCCGGGCTCGCGACCGAAGGCTTCAAGCCATTCTGCGCGATCTATTCCACGTTCCTGCAGCGCGCCTACGACCAGGTCGTGCATGACGTCGCCGTCCAGAACCTGCCGGTCCGCTTCGCCATCGACCGCGCCGGGCTCGTGGGCGCGGACGGGGCGACGCATGCGGGGTCCTTCGATCTCGCGGCGCTCATGTGCCTACCGAACATGACGGTGATGGCGGCAGCGGACGAAGCGGAGCTGGTGCATATGGTCGCGACCTGCGCCGCGCATGATTCCGGGCCGATCGCGCTACGCTATCCGCGCGGCGAAGGTGTCGGGGTCGAGTTGCCGGAGCGCGGGTTGCCGTTGCCGATCGGCAAGGGACGCATCGTAAGACTGGGATCGGGAATCGCGATCCTGTCGCTCGGGACCCGGCTGGCGGAGGCGTTGAAGGCGGCCGATGACCTGGCGGCGCGGGGCCTGTCGACTACGGTCGCCGACGCACGTTTCGCCAAGCCGCTCGACCGCGAGCTCATTCTCGCGCTTGCCGCCGACCACGAGCTTCTCATCACGATCGAGGAAGGCGCGGCGGGAGGCTTCGGCGCGCACGTGCTGACCCTGCTGGCCGAAGCCGGCGCGCTCGATGCCGGGCTCAAGGTCCGGACGCTCACGCTGCCGGACGTTTTCCAGGAGCAGGACAAGCCCGAGCGCCTGTACGCCGCCGCCGGGCTCGACGCCAAGGGGATCGTCGCCAAGGCGCTTGCGGCGCTCGGCCGAATTGACCGGAAGGCCTCGGCCTTCAGCGCATGAGCGCGCCCCCCAGCCCTCCGCCCGGGGATGACGATGAGGATCCCGAGCGCCGCAACATCGCCAACCTGGTCGCCCTGATCGCCGTCGTGGTTCTCGTCCTCCTCGGCTACTGGGCCTTCACCGCGATCGACCGGCAGCGGAAGCTGCAGATCTGCTTGGCCGAGGGCCGGCGGGACTGCCTCGAGCTGGTCAGCCCGACGAAATAAGGCTGCGGCCCCTTTATCCGTGCCGACGTACCGGTCCCGCCCCGCGAAGGGGCGCAAACGGTAATGGGATCGGGGACCCCATCGTCAGGGCGCCGCCGCCTCGGCCCGCGGAAGGATTGCGCGGCCGCGGCGGCGTTGGCTGAGGATGAGCGCAGCGAGCGTGGCGACGTAGGGGGAAATGTCGGTCAATTGGTTTGGCAGGCCGAGGCTCTGCAGATGGATGCTCAGCGCATCGGCAAAGCCGAAGAGGACGCAGGCGGCGGCGGCATAAAGGGGATTGTTGCGGCCGAGCATCACCGCGACGACGGCGATCCAGCCGCGCCCCGCGCTCATGTCCTCGGCGAAGACGCTGACCGTGCCGAGCGAAAGCTGGGCGCCGGCGAGGCCGCAGAGCGCCCCGGCGACGATGACGGTCACGATGCGGTAGCAGGCGACGGGGACGCCCAGCGTCTCCGCCGCGTCCGGCTGTTCGCCCACGCCGCGCAACCTCAAGCCCGTCGGGGTCAGGAAGACGACAACGCTGACGAGCGCGGTCAGCGCCCAGGCCGCCCAGGTCAAGGCCGACTGCCGGCCGAACGCCCAGCCGAATACGGGCACGCCGATCAGCGGCGGAATGGCGATGCGGCCGAGGCCGACGATGCCCGGATCGCTGAAGGTGCCGCTGACCCCGAAGACGATCCGCAAAAGGTAGGCGGTGAGCCCGGAGGCGAGCAGGTTCATGCCGATGCCGATGACGACCGGGTCGCCGCGAAAGATTGTCGCGCCATAGGCCAGCGTCAGCGAAAAGACGGCCGCGCCCGCGGTTGCCGCAGCGACGCCGCCGAGCGCGCTATGGGTGAAATAGCTGCCGACCACGGCTGCGAAGGCGCCGACCAGCATCTGGCCCTCGAGCGCCAGGTTGAAGACGCCGACCCGACCGCACAGGGTTCCGGCGAGCGAGGCGAGCAGGATCGGCGTGATCGCCTGAACCGCCGACCGGAACAGGAACGGGGTGAAGAGACCGCTCATCGGGCGCGCCGCCCGACGCCGGCCCGCATCGCCAGAAAGAGGATCACGATCGCCTGCAGGACAAGCGTCAGCACGCGCGGCACCGACGTCTCGCGCTGCATGGCGAACCCGCCGGTCTGCAGCGCGGCGAAAAAGAGGCCGGCGAGGATCGCGCCGACCGGCTCGCCGCCGACGAGCAGCGCCGCCATGAGCCCGGACCAGGTATAGGCCGGCGTCAGGAGCGCCCCGTCGATGAAGCGGAACTGCGAGCCGAGCACGATGATGGCGCCGACGAGCCCGGCGATCGCGCCGCTGAGAAACATCGCGCCCAACGCCTGCCGGTCGAGGTCGACGCCGCCGTAGCGGGCGAAGCTCGGGTTCTCGCCGCGCATGCGCATCTCGTAGCCGACGATCGTCCGCCTGTCGACGAAGACGGTCGCCACAGCGATCGCCGCGATGATGAGGCTGCCGACGTTGAGGGCGCCGGTCAGTGGATAAAGCCGCGCCGCCTCTGGAACCATTGCCGTCTGCGGCAGGCCGGTTGCTTCATCGCGAAAGGGAAAGCGGGCGAGATAGGAGGTGATGCCGACGGCCGGATAGCTGAGCAGCAGGCTCGAGATCAGCATCGGGATGCCGTGGCGGGTTTCGCCCCAGGCGGCGAGCGCCGCATAAAGGCCGGCGCCGACGGCCGCGGCGGCGACCGCAGCGGCGGCGACGAAGGCCCCGGGACCCGGCAGGGCGAGCGGCACGAGCGCGCCGATGAGGCCGCCGACGACGAGCTGCCCGTCGCCGCCGAGATTGACCATGCCGCCGCGCAGCGGGATCGCCGCGACGAGCGTCATGCCTACGAGGGGCGTCGCCCAGTTCAGCGTATCCGGCAGGCTGCCGAGCGACAGCGAGCCCGTGACAATCTGGGCATAGGCGTTGAGCGGGTTGTGGCCCGAGGCGAGCACGAGCGCGCCGCCGGCCAGGAACGAGAAGAGGACCGCGAGCACGACGGGCGGCGGACGCAGCCATTGCGGAGCGAGCCTGGCCCATCGGGAGCGGCCGTTCATGCCGCTTCCGGCGTCCGCCCCGCCATCAGGAGGCCGACACTCTCCTCGTCGGCCTCCTCCCCGGCGAGCTCGGCCAGAATGCGGCCCTCGAACATCACCACCACGCGATCGGAGAGCCCCAGGATCTCGCTGAGCTCGGCCGAGACGAGCAGCACAGCGCGGCCGCTGTCGCGCTCGGCGACGAGCTGTTCGTGGATATACTCGGTCGCGCCGATGTCGAGGCCGCGGGTCGGCTGCTCGGCGATCAGCAGCGGGGCCTCGTGCGACAGTTCGCGCGCCACGACGACCTTCTGCAGGTTGCCGCCGGAGAGCGTGCCGACGTTGACGCGCTCGTTCGGGATGCGGATGCCGAATTGGCGGATGAGGGCCACGGCCCGCTCGGCGATCGCAGCGGGGTTGATGAGTGGACCTAACGCGTGCGGGGCCATGCGCTGGAAGCCCATCGCCAGATTGTCGGCGGCGCTGGCCGAGAGCGCCGTGCCGACGGCGGCGCGATCCTCGGGGATATATGCAAGGCCGGCAGCGCGGTGCGCGGCGACATTGGCCAAGCTGACATCGACGCCGCAGATCTCGACGCGCCCGCCGTCCGCCGGTCGCAAGCCCGTGAGCGCCTCGACGAGCTCGCTCTGGCCGTTGCCGGCGACGCCGGCGACGCCGACGATCTCGCCGCCGCGAACCATGAGGTTGACGCGATCGACGGCGGGCCTGCCGGCAGCGCCGGCGACCGTCAAACCGGCGGCGACGAGCCGCGGCGCTCCGGGATGGGCGGGCCCCTTCTCGACCTTGAGATTGACGTTGCGTCCGGTCATCGCCCGAACGATCTCGCGCGGGCTGGTCGTGGCGGTGACGAGACTGGCGACGGTGCGGCCGTCGCGCAGGATCGTCACCCGGTCGGTGATCGCGGTCGCCTCGTTGAGCTTGTGGGTGACGAAGATCACCGCGCGGCCTTCGCAGGCGAGGCGCCGCAGCACGCCGAAGAGCGCGTCGCGCTCGGGCGGCGTCAGCACCGCCGTCGGCTCGTCGAGGATGAGGACGCGGGCGTCGCGATAGAGCGCCTTCAGAATCTCGACGCGCTGGCGGACGCCGACCGACAATCCGCCGACCAGCGCATCGGGGTCGACGGCGAGGCGGTGGCGTTCGGCGAGTTCGACGACCGCCGCGCGAGCCCGCATGCGGTCGATGAGCGGCCCCCGCCGCGGCTCGGCGCCGTAGACGATATTCTCCCAAACGGTGAGCGAAGCGAAGAGCTTGAACGCCTGGTGCACCATGCCTATTCCGGCGGTTATGGCGTCGAGCGGCGACCGGAAGCGGACCGGGCGCCGGTGAGCCGAATCTCGCCCGCATCCGGCGCCGTGAGCCCGAACAGGATGCTCATCAGCGTGGTCTTTCCGGCCCCGTTCTCGCCCATCACCCCGTGGATTTCGCCGCGCTCGACCGAGAGGTCGATATGATCATTGGCGATAAGGCCGCCGTAGCGCTTGACGATGCCGATAGCTTCCATCTCAGGCACGGCAAGGCGCCCCGGGCCGCCTATTTCGCCATCATCGGGTCGGCGATCTTGATCGAGCCGTCGACAATCTGATCGCGTAGCGCCTTCACCTTTGCGATGACATCGGGATAGTCGGCAATCGTGCATTTCGAATATTTGACGTCGGGATCGAGCGCGGTCAGCGACATGCCGCCTTCCTTGAGGCCGAAGGTGGCGATCTGTGGCTGCGAGCCGGCCATAATGCCCCGAACCGCTCGTTCGACGGCGACGTCCGTCTTCTTCTCGACATTGTCCATGACCGCGCCCGGCGCCTGCGGACACTGGTTGACGTCGACCCCGAAGGCGTTGACGCCGGAAGCGTCCTCGACCGCCTTGAAGATGCCGCCGTTCGAACCTGCGCCGGCCGCGAGGATGCGGTCCGCGCCGTCCGCCACCATCGCGGCGCCGCGCTCCTGGCCGCGGGCCGGATCGGAGAACGGATCGTTGCCGCCGACCCAGAGCGTCGGCGAAATCTTGACATCGGGCTTGACGTGCTTCGCCCCCTCGATGAAGCCGTCAGTGTAGCGGTGCAGAAAGGGGATATCGAGCGCGCTGATCGCGCCGACCTTGTCGGTCTTGGTCGTCCAGCCCGCCTCGGCGCCGGCGAGATAGCTGGCTTCGTATTCGCGGAACACCGAGCAATGGATGTTCGGCTTCAGCTTGTCGAAGGGGCAGGTGTCGATCTGCAGGAACTCAACCTTCGGATAAGAGGTCGCCATCTCCGGCAGCATGTCGGTGAACTCGAAGCCGATAGCGATGACGATCCTGGCGCCCGCCTTGGCCGCGGCTTCGAGGTTCTGGCGCCGCGTCGTCGGGTCGGTGCTTTCGTAGGTCTTCGCTTCGGCGCCAAGCGCCTGCGCCGCCCGCTCGGTTCCGATCTTGCCGAGCTTAAGGAAGTCGTTGACGCCGATCGGGTTCGGCGAAACGTAGACGAAGAGTGGCTTCTCGGCGGCGAAGCTCGTTGCGGGGAAGAGCGCGGCGATGGAAAGGCAGGCGAGCGCTGCGGCGCGTTTCATGGCTAGTGGTCCTTTGGCTGGGTTTCAAGGGGAGCCTGTGCAATCCGCGTGCCGCGGCCGCTTTCCGCGCGCGGCGCCGGGGAAGAGACCCGATCTCGGCCCATGCGATCGCCCCTCCCCTAATATGGCGTGTCGCCGCCGTCCGCGCTGACCGCCTGGCCGCGAATGATAAGGGCCTCGTCGCTCAAAAGGAAGGAGATGACGCGCGCCACCTCGACCGGCGCGATGTGCCGCTGCAATTGCGAACTCACCAACTGCGGGAAGACCTCGTCCGGCGGCTGGCCGACGAGACCGCCGTAGGCGACCGCGACCTCGCGCAGCATGTCGGCCGCCACCCCGCCCGGGCAGACGCAATTGACGTTGATGTCGTGCGGCGCGAGCGGCGGCGCCAAGGACGCGCGTCATGTTGATCAGCGCCGCCTTGCTGGCGCTGTAGGCGAGCGACTCCATGTGCCCCTTCTTGCCCGCTTCTGATGCGACGCTGACGATTGCGCCGCGCGCGCCCGAGACGATCATCGATTTGGCGACGAGGCGCGAGGCCTCATAGGGGCCTAAGAGGTTCACCCGGAAGATCCGCTCCCAGTCCGTCCAAGGGACGTCGAGCGCATCGGCGTGGATGACGATGGCGGCGCAATTGACGAGGCCGTCGAGCGGGCCGAGCCGCGCCTCCGCCGCCTCGACCGCCCCGGCGACCGAGCCCGGGTCGGCGAGGTCGAGACGGACGGCGAAAGCCTCGGCGCCCGCCGTCGCCGCGACGGCCGCCTCGAGCGGTTCCGCGCGGATGTCGGCCAGCGCGACCCGGGCGCCCTGCGCCGCCAGCAATTCAGCCGTGGCACGGCCGATGCCACCTGCGGCCCCGGTGACGAGGATCGCCCTGCCCGCGTGCGTCCGAGCTCGCGAGCCATCGCGGACCGGGAGCGGGCGGTGCGGCGGGCGGGTGGCGAACTGGCCGATGGTCGAAGCCCTTCGGGCGAGAGCGAGATGATAGAGGCTACAGCATTCCCTAAAATTGGTGGAACTGCCACCCTCGCCCTCACTCTGGCGCTCACGCGCCTGTCCCTGTCCCGCTTCGCGGGCGAGGGAGTTCCTTCCCCCGCTCGCGACCGCCGCTCGCGGGAGAAGGTGGCCGGCGTCAGCCGGCCGGATGAGGGCCCGGGCTCAAACCTTCTCCGCAATGCCGCTGCGCGCCGAGCGCAGCGCCGCCTGGCAGAGGCGGATCGAGCGGAGATTGTCGCGGGCCGAGTTCATCGGCTCGCGGTCGTCCTCGATGGCGGACAGGAGTTCGCCCATCGTGCCGGCGAAGCCGTCGTTGAACCATTGGCCGCTGAGCGCCGGGCGGGCGACGCCGGCCTCGGTGTTGAGTTCGACCGCCTGGCGGCCGAGGTCCGGACCTTCGCTCGAGGCGACGCCCTTCGTGCCGATGACGGCGGTGGAGTCGCGCGCGCCGAAGGGCGTCGCGCCGTCGAAGACAAGCGAGGCCTGGCCGCCGTCGAAGGCGATAAGCGCCTGGGCAAGCAGGCGCGTCCGCGCCCTCTGTCCGATCGCCCGCGCGGCCTTCGCGTAAACGGTGCGGGCGCGGTCGCCGATGACGCTCGTGAGAAAGTCGAACCAGTGGATGCCGAAGTCCCAAAGAATGAGATCGTCGACCGCCTCGAAGGCGGTGCCGGCGATCCAGCCGTGGTTCCAGCGGATCTCGACATGCGCGCCGGTCACGTCGCCGACAAGGCCGGCGCGAACGGCCTCGCGGATATAGGCGAGATGGGCGCCCAGCGGCCGTTCTGGTTGACCGCGAGCTTGAGCCCTTGGGCTTCCGCAAGCTGGACGAGCGCCTGCCCGACCGCGAGGTCCTCGACGAACGGTTTCTGCGACAGGACGTGCTTGCCCGCGATCAGGGCGCGCCGCATCAGCCCGGCGCGGACATCCGGGTGGGTGGTGATGTCGAGCGCCTTGATCGCCGGGTCGCGCAGCAACGATTCGAAATCGTCGGTCGCCCGCGCCTTGGAGAAGAACGCGTCGCGGCGCGCCTCGGCTTTTTTCAGATCGCGCGAGGCGATGGCGACGACGTTCAGGCCGTGGCGGGCGTAGGCCTCGAGATGCGCGCCGCTGATCCCGCCGGCCCCGACGAGGGCGATCGGCACGCCCCGGTCGCGCGGCATCGGCGGCAGATAGGGCAGATCCGGCGCCGGGACTTCCGCGGCTGCCTTGGAGACCAGCGCATAGTCGCTCGCCGACGGCTCGCCGGTCCTGGTTTCCTCGGCTCTCACGGCAGCAGCGCCAGGGTGCGGCGCTCGCGCGCCGAGCGCGCGGCGGTGTCGACGATGCGCTGCGCGGTGCGGCAGAGCGCCGGATCGAGCGGCCCCTCGAAGGGCAGATTCTTCGCCCGGCAATGGAGGACATATTCGACCGGCGCGCGGAACGGGGCTTTCAGAACGTCGGCGGGAACGGCGTGAATCTCCGGCCGGGCCCGAGTTTGCACGCTGACATGATCCTCGTAATCGTAGCTCGAGATCGTGCCTTCGGAACCGACGACGACAAAGCCGCATTTCGGCTGCGGCTGCAGCGTCCAGGGGTCGGTGAAGGTCCCCCAGCGCGTCTCGAGCTTCGACAGGCCACGGCGGTAGCGGCAGACGGTGATCGAATGCTCGTCGACCTCGAGCCCCGCGGGCTGGTCGACCACCGAGGTCACCTCGAGCGGCGCGTCGCCGTGCAGGAACCAGGTCCCGAGCGTCGCGCCGTAGCCGAGATAATCGAGCAGGCTGCCGCCGCCGGCAGCCTTCCTGTACCACCACGACTCGGGCTTCCCGCGCCTGACTTCCTCCTCCGACACAACGACCTTGTCGGCGCGATGATAGAGCGGCCCGCGGTTGCCGTCGTAGAAATGCACTTCGGTCACCTCCCCGATGGCGCCCTCGTCGATCAGGCGCTTCGTCGTGACATGCGGCGGGTACCAGCGGAGCGGCCAGTTGATCGCGAGGCGGACTCCTGACTTGGCTGCCGCCGCGAGAATCCGGTCGGCGTCGGCGAGCGAAGCGGCGAACGGCTTTTCCAGGAGAATGTCGACGCCGAGCGCGGCCACTCTTTCGGCGACGTCGGCGTGCCGCGCGGTCGCCGGACACAGGATGGCGAGGTCGGGCCTCGGCTCCTCAAGGCAGCGCTCGATGTCGCGATACACGCGCTCCCGGGGAATGGCGAAATTGGCGATCGCCTCGGCCATGCGCGCTTCATCCTCGTCGCAGACGGCCACGATCTCGGCGTCCGGGAGCCCGTGCGCTTCGCGCAGGAGATCCCCCATATGCGCGTGCTCGAAGCTGATGCCGGCGATCCGCTGCTTTGCCATCCTCGTTCCTCCCGAAACCCGGCCTTCTTCGGTTTGAAGCTCAGTTTGCGCCAGTGACGCGCCGTCGCGCAATCGGCGCGCGCGCCCCGTCCGCCCGCAGTTCCTCGTGAGTTTGCAGCCGCGAGTAGCCGAGCGCGGCGCCCGCGTCGACATCCGTCACGCCGGGGACGATTTCCACCGGAGCGGTTCGACGGCTAGCCATCGTCGAGCCGCCCGACGAGATAGGCGCGCGGGTCGCTCGTGAGCAGGCCGCTGAGATGCCTCGCTATGCGATCGACAAGATCCCCCCGCATGAGATCGGCGCCGAAAATCGGCGCGATGGCGAGAATGGCTTTGGCCATGTCGGGGAAGCCGGGCGTCCGGTCGCCGATCGCGATCACCGTGTCGGCCCACGGATCGGAGGGCTTCCAGGCCGCGCCGAAGCGGCGCGATCCCTTGAGGACATAGGCCATCCAGCTCGCGACCGACAGAATGAGCAGATCGGCGGCGCGGCCGGCGGCAAGCCGTTCGCGCAACGGATCGAGGAGCCGCTGCGCGATCTTCTGTGACCCGTCCGTACCGATCTGGTGGCAGCGATGGCGGATCGCCGGGTTGCGGATGCGCGAGAGCGACGTCCCGATATAGCTGTCGGCGTCCATGCCGGCCGCGCTCGGCAGCGTCGAACCGGTCTCGCGTTCGAGCATCCGTCGCGTCAGCGCGGAGAGAACCGGATCGGCCGCGGCCTCGAAGCTGAACTCGTGGCCGACGAGCGCGCCCTGATGCGACAGTGTCGACTGCGCGGCGTTGAGCACCCGCATCTTGATCTGCTCGTAGGGCCTGGCGTCCGCCACGAACTCGGCGCCGGCGAGATCCCAGGGCGGCCGCGCGCCGGCGAACCTGTCCTCGATCACCCATTGCCGGAACGGCTCGCCGACGACCGCCGCCTCGTCGCGCGCCCCGAGGACGCCCGAGACGGCCTCGATGTCCTCGGCCGTAGTGGCGGGCACGATGCGGTCGACCATGGTCGCGGGAAAGGCGACCCGGCTCTCGATCCAACGCGCCAGCCCGGCCGAATGCGCCGCGGCGAAGGCGAGCGTCGCGCCGCGCAGGCGCGCGCCATTCATCGGGATGTTGTCGCAGGAAATCAGCGTCAGCCCCTCGCCGTTCGCCTGCCGCCTCCGCTCGAGCGCGAGCGCCAGCAGGCCAAGCAGCGTCCGCGGTGGAAAGGCGCCGCCGAGATCGGCGATCAGGGCCGGGTTGTCGCGGTCGAGCGCCCCGGTCGCCGGCGTCAGGCAATAGCCTTTTTCCGTCACCGTCGTCGTTACGACCTGGATAACCGGCGCCGCGAGCGCGGCGATGGCGGCCTCGGCGCTGATGGCGTCCTCGACGTCGATGACGTGCCGGATCGCGCCGACGACCCGGGTCTCGGCTCGACCGCCCTCGCGCAGCGTGCGGGAAAAAAGTCCGTCCTGCGGGGCGAGGAGATCCGCGAGGCGAGGCGCGGCGAGGTTCACGCCGACGATGCCATAGGGGCCGAAGCGCGCCTCCAGCATATCGTCGGCGTATTCGGCCTGATGGCAACGGTGAAAGGCGCCGACGCCGATATGCGCCATGCCGATCCGCAAGGCCCTGCGATCGTAGCGCGGGCGGCGCACCGCGGGCGGCAGGACCGGCAGGCAGCTCGGCGCCAGGCGGCCCATCGCGCTTTTCAACCCCAGGCGCCCATGACAGACTGATCCTGGTCGATGACCGCTCCGGTCATCACACCGGAATCGTCGGAGAGAAGGAAGAGAGCCAGCCGGGCGACGTCGTCGGGCGTCATCAGCCGCCCGGAAGGTTGCTGCGCCGCGGCCTCGGCGAGCCATCCCTCGCCCTTGCCGAGGGTCACTGCCTGCATCCGCCGTTCCGCCGGGGTGTCGACCCACCCGACATTGATCGCGTTGACCCGGATGCGGTCGAAGCGATGCGCATGCGCGGCGTTTTTCGTTAGCGCGGCCAGCGCCGCTTTGGTCGAAGCATAAACCGCGAGCGACGGCATGCCGCCGTGCGCATGCATCGAAAGAATATTGACGATTGCCCCCGGCGCGCCGCGGCCGCGAAGGTGATTGACGAGCCGTTGCATGAGGAAGAACGGCGCCCGTGCATTGGCCCCGCAGATCCGCTCCCAATAGGCGATATCCGCTTCGGCGAGCGACCCACGGTCGGTCAGGGCGGCGGCGTTGACCAGCGCGTCGACGCGGCCAAACTGAGAAAGCGCGTGATCGAACATGCGATCCGGCGCCGTCGCGTCGACAAGATCGGCGGCGATGAAGGCGCTTTTCGCGCCCTCCCGTTCGATCGCGGCGACGGCGGATTTGCCCCGCTCGGCGTCCCGCCCCGTCACCAGCACCGCCTCGGCGCCGGCGCGCGCGACGGCTCGCGCAATGGCCAAGCCGATGCCCTGCGTGGAGCCGGTGACAATGGCTGCTCGCCCTTTCACGCGCGCTCCTCCCCCGTGATCAATCTTCCGGCGATTCTGGATCAGAAGTTTCGATTGTCAAATTTGGAATTCTTGGTTGCTTCGGCGCTACGCTGCTCGCAATGACGGCTCACCTTCGTCATTGCGAGCGCAGCGATGCAATCCACGCCGACACCCCGAGATCCGTGACGAGCTCCCAAGCTCGCCGCAATGATAGGGACCAGGGCTGTCGAATACCATCAGGGCCAGCGGTCCTATGCCGCACCAAAGGCCGGACATATGACCGCAGCCGACCAAAGCGATCAGACCGTCGAAAACCCGCTTGCCAGGGGGCCGTCCACATATGACGGATTTGACAAACAGAAGAACTTTGCCACTATCGACGGAATTGGAAGAAGAATTCCCGATTGCGTCTCGCCGCAGCGGGGAAGCTCTCAAACAGGGAGAGAAACGATGCGGACCCTCAAAGGCCCGGGCCTCTTTCTTGCTCAGTTCGCGCGCGACACGCCGCCGCACAATTCTCTTGCCGGCATCGCCCGCTGGGCCAAGGACTTCGGCTACAAGGCGATTCAGATTCCGACCTGGGACGACCGCCTTTTCGATCTCGACAAAGCTTACGAGAGCCAGACCTATTGCGACGAGATCAAGGGGACGCTCGCCGACATCGGCATCGCCATCAGCGAATTCTCGACGCATTTCCAGGGCCAGATGGTGTCGGTCCATCCGGCCTATGACCCGCTGTTCGACGGGCAGTGCCCGGCAGCGGTGCGCGGCGATCCGGAGAAGCGCCGCCATTGGGCCGCCGATCAGGTGCGGAAGGCCGCGCGGGTCTCGCGCCGCTTCGGCCTCACCGAGCACGTCAGCTTCACCGGCTCCCTCGCCTGGCCCTATTTCTACCCCTATCCGCAGCGCCCCGCGGGGCTCATCGAGGAGTGTTTCGCCGAGCAGGGCCGTCGGTGGCGGCCGATCCTCGACGTGTACGACGAGAACGGGGTCGACCTCTGCTTCGAGATCCATCCGTCGGAAGACGTCTTCGACGGCGACACGTTCGACATGTTCCTCGACGCGGTCGGCGGCCACAAGCGGTGCAACATCAACTACGACGCCAGCCACTTCATCAAGCAGTGCATGGATTACGTCGGCTTCATCGACGCCTATCACGACCGGATCAAAATGTTCCACGTCAAGGACGCCGAATTCAATCCGACGGCGAAGCAGGGCGTTTACGGCGGCTACAAAGGCTGGCTCGAGCGCGCCGGCCGCGACCGCTCGCTCGGCGACGGCCAGGTCAATTTCAAGGCCATTTTCTCCAAGCTCGCCGGCTACGACTTCGCCGGATGGGCGGTCTACGAATGGGAGGACTGCCTGCAGCACCCGGAGGCGGCGGCGCGCAAGGGCGCGCAGTTCATCGCCGACCACATCATCGAGGTGACCGACAAGGCCTTCGACGATTTCGCCGCGACCGGCGCCGACAGGGCGACCAATCTCAAGCTCCTCGGCATCCGGGCGTAAGCGGCGATGGTTCATGCGACCGCCGTCGAAGGTCTCGGGCGGCGGCTCCGGGTCGGCATGGTCGGCGGCGGGCGCGACGCCTTCATCGGCGCGGTGCATCGCATGGCGATGCGGCTCGACGACCTGATCGAACTCGAGGCGGGCGCCCTGTCGTCCAATCCTGAAACTGCGCGTCTCTCGGGCGCCGACCTCGGCCTCGCGCCCGACCGGACCTACGCCGACTATCGCGACATGGCGGCGCGCGAGGCTGCGCGGCCCGACGGGATCGAGGCCGTCGTCATCGTCACGCCGAACCACCTGCACTTTCCTGTCGCCAAGGCTTTCCTCGAGATGGGCGTCGACGTGATCTGCGACAAGCCGCTGTCGACGACGCTCGCCGAAGCCAGGGAGCTCGTGGAGTTGACGCGCCAGACGGGCCTCGTCTTCGCCGTCACGCTCAACAACACTGGCTATCCGATGGTGCGTCAGGCGCGTGAGATGATCGCGGCCGGCGACGTCGGCGCCATCCGGGTCGTGCACGCAACCTATATCCAGGACTGGCTGACGAAGCCGATCGACGCCGACGGGCAGAAGCAGGCGGAATGGCGCACCGACCCCGCCCGCGCCGGCGCCTCGGCCTGTCTCGCCGACATCGGCGTCCATGCGCATAATCTTGCGCTCTTCGTCACCGGCCTCGAGGTCGAGGCAGTCGCCGCCGACCTCACGACCTTCGTTCCGGGCCGCCGGCTCGACGACAACGCGCATGTGCTGATGCGCTTTTCCGGCGGCGCGCGCGGGCTCCTCGCCTCGAGCCAAGTCGCCGTCGGCAATCTCAACAACTTGAGCGTCAAGGTCTATGGCGAGCGCGCCGGCCTCGAGTGGCGGGGAGAGGAGCCGGAAATGCTGCGGTTCACCCCCTTTGGCGAACCGACGCGGACGCTTCAGCGCGGCGGCCCCGGCAACACGCCGCTCGCCATCGAGGGATCTCGCATGCCGGGCGGCCATCCGGAGGGCTATGTCGAGGGCTTCGCCAACATCTACCGGGGCGCGGCCGAGCTCGTCACCGCCCGCCGCGCCGGACGTGAGCCGCGGCCGTCGGCAAAGCTGACGCCGACCGTCGTCGATGGGGCCCGCGGCGTCGCGTTCATCGAGGCGGCAGTAGCGTCAAACCAGAACCACAGCGCCTGGACTTCGCCTCAGATCGGTTGAATGGGTGCAGAGTTGCGGCGCGCTGAACCCAATCCCAATGCCACCGACCCGGGGATTGCGGGAGAGTGCTGGGGTGAGCGCTCGCGCACTATCACCCGGCCTCCTCCCCCCGTCGCGGGTCCGCCTCCGGCGGCGGCTCCGGTCCGAAGACGCTCATGCCGCCATAGTCGTGCGAGCGCGCCCGCTCTTCGGCGATGAGCGCATCTGCCGAGGGCCCGGTCGCACGGCCTTCGAGGCGCCGCGCCTGATCGTCGAGGCGTCGGATCGCCGCGAGTTCGTCCGATTGGCCTAGCTTCGCCTTCCGGACCGCGGCCTTGAGCACGTCGATCGTGCGGTCGTAGACCCTGAGCGGCACCGGATAGGGATGGCGGTCCTTGCCGCCATGAGCGAGCGAGAAGCGCGCAGGGTCGCTGAAGCGATAGGGAGCGCCGTGCACGACCTCGGCGACCTGCGCCAGCGCGCGCACCGTCCGCGGGCCGACGCCGGGCACGAGCAGGAGTTCGGCGAAGTCCGAGGGGCCGCGGTCGGCCGCGGCGGCGAGGTTGGCGTGCAAACGTCGGGCGACGATGTCCTGCGCTCGCACGTCGTGGCGCGCGGGCATGACGAGATGCGGCAGGAACGGCTGGACGGGCGGACCGGCGACGGCGCCCTCCAGTTTCGCCAACTCATGCTCGATCCCGTCGGGCCCGAGCGTGCCCAGAAGATCGAGCTGCCGCCAGCGCGAGGCTTCGGCGCGGCGGTCGGTCAGGTTGACGATGACGCCCTGGCGGGAGCCGTCGATGGCGGCGTGCGGCTCCTCGACGAAGCTCGACAGGTTTTCGGAGAGCCAATGATAGCGCCGTGCCTGACGGGTCTCGCCGTTCATGCCCTGCTGGACGACGACCCAGGTCCCGTCGTCCGTGACGAAGAAGCCGTGCAGATAGAGATCGAAGCCGTCCTGCACGGCGGCGCTGTCGACCTTGGCGACCAGCCGGCTCGCGCGCGCCAAAGCCTCGCTGTCGAAGCCGACCTTCTCGCCGATGGCGGCGAGCTCATGCGGCGTCTTGCGTGAATGCGCGCCGCGGCCGCCGCAGACATGCACGCCGAGCTCGCCGGAAAGCGGCGTCAGCCCGCGCTTGAGCGCGCCGATAACAGAGGTGGTGATGCCGGACGAGTGCCAGTCCATCCCCATGACCGCGCCGAAGGCCTGGAACCAGAACGGGTGCGCCAGGCGTCGCAGGAGTTCTTCGCGGCCGTATTCGAGGATGATCGCCTCGGCGATCACCGCGCCGAGCCGGGCCATGCGCTGGCCAAGCCAATTCGGCACGCGCCCGTAATGGAGCGGCAGATCCGCACTGCCTCCGCGCCGCGTCATCAGCCCATCCCCGCTATGGTTCGAAAGCGGCCCGCAGGTTCTTCAGGCCGCCCCGGGCAAGCGCATCCTGGCTGGCGGCGAGCGGCCGCCAGATCGAGATCGCCTTGGCGATCTCGCGGATCTCGGGCGTGAACGCCTCGATCACGATCGGCCCGTCGTAACTCGCCGCCCGCAAAGATTTGACGATCTTCGGCCACGGCAGATGATCCTCGCCGGGCGTTCCGCGGTCGTTCGAACAGGCGTGGAATTCGACGATGTGGCCGCTCGCGCGTTCGATCGCGGCGGGGATCTCTTTTTCCTCGATGTTCATGTGGAAGGTGTCGAGCAGAAGCCCGGCGTTGTCCGCGCCGATATCCTTGATCATCCTCATGCCCTGATCGACCGTGTTGACGAGATCGGTCTCGAACCGGTTCAACGGCTCGATCGCCAGCTTGACCGAGCGGGCTGAGGCGTATCCGGCGGCGGCGCTGAGATTGGCCGCCGCTCTTTTCCACTGCTCGCGCCGCGCCTCGTCGTCGAGCAACCTCGTGGCGCCGACGGCTGCATACATCGGCCCGGAAACGAACGGGCTGCCGAGCTCGGCGGCAAAGTCGATGCAGCGCTTGAGATAGGCGAGCGCCGCCTTGCGCACGCCGTCGTCCTCCGAGCTCATGTCGCGGGAGGGGCCGAAGGCGCCGCAAATGGTGACGCCGACTCCGGCCGCACGAGCGCGCGCGCCGATCGCCTTGGGGTCAATCGTCTCCGGATCCTCGACGCAGATCTCGATGAGGTCGAAGCCAATCGCCTTCACCTTGTCGATGAGGTCGAGGGTCTTATTGGAAAAGGGCGAAACCCAGATGAAGGTGCTCGCGCCATACCGCATCGCATGAGGCCCGCGTTGAAAGGAGCGGACTGTCTCCCGGTTCCCCGGCGAAAGGCAAGGGAAATGATTTGGCGGGCCGCCAGCGCCGGCGATGACCCCTTGTCATTGCGAGCCCGAGCCTCGGGACCCGAAGGGCCGTCATTGCGAGCGTAGCGAAACAATCCAACGGCCGCTGCGGCCTACGATCGTGGATTGCTTCGTCGCTCACGCCCCTCGCAGTGACGGCATGGGCTTCCTCGCACTCGCGGCGCGCTCTACATCCCGGCAGGCTTGCTGGCGTCGAGGCGGAACTTGAGATAGTCGGCGGCGAGGATCGGCGCGTAGCGGGCGCGCTCGCCGGCAGCGACGCAGGACGGGATCACGGCGACCTCGGCCTCGGGGTTCGGGTCGAAGAAGAAGGCGATGGAATATCGCTCGCGGCCGCTGCGGTTGACGACTCGGTGCGGCGTCGAGACGTAGACGTCGTTCGTCCAGCGCATCAGGCAGTCGCCGATGTTGACGACAAAGGCGCCGGCGAGAGGGGCGCCTCGATCCACTCGCCGGCGCGAGTGCGCGCTTCGAGGCCGCCGACGTCGTCGGTGGCGAGCAGGGTCAGATTGCCATAGTCGGTGTGGACGCCGGCGCCGATCTCCTCGACCGCCCCGTTCGACCCCGGCGGATAATGCAGAAGGCGCAGCGTCGCCATCGGGCGGATGAATTTGTCGTCGAAAAAGTCAGGCCTGAGGCCGAGATCGTGGGCGAAGGCGCGATGCAGCCGCTGGCCGAGCGAAGCGCAGGCGTCGTAATAGGCGATGAGCGTCGCCCTGAATCCGGGCAGCCTCGGCCAGGCGTTGAGGGAACGGAACGGCTTGCCGGCGAGAAGCTCGGGGTCGTCGGCCTCGAGGTCGAAACCGACGTTGAAGGCCTCCTTTCGATCGGGGCCCCGCGCCGGGTCGAGCGCCTCGTGCAGCAGTCCCGAATAGCCGCGATTGCCGCCGATCTTTTCGATTGCGATCGTCCGCTTGTCGGCGACAGGAAGCGCGAAGAACCAGCGCGACTGTGCGAACGCTGCCGCCATCAAGCCGCTGTCGACGCCATGGTTGATCACATAGAAGAAGCCGATGTCGCGGCATGCGGCGCCGATCTTCTCCGCCGTCTGCGCGAGGCCGCTTCCGTCCTTGCTCAAGGACGAGAGATCGATGACGGGCAACGTCTTCGCCATGTGCGCCTCCTCCCTCAACAGCAGCCGAAGCCGCCCCGGTAGTGCTCGATAATCGCGGGCTCGAGATCGCCCCAGGCCTCGAGAAAAGCGCGCCTCGAGGCCATCCTGTCGCGATAGACGCGTCGCAGCGCCGCCTCCGCCGCGTCGAGATCCGCCCGAACAAGCCTGCCGTCGCGCGCGATCCTCTCGCCGGCGACGAAGAGCTCCGCGACATGCGCTGCATTGGCGCGGGCGAAGACGAGATCGATCGGCTCGACCGGCGTAACCGCGTCGCGGTCGAGCCGGTCGAGGTCGAGAACGAGTATGTCGGCCGCCGCCCCGACTTGAAGCGCGCCCTCACCGGGAGCGCCATTGGCGAAGCGGCCGTTGGCGACGGTCAGCGCGAGCCAGTCGCCCCGAGCGATGACCGTCTCGAACCCCCAACCGCCATGCAGGAAATGGCCGAGCCGCATTTCGCGCACGATGTCGTCGTCCTCATCGAACGCCGAGGCGTCGACGCCGATGGCGACGCGGCAGCCGCGCCCAATCGCCTCTGAAATGGGGGCGATGCCGCTCGCCAGATGCAGGTTCGAGCTCGGGTTGGCGGCAATGACCGCGCCGGCGGCGGCGATGGCGTCGAGCTCGTCGTCGCGCGCATGCACGCAATGGGCGAGCGTCAGGCGCGGCGTCAGCAGGCCGAGCGCTTTCAGACGCTCAACGACTCCCTCCGGATAGGCGCGGTCGGCGAAAGCGCGTTGATAGCGCGTCTCCAGAAGATGCATGTGCACGCGCCGGCCCGTCTCGTGCGACCGCCGGGCGATCGCCCCCAGCAGCGCGTCTGAACACCATTGCGGCCCGTTCGGCCCGAATTGCACCGAAAAGGTCGGGCTCTCGACAGCCGCCGCGATCGCTTCGACGCGGGCAAGCTGCTCCTCGACGCCCGGCATAGGCTGCAGGAACTGCGCTTCCACCGTGCTCCGCGCGCCATCGGGCAGCTCGGCCAGGACGTCGTCCGCGGCGCCGTAGACGAGCGGGTTCCGGTCGCGCATGAAGACAGCCAGCGTCACGCGGAGGCCGACATCGGCCGCGGCGCGGGCGACCTCGCGCGCTTCCTCGACCGGCCCCATGGGTCCGTGGAAGCGGGTGTAATGCGCCATGACCGAGCCGGCGCCGGCTCGCGCCGCCCGGCCGAAAGCAGCGAGCGCGCCGAGATAAGGGTCGATCGCCGGCATGGCGGCGAGGCGCAGGAGCCAGCTTTCGAGCGGCTTGCCGGCGGCGCCGAACGAGGTCGGCGACAGCGGCCGCGCATGGTCGTGTGCGTTGACCAGCGCAGGCATCGCCAGGCGCCGGCGGGAGGGCGCGCCCGCTGTTTCCGAGATCGCGGCAATGCGGCCGTTCTCGAACGCCAGATCGACCGGCGGGCCCGCCGGCTTCCCATCGGTCGGCAACAGCACGACGCCTGCAAGCCGCCCGTTCATCCGGCGGGATCGTCGATGATGCTGACGTGGGCGGCGACGATGCGCCAGCCCTCGGGAAAGCGGATCCAGGTCTGCATCTGCCGTCCGAGCTTGCCCGGCGCGCTCTCCCGGCGGAACAGCGTCGCGGCGACGGCGCAGTCCCGCCCGTAGGCGACGATGCTGGTCTTCTCCAATTTTCGCATGAGCCCGGCCGGCGAGCGCGCCGCCCGGAAGGCCCGGATCGCCTCGTAGCCATAGAGGTTCTCCGCCGTCCCGAAGCGGATCGCGGTTTCGTTGGCAAAGAAGAAGCGGTCGAGCGCGGCGACGTCGTTGGCGATGAGCGCGCGCTCGTAAGCGGCGAACGCAGCCTCCACTTCCGCCTTCGTCTCCGGATCGTCGATCGTCATCGCTCGTTCTTCCGGCTCTCGAGCGACTCCCGCAACGCCTTGAGGAAGGGAATGTCGGCGAACTGGTCGGGGCGGATCTTCTCCCAGGCGACGCCGGCAGGCTGCGGGAACGGCGTCTCCGTCGCGATCAACTCTAGCTCGGTCGCAATGAAATCGAGCGGCGAATCGTGGCTCTCCATGACGACTTCGGCCTCCTCCACCATTTGCGACGAATGAACGGTCGTCGCGATCAGCGTCGACGCGTCGACCAGTCCGAGCTCGCGAAAGACGCCCTGTTCGAGATCGGCGAAGCCCGCGCCCTTGCCTGTTCGTCCGCCGCGGCGGGTCACCGCGACGCAGCCGACGACGCAGAAGTCGAGCTTCGGCATCGCCCCGAAGCCGACTGGCTCGCCATGTTCAAGGAAGCCCTGCGCCGTTGCTGCGGTCTCGAAATCCACGCCCTTCGCCATGAGCCTCTCGGGGTCGATGCGCAGATAGGGAAAGCCCTTGCTGAGATAGGGAACGGGCGAGAACAGGAGCTTGCCGTCATAGAGCGCGCGGAGTCTAACCGGAATCTGCGGCGGATCGGGATTGCACTTGACGACGCGCGCGCGTTTCCATGCGTCGAGCTCGCTGAGCCGCTTCGCGGCGATGTCGGCGCCAACGAAATTCGGGATGCGGTCGAAGGCCGGGCCGACGTTCATCCCGGTCTCGACGAGGCGGGCCCAGATGCGGTCGCGCACCGCCGCCTTGGCGCCGTTGCGACCGGCCCAGCGGGATTCTTGCGCCTCCGGCATGATTTCCCCTCTAGGCGAACGCAGCGACCGGCGCGCGAACGACGCCCTCGCGTTCAAGCGCGCGCGCCGCGCGGAGCGCGAGATCTTCCCGCCACGGCGGGGCGATGATCTGCACGCCGATCGGCAGCCTCTCGCCATCCGTCCAGACGGGCGCTGCGACCACCGGCAGGCCGATGAACGAAATGGGCTGGGTGAAAATGCCGATATTGGGACGCGCCAGCATTTCCCTGCCGTCGAGGACGAAGGTCTTCTGGCCGAGCTTCAGCGCCCGGCACGGAGTCGCCGGCGCGATGAGGATGTCGACGTCGCGGAAGAGCGCGAGCGCTCGCGCCAGGAACCGCCGGCGAAACTTCTGCGCCTGAGCGACGCAGGCGCCGGGCAGAATCGCTCCGGCGATGAGCCGGTCGCGCACTTCGGGATCGAAATCCGCCGCGTGTGTCCGAAGGCGCCGAAGATGGAGAGCCGCGCCTTCGACCATGGTGATAAGGTAGGCTGCGGCCCGCGCCCTCTCGGCCTCTTCGAGTTCGACGACCCGGTCCGTCTTCAAAGCCCGGGCGATCGTGTCGACGGCGGCGAAGGCGGAAGCCTCGCCGAAGCGGGCGAAATAGCCGCCGAGCCTGGCGATGCGCAAGCCTCCGACGCCTTCCTCGAGCGAGGGCGAAACGGGAGTCGCCGCGACGTCCGCCTGCGCCGGGTCGTCCGCGTCGTGTCCGATCATGGCGTCGTAGGAGAGCGCGAGATCGCCCACCGAGCGGGCGAAGGGACCCAAATGGTCGAGACTCGCGACGAACGGAAAGGTGTGCGCGCGCGACAGCCGGCCGTAGGTCGGCTTCAGGCCGAAAATGCCGCAGAACGAGCTCGGGACGCGGATCGAGCCGTTGGTGTCGGAGCCGAGCGCGAGCGGGACGAGGCCGCCAGCCACCGCGGCGCCCGAGCCGCCGGACGAACCGCCGGTCATGGAACCGAGATCGTGCGGATTGCGAGACGGGCCGTCGTGCACATTCTGCCCGGTGAAGTCATAGGCGTATTCGCCCATGTTGAGCGCGCCGACGAGGACCGCCCCCCCGGCGCCCTCGAGTCGCTGAACGAGAGTCGCATCCTGAGGCGCGGGCGGCCGGTCGCGATTGATCTTCGATCCGGCGCGCGTCGTCAGCCCGGCGACGTCGAAGAAATTCTTCACGGCGAAGGGCGCGCCGGCGAGGGGGCCGAGACTTTCGCCCCGGGCGCGGGCGGCGTCGATCGCCGCCGCCTTTTTCAGCGCCCGCGCCGCGGTGACGTCGGTGAAGGCGCCGAGCGCCTCATTGCGCGCCGCGACGCGGTCAAGCGCGGCTTCCGTCACCTCGCCCGCGCTCGCCGACCCTTTTGCGACGGCCGCCGCGATCGCCTGCGCCGAACCGTCGAGCAGTTCAGCGATCACGGCCTGTACACCGGCGCCGGCTCGTCGTCGTCCTCGAATGCGCCGGCGAGCAGCAGTTCCGCCTGCTCCGCGGCGATGCGCAAGTGGACGATCGTCTGGGCGCGGGACTCGGGCGTCAGCTCGAGCCCTAGCAGCGGCGCCATGGCGTCGACGAGGGCGCCGAGATCAAAGGTTGAAGGATTCATGCCATCGCGTTTTGAACGAAGCGAGCGGAGTTGTCCAGCCGACGATAGTTCCTTGCGCGCGGGTTATTGCAAGTGTCGATGGTGTGAGATCGTTGCCAGCGACCTCGATCATCAATGGCCTGCCATGTGTCGGCCGATGGTGGTGCGGTCGGCGCCCTGCCCCGCGGTCAGATAGGCGACCTTGCCGCCGGACATGACTGCGATTCGATCGGAGAGCTCGAGAATCTCGTCGAGATCCTCCGACACCAGCAATACCGCGGCGCCGCGGTTGCGCTGCTCCATGATCTGGGCGCGAATGTCGGCGACGGAAGCAAAGTCCAGGCCGAAGCACGGATTGGCGACGATCAGCACGTCGACGTCGCTCGAGAGCTCGCGCGCCAGCACCGCCCTCTGCACGTTGCCGCCGGAGAGATCGCGGATCGGCGCGTCGGGCGAAACGGTCTTGACATTGTACTTGATGATCAGTTCCCGCGCCCGCGCCCGCATCGGACCCGGGGAAAGCCACCATTTGAACGAGGCGATCGGCGGCTTGTCGAAGGCGCGAAAAGCCATGTTCTCGGCGACCGACATGACGGGCGCGGTCGCGTTCTTCAGCGGCTCCTCCGGCAGCCCGAACACCTTGAACTTGTCGAAGTGGTCGCGCGTCGGCTCGAAATTCTGGTCGTGAACGAGGACCTGTCCGAGCTTGATAGGCCGCTGGCCGGAGAGCGCCTCGACGAGCTGGCTCTGTCCGTTGCCGGAAACCCCGGCGATGCCGACGATCTCGCCGGCGCGGACCTGCAGATTGAAGCCGGCGACCGCTTCGCGGCCTTCGTCGTTCTCGACAAAGAGGCCGGCGATGTCGAGGACCTTGTCCGTCTTCGGCGACTGCGTTCGCGCGGCAGAGGGCCGAACAACCGCATCGCCGATCATCATCGCAGCCATCTGCCGCGTCGTGAGCTCGCCGACCTTGCCGCCACCGACCTTGGCGCCGCGCCTGAGCACGCTGACGTCGTCGCAGAAAGCCTCCACCTCGCGGAACTTGTGAGTGATCATCAGCGCGGTGATATCGCCGCGGTGCGCCATGTCCTTGAGCAGGCCAAGGATCTCGTCGGCCTCGCCCGGGGTCAGCACGGAGGTCGGCTCGTCCAGGATGAGGAACCGCTGATCGAGGTAGAGCAGCTTGAGGATTTCCAGCTTTTGCTTCTCGCCCGCCGCGAGCGACGACACCGGCCGGTCGAGCGGCACGCGGAACGGCATGCGCTCGAGGAAGGTCTCGAGCCGGTCGAGCTCCTTGCGCCAGTTGATCACCGCCGGCGCATCGGCTCGGCTGGCGACGAGATTCTCCGCCGCCGTCAGCGACGGCACGAGGGTGAAGTGCTGATAGACCATGCCGATGCCAAGCGCCTGCGCGTCGCGCGGATTCTTCACCGTGACTTCCGCCCCGTCCAGAAGCAGGGTCCCCTTGTCGGGTGAATAGAAGCCCATCACGCATTTGACCAGCGTCGACTTGCCGGCGCCGTTCTCGCCGAGAAGCGCGTGAAAGGTGCCCGCGGGCACCTTGATCGAGACGTTGTCGAGCGCAGTGAAGCGGCCGAACGTCTTGGTCATCCCCATCGTTTCGAGCGACGGGCCGCGCGACGGCGGCGCGGCGGCATATGCGAGCGGGGGAGCGTCGGTCATGGGCGCGCGTCTCCTGTCGAGTAGGCTTGCTCGGCGATCACCGCGACGGGCCCGCCGCCGTCCGGACCCTGGTGTTCGGCGCCGCCGGAGACAAAGATCTCCGCGTGGCCGACGAGGCTTGCGAGCGCCCCGGCGACGAAGGCGCGGGCGTGGCGGGTCGAGGAAATGTCGGAGTCGTTGAGCATCGTATGACGATAGCCGCGCAACGAGCCTGTCGATCCCGCCTCCGCCTTGGCCAGCAACGCCAGGACGCGCGGCCGATCGGACTCGGCAAGTTGGCCTGGCGCTGGCAGGCCGAGTTCAGTGAGCAGGGCGCGCACGGGCTCGATGTCGATGTTGTCCCGCATGACGCAATGTCCAATCCGAAGCGGTCCGCTCCATCTCGGAGCGGCGCCGAGCACAACAATCTCGTGATCGGTGAGCTCGACCCCGGCCGACGTGGATGCGCGCGAGGAATAAAGCGACAGATCGCGCCCGATCGCGGCTTCCGTCAGGCCAGGACGATCGACTTCTCCAAGGGCGACCGCGACCCCGAGCGCGGACGCGGCGCGGGAGAGGGACATGGATTTCAAGGTGTCGCGCGTGGCCGTCGGCAAGCTGCGCGCGTCCGCCGCGGCGATCCGGTCGGCGGTCAGCAGCGGGCACTTGATCTGCACGAAGTGGACGTCGTCGGTCGCCTCGATGCCCGCGTCATCGATTGCGGCGCGTACGCCGGTCGCCACTGCATCAACCTGGGCGAGGCGACCCAGGTGCTCATGCGGCAAGTGCGGGGTGCGCGCGCGCCCAATCGCCAGTGCATCGAGCGTTTCGGGTTCGTCGGAGTCGCGCGCCTCGAACACCAGGAAGTGCGGCGCCAACGCGCCCTCCGTGCCCCCGGACATGACGATGCAGGGTTCCACGGCGTCGCCGTCTTCGCGATGCGCCCGCAAGGCGTCTTGCACCGCGCGCGCTGCAAAGCCGCGAGAGAAGTCGTTGACGAGGCCGTTGCCCTCCGTCTTGCCAAAAACGGCGACGACGGCGACCGCCCTGATCGATCCATCCTTCATGCCCGCTTCGAGCGCGGAGACGTCGTCGGGCGCCTTGGTCGAGATACGATGGACGAACGCGCGGCGCGTCACGGCAGGCCCGCGATCACGGCTTTCGAGTCTGCAACGGCGCCGAACACCCCGCCTTGCATCGTCACCATCTTGACCGCCGCCGCGTGATTCCCGGGGTCGGTCGCGCCGCAGGCGTCGGCCACCAGCAGGCATTCGAAGCCGCGATCGTTGGCCTCGCGCATTGTCGTGTGCACGCAGACGTCGGTGGTGATCCCGGTCAGGATCAGGTTCTCGATTCCGCGCGAGCGCAGGATCAGTTCGAGGTCGGTGGCGCAGAACGAGCCTTTGCCCGGCTTGTCGATGATCGGCTCCCCCGGGAGGGGCGCCAACTCGTCGATGATGTTCCAGCCCGGCTCGCCACGCACCAGAACCTTGCCGCAGGGGCCGGGATCGCCGATGCCGGCGCCGATGCGGCGCGAGCGCCAACGCTTGTTGTCGGGAAGGTCGGCGAGGTCCGGGCGATGGCCTTCGCGCGTATGGATCACATGATAGCCCTTGGCCCGCATCGCCCCGAGCAATGCCCTGATCGGCTCGATCGGGGCGCGGGTCAGCGAGAGGTCATAGCCCATCGCGTCGACATAGCCGCCCTTGCCGCAGAAGTCGGTCTGCATGTCGATGATGACGAGCGCGGTATTGGCGGCGCTCCAGTCGCCGTTGTAGGGCCACGGATAGGGGTTCGCCTCGACGGTCGGCATCTGGTCACTTCGCCATCGAGAGTTCGCCGGGCATGTCGCGCGCCGAGTGTTTGGCGCTCGACGTGCCGATCATGAGGGCGAGCGTCAGGATGTAGGGCGCGGCGTTGAAGAAATAGTAGCCCTGGGTGATGCCGACCGACTGCAGCGCCGGGCCCAGCGCGCCCGCAGCCCCGAACAGCAGCGCCGCCAGCACGCAGCGCAGAGGACTCCAGCGGGCGAAGATCACCAGCGCGACCGCCATCAGGCCCTGTCCTGAGGAAAGACCCTGGTTCCACGATCCCGGGTAGGACAGCGAAAGAAAGGCGCCGCCGACCCCGGCGAGAAAGCCGCCGACGGTGGTCGAGGCGAAGCGGACGAAATCGACCGAAATGCCCATCGCCTTCGCCGCGGCGGCGCTGTCGCCGACCGTTCGCACGATCAGACCCCAGCGCGTGTTGGCGAAGGCCCACGCCATCACCACCGCGACGGCGATGCCGACGAAGAACAGCGGGTTAATGTCGAGCGCGCTGCGCAAATTGAGATCGTTGGTGAAGGCGCCGAAATGGATCGAGTGCAGGCGAGGCGCGGTCGGCTGGATATAGGGCTTGCCGAAGAAGAAGGCGACGCCGGTGCCGAACAGCATCATCGCGATGCCGACGGCGACGTCATTGACCCGCGGCAGACTGCAGATCGAGCCGTGCATCGCGCCGAGGACCGAGCCCGCGACGCCGGCCGCGAGCACGCCCGCCCAGGGCGAGCCGGTGTGGTAGGAAATCGCATAGGCGACCATCGCGCCGAGCACCAGCGTGCCTTCGAGACCGAGATTGACGCGGCCCGACTTCTCGGTCAGGCACTCCCCGACGGCGACAAACATGAACGGCGTCGAAACGCGGATGGCGCCGCCCAGCATCGCGATCAGAACCGTGACGATTGCGGCGCTCATGTGCGCTCCTTGACGTCGCCCGCACGAAAGATGGCAAACCGGCCGTAGAGCGTCTCCGAAGTCAGCAGGACGACGAAGATGAGACCTTGGAGCACCAGCACGGTGGCGTCGGGCAGGTCCATGCGGCGCTGGATCAGGCCTCCGGAGGCGACGAGACCGCCGAACATGATCGCCACCGGAACGATGACCACGGGATTGTGGCGCGCCAGGAACGAAACGAGGATGCCGGTGAAGCCGTAGCCGGCGGCGAGCGAGGCGTTGGCGCGCCCCTGGACGGCGGCGACCTCGAAATAGCCGGCTAGTCCGGCGCAGCCGCCGGCGATCATCGCGCAGCCGACGATGAGGCGGCCGACCGGCAGGCCCTGCGCCAGCGCGGCGCGAAAATTGCCGCCGGTGACGCGCGCGGCGAAGCCGAAGGTCGTCCGCGTCATCAGGATATAGAGGGCGATCGCCAGCAGCACGCCGATCGGAAAGCCCCAGTGCACCTCGGTGCCCGGGATATAGCCGACCATGTAGGCGTCGCCGATCGGCTTGGTCGAAGGCTTGTTGGGATTGCTGGCGTCGCGCATCACCCCTTCGACGAAGAAGTTCATGATGGCGATGCCGATATAGGTCAAGAGCAGAGACGAGATGGTTTCGTTCACGCCGCGCGCGTAGCGCAGATAGCCGGCGAGCCCGACCCAGATGGCGCCGGCCAGGACCCCGGCCGCCACCATAACCGGCATGGTGATGATCGGCGGGATATGGCCGACCATCGGCACGGCGATCGCCGCGGCGGCGAAACCGCCCAGCACCAGCGCGCCTTCCCCGCCGATCATGATCAGGCCGATACGCGCGGGGATCGCGACCGCGAGCGCCGTCAGTATCAGCGGCGAAGACCGTTGCAACGTGTTCTGGATCGAGAACGCGGTTCCAAATCCGCCACGCCAGACGTAGTCGACGAATTCAACCGGCGACTTTCCGATCGCCAGCAGAAAGACCGCAAACAGCGCCGCCGCCATCAGCAACGCGAAGGCGGGGATGACGACATATTCCGAATTGGCGCGCAGCCGCACGCCGAGATCGTAACCGGCGGCCGGCGCCGACGGCGGCTTTCCAGCCGCCGCTGCCAGACTGCTCGCCGTCGGGGCCTCCGAACTCATCTCCGCGCCCGCTTCAGGTGATCGAACCGACGACCCCTTGGAGGAGGTAGTCCATCTTGTCGAGGTACGGATCGAGATTGCCGTAAGTCTTGTCGATCACCACCTTGCCGGTCTTGTTGTCCATCAGGGGCCCGACATAGATCGGCACTTTGTTCTTCATGTCGACCATCGCCGCCATCGCCGCCTTCTTGGCGGCGTCGTTCGCGCCGGCGCCGAAGGGGGTGTTCTGAACGAAGTCGCTCTCGTAGCCGCCGATCAGGAAGTTCGGCAGCGGCTTGCCCGCAGCGATATCGGCCGCGTAGCCCTTATAGATCGTCTCCCATTTGTATTCGGCGCCGGTGATGAAGCCCTTGGGGGCGAGCGGCGCCTGGCTGGCATTGTGGCCGCAGCTCATCACGCCGCGCTTTTCCGCCGTCTCGATCACCACCTTTGGCGAATCGACGTGGCAGGTGATGACGTCGCATCCGGCGTCGACGAGCGCGTTCGCCGCCTCCGCCTCGCGCACCGGCAAAGACCAGTCGCCGGTGAAGATCACCTGGACGATCGCCTTCGGATTGTGCTTGCGGGCGCCGAGCAGGACCGAGTTGATGTTGCTCAGCACGCTGGCGATCGGCTTGGCGGCGACGAAGCCGATCTTGTTGGACTTCGTGCAGAGCCCCGCCGCGACGCCGTCCACGTAATGGGCCTGGTTGAGATAGCCGAAATAGCTGCCGGCGTTCTTGGGATCCTTGTCCTTGTTCCAGAGCGGGGCCGCGTGGCGGAACTGCACGTCGGGATATTTCTTCGCCATGTCGACGACGAAGGGCGTGTAATAGCCGAAGGACGTCGCCAGGATCAGTCCGGCGCCGTCGAGATTGATCATCGATTCCATCGTCTTGGCGCAGGCGTCGGTCTCGGGGACGTTCTCCTCCTCGACGACCTTGACGCCCGGCACCTTTTTCAGGGCTTCGACCGCGACGGCGTGCGCCTGGTTCCAGCCGAAATCGTCGCGCGCGCCGACGTAGACGACGCCGACGGTCAGGTCATTCGCGGCGAAGGCGCGTCCGGCCGGGCCCAGATTGAGCGTGACGCCCGCGGCGCCGAGAGCGGCGGTTCTGAGAAGGTTGCGGCGAGTGATTTCCATGGCTGACATTCTGGCCCTCATGCTCGGAAACGATGGTGCGGGAACCCACGCCGATCCCCGGACGCTTCGGTCGCAAAGACCATGCCGCGAGCTTCAAAGCGGCCTTGTTCAGCATCGGCCCGCCTCATCTTTCGGCGCCGACGCCTGATTGTTGGGCTGAGCGAGCCTAGCTTTTTCGCGCGCGCAAGGATTGGGGCCGGCGACTAAAGCTGCCCGTCAAGGTTGCCCGGCTCTTGCATTTGGCGCCGGTCTGCGGCGTTCTGGATAATGTCGTGCTGCTGAAGGAGCCGGACTCGATGACGCATACGATCGCGACGCTGCTCGCCGCGCACGCAGCAGGACATCCCCTGAGCGCGACGATCGAGGCGACCTACGACCGCATCGCGCGCCAGGATGATCCGGCGCTCTTCATAGCGCTCCGTCCGAAGGCCGAGGCGCTGGCGATCGCCGAGGCATTGCAGGCTGAGGGGTCGGCGGGCAAACCGCTGTTCGGCGTCCCGTACGCGGTCAAGGACAACATCGACGTCGTCGGCCTGCCGACCACGGCCGGCTGCCCCGCCTTCGCCTACCGGCCGCAGAAGTCGGCCTTCGTCGTCGAGCGGCTGGAGAAGGCCGGCGCGATCGCCATCGGCAAGACCAATCTCGACCAGTTCGCCACCGGCCTCGTCGGCGTCCGTTCGCCCTATGGCGTCCCCCGCAATGCGCTCCGCGGAGACCTCATCCCCGGCGGCTCGAGTTCGGGCTCGGCGGTCGCGGTCGCCGCCGGGATCGTCCCCTTTTCGCTCGGAACCGACACGGCGGGGTCGGGACGCGTGCCGGCGGCGCTGAACGGCATCGTCGGACTGAAGCCCTCGCTCGGCGCGCTCTCCGCTTCCGGCGTCGTGCCGGCGTGCCGTACCCTCGACACGGTCTCCATCTTTGCGCTCGACGTCGCCGACGCATTCGCCGTCTTTCAGGCGGCGCACGGCTATGACGAGGGCGACGCCTACTCGCGCCGGCTTGCCGCCCCGGTCCTCTCCGCCCTGCCCCGAGGCCTCAGGATCGGCGTCCCGCGCGCCGGCCAGCGCGACTTCTTCGGCGACCTCGACGCCGAGGCGGCGTTCGCCCGCGACATCGCCGCTGTCGAAAAGCTCGGCGCCCGTCTCGTCGAATTCGATTTCGAACCCTTCGCCGAGGTCGCCCGGCGACTCTACGAAGGGCCCTGGGTCGCCGAGCGCTACGCGGCGATCAAGCCGCTGATCGAGAGCGATCCGGGCGCGCTCCACCCGGTGACGCGCGGCATCATCGAGGGCGCGCGCAAGTTCGACGCAGTTGCGGCGTTCGAAGCCTTCTACAAGCTCGCCGACGGAAAACGGCGCGCGCAACGCGTCTGGTCCGACTTCGACGTCATGCTGGTTCCGACCATTCCGCGTCCCTACACGGTCGGCGAGGTGGAGGCCGACCCCGTTCGACTCAACTCGCAGCTCGGGACCTACACCAATTTCGTCAACCTCCTCGACCTGAGCGCCTTTGCGACGCCGTCGGGCCTGAGGAGCGACGGCCTGCCGTCGAGCGTGACGCTGATCGGTCCCTCCGGCGCCGACGGCCTCATCGCCGGCGTCGCCGCCGCCGTCCAGTCACGCTCGGGGGCGCCGATGGGCGCCACGGGACTGCCCGTTCCGGCGCCCGCGCCGGCCGCGGCCCGGGCGCCGGAGGGGCGCGTCGCCATCGCGGTCGTCGGCGCCCATCTTGCCGGCCTGCCGCTCAACCGCGAGCTGATCGACCTCGGCGCGACTTTCCTCAGCGAGGTCGAAACGAGCGACGACTATCGTCTTTACGCGCTGAAAGGCTCTCAGCCTGAAAAACCCGGGCTGCTCCGGGTCGCCGACGGCGCCGGCGCGGCGATCAAGGCGGAAGTCTGGACGCTCGATCCGGCGGGCTTCGGCGCGTTCGTCGCCAGGATCCCGCCGCCGCTCAGCATCGGCACGATCCAGCTGAACAATGGAACCGGCGTCAAGGGATTCCTGGTCGAGTCCGAAGCGGTCGCCGACGCCCGGGAGATATCGAAATTCGGCGGCTGGCGCGCCTATCTGGCGTCCCGGTGATCGATAATTTCGCCGTGCCTCGATTAACCCCGGAGAACTAACGCCCGGGTAAGGAATTTGTGGAACGGTCCGTGGGTTCGAATGATTCGAACGCCCATAAGCCGCGATCCGATGCGACTGCATCGCGCCGCCATGATGGCCGCTCTAGCGCATAAAGCGAAAGAGGCGCCTCGATGGCGAAATCGGTTCCGCGTCAGGGCGTCCGGCTGCCCGAAATAAATGACTCGAGCGGCTCTCGCCCAAACGGCGGGAACCTGGCCGCCGACATAAGGCTCGTGTCCGGCGCCCGGTCCCGGCGAGCAACCGGCGAACACGCGCCCGACCGGCGGATTTGGGATCGCCTTTGCCTATGATCCTGGTCGGGCGCCCGTCGCTGTGGCGTGCGATTGGCGTCGCGTCGGACCACGTGCGTCGGCTTTTCGCCCATTCGGCAGCCAAAGCTCTTTCCAGCGCGACCGGGATCGACCGTCGCGCCGGCGCCGACCTTGTCGCGCCGAGGCGGGCGCCGCGCCTGGCGACCAGCAGCCCGGCGAAGACCGCCGTTGACGGAGCGCGCATCGCCGAGCGCCGCCGGCAAGCCGCCAGCCCGTGCCCGCGGATGTCTCGTGGCGCACGGGTCCGCTCCACGCTCGCTGACGGCGCCCGGCTCTTCCGTCAGTCCGTTGTCGTCTTCGGTCTGGCGCTCATCCTGAGCTTCTGGATCGGAGCCTTCACGCTCGTCTATCAGGACAGGGCGGCGACCAGGATCCAGATGCAACGGGACGCGGGCAACCTCGCCCTCGTCTTCGAAGAGAACGTAGCGCATACGGTCGCCGACCTCGACCGCGGCTTGTTGTTTCTGCGCTGGGCGCACGCCCACGCGCCGGCGAGCGTCGACTGGGCGGACATCGTCGGGCAGGACTTCGTCTCGAACCGTGAGACGGCCCTGACCTCGGTGATCGACGGCAACGGATTCATGGTGACGAGTTCGGCCCTTCTTCACCCCCGGACGCGGATCTATCTAGGCGACAGCGAGCGCTTTCAGGCGTGCCTCAAGCGGGTCGGGGATTTCCTTTTCATCGGCAAGCCGCTGATCGGCCAGGCGTCGGGGCAATGGTCCGTCCAGTTCGCGCGCAAGTTGACCGACTCCGACGATCGCTTCGCTGGCGTGGTCGCAATCTCGCTCGACGCCTCGCGGCTGGCGCGCAATTACGGCGATCTCGATCTCGGTCCGGGAGGCGGCCTCGCCCTCGTCGGCGACAATGGAATCCTTCTGGCAGGTTCCGGCATATTCGCCGACCGGATCGGAAAGCCCTTTGCAACGACGGCGGACGGATCGCCGCCGCAGACAGGCCCGCGATACGAGAGCGGCGCCAATGCGGGCGGACTGACAATCGTCGAGCGGCCGGTCGCCGCCGCGCCGCTCAAGGTCGTCGTGGCGGTCCCCGACGAATCGAACGACGCCCGCTGGAGCGCCCGCCGCTACAGCTATTATGCGGCAGCCGTGGCGGCCTCGCTGCTCGCCCTTTTCGCCACCATTGCGGTCGCCGTCCGGCGTTACCGGTCGGAGGCCCGCATGCTCTATCTCGCGCGCTACGACGCCCTCACGGCGCTCGCCAACCGACGCCAGCTCGGCGAGCATCTCGACGCTCTTTTCACGCTTGGCGGCCGGGAGCGCGGCCATGCGTTGCACATCATCGATCTCAATCGGTTCAAATTCATCAACGACACCTACGGTCACCCCTTCGGCGACATGCTGCTGAAGCGCGTCGCCGACCGCCTGCTGGCGCTCGTCCGCCCCTCGGACCTGGTCGCCCGCCTGGGAGGCGACGAGTTCGCCATCGTCCAGTCTCTCCGCTTCGCGCAGATCGAGGCGCGGGCGCTGGCCGAGCGCATTTGCCGGGAACTGGCCGAGCCGTTCGAGATCGGCCACGTCAGGGTCGTCATCGGCGCGACCGTCGGAATTGGATCGACGACCGACGACGCCGACAGCGCAGGCGAGCTTCTGAAGGCGGCGGATCTGGCGCTGTTCGCCGCGAAAGCCGCCGGCAATGGCGGCTACCGCTTCTACGACGCCAGCATGACGCGCGCCGTCCACGCCCGCACCGACATCGAGAATGGACTGAGGACCGCGATCGACAACGACGAGCTGCGCCTCTTCTATCAGCCGATCGTTTCTCTGGCCGAACAGAAGACCGTCGGCTACGAAGCGCTGATCCGCTGGATCCGGCCGGAACTCGGCATGGTTTCGCCGTTGGATTTCATACCGGTGGCCGAGGAGACCGGTCTCATCGTCAAGATCGGCGAGTGGGCGTTGGAACGCGCCTGCAGCGACATTGCGGCCTTGCGCGCGCCGATCCGGGTCGCGGTCAATTGCTCGCCGCTCCAGTTCGAGCTCGCGGACGTCGCCGCCAGCGTGCAGATGGCGCTCTCCCGCTCCGGTCTCGAGCCGAACCGGCTCGAGATCGAGATCACGGAATCGGCCTTGATGAAGAACAACCAGCGGGTCCTCGACCAACTGCGGCGATTGCGGGCGATAGGCGTCCGCGTGTCGATGGACGATTTCGGCACCGGCTTCTCGAGTCTGAGCTATCTTGAGCGCTTTCCGATCACCACGATCAAGATCGACCGCTCGTTCGTCCAGAAGCTCGGTCTGCGCGAGGGCGCCCGGGCGACCATCCGGGCGATCGTCGAGCTTGCCTCGAGCTACAAGATGCAGGCTCTCGCCGAAGGCGTCGAGACGGAAGGCCAGCTGAAGGCGCTGGTCGACCTCGGCTGCACGCACGCGCAGGGCTATCTGTTCGGCAAGCCGCGGCCGATCTACGAGGTCTGGCAGAGCCAGGCGTTCCCGCCGATCGCCGCGCCCGAACCGTTGCGGGGGGCGGCCTGAGACCCCCCGGCAGAGGTCGGCCCCCTTCCGCCGGAGCGCGCCTGACTAACGCCAGAGTTCTTGGCATTTCGTACCGAATATGGTACAGTTTTTGTGATGGCCGATCAACTCAAGCCAGTCCCGTTGGCGTTTTGAAGATCGGCCGCCGGGAATGAACCCGTCCGGGAGTGGCTGAACGACTTGCCGCGAGAGGACCAACGCGTGATCGGCCGCGATATCGCCAGAGTTCAGTTCGGCTGGCCGATCGGCCTGCCTGTGTGCCGGCCGCTGGGCAAGGGCCTCTACGAAGTGCGTTCGTCGCTGCCGAGCGCGCGGGAGGCTCGCGTCCTCTTTGGCTTTCACGGTAGCATGCTGATTGCACTCGCAGCCTTCATCAAGAAATCGCAGGCCACGCCCGCCGGCGAATTGGCGCTGGCGCGCCGCCGACTGAAGGAGATGACCTCATGACGCAGGACAATCCGCATATCGGCTCGACGTTCGAGAGTTGGCTCGACGAACGGGGTCTGCGGGAAGAAGTTACGGCCGCCGCGATCAAGAGCGTCATCGCCGAACAGATCGCCGCCGCGATGAAGGAGCGCGGGCTCAGCAAGTCGCGGATGGCCGAATTGATGCACACAAGCCGCGCTCAGCTCGACCGGCTGCTCGACCCCGATAACGGCGGCGCGACGCTCGAGACTCTGATGCGGGCGGCGAAGGCGGTTGGACGTGAGTTGCGTCTGGAACTGGTCTGATGGCGTTGGCCGCGCTCAAGCCTGCGCCAGCGCCCGCTTCAAGCCTTCGGGATCGGCCTTGATTGCACGGAGCAGCGTTTGCGCCGGGCCGCTCGGACGCTTGGCGCCCCGCTCCCATTCCTGCACCGCACGGACGCTGAACTGAGGCGGCGGCAAATTCGGACTGCGTCATCCCTGTCGCACGCCGGATCGCGCGCACGTCGAGTTCCGGCGCCATGTCCGGCGCCGCGTCGCGATTGGACGCGATCTGGCGGGCAATGTCCGAATCCGTCATCGCATCGAGCGCTTTCCAATCGGTCCTGGCCAGCGCCTCAGACGCGGCCTTGCTCAACTTTTTCGCCATAGCGTTTCGCCTGGCGCGAATTTGCCTTGCGTAACGAAATAATGCGCCGTGTCGATCCGCGATCGACGAATACGCATCCCCTCATTCCGTCTCCTCGATGAACGCCTCGATCAGCGCGTCGAAGGCCTGCGGCGTCTCCCATTGCGGCGCGTGTCCCGCGCCGGGGATCATCTGCACCGCGCCGCGCCAGAGGGTCGGCAGGGCGAGCGAGGCGAAATAGGCGCCGTTGATGAGCGCATCGTCGGCGCCGTGCAGCACGGCGAGCGGCGCCTCGAGTTGGCGGACGATGACGGCCTCGTCGCGATATCCGCCCCGCCCGAGGCTGGCCGCGACGCCGCCGCGCGCCCGGCCGTCGGCGCGCAATACGTCTTCGAGGAAGAACGGCGGAATGTCGGCAAAGCCCGGCCTGAAAAACGAGGCGACATAGGCCGTCGCCTGATCCCGGTCGATCGTGGGCATCGAGGCGAAGCGCAGCGCCGGATGGCGGTGGAACGCTTCGCCGAAGGCGGGCGGAAACGCCAGCGGCGGCGTGCCGAAGATCACGAACCCGCGCGCCTCCGGCAGATCCGGCGCCATTTCGAGCGCAGCATGGCCGCCGAGGCTCCAGCCGACGAACCGCGCCTGCGCCAGTTCGAGCGTGTCGACGACCGCGCGGACCGCGTGCGCATGACCTTTGAGCGAATAGGCGCCGTCCTTCGCGTCGTCCGACAGGCCGTGCCCCGGCAGGTCAATCGCGACCAGCCGGAAGCGCTCGCCGAGGCGCCCGTCGAGCTGGCGGGAAAAGGCGCGCGACGACGACGAATTGCCGTGGATGAGCACGACCGCCGGCCCCTGCCCCGTCGACTCGCGCACCGCGATGGCGCCGTTCGGCGCGTCGATCCTGTAGCCTTTCATCCGAGCCCCGCCCTTTTTGCGGGCCCGAGCCTAACCCGCTTTACGCAGCCAACGGAAGCCTGGAGAGCGCCGCGATCAGCGCGCTTACGGTCGACTATATCCGGCGCCCCGAAACGATTAAGGATCATTTCGGCGCGCAGCGCCAACGCTGCGGAGAGGAAGGCCTATGGCGACGTTTAGCCTCGATCGGAAAGCGCCTCCGAAGCTCACTGCGGAAGAACCGGCCCGACGAGTGGCGCACAAGCTCACTGCAGCGTCGGGATTTTGTCCAAGGAGGAAGCATTCGCTCATGAAGGCGTCATTTCAAACGGTCGATGTCTTCACCGATAGGCAGTTCGGCGGCAACCCTGTGGCGGTCATTCCCGATGCGCGCGGTCTTTCCGACGCGCAGATGCAGGCCATCGCCAACGAGTTCAATCTTGCCGAGACGACTTTCGTGTTGCCTCCGGCCGATTCTGCAAACACCGCTCGTGTCCGGATTTTTACGCCTCGCGCCGAGATGCCGTTTGCGGGTCATCCCAACGTCGGCACGGCTTTCGTCCTGGCGCATCAGGACAGGGTTTGCGGCGTCCCTTTCGATCGCGGGAACATTGTCTTCGAGGAGATAGCCGGACTCGTCCGGATGACGATCGACACTGACGATGGTCTCGTCGCGGGAGCGTCTCTCGCCGCGCCCCAGCAATTCCGGATCATTCGCGATTTCGACGTTACAATGATCGCGCAAGCGTGCTCGCTCGAGCCGTCGGATATCGAGGTGCGTCGGCATCCGCCCTGCCTTGCCACCTGCGGAGCGCCATTCGTTATAGCGGAAGTGCGGGATCGAGCCGCATTGCGGCGAGCGCAACAGCGCATGGATGTGTTCCTGTCGCATTTGCCGCGAGACGAGGTGACTGGAATTCATCTCTATGTCGAGGTGGCAGAAGAGGGCGCCGACTTTCAATCACGAATGTTCGCGCCGTTGCATGGGGTCTTCGAAGACCCTGCGACCGGCAGCGCAAATGTTGCCCTTATCGGCCTCCTTGCCCATTTGCGGCCCGAACCCTCCCTGCGATTGAAAGCCGCCATTGGACAGGGCGTCGATCTGGGACGACCGAGCCTGCTGAAGGCTGTCGCGGAAAAGGTTGACGGCTCAGTCACCGGGACATTCATCGGCGGCGGCTGCAAGCCGGTGATGTCCGGCTGGATCGACCTCCAGTAGCACTAACGCTTCTCGAACAACTTGCCATCTGATCAGGCGTCGTGGCGTCGCAGGCGCTTCATCCGCTAGCCCTCGGGCTGCCGCCGTTCGGCCGAGGCCCGCTCGCCGCCCTTTCGCGACGTTCCCGGCGCGGGCGCCAGGTGTTTGGATTTGACCCCTAGGAATGGCCACCCCGGCCGCGGGGCAGCCCGCTCCAGGACTTCGGCGGCTGCGGCTGCGCGGGCAGGTTAGTCGTCATCCAAGCAAAACATTGAAACTGGAGGGTTTTAACGAATTCTCTAAGCTTTTATTTCTGTTTAGCCGGAATCATGCTAATGTTGACGTTAGGTCACTTTCGGAGTTTTCGTGGTGCATAAGCCAAACGGCCGGCGGGAGCAGGCATCGCCGCCCGGGCTCATGCGATCGCCGGCGCCGATGGCGGCGTTGCAGGTGCGACGGGCGCGCGAGTTGCGCGTCCTCGACATGCTTGCCCACGGCGCCTCGGCCGAAACGATCGCCGAAGAGGAGGGCCTGACGGCGAGCGCGGCGCGGGCGCTTGTCGGCGAACTTCTCACCGCGCCGCGCGCCGACTGCGAGGAAAGTTTTTCCCGCGATGCAGGCTCGGCCCGGCTGGCGTTGGCGGCGCAAGCCGCTGAATAAATGGATCCGAGGGCTGGGTAACCTGGAAGGGGTGGAGATGGGGGCGGCTTTGTCATCGTTGCGCTGGGCGCCGCACAATTCGACTGATCTCGGTCGCTGAACGGCGGAGGGCGCCCTGGAGATATTTTTCACCGCGACTCGCGTCGTAAGCCTTTGATAAGTCCTAAATCCGGGAAAGAAATGGGACCTATATACGTGCTTGACCTGACGCCTTTGACGTGACAGGATTGTCAATGCCAAGGCTTGGGAGGGTACGATGGCGGAGGACGCTAAGAGATATATCGCGATAATTCAGTTAAACAAAAACTCGCCGCTCAGCCGCGTCGCCGCAGATGTTCCCGCGCTGATTGGTTTGTTTGATCGGGTTTCGAACGGCGAAAAGGAACTCGCATTCAAATCCAACGACGGACAGCTATTTGGCGTTTTCTTCAAAACTAGAATGCCACCCGCGATGATGCGCAGTCAATTTGAGGGCAGCGGGGCGACGCAAAATGGCGATAGCTTGATAATATTCGAGGCCAGGAAGCTTGCGACCGGAACGGCTGGGTTTAGTCGGGCTTGGACGTGGCTACAGCATCACTAGGAAAGACTTTCAGCAATTCCAGTTGCTCCATACGAAGCTTAATTGCGACGCAAATAAGCCAGTCAACCGCCTTACAAGTTAAGAGCCATCGCCTTATCAACATCCCTGTTCTCCACAGGTACGGTCGCCAGCGCTCGTTGCGCATGTCTTCGAAGGCCCCGAATCGGCCTACACTAACGGCAGCGGTGTCTGGTAATGGAAACGGCGCCGGGTTGCACCCCGACGCCGCTATTCTTGCCAGCGCTTTCCGGGCCTGTGTGCCACCCCGGAAACGAAGGCAAATCGCTATGCGTAGCGTCTCATTGATAACGATTTTCGCGTGAGACCGCAAGCGGCACGTCTAGCCAAGGAGGCCATTATGGCTTTCCGACGAGCGTGCCATTGGGTCCGGGAACATCTCCGCGTCCGCAATGGACGCGTCCAGTATGTGACCGGCTATTGGCGCTGTTGCGCCTAGTAGCTAAGACCGACGTCGCTCCTTAGAGCGACCTGGCCGTCGCGGGGACTCATCCTGCGGCGGCCGCTTTGTTTTCGCCCTTTCGATGCTCTCTTCAACTTCCTCTGGGTTGGTTGCAACAAAGCGCTCCAACCCTTCCTCAAAGCTCATATCCAGCCTTAAAGGACGATCGAGCTTCGTTCCCTTCTTATGCGTCACGCGATCAACGCCTTGTATGTGAGACGGCCCTCGACGCACGCAAACAGGTCATTCATGCGCGACGGCGCCTTCATGTCGCGACGGTTAAACCGCCATGTCATTTCGTCGACATACCGTTGCAGATGTTTCGCGGACACCCAATGGTGAACCCCGACGATCTGCCGCTTCAAGAGCGCCCAGATTGATTCGATCTTTTGTGTGTGGATAAAGCCCGCGCCGCGCACATACTCGCCGAGGCTATGACGGACGGTCAAGTGCAGATAATCCTTCGCCAGACCTCTGAAAGCGCGGTCTTCATCCGTCATCAAAACTGATTTGCTGGCAACGTTCGCTTTGATCTCGCCTTGCACGATTTCCTTCGTGTCGGCCCCGACATGTTTGGCGCGGAGCTCGCCGTCACGCTCGACCATCCCGAGCACAACCTCCTTGCCTTGGCCGCCCTGCTGGCCCGGTTTCTGGTCCCGCGCGTGACGGTTCTTGGCCTTCCCGCCGATGAACGACGTGTCGCTTTCGACGGTTCCCTTTAGTGGCGCATTGAATGAATTTGTCCGCGCCGCGTGTCGGAGCCTATGCAGGACAAACCAAGCGCTCTTTTGAGTAATCTTAAGGTCCTTGGCCAGCGTCGTTGAAGCAATTCCCTTCGGATGGTTCGTTATCATCCAAATCGCCGCAAACCACTTGCGGAGCGGCAGTTTCGTATCTTCGAAGATCGTGCCGACTTTGATTGAAAACCGCTGACGACAATCTGGGTCCCCACACTTGAACGTCTTACGGTCTGAGAAATGATAGATGCGATTGCCGCCACAGTGCGGGCACCACTCACCGTCACGCCAGCGGATCGCCCGCAGATGGTCGATGCACGATTGTTCGTCGGGGAAACCTTCGAAGAGGGAAAACAGACTGTCGAACTGGGCAAGCATGGCAGCGGCTCCGATCTAGGTGCCACGCTACCCCAGATTTTTCCTTTGGTCAAGCACGTATATAGGTCCCAAAGAAATTGCAATCTTTGGCAGGAAATTGCAGGCCGTTTGCAAGCGGTCGGCAGCAAATTGAAAGCCTTTGCAAGCCTCCTGAAAGAAATGGAAGGGACCCGCCGCCCTTGGACGGCCCGGTCAAGGCGCGTGCGGCAACCCCGCCCTTCCCTTCCGCCGCTGTCTCGTGTATTGCGCCGCACAATAGCTTGACGAGCGCATGAGAGGCGCCGCGCCGTCGCACTCCAGTCACCTTCGCGCTTGAGGACAAGGGGCCCCCCGCCCGGGCGCCGGCCGTCCTCCGAAAAGCCCCTGTCTCCCATGAAGCTTCGCAACATCGCCATCATCGCCCACGTCGACCACGGCAAGACCACGCTGGTCGACCGCCTCCTGCAGCAGTCGGGCGCGTTCCGCGACAACCAGCGGGTCACCGAGCGGGTGATGGATTCCAACGACCTCGAGCGCGAGCGCGGCATCACCATTCTCGCCAAGGCGACTTCGGTCGTGTGGAAGGACGTCCGCGTCAACATCGTCGACACCCCCGGCCACGCCGACTTCGGCGGCGAGGTCGAGCGCATCCTCTCGATGGTCGACGGCGCGATCGTCCTCGTCGACGCCGCCGAGGGGCCGATGCCGCAGACCAAGTTCGTCGTCGGCAAGGCTCTGAAGATCGGGCTGAAGCCGATCGTCTGCGTCAACAAGGTCGACAAGTCCGACGCACGGCCGACCGAGGTCGTCAACGAGGTGTTCGACCTCTTCGCCGCCCTCGACGCCACCGACGAGCAGCTCGACTTCCCGATCATCTATGGGTCCGCCAAGCAGGGCTGGATGGCCGCCTCGCCCGAGGGCCCGAAGGAGAACATGGCGCCGCTCTTCGATCTCGTCCTGAAACACGTCGAGCCGCCGAGGGTCGGCGCCGGCGGCTTCCGCATGCTGGGCACCCTGCTCGAGGCCAATCCGTATCTCGGACGCGTCATCACCGGGCGCATCTTCTCCGGCTCGATCAGGACCAACGCGCCGGTGAAAGTTCTCGACCGTCACGGCGACCTCGTCGAGACGGGGCGGATCTCGAGGATCCTCGCCTTCCGCGGCATCGAGCGCTCGCCGATCGACGAGGCGGTCGCGGGCGACATCGTCGCCATCGCCGGCCTGGAGAAGTTCAACGTCGCCGACACGCTGGCAAGCCCGGAGGAGGTCGAGCCGCTGCATGCGCAGCCGATCGATCCGCCGACGCTGGCGATGACGTTCTCGGTCAACGACAGCCCGCTCGCCGGAACCGAGGGCGACAAGGTGACGAGCCGCGTCATCCGCGACCGCCTGATGAAGGAGGCCGAGGGCAATGTCGCGCTCAAGGTCGAGCCGGCGCCGAACTCCGATTCCTACATCGTCTCCGGCCGCGGCGAACTGCAGCTCGCTATCCTGATCGAGACCATGCGGCGCGAGGGCTTCGAGCTCGGCGTGTCGCGGCCCAAGGTGCTTTTCCGCAAGACCGATCAGGGCGAGCCGCTCGAGCCGATCGAGGAAGTGGTCATCGACGTCGACGAGGAGCATGCCGGCGTCGTCGTGCAGAAAATGAGCGAGCGCAAGGGCGAGATGATCGAGATGCGCCCGTCCGGCGGGGGACGGCTGCGCCTCGTCTTCCTGGCCCCGACCCGCGGCCTCATCGGCTATCTCGGCGAGCTTCTCACCGACACGCGCGGCAGCGCCATCATGAACCGCCTGTTTCACAACTGGGGTCAATGGAAAGGCGAGATCGCCGGCCGGCGCAACGGCGTGCTGATCTCCAACGACGCCGGCGAAGCGGTGGCCTACGCCATGTGGAACCTCGAGGACCGCGGCCCGATGATGATCGAGCCGGGGGCCAAGGTCTACCAGGGCATGATCGTCGGCCAGCACACGCGCGACAACGATCTCGAAGTGAACGTGCTCAAGGGCAAGAAGCTGACCAACATCCGCACCCACTCGAAGGACGAAGCGGTGCGGCTCACGCCGCCGATCCAGATGACGCTCGAAAAGGCGCTGGCCTACATCGAGGACGACGAGCTCGTCGAGGTGACGCCGAAGTCGATCCGCCTGCGCAAGGCGCTGCTCGACCCCAACGATCGCAAGCGGGCGGAACGGGCAAGGGCCGCCGAAAGCGCAGCCTGAGCGACGGCCGGGTCGGCGTTCCCTCGACGGATCGCTTCTGCCGGATAGTGATCGCGGTCACATTCGCGACGATCTCGACGTGCTACCCCGGTGGCGAGGGCCCGTGCCGGTGCCATTAAGGGGGGAATTCGCATGAAAGCCATAGCATTCGCCAACAACGATGTGGCTGTCGTCGCCTGGACCTTCGGCGGCAAGATTCCCGGTTGTCTCGGCTTTGCCGTCTACCGGATCGATGTCCGGGCGGGGACCGAGACCCCTCTGCCGGCGATGGCGACCTTTCCCGATCAGGACGCGAGCAAGACCGGCCGCACCACCCTCGACGACCCCATCCAGAAATTCTGGTGGAAGGACGTCTACGCCAAGCGCGGCGGGACCTATCGCTACAAGATCGTGCCCATGGGCGGAACGCCGGGCTCGCTGCAGCCGCTGGCGTTCGGCGCGGCGACCAGCAACACCATCCAGCTCAGCCCGCACTATGGGACGCTGTCGGCCTATTTCAATCGCGGCATCCTCGCCACCCAGGCGACGGCCCGCAAGCTCAACGAGGATTCAAGCGGCGGCTCCCTGGCGGAAAGACTGGAGGCGCATATCGACATCATCGGCGATCCCCTGCGCGACGACCTCGCGGGGCAGTTGATCGAGGCCTTGACGACGCTGTCCGACGAGGCGGCGAGCGACGGCGGCGAAACCTACTGCGCCCTCTACGAATTCGAGGATCCCGAGGCGATCGGGCATTTGAAGACGCTTGGCGGGAGAGCGCACGTGATCCTGTCCAACCTGCCGGGCGGCGGCAAGGGCGAGGACAAGACAAAGGACACCTATGCCGCGCAGCGCGCCGATCTCCGCGCGGCCGGCGCGGACGTCATCGACCGCTTCATGCCGAGCGGACACATCGGCCACAACAAGTTTGAGATCTTGGACAAGGACGGTCCGCAAGCTGTCCTCTTCGGTTCGACCAACTGGACCGCGCACGCACTCTGCGCGCAGACCAACAACTCCGTCATCGCCCGCTCGCCGGCGCTGGCCGCCGCCTATCTCGACTATTGGAACCGCCTCAAGGACGACACGAACCCGCCGGGCGAAGGCGGCAAAGCGGAGCAGTCCGGGGAATTTCGCGCCGCCAACGCCAAGAAACTCCCCCCCATTCCGCTTGAGGACGGCAGCGGCGAGGTGGATCTGTGGTTTTCGCCGAACACGCCGCACGCACGCTCGAGCCGCGCCGACAAGAACGAGGACGCGCCGCCCGACCTTGCCGAAGTCTTCGACATCATCGCGGGCGCCCGGCAGGCCATCATTTTCCTCGCCTTCGAGCCGGGCCGGCCAAGCATCATCGACGCCATCGCCGATGCGCAGAAGGCGCGGCCGTCGCTCTTCGTGCGCGGCGCCGTGACCGCGTCCGGCGCCGCCGGCGATTTCGCCACCGCGATCATGGGGACCGGAGGCGACGCGCCGCACAAACATCAGAAGGGCGATCCGCCGCTGCCCGAAGACTTCCGCGTGATTCACGCGCGCGGCATCACCCAGAGCGACGCCTTCGGCCAATGGGAAGCCGAACTCAACCAGGCCGGACACGCGGTCATTCATGACAAGATCGTCGTCGTCGATCCGTTTTCCGACACCTGCGTCGTCGTCACCGGCAGCCACAACCTCGGCTATCGCGCCTCCTACAACAACGACGAGAACATGGCGATCATCCGCAATCACCGGGCGGTCGCCGAAGCCTATGCGGCGCATTGCCTCGACGTTTACGACCACTACGCCTGGCGCTATTGGCTCGCCACGGAGAAGGAGAAAGCCTGGCGCTTCCTCTCGGCCGATGACAGCTGGCAAGACAGCTACTACGACGCCGACAACATGGTGAAATCCGCCGAGCTCAACTTCTGGCTCGGCGCAGTGCCCTCGGCCGATGCGCTGCCGACGCCGAACGAGGACGGCTCGACCCGGGCGCGGCCCGCGCTGCAGGCGCAGACCGGCGGCCTCTCGCCTGCCAACGGCCCGCACTCTGCGGCCCGCCCCCGCGGCGCGGGCAAGCCCTCGCACCGGCGCACGCATCGGAAAAGCGGGTGATCCGGAAGGCGGCAGAGCTTTTGTTAAGCGATCCTTAGAGAAACAGGAACATCCTCGCACGTTTGGCGGCCGCCAGCCAGGCCGGGTTGAGCGCATGAAGATCCATCACCTCAATTGCGGCTCGCTCTGCCCGCACGGCGGACGCTTGCTCGGCGCAAAGGGGGGACCCTGGTCGCCGGCGCCGATGTGCTGCCATTGCCTTTTGATCGAGAGCGAGGACGGGCTCATCCTTGTCGACAGCGGGCTTGGCGTCGAGGACGTCATCGATCCGAAGCGCCTTGGCTTCTTGTTCCGCCTGGCGACGCGCCCGCGGCTCGAGGTCTCGGAGACGGCGCTGCGCCGGGTGGCGGATCTGGGCTTCCGCCCGAGCGAAGTCCGCCACATCGTGCCGACGCATCTCGACCTCGACCATGCGGGCGGACTCGCCGACTTTCCCGACGCGGCCGTGCACGTCTACGCCCCCGAATTGCGCGCCGCGCTGGACCCGCCCACGCTGATGGAACGCAACCGTTACCGGAACGCCCAGCTCTCCGGCGTCGCGAAATGGGCGCCGGTCGAACCGGACGGCGGCGAGTGGTTCGGCTTCGCCAGCGCCCGGCCGCTGCCGGGAACCCGTGACGACGTGCTGCTCATCCCGCTCGCCGGCCATTCGCGCGGCCATTGCGGCGTCGCCGTCCGGACCCCGCACGGCTGGCTCCTCCACTGCGGCGACGCTTATTTCCACCAGTCGGAGGTCGCTCCGGACGGCGCCGGAACGCCGCGTGGGATCGCGTGGTTCGAGGCGGCCGTCAACGTCGACAGGCGGGCGCGCATCGCCAACCAGAAGCGTCTTGGCGACCTCGCGCGCCAGCGGGGAGGCGAAGTGACGCTCATCTGCTCGCACGACCCGACGGTCCTTGCGGCATGCCAGCAGGGCGCCCGGCCGAGCGCGCCGGCCAGCCATTCGAACCTGCGCCCGTCGAACACGGCCCTGCCGATCGCCGCCTTCGCTCGGCTGGAAGCGGCAGGACGCTGAAGCGGTCGGAGGAGGTCAGCCGGTCGAAGGGGCCCGCACGCCTCAGCCGGCGTCGTAGCGCGCCGCCGCCTTACCGCCCGCTCAGCGACTGCCGGCGGATGCGCCGGTCGATCAGGGTCTGCAGCACGACCGAGATCACGATCACGAGGCCGAAGGCGAACTGGGTGTAGAAGGCGTTGATGCCGGCCGACACGATGCCTGCGTTGATCGCCCCGATGATGAACGAAGCCACGAACGTGCCCACGACCGAGCCCGTGCCGCCGAACACCGACGTACCGCCGAGGAACACCGAGGCGATCGTGTTGAGGAGCGACCCTTCGCCGGTGGTTGGCCAGAAATAATAGCCGTAGATCGAGCTCAGGAGCCCGCAGAAGACGGCGGTGACGCCGACCAGCACGAAGGCCTTGATCTTCACCCGGGCGACGTTGACGCCCATCAGGCGCGCGCTGATCTGGTTGTCGCCGACAAGGAAGACGTGCGCGCCGAAGCGGGTGCGGTTGAGGAGAAACCACTCGGCGATGAGGATGGCGACCATCCACAGCGTCTGGACCGGCACGCCGAAATAGGATCCGCGCAGGAGCGCGTGCATCTGAGGATACTGGTCGGCGGTCATCGGCACGCCGGTGCCGTTCATCAGCACGAGTTCGAGCCCGCGAAACAGGAACTGGGTGCCAATGGTGATGACAAGCGAGGGAATGTTGAGCGCAGCAACCAGCAGGCCGTTGAAGAGCCCGCAGGCGACGCCGGTCGCCAACGCGCAGACGAGGCCGACGTACCAAGGCGCCCCGCGTGGGCGGTAATGAGACAAAAAGCCGCCGTGCCCAGCGCCATCACGGCGGGGAACGAGAGATCGATCTCGCCGGTGATGACGACGAAAGTCAGCGACAGCGCGACGATGCCGAACTGCGGCGTCGTCTCGGCGAAGGCGCGATAGATGTCGAGATCAGAGAAGAAGACCCTGGGCGCCGCGATGACGAATCCGAGCCACATCGCGAGGCCGACCCCGACGATGCCGAGCTGGCTGCCATAGCGGAGCAACAGCGACGGCGGCGCGCCGTGGTTGCCGATCGGCTTTGCGGGGAGACCTGCCTCAGCCATGGGTTTACTCGAGCGTTCCGGTGCGGGCGACGTGATAGAGCCGCTCGATCAGGTGATCCATGGAGATTTCGCTTCTGTTGTAGACGCCCGCGACCTTGCCGCGATCGAGCACGTAGAGCCGGTCGACGACCGGATAGACGTTGAAGATGTTGTGGTCGATGAAGATCGCCGACCTTCCGACCTCCTTGATGTTGCGGACGAAATCGAGGGTCTTCTTGGTCTCGCTGAGCGACAGGCCCATGGTCGGTTCGTCGAGGATGACCAGCTCGGCCTCGAAATAGAGCGCGCGCGTGATCGCCACCCCCTGCTTCTCGCCGCCCGACATCGTCGCCACGACATTGCTGGGATGGACGGCCGCGGAGGTGAAGCCCATGTGCTCGCGCATCAGCCGCGCCGCTTCGGCCCGCATGCGGTTGACGTCGAGAAGGCCGAGCCGCGTGCGAAGCTCGCGCCCCATGAACATGTTGCGCCAGATTGGCTGCTTCTCGCAGAGCGCCCGTTCCTGATAGACCGTCTCGATGCCGAGGCTTCGCGCTTTGGCGACCGACCAGTCGTCCATGCGCCTGCCGTGGAAGTAAATTTCGCCGCCAGGATCGGGCGTGTGGAAGCCCATCACGACCTTGACGAGCGTCGATTTGCCCGAGCCGTTGTCGCCGAGCAGGCCGACGATTTCCCGCCGGTTGACCTTGAAGTTGACGCCGGACAGCGAACGGACTTCTCCAAACGACTTGGAGACGTTCCTAAGTTCGATGACCGGCGGCTCGCCGGCGCTGGACTTCGCTGGCTCCGCCATGCTCCCCCGCGCAGCTTCGAGAAAAGCGGGGCGCCGCTGCGACGGCGCCCGAGCCGGACTTACCGGATTTCCTTGGCCGCCAGCGGCGCGACGGCGTCGACATTCTTGGGATCGACGAAGGCGCCCGCCGTGTTGACGTCGAGACCGGAGAAGCCATACTTCTTGGTCAGGCAGATGTTGAGGATCGGCAGGTAGCCCTGCAGGTAGGGCTGCTGGTCGATCACCAGGTCCTGATAGCCGTCCTTGATCGCCTTGGCCGTATTCGGCGACATGTCGAAACCGGCGAAGAACACCTGTCCCGGCTTCAACGAGGCCGCGCGCGCGTAGACGCCGACGTTCGCGGTGAGCGCCCCGTGGTCGGTGACGACGAGCTTGATCCCCGGATTGGCTTTCATCACCCCGACGAAGGTCGCCGTGCCGGCGTTCGGATCGGCGTCGGTCGCCTTGTCGATCTCCTGGTAGATGACCTTGCCGCCCGCTTTCTCGATCGCCTCGATCACGCCGACAGTGCGCGAGCCGCGGTCGCCGCCCTGGCCCTTGAGGCCCCAGACGAACGCTTCGTCACCCGCCTTCAGACCGGCGCGCTTGGCGGCCTCGGCGCCGAGCGCGTAGCCGGCGGCGTGATTGGGCGCGCCGACGTAGCCCATGCCTTCAGGCCCGTATTTCTCCTGCGCCTTTGGCAGCGCGGTGTTCGCCGTGGTGAAGATGATGCCTTGAGCGAAGGCCTTGTTGATCAGCGGATCGGTGGCGTCGTCCCCCGGATGCCCCATGAAGGAGATGCCGTCGACCTTGGTCGCGATCGCCTGGTTGAGCTGATCAAGCATCTTGTGGGGATCCCAGTCGGAGAAATAGTAGGTTACCGACGGCCCGAGATCGAGTTCGGCCTGACGATAGCCGTTATAGACATTGTTGGCGAAAACGCCGCCCTGCGGACCGCCGGGGAAGGCGGCGATCTTGACGCCCTGACACCATTTCGGCGTCGGATCCGTCGCATGCGCGGCGGTCGCGGCCAGGCAGACGGCGACGGCCAATCCTGCGCCCCTTGTCGTGAACTTCGGCATTCCAATCCTCCCTGTCTTCGTCTTGCTCCGAGCGGTCCCTTGGCCGCGCCTCGAGAGCTGGCGGCAAAGCCTTAGAGGAAGACGCGCCCGTGTGAAAGAGCGCCTTCGCGCGGGGCGCGGGCCAGGGAAAATTCCCGGCGCGCTGGGACTCCGCGGCGAACTGGCGCTCTTCGGCAAAAGGCGCGCCGAAAAGACGTTGAATTCGATGATCTTGCGGCAGAATTCACTGCGCAGCCCGGCGGGGAGTTTTTTTTGCTTCGGACAGGGATTGCGCAGGGAATTTTTCGCTTGGCGCAGGGAATTTCGCACGAGCGGCGAAAACGCGGAGCCTCTCGGACTCTAACAACGGCCGAAAACCTGATCCTGAGGTTTCAGCGGCAACCCAGACCGCGAGAGGCGAATTCAGTCGGCCCCCGCCTTGCCTCTCAGCGCCTTGATCGCCCCGCGCCGGGTCTTGCTGTCGAGGCGGCGCGTACGCGAGGCGAGCGTCGGCTTGGTCGGACGGCGCGGCTTCTCCCGCTCCAGCGCCCTGAGCACGAGCGCGGCGAGGCGGGAGCGGGCGTCCTCGCGGTTGCGCGGCTGGCTGGCGAACCTTTGCGCGAAAATGACGACGAAGCCGTCCTGCGTCGCCCGCGCGCCGGCGAGCTTGATGAGCCGGATCGCAACGTCGTTGGGAAGACTGGCCGAGCGGCGCGCGTCGAAGCGCAATTCGACCGCGCTGGCGACCTTGTTGACGTTCTGCCCGCCGGGCCCCGAAGAGCGGACGAACGTCTCGACGATCTCGCTCTCGTCGATCAGGAGATTGCCGACTTTCATGTTCCGACTCCTCCTCCTTGGCTCGACACGACGAGAGCCCGCCCGCCGTTGCACGCGCGTGGCCTTCTTGATCAGACAAGCATCGAATCCCAGCCGCCCTACGCCACCTTCGGGGCAAGTTTCTCGACCTTTATCGAAGCGGCGCGCGCGCGGATTTGCGCCAGCTCGTAGTTAGCCTGGAGCCGCAGCCAGAAATCCGCCGTGCTGCCGATCGCCTTTTCAAGGCGGTAAGCCATCTCCGCCGTAATTCCGCACTCGCCGTTAATGACGCGATAGAGCTGCTGCCGCGTGACCCCAAGGCCTTTCGCGGCCTCGGCCACGGTCAGGCCCATGTGGTCCAGTTCCTGTTTGACGCCTTCTCCCGGATGGGGAGGGTTCTTCATTGCCATCTTCGGTCACCTCCTTCTCTCAGTGGTAATCGATAAGCTCAACGTCCTTGGCGTTGCCGCCCTCGAAGCGAAAAATAATCCGCCAGTTAGCGCGTACGGCTATCGACCAGAAGCCTTTGCGGTCGCCTTTGAGGGGATGCAGCCTCAAGCTTGGAATATCGAGCTCTTCAATCGCCTTCGCGTTGTCGAGATAGCCCAGCAAAACGGCAATCCTTTCGACCAAGTCCTGCCGCAACAGCCTCCGGTCGTCGTCCTCGAACAGGCGTTTCAGACCCTTATGGCTGAAGCTTTCGATCACAGTGGAATGTAACAAGCCTTGTTACATACGACAAGCACGATCGATGCAAAATCGCTGCGGCTCTCATCGCGCCCGTGATGCCTTCAATCAGCGGCGCCAGTCCGGCGGGCGATCGACGTCGTGATCCGGCTGTTGAACCTCGCGGGCCGTGCGGTCGAGGAGCTTGCGCCGTTGCCTGCTATCAAGGCTGCGGAAGTTTGATCGGGGCGATGGATCGCGCAAAGGTCGCCAGATCGCCCGCTGGTCCGCTTGTCGCCGCGTCCTTCGGCGCCGCGACCGCCTCCGCCGGCCGCCGCTGCGAAGCTTGCACATGCTGGAAGAGCAGGCTGGCGATGAAGAGCAGGAACGGCGCCTGCCAGATGCCTCCGTGCCCGTCGATCACCTCCTTCGTCGCTCCCACAACCCAGAATGGATCGACCTGAGCGCTGCCCGGTGGCGTCAGCACGAAGGGATCGCCTGCTTGCGGACCTGCGAGCGTGTGCGTGCGGAAGGTCGCCACGAAGCCGATCGCGCGGGTTACGCACTCCTTCTCGAGATCCCCGATCGTCGCCTCGTCGAGCCTGTGGCCAATGTTGCCGACGGGAAACCACGTCCCGACTGGCTGATCGTTCTCGGCCTGGGCGCAAAGGAAGACGGGAAGCTGCCTTATCGCGCGGTTCTTGAAGGCGGGGCTGCTCACAAGATCCTGGATTGGAAGATAGCGCGATCCCTCGATCGCAGGATTGACGAGCAGCACCAGATCGGCGAATTGCGGCGCCATCTTCCCCGCCGGCGCCGAGGCGGCCTCGATCAGCGACTGAGCGAGGGCGGAAAAGACGATCATGCCGCCGAAGCTGTGTCCGGCGATCACCAGGAGCGGGTTTCCCCCCTGCTTTCGCCGGCGATTGCGGTAATGACGGAGCCGCCCGAACAGCTCGCGCGGCGATCCCGTCGCCACTCGCTGCGCGGCCGCCTGCCGGCCCCAGAAGGTCGCGTCGGCGATGGCGTCGCCCAATCCGTATTCCGAGAGACCGCGCCAACCGACAAAGACTCCCAAGACTGGTCGAGCTTTTGCGCCGGGCGAGGCGGTCGCCTGCTCGTGCTGCACAGTCTCCTTCAAGAGCACCCGGAAGGCCGACAGATTGTCGTCGTCCGAGCGGGCGTCGTGCTTCCATCCATGCACGAACACGACCAGGATGACGTCCTGCCCCTGCGCCGGCTGATCCTCCGGCGCCAGCGAGTCGAGCCTCTCAGCGACGGCGTCCATCTGTCCACGGTCGTAGCACCGCCCCTGATCGTCGAACTCGACGATCGCGAGCTGATAAGGGGCGCCGGTCATGAACCCATGAAATGTCTGGTGTTGCGCGTTCGGCATGATTCCGGCGAGCTTCTGAGGCTCGACCGAAGCAAGCCCCACCAGGCCGTCATTGGGCCGCGGCATCGCCGTTGCGTTCCCTCCCCTCGATCGTTTCGGCGGCAAAATTTCTTTGAGCGGGCTGCTCAATTGGAGAGATCGAACGCAGCTTTCTACGCTGCCACGACCGGCGCGCAAGTGGGACACATAGAGATTCTCAGGCGGGCCACCGGATCAAATCAGACCAATTCACCAGGGAGAGAACGAGGCATAGCGCAGCCTCGGGGAGCCCGCCAGCCATCGTTACATCGTAAAATCAATTGGATATGGCGCAACCCTCAGGCAAAGCCGCAGGTGCGCCGGGCGCCGGCAGAGGTTTGGAGATTCTCGATGATTCCAGCGCCCGCGCCGGCCGAAATGTCGGGTTTTCCGCTTCCCGACTCCTCCTGTCTCTTTCCCTGTTAGTTGGTCGAACAGCGAAAATGAATTCCCTGTTCCGGGTTTGTCTTCCGCACGAGCAAATCCGTTCAAGGACATGAAATACCACGGATTTGTTCAATTAATCGAGGGGCGGCAGGCGTGATTTTCCGCTTCGCAGGGATTATCAGCGAAAAACAGGCGGACTGCCGTCGTATTCCGCGAGCCGCCAGGGCCGCCAGCGGCCGAGGGATCGGCGAGATTTCGTCGCTCCCGGCCGCTACCGCCATTCCCTCACGTCGACGAACCGGCCGGCGATCGCGGCGGCGGCGGCCATGGACGGCGAGACGAGGTGGGTGCGCCCCTTGTAGCCCTGCCGGCCCTCGAAATTGCGGTTCGAGGTCGAGGCGCAGCGCTCGCCCGGCGCGAGCTTGTCCGGGTTCATCGCCAGGCACATCGAGCAGCCGGGCTCGCGCCATTCGAAGCCTGCGGCAAGGAAGACCTTGTCGAGCCCTTCCGCCTCGGCCTGCGCCTTCACCAGGCCCGAACCGGGCACGACCATCGCGTTGACGCGCCCGCTCACCTTGCGTCCCTTGGCGATCGCCGCGGCGGCGCGCAGATCCTCGATGCGGCCGTTGGTGCAGGAGCCGATGAATACGCGATCGATTTCGATGTCCGTGATCTTCTCCCCGCCGCGCAAGCCCATATAGTCGAGCGAACGCTCGATCGAGGCGCGCTTCTGCTCGGTCTCGCCGTCGGAGACGCGCGGCACGACGCCGAGAATCGAGGCGACGTCCTGTGGACTGGTGCCCCAGGTGACGATCGGCGGCAGATCGGCCGCGTTGAGCTTGACCTCGGCGTCGAAATGCGCCCCCTCGTCGGTCATGAGCGTCTCCCAGTGGCGGCGCGCCTGATCCCATAAGGGCCCCTTCGGCGCCTTCGGCCGGCCCTCGAGGAAGGCGTAGGTCTTTTCGTCCGGCGCGATCATGCCGGCCCGCGCGCCCGCCTCGATCGACATGTTGCAGACGGTCATGCGGCCCTCCATCGAGAGCGCCTCGATCGCCGAGCCGCAATATTCGATGACATGGCCGGTTCCGCCCGCCGTGCCGATCTCGCCGATGATGGAAAGAATGATGTCCTTGGCGGTGACGCCGGCTGGCAGCGCGCCGTCGACGCGCACCCGCATGTTCTTGGCCTTGGTCTGGATGAGGGTCTGGGTCGCGAGCACGTGCTCGACCTCGGAGGTGCCGATGCCGTGCGCGAGCGCGCCGAAAGCGCCGTGCGTCGAGGTGTGGCTGTCGCCGCAGACGATCGTCGTCCCCGGCAGGGTGAAGCCCTGCTCCGGTCCGATAATATGGACGATGCCCTGCCGCGCGTCGAACTCGTCGTAATATTCGATGCCGAATTCACGCGCGTTCCTGGCCAGCTCCTCGACCTGCTGGCGGCTCTCCGGATCGGCGATGCCGCCCCGGCGGTCGGTCGTCTGGATGTTGTGGTCGACGACTGCGAGCGTCCTCTCCGGGGCGCGCACTCTGCGGCCGGCCAGGCGCAGTCCCTCGAACGCCTGCGGGCTCGTCACCTCATGCACGAGGTGGCGGTCGATGTAGATGAGGCTTGCGCCGCCCGACGTCTCGATGACATGGTCGTCCCAGATCTTGTCATACAACGTACGCGGCATGGGCATGTAACGTCTCCGGCGCCTCCTTCGGCGCGACTGAATGGGGATGGCGGCCTATCTATGCCGAATGGGGCCGGGATGGAAGGGCTTGCCCGCCGGCTGCCGCTCTAAGCCGAATGCGCATGCTCCTGGTGCTGGGGCAGGTCGTCCGTGATGGTGAACCACGGCGCCTTCGAGCCGACAAAAATATGCCGGCTCGGGCGGATGGTCGGGTCATCGACCAGCGTACCCATGGCGACGTGAACGAAGGCGCCGGCGCGGACGACCGAAAAGAGGAGCGAGCCGCAGGTCTTGCAATGCGTGTCATTGCCGTTCTCTTCGCCGAAAATCAGCAGGTTCTCCTGCCCTTTGGCGATGGCGAGCTTGCTGCGCTCAATGCCGGCGAAGGGCTTGAAGGCCGAGCCCGTCGTGCGCCGGCAGTTCGAGCAGTGGCAATTCATCGCGTAGAGGAATTCGTCGGGCAGGGCGTAGGCGACGGCGCCGCAAAAGCACTTGCCGGCGAGCGTCCGGCCGGTGGCGCGCTTTGTATTCATCATCGGCTCCTCCTCTGGCGCTCCCGCCGCGACCGTGCGACGTGATAGCGCAAGTCTTCCACGAAATTGAAGGCTACCCATGCGCTCGTCGAAGATCATCCATGTCGTCTCGTGCCACGCCGAGGGCGAGGTCGGCGACGTGATCGTCGGCGGCGTCATAGCCCCGCCGGGCGACACCTTGTGGGAACAGTCGCGGTTCATCGCCCGGGACGCGGGCTTACGCGACTTCGTCCTCAACGAGCCGCGCGGCGGCGTCTTCCGCCATGTCAATCTCCTGGTGCCGGCGAAGGACCCGCGGGCTCAGATCGGCTTCATCATCATGGAGCCCGAGGACACGCCGCCGATGTCCGGCTCCAATTCCATCTGCGTGGCGACCGTGCTGCTCGACGCCGGCATTCTGCCGATGCAGGAGCCCGAGACGCGGCTCACCCTCGAGGCGCCCGGCGGGGTCATCGGGGTCGTCGCCGAGTGCCGCGACGGCAAGGCCGAACGCATCAGCGTCGAAAACGTCCCCTCCTTCGCCGACCGGCTCGACGCGCCGCTCGAAGTCGCAAAGCTCGGAACGCTGAGCGTCGACGTCGCCTACGGCGGCGACAGTTTCGTCATCGTCGACGCCGAGGCGCTGGGCTTCGCCATCAGGCCGGACGAGGCGCGCGAGTTGGCGGAAGCGGGGATGAGAATCACCGCCGCCGCCAACGAGCAGCTCGGCTTTCGCCATCCGGAAAACCCTGACTGGGATCACATCTCCTTCTGCCAGTTCGCCGGTCCGCTCCGGCGCGAGGGCGGCGAGATCAGCGGCCCGAACGCCGTCGTGGTCAAGCCCGGCAAGATCGACCGCTCGCCGACCGGAACCGGATGCAGCGCCCGGATGGCGACGCTGGCGGCGCGAGGCGCGCTCAAGCCCGGCGAGGTCTATCGCGCCCGCTCCATCATCGGCTCGGAATTCGTCTGCCGCGTCGTCCGCGCGACGACGGTCGCGGGGCGCCCGGCAATCGTCCCCGTCGTCTCGGGCCGCGCCTGGATCACGGGCATTCATCAACACATGCTCGACCCAGGCGATCCCTGGCCGAGGGGCTATCGCCTCGCCGACACGTGGCCGCATCATGGCTTGAACCCCAGCGCCGAGGGAACGAAATCGTGATCGGCGCGTTCTCAAAACCTTAAGAAGTTTCCAAGAGTTAATATAACTTGACGATGGTCGTGCTTGACTCGCCGGTCGATCCGGGTTGAATGCCGCCGGGCCAAGAACGAAAGACTCCGGCTGGGGACGGCGAGGAGAGTATGGACGTCGTGCAAGCGACAGACTACACACATCCCGATTACTTCCACAAAGTCGTCGATTGTCAGTGGGCCTGCCCGGCCCATACGCCCGTGCCCGAATACATTCGGCGCATCGCCGAGGGCGACCATGACGGCGCCTATATGATCAACTGGAAGTCGAACGTCTTTCCCGGCATCCTGGGTCGGACCTGCGATCGCCCGTGCGAGCCTGCGTGCCGGCGCGGTCGTCTGCAGGAAGAGCCGGTCGCGATCTGCCGCCTGAAACGCGTCGCCGCCGACCGCAAGAGCGACATCACGGATCGCCTGCCAAAGGCGCCTGAGAGGCGCAACGGCAAGCGCATCGCCTGCATCGGCGCCGGGCCGGCGTCGCTGACCGTCGCCCGCGATCTCGCCGCGATCGGCTACGAAGTCGTCGTCTTCGATTCGGACGCGCGGGCGGGCGGCATGATGCGCAGCCAAATCCCTAAGTTCCGACTGCCGGATGAGGTGATCGACGAGGAGGTCGGCTACGCCCTGTCGACGGGCGGCGAATTCGTCGCCTCGCGCCGCATCGACTCATTGAAGGAGATGCTTCGCCAGGGCTACGACGCAATCTTCGTCGGTTGCGGCGCGCCGCGCGGTCGCGATCTCGACGCGCCCGGCCGGCGGGAGGCGGCGGCGCACATCCATATCGGCATCGACTGGCTGGCCAGCGTCGCCTTCGGCCACACGCACGCGATCGGCCGCCGGGTCGTTGTCCTCGGCGGCGGCAACACGGCGATGGACTGCTGCCGCACGGCGCTCAAACTCGGCGGCGGCGACGTCAAGGTCGTCGTCCGCTCCGGTTTCGCCGAGATGAAGGCCTCCGCCTGGGAGAAGGAAGACGCGATGCGCGAGGGCGTCGCGATCCTGAATTATCTCGTGCCCAAGGCGTTCACGCACAAGAATGGCCGGCTGACCGGCGTCGACTTCGAGAAGGTGGCGGCGAAGACGGACGATCGGGGCCGGCGCCTGCTCGTGTCGACCGGCGAGCCCGATGTTCATATCGAATGCGACGACGTGCTGATCGCCGTCGGGCAGGCGAACGCCTTTCCCTGGATCGAGAGCGACGCGGGCGTGGCGTTCGGCAAGGACGGGCTGCCCAAGATCGACCCGGTCACCTTCCAGTCCTCCATGCCGTCGGTCTTCTTCGGCGGCGACGCGGCGCTCGGCCCGAAGAACATCATCACCGCCGTCGCCCACGGCCACGAGGCGGCCATATCGATCGACGCCTTCTGCCGCGACGAGGATCCGCAAGTCCGGCCGCCGCCGATGACCAATCTCGTCAGCCAGAAGATGGGCATCCACGAGTGGTCCTACGACAACGCCATCACCCTCGACCGCCGCTTCGCTGTGCCCCATGTCGAGAAGGCCAAGGCGCTCAGGAACATCGCGACCGAGGTCGAGCTCGGCTTCACCGACGCGCAGGCTATCGCCGAGGCGCAGCGCTGCCTCAACTGCGACGTCGAGACGGTCTTCTCCGCTCCGGCCTGCATCGAATGCGACGCCTGCGTCGACATCTGTCCGTTGGACTGCATCTCCTTCGTGCCGAACGCGCCCGAAGAGGAGCTGCGCCAGTCGCTCAGCGCGCCGGCGCACAATCTCAGCCAGGCGATCTATGTCTCCGAGCCGGTGAAGACGGGGCGGATCATGGCCAAGGACGAAGACCTCTGCCTGCACTGCGGGCTCTGCGCCGAGCGTTGTCCGACCGGGGCGTGGGACATGCAGAAGTTCACCATCGAAATGGCCCAGGCGGGGCAAACATGCCAATCCACGCGGTAAACGACTTCGTCATCCGGTTCGCCAACGTCAACGGCTCCGGCTCGGCGAGCGCCAACCTGCTCTTCGCCCGGTCGATCATGCGCATGGGCGTGCCGATCGCCCCGCGCAACATCTTTCCCTCGAACATCCAAGGCCTGCCGACCTGGTACGAGGTGCGCGTCAGCGAGGAAGGCCGGCTCGGCGCCCGCGGCGGCGCCGACATCGTGGTGGCGATGAACCCGCAAACCTTCGCCCAGGATGTCGCGGCGATCGAATTGGGCGGCTATCTCTTCTACGATTCGACTCGGCCGATCGCGCCGGCGCTGCTCCGCGACGACGTAACGGTGCTCGGCATGCCGCTCACCGAAATCTGCACGGCCGAATATTCCGATCCGAGACAGCGCCAGCTCTACAAGAACATTGTCTATGTCGGCGCGCTCGCGGCGCTGCTCGACATTGATCTTTCGGTCGTCGAGAAGCTCGTCGCCGAGCAGTTCAAGGGCAAGCAGCGGCTGATCGAGGCGAACCTCCGGGCGCTCAGCATCGGCTGCGACGAGGCGAAGGCCCGGTTCGATTGTCCGCTCGACATCCGCGTGAGGCGCGGCAGCGCGGTCGGCGACCGCATTCTGGTCGAGGGCAATTTCGCCGCCGGCCTCGGCGCGGTCTACGGCGGGGCGACCGTCTGCGCCTGGTACCCGATCACCCCCTCGACCTCGCTGGCGGAAGCCTTCGAGCGCAATTGCGCCCAGCTTCGCATCGATCCGGCGACGGGCGGAAAGAACTATGCCTTCGTCCAGGCCGAGGACGAGATCGCCGCCATCGGCATGGCGGTCGGCGCGGGCTGGAACGGCGCGCGCGCCTTCACCGCCACCTCCGGGCCGGGCATCTCGCTCATGCAGGAATTCTTCGGTCTCGCTTATTTCGCCGAGATTCCCGTCGTCGTCTTCGACGTCCAGCGCGGCGGCCCCTCGACCGGTATGCCGACCCGCAGCCAGCAGTCGGACCTTCTCCTCTGCGCGTTCGCCTCGCACGGCGACACCAAGCACATCCTCCTCATCCCGGACGGTCCGGGCGAAGCCTTCGAGTTCGCGGCGAGCGCCTTCGACTTCGCCGAGCGCCTGCAGACGCCGATTTTTATCATGCTCGATCTCGACATCGGCATGAATTCGCACCTGACGCAGCCGTTTCGCTGGGACGATGCGCGCGCCTATGACCGCGGCAAGGTCCTTTCGCACGACGACCTCGACCGCCCGACGGTCAGTTTCGGCCGCTACAACGATGTCGACGGCGACGGCATCCCCTATCGCACGCTCCCGGGCGAACACCCGACGCGCGGCGCCTATTTCACCCGCGGCACGAGCCGGGACCGCTTCGCTCGCTACACCGAGGAATCGGGCCCCTATATCGACAACATGGAGCGGCTCTTGCGCAAGTTCGAGACGGCCCGGACGATCCTTCCGCGTCCGGTCCTGCGCAAGGCGGCGAGACCGGCGCGCGCCGGCGTCATCTATTACGGCTCGACGGCGGCGCCGATGGGCGAAGCCATCGATCTCTTGACCGCGCAGGGTCTCGATGTCGACGCACTGCGCATCCGCGCCTTCCCGCTGAGCCCGGAGGTCGCCGAATTCGTGCGGGCGCACGAGCAGGTCTTCGTCGTCGAGCAGAACCGCGACGCTCAGATGCGAACGCTGATGGCGGCCGATCTCGGCCTCGATCCGGCGCGGCTGACGTCGATCCCCCATTACGGCGGGATGCCGGTCACCGCCCGCTTCATCGTCCGCGAAATTTCCGCCCGGCTGCCGAAGCCGGCGGCGAAAAGAACCGTCGAGGCCGTCTCGTGAGCTATCTCGCCAAGCCGAAGTTCCATCACCCGTCGCTCGAAGTGAACGCGCTCGGCTTCACCCATCGCGACTACGAGGGGTCGATGTCGACGCTGTGCGCCGGCTGCGGCCACGATTCGATCAGCGCGGCGATCGTGCGAGCCTGCTTCGAGCTGGCGCTGCCGCCGCATCGCATCGCCAAGCTCAGCGGCATCGGCTGCTCGTCGAAGACGCCGACCTACATGCTCGGCCAAAGCCACGGCTTCAATTCGGTGCACGGGCGCATGCCCTCGGTGCTCACCGGCGCCAATCTCGCCAATTCGAGCCTCATCTATCTCGGCGTGTCGGGCGACGGCGACACCGCTTCGATCGGCCTCGGCCAGTTCGCCCACGCGATCCGCCGCGGCGTCAACATGGTCTATATCGTCGAGAACAACGGCGTTTACGGCCTGACCAAGGGACAGTTCTCCGCCACCGCCGACCGCGGCTCGAAAAGCAAGAAGGGGGTCGACGCCGTCGACGAGCCGATCGATCTCGTCGCGCTCGCCATCGGCCTCGGCGCGTCCTTCGTCGCGCGCAGCTTCTCCGGCGACAAGGCGCAGCTCGTGCCGTTGATCAAGGCGGCCTTCGAGCACCGCGGCGCCGCCTTCATCGACGTCATCTCGCCCTGCGTGACCTTCAATAATCATGCCGGCTCGACCAAGAGTTTCGACTACGTGCGGGAGCACAATATCGCCGTCAACGCGCTCGACGTGATCGTCGGCCGCGAGCCGATCGAGATCGACTACGCCGAGGGCGGCAAGCAGGACGTCGCGATGCACGACGGGTCGGTCATCCGCCTGCACAAGCTCGAATCCGGTCACGACTGCCGCGACAGGACGGCCGCCATGGCCGCGCTCGAGCGCCATCGCGCCGCCGGCGAGATCGCGACCGGCCTCATCTATGTGAACGAGAACGCCCGCGAACTGCACGAGAGCCTCGGCACGACCGCCCGGCCCCTGAACGAACTCGACGAGGCCGTGCTCTGCCCCGGCTCGAAGGCGCTCGACGCGATCAACGCGTCGCTGAGATAACCCAGACGAAGGGAGACGCGCCCCTTAGGGAACCCTGCTGCGAAGCGGATCGTTGTCGCCGGCCGGACCACGGCGGCTTTGGCCGTCTGGTCAATCCAATACTGCCGGAGCGACCCGATGAAGTTCCCGCTCGTTGTTCTGTTCGCCGTTCTCGCTGCATCTCCAGCTGACGCTCAGACGTCGTCTCCTGAGGTCGACGCTTGCAAAGCTAGCGGGCTGATAGCGCTCAAACAGAAGTTTCCCCAGGTGAAGGACGTCGAGATCGATCTCGATAGCGCCAAGGTTATCAACGCCGACACGAAGATCGAAGAGGTTCCGGTGCGAACCGTGGTTATCGCCGAGGCCTACATCGAACGCGGACGCAAGGACAAACCACAGACATTCGTGTGTGTCATCGGCGAAAAGGGTAAGGTCTTAATGACGCTCTTCTCCGACAAGTGATGAGACCTGAGTCTACGACAGGATCGCCCGGTCGGTGTGTTCCAGCATGGCGGGGATCACCAGGTCTTCCTCGTCCGACAGATGCCGCAGGAGCCATTCGAGCAGCCGGTCCGCGTGGGCGGCGTAGGCGTCAGCCGCGCGGCGGGGCGCGTCTCCGCCCTCAGCCAGCGCCGCGACGAGCCTCCGGCCGCTCTCTGCGGAAGCGATGAGCTTCTCGTGGATGATCTCATGGTCGTTCTCCAGAAGATCGAAGCCGACGATCATCCGCTCATCCAGCGCGCGGAACCGCGGAAACATATAGCTGTCCTCGATGCCATGGTGCTCCTGGAGGTGGTGTAGGAAACGCCCCAGGCGCGGCGCAAAGAGCCGCTGGACGCCGGGGGCGTCCACCTGGCCTTCGCGGAAGGCCTGCATTAGCCGCATCAGGCTCTCGCCCTGCTCGCGCAGCATGCCGTGAACCTGAAGCCAGAAGTCCGACAATTCGCCGAAGTTGCGGTGCGCTCGCCACTGCGGCTCGGGATATTTCTCGCGCAGATAGGCGATGTCGGACGGCAAGCCGGTGCGATTGGGCAGCAGGAGTTTGGGCGCGAAATCCATGTTTTCTTGGTTCCAAGTCATCTTATTTTACACGGTTGGCCGAAGCGCCAGACGGCACGATCATCGGTTCGCAGGGCGCCAGGTCTTCAGCGCCCACGTCACGTAGACGAAGTCCTTTGGGTACGCGCGTCACCAAGCCGCCGGTCGCAACCCGTCGGCTAACGCAACAGCTTGAACGCGTGCGGCGACCAGTCGCCGCGCCCGACGCCAGGGATGCACCAGAGCATGCAGAGCGGCTCGATGGCGCGGGCGGCTTCGACCGCGCCCATGTCCTCGGTGTCCCAGCCGAACTGATCGAGGATCTGCCTCACAACGCGCTTGGCCTCCGCGTCATTGCCGCAGATGAACATGGTCGGCCGGCCGCCGGCGAACTGCGGATTGACCATCTGGGCATTTCCGACCGAATTGAACGCCTTGACGAAATGCGCCGACGGATAGGCCTTCTGCAGCCGCTCCATCAGCGACTCCTGAAGTGTGGTGAAATAGGACAAGACACCGTTGACCGGCGGCCCGCCGCCGATCGGATTGGTCGCGTCGATCACCGTCTTGCCTTGCAGCGCCTTCGGGCCGACGAGCTTCAGCGACTCGGGCGCCACCTGCCCCGCGACCGCCAGCACGACGACATCGCCGAAGGCCGCCGTGTCGGCGAAGGACTTGACGGTCAAGCCCGGATGCTTCGCGGCAAACTCCTTGAGCTTCGCCGGCTCGCGCGTGCCGATCGCGACCTCATGGCCGTGCTTCCGAAACCCCGCCGCCAACGTCTGTCCGACCACGCCCGACCCGATCACGCCAATCTTCATGTTGTCCTCCGCCAGGCGCATCCGCCGACTGTTCGGCTGAGCTCACGAGGGCAAGTGGGACGGCCCGAGCATCTCCGCAAGGCCGTGATCGGCTTGCGCCATACTCTGGCCGCGCCCTGCGGCCTCGACTGTCCGGAAGTTTCCCGGTTCGAGAGCGGTCCTGCGGTCCTTATGATCTACGGCTCGCCCCACTTGAAAGGCAGCGGCCCCTTAAATTAGGCGCCGCCGCAGCTGTGCTCGGAATCCGGAAGCGTCCACGAGCCCCCGGTTCGCAAGTTGGTCGTCCGGTAAATCCGGCCGCGCTTGTCGCCGGGCGGGCAGCCCTTGGGGATCGAGACGAGGCAGATTTTGACCCGGTCGCCGCGCCTGGACCAGTCGACCGCCCGCACCTGTTCGAAGGAGACCTGATTGCCTCCGTTGACGAACTCGATCGCGCTCCCCGATCCGGGGATCGGCCGATTGGTCGATCCGTCGACGAGGCGGGTTTCGACCGTCTTCACCCTCGTCCCCGCACAATGGCCGACATGCGTCGGCAGAGGTTCGGCGAGCGCCGAAGACGTGAGCGACAGGCTCGCCGCCAAAACAATCCAGGTTCGCTTCATCGCTTTCCCCAGTCCTTCTGCCGCTCGAAGACTTCGCTTGGCTTCGCGGGCCGCAGTATACTCAATCCCGGTCGTATTTCGAGTTCGGCCTAGCGGGGTGACGTAACACGATCTGTATCAGAGGCGTGAAGGGCGGACTCCCTCTTTAACTATGTCTCTCACTAAGAACATTTATATTATGTTAAACATGCGTTGGGCCTCAAAAAAAGGGGGTTGCTCGGGATTTGCGCAGTGACGCTGTGACAGATTTCGGGGCTTAACGCCTTGAAATCGCCGGATCGCGACCAGGGATTTGAGCTGGGGCTGCGTCGGAATCAGCCCCCGGCGCGCAAGGATCGGGCCGGCGACCGGGCCGCTTCTTCCGCCTTTCCCTCCGCCGGTCTCAGCGCGCCGACGATGCCGGCCGGGGCGAAATAGACCGCAAGCACGAAGGCGAGGCCGAGCCAGAGCAGCCAGCGGTCGGGATGGAAGAGCGCCGGCAGGAGCGGCAGATGCGCGTCGGCGGCAAGCCGGGACAGCCCGCCCATCACGTCCTGGAGATAGCTCTCGGCGAGGACGAAGAGCGTCGCCCCGAGGATCGCGCCGTAGAGCGAGCCCATGCCGCCGACGACGACCATGACGAGCACGTCGACCTGGATCGAGAAGGAGAGCGCCGTGTCCGGCCCGACGTAGCGCAGCCAGAGCGCGCTCAAGGCGCCGGCGATCGTCGCGCCGACCGCCGAGATGCAGGTCGCCAGCGTGCGGTGAAAGACGATGCGGTAGCCGAGCGCCTCGGCGCGAAACGGATTTTCGCGGATCGCCTGGAGGACGCGGCCGAAGGGCGTGTTGACCACGCGCAAGAGCACGAGGAAGGCGACCACGACGACGACGAAGACGAGGTAATAGGCGATGAGCTTGCCGTTGGCCTGCACGCCGAAAACCGGCTGCTCGTGCCATTTGAAGCCGGGCTGCAGCGAAGGCGGAACCTTGAAGGAGCGCCCGTCCTCGCCCCCTGTCAGATCCGACAGTTGCGAGGCCAGCACGTTGAAGGCGTAGGCGACGGCGAGCGTCACCATGGCGAAGAAGATCGCCTGCACCCGCAGCGAGAAGAGGCCGATCGCCAGCGCCAGGACGAGCGACAGCGCAATTGCGACGGCGAGGCCGGCCAGGATCGCGCCCCAGCTCGCGCCGAGCCCGTAGAGCGCCAGCCCGACCCCGTAAGCGCCGACGCCGAAGAACATCACATGCGCGAACGACACGATCCCGGCATAGCCGAGGAGGACATCATAAGCCGCGACGAGCAGGATCATGACGCAGGTCTTGGCGGCCACGTTGAGCGCCTTGGCGCCGGGAAAGAGGAACGGGGCCAGCGCCAGCCCCAGCACGATCAGGACGATGAGGACCTGCAGCGCCCGGCCGCGCGGCGGATCGCCCGACAGCAGCGTCATCGCCCGCTCACCGGATAGAGGCCGCGCGGGCGCCAGAGCAGGACCGCGACCATGGCCAGGATGTTCGAAACCAGCGCCAGCTTCGGCGCGAGGAAGCCGGCGTAGTTGGCGATCAGCGCAACGAGGATCGAGGCGACGAAGGAGCCGCCGACCGAGCCCAAGCCGCCGATGATGATGACGATGAAACAGAGGACGAGGAACTCGCCGCCGATGGTCGCATGCACCTGACCCCGGTAGAGCGCCATCATCGCGCCCCCCAGGCCGGCGAGCGCCGAGCCCGCCATGAAGACGCCGACGAACAGCCGGTCGATTCGGTAGCCGAGCGCCTCGACCATCTCGCGGTTCTCGACGCCTGCGCGGATCAGGAGGCCGATTTTCGTCCGGTTCAGGATCATGATCTCGCCGGCGAAGACCGCGAGTCCGACCAGCGTCGCCAGCACGCGGTACTTCTCGATCGCCGCCTCGCCGAAGACGAAGGAGCCCCGGAACATCGCCGGCAGCTCGAGGGGAATCTGATCCGGGCCGAAGAGGGCGTAAAGCAGCTGCTCGGCGATGATCGAGCCGCCGATGGTCGCCAGGATCTGTCTCAAGTGCTGGCCATAAACCGGCTTGACGATGAGGCGCTCGAACACCCAGCCGAACGCGCCGCAGACGATCGCCGCCGCGATGACCGCAAGGCCGAAGACCGCGAGATTGAGCGCCAGCGACGGGGCGCTCGACCAGCTTGCGAGCGGCAGCAGCACGAGCGTCGCGACATAGGCCCCGAGAGCGATGAAGGCGCCGTGGCCGAAGTTGAGCACGTCCATCATGCCGAAGACGAGGGTGAGCCCCGAGGCCATGGTGAAGATCATCATGCCCATGGCGATTCCAGCGGCGGTCAGGGTGACAAAGGTCGAGGGCGAGCCGATGAACGGCGCGGCGACCAGCGCCACGATGAGCGGCGTCAACGCCGGCAGGATCTCCGCCCTGCGCCGCGGCAGCGCCTGGCCGGCCTCGAGCGCGGTCATTGGTGCGAATCCAGGCTGAGGCCTAGCAGGCGGTTCTGTAGCGGCTCGTCGTTGGCGAGGTCGGCCATTGCGCCGCGATGGACGATCCGGCCGTTGTCCATCACCCGGACCTCGTCGCCGACCTCGCGCGCGACGCGGAAGTTCTGCTCGACCAGCAGGATGGTGACGCCGGTCGCCTTGATCTCCCTGAGGCAGGCGATCAGCGCGCCGACGATTGCCGGCGCAAGGCCCTTGGTTGGCTCGTCGATAAGCAGGAGCTCGCGCGGCTCGACGATGGCGCGGGCGATCGACAGCATCTGCTTCTGTCCGCCGGAGAGCGAACCGGCGCGCGACAGCCAAAACTTGCGCAAGGCGGGGAAGAAGCCGAAGATCCACGCGAGGCGTGCGTCGTCGAGCGGGCCCTCGCGCGCACCGAGGACGAGATTCTCCTTGACCGAGAGATCGGAGAAGACCGCCATCGTCTCCGGCGCGTAGCCGACGCGAAGCCGCGCCACGTCGCTCGCCGACAGGCTCTCGAGCGCGGTCGGGCCCAAGGCGATTCGCCCCGCCGAGGCGCGCCAGAGGCCCATGATCGTGCGCAAGGCCGTGGTTTTGCCGGCGCCGTTGCGGCCGAGCAGCATCGTCGTCTTGCCGGCCGGCGCATCGAAGTCGACGCCCTGCAGAATGTGATAGCGGCCGATGTGGGTGTGGACGCCCTCGAGCGTCAAAGCGGCGCTCATGCCGCCTTCTCCGGCGCAATCCCGAGGTAGGCTTCCTGCACGACCGGCGAAGCGATGACGGTCGCCGGATCGCCGTCCGCCGCCAGCTGGCCGTTGTTGAGCACGATGATCCGGTCGGCGAGCGAGCGGACGACATCCATCTTGTGCTCGACCAAGAGGATGGTCTTCGTCTCGTCGGTCTTGAGCCGCGCGATGAGGTCGAGCACGACCGGGACCTCGTCGACGCTCATGCCGGCCGTCGGCTCGTCGAACATGAAGATCTTCGGCTCGAGCGCCATCATCATCGCCACCTCGAGCTTGCGCTGGTCGCCGTGCGGCAGCGCGGAGGCGAGCGCGTCGCGCTTGCCGAGGAGGCCGACCGAGTCGAGGACCGCGTCGGCGCTGAGGATGAGATCCATCCTCGCCCACCACGGCTGGCGCATGTCGTAGTGCACCCCGGCACGGGCCTGAACGGCCAGCCGCACGTTCTCGGCGACGCTGAGGCGCGGGAAGAGGTTGGTGAGCTGGAAGGCGCGCCCGAGGCCGCGTCGCGTGCGCAGCGGGGCGCTGAGCCGCGTCACGTCCTCCCCCTCGATCAGGACCGCGCCGTCGGAGGCGGCGAGCTGCCCCGACATGAGGTTGAAGTAGGTCGTCTTGCCCGCCCCATTCGGCCCGACGATGGCGGTGAGCTCGCCGGGCCGGAAAGCGCAGGAGACGTGGTCGACCGCGACGTGGCCGCCGAAGCGGACGGTCAGGTTCCGCGTCTCGAGCGAAGGGGTCATCGCTTGTTGCGGATCGGGATGTCCATGTCCTCGATCTTGAGCTCGCGGGTGAGCTCGAGCACCGCCCACGGGAGCTTTGGATCGACGCTAACCTTGAAAGCATACATCGACTGAAGCGCCTGATGGTCCTCCTTGCGGAAGATCATCTTGCCCTTGGGGGTGTCGAACGACATGCCCTCCATGGTCGAGATGAGCTTCTCCGTATCGGTCGATTTCGCCTTCTCGACCGCGGTCACCACCGCCATGGCGGCGGCGAAGCCGCCGGCGGTGAAAAAGTCCGGCGGGGCGTGGAAGCGCTTCTCATGCTCGGCGACGAGCCAGTCGTTCACCGGGTTCTTGGGGATGGCATAGTAATAGTAGGTTGCGCCCTCCATGCCCGGGAACCGTTTGTAGGCGGCGAGCGCGGGCAGAATGTTGCCGCCGGTCGAAAGCTCGATGCCGTAGCGGCTGGGATCGAGATCGGCGAGCTTGTCCATCGGGTCTCCGGCGCCGGCCCAGATGACCCAGATGATCTTCTTGCCCTGCTTGTCCTTCAACGCGTCGAACAGGCGCTGCGCCGGGGCGGTGAAGTCGGTGGTGCTGATCGGCGCGTATTCCTCGGCATCGAGGGTCGCGCCGGTCTTGGCGAGCGCCTCCTTGAAGGCCTTCACGCCGTCGCGGCCGAAGGCGTAATCCTGCGCCAGCGTCGCGATGTGTTCGCCCGGCTTGCCGATCGCGACTGCGTTCGAGATCGCGTCCTGCGAGGAATTGCGGGCGGTGCGGAAGATGTACCGGTTCCACTTGGAGCCGGTGATCTCGTCGGCGACCGCGGGTTCCACCACGAGGATCTTCTTGTGCTCCTCCGCGACCGGCAGCATGGCGATCGCCGCCGCGGATGAGCTCGTCCCGACGGCGATATCGGCGCCGTCATCCTCGTAGGCCTCCGCCAATGCGGTCTTGGCGAGATCGGGCTTCGACTGGTCGTCCTTGGTGATGACGACGATCTTGCGCCCGTCGACCATCATCGTCCCCTTGGTCGCGTATTCGAGCCCCAGCATGAAGCCGGTCTCGGTCTGCTTGGCGTAGGCCTGCAGCGGACCGGTGAGCCCGCGGATCAGCGCGATTTTGAGGTCGTCAGCGTACGCCGCGCCGGCCGCCGCGGCAAGCGCGGCGGCGAGAGCGAAGGTTCTGAGGCGAAAGGTCATTCCAGCGTTCCTCCGGCTGTTTGCGATGGGACGAGCGTCTGGCGGTCGAACTCGGCGCCCGCGCTCGATTGCGAATTGGCGCCGCGAGATTAGCCTTCCCGGGCCGCCAGTGACAAGGCGGTCGGTCGGCGGTTCGCTTCGTATGAGATCCCGGGATTGCCTACGTCGCCAGGCGGACCGGATACAGGAATAGGGGGTCTCGGACTTGCGCCAAAGACGTCCGACACTATAAGTCGCTGCGACGCTGGAGAGTTTTCTATCCGCCCTTCAACGTCACGGCGGACCGGTTGGCCACGTATGGCGTCAAACGGGCGACGAAGGCGTCGCCGTTCATTCGAACGAGTTGATTCTCCATGTCCAGCGCCAAGTCCAAGGTCAAGCGCGTCGTCCTTGCCTATTCGGGCGGCCTCGACACCTCCATCATTCTCAAGTGGCTGCAAACCGAATACGGCGCAGAAGTCGTCACCTTCACCGCCAACCTCGGACAGGGCGAGGAGTTGGAGCCGGCGCGCAAGAAGGCGGAGATGCTCGGGGTCAAACCCGAGCACATCTTCATCGAGGACATGCGCGAGGAATTCGTCCGCGACTTCGTCTTCCCGATGTTCCGCGCCAACGCCCAATACGAGGGACAATATCTGCTCGGCACATCGATCGCGCGGCCGCTGATCGCCAAGGGCCTGGTCGAAATCGCGCGCAAGGTCGGGGCGGACGCGATTGCGCATGGGGCGACGGGGAAGGGCAACGACCAGGTGCGCTTCGAACTTTCGGCCTATGCGCTCGAGCCGGACATCAAGGTGATCGCGCCTTGGCGGGAGTGGAGCTTCGCCTCGCGCAAGGCGCTTGTCGCCTTCGCCGAGCAGCACCAGATCCCGATCGCCAAGGACAAGCGGGGCGAAGCGCCGTTCTCGACCGACGCCAACCTCCTGCATGTCTCCTCCGAGGGCAAGGTGCTGGAGGACCCGGCCGAGGAAACGCCGCACTATGTCTATTCGCGCACCGTCGACCCGGAATCGGCGCCTGACACGCCGACCGTCATCGAGATCGCCTTCGAGAAGGGCGACCCTGTCGCCATCAACGGCAAAGCGATGAGCCCGGCGACGCTGCTGACCGCGCTCAACGCCTATGGGCATGACAACGGCATCGGTCGGCTCGACCTGGTCGAGAACCGCTTCGTCGGCATGAAGTCGCGCGGAATGTACGAGACGCCCGGCGGGACGATCCTGCTCGCGGCGCACCGCGCCATCGAATTGATCACGCTCGATCGCGGCGCCGCGCATCTGAAGGACGAATTGATGCCGAAATACGCCGAGCTCATCTATAACGGATTCTGGTTTTCCCCGGAGCGGGAGCTGTTGCAAACCTTGATCGACAAGAGCCAGGAAATGGTCGCGGGCCGCGTGCGCCTCAAGCTCTACAAGGGCGGGGTCTACACGACCGGCCGGGACAGCCCCTATTCGCTGTACGACCAGGACCTCGTCACCTTCGAGGAGGGCGCGGTCGCCTACGACCACAACGACGCCGCCGGATTCATCAAGCTCAACGCGCTGCGGCTGAGGACGCTGGCCAAGCGGAGAAAGAGGGCGGCCGCCAGGACGTAACGGAAGCCCGACCGTCTTTTGACGGGAAGGCTCTCGGTCTGTTGCACAGGCGTCATATTTGCAGGTCAAAGACCGATCGAGCGTGGCGAATTTGCGGTTTTCCCCCAACGCTTCGCCCGCATGGACAGGCTGTACATGGCGCCGAAGGCCGGCAAGGACATTGAAGAGCTGCGCGGTCTTTTGGCCGAGGTCCAGGCGCTTCGCGAGGACGTCGAGAAGAGGGGCGCGGAGCTGCGAGACGAATGGGGGGGCATGCCGGAACAAGCCGGCCCCCGGGCGATCAACCTCTCCCATTATATCGCGCTGCGCGGCCACGATCTCACCGACCTCCAGTATCGGCTTGCGGCGCGCGGGCTCTCTTCCTTGGGGCGTAGCGAGGCCAAGGTCGTCCCGGCGCTCGACGCGCTGATCGCGACGCTCCGCCGTCTGACCGGCGAGACGAACGCCCCCTACCCCGCCTCGGCCTTCGTCCGTCCGGGCTCTTCCGAGCTCGAGAGCGAGGCCGACCGCATGTTCGGCAAGCGCCCGAGGGGCGCGCCGCGGGTGCGCGTCATGGCGACGCTGCCGCCGGAGGCGGCGACGCAGCCCGAGTTCGTCGACAACCTGGTCGCCGCCGGCATGGATTGCGCCCGGATCAATTGCGCCCACGACGACGTCGAAGTCTGGGACCAGATGGTCGTGCACGTGCGCGAGGCGGCCGGTCGGCTCGAACGCCCCTGTAAGGTGCTGATGGACATCGCCGGTCCCAAGTGCCGCGTGCTCAAGGTCAAGGCGCCGCCGAAGACGCGGCTCTTGCGCGGCGACCGGCTTGTCCTGGTCGACGAACTGAAGGAAAAGACCAAGGAGCCGATTGCCTTTTCGCTCAATTTCCCCGAATTGGTCGACCAGCTCGTCCCGGGCGCGGACGTGTTCATCGACGACGGCAAGGCGGCCGCCCGAGTCGTGTCGAAGAGCGCCGGCAGGGCGGAGATCGAGGTTTACGCCGCGCGCGAGAAGGGCGTCCGCCTGAAAGCCGGAAAGGGCGTCAACTTCCCTTCGACCGAACTCGACCTGCCGCCGCTGACATCCAAGGACTTCCGCGATCTCGACTTCGTCGCCGAACACGCCGATCTCGTCGGCTTCTCCTTCGTGCAGCGGCCGGACGACATCGAGCTCTTGCAGGATCATCTCGTCGCCCGCGCGCCGAAGCGCGAGCCGCACGGGCTGGTGCTCAAGATCGAGACGCCGCTGGCCGTGCGCAACCTGCCGCGCCTCATCCTGCAGTCCGCCGTACACAATCCGACGGCGGTGATGATCGCGCGCGGCGATCTGGCGGTCGAACTCGGCTTCGCGCGCCTGACCGAAATGCAGGAGGAGATCCTGTGGCTCTGCGAGGCGGCGCACACGCCCGTCGTCTGGGCGACGCAGGTCCTCGACAATTACGTGCGCGACGGGATCGCCAGCCGAGCGGAAATGACCGACGCGGCCATGGCGCACGGCGCCGAATGCGTCATGCTCAACAAGGGCCCCTATCTCGCCGAGGGGGTCGCCTTCCTGCGCGACGTCCTCGCCCGCATGGACCGGCATTTCGCCAAGAAGTTCGTCCGCTTCGGCTCGCTGAAGGCGTGGAGCTGAGGTATCTCAATGCCGACAGTGACCATTTGCGTCGCCAAAGCGAAGTTGTCGCGTCTGATCGAGGCTGCCTCTCCGGAGAAGATGTGATGTGGTGATCGTGAAAGGCGGCACGCCGGTCGTGCGGCTCGTCCCCGTCCCCCGGAGACAATTCAAGTTCGGCGTTCTCGGGCATGGCACGCGAGGCGACGGTTCGGACTTCCTGTCACCCATGGGCGGGGAAGAGCTTGCAGCCTGGGAGGGCCGTTCCTGATCGCGGCGTCGCTCCATTCTGGCCGAGGCGGACAGGGCCGCGCGGTAACGAACGCGCGCGGCCTCCATCTCAAGCCTGGAACAGCTCGCTGATCTGCTCCCAGCTGTCGCCATTGAACGAGGCGAGCGCCTCCTGACGGATCGGGCTGTAATTATCGGGCGAGGTGTTGATCTTGATTCCCGGCAGCGACATCGGCAATATGAGGTCCTTCAAGTTCGCCGCCTGCTTCATGACGTTCTCCCGCGAGAGATCGTTGCCGCATTGTTTGAGCACCTGGATCATTGTCGCCGCTGCGCCGAAGCCATAGACGGCATTCGAGTCGATCAGGTCTTTTGGCGACATGTACTTCTCGATGAACGCGCTATATTCCTTGAAGCCAGCGTCATCCTTCCAGCGTGCGTCGGTCGGATCCTTGCCGTAAACGGCGGTGATCACCCCCTTCGATTTTTCCACGCCAGCCGGCTTCATCACGGAGGCGATCGATTGCGAGACGTCCGTCATGTAGCGGACGGGCTTCCATCCGAGATCGTAGGTCTTGCGGATCGCCTGGGCGGCGAACTTCGGCGTCGCGGCGATCAGGAGCACATCGGCGCCGGAGCCTTGCAGGGTGACGATTTGCGAGTCCACCGTGGGCTCGGAAACCTCGTAGGATACTTCCTTCGTCACCATGCCGGCATGGTCTGACCCGAGGCCCTCCTTGAGCCCGATTAGATAGTCTTTGCCGAAGTCGTCATTCTGGTAGAGAATCCCGATCTTCGCGTCGGGCTTGGTCTTCAGGATGTGCTGGGCGAAGATTTTTGCCTCGGTCTGATAGTTTGGCTGCCAGCCCATCGTCCAGTGGAATTGCTTGGGGTCGCTGAACGTGGCCGCGCCGGTCGCAACGAACAATTGCGGCACCTTGTTTTCGTTGCAATATGGCCGGATCGCCAGGTTCGGAGGAGTGCCGAGCGTATTGAATAAGAAAGCGACTTTCTCCTCTTCGACAAGGCGGCGCACCTGCTCGACGGTTTTCGGCGGGCTGTAGCCGTCATCCAGGCTGATCAGGTTGAGCTTGCGGCCATTCACGCCGCCCTGCTCATTGATCATTTTGAAATAGGCGGTCTCCGCGCGTCCGATCACGCCATAGGCGGAGGCCGGGCCGCTGTAGGGCATCGTCTGCCCGATCTTGATTTCCGTATCCGTGACGCCCGGCGCGTTGTCCGCGCGGGCCGCTCCGGCGCTTGCCGCGAACGCGGCGGCGGCCGCGCTCGATTGCAGGAAGGAACGTCGTGTCAGCATGGCTCATTCTCCCTTTCTTTCTTTCGCGGCGGCTCAAGGCCCGCCGCTGCCTTCAACGTGAACGCACTTGCCCGCGCGAGGCGAAGCGCGCCGCGGTCCGCAAGGCGCCGGCGACCCCGGTCGGAATGGTCGCCATGACCAGAATCAACAATACTCCGTAGATCGCGCCCGGCAGCGCCTTGGCGCTCTCGCCGAAGCTCATCGAAAGCTGGTCGGCGAGGTTGGGCACGAATTCGATGAACAGCGCGCCGAACAGAACGCCCCCGAGCGAGGCGAGGCCGCCGACGACGATGCCGACGAGGAACGACAACGACAATGAAAGTCCGAAACTGTCGGGCGAGACGAAGCCGACCACGATGGCGCTCAAACCGCCCGCCACGCCGGCGTAAAGGGCGCTGACGCCGAAACAGGTCGTCTTGAAGAGGGCGGCGTTGACCCCCATCGTCTCGGCGGCGATCGGATGGTCCCGGATCGCTATCAGCGCCCGCCCGATGCGGCCGCTCACCAGGTTTCGCGCCGCCCAATAAAGGAGCGCGGCGCAAAAGAGGCAAACGAGATAAAGCCATTGGTCGGAGTTCAATTGCAGGCCGAAGGGCGCATTGGGCTTCGCCAGCGTGACGCCCTCAGAGCCCCCGGTATACGCGTCGAAGCCGTTGTAATTGAGGATCTGCGGCGTGGCGACCGCGAGCGCGAATGTCGCAAGCGCCAGGTAGAGGCCGCCAAACCGAAGCGCCGGAAAGCCGAACAGGAATCCGGCGACGAAGCAGACGAGGCTCGCAATCGGAATCGCCAGCCAATACGGCAGGCCGAGCTTCACCGTAAGGATCGCCGCGCCATATCCGCCGATGGCGAAAAAGGCGCCGTGGCCCAGCGAGATCTGGCCGTTGAAGCCGGTCAGCAGGTTGAGCCCGAGGAGCGCGATCGCCAGAATCAGCACCTGCGCGCCCTGATAGAGATGAAAGCCCGACGCAACGAACGGAAACGCGAGCGCGCCAGCGAAAACCGCCAGCGTGACCCAGCGCCGCAGGTCGCCGCTTCGCTCGGCCATGTTCAGACCCGCGTCACGAGGCGCCGCCCGAAGAGGCCGGACGGACGCCAGACGAGAACGGCGACGATGATCGCCAGGGCGACCGAGAGCTTCACCTCCGCGCCCACCACATAGGCGCCGACCAGATTTTCGAGCACGCCGACGGCGAAGCCGCCGAAAGCGGCGCCGAAGGGATTGTCGATGCCGCCGAGCACCGCGCCGGCGAAGGCGTAGATGAGAATGCCGGCCATCATGTTGGGATCGAGATAGACGATCGGCGCCGCCATCATGCCGGCGACCGCACCGATCGCCGCGGCCAGTCCCCAGCCGATCGCCAGCATCCAGCCGACCCGGATGCCGACGAGGCGGCTCGAGACCGGGTTCTGCGCCGCCGCGCGCATGGCGAGACCCAGCGGGGTGAAGCGGAAGAAGGCGTAGACCAGCGCCAGCACGCAGAGACTGACGAGAACCGCGCCCAATTCATGGGCGGAGATGTAGACGTTGCCGAACCACGGCCTGCCGGAGAACGGCGTGTCGAAGGAGGTGACCGAATAGCCATAGAGCCAGCCGGCGAGGGCGTTGAAGATGAGCGCCAGCCCGATGAAGACGATGATCGAGGCGAGCACGGGCGCGTTGGCGAACGGCCGGACGACCAGGCGTTCGATCACGATGCCGCCGACGAAGGAGACGACAACCGTCACCGCGAATGCGCGCCAGTAGGGCCAGCCCCAGTCCATCAGCTTCCAGGCGAAGTAGGTCGAAAACATCGCCATCTCGCCCTGCGCGAAGTTCACGAGCTGCGTCGCCTGATAGATCATCACCAGCGCGAGCGCCGTGATCGCATAGACGCCGCCGAGCGCCAGCCCCGAGGCCAGCTGGTGCAGGAATTCGTTCAATGTCCCTCCCGTTCAATAGCCCAGATAGGCGCGACGCACCGCATCGTCGCCGCGGATCGCCTGCGACGGACCGGTCAGCGCCATACGCCCGGTCTCGATGAGGACGGCCCGGTCGGCGAGATCGAGCGCAAGCGACACGTTCTGCTCGACGATCAGCATGCTGACGCCATCGTCGCGATTGATCGCGGCGAGAATACGAAAGATCTCCTCGACCGCCAGCGGCGCCAAACCGAACGACGGCTCGTCCAGCATCAGGAGATGCGGGCGCATCAGGAGCGCGCGGCTGATCGCGAGCATCTGCTGCTCCCCGCCCGAGAGCGTGCCGGCCTGCTGGCGCCGTCGCTCGGCAAGCCGGGGAAAGTAGGCAAACACGCGATCGAAGTCGGCCTTGACGCCCCGCCTGTCGGAGCGCACGTAGGCGCCGAGCCGCAGGTTCTCCTCGACTGTCAGATCGACGAAGGTCCCACGGCCGTCGGGAACATGCGCGACGCCGAGCCGGGCGATGTTCTCGGTCGAAAGGGCGCCGATCGGCTGTCCTTGAAAGCGAATGTCGCCTTCGCGACGGATGAGGCCGGAGAGCGCCCTGAGCGTCGTCGTCTTGCCGGCCCCGTTGGCGCCGAGAAGCGCCGTCGCGCCACCGTTGTCCACGACGAAGTCGAGACCGAACAGCGCCTGAGTCGACCCATAGAAGGCCTTGAGCCCATGAGCCTCGAGAAGGGGCGCGCTCACGCCGCGCCCCCGAGATAGGCGCGCACGACCGCCGGATTGGCGCGCACCGAATCCGGCGGCCCATCGGCGATGACCCGGCCAAAGTCGAGCGCGACGACCTGGTCCGAAACCCGCATGACCAGGTTCATGTGATGCTCGACCAAAAGGATGGCGACGCCGCGGCGGTCGCGAATGGCCCGGATTTCCTCGGCAAGCGAGTCGACCTCTTCGTGGTTGAGCCCCGCGGCGGGCTCATCGAGCAAAAGAAGCTTGGGATCGATTGCCAGCGCCCGCGCAAGCTCCACGCGCTTGCGGGCCGCGAATGGCAGTTCGCCGACAGGGCGATCGGCGACGCTCTCGAGGCCGAATTCCTCGATCAGCACGTCCGCTCGCTCGGCGACGCGCCGCTCCTCGCGCTCCGCCATAGGGAGGCCAAGCGCGTTGACGAGAAAGCCGCCTCTCGCCAGCGAATGCACGCCGACCCGCACGTTGTCCCGAGTCGTCATCGTCGCAAACAGGGCGACATTCTGGAACGTCCGGGCAATGCCGAGCGCGGCGATCTCATGCCTTCGGACATTCGCCAGCGGACGCAGGTCGAAGACGATCGTCCCGGCGTGCGGGTCGTAGAGGCGGGAAATGCAGTTGAAGAGCGTCGTCTTGCCCGCGCCGTTAGGCCCGATCAGCCCGCAGATTGTCCCGCGGGCCACCTCGAAGGTCACATCCTGAAGCGCGGTGACGCCGCCGAAACGCATCGTGACGCCTTCGACCGCAAGCAGCGCGGCGCGAGACTCGACGTTCTGGTCAGCGCTCCCGGCCCTCGCCTCGGCCAGCCCCATGAGCATTCCGTTCCCGATGTCTTCAAGCCGGTTCGAAACCGGCCCGTCGGCGCAGTCTTGTGGTTTCCACCCACCTTGTCACCCCCTCAGTTTGGCGAAAGCAAGGTGTCAGGGGCGGCGCTCGAGGAACGACAGCGCGCCTTCCTTGAAAATCCTGTCGCCAACCGCGACGTTATGGTCGCGGTTGGGAATGTCGAGCGCCTCGGCTTGCGGCATCAAGGCGGCGAGCTTGTGGGGATCGCCGGCGACAACATCGCGCGTCCCGACCGCGATCAGCGTCGGCGCCGAGATTCGCCCGACGCCGGCCGGCGTCAGACTCTGGCGCGATCCGCGGATACAGGCGGCGAGCGCGGCGCGGTCGCTCTTCGTCTGGTCGGCGAAGGCGCGGAACATCCGCTGCATCGGATCTACGAGGTCGTCGAGGGAGGGCGCCTCCATCGCCTCGGCTATGCCGGCCGGCAGGCCGGCCCCGTGCACCAGCCGGTCGCCGAGACCTCCCAGGATGAGGGACCGCACCAGTTCGGGCCGGCCGAGCGCAAGAAAGCTGGCGATACGGCCGCCCATGGAATAGCCCATAACGTCCGCCCGCCCGATCAAGAGATGGGCCAGCAGATTTGCGGCGTCGCGCGCCATCCGATCGGCGCGATAGTCGGCCGGGGCATAGAGCTTCTCGCTCGCGCCGTGGCCGCGGTTGTCAAAGGCGACGACCCGCCGGCCGGCTTTCGTCAGCGTCTCGACCCAGCGCGGATTGACCCAGTTGACGCGATGATTGGAGGCGAAGCCATGGATCAAAAGGATCGGTTCGCCCCGATCGTGGGTCTCGGGCGGGACGTCGATGAAGGCGATATGGACGCCGTCCGATGAGAATTGCCGCATCATGCCGGACCTCCCGGAGCGTCCGCGGCATACGCAGTCCCGCTCAAGTTGAAAAGCATGCGGCCTTTGTCCTTGTGGCCGTCGTCGCCGGCGCTTAACTTCGATCGCATGAGTGAGCGGGAGCGGATGAAGCGGATCGGCGAGATTGCAGACGAGGCGTTCGCCATTTTCGGCGCCGGGCGTCAAGTCGCGTCCTATGCGTCGCGCTATCCCGGGTTCGACCTCGACGAGGCTTACGGGGTCGCAGAGCGTCTTCGAGACCTGCGGGCTGCCCGCGGCGAGACTGCGATCGGCCGCAAGATCGGCTTCACCAACCGCGCTGTCCAGATCGCCTACGGGGTGCACGGACCGATCTGGAACTACATGTTCGACAGCACCGTCCGCGATCTCGCGGCGATCGGCGGACGCTTCGACTTGTCGGGGTTGACGGAACCCCTCCTCGAGCCGGAGATCGTTTTCCACATCGCGACGCCGCCGCGCCCTGATATGACGGCTGAGGAGTTGCTTGGCTGCATCGATTGGGTCGCGCACGGATTCGAGATTGTGCAATCGATCTTCCCGAACTGGAAATTCACCGCGGCGGATGCCGTCGCGGGCTACGGGCTCCACGGCGCCTATCTTCTCGGGGCCCGGCATCCGATTGACGACGCCCGGCTGTGGGCGAATGCGCTTTCCGGATTCACTCTGGAGCTCAACGGCGAAGGCGGCGTCAAGAGGCGCGGGCTCGCGACCAATGTTCTGGGCGGCCCCCTGGAAGCGTTGGGGTTTCTGGTGCGGGAACTCGGGGCCTCTCCCCTTGGCAAGCCGCTCCGACCAGGGGAGCTTGTGACGACCGGGGCGCTGACCGACGCGATGCCTGTGGCCGCCCGGCAAACGTGGTCGACGAGCCTCAGTGGAATTCCCATCGAGGGACTGCGTGTCCGCTTCGAGTGAACTGCGCCTCAAAGCGAAGTCGCAAACGTCGTCAGCCAATCCGGCATCGCGGAAACGGCCGCCGCCTCGATCCTATGATCGAAGCCCGTCAGAACGGCGGCGCCAATCGCCGCGAACGCCACGCCGAGGAGGGTCCGACCGCCCGCGCCGGCCAAAGCGAAGCGTCTTTTCCCGGCGAGACGCCCGATCGCGAGCCCCACTGCGACGAGCGCGCCGGCCGCCCCGAGGGCGTAGGCCGTCATCGTGACCATGGCCGCGGCCAGCGAACCTCCGCGAGCGGCCAGCAAGAGAGCAGCGCCCAGGGTCGGCCCGGCGCAGGGCGCCCAGGCGAACGCCAGTACGACCCCGGCCGCCGCCTGCCCGGCGAGCCCCGCCCGGGGAAGGCGCTCCCCGAGCGCATCGCCAATCCCGCCGGCGAAACCGAGCCGGCCTTCGAGCGCATTCCCAACCGATGGAAACACCAGCGCCGCGCCGATCGCGATCATGATCACGGCGGATGCCGCGCGCACGATCGCCGAGTCGCCGAACTCGACGCCGAACGAGCCGAGCGCGCCGCCGACAATCCCGAACGTCAGCGCCAAGCCCGCGGCCAAGGCGAACGGCCCGCGCGGATCCTTCGCCTGCGCGCTGGCGACGACGATCGGCGCGAGAGGCAAGACGCAGGGGCTCAGGATGGTGAGCAGCCCCGCCGCGAAGGCGAGCGGCAGCGTGGCGAGCGCAAGGCTCACATCGCGGCCTTGAGGACGTGGATTACCGAATCCGGCGTCACGCCCCACGACATCCGCGCCACCTCCTTGCCGCCCTTGTAGGCGATCAGGGTCGAACGCGGGCAACCGAGCTTGGCGACGACGTCCTTCTGATTGTCGTAGTCGACCCTGAAATACGCCGCACGATTGTAGGCGGGGTCGTTCTTCAAGGAATCAAGGATCGCCGCCTGCGCGTGGCATTGCAGGCACCATGGCGCATAGACATGGACGATCACCGGCTTGCCGGAGGCAATCGCCTTGTCGATGATGGCGGCATTGTAGGGACTGAACTCGAACGCCTGCGCCGGCAGGGCCAGCGCGACAGGCGCGACGGTGATCAAGGCGAGAAAGGTCCTGCGGCTGTTCATGGTCGCCTCCGTGATGATACCGCCTTGTTACGGGCGAGGCGGCATTCGGGATCATAACAGGCCGGAAGCACGACGCTCCACGAGCCGACCGGCTCCGACGGATCGAATGGCGCCTCACGCCGCCCGGGCCAGCAGAAGCCAGGCGGCGACGGCGAACAGCGCCATCGCCGCGACATTGACGACGACCGACAGGCGATGCCAGCGGGCGAAGACCGGCCGCGCCGAGGCGTCTCCCGCGAGCATTGCGTCGCGGCGCTTTGTTGATCGCCGGGACGACGGCGAAGCGGAGCGCGATCAGCGCCGCGCCGCCGATCAAGAGGAGTGCGCCCGGCAGCGGCCGGAAGGCGAGCGCCGCCGCTACGACCCCGGCGATGCCGTTGATCAGAAAATATCTCGGAAAAAGCGCCCGCAGGAAGGCTCCGGCCTGCTCCGCCGGCAGGGCCTGGAAGACCGTCGGCGCAACCGCCGCGGAGAAGAACAGCATCGCCCCGATCGAGGCGGCCGCGAACGCTGACGCCAAATCCGGCATGAGACGACTCCAAGTGACTGGACGGCCGCGAAGCCCAGCGTGTTTGATCCGACGATGCTCAGCGGCCCTGTGCTCCGAGTATGTTGGTCATACGGATCGCGACGACAAGTCCGCGCTCCGGCGGATTGTCCTCTCGAATGCTCCGCGACGACGGCGATTTACATTATCGTCCGTCGCGACGTCGAAGGCGGTTGCGAAGTGTCTCAGCGTAGACGATGGTCGGGGCCGTCTATTCGCCGGGAGGTAGATCATGAAGCGCTCGGGTCTTTTCACCAACGCGCTGTTTCTCCTCGCGCTCATTGGCTTCAGTGCGCCACAAGCCGAAGCGATCGAAATTTACTCCGGAAAAAATCTGAGCGAACACGTCGGCGACGGCGTGATCGATCAGGTCCGCGCCGGCGGCCGCGGCGGCCAGCGACATCACGGTGGGGGTGGCGCGCACCGGGGCGGCGGCGTGCACAGAGGCGGTGGCGTGCATCGGGGCGGGGGCATGCATCGCCCGGGCGGGACGCACCGGCCCGTCAACCGCCCCGCTGGCAATGTCAATCGGAACGTGAACCGGAACGTCAATCGCAATGTGAACCGGAACGTCAACGTCAACCGCAATGTCAACCGGCGGGTCATGGTCGGCCCGCGCACCACCTGGGTCGGCCGGCCCGGCTGGTATCGCTGGGCGCCAGGCGGCGCGATCGCGGCCGGCGCCGCCCTCGGCTTCGTCGCCGCGACGACCGCCACATGGGCCGGCGCGCCGCCGCAGCCAGGTCTCTGCTGGTACTACACCGACCCCAGCCGCCGCCAGGGATTCTGGGACGCCTGCCCGTAAGCGCCGCTCCGTCGGGCGCGGTCCAACGACCGCGCCTGACGGGCTCAGTCGCCCTTCACTTCGATCTTCTTCACCGCCTTCTGAGGTTCGGGCGTCTTGGGCAGCGTCACGGTCAGGACGCCCTTCTTGAAGTGCGCCTCGATCTTGTCGGCGTCGACCGTGTCGGGCACGCGCAGCGAACGCTGGAAGGAGCCGAAGCGCCGTTCCCGCATATGGAAGTCCGCGCCGCATTTCTAACTGAATTCCGCGGCCGCCCGGCGCTGCGACCGCCGGAAAGTGGGACGACTCGTCGCAGCCTCTTGACGCTCCAAAGACCGCCTCCCACCTCTGTCAGCACTCGACAGCGGAGAGTGCTAAGCCGTTTGGAAAACGCAGTCGGCGCGGCGCTCTCGCTGGCGAGAGCCAAGGAGGACACGATGGCTGTATTTTCCGATCCGTTCGACGCGCTTTCCAATTTTCAGCAGGCTCTCGATGCGTTCCGGGCGAGCAGCTGGCTCGATCCGGGTCTGAGCGGCGGCGGCGCTTATCCGCTGATGAACGTATTCCGCAAGGGTGACGACTTCATCATTATCGCCGAGATTCCGGGAGTGAAGAAATCCGACCTCGACGTGCAGGTGAAAGGCCGGACCTTACGACTCGCCGGCGCCAAGTCGGCCGCTTATCCGGAGAAGGCCGCAGTTCACCGCCGCGAGCGTCTCGCCGGCCGTTTCGACCGCGCCGTCACCATGCCGGTCGAGATCGATCCGGAAGGCGTCAAGGCGGAGTATCGGGACGGCGTCCTCGCGCTCTTTCTGCGGCGCGCGGAAAGCGAGAAGCCCAAGTCGATCAAGATAGCATGACCTCGAGCGAGTGAGGCTGAAATGTCAAAGGAACCCTCAAAGGAACCGAACCGAAAGGGCGCGACCATGGCCGAGAAGCAGGAAATGACGGTGCGCGAGAAGAAGGAGTTGGTCGGCAAGGAGGAAAAGACCATCCCCGGCCGCTACTACATTCCGGCCACCGACATCTATGAGACCGAGGAAACGATCGCCGTCGTGATGGAAATGCCCGGGGTCGAGAAGAAGGATCTCGACATCGCGCTTGAGAACGACGCGCTCCGGGTCGACGGCCGGATCGATTTTGCCAAGTACAAGGACATGGAGCCGGTCTACACTGAGTATAATGTCGGCCACTACGCCCGCTCGTTCTCGCTCTCGAGCCAGATCGACCGAGAAAAGATCGCCGCCAATCTCGAAGACGGCGTGCTGACCCTGACGCTGCCGAAGGCCAAGCACGCCCAGCCGCGGAAGATCGCGATCGGGTAAAGACGACCCGGGCGCCCGCTCAGGTCGCCGCGCTGTTAAAAGTCCGCAAAGAAGGGGCGCGCGCTCGCCCCTTCCCTTTGCGGCTCTGTCGTAAGCCTCGCGGTCGATTGCCCCTTCGCCCCAATTCGGCCGGGAAAGGGCCGCAACATCAAAATTCCGTCGGCCGGAAAACGCGGCTTGCCGCCGCGGATCAAATTGAAGAGCCGAACGTCCATTGGGAGGAAGGGTGATGACTGCAGGACTTGTCCGCCTGGCGCTGCTTGCCGGTTCAACGGTTGCGCTGGCCGAATTCGCGCTCGTCATTCCGGCCGGCGCGGACGTGGTGTCCGACGCCAAGGCCGCGGTGGCGAAGTACGCCGGGCCGCAGACCACCTGGGAGGGGCCCACCAGCGGGCCGAAGCCCGAGCCCGGCAAGAAGCTCGTCTTTCTTTCCGGCGACGAGCAGAACGACATCTCCCACCTCTATGGCGTCTACATCAAGGAAGCAGCCGAGAAGCTCGGCTGGAGCGCCACGGTCATCGACGGCAAGGGCAGCCCGACGTCCTGGCTCGCCGGCATGAATCAGGCGATTGCGCTGAAGCCGGATGGCATCGCGATGTTCGCCGACGCCGCAAGCCTGCAGGGGCCGATCAAGGCGGGCATCGCCCAGGGCGTCAAGTTCGTCGGGCTCCACGCCGCCGGGCTGCCCGGGCCGCAGCCGGACCTTAACCTCTTCGTCAATATCGAGGAGGATCCGCGCGAGATCGGCAAGGCGGAGGGCGATTGGGTGATTGCCGACTCCAACGGCGCCGGCCGCGCCGTGGTGCTGACCCACAACGAATACGCCATCGCCAAGGTCAAATCGACGGCGACCAAGGACGAGATCGAGAAGTGCAGCGGCTGCAAGGTGCTCGACTACGTCAATTCCCCAGCTTCCGAAGCCGCGCAGCGCCAGCCGCAGCTGACGACGAGCTGGGTCCAGCGCTTTGGCCTGCCCTTCTATGCGACGTCGGTCGGCGACAACGACTGGGATTTCGCCGTCCCCGTGCTGCGCTCTGGCGGCGTCTCCCCGGACCAGGTCAAGCTGATCGGGGCCGACGGCAACCGCTCGGCCTATGACCGGATCCGCAAGGGCGACGACTATCAGGTGGTGACCGTCTCGGAACCGATCGAATTGCAGGCCTGGCAGGCGGTCGACGAGCTTAACCGCGCCTTTCACGGCGCGCCCCCGAGCGGCTTCGTGCAACCGCCGTTTCTCGTCACCAAGGAGAACATCCACTCCGAGGGCGGCGACAAGAACACCTTCATTCCGAGCAACAACTATAAGCAGCACTATCTCGAGATTTGGGGCGTGAAGTAGGCTTCCGATTCCGGCGAGCTGCGGATCCCGCGCCTCTGTCATCGGATCGAACGGCACGCCCGCAACGCTCGCCGCGGATTGGGATGAAATATCCATGGAGCGCAGACCCGCGCCGCATTCGGACGAAGCTCTGCTCGTCGTCCGCGGGCTCACCAAGCGCTTCACCGCGACCCTGGCGCTCGATCGGGTCGACTTCGACCTCCGGCCTGGCGAGGTTCATGCGCTTCTCGGCCAGAACGGCGCGGGCAAATCGACCCTGATCAAGATCCTCGCCGGCGTCTACGAGGCCGACGAGGGCGAGATCCGGCTGCGCGGCAAGCCGGCTCCGCGCGGCGAACGCCTGCCGGGCGTCTCGTTCATCCACCAGGATCTCGGCCTCGTCGAATGGATGTCGGTCGCCGAGAACGTCGCCATTCAGACCGGCTATCCTCGCTTCAGGTTCGGCCTTATCTCCTGGCGGCGGGCGCGCGATGCCGCTGCCGTCGCGCTGGCGGCGATCGGCGCCGATATCGACCCGGAGTGGCCGATCTCCGCGCTGCCCGCCGCCGAGCGTTCGCTGGTGGCGATCGGCCGCGCCCTGGCGGTGCGGTCGGACATTCTCGTCCTCGACGAGCCGACAGCGGCGCTGCCGGAACATGACGTCGAACGCCTGCTCGAAGCCTTGCGGCAGCTCCGCGCCAGCGGCATCGGCATCGTCTATGTCACGCATCGGCTCGACGAGGTCTTTCGCATCGCCGACCGGGTGACCGTCCTTCGCGACGGCCGAAGGATCGCGACGGTTTCGACGCGCGAGACGTCTTCCGACGCGCTCGTGCGGATGATTGTCGGCCGGTCGTTGACCGACGCGTTCGCCCGCCCCGAGCCCGCCACGGCCCGCGCCGTCCTCTCTCTTCACGATGCGGTCGCCGAAGGGGTGGGCCCGGTTTCCTTCACCGTTGCGGCCGGCGAAACGCTGGGGCTCGTGGGCTTACGCGGAGCGGGCCACCACGCCATCGGGCGCGCGATCTTCGGCGAGCCGCCGCTCGCGTCAGGCTGCCTCGCGCTCGACGGCGCGCAGATCGACCCGCAATCCCCCGCGGAGGCGATGGCGCTGGGTCTCGGTTTCGTCTCCAGCCGGCGTGCCGAGGAGAGCCTGGCCGCGAATCTCTCGGTGCGCGAAAACATCTTCATGAATCCGACGCTGACCGGAAAGAGGGTGCTGGAATACGTCCCGCGCATTTCGGAAACAGAAGCGGCTCTCGCCGCCCTCGATCGCTTCTCGATCAAGGCCGAAGGACCGGAGCAGCCGGTGGCGACGCTGTCCGGCGGCAACCAGCAGAAAGTCGTGGTGGCGCGGTGGATGGAGGGCCGCGTCAAGCTGCTCATTCTCGAAGAACCGACCATCGGCGTGGACGTCGGATCGAAGGCGGAAATCTATCGTCTCCTGCAGGGGTCGCTGCGCGATGGACTGGCGGCCCTGGTGATCTCGTCCGATTTCGAGGAAGTGGAGCGCATCTGCCACCGCGCGCTCGTCTTCAGCCGGGGCAGCGTTGTCGCTGAATTGAGGGCAGAGGCCTTGACGATCGCAGCCCTTACCGAGGCCGCGTCGGGCGGAGCCGCCGCCAGCGGCGCGGGAGCAGCGTTGTGAGCGGCAAGGCGAGGAAACCGTCGTTCAGCGCCGCCGCCACGCACGCGATTTCGGTGTGGGGGCTCTTGCTGCTGCTCGTGCTGCTCATCATCGCCTTTTCGCTCCTGAAGCCGGACACCTTCCTCACCTACTTCAATTTTCGCTCGATCCTCAGCAACAAGTCGGTGCAGGCGCTGGTTGCGCTCTCGGTCTTCATCCCGATGGTGGCCAATCAGTTCGACCTCTCCGCCGGCTTCAACGTCGGCATCTCCCAGGTGCTGGCGATCGGGCTTCAGGCGCAGGGCTGGCCCTGGTGGGCCGCGGTCGCCGCGGTTCTGCTGATGGGAGCGTGCGTCGGCCTGGTCAACGGCATTCTGATCAATTGGGTGAAGATCGACTCGTTCATCGCCACCCTTGGAACGGGCACTGTGCTCTATGGCCTGAACGCCTGGTACACCGGGGGTCAGCAGGTCCTTGCGACCTTGCCGCGCGAATTCCTGGCGATCTCGGGCGCTCTCTGGATCATCCCGGCGCCCGCGATCTATGTGCTGATCGTCAGCCTTACGTTATGGGTGGTCTTCGAGTACCTGCCGCTCGGGCGCTATCTCTATGTCCTTGGCGCAAGTCCTCGCGCCGCGGAGCTGAACGGCATCTCGGCCAAGCGGTACGTCACGCTCGCCTTCGTCGCGGCCGGGACGCTCGCGGCCTTCGCCGGCGTCGTGCTGCAGTCGCAGCTTCTCGTCGGCCAAAGCTCAGTCGGTCAGGAGTACCTGCTGCCCGCCTTTACTGCGGCATTGCTCGGCGCGACCTCGGTTCGCCCGGGGCGCGTCAACGTCTGGGGAACGGTGCTCGCGGTCGCCGTCCTCGCCGTCACCGTGGCCGGCCTCAACCAGCTCGGCGCGCCGTTCTTCGTCGAACCCTTGTTCGACGGCTCCATGCTGATCCTGGCGGTCGGCCTCGCCGTCCAGGCGGCGCGCCGGCGCCAGCGCCGCGGCAGCGAAGCCGACAAGGCGGCGGCGGTAGGATCGACCCCGCCCCTCGTCGAGTAGCGGCGACGCGTCGGCAGGGTTAGGCGTCGGCCTCCCGCGAAAGTCGCTCCAGAAGCGCCGATGCCTCCTGGAAGTCGAGACCATTCCGATGCTCGGCGACGCCCGCAAGGATCGGCTTCAGAATGGCTGAGGCGCCCGTGGCGTCGCCGTCCTCGGCGACGAGCGAGGCGAGATCGCGGCCGGCCCGCAAAAGATAGAGCCGCGCCCCCTGGCGACGCGCGACGGCGACCGCCTCGTCGAAGGCGCGCCTGGCCTCGCCGCGATTGTTCCGCCTCTGCCGCAGTCGGCCCGTCAGCCTGTGCAGTTCAGCAAGGGCAAAGTCGTCGCCGTGTCTCCTGGAAGTCTCGATCCCCTCCAGTAAGGCGCTCCCGGCGCGATCGAGATCGCCCACACACAGCGCAGCCTCGCCGAGATAGGACGACCAGGTCGGGATATGCAGCGCCGCGCCCGTCTTCCTCCAGCTCTGGATGCCCCTCTCCAGTTGGGCGAGGCCCGCAGCGTCTCCGACGAGACAGGCCCGGGCGGCGCCGTGGTGAATTTCGTGCCCGGCCGACCAGAAAATGAAGCCTTGCTCGGAGCAATAGTCGATCTGTGCTCGGGCAAGATCGGCGCAGGCCCGATTGTCGCGGCGCAGCAGCAACACCATAGCGACGATATTCGAGGCGAAGGCCACCATCAGGGGAAAATTCATACTCCTCGCCAGCGACAGCGCCGACTGCGCCGCGGCCAAGCCGGAGTCGGCAAAGCCCTGAACGGCGAGCGCGAGGCCCTTGTATTGCAGCGCGACGATCTCCGGCTCCTCGCCGTGGCGGGCAAAGCACGCTCCGAGCGGCGCGTGCCCGCCGTCGGCAATGCATCGCTCGAAAGCGTCGGTTGCCTGGGCAAATTCGCCTTTGCTCATCAATGTCGATCCGACGGCCCGAAGCGCAAGCCCATATTTCTCAGGGTCGGAATCCGCCGTCGCGATGGCGAGCAGTCGCTCTGTCAGAGCGAGCGCGCGATCGAGTTGGCCTCTGTCGAACACGTAGTGCCACAGGCCGCGCGTGCTGGTGAACACGGCCTCGCGGTCGGCAAGAGTCTCGGCGAGCCGGCCCGCCTCCTGGTAATTGTGCTCGACCTCGTCGGACGCGTAGCCGCGCGCCGCCAGCAACGCGGGGCCGAGCGCAAGGCGAAAGCTGAGCTCCTGCCGATCGCGCTCCTCGCTCCTCGGCAGATCGGCCATCAGGGTCAGGCCGTTGGCGTAGCTCAACACAGCCTCGTGATTGGCGAAGCGGCGCATCGCCCGCGTGCCGGCGCGGCCCCACCATTCGATCGCGCTTTGCGCCAATCCGGCCTGGGTGAAGTGATGCGCGATGACGCCCGGCTCGTGCTCGGCGTGCTCCGGAAACCGATCGCGCAGGCTTTCGGCAATCCGCTGATGCAAGCCCTGCCTTCGGCCCTTGAGGAGCGTCGCATAGGCCGTGTCCTGTACGAGCGCATGCTTGAAGGCGTAGGTCGCCTCGGGCGGCGTCCCGTGGCCGAACACGAGCCCGGCCGCCATGAGCTTACCGAGGGCGTCCTGAAGCGCTGCTCCCCGTACGGGTGAGACCGCCTCGAGCAAACTGTAGGAGAACTCGCGGCCGATCGTCGCGCCGATCTGCGCGATTTCCTTGACCGGCGCCAGGCGATCGAGACGCGCCATCAGCGAATCCTGAAGGGTCGAGGGGATCGCGAGCGGCGATAGCGCGGAGGCCAGGACGTATGATCCGCTTTCCTCGTGCAACAGCCCGGACTCGAGCACGGTCTTTGTCAATTCCTCGACGAACAGGGGCACGCCGTCGGTCTTGGCGACGATCTGTTCCAGAACCTCCGCCGGCAAGGCCTTGCCGCCGGCGATGCGATCGATCATGGCGACCGCGTGCCGTCGACCCAAGCGGTTGAGCGCGAGCAAATTGACGTGAGCGTGGCCGACCCAGGGCGCGACGAAATCCGGGCGGAACGTGATGACGAGAAAGGCGCGCAGTTTGGGCGTCCGGTTGATCAGCCGGTTGAACACTTCGAGCGACGACGGGTCGATCCAATGGGCGTCTTCCAGGAGCGCCAGCACCGGCGCTTCCCTCGTCAGCCCTTCAAAGAGCGCGAGCAGCGCGGCGATCGAACGCTCCTTCTGTACCCCCGGCGCCATCTCGAGGGGCGGATAGCGCCCGTCGAACGGAACCGAACAGAGTGAAGCGACCAAGGGAACGATCTCCGTGGGTTCGAGCCCAGAACGGCGGCCCATCGCCTCGAGTTTCTCGAGCCGCGCCCCCGGCGCTTCCTCGCTGGCGAATTCGGCGGCGCGCCAGATTTGACTCACGATCGGATAGAAGGCGTCGCTCACGTGGTGCGGCGAGCATTGGTAGCGCACCGTCACATGCGGCTCGTGGGCGACCCGTTCGCGCAGAGTGGCCAGAATGCGCGACTTGCCGATGCCGGCCTCGCCCGAGAGCAACGCGACTTTGCCCTCGCCGGCTTTCGCGTCGCGCCAGCGTTCGATGAGCAACGCCACCTCGGGCTCGCGTCCGACAAACGGGGTCATCCGGCGTGATCGCGACGCTTCGAACCGGGTCACGTTCTCCGCCACCCGCAGCGCCGCCCAGGCGGGCGCCGGCGCGCTGAACCCTTTCAGGTTCAGATGCCCGAGAGACTTCAACTCGAAAGCGTCGCCGAGAAGATGCCGGGTCGAATTCGGCGATCACGACGCCGCCCGGCTCGGCGCAGGCCTGCAGACGCGCCGCCAGATTGGGCGTATCGCCGATCACCGCCTGCTCCTGAGCCGGCCCCTCGCCGACAAGGTCGCCCACGACGACGATTCCCGTGGCGACGCCGATCCGGGCGTCGAGCCGTTCGCCGGCGCGCGTTGCGAGCTTCCCGACTGCGACGGCCAGATCGAGCCCCGCTCGAACGGCGCGTTCGGCGTCGTCCTCGTGGGCGCGGGGAAAGCCGAAATAGGCGAGGATGCCGTCGCCCATGAACTTGGCGACGAAGCCGTCGTATCGGGCGATCACCCGCGAGCAGGCGTCCTGATAGGCCCGTATGACCTCGCGCATGTCCTCGGGGTCAAGCCGCGCCGAGAGCGCGGTGGAGCCCGCCAGATCGCAGAACAGGACCGTGAGTTGACGGCGCTCCGGCGCGCCGCGCGCGCCTTCGGCGGCGGGGAAAGGCACGGGCGGGAGGACTGTCGAAGCCTCCGACGATCCCGACAGCTCTGCGATCGCCGTCAGCATCTTCCGCCGATGTCCGACGATCGTCACGCCGAGGTCCTTCAGATCGTCGGCCGTCAGCGCCCGCAGGATCTCAGCATCGATTGCGTTGTCGCGGAAGGCAGCCTCGTATTGTTCGAGGCCAATGCGGCGCAGCCACTCGCCTACATCCATCGCCCCTTCTCCGCCGCCGAGCCGATCATCGGCCGGCCGGCTCCTGCGCCGCAAGCTCGCGCCCGAGGCGAAGCGTCTCGCGCACGAGCAGTTCCAGATCCTCCGGGCGCGTGCGATGGTTGTTGATCGCCGCGCGCAGGCAATGCTCGCCGCGCACGGTCGTGTCGGATACCGCAGCGAGGCCCTGCTCCTGCAGCCGGAGCATGATCTCGGTGTTCAGCGCCTTCAGCGCCGCGCCGTCCAGGCCCGGGCGGCGATAGCGAAAACAGACAATGTTGATGTTTGTGGGAGCGACCAGTTCGAGATCGGGCTCGGCCTCGCACAGCGCGCTGAGATCGTGAGCCTGGTCGATGTTCTGGTCAATCAGGCGGCCGAATTTCTCTACGCCCTGCTCCCTCAGAGACATCCAGATCTTGAGCGCCCTGAATCCGCGTGAGGTTTGCGGCCCCAATTCGTGCAACCACTGGCCGGACGCGAGACCGCGCGGAGTGGACTCGAGATATTCGGGCGTAACGGCGAACGCGCCGCGATGCGCGGAAGCGTCTTTGACCAGCGCGCAGCCCGCCTCGAACGGCGCATGCAGCCACTTGTGCGGATCGAGCGCGAGAGAATCCGCCTTCTCGATCCCGGCGACCCGAAAGGCGTTCCTGGGCGCGACGGCGATAAGCGCGCCGATGCAGCCGTCGACGTGGAGCCAGAGATCTTCTTCGGCGGCGACAGCCGCGATCGACTCCAGGTCGTCGATCGCGCCGGTGTTGACTGTTCCGGCAGTTGCAACGACGCAGCAGGGCTTGAACCCGTCCGCCCTGTCCTCGGCGATTGCGGCGCGCAGCGCGTCGATGTCGAGGCGCAACGCGGAATCGGTCGGAATGCGCCGCAGCGCCTGATTGCCCAGCCCAAGGACCTCGATCGCCTTGCGATGACAGGAATGAATCTGGTCGGAGCCGTAGAAGCGCAGGGGCTTGTCCACGGCGCTGACTCCAAGTTCACGCACGTCGACGCCTGCCTTCATGTTGCGCGCGACCGTCAGACCGATGATGTTCGCCATCGAGCCGCCGCTGACCAGCGTGCCGCTGGCGGACGCCGGAAAGCCCACCATGGCCTTGCACCAGTTCACGACCTGCTGGTCCACCAGCGCCGCGGCGTGATTGCCGCCGCCGAGATTCGAGCCCTGGATGGCGGCGAGAAAGTCGCCGAGCGCGCCAGTGAAGTTGCTCGCGCCCATATACCAGGACCAGAAGCGCGGATGGACGTTGCCCATCGGATAGGCCATCACGTTCGCCGCGACCTCCCGATAGACCTCGGCCAGCGGCGTCGGCCCACGCGGCAGCGGCGCGTCGAAGGCGGCCCGCACCTCCGCCGGCATGTCGCGCCAGACCGGGCGGTCGCGGACGTCGCGGAGGTAGCCGATGGCGTCCTCGAGGATCGACCGCGACACCGCCAGGGCCTCGCCCCAATCATCCGGATCGAGCGTCTCCGTCGCCGCCCGCGGCGCCTCGACCGGCGGCCGGGCGGGCAATTTCATGGAGCCGCGTACTGCGCCGACGGCGTCGAGCGCGACAGCGCCAGCTCTTCCTCGTTCATCTCGGCTTCGATGCCGTCGAACAGCGGCGTCGTCATGTAGCGTTCGCCGGTGTCGGGAAGCATGCAGAGAATGACGGAACCGGCCGGCGCCGCTTCGGCGATGCGCCTCGCCGCGGCGAAAGTCGATCCGCCGGAGATGCCGGTGAAGATTCCCTCGCCTTGCGCGAGCGCCTTCGCCCACTTCATTCCCTCGGCTCCGGCGACCGGCACGACCTCGTCGAACAGCTTGCGGTCGATCGCCTCCTGCAGCACCTCGGGAATGAAGTCCGGCGTCCACCCCTGGATCGGGTGCGACTCCCAGGCGGGATGGCTCCCGGCGGGCGCCCCGTCCGGGAGGCGTTCCTGCGGGCGCCCGTCGGCGACCAGCGCCGCGTTGGCGGGCTCGCAGAGGACGATGCGCACGCCGGGCCGCTCGCGCCGCAGCACGCGCCCGACGCCAGCGACGGTGCCGCCTGTCCCATAGCCGGTGACGAAGACATCGAGCCGCGAGTTCGCGAAGTCGCCGAGAATCTCGCGCGCGGTCGTCGCCTCGTGAATGGCGGCGTTCGCCGGGGTCTCGAACTGGTGGGCGAGAAACCAGCCGTTGGCCTCGGCGAGTTCCACAGCCTTCCTGTACATGCCGAAGCCCTTTTGCGCCCGCGGCGTGAGCACGACCTTGGCGCCCAGCATCCGCATCAGCTTGCGCCGCTCGACGGAGAAGCTGTCGGCCATGGTGACGACCAGCGGGTAGTTCTTCTGCGCGCAGACCATGGCGAGTCCGATGCCGGTGTTGCCGCTGGTGGCCTCGACGACGGTCTGCCCGGGTTTCAGCGCGCCGCTGCGCTCGCCCTCTTCGATGATGTTCAGCGCCAGCCGGTCCTTGACCGAGGCCGCCGGATTGAAAAACTCCGCCTTGGCGTAGATCGTCGCGTGGTCGACACCGAGATTGTTGATGCGGATCGCCGGGGTGTCGCCGACGGTGTCCAGGATGCTGTCGAAAAGCCGGCCGCGCCCGGCGGTGGTGAAGATTTTCTGCCGAACTGGCATGGATGGCCTCCCTGCAGATCGTCGCCCGCAATTCATCAACAGTTTGGGAACTTTTCCGTTCCTGTCAAATCGGCGGCGCGGCAGGGCCGGCCATTTCACATGCGGACGTTACAGGGCCCCATGCGTGCGATAGAAGTCCATTGCCGCCGGAAACCATCGCCTCATGTTCGCGAAAGCCTTTGCCGCCATCGCCTGCGCCTGCGCCCTCGCCCTCGGCTCGCCCGCCGCGGCTCAAGCCGTCGCCGACAGCGTCTATGCGAAGCCGCAGCAACTCGTGACGGTCGACGGCGCTCGCCGCATCAACCTCTATTGCGTGGGCTCGGGCGAGCCCACCGTCCTCCTCGAGGCCGGCGCCGGCAACGACATGGTCACCTGGCGCCTCGTGCAGGCGGACATCGCCGGGCTGACGCGCGTCTGCGCCTACGATCGCGCCGGGCTCGGCTTCAGCGACCCGGCGACCAGGCCCTCCGACGTGCGCAACCTGGCCGACGACCTCGGCCGCCTCGTCGCCGCGGCCGACATCCGAAAGCCGTTCGTCCTCGTCGGCCACTCGCTTGGCGGCGCGATCGCCACGCTCTATGCGGCGACGCATCCGGACGACCTCGCCGGCATGGTCCTCGTCGAGCCGGCGTTCGCCAACGACCTCGAGGCTCTGCAGGCCGAATTGCCGCCGGACAGGCGGACCGCCATCCAGGACGCGATGACGAAATCGCTCGATTACAGGCGCGCCTGCCTCGAGCGCGCCCGGGCGGGCGACTTGCTCGAGCCGGCGACCCGGACCGACCAGGTCTGCCTCGACACGAACTGGAATCCGAACCGGCTCGACCCGGCGCTGGCGCAAATCGCCCGCCGCCGGCTCGCGGAGCCTGCGGTCTGGGAAGCGCAGATCTCGGAAATGGGCGCCTTCGTGCCGGACGGCGGCAAGCCCGACGCCGACTCGGCCGAACTGAATGCCGTCACCTTCGACTTCGACGCCAAGCCGCTGATCGTTCTCAGCCGCGGCGTGGACGAAGGCGGCCCGGGCGTGCCCGCCGACGCGCTGCCCCGCGTCGAAGCCGCCTGGCGCGCCGGTCACGCGGCGCTCGCCGCGCGCTCGACGAAGGGCAAGCACATCGTCGTCCCCGGCGCGCGCCACTACGTGCAGATCGACCGCCCCCAGGCCGTCATCAGCGCGGTCGAGCGCGTGGTGATGGAGGTGAGGGGAAAGTGAGGGGCGCAGGCTGCGTATTGCGAAGCGGTCGAAAGGCAGGAAGGGCGGTCCCAATGCCGCCCTTCTTCGCGTGGCGTGAAGTCGTGCGCTACTCGAACAGCTTCAAATCGACCGCGTCTCCCATGGCCCGATAGCCTGCATCGTTTGGATGCAGGTGGTCGCCCACATCGTATTCAGCGCGAATACGGGTCGGATGGTCGGGATCGCGAACGACAGCGTCGAAGTCGATCACGGCGTCGAAATCGCCCTTGCGGATCCAGTTGTTCACCGCTTCCCGCTTTGCCTCCCCCTCCGGCTGGTAGTAGCCGTGGAATACGGTGCCCTCATAGGGCGTGAGGGTCGCCCCGTAGATCTTGGCGCCGTGAGCATGCACCCGGGCGATGATCTGCTTCATGCCGGCGATGATCTGGTCCGCAGTCACGTCCTGCTCGGGGAGGTCAGCGCTCGTTGAGTGGCCAATGTCGTTGATGCCCTCCATGAGCACGACCCATCGGAGTCCGGGCGTCGAGAGCACGTCGCGATCGAGTTCGAGCCAGAGCGTTGGGGCCGAATAGTTCCTCGGGATGATCATGCAGGATGCGATTGCCGCTGACGCCCGCGTTGACGACGCCGACCGGAGCGACGTTCGATCGGGCGGCCAACCGTTCCGCCAATCGGTCGGGCCAGCGGTGGTTGGCGTCGACCTTCGAACGGTAGCCGTCGGTGATCGAGTCGCCGAGAGTGACGACAGTTCCCGGCTGGCCAGCCGCTTCGACATCCACTTCGTCGATGAAGAACCGTGACGTCGACGTATGCGGCGAGGGGATTGCGGCGGCCGTCGTGAAGTCCCCGTCGCCCGAGATATAGGTGGTCGCGACCCCATCGAGATGGATCACCGAGGGCCCTGTCCAGCGTGGCACAAACAGGCTGATCGCCAGCGTCGTAAGCGGCGCCAGGTCCATATCGACCGGATCGGACACCACCTCTGCGCCGGGCGCCACCGTGATGCCGCTGGCCCCTCCGAAGGTCAGGGCGTGGTCCGTCGCGGGATCGATCGTCCCAGCAGCCGCGTCCGCGGCCGGTTTCGCCACATGGGCTGCGCCAATCACAAGCTGATACTGACCGGTGGCGTTGGAGAAACGCACCCGCACCTTGTTTCCGCCGGCGCTGAGCCGAACGAACTCACGCAATGTCTGAAAATTCACATCCTGACCAACGGGAAAGACGTCGCTGGCTCCCCAGCTTCCGATCCAGCCGTCCGCCCGCGCGGCCGGCGCCGCGAGGCTCAAAAGCCCTACCGCAACAGTCGCTACAAAAAACCCGCGTTCAGCCCGCATGATATCCTCCCTGTTGTTCATGGGCCACGGTAACTCCGGCCGATGTAGAGTCCCGTTAACCTGGAACTTACCGACGCCGGCCGACACTATTTGGCAATGTCTTTTAAACGAGAAAATCAATACCTGATTTTTAGTGAGACGGCAAGAATATTCAAGGAGAAAGGGCACACCGAAAAAGCTAGCCGGGCGGGCGCAAGGGCGAGGCTTCTTTCCTACGGATCAACAGGGTTCTGCATGTGGAATCGGCTTGTTGACAAACTCCGGTGGTCGCCTGCGTCTGCGGCATCCGGTTTGGTCCTCGCGAGGAAAACCTCCCGGCTAGGGCGCGAAGGCGTCTATATGAGCGGGTTGGCGGCAGTCCTCCCGAACTTGCCGCGCGTGCCGTCGCCTTGCAATGAAGATGAAGAACGGACAGGGAAGAACGCTCGGAGTCGCCAGGTCCGGCGTGCAACCTGAGCAATCCGGTCGATCGAACGCGAATGTTTGAGGACATGCCATGCAGAATCCCTCGAGAACGACTGCGCCCGAGGGCGCCGCGATGGGCGAAGCCAAGAAGCAAAGCCTTCGAACCCGAGCGCTGCACGAGCTGAAGGACTATGCGATCATCACCCTCTATCTCTGGGTGCTGTTCGTCCTCTTCGGCCTCTACAAAAGAGAGCTCCTTCGCGAGAACGGGATCAGCGTCTGGAACGAGAGCTTCGCCATCGTCAACGCGCTGATTTTCGGCAAGGTCATTCTGATCGGCCAGGCCCTCGATGTCGGGCGGAGCCTGCGGGAGCAGGCTCTCGTCCTGGTCGTCGTCGGCCGCTCGCTGATGTTCGCTGTTCTACTGATCCTGTTCCACATCGCCGAAGAAGCGATCCGGGCCGCCTTCGAGGGTCTCCCGCTGGCCACCGCAATCGACGACTTCGGCGGCGGGACCTTCCGCGGATTGCTGACCTATGCGGGCATCATCTTCGTCGCGCTGATCCCTTTCTTCGCCTTCCGCGAAGTGGCGCAAGTGGTCGGGGGCGACGCGCTCTGGAGCCTCTTTTTCACCCCGGGCCGGAAGTCGTTCAAGCTGGTTCGCGAGTGAAGCCAGCGTTGCCGTCAGCAGTTGCGCCGTTGCCCTGCGGAACCGCCTAGAGCTCCATCTTTTTCGTCAGCCAGTAGGCGAAGGATTGCGACAGCTCCGACACGCGGCCCTGCATCGCCTGCTCCACCAGCGCTTGATCAACGGGCGATGGAGTATAGGTAGACGTCGCCCGCAGCCTGATCGGACGCGCTGCAGAGCCGCTCAGCGTCGCGACGCCCCTCATCCTGTCGGGGTCGGCGGGCCCGCCGCCGCCCAGATAGACGGAATTGATGCGAACGCGCAAAATCGCGGCGCTGGGATCGCCGGGCGCCATATGGGCGGCTAAATCCTGCGCGAGCAGGCTCGGAAGCTGCTGCTGCACCCACTGCGCAGTCGGATTGCCGCTCTGGGCGAGCAGAGGCGCCGTGTTGACCTCGATGGCGCCGATGCGCGGACCCGAGGGCGCCGCCTGCGGTTGAACCGCGGCGGTCTGCGTCGTGTTGCACCCGGCAAGACCGAATGCGGCGCCGGCGCCGAGAGCGACGAGCGCCGCCCGGCGCGTCAGCAAAATTGTCTGCATTGCAACCCCTCCTGAGACCGTGCCCCAATACTCGAACGCGAGGACGCGCGTCCAATCATCCTTCATGCCGATCACAAACCAGCTCTCTTTCTCTTGGCCTCGTCATAGAGCGCCCCGCCGCGAACGTCCCCACCTTCGCGTCCGGCAGCCCTTGCGCCGGTCCGCAGGCGTATTCGCGTTTGGCGTCGTCAGGCTCTGGGAACCAGAGCTCGACGTGGAAATCGCCCCGGGCGGTCGGCGTGACCGTCACGTCCGCGGCGCGGATGGCCGTCCCGTACTCATCCGGATCGGCGAAAGCGAAAACTCTACTCGAGGGCGCCAAACGGATCCGCCTGGAGAATAAAGGGTCGCGACAATATGTAGACCGGTCGGACGAGATCCCGATCATACTGGATTGCGGCAATTTGTCCCGGCGACGTACTATATCGCACTTGCCGTCGTTGCCAGCTGCTGGCTGGAAATGGCGCCGCAAGCAGCTGAAAACCTCCAATCCTCGGCTGATATCAGCCTTCGCTTGCCGCGACCGAGCCAGGCGATATGCGTGGGATCGAATCATCTGCACCAGCGCGGCGTAGAACTTTGAAACCGACCGCAGTGTTCAAACAGCGATCGCGAGTATCCGGGCGACGACGCGCAACCGGCTTTTTCGTGAGAGTTGACGATTATCAGGGCGAATTGGTCTCAAGCGTGCGAAAAAAGCGGAATGCTCCACATCGACATTCCGACCCTCTCGGACTTCAAGACGTTGGCTGCAGTGCGCGGCGACGCTTGCGTTTCCATCTACCTGCCGACATCGCCGCATCCCAATGACGCCCACGCCAACCGCATCGCATTCAGGGACGCCGCCAAGGACGCGCTGGCGCAATTGGCGGAGGCGGGGACGGACAAGCGCCGCCGGCAATCGCTGGACGATCGCCTAGGCCATTTCGCTGGCGCGGACGATGTCAATGTCCAGGACCTGGACCACATCCGCAAGCTCCAGCACAAGAAGCCGAATGAATTCGACGCCATCTGGAAACAGCCCGCGCATGGTCTCGGCGTACTGGCGACGCCGGACGAATTGTGCGCATTCCGGCTGCCGACGTCTCCGAAGCCCCGCGTGGAGGCCGGGGATCGCTATCATTTGACGCCCCTCATTCGCGCCATGACTTCGCCAACCAGTCTCTTCGTGCTGGCGCTGGCGGAGGAAAGCGTAAGGCTGATCCATGTCGTCGCCAACCTGCCGCCGGCGGAGGTCGAAATCACCCACCTGCCAAAGAGGGCCGAACGGGCGACGCAGCGTCCCTCAATCCATGTGCGCGCCCCGCGCAACCGGCTGCAAAATCTCGAAGGCGAGAGGATCCTGCTTGAGCAATTTGCTCGCCAGGTCGACGGGGCCGTCCGAAACGCAATGGCGGGCCGCGCCGAGCCCATGGTCCTTGCCGCTGCGGAACCGATCGCCTCGATATTCCGCTCGATCAACAGCACCGCGAACCTCGTGAACGACGCCGCTCTTCCGGACGTCGCGCACCAGAGCGACAGGCAGATCGCCGATCTCGCCTTGCCGATCCTCGACCAACTCTATGAACGCGATCTGAAGCGGATGATCGCACGTTTCGACGAATTGAAGCCGAACCGTGCGACCACCGAGATATCCTACGCGGCGCACGCCGCCACCGCGGGCGCAGTCGACGCCCTGATGGTCGATCTTGACGCCGTCGTGCCCGGAATGGTGAGCGAAATCGACGGCAGCGTGACCTACGCGGTCCGCGACGATGCCGAGACCTATAGCGTAGTCGACGAGATTGCCCGGCGCGCGCTCTCGTCCGGCGCCCGGGTGCTCGGAGCGAAGCGTGACGAATTGCCCGATCGGGCGCCTCTGGCCGCTATCCTTCGCTACGAATTCGGAACCGTTGCGGCATAGACACGAGCCTCTTCAGCAGGGGCGATTCGCTGTCCCTCGATCACCTAGCAGGCTGCTGGGTGAGACCGCCTGCCAGCACCAATGCGCAGGCGCAAGCCTCATCGCCCCATGATCCGTTCAGCCGATTCCCCTAATATCCCTTCCCACTTCGCTGGACAGCGGCGCCGAATGCGCCCAAAGGTTTGGCGAAAAATACACCTCCCCGGCCCGCCCCATGATCCCAAACGCCCCGCGTCTCTTCGACTTCGCCCTCGGCGAGAGCGCGGAGATGATCCGCGACAGCGCGCGCGCCTTCGCAGATAAGGAGATCGCCCCGCGGGCGGCGGCGATCGACCGGGACAATCTCTTCCCGCGCGACCTCTGGCCGAAAATGGGCGCGCTCGGGCTGCACGGCATCACCGCGCCGGAGGAGTACGGCGGCCTTGGGCTCGGCTATCTCGAACATTGCGTCGCGATGGAAGAGGTGTCGCGCGCCTCGGGCTCCGTGGGTCTCTCCTACGGCGCCCATTCGAATCTCTGCGTCAACCAGATCGTCCGCAACGGCGCGCCGGCGCAGAGGGCGCGCTATCTGCCGAAACTCATCTCGGGGGAGCACGTCGGCGGCCTGGCGATGTCGGAGCCCAACGCCGGCTCCGACGTCGTCTCGATGACGACGCGGGCCGAGAAGAAGGGCGACCGCTATCTCCTCAATGGCGCGAAAATGTGGATCACCAACGGCCCGGTCGCCGACACGCTCGTCGTCTACGCCAAGACCGATCCGGCGGCAGGGGCGCGCGGCATCACCGCCTTCCTCGTCGGCCGCGGCATGGCGGGCTTCTCGCCCGGGCAGAAGCTCGACAAGCTCGGCATGCGCGGCTCCGACACCTCCGAGCTCGTCTTCTCGAACTGCGAAGTCCCTGAGGAGAACGTGCTGGGCGGGGTCGGCAGGGGCGTCAACGTGCTGATGAGCGGGCTCGACTACGAGCGCGTCGTGCTGTCGGCCGGGCCGCTCGGGCTCATGGCCGCGGCGCTCGACGTCGTGCTGCCGTACGTCCACGAGCGCAAGCAGTTCGGCCAGCCGATCGGCGCGTTCCAGCTCGTGCAGGGCAAGCTCGCCGACATGTATGTGACGATGAACGCCGCCAAGGCCTATGTCTATGCCGTCGCCCGGGCCTGCGACCGCGGGCAGACGACGCGCGAGGACGCGGCCGGCGCCATCCTCTATGCCGCCGAACGGGCGACCGCCGTCGCCCTCGACGCGATCCAGATCCTCGGCGGCAATGGCTACACCAACGATTATCCGGTCGGCCGCCTGCTGCGCGACGCGAAACTCTACGAGATCGGCGCCGGCACGAGCGAGATCCGGCGCATGCTGATCGGGCGGGAATTGTTCGAGAAGACGGCGTGAGGCGCCGGTCTCACGGCCGGTTGTTCGCCTTGAAGGTCAGCTTGATCGCGCCCTTGACGTCGGCGTTCGCCGACGCGACCAGCCTGATCTCGCCCTTCGACGTCAGTTCTATATACATCTCGATCGTGTCGAGCATGTAGTGCGCCGACTTGCTCTTGACCGGATCGATGCCCCTGGCGAACGCGTCGCAAAACTCGCCCAGCTTTTGGCTGAACAGGTCGGCGAAAGTGCTGAAATTCGAGACGCTTTTCGTTACGTCTTCCGTCGACCATTTGTCCCGGCCGAACGGCAGTTCCGGCGAAACGCGGACCTCCATGGGAAATTTTACGGACATCGTGTCCCCGCTGCCTGGCCCACCTTCTCATGCGCCTCGCGATCTTCGCAAGGAGCAAGGGATAGAATACACCGATTCGGCGCGCACGAAAGCACCTTGACGGACTTCCTCTGGGTCAGACCGAATGCTTCCGCAATAGCGGCTTTCGGCGACGTCGCGGGACGCCTCAAACCGGCGGCGGTCTCCCAAGCCGACGGGGCGGCTGCGGCTGCGCTACCGCGGTTGAGGCGCTGTCTGTTCGGACAGCGCCCGGTTGACATTCTCTTTGAGAAAAACAGAATTCATGTTACAGTGTTTTTCGGCACTCCCGCCGCGAGGCGATCTTACGTCACAGGTTTCGAAAGTTGCGACACGCCCAGGCTCACTGGCTTCCCCCAGCCCTCGCAGAAACCCGCGAGCCTTGCGCGACGCGCAAGGGCCGGGCCGAAGCGGGTCGGAGATTTCAGAGTTCTTTTCTTTGTTCGTTCTCGGGCTCAATCGTTGCAAGCCTTCGACGGACAATATCGAGGACAGCAAGATTAGCGAGTTGGTTTCGCGGAATCGCGGCGAAAGTCGCCACCACTATTTTTTTCCTTTCTCTTCGCGCGTAACCCTTTGATATGTCCCAATTCCGGGAAAGGAATGGGACCTATATACGTGCTTGACCAAAGGAAAAATCTGGGGTAGCGTGGCACCTAGATCGGAGCCGCTGCCATGCTTGCCCAGTTCGACAGTCTGTTTTCCCTCTTCGAAGGTTTCCCCGACGAACAATCGTGCATCGACCATCTGCGGGCGATCCGCTGGCGTGACGGTGAGTGGTGCCCGCACTGTGGCGGCAATCGCATCTATCATTTCTCAGACCGTAAGACGTTCAAGTGTGGGGACCCAGATTGTCGTCAGCGGTTTTCAATCAAAGTCGGCACGATCTTCGAAGATACGAAACTGCCGCTCCGCAAGTGGTTTGCGGCGATTTGGATGATAACGAACCATCCGAAGGGAATTGCTTCAACGACGCTGGCCAAGGACCTTAAGATTACTCAAAAGAGCGCTTGGTTTGTCCTGCATAGGCTCCGACACGCGGCGCGGACAAATTCATTCAATGCGCCACTAAAGGGAACCGTCGAAAGCGACACGTCGTTCATCGGCGGGAAGGCCAAGAACCGTCACGCGCGGGACCAGAAACCGGGCCAGCAGGGCGGCCAAGGCAAGGAGGTTGTGCTCGGGATGGTCGAGCGTGACGGCGAGCTCCGCGCCAAACATGTCGGGGCCGACACGAAGGAAATCGTGCAAGGCGAGATCAAAGCGAACGTTGCCAGCAAATCAGTTTTGATGACGGATGAAGACCGCGCTTTCAGAGGTCTGGCGAAGGATTATCTGCACTTGACCGTCCGTCATAGCCTCGGCGAGTATGTGCGCGGCGCGGGCTTTATCCACACACAAAAGATCGAATCAATCTGGGCGCTCTTGAAGCGGCAGATCGTCGGGGTTCACCATTGGGTGTCCGCGAAACATCTGCAACGGTATGTCGACGAAATGACATGGCGGTTTAACCGTCGCGACATGAAGGCGCCGTCGCGCATGAATGACCTGTTTGCGTGCGTCGAGGGCCGTCTCACATACAAGGCGTTGATCGCGTGACGCATAAGAAGGGAACGAAGCTCGATCGTCCTTTAAGGCTGGATATGAGCTTTGAGGAAGGGTTGGAGCGCTTTGTTGCAACCAACCCAGAGGAAGTTGAAGAGAGCATCGAAAGGGCGAAAACAAAGCGGCCGCCGCAGGATAAGTCCCCGCGACGGCCAGGTCGCTCTAAGGAGCGACGTCGGTCTTAGCTACTAGGCGCAACAGCGCCAATAGCCGGTCACATACTGGACGCGTCCATTGCGGACGCGGAGATGTTCCCGGACCCAATGGCACGCTCGTCGGAAAGCCATAATGGCCTCCTTGGCTAGACGTGCCGCTTGCGGTCTCACGCGAAAATCGTTATCAATGAGACGCTACGCATAGCGATTTGCCTTCGTTTCCGGGGTGGCACACAGGCCCGGAAAGCGCTGGCAAGAATAGCGGCGTCGGGGTGCAACCCGGCGCCGTTTCCATTACCAGACACCGCTGCCGTTAGTGTAGGCCGATTCGGGGCCTTCGAAGACATGCGCAACGAGCGCTGGCGACCGTACCTGTGGAGAACAGGGATGTTGATAAGGCGATGGCTCTTAACTTGTAAGGCGGTTGACTGGCTTATTTGCGTCGCAATTAAGCTTCGTATGGAGCAACTGGAATTGCTGAAAGTCTTTCCTAGTGATGCTGTAGCCACGTCCAAGCCCGACTAAACCCAGCCGTTCCGGTCGCAAGCTTCCTGGCCTCGAATATTATCAAGCTATCGCCATTTTGCGTCGCCCCGCTGCCCTCAAATTGACTGCGCATCATCGCGGGTGGCATTCTAGTTTTGAAGAAAACGCCAAATAGCTGTCCGTCGTTGGATTTGAATGCGAGTTCCTTTTCGCCGTTCGAAACCCGATCAAACAAACCAATCAGCGCGGGAACATCTGCGGCGACGCGGCTGAGCGGCGAGTTTTTGTTTAACTGAATTATCGCGATATATCTCTTAGCGTCCTCCGCCATCGTACCCTCCCAAGCCTTGGCATTGACAATCCTGTCACGTCAAAGGCGTCAGGTCAAGCACGTATATAGGTCCCAAAGGAATTGCAATTTTTGGCAGGAAATTGCAGGCGGTTGGCAGCCGGCGGCAGCGCGATTGCAGCGTTCGGAAGCTTTCGGAAAGTCGAGGAAGGGCGACAGCGCAGGGGGTTAAAGTCCGAGCGAACCACCGTGGCTCGCGATCCACGGGTTGCGGGTCAAACCAGCGGGCGTGAGGGTCGTGCGGGGGGTCGGCACCCAGGAATTGGAATGTTGCCAAAAGTGACACTTAAACCATTGAAAACATCTCCGCGCCCGCAAATCTGCACGGCGGCTGACCGAGGAACCGGGACCAGTTTGCGGTCGAGCCGGTTCACAGAATTGTTGAAGTTCCTGTCGACGGGCGCCCGAAATCCACACCGTGCCGGCGACAGCCCGAGGGAGACGTTCACTATGATGCTGCCTAAGCCCGCTCGACCGTCTATGCTTTGAGCCGAAGCAAACCAAGCCAACGAGGAGCCCCGCATGGAATACCTGCATACGATGATCCGGGTCACGGATCTCAAGGCGACGGTCGCGTTTTTCGAGCTCCTGGGCCTTGTCGAGATGCGGCGGGTCGACAATGAAAAGGGCCGCTATACGCTGGTCTTTCTCGCCGCGCCCGGCGACGTCGAGCGGGCGAAGCGCGATCAGGCGCCGCTGGTCGAGCTCACCTACAACTGGGACCCCGAGGTCTATACCGGCGGGCGCAACTTCGGCCATCTCGCCTATCGGGTCGACGACATCTACGCCACCTGCAGGAAGCTCATGGACGCCGGCGTGACCATCAACCGGCCGCCGCGGGACGGCAACATGGCCTTCATCCGCACGCCCGACATGATCTCGATCGAGCTTTTGCAGAAGGGCGCCGCGCTCGCCCCGGCCGAGCCGTGGGCCTCGATGCCGAACACCGGCGTCTGGTGAAGATCAGCCGAGCGCCGCGTACAGCGCGTTGCGGAAGATCTCGCGCAGGTTGTAGAGATATTCCGGCGCCTGGACCATGAAGATCGCGAACATCCGGTCGCGCGGCGAAACCCAGAAACCGGTCCCGGCCCAGCCGCCCCACTTGTATTCGCCGACGTCGCCCATCGCCGTCGCCAGGCCAAGCTCGAGGCGAACCGCAAAGCCGAGCCCGAAGCCGTGGCCGGGCTCGAGCAGCGGGCTTCGGCCGATGATTGCGCCGCCGAGATGATCAGTCGTCATGAAGGCGATCGTGCGCGGGCTGAGGAGCCGGACGCCGCCGAGCGCTCCGCCGGCTAGCAGCGTCGCGGCGAACCGCGCATAGTCGTCAAGGGTGGAGACGAGGCCGGTGCCACCGAATTCGCACCTCGGCGGCGCCGTCGCCTCGATCGGATCGACGTGCTGCACGCGAGCGAGGTCCATCGAAACCGGCTCGGCTCGCCGGCTCATCTTGTCGGGCGGAGTGAAGAACGCCGTGTCGTCCATGCCGAGCGGCCCGAGGACGCGCTCCGTCAGCAGCGCCCCGAGGCTCTTGCCCGCAACGAGCTCGAGGATGCGGCCCAGCACATCAGTCGAGTGGCCGTACTCCCAGACCTCGCCTGGCTGGCGAAGCAGGGGCAGTCCGGCGAGGACGGCCAGATGTTCGTCCATCGAGCGGCTCTGACTGAGGATGTGCGCTTCGTGCGTGAGCTTGTGGACGGGCGAATTGCCGAGGAAGCCGTAGGTCAGCCCGGAGGTATGCCGCATCAGATCGTGGATCGTGATCGGCCGCTTCGCCGGTTCGAGCTGGAAGCGTCCCTCGCGCTCGACGCCGACATTCATCGCGGCGAAGGCGGGCAGGTATTTCGCGATCGAGTTGGAGAGCAGCAGTCGTCCGTCCTCGACGAACGTCATCGCCGCGACGGAGACAATCGGCTTCGTCATCGAGTAGATGCGAAAGATGGCGTCCTCCGGCATGGGCGGCCCGCCGGGCCTGAGCGCGCCGAGGGTTTCCCGGAAAACGACCTTGCCGTTCCGCGCGATCATGATCGAAAGGCCCGGCGCCTTCCTCTCCTCGAACACCTGGCGAGCCATGACTGCGCTAAGGCGCGCGAGCCGGTCCCGATCGACCCCGGCGCTCTCGGGGTCGGCATTGGGCAGGGGGAGGAGCTCATGACGGTCTCACGGGATTTGGCGGAGACCAACATTGGGGGATCGGCGCGCGGCGGGCAAGGCGCCGCGTCGCCTCGGGCCCGCTGGACAGCCTCGCGCCGGCGGAGGACAAGAGGGCGTGAGCCTCTTCGACGACGCAACCCCGGTATCGAAGGCGCCTGCCCCGCCGCTCGCCGAGCGCCTGCGGCCGACGACGCTCGCGGACGTCTCGGGCCAGGAACATCTGACCGGGCCGGACGGCGCGCTGACCCGCCTCATCGAAGCGCCGACGCTCGGCTCGATGATCTTCTGGGGCCCGCCGGGCAGCGGCAAGACGACGGTCGCGCGGCTGATCGGCGCCGGGCGGCCGGACGCCTTCGTCCAGGTTTCGGCGATCCATACGGGGGTGGCCGAACTGAAGAAGATCTTCGATGCGGCCCGGACGCGGCGCGCGCATGGGCAGGGCACGCTCCTTTTCGTCGACGAGATCCACCGCTTCAATCGGGCGCAGCAGGACTCCTTCCTCCCCGTCATGGAGGCCGGCGTCGTCACGCTGATCGGCGCGACCACGGAAAACCCGTCGTTCGAGCTCAACGCTTCGCTCCTGTCGCGGGCGCGCGTGCTCGTCTTTCGGCCCTTGAGCGCCGAAGCGATCGAAGCGCTGTTGCAACGCGCCGAGCGCCTCCTGGAAAAGCCGCTGCCGCTCGACCGCGAAGCGCGCGAAGCCCTGATCGGCATGGCCGACGGCGACGGACGCGCGGCGCTGACGCTGGCGGAAGAAGTGTGGCGCGCCGCGCGACCGGGCGAGGTCCTAGACCCGGCCCGGCTCGTCGAGGCGGTGCAACGGCGCGCCCCGATTTACGACAAGGCGCAGGACGGCCATTACAATCTGATCTCCGCCTTGCACAAATGCGTGCGCGGGTCCGATCCGGACGCGGCGCTCTACTATCTCGCGCGGATGTTCGACGCCGGGGAGGATCCGCTCTTCATTGCGCGTCGGGTCGTGCGCATGGCGGCGGAGGATGTCGGCCTTGCCGATCCGCAGGCGCTCGTGGTCGCCAACGCCGCGAAGGAGGCTTACGATTTTCTCGGCAGCCCGGAGGGCGAGCTGGCGATCGCCGCGGCGGTCGTCTATGTCGCGACCGCGCCGAAGTCGAACGCGGTCTACCGGGCCTTCGGCGCCGCGCAGTCGCTGGCGAAAACGCATGGGTCGCTGACGCCGCCGAAGACGATATTGAACGCGCCGACGCGGCTGATGAAGCGCGAGGGCTACGGGGCGGATTACCAGTACGACCACGATGCGCCCGAAGCCTTCAGCGGCCAGAATTACTGGCCCGACGCGCTCGGCCGCCGCGTCCTCTACGAGCCGGTCGAGCGCGGCTTCGAGCGCGAGCTCAAGAGACGGCTCGACTATTGGGAGAAGCTTCGGAGCGAACGCGGGCAGGAATGAACGCCGGGCCGGGCCAGAATGTCCGGTCGCTCGCCTGGCAGACCGGCCCGGACTCTCCCGGCGCGAGGGCCCGCAGGAATCGCTCGACGCCGAAATCGGCGACGATCTGGTTGGCCTCGTGGGCGGGGTCGATGCCGTTGGCGCGCAGATAGGCGTAGAGCGCGCCGTGCCTTGTGTCGACGGGCCGCGCATGCCGCACCGCGACCGAGCCGACGACGCCGATGCTCTCCGGCCCAAAGGCGGCGCGCACGGCCGGCCCGAGCAGCAGGTCGGTTCCCCAGCCGCCGACCGCCTCCGCAAACACCCAGCCCGCGTGCTCGAGCGCGCGGCGCGAGAATGTCGGCGCCATGATCTCGATCGAGGAGACGCGCATGATCCCTGTTCCGGCCTTGGGTCTTTGCAGGTAAGGCCAGGCCGTCTTGGAATTGGCGGTCAACGCCGGCTGGGCCAGATCGAGCCCTTCGCGCGCCATCACAGCGAAGAGCGCATCGATGTCCTTCGCTTCGATCTCGACGTCGTCGTCGAGAAAGAGAACGGCCTCGTAGCGCATGAGCAGATCCGGCCGCTGTTCGAGCAGGCGGCGGACCGAGGTGGTCTTCGTGCCGGCCTGAAACACCGCCGTGTCGGCGAGTGGATTGGCGTCTCCCTCGTGATAATAGTTGAGGAGAATGTCGTAATCGCGCGGCTCGCGTAGATAGTCCGCGTCGAAACCCCGGCCGCTCTGGACGAAGACGAGATGCTTCCGGCCCTTGTCAGGCGCCTCCCGTTCAATGCGCATCCGCGCGCTGGCGTAGAAGCGCTCCTGGCGCGCCCTCAGCTCCACGAGGCTGAGCGGCGGCTTGAGGTCGCCGTCCCGCCGCTTGGGGTCGAAGACGCGTAGCGCCGCCTCTTCGATCGATCGGCCTTTGCCACGAATCACGTCGCGCACGAACGCCATGTCGATATCCGCGCGCGGCCGGCGCCCGGCCGGTAATCCGACCTCGAGAAAATGCAGGAACGGATGCGGGTGGGTCCGGCTCCAGTCCGGATTCTGCGCCGCGTACCAGCCGTGGTCGAACTCAGCCGAGGGCGAAGGCCCGCCCGGCTCCGGCCGGGCAAGGTAGAGTTCCATGAGACCGGTCGCGTTCGAACCGAGGCCCGCCGACCTGCGAAAGAACTTTGGGTCGAAGAAGCCGTTTGGACGATAGCCGAGCCGTTCTCCCAAAAGCGCGTAGTGCAGCGGCGCCAGCGCGCTCGCCCGTCCGGTTCCAAGCCGCCGCTGCGCATAGAGGCGGCTCCAGAACGCCCGCCTCGCCATGACCGAAGGAGAGGGCGGCGCCGCCGCGACTTCGGGATGGGCTTGCAGCGCGGACAATTTCAGGCCGCGACAGGCATGTCGGCGATCGCGCCGAACATCGTCTCGAACGCGGCCCTCAACGCCGCGTCCGCCTCGCCCATTGTCGCCTTGAGGCCGAGATCAGCGACGCTCGTCACGCCATATTGGGGCGAGGCGATGCCGCAAGGCACGATGCCGGAGAAGTGCGCCAGATCGGGGGCGACATTGAGGGCGACCCCATGAAAGGTCGCCCAGCGGCGGACGCGCACGCCGATTGCTGCGATCTTGTCCTCGGCTGCCGCGCCGCTAGGGGAGCGCGCCTTGTCGGGCCTCCGGACCCAGACGCCGATCCGGTCCTCGCGCGTCTCGCCGTCGACCCCGAGGGCCTTCAGCGCCGAGATCAGCCAGCCTTCCAGCGCCGCCACGTAGGCGCGCACGTCCTGCCGTCGGCGCTTGAGGTCGAGCATCACATAGGCGACCCGCTGTCCCGGCCCGTGGTAGGTGAATTGCCCGCCGCGGCCGACCCGGTAGACCGGAAAGCGCGGGTCGAGGAGGTCCTCCGTCTTGGCGCTTGTTCCACCGGCGTAGAGCGGCGGATGCTCGAGGAGCCATACACGCTCGGGCGCGCGGCCCATAGCAATCCGGTCTGCCTGGGCATCCATCTCCGCCAGCGCTTCGGGATAGAAGGTGAGACCGGGAGAAACAACCCATTCGACGGGGGGCGCGCCGGGACAGGCGAAAAGCGGTATGCGCGGAACGAGGCGGCGATTGGACACCTGCGCCTTCTAGCAGGCGGATTTGACCAAATCGAGAGATCTCGGTCTGCGATCGCCGGCCGCGGCGGCTCGCGGGTGCGAAAAAGGCAACTTTGTAAACATTGCGGTCTTTTTTGGCTTGACGCATCGTCATCCGACGGATTTCCTGCAACTGGGCGGGGGTCGAGGCGCCGCCCTGCGCTCCCGTTTGGCGCTGGCGGCGCTTCGACTAACGGGCCATGCGTTGGCTGGGGAGGAGCCGTGGTCGCCGGGGGCGAGAGGCCTGCGCGCTTCGCCAGCGCCCTCGGAGCGGCTCTGCTGACGCTCTCGAGCCCGGCCGCCCGGGCAGGCGCCTGGACCGAGCCGCAAGGCGACGGCCTTCTGATCGAGAGCCTGTTCGGCTGGACCGGCTACGGCGCCCCCTGGGGCGGCAACCCGGCGGTGAAGCAGAATCGCGCCGACGCCGAGACCTATGTCGAATATGGCGTCACCAACCAACTCACGATCTTCGGCCAGACGGCGCTCGAGCGCTATTCGCTGAGCCCGCCGCAGCCGAGCCTCTATAGCGGGCTCGACTATTCGGATCTCGGTCTGAGGGCGAAGCTCTGGTCGACCGGCGCCTGGGTCTTCTCCGGCGAGGCGACGCTGTTCCTGCCCGGCGCTTACGACCCGGCGTCGCCCGCGCAGGCAGGCAATACGGGCGGCGCCGGCGAGGCCCGGGCGCTCGCCGGCTATAATCTCGCCGTCGGTTCGATTCCCGCCTTTCTCGACGCCGAGCTCGGCTATCGCCTGCGGACCGCCGGCCCACCCGACGAATGGCATGGGGACCTCACCTTCGGCCTCAAGCCGACGCAGAGGATCATGATTCTCCTGCAGGACTTCACGATCGTCTCGATGGCGTCGTCTAGCCGCGACTTTCCCGCCTGGCGGAACTCGGTCGTCGAAGCCAGCCTCGTCATCGCGCTCAATGCGGAATGGTCGCTGCAGTTCGGCCTCTTCGCCAGCGTGCTGGCGGTCAGGACCAACACCGAGCGCGGCGCGGCGCTCGCCGTGTGGCGCAAGTTCTAGGCTAGCAGAGCGGTTTGCGGAGTCCCTCCCGTCGGTCAGGCGACTTGAGCGAGCGCTACCGCCTGCACAGCGTTCCGGGGGACTCTCGGCAGCTCGACCACTGCGATGGCGCCCTCGCCGCCGGCGCGCGTGCCGAGGCGCAAAGTTCCGCCGTGCAGCTCGACGAGCGAGTTGGCGATGGCGAGACCGAGGCCGGAGCCCTTCATTCCGTTGGCCATCACAACGATTTCCTGCTCGAAAGGCTTGCCGAGCCTCGCGACGTCCTCCGCCGCAATGCCCGGGCCGTCGTCCTCGACATATAAATAGACGCGCTCGGCCACCATTTGCGCGCCGATCTCGATTGCGCCGCCGTCACGCGCGAACTTGACCGCATTTCGCACAAGAGTTGTCAAAATCCGCTCGACAGCCGCCGGGTCCGCCTCGACGATCAGGTCATCGGCGACGTCGACATTGAACGCAATGCGCCTTTCACGGGCTGTGGGGGCGACGTCCTGCACCGCCCGACCGACCGCATGGTCGACGCGAAAGCGCGCGTAAGTCAAACGCTCACGCCCCGCCTCGAGCCGCGCCATGTCCAGAATGTCGCTCACGACATGGAGAAGATACTCGCCGCTGGCCATGATGTGGGCGCAGTAGTCAAGGTACTTGGTCGACCCCAACGGGCCGAACGTCTGGTTCCCCATCAACTGCGAAAAGCCGATGATCGCATTGAGAGGGGTGCGCAGCTCGTGGCTCATGTTGGCGAGGAATTCGGATTTGGCCCGATTGGCCGCCTCGGCTTGCGCCTTCTGCTCGTGGTAGCGTTCCGCGAGTTCGGTAAGCTGTTGCGCCTGCTCCTCGAGCGATCGGCGGGAATGGCGCAACTGCGAAACCGTCGCCAGCAACAACCGCTCGGAGTTGACCAGCTGCTCCTCGTGCTCCTTGAGCGCGGTGATATCGGCGCCGACGCAGACATAACCGCCATCGCGGGTGCGCCGCCCGTTGACCTGAAGCCAGCGCCCATCGGGCAGGCGCGCCTCGTAGGATTTTGAGCGCTGGCCCGCGGCGGTCGGCTTGCCGACGGCCGCAGAGGCCGTCTCGAGGCCGAGCGTAACCAGTTCAGCGTAACGTGCGCCTGAGCGGACGGCTTCTCCGGAAAGATTGTGTAGACGCTGATATTTCGAATTGCAAAGGACCAGCCTGTCGCTTGAATCCCATAGCACGAAAGCCTCGGATATCGCCTCGATCGCGTCGCGCAGGCGGTGGTCCGCCGTTGCGAACTCTTCCGCTTCCCGCTTGCGCTCGGTTACGTCGAAGGCAATTCCGATGAGACTGGCGCCGCCGCTTTCCTCATCCTCAACGATTTCGGCGCGCTTGCGCAACCAAATCCAACGACCGTCCGAGGCGCGCATCCGAAACTCGACGTCAATGCTTTCGCCGCGCCGCGCTGCGGCGAGCTGCGCGATCGTCTCCAGGTCCTGGTCCTCAGGATGCATCAACGCCTGCAGATCCGCGACCGTCCAAGCGCTCTGGCGCTCCGAGAGCTCGAGCACGTCGAACATCGAAGCCGACCACGCGATGCGTCCGCGTTGCAAATCCCAGGTCCACAACCCGCATCGACCGCGACCGAGCGCAAGATCGATGCGCGCGCGCCGAGCCCGTTCCTCGCGGACGCGCATGCGCCTGCTTCGCAGTCCCGAGGCGTGGAGCATGCCGAGAACGACGATGAGCGCGATAGTCGAGGCGAGCAGGATGCCGGTCACCAGCGCGGCGCGCCGCCACGCCGCCAGGTGCAGGTCGACCGGCGAGGCGAAGGCTATCCTGCCGGCCGTCGCCGGCAGCGGCCTTATCGCTGCAAAGCGTTCGACCACGCCGTCGCCGGCGATTCGAACTACGCTTTTCAGATTGCTCGCGATCGCTTCCAGGGCGGCCGTCGGCGGGTCGGCGGCGATTTGCCTGCCGAAGCGGTCGATCAGGATTGCTTCTGCGAGACGCTCGTCCGGGTCGGCAGCGAGGACGCGGCGAAAAATTTCCGCGGGCGACGCCTGTGGGGCTTCCGCCAGCGCCGAGTTGAGCCGCGCGGCAAAAAGGGTTGCCCGCATGTCGACCTCGCGCGCGGCGTCTTGAAGGGCGAGGTCCCGTTCGAGCCGCAGGTGCTGAAGAGTCATTGCGACCGTGGCGAGGACCGCGAATGCGACGCCAACCCAGACCGCAGAGGGAAGCCACGGCCGCTGGATCTTCGCGGCCAGCACGGCCGCCACCCAGGAAAAGCCGGCGTAGCCGGTTCGCGCCCGGATACAACCGTCAAGGCAAGCCTCCGCGTTTGCCGCGCCCGCACGCGTCATCGTCGCTCCCGGATTTCGCCAAGTTTTACCTTCGGGAAAACACACCCTCGCCCGAATCAGTATGATAAGAATCCTTGTGCGAATCTTTGTCCAGCCCCTTGACAGGGAGTGGGGACAAAATCGCGAGCTCAAGCCATCAGCAATGGCCAGCGCGTCAGCGCAAAGGGCGCGTTCCGGCTCGCTCGACCAATCTGATGGCCGATTGACCGAGCGTCATGCCAGACTGCGGGTCACGATGTCCCGAACATCGGGCGACAGCGTCGACTTCGCCGCTATCCGTCTCAGCATCGCTTCCGCCTTGGACCGCCGCGTCTCTTCCAGCGAGCGCCAGGAGCGCATTGCGGTCAGAAGCCGCGCGGCGATCTGCGGATTGGTCGGGTCGATGCCGATGACGACTTCCTCGAGCAGCGCGAACCCCGCGCCGTCGGCGCGGTTGAACTGTGTGTGATTCGCCGAGAAGCTGCCGACCAGCGCCCGGACGCGATTGGGGTTGGCCATCGAGAATCCTCTATGGCTCATGAGCGCCCGCACGCGCTGGACCGTCTCTCGCTCGGGAATCTGCGCCTGCAGCGCGAACCACTTATCAAGAATCAGCGGCTCCATCGCATAGCGTCGACCAAACGCGTCGAGAGCGCGCTCCCTCGTGGAGCTGGGCTTCATCGCGATCGCCGACAGGGCGCCAAGGCGCTCCGTCATGTTATCGGCTTCACCGAGCTGACGATGCGCGAGCTCGAGCCCCTCGATCACATTCCCGTCGACGAAAAGACCGAGCGCGCCATTGCGCAAGGCCCGCCGTCCTGCGGCGGCCGCGTCAGGATTGAACGGCGCGGAATCCGCGAACTGCCGATGCAGTTCCATGAGCGCCTCGCCATGCTTGCGGCCGAGAGCGCCGCGCAGGGCCTTTCGCGCCGTGTAGATCGCGTCGGGATCGACGTCCTTTCCGATCTCCCGCGCGATGTCGGCTTCGCTCGGCAGCGCCAGGGCGAGCGCCGCGAAGGCCGGGTCGATCCGCCCCGCGCGCGCGTCCTCTATCAGAGAGCCGAACGCCGCCAGGAGCCCCGCATTGCGCTCCGGCGTCCGTCCGCCGCGAATGGCCTTGACCCCGCGCAACAAGACGCGAGTTGCAAGGCTCTGCAAGGCCTGCCAGCGGCTGAAGTGGTCGCTGTCATGTCGCGAAAGGACGATAAGATCGTCCTCGCTCAGATCGTCCTCGACCTTAACCGGAGCGGAAAAGCCGCGCAGGAAAGAGAGCGCAGGCCGGCGCGGGATGTCGCGAAAGACGATCGACCGCTCCATGTCCTTCAATTCAAACACCCCCTCGGCCAGTTCCTTCGCAGTCGCGTCCGACGAGGCGAGCGGAAACTCGCCGCCTTGGGGATCCACGAGACCGAGCGCGAGCGGCATCGTCATCGGCAGTTTCGTCGCCTGCCCGGGCGTCGGCAGGAGCGATTGGGCGATGTCGAGACGGTAGGCGCGCTCGGCCGGATCATAGGCGCTGCGGACGCTGACCTTCGGCGTGCCGGCCTGGCTGTACCAGAGCATGAAGCCCTCGAAGTCGCGGCCGGAGACGTCGGCGAAGCAACCGATGAACTCTTCCACCGTCGCCGCGGTCCCGTCGTAACGCTGGAAATAAAGGTCCATGCCGGCTCGGAAGGCCCCGGGTCCGATGAGGCGCTTGAGCATCCGGATCACCTCCGCGCCTTTCTGGTACACGGTGGCGGTGTAGAAGTTGCTGATCTCGTTGTAGACCTCGGGCCTCACGTTGTGGGCCAGCGGACCGGCGTCCTCAGGGAATTGGGCGGAACGCAGTACGCGCACTTCGGCAATGCGTTTGACCGGCGCGGAGCGCATGTCGGCCGAAAACTCCTGATCGCGGAAGACGGTCAGGCCCTCCTTCAAGGACAACTGGAACCAGTCCCGGCAGGTCACGCGGTTGCCAGTCCAATTGTGGAAGTATTCATGCGCGATCACGCCCTCGATGCTGGCGTAGTCGTCGTCGGTCGCCGTCTCCGGCGACGCGAGCACGTATTTGTCGTTGAAAACGTTAAGCCCCTTATTCTCCATCGCGCCCATATTGAAGTCGGAAACGGCGACGATATTGAAAACGTCGAGATCATATTCGCGCCCATAAGCGCGCTCGTCCCAGGCCATGGCGCGCTTGAGCGCGCCCATGGCGTAATGGGCGCGCTCCTCGCGGCCGGGCTCGACGTAAATCGCCAGATCGACCTTTTTTCCAGACGCAGTGAGGAAGGAATTGGAAATGTGTGCAAGATCGCCGGCGACGAGCGCGAACAGATAGCAGGGCTTCTTGTGCGGGTCGGCCCAGATGGCCCAGTGGCGTTCCGGCACGTCCGCCTCGCCGAAGCTTTCGACATTGCCGTTGGCGAGCAAGACCGGCGCTTCCGCGCGATCCGCTTCGAGCCGCACGCGATAGGTGGAAAGCACGTCCGGCCGATCGAGAAAATAGGCGATGCGCCGGAAGCCTTCAGCTTCGCATTGCGTGCAATAGGCGGAGCCGGAGCGGTAGAGCCCCATCAGCTTGGTGTTGGCGGCCGGATCGAGGCGGGTCTCGATGCGCAACGTGAAGGGACGCCGAGGGGGACGCGGCAGCATGAACTGCGAGGGGCTCGCCTGGAAATCGGCAGTCGCCAGCCGGGCGCCGTCGAGTTCAGCAGAAACAAGGACGAGGTCATCCCCGTCGAGAGCAAGGGGGACATCCGCCCGTCCCGCCGGATTGGGCCGGATAGCCAGTGTCGACACCACCCGCGTTGCATGGCGATTGAGGGAAACATCGAGTTCAACCGTATCGATGAGAAAATCGGGCGGGCGATAATCGACGAGACGAACCGGCTGACCGACCGATGTGCGCATGGGCGCTTGGCCTTTCTGAGAACCCAATGAGGTGTCTGGCGGTGGCGCGACCATCCGGGTCTCGGCCCCGTGCGTCCGTCCCTAGGCCATAACCAGGCTGATCGCCGCCGAGGGCGTAAACGTCAAACCGTACCGAAGCAAGGCCTTTTGCAGCCCCGGAGGAGGCGCTTCGCCGCTCGTGAAAATCGCAACTCCTTCGCGCCGGGATGCGGTCGGGACCGTCGGCGGTCCCAGCAGAGACGCGAGCCGACGCGCGATCGCGGTCGCCGGGTCGACGAAGGCCGCCGGCCAGGGCGAAAGCCGTTCAAGCGCGTCAATAAGCAAGGGAAAGTGGGTGCACGCGAGCACGATGCAGTCCGTTCGCCGGCCGCCCTTCTCGACGAAGCAGGGCCCAATCTCGCGGGCGACTTCCGCGTCCTCAATCGCTTCGCCGCGCATCGCGCGCTCCGCGATGGGCGCAAGCAGCGCCGAACCGACGAGCGTCACCTCGCAGTCCGCGGCATGCTCGCTGACCAGCGCCCGGGTATAATCGCGCGCCACGGTGCCGGGCGTCGCCAGAACGCTGATCAGTCCCGAACGGGAGGCCTGGGCCGCAGGCTTGACCGCCGGAACCACGCCCACGAACGGTAGCGGGGAATAGGCGGCCCTGAGCTGGGGTAACACAAGGGTGGAGGCGGTGCTGCAGGCGACGACGACGATGTCGGGCTCGCTCTCCGGGATCATGCGGGCCATCACAGTTTGGACCCGGGCGGTGAGCGCCCCTTCAGTCAGCCTTCCGTAGGGAAAGGCGGCGTCATCGGCGACATAGACGATCTCGACGTCCGGCCGGAGGCGGCCGATCTCGTGGAGCACGGAGAGGCCGCCGAGCCCGGAATCGAAAACGAGCGCGCGAGGCGCCGATTTCGGCAACGGTGCAGTTTCCGCCAATTCTCCCTCTTTGGCCAACGGCCCGAGCCGAACGCCATACGCGAAAGCGCGGCCCGCGGCAAAGCGACCATTGACCCGGCGCGCCTCGACGGACAAAGGAGGGGTTCGCATTTCCTTCCGCCATGAGCGATGTCATCGCCTGACGCCTCTTTCCGAGCCGATGCGCTCGACCACAATATGGTCTCGACGGCACGGTCGGCCGCCGAACGGCGGAGGTGGGCGCTCGCCCTGATCGCCGCCGGCGTCCTTCACCTGCTGATTCCGCTTGGCTTTTTCGCCTATTACGCGATTTGGCCGCCGCGCCCGGCGCCGACCGAGCAGGAAATTCCCATCGAAATCGTCATCGAGCCGCCGCCGAAACCGAAAGCGCCTGAGGAGCAACCGAAACCGAAGCCTGAGCCAGACGACGAACGGCCTGCCTACGACGCGCCGAGCCGGGCCACCCAGGAGAAGACCAACCGAGAATCCGAGGACAAGAAAACGCAGGCCCCAGCGGCCAAGGCCGAGCCATCACAAAACCCCGGGGCGCCGCAGCAATCGGAGACGGCGGCAGCGGCGCCAGCGCCAAAGCCCGGGGCTGAGCCCCCGCCTGACCAGACACGGCCGGACCCGGACGCCGATCGGATGGCTAGCCCGCAGTCGGATGCTGATGCGGAAGCGCCGCCGCCCGCCGAGGTCCAGCAGAAGCCGTCCCCGCCGCCGGCGCCCCAACCGCCTGCCCACGCCCCTCCGGGCGCTCCCCCGCCGACGGACGATGTGCTGCCCCAGTACCAATTCGCGCACGCGGCCACCGAATCGCCGGTGGTCGGCGGCAACGCCGACACCCGCTACTTCACCATTGTGTATGGGATGATTCGGTCGCACATGCGCGAGCCGCCCGGAGCGCGCCCGAGCAGAGGGGGCGCGATCGTCTTCACCGTCGACGAAACCGGCAATCTGGTGCAGCGGAGGGTCGTGACGCCGAGCGGCGCGCCCAATCTCGATATGGCGGTGATGGCGGCGATCGCGGAGGCGGCGCCCTACCCGGCGCCGCCAGGCTGGCAGTCGCGATCCATGCGGCTGACCTACGGACGATAAGTCGGCTGGACGCAGCGCCAAGTCGACCGAACACGCTGGAAGGTCGTAACGTTGTCCCACTCGTGAACGGCGACAAGCCCGTACTTCCCACATTCCTGTTGCGCGTCGCTGGCAAATTGCGACGGAGGCGGAAACGTGTTGCTGTGAGGCGGGGTCGGGTAGTAGACGAACGTGACTGTCCGCTCCAGCGCACATCCCGACAGCGTCAGCAGCAAGCCGATCAGGCAAATTGACCGCATCCCAGCCCCACGCCCCGATCCTCAACTCGGCCGTCATCGCCGCAGCCTGAGTCGCCGGGCACTTTGCCTGTGGCCCGTGCGGGAGGCAAGAGGTTCGCCTGCCCTCGCCAGGCTTCGCTCCATCCGCCTCCGCTCCTCCGCTGCTCTTGAGGTAAGGAAAAGCTCCCCGCGAGCTTGGTTGAGGACGCGCCTTTTCAAGCGGTTAAGTCCGATATTCTGTCACCTTGTCACCTTACGTCGGTCATGAAGCCCCCTGCATCTCCCTGAACTGTCGACGCCCAACATATTGACGCTCGACTTGGGGCAACAAGGCTTTTTGTCGCGCCGGCTGTTTACCGCGCACAAATAGCAGCGTGGTCTTGTTTCGGTCACCATCTCCCGGACGCGCTCTGCGCAGGTGTCGAAGGGGACCACGCGCTCAAGCGCAGGGTCCGCGTCGCGCACCACAAGGCAGTTGGAGTTTCTTCGTTTGCACAATTCGCGGCCATCCCGCGTGAACTCTTAGGCTGCCCGACAAGCCGCGGTGTCGGCGACGCCGCCTTCTTCGTCAGACAATTCCGTATCACATTGCGGCGGGTCGACTTTCGAGCGCGCAGAAACGCAGCCCGAGCGCATCGAGGGTCGGGACCGACACCGAGATGGGGCGGAGGTTCGAGGTTCGAAGACCCTGCAAGGGCCGTCCGCAGTGCGCAAAGACGGGACATTCGTCAGCGCCTCGACCGCCGCCTCAATCGACCCGAAACGGACCATGCACGCGGCACGTTCAGTTCAGCCAAGAATGCCTCGGGCGCAGAAAAGAAAATTGCCTGCATTGTTCACCAAAGCGGACGTCGGTCTTATCGTTTGATGGGATCAACTTTGCCACGGCCTCGTCTGGGCGGTCTCATCACGCTGTCCAGCTGCCAGAAGCCACCAAGTGACCAACGGACAACGGTCACCACTGCGCCTCCGGGCACGGTATCAACGCTTTCAATATGTGTATTCGTCGGGTAGGGGCAGGCGGCCGGTGCCAAGCCTTTGCCAAGACCACAAAAATAGGGTTGTTCACGCGTCGCAGCGCATCCCGGAGGACAAGTCGCCCCGGTCCTTAAGGGCGGGTAAGACAGCATGGCTCAACGCCATTAGGGAGCATGACCATGACTCGGGCTCAATCGCGGCTGGCCGCGCTGAAGCGACTCATCTCGGATATCCACCACCGGCTCGAGCTTGGATTCGGCTTCCGCCTGTGGGACGGATCGACCGTGCCCGACGACTGGCCGACGGACAAGCTCACCCTCGCCATAGCCGACGAGGGCGCAATTGCCGGGCTCCTCCGGGCGCCGAACGTGACGACGCTCGCCAACCTATGGGCGGCCGGACGCATCGATCTCAAGAACGGCGCCCTGTTCGACCTCGTCGCCATGCGGCCCAAGGGGCGTACGCGGGAATTGCGCAAGTCTCTGGCCTCGATCTCGGTGGTACGGGCGCTGGCGCCGTTTCTGCTCGTGCCGCGGGGCGGCCCATGGCCGCTCGAGCATATCGGCCGCGACCGCGAAAGCGACGGCTCCGAGGCTCGCAACCAACGCAACATCGCCCACCATTATGACCTCTCCAACGCCTTCTACGCTTTGTGGCTCGATAAGGAGATGGTCTACAGCTGCGGCTATTTCCACGCCTGGAGCGAAGATCTCGACCGCGCGCAGCGCCAAAAGCTCGACATCATTTGCCGCAAGCTCAGCCTTCAGCAAGACGACACGATGCTCGATATCGGCAGCGGCTGGGGTTCGCTCGCCTGCCATGCGGCCCAACATTACGGCGCCCGCGTCACCGGCGTGACGCTGTCCGAGCAACAGATCGAATACGCGCGAGCCAAGGTCGAGCGTCTCGGTCTTGGCGAGAAGGTCACGATCGAACGGTGCGACTATACGCGGATGGAGGGCGACGCCCGGTTCGACAAGATTGCATCGGTCGGCATGTTCGAGCACGTCGGCATGTCGAATTTCGACCTCTATTTCAAGACCGTCCAGCGCCTGCTAAAGCCCGGCGGCCTCTATCTGCACCAGGCGATCACCCGCCCGGGCGGGAGCCACACGGCGCGCACCGGCAAGAAGCGGCCGGAATTCGAGGCGCTGACCCGCTACGTTTTCCCCGGCGGCGAGCTCGACTACCTTGGACGCACGACTGCCAATCTCGAGCTCAACGGCTTCGAGGTCCGCGACGTCGAGTGCTGGCGCGAGCACTATCAGCGCACCTGCCGCCTGTGGCACGACCGCCTCCTGGCCCGCTGGGACGAGGCGTCGGCCGCGGTCGGCGAAACGACGGCGCGAGTCTATCTCGCGTATCTCGCCGCGTGTTCGATCGCCTTCGAGCGAAACGGCGCCGGCATCTATCAGACGCTGGCGATGAAGCGGTTGAGAACGCCGAGCGGCCTGCCCCCGACCCGGGCGGGCTGGTACGGTTGAGGGCCTTCGCGCCCATCCCCGCCCGGAGGCGCCCTGGCCCATTCCTCCTCGTCGATGGTCTCGATCTCGGGCTCCCGCGCCCTTGGCGAGTTTGTAGCACCGAGTCCGGCGACGACGAGGTCGGTCTTGGCCGAGATCGAGCCCGAGACCTTGGCCCCCCGTCGCTCGGCGATCGCCTTGCCTCGTCGCGGGTCATCCCTTCCAGCGAACCGGTGAACACGATTGTCTTGTCCGCGAGCAGTCTGTACATACGTGTAGAGCCGCCCGCATTTCCGCCGCCCCTTCCGCCTCGCCTGATGAATTGTGTCTTATCCGCTGCCCTATCCGTCCGTCGTCCGCAACCTCACCAACGCGAGCACCGGATGTGCAGGGTCAGATGCTCCTGCGCTCCGACGAAAGGCTGGGGCCCCTCATGGGAATCAAATATGCGGCGGCTGAAAGCACCGCGACGTCGAAGAATAGCTGACAGAGCGCGAGATTGAGGTCTCCTACGAGACGATCCGTGGGTGGGTAATTCATTCCCGGCTCATCATCGCGACTTGCGTAGCGTCGCCCGAAAGCGGCCCGATTGGCCCCGCCTCAACGCGCGGCCGGCCCGAGCCGATCGTCCGGGTCATCGGGTCCAAACTAGGCGTGTGATGGATATCTCGCCGCGCGTGCCCTCGCTCGCCTGTTGTCTGCGCATGGCGGCGCGCCGAGTGGTCGACTTCGCCTCGCTTCGGAGAATGCGGACGATCGGGACATCGCCGCGGCCGACTGTCTGCTGGAGGAAGCTGGCGCGCGCGTCGTAGACGCAACGGGCGAACGGCTACTGTACAACACGAAACTTGTGCGGCTCGCCTCATCGAAGCGCTGGCCACTCGCTTGCTGACGCCTTTTGGCCACGACGGGCGAGCGGCCGAAATGATCGGGCGACAGCGGCAACGCGGGCGACTTGCGTATTAGCTTCCGCAAGTGCAAAGCCCAGCCCGAAAACCGGCGCGCTCCCAATCCTTAAAGGAACACCACCATGACGTCCCCCGAGCCCGACTACGCCAGCGCCGAGACGGGGGATTTCGTCGTCCACCGGCGTCAATTCCTCGAGCCGCACCTCGCCCCGCCGACCCGGATAGATTGAGCGCTTCATGTCAAGACGTCCGGGCAGGTCGCGGTTTGCGCAGGAGACGATCGGCTTCCTGCTCGCGACCTATTTGCGCTTCGTTCAGCGCACCAACCAATTCACGACCATTCCCGCCGACATCGACGCGGCGGTGGGGGGCGAGACGCCTCTCATCGTCGCCATGTGGCACGGCCAGCATCTGATGATTTCCTTCGCCTGGCCGAACGCGATCAATCGCATGGCCGCGCTCATCTCCCGCCACGAGGACGCCGGTGCGCAGGCCTCCGCGTTGAAACGCCTCGGCGTCACGCCGGTGCGCGGCTCGGGCGGCCCAGCCGACCGCGCCTACTACAAGGGCGGAGCGCCGGCTATGCGCGAGCTCATGCGCCAGCTCAAATCCGGCGCCTCGGTCGCGATGACCGCTGACGTGCCCAAGCGCGCCCGCATCGCCGGGCACGGCATCGTGACCTTGGCGCGCCTCTCGGGCCGTCCGATCGTCCCGACGGCGGTGGTGACGAGCCGACGGCTCCAGTTCGACAGTTGGGATCGCGCCTCGCTGGGGCTGCCCTTCGGCCGTGTGGCCGTGGTCGTCGGCGATCTCATCCGCGTCCCCCCGAACGCAAACAAGCAAGCATCGGAAGTGGCGAGGCTCGCCGTTGAGCGGGGGCTCGACGAGGCGCACCGGCAGGCCTACGCGATGGTCGGCGCAACCGACCCGGGCACCAATCTGAGGCCCGTATGACGTCAAGCACAATCAACTCCATGATCAACATCCTTCGAGCCAAGCTTCACCCTCGCGCGCTGCCGCGCAAGCCTTCCCAGCGAGAACGCGCTATCTCGCTCAGATCGAGCGCAGTTTCGACGGCATGCGGCAAGACGGAGGCGCCGGAGGAATGACGGAAGCCCGCAAGCTCGCGGCGATCCTGGGTGTGGAGCGGAGATGAATCCCGCAAAGCCGGTCTTGTTGATGTGGTTGGATACCAGCTGGCTGGCCGGCGTATTTATCACTTTGTCACTTTATCAGTTTGACAGAGGCAAATAACATTTTAATATAGTATTATATCTCCATAGGCCACGTCAGCTCGCTGTCTCGGCGCTGTAGCGGGCGACGAGCCCGGTGCGGATCGCGATCCGGTAGACGGCGAGGAAGAAGAGGCAGGCGAGAACGAGATAAATCGCGGCCAGCGCCCCGCCGAGCGCCAGACGATCCCATGGCGCCGGCTGGCCTGCGACGACCGCGCGCATGCCCTCGAAGACGTAGGAGGGCGGCAAGGCATAAGCGATCGCCTGCATCCATCCGGGGAGAACCGTAACCGGATAGAAGACGCCGGCGAAAGGCGAAACGATCATCGGGATCGGCCAGATCAGCCACTCCGAGGCGGGACCGAGGCGCAGGACGAGCGCGGCCGCGGCGACGCCGAGCGCAATGCCGGTCAGAAACAGGACCGCCAGAAACGGCGCAAGCACGAGTCCGTATGCGAAGAACGACAGGCCGAAGGCGAGACGGGCGAAGGCGACCATGGCGACGAGGCTCAGAGCGCTTGTGGCGATGGCGGTGACGATCAGTCCTGCGAGATATTCGGAGGTCCGCAGGGGCGTGGCGAAGAAATTGAGAAAGTTCCGCGTCCAGACGTCCTCGAAGAAGGCCATGGTCACGCCCTGCATGACGCGGGTGAGAAAGTCCCACAAGAGGACCGCGCCTAGCAGCGCCGGAACGAAATTGAGGTCCGCGCGCGACACCGAGTTGAGGTAGCGGGTGAGAAAGCCCCAGAGCAGGATGTCGACCGCGACCCAGACGAAGATGGGAAAGACGCGCTGCGGACTGCCGCGATAGAGGTAGAAAATCCTGAGGACCACCGCCTCGATTCGCGTCCGGCTCACGGCAGCGCGCCCTGTCGAAGCGCTTCCTGCGCCACCGACACGAAAAGATCGTCCAGGCTGGCGACGCCATGCTCGTCAGGAAGCGTCTTCGGATCGCCTTCGAGCACGATTCGCCCATGCGAGAGGAAGAGCACCCGGTCGCACACCGCCTCGACCTCGACCATGTTGTGGCTGGTCCAGAGGACCCCGCAATGGCCGCCTTCGACCATATCGGCGATGCCGGCGCGGATGTCGCGCGCGGCGGAAGGATCGATCGAAGCCGTCGGCTCGTCGAGCAGCAGGAGTCGCGGGCGGTTCAGCATCGCCTTGGCGAGGCCGAGCCGCGTCTGTTCGCCGGACGAAAGCACTCCCGCCTTGGTCCGGCGATACCTGACGAGGTCGTAGGTTTTCAAGAGCTCCTCGATCCGCTCGGAGAGATTGGCGACCTCGTAGATCATGCCGAAGACGCGAAGGTTTTGCTCGACCGTCAGATTGCCCGGAAGCGGTGCGTAAACGGCGGCGAAATTCGTCTCCGCCAGCGCCGCGCTGCGGGCGCGGCGGAGGTCGACGCCCCAAATCTCGATCCGCCCGGACGTGGGCTCGAGAACGCCAAGGATCATGTTGATCGTCGTCGTCTTGCCGGCGCCGTTCGGGCCCAGGAGCCCTACGATCTCGCCCTGGGAAACACGGAACGACACGTCGTCCACTGCCTTGAGGCCGCCGAAGGTCTTGGCGAGGCGGTCGACGAGAAGGGCCGGCGGCGTGGGCAGCGACATCGGCCCGGTCGTATCAGTCGTGGAGGTTGCGTCAAGGCGAGGCCGACGGCCTGGTTGCCGTCGTGGGGTCAAAGCCAAATCAGTCGGCTTCAGCCAGGGAGCGCTTTGAGGAAAGCTGCCGTACGAAGACGACGACCCGATGGGATGACGGCAATTCGCAAACAGACGCCATTCGCCGAAGCGGGGCGACGATCAGAGAACTCGAGCAATCGAATCTCTGGCGTTGATCATGCCGCGTTCAGGTCAAGGGGCCGCGCCAGCGCGACCCCTCCTGCCGCTTCGAGCGGCTCACGACCTGAAACTTCCGGCTTCGCTGAGGATATTTACTTGCCCATCATCGACTTGGCGTTGTCGGGCGTTATCGCCGTCGTTGCGACGGTGACGACCGGCGGCACGCTCTCGGCGCAGTCGAGCAGGATCGCCTTCGCCATGTCGATCGCCTCAGGCCCTCCGGTCGGGTAGGTGAAGGTCGCCGCCCACTCGCCTTCGGCGACGGCGCGAATGCCGCCCGCCGGTCCCGGCAGGCCGTCGGTCCCGAGGATCTTGATGTCGCCGTCCTTCTTGCCGGCGCCCTTGGCCGCGAGCCGCGCGCCGGCGGCCATCATGTCGTTGCTCGCATAGACCGCCTGGATGTTCGGATGGGCCTGCAGCATCGCGGCGAAAGCGGTCTGGGCTTTGTCCGGCAGCCAGTCGGCCGCCTGCTCGGCGACGACTTCGATCTTCGCATTTTCCTTCACCCCGGCCTTGAAGCCGTTGAGCCGTTCGACCGCCGGCGTCGAGCTCGGAAGGCCTTCCAGCACCGCGACCTCGCCGCCCTGGGGCAGGAGCTTATCTGCGACGTACTTGCCGGCTTCCTCGGCGATCTTGAAATTGTCGCCGCCGATGAACGCCGTATAGTCCTTGCCAGGGTCGCCAATCGTCTTGCGGTCGAGTTCGATGACCGGGATGCCCGCCTTCATCGCGCGCGCGACCACAGGCGTCAGCGGCGCCGCCTCAAACGGCGAGATGAGAATGAGGTCGACCTTCTGGGTGATGAAATTGTCCATCTGCGAGGTCTGGGTGTTCACGTTGCCGGCGCCGTCGGCAATCTGCAGGGTGAATTGCGGCACTTTCTTCGCCGCCGCCGTCAGTTCGTCGTTGACATGCTGGCGATAGGGTTCGGCGTTGTTGGCCTGCGAGAAGCCGATGACAAACTTGCCGTCCTTGCCGCATTCCTTGACGAGCGGCGCCGCGTTCGCCGTCGCGACCGCGAGCGCGAGCGCACCCGCGCCGAGCGCGAAGGCCGGGTACTTCTTCGAGATTGCAGAGACCATGACTTGCTCCTTGGCTGATCGTTTCGAGTTCGGCCGTATCGCCGGCCTTCGCCGGTCCCCGACCTTCGTTGTTGCGTCGCGCCTAACGACCCAATCCCTCGCGGCGACGGACGAGAGACTGAAGAACCGCGGCGAGCACGATGATCGCGCCGGTCGCCAGCAACTGCAGCGCCGCGTTGATGTTGTTGAGCTGCAGGACGTTGGCGAGCGCGCCAAGCATGATTGCGCCGGCGACCGTGCCGACCATCGAGCCTGAGCCGCCGAAGAGGCTCGTGCCGCCGATGACGACGGCGGCGATCGCAGTCAGCTCGTAGCCGGTGCCGTCGTTGGCGCTGCCGAAATTGAATTGTCCGGCGTGAACGATGCCGGCGATCGCCGAGACGAGGCCGGTAATGGCGTAGACCGAAATCTTGACGAGCGTCACCGGCACGCCGGAGAGCCGCGCCGCCCGCTCGTTTCCGCCGACCGCGAACACGTAGCGGCCGAAGCGGGTGAAATTCAGGATGAAGGTGGCGACGGCGGCGACAACGACGAAGACGAGCGTCGCGACCGGGACGGTGTTGTTGAACAGACGGTCGCCGAGAATGGCGAAGACCGGCGGCGCGAGGCCCGGGCCATTGCCGTAGGAAATGTTGATGTATTGATTGCCGGAAATCACCAGCGCGAGGCCGCGCGCGACCTGCAGACCGGCGAGGGTCACGATGAACGGTTCGAGGCGGAAGCGGGTCGAGATGCCGCCCTGAACCGCGCCGAAGGCGGCGCCGCAGGCGACGACAAAGAGAACCGTCGGGATGAGGCCCCAGCCGGCCGTGGTCATTATGGTCGCGGTCAAGACGCTGGAAAGGCTCAGGAGCGCGCCGACCGAGAGATCGATACCGGCGGTGACGATGACAAAGGTCATGCCGACGGCGATGATGCCCGTCTCGGACACGGCGCGAACGATATTGGCCATGTTGTCGGGCGCGAGGAACAGGATGAGGCCGTGCCTGCGGGGCGAGAAGATGACGCCGCCGATGGCCACCACCACGAGGCCGATGACGCTCTGAAAGCGGACGGCGATGGCGAAGAGATCGATGCGCCGCCAGGCGGGACGCGGAGCGGCCGAAAACTCCCGGACGGGCGCGGCGTCATTCATGCGTGTCAGCCTCGTTGGTCTCGGCGGCCGCCAGCACTGCGTGCTCGTCCGCGCCGCCGGCGAATTCGGCGACCGACCGGCCGCGGCGCAGGACAATGACCCGGTCGCAGAGGCCGAGCAGCTCCGGCATTTCGCTCGACGCGATCAGCACGCCGAGTCCTTGCCCGGCGAGCGCGCGGATGCGGGCGTAGATCTCCCCCTTCGCGCCGACGTCCACTCCGCGCGTTGGTTCGTCAAGCAGCAGGAGCCGCGGATCGCCCACCACCTCCTTGGCGAGCACCACCTTCTGCTGATTGCCGCCGGAGAGCGCTCCGACCGGAACTCCCGGTAAAGCCGGGCGCACGTCGAACGAATGGATCGCGCCGCGCGCCAGCGCCGCCTCGCGCGCCGGCGACATCAGGAAGAAGGGTGAAATCTTCCGTAAAACGGTCATGACCAGATTGCGCCCGACCTTGTCGCGCAGCATCAGGCCGCTGCCGCGCCGGTCGTCGGTGACGAAGCCGACGCCTTCGGCCCGCGCGGCGCGGATCGAGGCGAGACGCGCGGGTTTGCCCTCGATCTCGACAATGCCGGACCACTGGCCCGGACCGGCCGCGCCGTAAAGGGCGGAGAGGAGTTCTGTGCGGCCTGCCCCCATGATGCCCGCGAGCCCGACGATCTCGCCGGCGCGGACTTCGAGCGAGATATCGACCGGCGCCTGCCATCCGGCGCGCTGCCGTTTCGCCCGGAAGCTCGCCCTTTCAAGCCGCAGAACCGGGGCGCCAGGTTTGTCGGCCCGGCGCGGGTAGAGTTCGGTCAGCGGCCGGCCGACGAGCAGGCGCACGAGCTCCGACTGCGGCGCATTTGCCGGCGCGACGCCCGCGACCTGTCCATCGCGCAGCACCGTCACGCGCCCGGCGACACGCGGCACTTCCTCGAGCCGGTGCGAGATGTAGACGATGCCGACGCCCCGGGCGGCGATCTCCCGCATCACCGTAAAGAGCCGCTCGACTTCGGCCGCCGTGAGCGCCGCAGTCGGTTCGTCCATGACGAGGATGCGCGAAGCGTAGGTCAGCGCCTTGGCGATGGCGACGATCTGCCGGCGACCGACCGACAGTTCGCCGACCGGCTGGTCGACGTCGATCTCGACGCCGACCGTCTCGAGGCGGGTCCGCGCCGCGCGCCGCATCGCCGCGCGGTCGAGCACGCCCGCGCGGGTCAACTCGCGGCCGAGGAACAGGTTGGCGGTGACGTCGAGCCCCGGGACGAGGTCGAGCTCCTGGAAGATCGTGGCGACGCCGGCAGCCTGTGCGGCCCGCGGATCGGCGAAACGCATGGGCTGGCCGTCGATCCGCATCTCCCCGGCGTCGGGCTCGATCACGCCCGAGAGGATGTTCATCAGCGTCGATTTGCCGGCGCCGTTCTCGCCGAGCAGCGCATGGATTTCGCCCGGATAAAGGTCGAAGTCGACGCCCTGCAGCGCCTGCACGCCGCCGAAGCGCTTGGCGACGCCGCGCATCGCGAGCAGAGCGGAAAAGTCTCGGACCGCCGCGTTCATTGGCGTCTCGCAGAGGAGGGCGTCGCGAGCCGAGCATTCTGGCTCGCGCTGGCGATCACCGAACGCCCGGCGACCGAAATGCTCTTCATCCGGCACCGTCGGCAATCGCGTGCACGTCGCCTCCCGAGCTCTATCAGCGCGCTTCTTTTTCCGGTCGCCGCAGTTGCGGTCGCCTCAGCCGTCCGGCGCGTTAGCCTAACACGCCGAAACGCTTCCGCAACCGCTTCCATTTGACAGCCTCACGCCGCGACATGCGCGAGCCGACACTCGCGGAAGGTTAGCCAGCCGGAATGTTCTTATCGATGGCGTCGGCAGTCCGCCGCGCCAGCGCCAGCGCGGCGGCGCGTTCGAGGTGGGCGCGCATCAGCGCGCCCGCGGCTGCCGGATCGCGACCGAGAATGGCCCTGGCGATCGCGCGATGCTCGCGGACCGACGCCTTGAGCACCTCAGGAGTGAGAATGTCGCCGACCTGCGCCATGATAAGCGGCAGCTGCAGACGCATGGCGAGATCGTTCAGCTGAAGATTTCCCGAGAGAGACATCACCGCCGCGTGGAACGCCGCGTTCTCGGCAAGGTAATCCAGTCCGCGGCGCGCGCCGTCGGCGAAGATCGGGCCGATCGCCTGGGCGAAACGGGCGCGGGCTTCGGCATCGTCGGACTCGGCGGCCAGACGCGCGGCGAGCTGCTCGATCTCGACGCGAATCTGGAAGAGCTCGCGGATGGCGCGCGCCGACAGACGCCGGACCAGCGCGCCGCGATGCGGCCAGTGCTCGATCAGCCCCTCGGCGGCGAGACGGCGCAAAGCTTCGCGCACCGGACCGCGGCTCACTCGGAAACGGGCGGTCAAATCACATTCGACGAGGCGTGAGCCTGGCGCGAGGCCGCCGGACAGAATGTCCTCACGCAGCCGCTCGACAATGAAGGCGACGGTCGCGCCGTGCGCGGGCGGTCCGGAGGCTGCGAGCCCCTCGGCCTGATCGACCGCGCCGTCCATGGTCCCGGCCCCCATCGCGAGTTCCCGCCGCGCCATTTGACACGCCGGCTCCCTCTGATATTGTCCTACAATCGTCCTACACCAATTCGCGCGCCGCGTGAAGGCGCGCAGCCGTCGGGAGGAGAGGCATGCTGATCGGCAAGCCGGGAGCGGCCAGGACGGCGATCGCCGCGGCTTCCCCGGACAAGGTGTCGGTCCGCGGCCGCGACCTCGCTCGTGATCTCATGGGCGGCGCGACGTTCACCGAATTCTTCTTCCTCGCCGCGACCGGCCGCATGCCGAGCGAGGACCAGCGCTTCTTCCTCGATCTCGCGCTGATCGCCATCGCCGAACATGGCCTGACGCCGTCGGTCCAGGCGGCGCGGATGACCTACGCCGCCGATCCCGCCGCGCTGCAGGGCGCGGTTGCGGCGGGGGTGCTGGGCTGCGGCACGGTGATCCTCGGCGCGGCCGATCTGTGCCGGGCGCTGATCGACGATGTGCTGGCGCGCGTTCCCGTGGCCGGTTCGCTCGACGAGGCGGCGCTTGCTGTGGCGCGCGAGCATCGCGAGGCCCGCCGGCCGTTGCCCGGCTACGGCCATCCGCTGCATAAACCCGTCGATCCGCGCGCCGAGCGGATGATCGCGCTGGCGCGCGAGCGCGGCGTCGCCGGCCGTTCGGTGGAGGCGGCGGTCGCGCTGACCAAGGCGGCGGCGGAAGCATGGAAAAAGCCGCTGCCGATGAACGTCTCGATGGCGATCGCGGCCACGCTCAGCGACGCCGACGTCCCGCCGGCCCTCATCCGGGCCGTTCCGATCCTGGCGCGTACGGCCGGGCTCATCGCCCATCTCATCGAGGAGCAGGAAACGCCGATCGGCTTCCTGCTCGCCTCGAAGGGCGAGGAGGCGATCGCCCATGTCGCCGATTCGGGAGCCGGCTGATGCCGATGGTCGATCCGGAGATCGAGCAGGCGCCCTGGGAGGAGCAGGCGCGGCTGGACGCGCCGCTTTATCTGAAGCAGATCGAATATCTGTTCGAGCATTCGCGCTTCTATCGCGGCAAGCTCGAGCGCGCGGGCTTCGCGAAGCACGGCGCGGTCGGCGGCCTCAAGGCGATCGCCGCGCTGCCGATGACGGAGAAGGACGAGCTTCGCGCCACGCGAACCCCTGATGAGCCGATCGGCGCGCACTTGACCGCGCGCCTCGAAGACGTCGCCCGCATCTATTCGACGAGCGGCACGACCGGGACGCCGAGCTACATCCCGCTCGTCGCCGCGGACCTCGACGTCTGGGTGCGAACCTCAGCGCGGACTTATGCGGCATCAGGGATCACGCGCGGCGAGCGCATCGTCTCCACCTACAACGCCGGCCCCTTCGTCGCCGGCGCCGCGCTTGCGGCTTTCGACCGCCTCGGCCTTTGTCACATCCCGGTCGGCTCCGGCAACACCGAGCGGCTGATGGCGGCGGTCGATCTCCTGAAGCCGACGGTCGTCGTGATGACCCCGTCCTACGCTTTCCATCTCGCGGAATGGGCGCGTCAGCGCGGCATGGATCTCGTCAACTCGAGCGTGAAGCGGGTCATGGTGGCGGGAGAGCCGGGCGGCGGCGAGCCGGCGATGCGCGCCAAGCTCGAAGAGGCCTGGGGCGCGAGCGTCACCGAGGCGATGGGCATCGGCGACATTTCCGTCTCCCTTTGGGGCGAGTGCGAAGCAAAGGCCGGGATGCACTTCAGCGGCCGCGGCTTCGTCCATTTCGAGCTGATCGACCCGGCGACGGAGGCGGAGAAGCCGATCGTCGACGGGGCGGAAGGCGAACTCGTGCTCACCCATCTCGTCAATCGCTCTGCTCCGCTCTTGCGCTTCCGCACCCGCGATCACGTTCGGATGACCGTTCGCCGTTGCGCCTGCGGGCGCACCAGCCCACGGGTGCGCTGCATCGGCCGCACCGACGACATGCTGATCGTGCGGGGTGTCAATGTCTTTCCCTCGGCGGTCCGCGAGGTCGTCAACGAATTCGCCCCCGCCGTCGCCGGAATCGTCATGATCCGTCCGCGCGACAAGGGCGTGAGACAGGAGCCGCCGCTGCCGGTCCGCGTCGAGGTCACGCAGGGGGCCGAACTCGAAGGACTGGCGGAGCGCATCCGCGCTCGCCTGCGCGACAAGCTTCTGGTCGCCACGGAGATCGAGCTCGCGCCCGCGGGAAGCTTGCCGCGCAGCGAATACAAGTCCAAACTCGTCGAAAAGCCATGAGGAGGAGACCTATGCAAAAGCTCCAGACGCAGGGTTTGCACCACATCACTCTGGTCGGCGCCGATCGGCAGACTTCCATCGACTTCTGGGAGGGCGTGCTCGGCATGCCTTTCATTTTCGAGCAACCCAATCTCGACAATGCCGGCGAGAGCCACATCTACTTCGATCCCGGCGACGGACGCCTCATCACCATCTTCACCCGCGAGGATCGCAAGCCCGTGCAGCGTCGCACGCCGACCGACACGGGCTGCGTGCATCACATGGCCTTCAACGTCTCGCGCGCCGTCTTCATGCAGGCGGTCGAGCGACTGGCTACGCGCGGCATCCCGAACACCGGCGTGCGCGACCGGATGATCTTCGACGCCATCTACTTCGAGGACCCGCTCGGCCTCCTGATCGAACTCTCATGCTGGAAGTTCGATGCGCCCGAGGGCTTCACCCGCGCCGACGTGCTCTTCGCCGCGCATAACCTGCGCGTCGCCCGCGGCGACCGCGCGATCAACGAGCTCCATCTCGCCGACGCCATAGAAAGCCTGGTCAAGGCGTCGACCAAGAGCCTGTCGGCGGACCGGTCGCCGAAGGATCCTTACCGGCGCAGCCACGCGCCCGAACTCATCGAAAGCAAATAGGAGGAGGCCCCAATGTCCGGGATCAAACTGCATGTCATCAAGCCCAGCGTGAACAATATGACCGCGCGCGTTTTCGTGCGCGCGGCCAAGCTCGACTTCACCGAAGACGACGTCTACGGCAAGACGCGGACGGATGAGTTTCTCGCGAAAAACCCTGCGCATCTGACGCCGATGATGGAGGCGCCGCATCTGCCGAAGGGCGTCGTTTGGGAGAGCTGCGCCATCATGCAGTATCTCTGCAACAAGCATCACCTTGACCGGTTCTATCCGACCGACCCCGAGAAGCGCGCGATGGTGGACAGCGCCATGTTCTATATCGTCGGCACGCTCTACCCCTATATCACGCGCGCGACCTATGGAGCTCTCGGCTTCCCGCAATATGCGGGCGAGGTCGGCGCCAGCGACGCCGACCCGGCGGCGAAGGACAAGGCGCAGAAGGCGGCAGCCGAGGCGGTCGGCCAGACGCTGGACGTGTTCCGAAATTTCTATCTGCACGGAAAGACCTTCATCGGCGGCGACCACGTCTCGATCGCCGACATCCGATTCGCGTGCAGCCTCGAATTCCTGCATGCCGTCGACTACCCGATCCCCGGTTGGCTCGGGACCTACTGGTCCGCGGTAAAGAGCGCGCTTGGCGACGCCTACGCCGAGCCGGCGAAAGACGTCGAGGGATACATCGCCTACGTGAAGGGGCAGAAGAAGAAGTAGGGACAAAATAGTCGCGGGCGCGGGCGGGGCGCGGGCCTGGGCGGAAGCGTCGAGGCCACCGCGCGGACCGCCCGCCCCGCAGACGCGGCCCGGCTATTGCGGCGGAGACCAGCCCTTCATGGCGCGCCGCCCTCCTGTTTTTTTTGGCGCCGCGATTTCGTTCCGAAGGAGCCTGTCCCATGCGCACCATCGCTCTCGAGGAGCATTTTGCGACGTCCGACTTTCTCCGCGGGGCGGCCAGCGCGCTCGAAGAGCACATGCCGGCAAGACTTCATCGATGAGCTGCTCGACATCGGCGACGCGCGCGTGGTCGCGATGGACGCCGCAGGCGTCGACGTTCAGGCGCTGTCGCTGACGGCGCCCGGCGTCGAGCAACTGGATGTCGAGGACGCCCGGCGCTTCGCGCGCGACACGAACGACGCGCTGGCTGAAGCCGTCCGGCGTCATCCGACCCGGTTCTTCGGTCTTGCCGCGCTGCCGGTCGGCGATCCGTCTGCCGCGGTCGCCGAGCTCGACCGCGTGGCGCAGGATCGCGGCTTCAAAGGCGTGATGATCAACGGCCATCACCGGGGCCGCTATCTCGACGACCGTTTCTTCTGGCCCGTTCTGGCGCGGGCCGAGGCGCTCAACTATCCGATCTACGTCCACCCGACCCGCTCGCCTCAGCCCGTGGTCGACGCCTGGTACGGCGGGCTGTCGCCGGCGGTCAGTCAGATGATCGCGATCGCGGGATGGGGATGGCACATCGAGACCGCGCTGCATGTGCTCAGGATGATTCTCGGCGGCGTCTTCGACGCGCATCCCCGCTTGCAGATCGTCGTCGGGCACATGGGCGAATCGCTGCCGTTCATGCTCCAGCGGGTCGACGTCATGGCGCCGAAGATGACCGGGCTCAAGAAGCCGGTCAGCGCCTACCTGAGGGAGAATGTTCACTACACCTTCTCGGGTTTCAACTTCCTGCCGACATTTCTCGATCTGATGCTCGAGGTCGGCGTCGACCGCATCATGTTTTCGACCGACCATCCCTACCAGTCGATGGCGGACGGCCGCGCCTTTCTCGACCGGCTGCCGGTCAGCAACGCCGACAGGGAGAGGATAGCGTACGGCAACGCGGAGCGTCTGTTCGGGATGTGAGGGGGCTGGGTCTAAGCAGGGTTTCCGCTGCACGCCCTCCGGGCAACGCTTCGTCCCCTCCAGCCGCTCCGCGTCTCACTGCCGGAGCCGGTCGACGATCTCGCCGATCGTCGCGACATTGGCGTCCGCCTCGCACGCGTGCGTCCCCGCTATGAGCGCATTTTCGATGTACCGCTTGGCTTCGCCGGAGAGCGTCCAGTCCAGCGGCGGCTCGTAGTCCGTGAGCCGGCCGCCTTTGTCGATCTGCCCCTTGCAGAGAACGAGGGCGGCGTAGTCGAAGCCTCCGCCGCCTATCCTCGAGGTATAGGGGTCGGCCGCTTCCAGCTTCGACTGGCCGACGAGCTTCATCTCGCGCGCCAGATGCGTCTCGTGCGCGGACATGCTGGCGACGAGGCCGAAGAGCGGCGCGGAGATGTCGTTTACCGCCAGCGCCGGCGTCGGCTTCGAGATGTTTGCGTCGCGATAGCCGATGAGGACGAACACGAAGTCGAGCGGGTCCGTCTCCTTCGCCTCGGCGCGCATCGCGCGGATGGCGCGCACCATCTCGCGCAGGGTTTCCGCCCCGGCGTTGTCGAAATAACCGCCGTCGAGGATGTGGTCCTTGACGGGCCCCGTGACGTTTCCGGTCGTGGCGCAGCGGCGGTCCGCGAATGTCCCGCCCGGGCTGATCAGGGGAAAACGCGCGCCGTTCAGGATGGCGGTCGAAGCGGCGACGTCGTGCCCCTCGCTCTCCAGGAAATCGTCGGCGTCGACCTCGTCGCAAGCGAACTTGACGCCGCTCGTCAGCACCCGGCGGCCGTTGTCCTCGCTCGCGCCCTGCACGATGAGGAGCGTCCGCCACGGCTCGCCGGGCCTCGGCGCGAGATTGAGGAATGGTTCGCGCAGGGCTGACGCATTCGAGGCGCCGCTCGAGGCCCAGGCGTCCTCCCAGGAGCGCTCCAGCGTCTCCGCGCGGTCCGGCAGGAAAGCGACCGGCAGAAAACGTTGCAGGAGGTCGGGATAGAGCATGCCGGTCACCGCCGGCCCCAGCGCGTTGTCGCCGGCGAAGCGCAGGAGCTTCAGCTTGAACTCTTTCGCATCCGTGGCCGATCGCAGCATCGCCGCATAGCCAACCGCGCCCACGCTCCCGCCGGAGACCGAGCTGATGGCGAAGAGATGCCTGTCGAAGTCGACGCCTTTCGCCGCCGCGGCTTCACGCATTTGCGCCAGCGCCGCCGCGGTCCAGTACCCCGCGCGCGAGGCGCCCCCCTGCACGGCGACGAGGACCATCGCCTTCTTCGCATCCGGGCCGCCGGGCTGCGCCGACCTCCAGAGCTCATAGGCCTGTTTCAAGCTCAATCGGTCGATCGGACCCGTCGCCGCGACGGCGAAGGCGCGCCGCCCGACGGCGTGGTTGTCGACCCAGAGACCGAGGATGACCGCCCAGACGAGCAGCGCGCCGACGACAGGAATCCGCAGGCTCGTTCCCAGCTGGATCGCCACGACGATGACCGGAATGATGAAGCCGAGGCCGAAGAAGACGACAGCCGGCGCGCCGAGCCAGACGCCGAAGTGGACCGGAAAGATCGTCGCCAGCACCATTGCGACCGCCGCGCCGGCGAGGCTGCCGATGACCCAGCGCCGCTGAAAATCGCGCATTCGCGCGCCCGCGCCGCGCCGCACCAGCCGGGCGCGGATGTCCTGACGCCAGATGGCGAGGAAGAAAAAAGCGATGCCCAGCGCAATGAGGGCGCCGACGAACCAGGTGTTGCTGGCGGCATTCGACGCGAGAGCGATCGCCACGGCCACGATTGGCATGACGCCAAGGAGGCGGGGCGCCCACTCGAGGAACCATCTCGGCCGCCAGAGCTTGCGGTCGGGACCGTAGTTCGAGGTGACGATGATCCGCGACCAGCTCCAGGCCTGCAGGGCGAGGAACAGGAGCCCGAGGGCGAAGGCGATCTGCAGCAACCACGAGGGGAACTGGAGGAAATTGTCCTCGCCGATGCCGCGGATGAGGTCGCGTCCCTGCTCCATGAATACCAGGATGAAGGATACGCCGAGCGTGAGGGCGGCGATGACCGGAATGCCCGCGGTGCGGCTGAACACGTCGACGAATTCGCGCCAGAGGCCGACAAAGCCGCCGTCGGCGCTCGGCGCGGGGGCGATGCCGCCCGGAACCGCGCTGAGCGTCACGGCGCCCCGGTTGTTCCCATAGCCGCCTGCCCGGTCATTGGCGAACACAACAAGTTCACCCGTTCGTTCGAACGTGCGCGTACAGCCGGCGCCGATCGGAAAGACGGAGCCGGGTTCGCCCTCGATCTTTCCCATGAGGCGAAGCCACGGCTGTCCAGGGGCGCGCGGCTCGATCTCGAGCGCGTCGGCGAGAAAGTTGCGGTAGCCGTGGGGACCGCTGATCCACCAGCCGTTCGTCCACCGGCCCGACGCCGAAAAGGACCAGGTTTCGCCGGCCGAGACGGCCATCACCCGGACCGCAGGGTCGTTCGACGGCACGACGATGTCCATTGTTTCCTCCCGGCCGCCTTTGCCTTCGCCGAATCGGTTCGGCGCTCATGGGGACGATGACACGCGCGCGCCTCCGCCTCCAGGCGCAGCTTCCCCGGCGGCGCGCCACGCGGCGACGAAGGCCCTCGCCGCCCGCTCGACTTCAGCGGCGCTCGCGCCGGGCTTGTATAGCGCTCCGCCGACGCCAAAACCGTCGGCGCCGGCTCTGCGGTAGGGGGAGATGCGCTCCGGCGTGATCCCGCCGACCGGGAAGAGCTGAATCTCCTTCGGCAGCACCGAGCGCCACGCCTTCACGATCTCCGGCGGCATCGCTTCGGCCGGAAAGAGTTTCAGTCCAGACGCGCCGAGTTCCAGCGCCCGAAAGGCTTCCGTCGGCGTCGCGACCCCGGGCAGGACCGCGAGGCCGAGCTTGACAGCCCGCTCGATCACATAGTCGTCGGCGTTGGGCGCGACGATCAGCCTGGCGCCGGCGCCGCTCGCGCGGTCGACCGCTTCGGGCGCGAGCACCGTCCCGGCGCCGACAACAATCCTGTCGCCCCATTTTCGTGCGATCGTCTCGATGCTGGTCAGCGGGTCCGGCGAATTGAGCGGCACTTCGACGGCGCCGAAACCCGCCTCGACGACAACGGAGGCGATCGTCTCCGCCTCCTCGGGCTTCACGCCGCGCAGGATGGCGACGAGCAGGGTCGGAGCGAGACTGAGCATCAGACGAGTCCTGCCTGGCGCGCCACAACAAGGAGCCCTCGCGCCGCGGCGCGCGGCGGAGCAGGGCTGGCGGCGAGGCCGAGCGCTCGGAACGCCGCGAGGTAGCGCGCGACGAGCGGCCCGGCGCCGGCCAGTTGCGGCGCCTCGTCTAGAAAGAGGCGGCGCGCCTCGGCGATCTCGGCCCCAATGAGGATCCCGGACAGATAGTCGCCCGCCTCGTCCTCGGCGAGCCTGCCCATCAGCGGCAGGCTGCGCACGCCGAACAGCGCGCCGAGAAGTCCGCCGTTCGACTCCCCACGCGAGGCGGCCGCTCCCCGCGAAACGCCATGCGCAAACGCTTTTCCCGGCTCTCTCGGCGGGGCGGCGCGGGCGAAGGCGCCGGCGATCGTGTGGTCCTTGATCGCCGAGAACAGTTCGCCCGTCACGAAGGTCTTAAAGCCGAGCACGCGGCCGCGCTCGACGACCGCCCATTTCGAATGCGAGCCCGGCAGGACGACGAGGCGCCCGCCGAGCTCGGCGATCCCGAGGATTTCAACCTCTTCGCCGCGAAGCACATCGGGCTCTCCGGCCTTGTCTTCGGTCGAAAGGCCGGGCACGAGATGGACCCGCCGCCCGCCGGCGTCGACAGTGACGAGGCCGGCGGCGATGTCCCTCGGATCGGCGGGGCATTTGACGTAGGGCGCCTCACGCCAGCCATGCCGGCTGCCGACCATGCCCGAGGCGATGATGGGAAGATCGGGATGCCCCTCCATCCAGCCGCCGACGAGGCGCTTCAGCGTCGAAGGAAAGGCGTCCCGCGCGACGGCCGAGACCCCGTCGGCGGAAGCGATCTCGCCGAGAACGGCGCCGTCGCCCGACATCAGATAGGCGCGAAAGCTCGACGAACCCCAGTCGACGGCGATCAATGCAAGCGCGTCTCCTGCCATCGCCGGCTCGCCGCTACATGACCGCGAGCAGGCCGCCATCGACATAGACGATCTGCCCGTTCACGTAGTTTGATGCGGCCGAGGCGAGGAAGACGATCACGCCGACGAGATCCTCCGGCTCGCCCCAACGGCCGGAGGGCGTGCGGCCCTTGACCCAGGCGTCGAACTTCGGATCGGCCATCAGGGGCTTCGTCATGTCGCTGGCGATGTATCCCGGTCCGATCGCGTTGGCCTGAATGTCGTGCTTCGCCCACTCCGCCGCCATCGAGCGGGTCAGCATCTTGATGCCCCCCTTGGCCGCCGTATAGGGCGCGATCGTCGCGCGGGCGATTTCGCTGGCGAGCGAGCCGATGTTGATGATCTTGCCGCCGCGGCCGCGCGCGATCATGCGCCGCGCCGCCTCGCGGCCGACCTGGAAGGCCGCGGTCAGATGCGTGTCGACGACGCCCCGCCACTCGTCGCTCGTTATGTCGACCATCGGCTTGCGCAACTGGTTGCCGGCGTTGTTGACCAGGATGTCGATGGCGACGCCCTCGGCGTCGAAGCTTGCGAAGGCGGCGCGAACCGCCGCGTCGTCCACGACGTCGAAAGCCCGCGCGCTGACCCGATGACCGGCGCGCTCGAAGGACTTCGCCGCAGCCGAGAGCTTCTCCTGGTCGCGTCCGTTCAACACGATCGCGGCGCCGGCTTCGGCGAGGCCCAGCGCCATGCCGAAACCGAGGCCGCCGGAGGAGCCGGTGACCAGGGCGGTCTTGCCGGAAAGATCGAAAAGGGTGGACCCGGTCATCTAGCGCTCGCTTTGCTCCCTCGGACTGTCCGTGCAAAAGGCTTAAGGCTCGCTCCAGGCGCTGGCCCTTCCGCGCCATGCGCTGACGCTCCGGCGCGCCTCATCGAGCTGTGCGCGCGTCATCATGGCGGCCAGGAGATCGAGCTCGCCGGCGAGCGCCTGCCGCGCCTCGACGTCCTGGACACGGCCGGCCGCCAGCGAATACCACATGTAGGCTTCGACTGGGTCTCGAGCCCCGCCCTGTCCGCGCGCATACATCGTTCCGAGATTTCTCTGCGCCTCGGCCTCGCCTTGTTCGGCCGCCTTGCGAAGCCAAGCGTTTGCCTGCGCGAAGTCCTGCTGCACGCCTCGACCGTCAAGGTACATCAGGCCGAGATTGTTCTCAGCGTCTGCCTCTCCCTGGGCGGCGGCCTTGCGGTACCACGCGACGGCCTGATTGACGTCCTTCGGCACGCCCTGACCGTAGTCGTAGGACATGCCGAGGTTGTTCTCTGCGACGGCGTCTCCCGCCTCGGCTGCCCTGCGAAACCAGGCGGCAGCCTGCTCCCGGTCCGCCGGCACGCCCTTGCCGTTCTTATATGCGAGGCCAAGGTTGCTTTGCGCCCGCAAAAATCCCTGGTCGGCGGCCTTCCGGAACCATCTGACGGCCTCCGCATAGTCCTGCGGCGCGCCCCGGCCTTCGAAGTAAGCAGCGCCGAGGTCGTTCTGCGCGGGGGCGTATCCCTGTTCGGCAGCCTTGCGGCGCCATCCGATGGCCTGTGACTCGTCCTTTGGCACGCCCTTGCCGTCGGCGTACATCGCGCCGAGCTTGTTCTGCGCAGCCGCCAGGCCGTGATCAGCCGCCTTGCGGAACCAGCCTGCAGCCTCAACGTCGTCCCGCTGCACGCCTTGGCCGTCCTGGTATATCACGCCCAGACTAAACTGCGCCGGCGCCGAGCCCTGTTCAGCGGCTTTGCGATACAAGGCCATCGCCAGCGCGGCGTCCTGAGGCACGCCCTGGCCGTCGTCGTACATCTCGCCGAGAGCAAACTGCGCTGGGGCGAGCCCCTGTTCGGCGGCCTTGCGGAACGATGCAGCGGCCTGCGCATAGTCCCTCGGCACGCCCCGGCCGTTGGCGTACAGCGCGCCGAGATTGTTCTGGGCCAGCGCGTTTCCCTGGTCGGCCGCCTTTCGGTACCAAGCGACCGCCTGCGCGTCATCCTGCGGCACGCCCGAGCCGCCCTCGTACATCGCGCCGATATGGAACTGGGCGTCAGCCAAGCCCTGGTCGGCAGCCTTGCGGTACCAGACCAGGGCCTCAGCGTCATCTTCCGGCACGCCAAGACCGTAGTTGTACGCTGATCCAAGATTGGTCTGCGCCGGCGCATATCCTTGTTCAGCGGACTTGCGATACCACGCCACGGCCTGCGCGTCGTCCTGCGGCACGCCGGCGCCGCTGTGGTACAGGGTCCCCGAGCCAAATTGCGCAGGCGCATTTCCCTGGTCGGCAGACTTGCGAAACCACGCCGCGGCCTGCGTGTCGTCCTGCGGCACGCCCTGGCCGCTGTGGTACATGGTCGCCAGAGCGTATTGCGCGGACGCGTTTCCCTGCTCGGCGGCCTTGCGCCGCCAAGCGGCGGCCTGTTGGAGATCCTTCGGGGCGCCGCGCCCGAGGGCGAAGACTGTGCCGAGGCCATTCTGCGCCGCCGCATACCCTTGGTCGGCGGCCTTTCGAAACCAGGTCGCGGCCTGATCGAAGCCCTGCGGCAGGCCTTGCCCATTGAAGTACATCACGCCGAGCCAGAATTGCGCCTTGGCGTCACCCTGCTCGGCCAGGGGACGCCATAGCCGCACCGCCTCCGCATAGTCGCCGCGCTTCGATGCGGCTTGGCCGTCTTCATACGGGCCTGCAACCGCGCCGCTGACCAACGCCAGCGCGAGCAAGCCGCCAGCAATGAGAGTTGGTTTCCGCCGCCTGACCATCGTCAGATTGACCTGTCCACTGTCGTCCTGGCGTCAGCTGCCGCTGCGAGCCCCGTCGCCCTACTCCCCTATCTCCTGCGCTGCCCGCCGCTTATGGGCGGCGAGGGCCATGAGGCGCCGATCGCGCCAGGCCTGCCGGTCCCCCAGTTGGTCGGCGGGAAGGCGCTCCCGGCGCTCCGCCTCGATCCGCTCCATCGCCGGTCCCGTCCAGTCGGGACGCAGCGGCATCGGCGAAAAGATCCGCTTGTAGATCGGCTCGTAGCGCTCGGCGTAATCGCGGACGCCGCCCGGGGCGTTGAGATCGATCGTCTCGAACGGCCCCATGAAGGACCAGCGGAGCGCCAGCCCCTCGCGCACCGCGACGTCGACGTCCTCGACGCCCGCCCACCCTTCGGCGACAAGCCGGAACGCCTCCTCGAGCAGCGCGCCCTGCAGGCGGTTGACGACAAAGCCGTCGAGCTCGCGCTTCATCACGATGGGCGCATGTCTGGCCGAGCGGAACAGAGATGCGGTGCGCTCGACGACGCTTTCGTCGGTCCACGGCGAAGGGACGATCTCGACGGCGGGAATGAGATAGGGCGGATTGATCGGATGGGCGACGAGGCAGCGCCCGCGGCCGTTCAGCGTCTCGGTGAACCGAGACGGCAGGATCGCCGAAGTCGAACTCGCAAGCACCGTGTCGCGGTCGGCGAGGCGATCGAGGTCGGCGAAGATCCGGCGCTTTGCCTCGACATCTTCTGGCGCGCTCTCCTGAACGTGAATCGCATTTTCGACCGCGTCCGCGAGCGACGCCGCCCGGCGCATGCGCGCGCGGACATAGAGCGCAGCTTCGCCGTCCAGCAGGCCGTGCGTATCGAGTTCGGGCAGGAACTTGTTGGCGAAGGTCAGCGCCTCGTCGATCGCCTGGGGTCGCTCGTCCCAGAGCGCGACGTCGTATCCCGCGCGGGCGAAACTGATCGCCCAGGCGCGGCCGACGAGGCCCAATCCGACGAGAGCGATCTTGCTCACGCGCTACCCTCCCGTGCTTGGCCTGCGATCTTGCCTTTCCACTTGGTAGCAGCAATCGACATCCAGTCTAGCCAAATCAGGGCCCCGATGCCGATTTGGTTGAAGAGAGAGGGTGCGGTATCATCGGTCCATGACAGAAGCGGAGATTGCAAAGCTCTCGAGCTGGCTCGCGAAGGTCGGGCTCGAAGGACGGACGGAAACCGCCCTCGTTGAGGGTTTCTGCCAGCGTGCGGTGGCCGGAGGGCTGCCTCTGGCGCGTTCCATTGTGTTCATCGACACGCTCCATCCCGTTTACGAGGGGCGCGCCTTCCGCTGGGAGCGGGAGAAGCCGGAGGCGACGATTTCCGAGTACGGACGGAGCACGGACGGGGAAGCGGCCGAGCGTTGGCGATCGAGCCCGTTTTTCCGCATGCTGGCGGATGGCGAATTGATGATGCGCCGTCGTATCGCCGCCGAGGGGGAAGTCGAGTTCCCGATGTTCTCCGAGTTGCGCGCCGCGTCGATCACCGATTTCGTCGCCATCCTCAACCGCTTCGCGGCCGATGGCGTGATCGGCGAAATGGATTGCTTCTACTCGTCATGGATGACCGACCGGGCGGAGGGTTTCACCGATGACGAGATCGCCGCGCTCAAGCGCCTGACGCCGTTTCTCGGGCTCGCGATCAAGTCCGCCTCGCTCGCCCGCATCGCCGAAACGCTGGTCGAGACCTATCTCGGGCGGGACGCCGGTCGGCGGGTGCTGCAAGGCCGGATCGAGCGCGGCGTTGCCGAGCGGATCAAGACGGTGCTGTGGTTCAGCGACCTGCGCAATTATACGCGCATTTCCGACAGCGCGCCGCCCGAGCAGATCATTCCCCTCCTCAACGATTACGCCGACGCCATCGTCTCCGCCATCCACGACAATTCGGGCGACGTGCTCAAGCTGATCGGCGACGGCGTGCTGGCGATCTTTCCGGCGCACGATCGGGCGCGCGCTTGCGCCGCCGCCCTCGAGGCTGCTCGGCAGGCGCGGGACGCCGTCGAGGCGCTGAACGCGCGCCGTCGCGCGGACGACCTGCCGACGACCGAGATGTATCTCGGCCTCCATCTCGGCGTCGTCTTCTACGGCAACATCGGCAGCAAGGAGCGGCTGGACTTCACCGTCGTCGGGCCGGCCGTCAACGAGGTTGCGCGCATCGCCGCCATGTGCCGCTCGGTCGACCAGCCGATTCTCATCTCCTCGTCCTTCGCCGCCTCGGTCGGTGAGGAGCGCCGACGCTTCGCCACCGTCGGCCGCTTCGCCCTGCGCGGGGTCGGCAAGCCCCAGGAGCTCTACACGCTGGACGCCGACGCCTTGGCGCCGGTTGCGCCTTTGCAGCCCGATATGGCCGTGGGCGGCGCGAGCGGGGGATAAACTCGCCCGCCGGCGAGCGCCAAGCGGCTCTTACGCCGCTGCTACGCTGGACTTTTACGCCCGCGAGCCAGCTCCCGTCAGGCCTTCTCTTCGCGGCGATCGGCGATGAAGCGCTTGAATTCCCCCATTGAGGTGAACTTGAACGTTCCGTCCGTGGTCTCCGCTTCGATCGAACCGTCGCTGAAGATCATGTAGTTGGCCCCGCCCGACGTATAGCGGCCGACGAGGGCCGCTGGCGCCTCGGCAACAGGCTCGGTCGCGCCGAATGTCGGCAGGTGACCGGCGCGATTCTCATTGATCGGCGCTTCGGCTTCCTCAGCGAGCGCAGGCGGCTCAACGATTGCGTCGGCAAGGGCATCGGCATCGGCATCGCACGTGCTCCGCCGTCGCCTCCGAGATGTCGCCGGCGAAAGTCGGCTCGATGTGGGCGACTTCGCCCTGCGGCGAAGCCGCGGCCGGCTGCGCCTCAAGCCGCCGGACAAGCGCAGCCAGCGCGTCGATGCGCCGGATGGCGACGCCGAGCGCAAAGGTCAGGACGGCGATCGAGCCCGCGACGGCCCCCGACAGCGCGTACAGCACTCCGATGCTTGTCGGAAGGAGGTCGAGGCTCATATAGGCGCTGGCCAAACCCGCCGCGAGCAGCACAAGACTGAGCGCAAAAACCAAGAACGCCATCGGAGCCTTCAACGTTTAGATTTTGTCGGAAGCGCGGCGGCTTCGGGGCTCAACCGCGTTGACCGAAAATGGCGCTGCCGACACGCACGTAGGTCGCCCCGAGCTGCACCGCCAGCGGCCAGTCTGCGCTCATGCCCATGGATAATTCCTGAACGTGATTGCGCCTGGCGATCGTGTGGAGCAGGGCAAAATGCGGCGAGGCCGGTTCGCCCGCCGGCGGGATCGCCATGAGCCCTTCGATCTCGAGGCCATATCTATCGCGGCAGAGCGCGAGAAAGGCATCCGTCTCCTCGGGCAGAACCCCGGCCTTCTGCGGCTCCGCCCCGGTGTTGATCTCGACGAACAGGCGCGGCTGTTTGCCGAGCTTGCGGATTTCCTGGGCCACCGCCGCGGCGATCTTCTCGCGGTCGATCGTCTCGATGACATCGAAATGCTCCACCGCCTCCCGCGCCTTGTTGCTTTGCAGCGGGCCGATCAGATGAAGTTCGATCGTCTTGCCGAGCCCCGCCGCGCGCGCCCTGAGGTCCTGCCACTTCGGGACTGCCTCCTGAATCCGGTTTTCGCCGAAGCGCGTCTGCCCGCCGAGCGCGATCGTCGGCCAGACCTCATCGGCCGAAAACGTCTTGGAGACGGCGACGAGCCTGACGGTTTCGGGCGAGCGGCCGCAATCGCGCGCGCGACGGGCGATCTGCTCATTGAGCGCCGCCAGATTGGCGACGGCGTCGGCGGGATGGTGGCGGTCGGTCAAAGTCGTCGTCCAAAAGCTTGACGCGATGGGCTCCTTCCCCTATAGAGCCGCGCTCCACGACGCCAGCGCCGGATCAGCCGGCAGGAAGCTTCTTGACTGAAGCCGGCTGCTTTTTTGTTTGTCCGGTCCGTTTGGCGCCGTTCCATTTCGCCTTTTAGGGATTGCTTTCGATGTCGCGCCGATGCGAGCTGACCGGCAAAGCCGTTCAATCCGGCAACAAGGTCAGCCATTCCAACCGCAAGACGCGAACGCGCTTCTTGCCCAATCTCGTCCAGGTCACGCTGATCTCCGAGGCGCTCGAGCGCGGGGTGCGGCTGCGCGTCAGCGCCGCGGCGCTGCGCTCGGTCGAGCATCGCGGCGGCCTCGACAATTTCCTCGCCAAGGCGCCCGACGCCGAACTCTCGGACGGAGCCCGCACCCTCAAGCGCGAAATCGAAAAGAAGCGCGCCGAGACGGAAGCCAAGGCGGCGTAGTCACGCGGGCCTGCTACAAATCACTTACGGCCGCGCAGAGGCTGGTTTTTAAGAGGTACTTTGCCGCCTCAGACGAGAACCGGGTGAAGTGATGGTGACTCGAGACGATTTTTTGGAGTGGGTGGTCGACGCGCTCAAAGCCAACGGCGGTGAAGCCAGGCTAGTCGAAGTCGCGAAGCACATTTGGGACCAACACGAAACCGAATTGCGCGCTTCCGGCGACATCTTCTATACTTGGCAGTATGATATGCGGTGGGCCGCTCTACGGCTTCGGAGGCTTCAAAAGATGAAGGAAGCGTCGTCGGCTGAGCGAGGCATTTGGGTGCTCGCCTAGTTCGGCGTGCGCTTCAGCCCCGCCGCCTCGCGCGCGAGCTTCTCGACCACGGCGTAGTCGCCGCGCGCCAGCGCGTCCTTCGGCAGCATCCACGAGCCGCCGACGCAGGCGACGTTCGGCAATCTGAGATAGTCCGGCGCCTTGGCGAGATCGATGCCGCCGGTTGGGCAGAAGCGGAGATCGCCCAGCGGCGCGGCGAGCGAGGCGAGGAGCTTCACCCCGCCGACCGCCTCCGCCGGAAAAAGCTTGAGCGCCCGGAAGCCGAGCTCTCTCAGAGCCATGGCCTCGGACGCGGTGGCGCAGCCGGGCAGGAAGGGAACCGGCGATCCGGCTGCGGCCTTCGCCAGCGCCGGAGTGGCGCCCGGGCTGACGAGAAAGCGCGCCCCCGCAGCGACAGCCTCGTCGATCTGCGCGACTGAGACGATCGTGCCCGCCCCGACAACGGCGCCGGGGATCTGCCTGGCGATCGCCGCGATCGCCGCGATCGCGCTCGGCGTCCTCAGCGTCACCTCGATCGCATAGAGGCCGCCTGCGACCAGGGCCTTCGCCTGCCCGAGCCCGTCTTCGACGCTCGCAACCGTCAACACCGGGATGACCGGCGCGAGCGCCATGATCGAGGCCGCTTTGTCGTCGCTCTGATGATCCGCCATCGCCTGCTCCCATGCGGCTCTGCGGGCGCGAACGCCCGGCCGGAGCCGGCGCTGCGGCGCGCGCCGAAGCGCCGCAGCCATCGCCCTACCCTCTAGCACGCGACCCGCCGCGTCCGCGAGGCTCGCGTCGCGGTTCGAATGGATTAAGCTGGCTCGTCCCTTCCGCGCGATACGGTGACGCCCTTGCGAGAGACGGCCGACCTTTCGGTGTACAAGGAAGCGTTGCTGTTCCTGGTGACGGCGGGCGTCGTTGCGCCGCTCTTCTTCCGTCTGCGCATCAGTCCGGTGCTGGGCTACCTGCTCGCGGGCGTCGCGCTCGGGCCCTATGGCCTCGGCTCGCTCGGCGAACGGGCCTCCTTTTTGCGGGCCTTCGCCATCCATGTCGAAGCGATCGACAAGATCGCCGCCTTCGGCGTCGTTGCGCTGCTGTTCACGATGGGGCTCGAATTGTCGTTCGAGCGCCTGCGCCGCATGCGCCGGCTGGTGTTCGGTCTTGGCCTCGGGCAGGTCGTCGTCACCACGCTCGTTCTCGGCGCCGCGGCCTGGGCGCTCGGCCTCGCCCCGGCCTCCGCGGCGACGATCGGCGCGGCGCTAGCCATGTCCTCGACGGCGATCGTCATCCCCGTCCTCATCGAGAGCAAGCGCCTCGCGGCGCCGGTCGGACGGGCGAGTTTCTCCGTGCTCCTGTTTCAGGACCTCGCGGTCGCGCCGCTCCTGGTGATGGCCGGCGCGTTCTCGGGCGCGAGCGAGCGCGGGCTCGGCTCTGCGCTCATCAGCGCGCTCGTCCCCGCCGCTCTGGCGCTCGCCGCGCTCATCGTCTTCGGGCGCCTGGCGCTCAGGCCCTTCTTTCATTTCGTCGCCGAAACGAAGAGCCCGGAATTCTTCATGGCCGCCTGCCTGCTCGTGGTGCTCGGCGACGGCCTCGCCGCCGCGGCGAGCCGTCTCTCGATGGCGCTCGGCGCTTTCGTCGCCGGTCTCCTGCTGGCGGAAACCGAATACCGGCGCGAGATCGAGGTCACGATCGAGCCGTTCAAGGGACTGCTGCTCGGGCTCTATTTCGTTTCGGTCGGGGCGGAGATCAATCCGGCGCTGATCCTCGCCCATCCCGGCCTCATCCTTGGCCTCGCCGCGGCGCTGATCGCGACGAAGGGGCTCATCATTTTCGGCCTTGCGCGCGGCTTCCGGCTTCCGGCGCGGGTCGGGGCGGAAATGGCCCTGCTGCTGGGGCCGGGGGGCGAGTTCGGCTTCGTCATGATCGGCGCGGCCCTCGCCGGGAGCCTCATCGACCGGCCGCTCGCCACGACGCTCGTCACCGCAGTGGCGATCTCGATGCTGACCATCCCGGGACTGGCCAGGCTCGGCGCGCTGATCGATGCGCGTCCGCGACCCCAGGCGGACGGGCCGGCCGAGGAGGCGCCGCCGGAGAGCGAGGGCGCGCGGGTCGTCATCGTCGGCTACGGCCGGGTCGGGGCGCTGATCGGCGACATGCTCGACATGCACAAGATCCCCTTCATCGCCGTCGATGCCGACGCCCGGCTCGTCGCCCGCGCCCGCGCCGCCGGCAAGCCCGTCTACTACGGCAACGCCTCCCGGCCCGATTATCTGCGACGCTGCGGCCTCGAGACGGCGCGCGCCGTGGTGGTGACGATGGACTCTCCCGCCGCCAACGAGGCGGTGGTCGAGACGACGCGGCGCCTCCGCAAGGATGTGACCCTGGTCGCGCGCGCCCGCGACGCGGCGCACGCCCGCGCGCTCTACGAGCTTGGCGCCACCGACGCGGTGCCCGAGACCGTCGAGGCGAGCCTGCAGCTTTCCGAGGCGGTGCTGGTCGACATCGGCGTGCCGATGGGCCTCGTCATCGCCTCGATCCACGAAAAGCGCGACGAGTACAGGAAGGCGCTCACCGCCGCCGGCGCGCCCGAACGGCCGCGCGAGACGCGAAAGCCGCGGCGGGCGTGACAGGCGGAGCGGCAAAGCCGAATTCCCTGCTATAACCTCGCGCCATGGCGAACCTGGGCGGAATAACGGCAGCGGGGATTCGCGATCCCCGGCGCTGGGCGGTCACGCTCGGCGGGCTCGCGATCTATGCGCTGGGGTCCCGCCTCTGGCTGCCCGGCCTCGACCCGGAAGCTGCGACGCGCCTGCCAATTGCCGTTGATCCGGCGAATCTTTCGCTTTTCAGCCTCGGCGTGCGGCCGATCCTGTTCGGGCTCGCGCTTGCCGAAATCGCCCGCGTTTTGATGCCGCCGCTGGCGCGCTGGGCGGCCGCCGGCCCGGACCATTCGGAGCTTTTGTGGCGCGCGGCGCGCGCCTTCGCCCTGGCGCTTGCGGCCGTCCAGGCCATGGGCATTGCCCCGGCGATTGAGCGGCTCGGCGATATCGCCCCCTTCCCCGGCCCGATGTTCCGCCTCGGAATCGTCGCCGCCCTCGTCGGCGCGACCGCCTTCCTGATCTGGCTCGCCGGGGTGATGACGTCTCGCGGCGTCGGGGACGGCCTTCTCATTCTGTTCGCCGCGCCGTTCGTGGCGCATTTTCCCTATGACGTGGCGAACGCCGTCAATTTTGTCAGGGTCGGGCTCGCCCCCGCCTGGGCGCCGGAGGCGCTGGTCGGGCTCGCCGTCGCGGCCTTCGCGCTTCTCGTCGCCTCGACCCGCATGGGCGCGCGCGGTCTCGACATCTGGCCGCCGCTCATGGGAACGATCGTCTTTCAGTTGCTGGCCGTCGCTGCCCGCCTCGCCGATTTCCTCAGCCAGGGTCAGGTTTCGGCCATCGACGGCGCCCTGCCGCCCGCGATCCGGCTCCTCATCCTCATCGCCGTGCAGGCGGCGCTGATCTGGCTCTTCGCCCTCTGGCGCGGCCGGGCGGACGGGGCGGACGCGGCGCCGCTCGCCGCCGAAATCCTCGTCTGCAGCGGCGCGCTCCTGCTCTATCTCCTGCTCGGCTTCGGCGGCCCGCTGAGCGGCTGCTGGATCATCCTCACTGTGGCCGCGGGATTGAGCGTGGCGAGCGGCAAGGCGCAAGCCGACGGTGGACTGTCCGGTCCGGCGCCGACCGCGTGAGGAACCGCGCCGCCACGCCGAATTCCGCCCCGCCCGCCATTGCGGCGCGCACGCGGGAGACCTATTGTCCGCCCGCTTTCCGCCGGCCTTTGAGCGGCTTTCGCGGATTGGGGCGTAGCCAAGCGGTAAGGCAGCGGATTTTGATTCCGCCATACGGAGGTTCGAATCCTCCCGCCCCAGCCACTACTTCCAAAGGTATAGGAAAATCAAGGATTTCAAGGGGTCTTAGCGCCCCAGCGATGGCCGCTCTACCCAAGCCTCTACCCAATCCGCTACCCAAAGAGGCCACCCAAAAAAGCCACCGATGCCAACCTATCCGGCCCTCAAGGTTCTCTTGGGGGAAACGGTAGGCGGGACATCGGCGCTTGAACGCCCCTGAGGCCCCCTCGGGCAAGCCCTGCCGGTCCAGTACGGCTTGAGCCCTCGGGCTTGGCCTCGGCGCGGCTAGTGTCGGTGGAAAAAACTTTCCGCGTGACTGCCCGCCTCTTGACAGCGAACATTAACTTTTGGCAACCTGGTGGTTAGACGGCGGTAACCTGTTTTGCGGGCAGCTCGCGGGGAACTGCTCGGGGGCATAACAGGTTCACCGCCGTCCACTTTACTGATGCGGCCGTCCTCAGTTGTCAGCGAAGGCCACGCCGGAGGGCTCGGCCCGAAGGCCTTCACGAGATGCCCGCCTGTGGGTCCGGTGTGTTGGTCTCGGCGATAACCGAGTCGCCACCCCCCCCGCCGGGAAGCCGGACTCATCGAACTCGCTCAACGGCGGTAGGGTCCCTTTGCGCTCCGCGGGCGTTGGCGAGGGCTTCCTAAGGCTCGCCTTGCTCGCGGGTCCGCCGGCGGACGCAAGCGGTCCGAGTCCCCGGGCTGCCAACGATCCTCCTCAGTTGCTCCAACGGGTCAACCTCAGGGGCCGCGCTTTCGTCAGGCTGGGAGTTCACTTTGGGCTTGGCCGTGAAGGCTGCGTCCATCGCCATCCCCGTTGCGGTGTCGAGACGATTTGGGCTTCCCCGGAACCTTACCCAAGATTGCATTGACCGGCGAGCGTTGTGTGGACAGCATCCTCATCGACCGTTGCCCGTTCAGACCGTGGAAGTGGCAGGCAAGGGTTTTCCGGTGACACTTACTTCAATTCCTAATTGCTTGGCCTCTTATCGCGGATTTCGGCTCGCGTTCGGCTCCCAATTGGGGATTCAGCTGCTCGGCTGAAGCTTGACCCTTCGGACGGCGTCGCGCAAACGCTCACGGCGGCTCCGGCCGTCACATGCAGTTCGATGCCGGCTTGTTTTTGCAGGTAGCCGATCACGCCGAAGAGATTGCGCGCCTGAGGATTGCCGCGCGCGCTGAACATGCGGATCAGGCTCTTGGGGTGTGTATCGGTCGCTTCGCCGAGCTTTTCGAAGCCGACGGTCGCTTTGATATAGTTGCGCAGCGCCGCCTTGCCGGTCTGGACATCGCCGGTCAGCATGGTGTCGATCCCCTCTCGCAGCAGATTTTCCGCAAACGCCGCATCGCTCGCCACCCGGCGTTGCACCAGCTCCTTGAAGCTCTTGGTCACGGCCATCTCTGCCTCCATCATCGCACGCGCGGCGGTCGCCGCTTGTAATCATTCCAGCTCATCTTCGCCGTTTTGATATCGCGCTGCTGGCGGTGCTTGGTCCCGCCCGTCAGCGGGATCACCAGCGCCTCCGCCATCCCGCCCGAAATACACCCGATATCCCGGTCCCCAATCGATCCGGTATTCGAGGACGCCTTCGCCCGCGTTTTGACATTCGACAGATTGCCCTGTTCGAGCCGGGCCAGCGCCACGCCCACCTTCGCCGCTGCCGCGCCATCCAGTCCGGCGAACCAATCTTCGAACGGGCTCCCCTCGTCGCTGGCGAGGGATTAGCGAAGTTCGAGCTTGCTCAAAGGTAACACATACGTTACCACAAATCCGAGCTCTCTTTGCAGGCGGTTAAGCTCTTCGTGCGAAGGTGACTGTCCCCTTTGCGGCCTGTCGCCACGTTGCGCTCAAGCCCTCGCTGATCGGCGTCCGCGGGTCAGGGCTTCGCCATGAGTTACATTCATCCGTTGCCCTGGCCGGAATGGGAGAGGTTCGCGCTCCTCGATGTGGTCACGGTGGTCGGCGTGATTGCGTTCGTTTGGATCGCCGTCAATCGGCTACCCGACGCTCACCGGCCGCGTGGCGGCGCAGCGCAACGCCGCTCGCCGATGGCCCCTCATTCCCGACCGCCGCCGCGGATTTCGTCGAAATGTCCGCCGCCATCGCTCTTTCGACTGGCGTGGAGGCAGCGCCGTGTGCGCCTTTTGGGACTGATGGTGGCGGCGGGCGCCTTGTTCGCGCTGCTCCGCGCCACTGCGAACAGGTGAAAAGTCCCCTCGGTGTTGTTCGTGGTCGTCCCGGTACGAAAGGAATGCGCCAAGACAGTGTTTCCGGAGCAACGCGACGCTCGACCCGAAGCGGCCCTTCGCGAGCAACTGACTCGGACTAGGAAGTCAGGAGTTCGAATCGTTTCGGGCGAGTTACAGAACTTCTGCACTGATCGCCGTCCGATTTTGCGCATGATGCTTGACTGCGGACATCGATGTCGGCGGGCGTCAGGCGCGGTCACTGTCGGCGAACGTAAGGCGGTCCTTGACGATTGTAAGGCACTGCCTTACATTGCGCCGTGATCCGCTCGTTCAGAGACAAAGCGCTGGAACGCTTCTTCGCCACCGGAAATGCGCGTCGGCTCAGCGTGCGGAATTCGAAACGGATCGCGAACATCTTACGCGCGCTCGATGACGCATCGCGGCCAGAGGATATGAACCTGCCGGGCTTTCGCTTTCATGCGCTCGTCGGGTCGGACAGAGGCCGCTATGCGATCAACGCTAGCGGAAACTGGCGGATCACTTTCGGCTGGACGGAAGGCGACGCCATCGAAGTCGATCTGGAAGACTATCACTGAGGACACGTTCCATGACCAAGAAGCTCCCGAATCGCAGCTTGCCGCCCATGCATCCCGGCGAACTTCTGCGCGAGGAGATCCTGCCGGCGCTCGGACGTCCAAAGACGGAGATCGCCAAGTTGCTCGGCGTGTCGCGCCAGTCGCTTTACGACATCCTCGAGGAAAGGCAACCCGTGACGCCGGTCATGGCGTTGCGGCTCGGGAAGCTGTGCGGAAACGGTCCCGATCTCTGGCTCAATCTGCAGAAGCGGTATGACCTTAAACGCGCCAAGGAGCAGTTCGGAGAGAAGATCAAGGCGATTCCGACATTGGAAGTAGCTTGAACAGTCGGCCAGACTCGACTTCCCCGACAGCTTACTCAACTACGAATTGCCTGTGAGCGTTCTGCCATGGACGCCAGTTCCGAGCGCGATCAAGACTCTCCCCGAGAGCGTTCAGTTATCGTGACTATGACGCCATCACCTATATTGGACCATCCACTGCGAAAAGTTCTCATCTTCATCTTCTCCGCCTCGCCGACAGGAGGACACTGGGCGCCGCCAACGATTGACGCACGTCTGCCTAGGGGCCGGGGACGAGCCTCGCGATGACGGCCGGAGCGGCCCGCGGCCGATTGAGGCCCCTTGGATAGGCGTTGAAGGCAGGGTCGTTGATAAATTGAATCGGAGCCGCACCCAGAAGCTCGCCAGGAACTGCCACCAGAAATGCGCTATCATGGCGGAAGCTCCCGAGCGTCGAACTCGCCGCCAACCTCGCAGGTGAAGCCCATGGAGACGAATTTCCCGCGCTACTGGATGTGGTCGGAGGCGTTCGAGGCGCTGGCGCGCGCCGAGCGGATGCAGCGGCAGTTTTTCCAGCCGGCGCGCTCGACCGCGACGGTCGCGTGGGAGCCGCCGGTCGACGTGCTCGAGACCGAGCGGGCGGTGCTGGTGCTGGTCGCGCTGCCGGGGGTCGACATCGGCGAGGTCAAGGCGGTCATCGACGCCGGCACGCTGATCGTCGCCGGGATTCGGAGCTATCCGCCGGAGATGCGCACGGCGACCATCCACCGTCTCGAGCTGCCGCAAGGCCGCTTCGAACGGCGCGTTCGTCTGCCGCCCGGCCTCTATTCCAGCATCGAGCGATCGGCCTCCCACGGTTGCCTCATGATCACGCTCCTGAAGTCGGAGGCGCGGCAATGGCTGACGCAGAGACTGCCCCCGCCTCTGAGGAGACCCTCGGCCCGTCGCCGTCGGGGCCGCCTCTGCCGCCGGACGCACTGATCGTCGTGCCGGTGCGCGGCATGGTCCTCTTTCCCGGCATGGCGCTGCCGATCGCCCTCGGCCGCCCCCGCTCGATCCAGGCGGCGCAGCGCGCGGCGAGGGAACAGAAGCCGGTCGGCGTCCTCATGCAGCGCAATGCCGAGGCCGCGGACCCCATCCCGGTCGACATGCACCGGATGGGCACGGTCGCCAATATCCTCCGCTACATCACCACGCCGGATGGAGCGCACCATCTCGTCTGCCAGGGCGAGCAGCGCTTCCGCGTCATCGAATATCTGAGCGGCTGGCCTTTCTTCGTCGTGCGCGCCGAGCGGATTCCGGAGCCGCATCCGTCGTCCGACGAGATCGAAGCCCGCTTTGTCCATCTGAGAGGTCAGGCGATCGAAGCGGTGCGGCTCCTGCCGCAGGCGCCGAACGAATTGCTGGCCGCGCTCCAGGGGATCGATTCGCCTGGCGCGCTGGCGGATATGGTCGCAGCCTTCATGGACGCAACGCCGGACGAGAAGCAGGAGATCCTCGAGACGGTGGATGTCGGCGCTCGCATGGAGCGGGTCTCGCGCCTCCTGGCGCACCGGATCGAGGTTCTGCGGCTATCGCAGGAAATCGGCCGGGAAACCAAGGCGTCGCTCGACGCGCGCAATCGCGAGGTGCTGCTGCGCGAGCAGATGGCGGCGATCCAGCGCCAGCTCGGCGAGACGGATGAAGGCAAGTCGGCCGAAATCGCCGAACTCGAGAAGGCGATCAGCGCCGCCCACATGCCGAAGGAGGTCGAGGACCAGGCGCGCAAGGAGCTCCGGCGCCTGCAGCGCATGCCGGAAGCGGCCGGCGAATACGGCATGGTCCGGACCTATCTCGACTGGCTGGTCGATCTCCCCTGGGCGCTTCCCGAAGAGGCGCCGATCGACATCGCCGCGGCGCGCCGCATCCTCGACGAGGATCACTTCGGGCTCGAGAAGATCAAGCGCCGCATCATCGAGTTTCTCGCCGTTCGCAAGCTCGCGCCGAACGGCAAGGCGCCGATCCTCTGCTTCGTCGGACCGCCGGGCGTCGGCAAGACGTCGCTCGGCCAGTCGATCGCGCGGGCGATGAACCGCAAGTTCGTGCGCGTCAGTCTCGGCGGCGTGCACGACGAAGCGGAGATTCGCGGCCATCGGCGCACCTATATCGGCGCTCTTCCGGGCAACATCATTCAGGCGATCCGCAAGGCGGGCGCGCGCAATTGCGTCATGATGCTGGACGAGATCGACAAGCTCGGCGCCGGCATCCAGGGCGACCCCTCCTCGGCGCTTCTGGAAGTGCTCGATCCCGAGCAGAACAACACCTTTCGCGACAATTATCTCGCCGTCCCGTTCGATCTCAGCCGCATCGTCTTCATCGCCACCGCCAACATGCTCGACACCATCCCCGGGCCGCTGCGCGACCGCATGGAAATCATCAGCCTTCCCGGCTACACGGCGAGCGAGAAACTGCAGATCGCGCGGCGCTATCTCTTCCCCCGTCAGCTCGAGGCGAACGGCCTCAGGCCCGATCAGGTCCAGATCGACGACGAGGCGCTGAGGACGATCATCCAGCACTATACCCGCGAGGCCGGCGTCAGGAGCCTCGAACGGGAAATCGGCCGCGCTTTGCGCCAGGCCGCGATGCGGATCGCGGAGGGCGAAAGGGGCCCGATCGTCATCTCGGCCGCAGAGCTCGGGGCCATTCTCGGACCGCCGCCGTTCGAGGACGAAGTGGCGATGCGCACCAGCGTGCCGGGGGTCGCGACCGGGCTCGCCTGGACGCCGGTCGGCGGCGACATCCTCTTCATCGAGGCGACCGCCACGCCGGGGAACGGCCGCCTGATTCTCACCGGCCAGCTCGGCGACGTGATGAAGGAAAGCGCGCAGGCGGCGCTCAGCATCGTCAAGAACCGGGCGGCAGCGTACGGGATCGATCCCAATCGGTTCGAGAAGACCGACATCCACATCCACGTGCCGGCGGGCGCGACGCCGAAGGACGGCCCGAGCGCCGGGGTGGCGATGTTCATGGCGCTCGTCTCGCTCATGACCGACCGCACCGTGCGCAGCGACACGGCGATGACCGGCGAGATCAGCCTGCGCGGCCTCGTGCTTCCGGTCGGCGGCATCAAGGAGAAGGTCGTGGCGGCGCACCGTGCCGGGATCAAGCGGGTCATGCTGCCGGCCCGCAACCGCAAGGACTTCGAGGACATTCCCGAAGAGGTCCGCCAGCAACTGACCTTTGTCTGGCTCGAGCGAGTCGACGAGGCGGCGGCCGCGGCGCTGGAGCCGGCCCATCCGGCGGCGGCCGCCGATGAGGGGATCGCCGCGTCTTAAGAGCGCCAAGCGAGGCCGGTTTTCCGCGTCGCGCTCGTTTCGCTGTTCATCGGCGGAACAGGGAAATCAAATTCCCTGTTCCGTCTTTACCTTACGTACGAGCATATCCGCTCACGGAGATGAAATCGCGCGGATTTGTGCAATCGCCCATCGGGCGGGGGAACGATTTTTTCGATTATCAGGGATTATCAGGGATTATCAGGGAAACAGGCGGAGCGGCTCGGACGGCTTGGGTCCCTCTCACAGCCGGCTGAGAAAGCCGTCGATTTCGCGAAAGTACGCCGCCCAGGTCGGCGGGCGGAACCGAGCGGCTTCTTCGCGCCTGCGCGCGACAGCGTCCGGGTCGGCTGCCAGGCGAGAGATCTCCCGTTCCCAGGCGGGGCCTTCGATCGGCGAGAGGAAGGTCGCGCAGCCCTGGGTCACCTCGCGGAAGACGGAGATGTCGGAGGCGATCGCCGGCGTGCCGAGGGAAAGCGCCTCAACCAGCGGCAAGCCATAGCCCTCATCGAACGAGGGCATCAGGAGCGCTCGGGCGCCGCGCAGCAGCGTGACGAGGTCGGCGGACCGCAGCCCGGCGATCTCGAGGATATGTCCCTGGATCGAAAGGCAGCGGTCGAGCATGTCGGCGATCTGCTCGCTCTCCCAGCCCCGCGCCCCGACCAGCACCAGCCGCGGCGCGCCCGGCCGCTCGGCGACCAGCCGCCGCCAGAGGTGCAGCAGCAGCAGATGGTTCTTGCGCGGCTCGATCGTGCCGAGGACGACGAAATAGGGATGTCCGCGCCAGGGTTCGTCGCGCGCCGGCTCGGCGCTCGACGCCGCTTCGAGCGGCGAGGGAAACGGCTGCACGTGGATCGGCCGCGGGCGCGATCCCTGTCGTGACAGCTCGAGCTGCAGGCGCGCCTTGACCGCCTCGGTCGAGACAATGAACGCGCTCGCATGTCGGAAGGCCGTGGCGAGGCGCCGCCGGAAGATCGGCAGATTGGCCGGCGAGAAATATTCCGGACAATCGAGCGGCAGCAGGTCGTGAATCATCATGACGTTGCAAAGATCCGTGCGCCGCTCGAGCCAGCGAAAGAAGATCGGGTGCTCGAACACGTGCTGAGCCACGTTGAGATAGACGGCCCCCGGCGGGACCCGAAGCGTCCGATTGTCGAGGAGACGGCCTTTCAACTGGTGCGCCCGGCGCGTCAAATTCGACTGCAAAGCAGCCTTTGTCAGCGCAGGCCGCCTCTTCGCCGCTGCTTTCGGCGGCGACGCGAGCCATTGCAGAACGGCGGAAAACGAGCCGTCAGCGCCCTCGGTCGACCACCGCGACTGCGAAAGCTGGACGAACGCCCGCGCCTCCTCGACGGACAAGAGATGCGGGCGTCGCATCCCGTAATGAACGCCCGCCGCCATGTGGCCTTCGCCGGCGAAATGCGCCGCATAAGCCAGATCGATCCGATCGATGCCGGACGAGGCGCGCGTCGGCAGCCGCGAAATCAGATGCGTCATGTCGAAGACAATCGGCCGGCGGCGTGGAGCCGGCGTCGCTGGCGCTGGCTCTGTTTGCGCCTGGGCCGCCGGTCTGCTGTCCCGCGCCCGGAAATCGACGCCGGTCGCAGGCGGGGCCCGATCGGCCGCGGTCGGTTTGCCGGAGTCAATTTGCACGATGATGGCGCGGCTTAGCGGGCCTCGGCGCCTCTGCGCCTGTGGTATAAGCCTCCTCAACGAAGGAAAAATCGCTCTCGTGTACATACCGTTGCGCCATACCACGTCCGCTTGCAAACGGGAGAAAGACACAGAGACGCTTGTTTCTATCGCGGCGTCGCGCCGCACGGCCTTAAAAAAACCTTTTCTTTATGGCTACTTACAGGAGATATCTAAACAGCGAATTCATCCGCCGCAGACAAAAATACAGACAGTTTTTTGCCCGGCAATTTGAGGGTATGATGGTCTTTATTTCGTAGTGTCCGTGCCGAAATTCGGCAATGGCGTGGGCGGCAGGCTTACCGAAGGGCAAAGAATTGAGCTAGGATGCGCCGAAAGCACCACACTTGAGGGCTTTGCACAGTGATATGTTGTGACTTACAGACAAATTGACACGGTCGGGTGACGGATTCGACGCGTAATTCGACAGTGTCGTGGTCTCATTTTCGGAATGTCGGCCGCAGAATTTTGGAGTGTCATTCTCCGCCTGTTTCAGCGGAAGCCCATGATGGGACGCGCAAAACCGCTCGGAGCACGCTCGTCTGGATAACTTTTTCCGCTGACGCTGACGACCAGTTCGAATGACGGGCGAGTTGCAAGAGACGCAAACGCCCCCAATGATCCCCCAATAATCTCCAAACAAGTGTCTGCGGAGACAGTTCCGGGACAAAGTTGAAGTCCGTTCTTGCTACGGGCCTACTTAAACACCTACTTTCTACGTGTTGTTATGCCGCGCGTTTCGATTCCTAAGGCGTACAGGGCGAAGAGGCAGAAAACGACCCAAGCCTGCGCCGACGCCACCGCCAAAGGGACTTCCCGCTCGCAACCAAGTTTCAATGACAATGAAACGTGGCGCTAAATCGGCCAAAAGCCGTCGTTAGCATCAAACTATCAAATAGCGAACGTGCCAGGCCCGTTTATCCGTTTACCATTTAAGTATGAGGGTATCGGGCCCGGTGCGGATATCTACGTGTCGCAACTTCACTTTATAGGGCATGGTTTTTGATGTCGCAGATGCCGAAAAGATCCGCGTGTGGGCGACATCGTTGGCGCGACAGGCCTTGGCAAAGGGATGATCGCTGAACAGCGCCATGTCTTCGTCGAAAGCTCCTCGCAGATCGGTGAATGCCGGATCAATATTGGTTCTGACCGCAATGATCTTTTTCTGCGGAAACTCGGCGATCAGGCGGCCGAGAAACGCAGCCATGGCCTCGGCCGTATCGGCGCCGGTCTCGGCATACATTTCTTGGGTTACCTCTTCGACAGCGAGGAGAACATGACACAACTCGCCGAGGACTCGACCGCGGAAGACGACATCATGGGCGCTGATTTCAAAGCTGTACGGTCCATTCAGCGCTGAGGCCGTCGACAGCGGCGTCATCGCCGTTCGGCCGATCCTGCTCAACCCGTGGCGCTTTAGACATCCATACAGCCTCGAACGGCTCAGCTTAGGCATTTGACGTCTCAATCTCTCGAGGCAGTCATCGAGAGAAAGGCGGGTGCCGTAGCGGAAGACGAGAATGATCGCTTCGTCCGTTTGCGAAAGAACGCTTGATCGCGGTTTTTTCGGCCCCATTGGCTGGTCGAACTCAGACTCGCGACCCTTGCACTTGGCGACCGTCTTGCGATTGACCCCATAGCGCTTGGCGAGAACCGTGTTCTTCTCTTCGCTCGCTCGGATGGCGCGCCGGATCGCCGGGGTCGTCGTCGCACAGGGGTGCGTTCGACGCGGTTTCCCTCCGCTTCGTTTTCGCCCCACTCGCGCCCCCGAATTGGCCCTTCGGCCCAATGATCATGCGGCATGGACCCCGCGCCACAGCGGCCACCCAACCGGAAAGACTACTCCTGATCCTTCTCTCCAGGAGATGACGTTTCTCTTAATATAATACGTCCACGACAGGCGTTCTCCATAGCTGTCGCATTGGATAACCGTTTGGCTGCGCGTCTTGGTCAACGTACAGCAGAGAAGCGCGCCTGAGGCGAACATAAGAACCTCGTCGGTTCCTCGGTCCAGCGCATTTTCGACATTTCACTGAACGTAAATCGGAGTCAAAAGCAAGAAAAGGCGAATTATTCCTTTACATGATCAGTGATCATAACTAATATTTGCTGATCAACATTATCGTGAGAAATGCGATGGCCAGTCTAGGCGAAGCTTTCCTCCAAAGCGAACTCAAGTTCGTCGGCCCGGCCCCTCCTCTCGACGCCATCGAACCGTTGCCATGCGATCGATGGCTGGCCTCGAGCGCCCTGCAAAAGTCGATCCGGCGCGGCGACGTGCTGACCGCCCAACGCGCCCTCAAATCCCTCTATCGTCACGATCCACGCTCGGCGTGGCGCCGATTGCTCGGCATCGCTTGCGAAGACGTCGGCATTGGCGCGCTTAGCGCCGTGTTCGCCACCGCCATGGGCAGCGCCAACCCAAAAGCCGGCCGCGCGCCAGCAGGAGACGAAGCGGCCGCCCTGGCGACAGCGCAGATGCTGGCCGAGGCCCCCAAGGAGCGTAGCGCCGATATGCTCTATACCGCCGCGCAGCACGATCCCGCGCTGTCGAACATGCGGGCGCGGTGCCGATCCGTTACTGTCGCCCGCCGGCTTGAATTCGTCGCGGATCCAACCCTGTCCTTGCCGGAGCGAGCGCTCGCGGCTTGGCATGCCTCGGGCGTCAATCCGCGCGGAGGCCAACGCGTCGGCCCCGGCGACCTTGCCGGCCTGATGCGCGCCTATAAAGAGCTCGGCGTTCCCGCGCCGCTGCTCGCGGCCATCGCCGTGGCGACGAGGACGACCCGCGAGCCGATCACCTTGATGCTGCCCTTGCTCTGGCTCACAGCCGGCGGAGGCGAGACGGGATTGGTCGACTTGCCGCTCGCCCCCTCAAGTCTGGTCAGCGGCGTGCCGCTCTATGCCCTCGACAAGCACACCCGTCTCGGCCGACAGGCAATTGCCCTTTTCGCTCGAGAGAGCGCTGAGATCGCCCAGTTTCTGAGCGCGCATAAGCTCAGCTTCAGCGGCGGGGCGCTCGGCGTCGCGGTCTTCTATGCCGAGGGCGCGCTGACCCGGCCGACCTTGCGATGGCGGCAATCGGCGGAGCTGACGGCAATCGGCGTCGCCGCCGATTTCCACGGCGTCAATGTGCCCGCCGGCGTCGGCGAGGCCCTGGTCTGGCTGGTCAGAGCCCACCTCGTCCACCTCAACGCGATCCGCAGGCGATTGCTGTGCGGCGCCCTGAAAGTTTGATCGACGATCAAGCGGGTCCCTCGCCGTCTCTGAGCGGCGGCGCCCGTGAAAATCAAAGGAGAATATCCATGAGTGGGGATTGGAAGCGGGCCGAGAGGGACCGCCGCGGCTTCATCGGCGGGTCGGACGCGCGGATCATCATGAGTCCGGACGAGACCGCGCTCCTTCGGCTGTGGAAGGAAAAGCGCGGCGAGGCCGAGCCTGAGGACCTGAGCGACAATCTCGTGGTCCAGCTCGGCCTCGCCACCGAGACGCTCAATCGGACCTGGTATGAGCGCAACAGCGGGCGAAGCGTCACCGACGTCCAGCGTTGGGTCCAGCACCCGGTCCACCGCTTCCTGGCGGCGACCCTGGATGGGTTCGTCAACGGCCTCGACGCCGTGTTCGAGGCCAAGTTCATGCTGCCGTGGTCGTTCTCGGAGGAAGCCGCCGCCGAGAAGCACATGGCGCAACTGCAGCACAACATGTGGGTGACCAACGCCCGCTCGGCGGCGCTCTCGATCATCACCGGCGGCGGCAAATGGATCGAGATGACCATCCCCGCCGATGCGCTCTACCAGCACTTTCTCGTCACCGCCGAGCGCCGGTTCTGGCGCTGCGTGCAGACCGGCGAGACGCCAACGGCTTATGGCGTCGAGCCGCCGCGGGCGCGGGTCGACGCGGTTCGCCTCGTCGATATGAGCGGGTCCAATTCGTGGGCCGAGCTCGCCGGCCTCTTCTGCGCCACCCGATCCGCCTTTCTCGACCATGAGCGCGCCAAGTCCGAGCTCAAAGCCCTGATGCCGGAGGACGCGAAGGAAGCCTCGGGGCATGGCGTACGGGCCAAGCGATCGAAATCGGGCGCGGTCAGCTTTGATCTTCTGACCCATAAAGCGGAGGGCAGCCATGCAACGGTCGAGTGAGACGATCGGGGCGATCGCCGCGGCGCTGGCCAAGGCTCAGGCCGAACTGACCAATCCGGAGAAGTCGCTGACCGCGACCATTCGCGCATCTCACCCGCGCGACCGCGATCAGACCTTCCGCTACGCGGCGCTCTCGAGCGGCCTCGACATCGTTCGCAAGACGCTTGGCGGTCATGAGATCGCCACCGTCCAGACGACCGCGATCGACAGCGAGGCCGGGCTCATCCGCCTGACCACGACGCTCGCCCATGCGTCCGGGGAGTGGCTGTCGTCGGAATGGCCAGTCTGCCCGATCGCCGAGACGGCCGCGCCGCGGCGGATGGGAGCCGCCCTCACCTACGCGCGACGTTACGCCCTCTTCACCCTGGTCGGCATCGCCGGCGAGGACGATCTCGACGCGCCGGATCTGGCCGAAGGCGCACCAGCCGACAAAGGCGACAACGGCGACAATGGCGATGCTTCCGATAGGGCCGGCTTCGCCACGAGACCACAACCGGCGAGCGCGGCCGTGGCAAGGGCGCCGGCGACGTCGACTGCTCATAGGACGGAGACGCCGGTGCGTTCTGCTCGGACAGTTCTGGCGCCGGGACCATCAGCGGCATTGCGCGACAGCCTGCTTGGTAACCTCAACCGGCTTCGATCCGCCGAGGAAGCCGCCGACTGGGCGCACAACAACCTCCCGGCCAAGAACACGCTGACCGCTGATGACGCGGACGCGGTCGAGGCCGGCTTTCGCGCCAGGCTCGCAATGATCGAGGCGGAGGGCGGCGGCGAGCCAGACCCACAGTTTGCCTTGACAGATGAATCCTCTTCTCCTGCCGAGAGGGACATCCTTGCTACGGACGAGGATTCCTCGGCGGCGGCAATTTTCCGACCCGGACCAACGAGGCCTCGCCGGCGGCCCGTTGCGGCGAAGACCATCCGCCTGCGCGACAAGGAGCACGCCAAGTTCGTCGCCTTGCAGCCGTGCGTGGTTTGCGGCCGAGCCCCAAGCGAAGCTCATCACATCCGCTTCGCCCAACCGCGCGCGCTTGGCCGCAAGGTCAGCGACGAATACACCATCCCACTCTGTCGGCTCCATCATCGCGAGCTTCATCGCTATGGCGACGAGCCTTCCTGGTGGGCCGGGGTCAGCATCGATCCTCTCCCGATCGCCTCGGATTTGTGGAGACGAGCTCATCCGTCAATCAGCGACCCGATTGAGTAGGACCGGCTGGTCTAGCAATCTCGCTTCTGTTGTGGGCGGCCCCCGACCTGGCTGATCCAGGACGACGAGGTCGCCTTTGGTGCAGAACTCGAGATCGGTCTGGACATGGGCCTCGATCATGTTCAGGGCACAGCAGAATTGCGCCGCCTATGTCGTGCTAAATTAGACTCCGATCAAGTTGTATCATAGCCACAGCCGGCGAAGTATTTTGTGCATTCAGCAGATGAGGGGCGGCGGATCTTGTGAGTTGATCGACCCCGCGCTCCCGTGCGGGCAGGCAAATTAGCAGACCTGCAACGAGCGCTGTGCGTTTATCGCAAGGTCGCCTTGCCGAAACAGGCCGCGCAGGGCGGCCCGACTTTGGCATCTCCCCTGGACGAGAATCACGGCGTCCAGGCGTTCGCGATAACCGGGCCCCCCGCCCGGGCAATGCGGCATGACAGCGTTGCGCGCAACATGAATAGGTCCGATTGTCAACGCGGCACCGACTTGTTGGCGCCGTCTATGCCAGCGCCGTAGTCTACACCTCTCAGAACTCTCGCCGAAGCGGGGCTGCGTTTTACGCGTGCATCCACGAGCTTTCGCAATGCCGCCCTGCGGCTGGCCGTCGTCAATTTCGTTGAACTGCAAGAGCGACTGACTCGTTTCGCGCTGACTCTCACCTACCCCCAATTCCATTCAAGTCGGTCAGCTTTTAGTTCGCAAGCATTTATGGCGTAGCCGACGCTGTCGTGTTAGGTATCCTCGACGGGCGACGCTGAAAGCGATCGTCGATCAACAAAAGCTCCCCAATTACTCAGGCGTCAAGGCGCTCTTCGTGCCGCGACAGTTTCGAGCAGAGAGCCTCACTAGCTTTGAGGATGGCCATATCGATCAAATACATAAGCAACGCGTCATCTAAACATTGCACAAGCTCGCGGATTCTTACTAGTGCGTCTCCGGCCTCGACGAGGGTATCTACATCGGCTTTATTACGTACCATTTCCGTCGTCTTTATTTCGTCGTTGCTCAAGCCTTCGGGCTGGCTTTTCGACGATTCCAGTTCAACAGTCATGTACCCCACCCATATCGTCGCCAGACGCATCCCCCGCGGACTTACGACAACGTCAAGTAGATATCGGTTCCACGTGTTGCATATCAACTACTTTTTGTTTCTTTGGATACTGTTTCGTCTCGCTTCCAATCGAGACCACGCGCACGAGCGTCTGCGGCATTTGCTCTCGGGTCATGGGCAGCGTTTCCATCCCGAACTAGACTGGCGTGAGCAGATTTGCTTGCGGAGCCCCAAACCCTCTGTCGAAATTGGAGACCAATCGACGCAAAGAGTCCGCCCATGCCGATCACGAGCAAAACGGAGATCGGGGGCTCAGGAACGATGGCCGGACCGGACAAGGCCGGAGGATTATAAGAAAACGCATTGAGTTGGACCGCGCTATCGGAGACGACCTCGGGTTCGGAGGCGAGGACGGACCCGATATTCTCCTCAAATCCGAGGGGCCCTACCCCGCAACACCCCCCGATACCCGCCAGAGCGACCAATGCCTCAACATATGCCTGCAACTCTCCGATGGAAAGTGTGCCTCTTGTTCGATACAAGGTGTATCCTCCATCTCGACTTCGAGACAAGGCGTATCCGCTATCTAGAAGAGAGGACAAAGCGTTCTGGTTCCGCGTCCCCGAGGTCGAAGATGGATTTGTCCATCCGTCTGAAAGAAGATCATTTACTATCTCGCAATTTGCATCAGCGCTCGAAGGACTAATCTCGCAATCTTTCGAGATATTTCGGTAGTCAGATTGTTGAGCCGAGAGCGCCAAAGCCAAAAAAGCAGGCGCGAAAGCAATTCTGTTCAACTCGTCAGTTGTGTCGACAAACAGTTCATCTCGAATCAACTCGAGCCAAATTTCGAGCCCGGTGTTGCGAAGCAGCAATCGGAACCAAGAGGCCGAAACAGGTCTGTCAGGATGGTAAACGAAGTCGATGTCAGCTGGCGTCGATAGGGGAGCGATCACTTGCACGTCCGCAAAAGCCGCCGGTAGAGCAGCGTTCAAAAAGCAGCACAGGCACAATAGCGGTCTTAAAAATGCTTTGACGCGTGACAAAGGAGGTAAACCCATGGCTTCACTCCAAGATCATCGACTTTCGGTAAATTGTATCCGCTGGGCGACTTGCGATCTTCGTCGCTCGCGAACATTTTTACGAATCTTCGTGATGACCCTTCAAGTTCAAGAGAGACTCGCAGGCGTAGCAAATCGTCATGTCGATCAAATACAAGAGCATTCTGTCACGAGATCCGTGCGCAACCTCACGGATTTTCCCCAATGCATCTCCAACTTCCACTAGGATTTCTGTCTCCGACCAGCGCTTGCGCTTTCTATCTCTCTCGGCCCAAGCCTCTTCTTCTGCGGCTTGATATCGTGTTTCTCGTGTAACCGTTCCTAAGCTCATCTCCGCCCCCGATTTATCGTCCGCCCAGCAATGCCACTGACCTTGGGCGAAGCCGTCTTAAAGAAACGCGGCGTTCGCCAAGGACGACGTGAACAGCGCAAACGTTACCGATTCTTAATCCGCAGGACACGCAAAAATTGCAATCAGTTAGGCTGTTTTTGCCCTGACCACACGCGCTCGGTTTCATAGAGATAAATCGTTGTCGAGGGTCATTAATCTGCAACCCGCCACTGCAAGAAATTGGCCTTTGACCGCGCATCGCTTTTGCAAAATTGTGTGGAAAACTTTGCGGTTGAAGCGGAATGGGGCCGCGAAAGCCCACGGAATTCGCCTCCCAGCCGCGCTCCGGTGAATTGTCCAAGCGGTGGGGAAGGATGCGGCGGAAGGCGCCGGAACAGCGTCGATCGTGCCGAGAAGGTCGTTGTCAAAAGCCCACATTGAAGGGAGTCGGCAATGGCGACATGGCGGCCCAAGGCGTCGACCTGGCCGGAGCGCCTTTCAGCTGCTTGGCCTCCGCCAGCCGATCGAAGCGTCCGGGATGGCGGCGATTTCGTCGGTCTTTTGGGGAACCGAGAGCTGGCGCGGCGTCAATCGCGTGTTGGCGGCGACATCGGCGAAACAGAGTGTTGAAAGCGACCACGGCCACGACACCTTCGCAATCGTCTCTCTCTCTTGTTCAACAGGTTGAGGCGTTGTCCGGCAGCGCGTGCACGGCCTTCAGCCCCTTGGGCTTGTCACAGGTGCGACGCCGTCTTGCCCTCGATGGCGATCGAAGCGTTTAGCGGCGAGGGACACCGCCGAACGGCGGCAAAGACTGCGAGTGTACATCGTCACGCCGGTTGGCGTTTACGGTTTTGAGTTCGCTTCGAAGCGACGTCTCGAATCGATGTTCGGGTCATCGATTTTGACCGTTGACACAGCGTAAAATATTTTCCATGACTGAAGGCAATAACAACCGCGACGTTGCAGTTGGAGAGTTTCGCTCGTACTTTAGCCCCTCCGCGTGCCAGCGTAAAGATGCCCAGTAGGAGCCACTAGGTATGGAAACGACAGGAAAAGGACGCTGCTAAGATGGACAAAGAGGACCAGGCTAAAATCAAGCGTCTGTTGGCTTCAGTTCGAGCGCGAAGTTTAGTTGCCAAAAACGGCGATGTAGACAATGCTCCGATCTCGCCAGAGGAAGGACTGGATTTAGTCCAGGCGTTTGTCAGCATTCGCAGCCCAACCGTTCGCGCGATCATTCTCAACCTAATTAAGGAATTGGCAAAAGAAACCAACTAACTTCGTTGTTTATAGCGACATTGGCCGTATGAGGTTCCTGAATTGAAAGATATCGGATGGCCAAAGGCTTACTCGCGATCGCTTCAAATCTGGGCAGAGTTTCGCAGGCTTTGGAGAGTCGCCATGTCCATGACGTGCAACAGCATTTCGTCGCGAGAGCCTTCCGCAGCCTTCCGCAGCCTCACGGATTTTCCTGTTGCGTCTGCCGCCACCACGAGGATAGCTACCTCGGACCGGGTTTGCGCATCTCGTTCGCCCCGCTCTTGCTTTTCTGCAGCTCCAGATTGTTCTTCGCGCGGGCCCGGTACCGAGGTCCTAAGCCGCCCCTTGGATTGACTGTCCGCCAAACAATGTCACGTCGACACCAGCGGCGGCCGGGCGACCCGTAACTGTTGGCGGACGTTCGATATCCATCGGATCCCCGCATTGGACTTCACGGTCGATCAGGCAGGCGCTTTAGGCGAACGCGAGTTCTTTTGCGTTCGCCGCGAAAACCGAGCCCTCGATCCCAACCGCGACGCGAAGCGCCTGCAGCAGCGCTTCGCTCGTGTCAAAGAGTGCAGCATAACTCATGGTGTCCCCGATTCGCTGGGGCTTGCCGATGATTCTCGGATTGCAACCGGCGGCTTTAAGGACACGGAAAATGCGCGCGTCGAAGACCGAGACGATCTGGGTCAATCCGGCGAGAACGGCCACTTCCCCGATACCCGCAAGAAGCTCGCAAAGCACAAAGTTCACGCCGCTCTTGATGCGTTCAGGCTGGCCGTCCATAGCGGCGACGCAAATGCGTGAACTTTCCCAGATTGTCGCGCTTTCGACAACCTCGCCCTCGCCAAGCAAGAATGGGAAGACATTGCGGAGCATATTCGGCCCCGTCGTCGGTAGAAGCCGCAACGAACCCCAATATTCTTGGGTGTCTGGATTCACGGAAACAAGGTACAGTGGGTTTAGGTCATCGAACGCGTCCCGTTCGTGCCCATCTTTAACAACAACGTTCCAGCCGAGGCGCGCTGCGAAAGTGAGCGCTCGGTTCCGAAACATTGCGTCAATTTCTCCTGGAAACAACGGAACACAGGAACCTGGGATCAGTTTAATCATTTTATGCGCTTCCTTGTCATGCAGCGCCCAAAAATTGACTCTAAAATGCCTAGTTGCAAGTCGACAGATTCGTGTAATTGACATTTCTCGAATTATTTTTGCCTGTTAACAACCGAGGCTGGGATCACCCCGGTCGCCATGGCGATTCCAACTGCATGTGTGATGTTAACACATCTCAATTTGTGACGTGCAGTATCCAAGTGAAGTTTTACGCTTGAAGGATCTGAACCCAGAACTTCCGCAATGTCATTACAATCCATTCCCCCGGCGATCAAAACAAGACATTTTTCCTCTAGCTTCGATAAGGCTACAGGCTCCGCTGGTATTTTTAGACTGAAACTTGCTACCGAGTCTATAAGGTTAGATGCTAACTGGAGTGCAGGCATATTTGTTTTCTTGAACTGAGCCCACTCTGCCTTTGAATGGTCACCGGTGAACGAAACCAAGGAGAACGCACCCGTTTGATTCCGAACCGGGAACGAAATACCATTGCGTCCAACGCCGTAATTTTCCGCGTCAGCAAAAAACTCAAGAATCAAGGTATTATTGTTGTCAAGCAATTCGGTCCAATCAAATGGCATAACTGCTTTACTTCCCCAAGAAATAATGGGATCAATCGACACGTAATTTTTCTTAAAGTAGCGCTGTTGCCATTGCACTGAGTAGGTGACGATTGCGTTAATAAGTCGCACGTCAGAGTGAAAGGCAAACCGCAAATAGGAAATGTGTCGTAAGCCGAGATCCACCGCCATTTCCTCAAAGATCTGTTCCAGAGTGGAATTGTTGCGGCCCAGGAGATTATCGGTAAGTTTCATCGCAGCTGTTTCGATTGCGTTTTGCATTGGCGCATTTCTCTTTGCTATTGGATTTAGTCAATTAACCGAATTTTCCCCTTCGTTGGATGGGTGAGTGGGGGCAAGGGATACATTGAACAAGTCGATATGCCTCTGCAGACCGTCAGTGACATTCCAAGGAGATTCCCTCTTACCCTGTTGATAGCGGTGAAACCTGTTGATAACCGCCGCCAAGGTCCTCAGACCGCCCGGATGCTGCTCTCAATGTCCAGCTTAAGCAACCATAGTCCCAGTGTTTGCAATCAACAATTGTGTGGAGGAGGGATGTTAACAGATGGTGGCCGTCCTAACTCGTTCGATTTCGGTGTAGCCGATCAATCTCGACACTTCCACTAGCCACTAGCGTTATCCGAGTTACCAAACAATCCCAAGGTAAAGCACGATCTCTGAAGCCACGGCAGCTCCACGTAAGCGGACGATCTTGGTGTTGGTGTAAAAGATCATGCGACGGGCGCCAGGCGTCTTGTTCAATCCAGAAAGGGGGAATGAACGCTTAGTATGATTTGCTGAATTGCCGTGCCCTTGGGGAACCGCCGCCGTCTGCACATTTGAGACGTTCGAGCCGACGTCGCGAATCGATGCAGACTATCTTACATCCCGCCGCACGCTACGTGCCCCCCGACAAGACGCGCGCCGCACCCGGTGAACCGCGACTGCGGCCCGAGTTTGAACCGGGGCTTCTATAATAGGCCCCCCTTTCCGGGTCGTCCAAGGCGCTTTCTGGGCCATTTGAGGCCCCTTGATCGGCCTCGGAGTTTCCGCTGGCCAGCCATGCCTTCAGCGGCGCGGGTTCGGCCGCTTCATCGACCCTGCAATCTCGTCGCACGACGAACGCTTCGCTCCGGTCGATGACGGGGATGGGCGCTCGTCCCCCATGTCCAAGAGTGGGAACGAGAGCTATTGGCTCGACCTCATTACCTCAAAATTCGATATTGGTTAGAACGAACATGGCTAACTACAAAGCGTCGGGATTTCGCCCTCGGTATCGAGGCTTCAATCTAACATAATTGTATTTTGGTTTTTTTATTTGTATTGCGCAGATTAAGCAGCATTATAATATTGTTATAACCCATTATTGGAAATCTCACCATGAACAACAAAGCGCATCCAGACTTCCATCGGGCGTTAGAACTCATCGTCCAACTTGGCGATGAATTCCTTGAACTAGCGGCCCTACTGCACAAGCTTCAGGAAAAGCAGCCGGACGACTTCAAGGCGCTGCTCTCGTTGCCGGAACTCGGGCGCAGGAAGGGCTACTACTTGGTCGAAATCGACCGTGCGTTCGCCGACCTGGGCGTTCCCTCTCAGCGCCTTAACAAGATCGGCTGGACGAAACTGCAACTCATCGCCCGCCACGTGACCGCGGAGAACCTGGAGGCGTTGCTGACGCTCGCCGAGGCGCACACCGCAAAGAACCTCGCTCTGCTCATGCGCGGCGAGGAACCGATCCTCGGCGGCAAGACCGTCTTGCTCTTCTTCAACGGCAAGCAGTTTGAAGAATTCTCCAAGGCGATCATCAAGCATGGGGCGCACAAGAACGGCGCCGGCTACATTGGCAAGGAGAAGGCGCTGATCAAGGCGCTACGCAAGAACAAAAAGAGTGAATAATCTCACGATGCCGATATCGAGGATCGCCTGCGAATCGATCCCCGATTTCTCTCGACCGCCCACGATGGGGTGGGCCTAGAAACGTACTTTCGACCTTACCGTCCGATGGCGGCGCTTTCCCTCGCGCTACAAGCGAAGCACCGCGCGCGTAAAATCCTCACTCAGATTGGAGATACCTCGAAGGTTGCCCGAATAGAAGGACAAGGCTGATCAGCATAAGGACGAAGACGCAACCCAGCGTGCCAGACGGCCCGGACCTCTTTTTCCTGGTCCCAGAGGGGGCGAGCCGTTGGAAGGTCGGAGCATCGCCTCTGGCGGGAAATTGCCGCCGGCAGGCTTACAGTCATGCGGCATCGGTTGAGCCGTTCGTGTGTCGGCGGAAGCCATTGCGCTCACGCGTGGGTGGGACCGGCTGAGCAGGCACAGTAGGCGATGGCTGGTCACCACGTAACTCCTCGTATCGTGATTCCAGGGAGGCCAGGCACTGTATCGCTATGTAAGGAAATCGTTAGTGGCTCAAATGTCGAGGCCTATATTATTAGTGAACTTCAATTCAGAGCTGAGAATTTCGCCGCAGGCCTGAAGAATCGCCATGTCTATGACGTATAACAGCAATTTATCACAAGAGCCTTGGGCAACCTCACGGATTTTTCCCAGCGCGTCTGAAACCTCGACAAGGATATCTACATCAGACTGGGGCTTGTGCTGTCTATCTCCGCCGCAACGCTTCTCTTTTTCTGCAGCTTCCGACTGGGCTTCGCGTGAGCCTGGCACTGAGGTCATAAACCGCCCCCCCCCCGTTGGACTGTCTGCCCAACAATGTTCGTTGACCCTTGCGTGAAGCGTATTTATCGGGCTTCCAAGCACGGCGTGAGTGACGAATGTAAACCATTTTCAATCTAGTGGATACATTTCTTCCGGGATTTGGTCACATTTTTGTCGCCAAGTTGACACGTACCGGGTTTCATAGAGATAAATTGTTGTGGGGAAAGGTAAATTCTTCGGCTACGCCACCCAAGATGGGGGCTCAAGCGCGCGATGCTTATCATGGGTTGCATGAAAAACTACGGAACTGAGGTATTTTACCCGGTCAGGACCCGGACTTGTAGGTCCTACTCAACCTGAGCCTCTTCTTCGCCGGATTCGACTTCAAAAATCGACCTGCGGTCCCAAGCCTCGTCCGAGAACCTCCCGTGCGACCAGCAATCGGCTTCGAAACGATCGGCAACTTTGGTCGGTTCGATCGGGCACCGCTGGTGGCACCTGCGTCAAAGTTCAAGGCCAGGATCGAGAATTGAACCTTGGCGCCTTGGCAAAGAAAACCAAAAAGCGCCTTGTTTGATCAGTACGTATTCCTCGCGACCGTAAACCCACGGCCAAACCTTATCTCAGTATCTGACCGGACAGGAAAAGCACTTAGCACGAACTCTCCTACTGCCTGCTGCTGGCGAATTTCGGTAAGGAGGGGAAGCCCACAGCCTGGGCAGCTTCTATCGGTTCAAGGATCTCTACGACATAGGTGGCGAACTGGCGCTGCAGGAACTGCGCGCCGCAAGACCCTCACGAAGAACCGGGTGTTGCCTGAGACCCAGGCGGCCGTGGTGGCGATGGCGATCGACCAGCCGCCCAGCCAGATGCGGGTCTCCAACGAACTGGCCAAGCAGGGGATGGCGATCTCGCCGCTCGAGGGCTGGCGCAACGTCAAGGTCGCCGACTGGCGCACCGCTGCTGACGATTACGCCCATGTTCTGAAAGACCTGGCCGACGTCCACTTCGCCAAAGCCGAAACCATCGTCCTGGTCCGGGACAATCTGAACACCCACGCGTCGGCATCGCTCTACGAAGCCTTTCCCGCCGCCGAGGTCAGGCGCCTGGTCGAGCGCTTCGAATGGCAGTACACCCCGAAACACGGCTCCTGGCCGGACTTAGCCGAATCCGAACTCGGTGTCCTCGCCTTGCAATGTCTCTACCGGCGCTGCGACAACATTTTGGCACGGCGGTCAATTTTGAACAGCAGGCGCTTCTACCATCCGGTACCCATAGCACTTGAGGACGAAAGACTTTTATGTGGATCGCCGCGATCCGGAATGACACCGGGTGGAGTGGACTCACGGAGCCGGTTCAAACTCAACGAAAGCCCGGGAGCAGAGTGTCCTATGAGCCAAAGTGCCTCCAACGAAGACGCAGTGGCGGATCAATCCTCTACGCCGACGGTGCAATCATTGCTGGATCGATTGCGATCAACCTATACAACATCTTCCTCAGCGGGCCTCGAAGAGGGAATGCGTCTCATCCGGGAGTTCTTGAGCATCAAGAATTCGGAACGCCGGCAAGCCGCAGTTAACTTCGTCGCCGACCTAGCAAGAGTGGACGCTTCCGACCTGCGGTAAAGTCGTGGCGCTTAGGTTTTCCGCCGCCCGTACGAACTATGCCAGGACAGGGGCCGTCCATCGCAGCATTGTTGCCGCTGCGCCTCATATCGATCCTTCGCCGCGCCTTGCGTGAACGTTCACTATTTGCTTGTGGGTTTTAGTTGGGCGAGCGAGACCCATGTCGTCTGCCTGTGAGATCGAGACGGCGGACGATCGGGGAACTCAAGGTTGCGCATGGCGGAGAGGAATTCGGCGAGTTCGGCGATTGGCTCTTCATCAAGAGCGGCGCCCGCCGGCGGGGTCGGCGCGGCGATCGGACGCTGCGTTACCGTGTAAACGCTGCTCGAGCGCGGCTTCGCGGTCTTCGCCATCAACTCCGAGCAACTCGATCACTCTCGCGAACTTCGGGGTGACCGGCGCCAAGGGCGACCGTCGTAACGCACCGGTGTCCCGCTTCGCTACGCCCTTCGGGATGACTTGTGGTGCGCGCGGCGCACTGCGGAGCGAAAGAGGCGGCCGCTTGCGGCCGAACCAGAGCCCTTGTGGGCGCGCTTCCTTCCGCAAAAGCAATCCGCAACTCGCAAGTAGGGCGCCGTCGTAGCATCGATCCATCAATGAAGGATCGCAGGAGCCTTCTGTTTGCCCCGGTTTATTCCGAAGCGGAACGTAAGATGTTAATAGGATTTATACTTTCAGGTGGCGTAGTGTTCGGCCATGTTCAACGCCCCAGTCGCCCGCTGACCTCATGTTCTCGCAAGACCACGACCGGGAGACTCTCCCGGCGGTTGAGAGCGCGCCCCGAGGCTGGGCCGAAGCCACCGCGAACGTATTACACGGCAGATGAATTTGAAAAAGCGCTCGCCGCCTCGAAGCCGTCTAAGCCGCAGTCGGCGCGCCGACCTGCGGAAGAGTCTCTAGCGAAACCCTGCGCCGGATCGGAGTTGCGCGAAGCCGAGGCGGAAAATGACCCGAAACACAGCATTACCGCCCGACACTGGCTTTCAGATGCCGACCAACGATGAGCTTCGGCGGTTGCGGACGATCGTTTGGCGGGAGCATCCACGGTTGCGTGACGGGACCGGAAGGTTAGAGAATGCTGAGCGAGAGTTCGCCAGCGCGTTTTGGGCCTGCGGTCATTTTTTTCGCACCGCCGAACCCAGCCGAACACGACACTTTCGCGCGTTCGTTCATGAAGCTTCGTCCCTTCTCGGCCAGTTCGGGCTAGAAGGCGTTGGAGACAGAGCGTTTCTGAGCGCTTGTCTCGCGGCTGGGGATGTTGCGTGGCGGGCGCCCAGCCCGGATATCGGACCGCTCTCGGAGATCGCGCTCGATTGCTTTCACGGCCTGCGCTGCTCGAACGCTTGGCGCGATATATTGAAGGGCCGCGCGTTGTTGGCGCCGACGCCTTTACCCGAGCACCTGAAGCGAGTGGAAGAGGCGCCGATCGGAGGCAGTCACACTCCGATCGCGGCGTCCAATACGCTGAGAAAGTTTTAACTTATATGCTCAAGGCCTCGATTTTCTCCGCGAGATTTTCACCCGCGCGCCGCCCGTCGCCTTTTCCGCCGCGTCGCCCTCGTCGAGGCGCTCGAGGTAAAGAAGCGCCGCAAATACGACGCCACGCTGAAGAACCTCGAACGCACGGGCGAAGACCAGATATCCCTCACCGATCCCGACAGCCGCGCCATGGCGGCGCACACCCGCGTCGCCGTCGGCTACAACGTTCAGGTCGCGGTTGATGCGAAGAACAAGCTGATCGTCGAACAAGAAGTGACGAACCAGGTCGTCGATATGGGCCTGTTGCAGGCGACGGCCGAGCCTGCGCCGGAAATCCTCGGAGTCGACACGATCGACGTGGTCGCGGACAAAGGCTACTTCCGAACCGAGGACATCGCGGCTTGCGAGAAAGCCGGGCTGACGCCCTACGTGCCTCGTCCCCAGCGCGGATCGTCGGCGAGCAACGGATTCTTTCGCAAGGACGAGTTTGTCTACGACATGGAGCACGACGCATATGCTTGTCCGGGCGGTCACGAACTGAAGCCGTTCCGCTTTGGCAACTGCGCGAAATGACGAAGATCGACTACGCAAACAAGGAGGCGTGCCGCGATTGTCCGCTGCGCCCGCGCTGCACGGACGCCGACTGTCGCGCCGTTTCGCGTCTCGAACACGAGGACGCGCCGGACCGCATGGCGGCTCGCCTCAAGTCGAGGCCGTGGATTCTCGACCGCCGCCGCGAGACGGTCGAACACCCGTTTGGCACGATCAAACAATGGATGAACCAGGGCGCGTTCCTGACTCGCGGCCTCGAAAAGGTGCGCGCCGAATTCAGTTTGACGGCGCTCGTCTGCAATTTGCGCCGTGCGCTCAACATCGTGGGCGTCGAGGCGATGACGGTCGCGCTCGCCGCCTGAGGGGGGCAATTGCCGCGCGCCGCACGCCCCCGGGCGCCTCCAATAGGCCCTCCAAACGCGATAGCCGGCCCCGCAGAGCCGAAATCCGGAAATCCATTCCTAATCGAACCGCCCGCAGGGCTGTCCGCGCCGATCGCGCAGAGTTTTCGCACGGTCTGCTTGATTTTTGCACCGCACCTGTCGTCCGGCTTCGGGTCGAGCTGGCGCGTTCGAAGCTTCTTGGAAGGGGCCGCCAATTAAAGAGGCCTTCTTGAACTAGCCGATCATGTATTCTAACACCGTTTCAACGCCTTTTATGAAGGCGACGCATTCTTGATGCGTTTGGACCGTTCCATTATATCGGCCGTACAAAGTGACGTGCCTACCGACACCCTTTTGAAATTTCACCTCGCCAACAGCATCGAGATTATCTTCATCAATGATATCGACCGTTGAGCCGTCCATCATGCTCAGATGAACTTTACGAATAGTTAGATTCATTGGATTGTCCTTTCTGTCAGTGAAATTAGATTAGGGTCTGGACTCAATTGATCCAATAGCAGAGCGCGGCGATCAGGCAGAGACCGGGGAAGAAGTTGCAGTCGGTTTTGTCGTATCGGGTTGCGATGGCGCGAATATTCTTCAAGCGGCACAAGGTGCGCTCGATGACGTTGTGAAGTGGCCCCGCGCAGAGGGACCGTTTATGGCGGCGGTTAAGTTAGAAGGCCGTCTGCTGGTTGTCCTTTATCAAGCCGCCAAGGGTTCTTTCTGCTGCCGATTCTGATCCGCCTGTGGACATGTGGCCAACGCATGGGCGTTGTCCACATTCCACATGTCCACAGGCCTCTGGCGCCGCTGAGCCTTCGCGCCAGACCGCCATCGGCGCGCGATAGCCGAGCGCCTGGTGAAGGCGGCGGGTCGTTAGTGGAAGAGGCGCCGATCGGAGGTAGTCATCCTGCTCGGCCCACGTCCGTTCGTCTGAATATATGACGGAACCCCGCCGACAGCGTTAAGCGACCGGGTGTTAACGACGTTTGTCGCCGACATGCCGACAGTTGCGGCGCCAGTTAATCGCCGCCAGCCCCGATCAGGTTCGCGACAAAACGGCCGCTGTCGATCTTGGCAGGAAACCAGTGCGCGCGGAAGGCGATCTGGAATCTGTCGGCTTATGAGTGACAAGCAGGGCGGAAAGAAAAGTCCCCCTGCGCTTTTTGTCCAGGCATTCTTGCGGTTGAGGCGGCCGAAGCGCCGCCGCCGCGACCGGCCGGACTGTGATGGCGATCACAGACAAATCTACGGAAGCCAGTCAGTTTTTACTTGTCAGTTAATTAAAAATATTGCAATCTACGGGTTGCGGCCTTCGGTTGCTGCAGGTCTGGGTCAATCAGGAACGTAAAGACGCGGGCGCAAATCGCGGGAGGATCCTAATGCTAAAGCAGCTGAAGACTTCTCAGTTCAATGCCGACAATCAGGACGCCAACAATTCGTGGCAGTCCGATTCGTCCAACGACAGCGGCCAGTCCTCATTCGATTCCTCGAACCCATTCGACGACGGCACGCTGGATTGGAGTCCGAGGGCCTTCTACGTCGATACCGGCTCGCAATCGCATCTGGGCTGGGGCGCGGGTCTTCCGCCATCCCCGACGTTCGCCTCCGGCAACAACTTCGCGTCCTCCCTGAGCGACGCATCCTCGTTGTTGCCCGGCGCCTCCACTGCGGCAGCGAACGCACCCAGCGTCTCGTCAGCGGCGAGTGCAGGGAGCGTCTCGCCCGCGCCCGGGCTATCTGCGTTGAGCGGGGGGTCGGGGTCGTCCGGCGGCTCTGTGGTCGTGAGCACGCCGGGCAGCGGGCTTGTGTTCGACAATACTTACACTTCAAATTGTACCGCCGCCTTCGAAGCCTGCATCGTGGCCGCCGAGGACCAGCTCGAAAGTCTGTTCACCAACTCGGTCACCCTCAACATCACCTTCAATGAGGCGGTAACCGCGCCGACCAAGACCGACCCGAACCCAGACGCTCTCGGCAACAGTTGGCCCAGTTCGGTTAATGTGAGCTACGCCACGTTGAAATCCCACCTTCCGTCGACCGATTATCTGCCCGCTACGGATCCGGACCCGGCGGGCGGCAATGACTGGAGCCTTCCCGAAGCCTACGCGAGGATGCTGGGGATCAGTTCGTCCGCGCCGTCGACGGACGACACCGTCACTCTGAACACCTATTACAGCTGGGATTTTGGCCAGGACGTGATCAACGGTCTCACGCATGAGATGAGCGAGGGCGGGATGGGCCGCGTCGGCAGCCTCGGCGGCAAAAGCGGCACGGGCAACTGGAGCACGATGGACCTGTTCCGTTACACGGCGTCGGACACGCCCGATTACACCGACGGCAGAGACGGCGTTACGACCTATTTCTACAACGGCGGCGATACGCTGTCCGACCAGAACCTGCCGGGAAAAGGCGCGCCGACCCTTTCGTTCTTCAATAATTTCAATACTTCCGACAAGTTCTCCGGGGGCGACAGCGACGACTGGAACCAAACGCAGGTTTTTGGCGCGACCGGAACGGGCGAGACCCTGGCGCTCGATCAGACCGAACTCGAGGTCATGCAGGCGCTCGGCTGGAATCTCTCGCTGAAGCAGGACGTCGACTCTATTTCCGGCAGCTGGGAGACCCCCACCAACTGGAGCACCGGCTCCATGCCGATCGAGCCGCAGGACGCGTACATCGATGGCGTTACTGTTTCGCTCGACTCCGACGTGATCGTGAACAGCATCGCGACCAGCTCGAGCGGCATCCTCCTCATCGGCAACAACGCGCCGACCACATTGACTGCGGACCGTGGGACGGATCTGAACACGGAGGACTCCTCCAGCGTCGCGAGCGGAAATCTCGGCGACACTTTTGTCTACACGGGTTCCGCGCTGCGGATCGGCTACGTCAGTGACACATTCGACAATGTCAACACTCTTGGCATCGGCAAGGGCGCCGGCGGCAGCGGCGCCGGCGATCTTGACATCGCGAATTCAATCACCCTGAGCGGCGGCGGCACGGTCGATTTGGGTCAGAGCGGCACCGCGGGGAACATCCTGGACTTCCCCGGCGCGTCGTCTAGCGACGCCCTTGCCAACGTGGACAACACGATCGAGACTCAGTCGGGAAGCACCGGTCTGATCAGGCTCGACGAGAGCTTCGACAATCAGGCGAGCGGCAAGGTCGAGTCCTTTAGCTTCCTTCAAATCATCGTCCCGACCGTGAGCAACGAAGGCGCTATGACGGCCGAGTCCGGCGCGACCCTCGATGTGAGCGGCGACTTCGACAGCGGCGTCTTCACCAACTCGGGGACGATGACGGCCGATTCTTCGGGCGCGACGCTCGATCTGGGGGCCGACGGCGCCACGGAAACGCTCACCAACGACGGAAACGGACTGACCAGCGGAGCGATCAATATCGACAGCGGCGCCCGTTTGGCGATCAGCGGCGACTTGACCGTCGCCGGCAGCGGCTACATCTCCTTCAAGGGCGCCGGCGCCGACATCACCAGCGATGGGGCGGGGGCGACCACTTTCACCAACGACGGCACGATCGTGCTCGAAGCCTCGCTCAGCTATTCGGGCGCCTTTTCCGGCCAAATCGGCGACCAGGGCGTAGAGGGCTTCAACGATCTGACGTTCGTCAACGACGGCACGACAGGGGCTGAGGGATCGGGTTACGAGCTGACGATCAACACCGGCGGCAACACGGTAACCAACGGCTCGGACGGGGTGCTCGAGGCCGTGAGCGGCGCAACCCTGGCGATTCTTTCCGACGTCACCAATCAGGGCACGATCGAAGCGGGCTCGTCTCCATCGAGTTCGTTTGGCGCGACGACCGGCACGGTCGACCTCGGCCAGGACGGCGGCACGGAATCGATGACCAATACCGGTGCGGTCGCTATCTACGCGGGGAGCGATCTGGCGATCGGCGGCGCCTATACCATCACCGGGAGCGGCACGCTGTACTTCAAGGGCGCCGGCGCCGACATCACCAGCAACGGGCCCGCGCCGACGTTCACCAACTCGAGCACCATCGAGGCGCTCGCCTCCGGCCAGATCGGCGACAGCGATCTGACGTTCGACAATTCCGGCACAGCCGGGCCGTCCGGCTCGGGCGTCACGCTGACGATCAACACCGGCAGTCATACCGTCCTCAACAGCGGGACGCTCGTCGCCGCAAACGACGGAACTCTGGCGATCGTCTCCAACGTCAACAATGAGTTGGGCACGATATCGGCGGGCACGTCTTCGTCGAGTTCGCAAGGGGCGACGACCGGGACGGTCGACCTCGGCGCGGACGGCGGCACAGGATCGACGGCCAATTCCGGGACGATCGATATCTGGGCCGGCAGCGATCTGGCGATCAGCGGCAATTATACCGTCACCGGCAGCGGCTATATTGGCTTGAAGGGCGCCGGCGCCGAAATCACCAGCGACGGGATGGCGGCGACGTTCACCAATGCCAGCGCCATCGACGCGTTCGCCTCCGGCCAGATCGGCGACAGCCATCTGACGTTCGTCAACACCGGCTCGATCAGCGTTTCGAGCGGCGACACGCTGACGCTGACGGGAACGTCGAATATCGGCGGGACGGTGAGCGGGGCGGGGACGCTGGCGCTGGCGGGTGGGAGCAGCACGACGATCGAAAGCGGAGCGACGCTTTCGGTCGCCGACTGGTCGATCTCGGGGGCGGGGACGACGGTCACGCTCAACGAGAGCCTGAGCTACGCCGGGACCTTCCTCCAGAACGCCAACTCGACGCTTTCGATCGCGTCGGGCGACACGCTGACGCTGACGGGCTCGTCGACGCTGGCCGGGTCGATCTCCGGCGCGGGCGACTTGGCGCTGGGCGGGGGAACCGTCGCGATCAACGCCGGGGCGAAGCTGACCGAGGCCGAGCTGACGCTCCAGGGCACGGGGACCGCGGTCACGCTGAACGAGAATCTGAGCTACGGCGGGACGTATCTCCAGAACGCCAACCCGACGCTTTCGATCGCGTCGGGCGACACGCTGACGCTGACGGGTTCGTCGACGCTGGCCGGGTCGATCTCCGGCGCGGGCGGCTTGGCGCTGGGCGGGGGAACCGTCGCGATCAACGCCGGGGCGAAGCTGACCGAGGCCGAGCTGACGCTCCAGGGCCCGGGGACCGCGGTCACGCTGAACGAGAACCTGAGCTACGGCGGGACGTATCTCCAGAACGCCAACCCGACGCTTTCGATCGCGTCGGGCGACACGCTGACGCTGACGGGCTCGTCGACGCTGGCCGGGTCGATCTCCGGCGCGGGCGGCTTGGCGCTGGGCGGGGGAACCGTCGCGATCAACGCGGGGGCCAAGCTGACCGAGGCCGAGCTGACGCTCGAGGGCCCGGGGACCGCGGTCGCGCTGAACGAGAACCTGAGCTACGGCGGGACGTATCTGCAGAATGCCAACCCGACGCTTTCGATTGCGTCGGGCGACACGCTGACGCTGACGGGCTCGTCGACGCTGGCCGGGTCGATCTCCGGCGCGGGCGACTTGGCGCTGGGCGGGGGAACCGTCGCGATCAACGCCGGGGCGAAGCTGACCGAGGCCGAGCTGACGCTCGAGGGCCCGGGGACCGCGGTCGCGCTGAACGAGAACCTGAGCTACGGCGGGACGTATCTCCAGAACGCCAACCCGACGCTTTCGATCGCGTCGGGCGACACGCTGACGCTGACGGGTTCGTCGACGCTGGCCGGGTCGATCTCCGGCGCGGGCGGCTTGGCGCTGGGCGGGGGAACCGTCGCGATCAACGCCGGGGCGAAGCTGACCGAGGCCGAGCTGACGCTCCAGGGCCCGGGGACCGCGGTCACGCTGAACGAGAACCTGAGCTACGGCGGGACGTATCTCCAGAACGCCAACCCGACGCTTTCGATCGCGTCGGGCGACACGCTGACGCTGACGGGCTCGTCGACGCTGGCCGGGTCGATCTCCGGCGCGGGCGGCTTGGCGCTGGGCGGGGGAACCGTCGCGATCAACGCGGGGGCCAAGCTGACCGAGGCCGAGCTGACGCTCGAGGGCCCGGGGACCGCGGTCGCGCTGAACGAGAACCTGAGCTACGGCGGGACGTATCTCCAGAACGCCAACCCGACGCTTTCGATCGCGTCGGGCGACACGCTGACGCTGACGGGTTCGTCGACGCTGGCCGGGTCGATCTCCGGCGCGGGCGGCTTGGCGCTGGGCGGGGGAACCGTCGCGATCAACGCCGGGGCGAAGCTGACCGAGGCCGAGCTGACGCTCGAGGGCCCGGGGACCGCGGTCACGCTGAACGAGAACCTGAGCTACGGCGGGACGTATCTCCAGAACGCCAACCCGACGCTTTCGATCGCGTCGGGCGACACGCTGACGCTGACGGGCTCGTCGACGCTGGCCGGGTCGATCTCCGGCGCGGGCGGCTTGGCGCTGGGCGGGGGAACCGTCGCGATCAACGCGGGGGCGAAGCTGACCGAGGCCGAGCTGACGCTCGAGGGCCCGGGGACCGCGGTCACGCTGAACGAGAACCTGAGCTACGGCGGGACGTATCTGCAGAACGCCAACCCGACGCTTTCGATTGCGTCGGGCGACACGCTGACGCTGACGGGCTCGTCGACGCTGGCCGGGTCGATCTCCGGCGCGGGCGGCCTGACCAACGACGGCCTGTTCGAGAAGACCGGCGCAGGGACGAGCGTGATCGCTCCGAACTTTGCCAACGCCCACGACCTCCTCGTCTCGTCGGGCACGCTCGACCTTAAGGGCGCGGTGACGGGCACGGGGACCGACACGATCCAGAACGCCGCGACGCTCGAATTCGAACTCGACGCTTGCGGCGGGCCAGACGGTCAATTTCTCGTCAACCTTCGGGACGCTCGACCTGATCGACCCGCTCGGCTACGGCGGGTCGCACATCGGCGACTTCGTCAAGAACGACAATGTCGATCTGAACGGCGCGTGGTCGCTGCTCAGCTTCAGCGAGAATTCCGGCGGCACGCTCGGAACCTTGACCATGGCTCAAGGGGCGAACCACATCGCGCTCGAGTTCGCCGGCGATTTCACGCAGAGCAGTTTCAAAATCACGACCGGAGCAAACACAACCATCGCACATACCTGACGCAAGTCGAGAGACCAGCGGGCCCGGTCCCAGGTCCCCAGGTCCGGGATTGCGGTAGGGACGCTCATTGCTGAGCGCCCCCCGCACAGTGCGGGTTTGTCGGGTAGCTCAGCCATTGCTGGCTTTCGCCCCCACAGATCCCACCGTGCGGCGTTACCGCAGTGGGCTCTTCAGAAAGGACCTGAGGCGGGTCGATCATTGCTTCCATGCCTAGTGGATCACCGGTTCCGGGAGGGGGTAGGCAGTCAGCAGCTGGCGGTAGGTCGCCCAGGTCATGCGGCCTTTTGGTTGCGTTTGCCGAGCGCTTTGCGCCACTGCCTGGCGACGCAGTCCTTGAACACGCGCAATGATCGATAGTTGAAGATCACGCCGAAGTACTGATAGTGCCGTTCAGCACTTGACGAAGCCACCGATGCCGTTCCCGCATCGGGAGCATGCATGCGGCGCTGCATCTCGTCTCGGATTGCCTTCAGCTTTCGGATCAGGCGCTTGGTTTGCGTCTTCCGCTTGACCATGAACTTGTTCCTTCTGGTTTTGCCGCAGTAGTGCGTGAAGCCCAGAAAGTCGAAGGTCTCCGGGCGTCGCTGCCCGGCGGCCGCTCGGTTGCAGGCGGCAAACCGCCCGAACTCGATCAGCCGGGTCTTGCCCTCGTGGAGCGACAGGCCGAGCCAGTCGGCGCCTGTCGACCAATCGCCAGACGCGATCGGGCGCGGTTCCCGGCTCGACTAGGCTCGATCCTGTCGAAACCATGTGAAAAAGGAGATTTCGATGGTCGCGTATAGTTATTCGACAATCGATGTCCCAGGCGGCGAGTACGCCGAGGCGATGGCGATAAACGACTCCGGACAAATTATTGGAGATTACATCGACAGCAATGGTTATTATCAAGCTTTCCTCGACATCGATGGTGTTATTATGACGATCGATCCCGGCGGTAGCCCCAATAATACATATGCATTATCCATCAACAATTCGGGGCAAATCGTCGGCTATTATACAAACAGTAGCGGAAATTTTGATGGCTTTCTCTATAGCGGAGGTATTTATACAACAATAGATCCTCCAGGCAGCGTTAATACGGTCGCATACGGCAGCACGTACACAATCGCCAACTCTATTAATTCTTCCGGGCAAATTGCTGGATATTACCAAGATAGTAGCGGCGACCTTCACGGCTTCCTCGACAGTGGGGGCGTCTATACGACGATCACTGATCCTCTTGCCAGCACATCTACCGTTATAAATGGCATTAACGATTCAGGAGAGATGGCCGGATCCTATATTGACAATAGCGGCAACACCAACCTTCTCTTAGACGTCGGCGGCGTCTACACTACCATTGATGCACCGGGCAGCACCTACACTGTTGCCACGGGCATCAACGATTTGGGAGAGGTTTTCGGGTTTTACCGAGAAAACAGTGGAGACCTCAGCGGATTTGTAGAGAACGGCGGCGTTCTTACGACCATTGATCCACCTGGCAGCACGAACGCTGTTGTCGGCGGCGTCAACGATTTGGGGCAAATCGTTGGTGGATACGGCCCCACGGGCCACATTTCCGACGGCTCCCTCGCCGTGCCCATTACACCAACGCTAACGACGCTGGTGAGTTTCAACGGCGCCAACGGGGCGGCTCCGGATGGCGGTCTGATCGCCGACGCCGCCGGGGACCTCTTCGGCACGACAGAAGTGGGCGGGGCGGACGGCGATGGCACGGCGTTCGAGCTCGTCAACCATGGCGGCGGCAATTACACGCCGACCACGCTGCTCAGCTTCAACCAGACGAACGGGTGGAATCCGATTGCCGGTCTGACCGCCGACGCCGCCGGGGATCTCTTCGGCACGACGGGAAACGGCGGGACAAACGGCTATGGGCCGGTGTTCGAACTCGTCAACCACGGCGGCGGCAATTACACGCCGACCACGCTGCTTAGCTTCAACGGCGCCAACGGGTCGAATCCGTTTGCCGGTCTGATCGCCGACGCCGCCGGGGACCTCTTCGGCACCACATTTGCGGGCGAGACCGGCGACAGCACGGTGTTCGAGCTCGTCAACCATGGCGGCGGCAATTACACGCCGACCACGCTGCTCAGCTTCAACCAGACGACCGGGGGGGAACCGGATGCCGGTCTGATCGCCGACGCCGCCGGGGACCTCTTCGGCACGACGACAAACGGCGGGGCGTACGGCTATGGGACAGTGTTCGAGCTCGTCAACCACGGCGGCGTCTACACGCCGGTCACGCTGCTCGGCTTCAACGTCACCAACGGGGCGTATGCGCATGGCGATCTGATCGCCGACGCCGCCGGGGACCTCTTCGGCACGACGGCAAACGGCGGGACAAACGACTATGGGACGGTGTTCGAGCTCGTCAACCACGGCGGCGGCAATTACACGCCGACCACGCTGCAAATACCCCGTCAGGCTACGCCAGCACCCCGACCACCCTAGTCAGCTTCAACGGCGCCAACGGCGCGGATTCGTCGAATGCCGGTCTGATCGCCGACGCCGCCGGGGACCTCTTCGGCACGACGGCAAGCGGCGGGGCAAGCGGCGATGGCACGACGTTTGAGATTACAGGCAGCGGATTCTCGCTGCCGATCCCGGCGACAGTGGCGGACTATCTGAACGTCCCCTCGCTCTACGACCAAATTCCCGGCGGCTTCGCCATTTCGGACACGGCGTCCGCGATCGCGGCGAACATCGGAAGCCTCAACAATTCGCACATCAACTCGATCACCGCGACGGGCGGGACGGTCACGGTCTCCTGCGCGACATTTCTCGCCAATCAGACCACGCTCGACAAGGTCGTTGGCGGGTTCGCCATTTCGGACATGGCGGCCGAGATCAGCGCCGACCTCAACCAGCTCACGGATTCGAACATCACGTCAATCAACATCTCGGACAATGCTGCGGTCGGCGTCGACGTCGCTGAGCTCACCAGCGATGCGCCCCAAATCGGCAAGCTCGCGAACGCCAACGCGTTGCCCTACCAGCTCGCCGTCACCGACAGCCTGCCCGATATCGTCGGCGATCTCAGCGGGCTGGATGGAAACACTCACGTCGCATCGCTCACCGCGACGAGCGGGAGCGCGAAACTGAGCGGCGGCGCGGTCATCGACGCGCCAGCGTTCGCGCTCACCGGCTCGTCGACGGTTCTGACGCTCGCCGAGATCCTGACCTATTCGGGGAGCTTCAGCGAAGGCGCCGGCTCGACCGTTAGCATTTCGACCGGTGATACGCTTACCTTGACTGGCGGGTCGACGCTGGGCGGTTCCGTGACCGGCGCGGGCAAGCTGGCGCTGGCGGGCGGAAGCACGTCGATCAACGCGGGCGCGCAACTGACGGTGGCGAACTGGACGCTGGCGGGCGTGGGCACGGCCGTTACACTCAATGAGAACCTGACCTATGCGGGGACCTATTGGCAAGGCGCCAACCCGACGCTTTCGATTGCGTCGGGCGACACGCTGACGCTGACGGGTTTGTCATGGCGGGGTTCCTCAAAGGGAATCGGTGACTTCGACATCACCAGCCTGTCATGACCGTCTCTCGCCCTCAGCGGTTTTGCAGAACCTTCAACGCGCTACTTTCACTTCAGAAAAGCACCGCAGATTCAATGACGCTGACGACTAGCTAACAGGAGCGTTGGAAACGTCCAAACGCCCGGGTAAAGTGGCATCGCATTAAGCGTGGGGGCGGCAATGCCGGTTTCCAAGGCCGAATTGACGAACGCGTATCGCTTGATTCTTGGGCGCGAGCCGGAGACGCAGATCACGGAATCAGACCTCGAACGCTGGTCGAACTGGCAGGACATGCGTTTGAGTTTCCTCCATTCACCAGAGGCGAAGTTCAAATTGTCCGATCTTGCGTTCGATGGGTTCGAATCAGGCTCGGCAAAAGAAGGGCTGAGAAGCGAATGGATTCGGACGACAACGTATTTTGGAAGTACGATTTATGTCCGCCTGCTCGATACGTTCTCCCGGCGCATTCTGATGACCGGTAGATGCAACGATGGCATGACGAGCGCTATCCTGCGGAGATTGAAGCCGAATTCGGTGTTTCTTGATCTTGGCGCCAATATCGGGTGGTTTACACTTCTTGCCGCACATTTTATAGCCAGCCGGAAGGGGACCGGCCATGTTTACGCCGTCGAGGCAAATCCCAACGTACTTCCGTATCTCTTCGCTTCTGTCGTTGACTCCAATCTTTCGCCTTATGTCAGCATAAGGCCCTACGCAGTCTCCGACTGCCTTTCAACAGTCGAAATGGACGCGCGCACAATCGGCAATCTCGGCGGGTATGGAATAAGCGGCCCCGAGCAAAAACTCGCCGAACGCAATGTGCTTCCGGCGATCCCGCTCGATGCACTTTTCCCTGACCTGGAACAACTCGATCTCGTCAAGATCGACATTGAGGGATCGGAATATCTTGCTATCGAGGGCGGGATAAGGCTCCTATCTCGCCTCAAACCCACGATCATCATGGAGATCAACGTCCGGCGTCTCAAAGGAGTTTCGAAGAGAGGTGCCCAGGATGTCCTCGATCTTATGCGGTCTATGGGCTTTCAGCCTTACGCTTTTGAAGGACGCGAAAAAGGTGAGGAGCGCCTCCTGTCTGACGCTGAGGTTCATGAACTCTTGCGCGACAATAACAATCTCCTCGACTTCATGTTCCTTCCTGGATGATTGCGCGTAGTGTGGGTCGACTGCTTGTTACTCAGGGGTCATCTAAAAACCCCAGATGTCGACGTTATGATCTAGGAAGCACAAAAAAGTTTGACCCTTGCGAAACGCTGAGTTTCTCACACTCGTGGAAGTAAGCCAGAACAGCATCTCGTTCAGCCATATCCTCCTGAAAGTTGGATAAAGTAGTATGATCCTAAGGCAGCCAGATGACGTTTTTAATTTTCCATACTACCACCTCAATCATGTGGTATTGCTAAAATCCTCGGCTAGCTCGCTTCCATGATGAAGCGAAACCGAAAACAGGGAAAACCGCGAAACCCTACATAAACAGGATAGACGGGTCAAAATTGTCACAATACGCCCGCTTCTTTCCGGCCGCTCAAATTCTTGTCAGGACTAGTAACTTGGACGTAGCCGTTTGGTTTTCTGCTGGTGCCGGTCCATCACAAGTAGTAGTTGACCGCGAGACATTAGCGCTACTGAAGTCGGCGAAAATTGCATTTCCAGAAAATTGGAACTCTGGTGGAACTGTTGCGAATAACGAATTTCACACCGCCGTTCTGATCTCTGATCGTTTAGATATTACGGAATACGTGCACGCAATATACGGCGATATTCATAAGCATCTCAATATCGTTCTTGTTTTACACAATGTCGTAGATCTTCCGGGAAGGAAACTTGCTAGCGCCCTGAGCTCTGCCGGCATTGACGTACAATTTATAGCTGGAGATGCGTCGTTTTTGGTTATTAATCCGGACGACAACGCAAACAATCGGAATTTATTACAAGAAATATTGAACGAATATGTTCAAGACCTAAATCTTTCTCCCGAAAGAGCGATAAATTTGTCTGGTATATCTGCGTATGAAGATGCGTTAGGCTCGTTGCGCGTGTTGACTTGCCGGCTGGCTGCAACCATTGAGGAAGTCAGCGAAGAAGTTGGTTTATCAAGTGGCTATCGCCTAGATGATAAAACTGTATCGAATTTTACTTTGGAAGAAATTGCAAATGAGATATCTAATCTAGTAAATCCCGAGCTAAATGAAATTGTGAAAACACTAAGCGTAGACCGTATCGCACAAGTTGATGCCAGTGTAATGCTGGCTAGGTCAGGCGGTGGTAATGGCGGTGATATCCAATTGATATATTCTCTCTATACAACTGTGTGGAAATTGCTCCACTTTATATATAGTATGAAATATCACTCGTTTAGGTCAAATAAAACGCTACAATTTGCGATGAGCCACTGGAAAGGCGGTGAAATTAGGCCTCTACCGTTCAAGCCGTTTCGCGAATACCTGTATTTCTATCGCTCACAGGAATTTGAACGGAGGCACGCGGCAAAGGAGGCCAAACAGCAGCGGTTCATACGATGGGCGTATGAAAACCAAATCGATCATTTCGTTCGAATTTGGCAGGTTGTGTCTTTGGTCGAGACAATTTTTATGATCTTACGCCGCGAGAGGCCTCATGAGAAGCTTCGCTGGCTTGATTTGGGCTGCGCGAATGGGCTTATTACCAATATGGTTCGGTTGGAGGAGTGTTTGCCGGATAGGGATTGGGAAATTATCGGAGTGGATTGGAATGCCTCTGAAATTGAAATCGCTAAGAAGCGTGCAGGGCCCCAAAGGACTTTTATATTAGGAGATGTAAACGAAGCTATGGAATTGGTCGGCGGCCGCGGATTCAATATAATCTCAGCGTTCGAATTTATTGAACATTTGGAGGATCCTATAAGAACTGTCAGTGGATATGTGCCGGCGTGCCGAGATTATTTTGTCGCAGGATCTCCACTTTCTGAGCCGCAGAATTGGTTGCCGACGCCAAATCATGTATGGACTTTTGATCGAGAGGGCTTTGCCCGCATTTTCAGAGAAGCGGGAATGACGCCAACGTTCACAAACGAAACACATCTAGGTCGCTATACAATAGGGTTTGATTGGGTCACTGTGGTTGCCGGCAAGGATAAGAGTTTTCCAAAAAAGGTTAGCGCGTTATGATGAGTAAATTTACTGCGGCCCGTCGTTCTTCCAGATGAAGCTAGGCGGCCGCGTCAACTAATGCCAACGGCCGTTAGAATTGGCTCGCCAGGGGGATTCCCAAATCGGCAAATCTCTGAATCGATATGGGCTCTCAGGGTTGGGGAGTCGGATCGATGGGCAGGGCGGTGGCGATTACACGGTTGGATTTGATGGCAGAGGGTCTTCGCCGCGCGGCCTCGGTTGAAAAGGATGGGGCTGCGGCGCGGCGGATTTTGGCGCTGGCGCTCATTCTCGAAGGCGTGGACCGAGCGAGCGCGGCCCGGATGTGCGGGATGGACCGGCAGACGCTGCGTGACTGGGTGCACCGCTACAATGACGAAGGTCTGGCTGGGTTGCGTGACCGGGTCGGCGGAGGGCGTTCGCCGAAGCTTTCCAAGGCCCTACTTGAACAGTAAACCGGCCCTCGCGCTTGCAAGGCATTGATATCCTTGAGGGCGGTGAGGTATTTTCTCAAAATGTGGTGCCACGTTTGCACAGTTTTTGCGCTTGATATTTGGCGGCGAGTCGGATTTCGTGGTGCTCGATAGCGAGGGCCCATGTTCTTCCGTCTCAAGAGGTCCGGCACGCGCGGCTACGTGCAGATCGTCGAGAACACGCGCGACGGCGTGGCCGTCCGCCAGAGGGTGATCGCCAATCTGGGCCGTGCCGACGAGTTGGCCGCCTCCGGCGCGCTCGCTTCGCTGATCGCCTCGGGCGCCAAGCTCACCGATCAGGTTCTGCTGATCAATGCGCTCGATGAGGACGCCCAAGGCGAGCTGTCGGTCGCCGCCAAGCGGATCGGCGGGCCGATGCTGTTCGGCAGAGTTTGGGAGCGGCTCGGCGTCGCCGACGTCCTGGCCGGCTTGCTGAAGGAGCGCGCGTTCGAGTTTCCGGTCGAGCGCGCCGTGTTCGTCGCCGCGCTGCATCGGCTATTCGTTTCGGGATCGGATCGCGACTGTTCGTCGTGGATGGAGGATTACGACATCCCTGGCGCCGAAGGGCTCGATCTGCATCACTTCTACCGCGCCATGGCCTGGCTCGGCGAGGAGGTGGAGGAGAAGCCCGACGGGGCGCTCGCGCCTCGCTGCGTCAAGGACCTGATCGAGGAGCGGTTGTTCGACCGCCGCCGCGATCTCTTCACCGACCTTTCCGTCGTATTCATGGACACCACCAGCCTCTCCTTCTACGGCCAGGGCGGCCAGACGCTCGGCGAGTACGGCTACTCCAAGGACTATCGCCCCGATTTGAAGCAGATGATCCTCGGCCTCGTCGTCGACGGCGACGGCCGGCCGATCTGCACCGAGATGTGGCCGGGGAACACCGCCGACGTGACGTCGCTGTTGCCGGTGGTCGACCGCTTGCGGGAGCGCTTTTCCATCGGCCGGGTCTGCGTCGTCGCCGACCGTGGCATGATCTCGGCGGCGACCATCGCCGGACTCGAGGAGCGCAAGCTCGAATATATCCTCGGCGCGCGCGAGCGCTCCGACGCGATCGTGCGCAAGATCGTGCTCGAGAACGACGATCCTTTCGTCCCCCTGCTCATCGAGCGCAAGGCGGGAGAGACCCAGCTCTTCGTCAAGCAGGTCAAGATCGAAGGCGTCCGCTATGTCGTCTGCCGCAACGAGGCGGAGGCCGAGAACGACCGCAAGGACCGCGAAGCGATTGTCGCCGCGCTCGACGCGCAATTGAAGAAGGGCGACAAGGCGCTGATCGGCAACTCCGCCTATCGGCGCTATCTGCGCAAAGTCGCGGCCAAGGGCGCTCGCTCATTCGTGATCGACGTGGGCAAGCTCGCCGAAGAGGCGAGCTTTGACGGGATCTTCGTGCTGCGCACGAATGCGAAGGTGACCCCTCGGCAGGCAGTTTTGCGCTATCGCGATCTTCTCCTTGTCGAGGATCTTTTCCGTCGAACCAAGGCGATCATGCGCACGCGGCCGATCTTCCATTCCTCCGACGCCGCCATCCGCGGCCATGTCTTCTGCCGTTCCTGGCGCTCGCGATGCAGAAGCATCTCGACGACCTCGCCCGCCAGGCCAGCCTCGCGCCGGAATGGAAAGACCTCTTGCGCGACTATCGTCTACAACAGGTGCGCATCCATTACCGAGCCGCCGACTGGCTCGTGCGCACCGACGCCGCGCCAGATGTGACCAGGCTCTTCAAATGCGCCCATGTCGCCCTGCCGTCCCGCGCCCGGCAGGCCCGTCCGCCGCCGCCCCCGCCCAAACACGACCGAAAACGCCGCGGTCGCCCAAAGCGTAGTGCCACGCCAACTTGAATTTCGCCGGAACACCAACATAATCAACCATTTGCAAAAATCAGGTGTTCAAGTCGGGCAAGGAGCAGCGGGCGGAATTCGCCGCGCTGGTCGAGGCAAGCCCGGATCCGGCGTTGCACAAGGTCGTTCGCTGGCGCCGGGTTGATTTGCGCGATGAGATCAAGCGACGCTTTGGCGTCGAAGTGCACGAACGTTCGGTCGGCAAGCTTCTGACGTCCATGGGTTACCGCCGTCTGTCGGTGCGCCCGCAACATCCCAAAAGCGATCCTGCGGCCCAAGAGACTTTTAAAAAAGCTTCGCGGCGACCTTGGCCAGCGCAATCCCCGAGGTCGCCCGAGGAAAACCGCTCGAAATCTGGTTTCAGGACGAAGCGCGTTTAGGTCAGCAGGGCACGCTGACCCGTGTGTGGGCCAAACGCGGCACGCGTCCGCGCGCGCCGCGCGATCAACGTTATGAATGGGCCTACATCTTCGGCGCCGTCTGCCCGGAGCGGAGCCTGACCGCCGCCCTCGTCCTGCCTTGCGCCAACGCGCAGGCGATGAACCTGCACTTGGCGGAGATATCCAAACAGGTCGCCGCGGACGCTCACGCCGTCCTCATCCTCGATCGCGCCGACTACCATAAAAAAGCAGCCCTCGACCTGCCGCGCAACATTACCCTGTTGCCTCTGCCAGCCTATTCGCCCGAGCTCAATCCAGCCGAAAACATTTGGGGGTATCTGCGCGGCAACAAGCTCGCCAACACGGTCTATGAAACCTACGACGAAATCGTCGACAAGGCCTGCGAGGCATGGATGTTCTTCGCCAACGACAAGGAACGCGTCGCCTCAATCGCAACCCGAGAATGGGCAAAGGTCAATGTCTAGGGCTTGGTATGATTCCCAACCTTTGATTCGATTGAGTGCCTTCCGAAAAGGACGGAGGCGAGGATGGCCGCTCGGGAAGCTGCCGTAAAGCGGTACGTCGTTTGACCCGACTGGATACCTTAATTTTTGCAAACTGTTGATTATATTGGTGTTCCAGCGAAATTCAAGTTGGCTTGGCACTACGCTTTGGGCGGCCGCGGCGTTTTCGGGGGGGATTTTGACGGGGCTGGCGGCGGTGGACGAGCCTGGCGGGCGCGGGACGGCGGGCGACGTGGGCGCATTTGAAGAGTCCGGTCACATCCGGCGCGGCGTCGGTTCGCACGAGCCAGTCGGCGCGGCGGTAGTGGATGCGCACCCGTTGCAGGCGATCGAGATCGCGCAACAGCTCCTGCCATTCCGGCGCGAGGCCGGCCTGGCGAGCGAGGTCGTCGAGATGCTTCTGCATCGCGAGCGCCAGGAACGAGCAGAAGACACGGCCGCGGATGGCGGCGTCGGAGGAATGGAAGATCGGCCGGGTGCGCATGATCGCCTTGGTCCGGCGGAAGAGGTCCTCGACAAGGAGAAGATCGCGATAATGCAAGACCGCCTGCAGAGGCTCACCTTCGCATTCGTGCGCAGCACGAAGATCCCGTCAAAGCGTGCCTCTTCGGCGAGCTTGGCCACGTCGATCACGAATGAGCGAGCGCCCTTGGCCGCGACTTTGCGCAGATAGCGCCGATAGGCGGAGTTGCCGATCAGCGCCTTGTCGCCCTTCTTCAATTGCGCGTCGAGCGCGGCGACAATCGCTTCGCGGTCCTTGCGGTCGTTCTCGGCCTCCGCCTCGTTGCGGCAGGCGACATAGACGCCTTCGATCTTGATCTGCTTGACGAAGAGTTGGGTCTCTCTCGCCTTGTGCTCGATCAGCAGGGGGACGAAGGGATCGTCGTTCTCGAGCACGATCCTGCGCACGATCGCGTCGGAGCGCTCGCGAGCGACGAGGATGTATTCGAGCTTGCGCTCCTCGAGTTCGGCGATGGTCGCGGCCGAGATCATGCCACGGTCGGCGACGACGCAGACCCGGCCGATCGAAAAGCGCTCCCGCAAGCGGTCGACCACCGGCAACAGCGACGTCAGGTCGGCGGCGTTCCCGGCCACGTCTCGGTGCAGATCGGCCGGCCGTCGCCGTCGACGACGAGGCCGAGGATCATCTGCTTCAAATCGGGACGATAGTCCTTGGAGTAGCCGTACTCGCCGAGCGTCTGGCCGCCCTCGCCGTAGAAGGAGAGGCTGGTGGTGTCCATGAATACGACGGAAAGGTCGGTGAAGTGAGAAAGTTTTAGCTTAATCGGATGGCGGTTTCCGAACACGGACGGGAGCCGAGGCGGGGGCGAAGCTGGTCGGGGGTGCGTAGCCCCCGCCGCCCTTCACCGCCCCGCCGCGACAGCGGCTTTGTGCAATCCCCCAGTCGATTCAGTCCGTTCGGATTCGGCTCTAACCTTCTCGACGTACTCGCTAAGCGCAGCGGGCGGCGCCTATTACCGCACGTCGACTTGCCGGCGAGCGTAAAGCAGGATCGGCACCCCGATCGCCAGAAGAAAGAGGGAAGAAAGCACGATCAGGGGCACGCTATAGAATGTCTTGATGTTCAAGGAAAACATTCCCGCGCGAAACATTTCAACGCAATTGCCCAGGGGCGACCACGTCAACACCATCCTGCCTTTGGCGGCAACCACACGGTCAACGCGAAAGCGCCTGTCAAAGGCAGGGTCAAGTACATAAGCGGATGCGAAACCTTCTCGACGTATTCATTCAGTGCAGCGAGACCGGCCACCAGGTGGCGAACGAAAGCACGAACAGCGTGTCGAGCCCGTATGCCGCGACGATGAGCGCCGGGTCGCGCGGCGGGTCGAGGATGCCGAACAAGATCATGATTGTGTAGATGACCACAAAAGAGGCAAAAACCGACACGCTTTTGACCAAAACATGGGCAACAATGATGTCCATTACATGTATATTTGGATGATAATAGGCCCAACCGCTGCCTTTGACGATATTCAAGCACGGCAATACTCCAAGCCGCCAAAGCTGAAGGTGTGTATAGCCCGACAGCGCCATCGCGACGATGCTGACATCCCCGTGGTTTGCCAGTCGCCCCGAAAGTACCATAGAGCAATGACGCCACAGGTGAGAACCAGTGGTTCACCGATGATCCAGAAAAAGCCTAACGTCTCTTTCGAATAGTTGGCCTGACCTTCGCGTATCATCAGCGCCTGAATGACACGAAACTGCACTCTTGCGCGGGATAACAGCGAAGGTTTCGGTGGCGCATCTGTTACGGACATACGGAGGCTCTCGCTTTCGTTTCGTCCAATAGCGGTTTCGTTTCGTCCAATAGCGGAAATTGTCTCAAGAACTGGTCCGCCGCGCAAGGGCCGCCCGGAATAACGCAGGGCTCCTACCTCGGTATACGCCAATTATGGATTGACGCGGGCTTTTGCGTATGCGCGGCGGTGATTTTCTCGATCGGTCTGATTTGGGAGTATCCTTATGGACGATCGGAGCCAACGGCTTAAACGACTTAACGACTTGATCCCATTCCAGCGAACCTGAACGCGACGGCTTAGCCGGATCCGGGCGGGCGGTGACCGAGAATTTTCCCTGGCCGAAACACGCCGCTTAACAGGAAGGTCCCGCCAACCCGAGCCCAACGTCCTCGAGCATGAGGGTTTGTGCTCCGAGCCGACAAAAGCTCGACTGGATGTGAGGTGATGCGGCCGACGAGGCTGCATGGCGAATAACGGGCTCGCGCTTCGGATCCAAACGCCAAAGGAGACGCAATGGCAAAAAGAATGCGTGTCGCAAAGGCCACAGAGGCAGCCAAGAGCGCAAGGGCGCGCTCGCCCCTGACAGTGTATCCGGCCGCAGGCGCGTCAAGGGTGCCTCGCTCCCTCTCCGCTTCGCCCTGCTTCGCGGGTGACACGCCAGCGGCTGGCCCAAACGAATGAGCTTGACCGGAAACACCCCATGTGACGGAAAAATAGGCGGAATGGCGAACCCGTCACGCGGCCGCGGCGTTTTCGGCGAAAGGGCACGGCTGCGCAGGTTGAAGATCGCGTGGCGTCGGTCCACGAATTCGCTGGCCTTTTGGAAAAACGGGGCCGTGGGCGAGCGGCGGCCAAGAGGCTGACTTTCGGCGACGGGTGGGCTATATAGCCGGCGCCCGGCCGGATGCAGGGTGAGGGGGCTCGACATCCCACAATGACCAGTTCATCGGTCGCCAAGGCTTCGGATCGATCCCGACCTCAGGGCAAGCCGCGGGTCCATCCTGACGAGGAGCGCATCGGCCAGCGCTACGAGTCGCGCGGACGCCAGCGCGCTCGTCGCGTGCGGTGGGCGTCCATGATCGTCATCGCGGCGCCGACCCTGATCGCGGCGCTGTATTTCGGTCTCTGGGCAGCCCCGCGCTACGTGTCGGAGACCAATTTTATCGTCCGCAGCGTCCAGGGCGCCGAAATCTCGTCCGGCGGGGGCCTTATGGGACTCTTGCAGGCCTTCGGGTTTACCCGATCGAGCGACGATTCGAACGCCGTTCTCAGCTATCTTGCGTCGCGCGACGCTGTGAGCGGACTGGAGGCCGCGCTGCCTCTGCGCAAGATGTACGCACGCCCAGAGGCCGACGCGCCGGCGCGGTTCCCGCGCCCCTTCTTTGGCGACAGTTTCGAGCGGCTCTACTGGTACTACAACAATCGCGTGACGGCGTTCCAGGATTCGGACACCGGGATCATCACGATTCAGGCGGAGGCGTTTCGTCCGGACGACGCGCAGGCGATCGCGCGGCAACTGCTGTCGCAGGCCGAAGCGCTGGTCAATTCGATGAACAGCCGGCTCGAAGCCGATACTGTCCGAGTCCGCAGAGATCGCGGTGGCCGAGGCGAAAAAGGTGGTGCTCGCCGCCCAGGAGGACGTGGACAGGTTTCGCAACGCTGAAACCGTCGTCGATCCGGGGCAGAACGCGATCGCCCAACTCGGTACGATCACCGACTTGTCGAGCCAGGTGGACCAGGTGCTGGCGCAGATCCTGCAAAGCAACAAATTGTCTCCATCCAATCCGACGATTGCCGCGCTGAAAGCCAAGGCCGACGCGCTTTCGACGCAGGTCAACGCGGAACAGAGGGCGCTCGCCGGATCGCACGAGGCCGTCTCCAACAAGGTGTCGGCCTACGAGCGTCTGACGCTGCTGCGCAGCCTCGCCGACGCGAGCCTTGCCGCGGCGACGGCGTCGTTGGACAGCGCGCGCGCACGAAGCGCGCCGCCAGCATGTCTTCATCGAAGAGATTGCCGCGCCGAATCTGCCGGACTATTCGACGGAGCCGCAGCGTCTGCGATCGGTCGCGAGCGTGTTCGCCATTTCGATCGCCGCCTTTGCGGTGCTTTGGCTCGTGTCTATCGGCGTCAAAGAGAGCGGACATTGACCGAGACCGAGCTGAAGACCAACGACAGGCCGAGCCTGACGTCGATCGCCGAGAAGCCGTCGGCGGAGTCCCAGGCGGTGGCGGTCGTGGCGGAGAACCAGCCGGTCGTCGCCGAAGTCGAACTGAAGCCGCTGGCGATACCCCGGCAACTGCCGCTGTCGGGCGGCGCGGAGCTCGCCGAGCCGGCAGTCGGGTTCTGGGGTCGTTACCGGCTGTTCATCGTGACGGTCGTTCTGCCGATGACGATCGCAGGCGGCTTTCTTCTGTTCATCGCCGCGCCGCGTTACAGCTCGAGCGCAAGCTTCATCGTGCGATCGGCCGACCAACAATCGACCCACGACGCTTTGACGTCCCTGGCGCAGTCGACCGGCTCGACGATCGCCAGCGACGAAACCTACGCCGTCTCAACCTATTTGCAGTCCCGCGACGTCGTCGACCGGCTCGCCAAGGACGACAACCTGCGCGCCATTCTGAGTCGTCCGCAGGGCGATTTCGTTTTCCGCTACCCGACCTTCTGGCTGCCGGACAACGACGAATTCCTCTACCGGCGCTTCCTGTGGATGACGACCACGTATGTCGATGACGACACCGGCATCTGCTCGATCGAGGTCAACGCCTTCACCGCGGAGGACGCGCAAACGCTGGCGCGCGCAATGCTGGGTTACGCCGAGGCGCTCGTGAACCGCATGAACGAGCGCATGTATCAGGGCCAGCTTGCCGCCGCGGAGCGTTTCGTCGCCGAGGCGCAGAAGGACGTCGACGCCATCGAAGCCGAGATCAAGGCCTTCCGCAACGTTTCGGGCTCGATCGACCCGAACCTGGTGGCGCAATCGAAGCTGAAGGTGATCGAAGGGCTCTCGGGCGCAACTGGCGCAAGTCGAGGCGACGATCGCGCAGCAGGTCGTGTTGGCGCCGACGGCCCCCAGCCTCGAGTCGCTGCGCGCCCAGGCGCAGTCCTATCGCGACGAGATCGAAAAGCGAACGCTGGAAATCGCCGGCAAGTCGGGATCGGAAGCGGTCAAGTTGGCAGACCTACGATCAATTGATGTTGCGGCGCGGCCTCGCGGCCTCGGCGCTCTCCGACGCGGTGAGCCAAAGGGATCCGGCGCGGGAGGACGCGCAGCGGCAGCACCTCTATCTTCAGCTCATCTCGCAGCCCAACCTGTCGCGCGACTGGGCGCGCTACCCGCAAACGAGCCTGGACCTGCTGGCGCTTCTGGCGATTTGCCTGGCTTTCTTCCAGGTGCTGCGCAAGCTGCGCGACTTCGCCGCGGAGCACCACGCTTGAGTTCGACCCTGGCGGCGAGGCCGGACGAGCCGGCCGCGGTCGCCCTTCCCGCAGGCGCGTCCCGGGCCCGGGGTCCGCTCGCTCAAGGTCGACCGCCTGGTCAAGGAATACCATACGCCGATCGGCGTGCGCCGGGTGCTCGACGGCATCTCCTTCGAGGTGCGGGAAGGCGAAAAGCTCGCGGTGCTCGGCCGCAACGGCTCGGGCAAGTCGACGCTTCTCAAGCTCCTCGGCGGGGTGGAATTCCCGACCTCAGGGACCATTCGCCGCGGCATGCGCCTCTCCTGGCCGCTCGCCTTTGCCGGCGGCGTCACGGGGCACATGACCGGCGCCGCCAGCGCCCGCTTCATCGCCCGCCTCTACAATCGTGACGAAAAGGACGTGCTGGCTTTCGTCGACGATTTCGCCGAGCTTGGCCGGCAACTCCATATTCCCATCGACGCTTATTCGTCGGGGATGCGGGCTCGCCTCATGTTCGCCCTGACGCTGGCGATCGATTTCGAATGCTTTCTGATCGACGAGGTGCTGGCGGTCGGCGATCAGCGGTTCCATCGCAAATGCCATGAGGCGCTCTTTGTCAAGCGCGCCGACAAGGCGATGATCCTGATCAGTCACGCACCCCGGCGTCGTTCGCGACTATTGCCGGCGGGCGCTCGTGCTGAAGGCGGGACGGGGCCGCGTCTTCGAGGATCTGGAGCTGGCGCTGAGCATCTACGCCACGCTCTGAGGGACACCGGCCCAATGGCTTGGATTTTCTTGCAATCGACGGCTTTCTCTTCGGTTGACCGCTCCAGCCGTGTTTGGATTCGCTTGGATTTCCTTGGATTCCTTCGTTCGAAATGAGCGATTTCCATGGGTTGCAGGCGAGGTCGCGAGCCGGAAAATTTTCGCGGCGCCGCCGCCGATTGAGCAATCGCAATCTGTCGGATAAGGAAGCGTCTCGAAGTCATGGCGGGATTGTAGCGGAGGTTCTGAATTACCGCAATAGACTGTCGAGGCCGTTAACGAAATCGGAACGACCCGCCTCCCGCAAGGACCTTGACCAATCAGGCCTCGCCATGCGTAAGGCTGTTATCGAGGCCGACGAGGCGGCGAGACAGCGATTCACGAGGCGTAATGGTGGCTGAAGCGCGCAAGAGGGGGGCATTCGGTGGCGCAACTTACTTCTCTGTTTGAGCGGTTTCGGCAGAACGCCGAGGGACGCATCGACAAAGCTGCCGTGCGGCGCGACGCAGACGCCGCGCGGGACCGCCGTGATTGGGCGCGCGCTGCCGAATTATACGAACAAGTTGTTTCTGCAGACCCGTCGGCGTTGGATATCACGATCCAACTTGGTCACATGCTCAAGGAAATGGGAGAGTACGATCGGGCGGCGAACTGCTATGACAATGTTCTTGAGAAACGGCCGCATGATGACGATCTTCACCTTCAAATTGGGCATCTGGAAAAGCGTCGGGGCAACATTACCGGAGCGCGGGAGTACTACGCCAAGGCGGTAGCGCTCAACGCCGCAAACATCGATGCAAAGCGGGAATATCAAGCGCTCAAACGGCATGCAGACTTCGCAAATGCACGGCACGAGACCGGTCGCCGAAGGACCTGATTCCGCCGTGATCGATCCTTCAGGACCGAGCCTGACGGAGAAGATCGGTTCGATCGGCGAGTTCGCGTCGCACGCAGCGGCTGACCGAGCCCGCGATGCTCAATCGTGGCGCGAGGCGGGCCGGCTCTATCAGGAGTATCTCGAGCGCGTTCCCGGCCACTGGGAAATTTGGGTTCAATTTGGCAATTGTTTGAAGGAAGTCGGCGATTTCGAACGAAGCGCATCTGCCTATCGCCAGGCTCTGACGATCGAACCAGGCGAAGCCGATACGCATCTGCAGCTTGGCCACCTCATGAAGCTGCAGGGCAAGCGCCGCGAAGCCATGGAGGCATATCGCGAGTCCTTTTTGCTCGCCCCTACGCTTGCCGCTGCGAAGGAGCTGGAACAACTTGGCATCGTTCTTACGGACGTGATGGCCCGCTTGGCCCCGGCTGCGCGAACGCCAATGATCTTCCTGGAAATCTCCGATTTGTTTTCCGATCTCTTGGACAGCCGCACGATCAGCGGTATTCAGCGAGTTCAACTTGGACTTATCGGGCATGTGCTCGGCGAACATGGACGCGGACGGTCGCAAGACTGCCGGTTGGTCGTATGGCATGGCAATAATTTATGGGTTCTTGCGGATGAGGCTTTGAAGCGATTTGGCGAGGCGCGCGACGCGCCGGAGAGCCACGACTTAAGCGTTCGAGGAAATTGGATCGAACAAACACTTGATAAGAGTGAATTAGTTCGCCCGGCTCAAGACGACATCCTCCTCTCGACCGGCACGATCTACCGGCGCTCGGATACTGCAATGATCGACGGCCAACTGAAGCTGGCCGGCGTTCGCCTTGGCGGCTATATTCACGATTATATTCCGTTGACTTATCCCCAGTTTTGCGACCGCGTGCTGACTGAGGCGTTTTCCAAGAGCATAGCCGTTGCGCTTCTTCAATACGATTTTGTGCTCACCGTCTCCGACCACGTAGCAAAAGAAACGCGCCGACTGCTGCAGGAGGCGAACTACCCTTTGGCGCCAGTTCGCGCGGTCCCTGAGGCTCATGGGATCTTTGAAAATTCAGCCGAGGCGCAAGACGAATGGAGCTCGGCGATCGGAGCGCTGCAGGGCAGAGAATTTGTTTTATGTGTCGGTACGCTCTGCACTCACAAGAACCAAGCACTGTTGTTACAGATATGGCAAATCCTGCTTCAGGAGGGCTTCGAACCGCCCGCGCTAGTTCTTGTCGGGCGACGCGGCCATAACGCCAACAGCTTTATTGCCACACTGTCGGCTTCCGATAATTTCGGCGGGCGAGTTCATGTTTTCGAGGGGATTACCGATCGCGAGCTTGCGACCCTCTATCGCAATTGTTTGTTCACCATGTTTCCATCCTTTGTCGAGGGATGGGGATTGCCGATCGGTGAAAGTCTGAGATACGGGAAGGTGTGCATCGCCTCGGATGCCGCTTCGATGCCCGAGGTGGGCGGCGATTTCGCCGCCTATATTGATCCTTTCAACGCGCGTGGCGCGGCCAATCTCGTCCGCCGGCTTCTCGAGAACCGCAGCGAATTGCAGCGGCTCGAGGCAAAAATCCGCAACGATTTTGAGCCGCGGACATGGGATCAGCACGGCGCGGCGCTTATTGCTGTCGCCCGGGAGTTGGGCCGCGAGTTGCAGCCCCGAGAGAGCCCCGCCGAACTGGTCGCCATCCCCTTCGGCGCCTCGGTTTACTTGGGCCGAGTCGAGAGCGAATGGCAGTACGGCGCTCACTTGCCGCCCTACGACGTGGCGTCCCATCAGTTGCGCCTTGATAGGATGATCGTCCTCGTCGAGGGCTGGTATCCGCGCGAATCCTGGGGCGCATGGCTTCAGGGGCATCACGCGCGGATTGGCCTTGCAACAGCGTCGGCGCCGGGCGCCACCTCGCGCGTAGTGCTTCAGCTGCGGGCGGCGCCGTGGGCGCGCGACAATCGACTGCTGATCCGTTCCGCCTGCGGCGCAAGCACGACTGTTCAGGTGCCGAACAACCGTCCCGGCGATGCGTATTATCCGCAATTTCTGGCTCAGATCGACTGCGTCGCCGACCGGTCTGGCCGTATTGATCTTGTGCTCGAAGTGCTGGGAAGGATCCACGTTACCTGGCGGGAAGAGACCCGGTCCTATTGCGCCGGCTTGATGCGCGTCTTGTGTCTCGGCGCAGCCGAATCCGATCGCGTCTTGCCGGCAAACCAGATCATTCGACCGACGGCTCTCATTGGTCCGATGGGCGCCCCCATCTCGCCCTCCGGCGCCTCGACCATAAAACTCGCGCTGCAGTATCGCGGGATGCTGACCGATGGCTGGTGCGAGCCCGAGCCCTGGGGCACGCAGATTGCAGGAAACACGGCGTCCCTCAGACTGGTGACGGATGCGGCTGCGGGAGAAGTGGTACGCGTTGCGCTGCAGCTCCGTGCCGAGCCGGGCCCGAACACCGAAATCGTCTTGCGCTCGTTGTGTGGCGCCAACACGGTTTTCCGGCTCTCCGAGGGCGCCGGCGTCAGCGAAGCCCAGCTGTGGCTCGAGTGTCGGGTCGGCGATGGCGGCCGGATACAATTGGCTCTCGAACTCCACGGAGCACGCTCATCCGGCGCGGCAACGGGCGCCCTTCGACCTGTAGGTCTTATCTGGATTGCCTACGGTCGCCGAAACTCGATGGCCGATCGCCTTGCGCTTGCGGAGGCGCTGCTCTTTCCCGATCCGCCGCGGCAAAGCGAGGGACTTGGAGCCGCTCTGGAGGCCGGTCTGAGGTTTTCGGTGATTGGTCACATGAACGGCAGCTATAGCCTTGCCGCGGTGAACCGGGCCCTTGCCTTGGCGCTGGAGGAGGCAAAGCCGGGCACGGTCCGGGTCGAACCGGTGGAGGGGACGCCGACAAATAACTTGGGGCGAGTGCCCGCCCCTCAGCGCGCGGCGATCGCCCAACTCGCTGCGCGCGAGCGCCATGGAGAGGGGCCTGTCATCGAGATAGCGCAGCACTGGCCCATATGGGTCCCTCCCCACCCGGCCGATCTCAAGCTCGCTTGGGTGCCGTGGGAAGAGAGCCTGTTGCCGGTCGCGATCGTGCGTCTCTTGAATGACAAGTTCGACGGTGTTTTGGTTCAAACCAGATTTGTGGCGAAAGCGCTCATCGATTCAGGGCTGCGCATACCCGTGCGGCTGATGGGCTGCGCGATCGACTTGAAGGCGTTCGAGGCAGTCGGCGCTGAGCGAAGCACGGCATCTCGGATCCGTCTTCCGAGCAAGCAAAAGCCCTTTGTCTTCTTGCACGTTTCGTCCTGCTTCCCGCGCAAGGGGGTCGATGCTCTGCTCAAAGCGTTTGCGCAGGCGTTCCGCCGCAGCGATCCCGTCCGCCTCGTTATCAAGGGGTTCCCCAACCCGCATAACGACGTGCCAAAACAGATCGCGCAATTGCGCGACACCGATCCCGGCGCACCGGAGGTCGTGATGCTCAATCAGGATGCGCCGACCGAGGAATTGGCTAAGCTCTATGCCGCCGCTGACGCGGTGGTCCTGCCCACACGTGGCGAGGGCTTCAACATGCCCGCAGCGGAAGCGTTGGCCGCCGGTGTGCCGTTAGTCGTCACCGGCTACAGCGGCCACGTCGATTTCGCCGGCCCCAACGTAGCGCGCCAGGTGGACTATCGCTTTGCTCCGTCGCGAAGCCATCTCTACAGTTTTGGCTCCGTCTGGGCCGATCCGGATGTCGACGACCTGGCGATGGCCATGCGCGAAGCCTTCGAAGGTGTCGGCGATCCAACGGCGGCGCGGGAACTGGCAGCGCGGGTCGAGCGTGGACGTCGGGCTGCGGTCGCGCTGAGTGACGCAGCCGCCTGGGCCCAACGCGTCAGAGAGATTTCGGTCGGGCTGCTGATCGAGGGAGACCAGAAAAGATCGCCGGCGCCGCGGATCGCATGGGTGAGCACATGGAACATCCGATGCGGTATAGCAACCTATTCGCGCTATCTGCTCGACGCCTATCCAGACGCGGCGCGGGATGTGACGGTGCTCTGCGACGAGCGGACGCCCGTCGAAGAATTGGCCGTCTTCGGCAAACCGCAGGCACGTATTGCCTGGAGGGCCGGCGATCCGCGAATTGCAAACCAACTCGCCAGCGAGATCGAGGCGAGCGGCGCCCACGTCGTGGTGCTACAGCATCAGCAGGGCCCGATACGGTGGAATGTGCTTGCGGAGTTGTTGACCGATCGGCGACTGGCTGAACGCGAAACCATTGTCGCCATCCACAATTTGCGTGATTTGGAGCTCAGCGAGCATCAGGTTCCGGTCATCAATGCTCTGGCCGGCGCATCGCGAATATTGGTGCATAGCGTCCGCGATCTCAATCTCCTCAAGTCCTGGGGGCTGGTCGACAACACCGCTTTGCTGCCGCACGGCGCCTTACGGCCGAAGGTAGCCCGCAATACGGCGCGCGATCTGCCGCACTCAGCGGCGCCGATCATCGGCGCCTATGGGTTTTTCCTTCCGCATAAAGGATTCGACGCCCTCATCAAGGCGGTCGCTGGGCTACGTGATCAGTGGCCCGGTGCCCGGTTGCGCATGGTGACAGCCGAGTTTCCCGCTGCGGAGTCCGCCGCCGAGATCGCCAGATGCCGTGACCTGGTCCGATCGCTCGCAATGGAAGACGCGGTGGAGTGGCACACCGACTATCTGCCGGATGAGGGGTCGCTGGCCTTGCTCAATGGCTGCGACCTCCTTGTCCTACCACATCGTGACACGCCGGAAGCGGCTAGCGGCGCCGCGCGCGTCGCAATGGCGAGCCGGGCGCCGGTTATGGTGACGCCTGTGCCGATTTTCGAGGAGTTCGGCAACGAGGTTATCCATGCCAGGGGATTGGAGCCGACGGCGCTGGCTGCGTCGATCGCCGCCGCCTTGCGTGACCCGAAGCTGCGGCACGAGACAGTCGACAAAGCTGACCGCTGGCTCGAAGCGCACGACTGGGCGCTAATCAGCGAACGCCTTTACGGGATGATCCGTGGGCTGGTGTTAAACCGCAACATGAGGGAGCGGGAGGCATTGGATGGGTTTGCACTGCCACAGAACAGCCAGTTAGACGACGACGGATCGCTTGCCGTTGGCCCGTCCGGAAATTTCCAAGTGCCTGCCATCGCTTCGCTCCCGTGAGCGAAAACTAGCAGGGAACGCGGACCTATTGCGCCGAGACCAGTCTCCACGTGCTGTTGCGGAGAACGATGATGCTTCATTCGGCAATCGGAACGGTGAGCGAAGTTGCCGGAACGCAATGCGTGTCAACCTCTATAGGCGAGACGGGCTTCGCGGTCTTTGGTCCTTACACGCCGCTCAAGCCAGGAAACTACCTAGTTCAGTTCAGGATGAGGATAGCGAAAGATACTGATCGCGAGTACGCTGATGACATTCTCTGCTGCGTGGTTGACGTGGCCGGCAGGAGCGGCGCCGATATCCTCGCGCGCAGGCCCGTGCTCGCCTGGGCGTTACGGGGAGGCAATACCGAGATCGGTGTCCGTTTCGCGATTGCGGAAGCCCAACTCGTGGAATTCCGCGTCTACGCGACCGGCAGAGCTCCGCTTGTTATCGAAACCATCCGACCGCTCACCGGTCCGCTGGAAACAGACGACCCATCGGACTCACGCGACGCCGAACAGTCGGGATTCTGCCGCCAATACTCGCGCAAGCTCCGCGAGCTCGCGGATTGCGGCGCCGAGGTGACCGCACTTGGCGAAGCGGCGCTGGTGTCCTTTTTCGGGGTACGGTTCCTGGTGAAAAACAGTGAGGATTTTCAGCTCATCCACGAAATTTTCCACCTGAATTCATACAACTTCACATCCCAAAAGAACACCGTTGTGATGGATATTGGGATGAACATTGGCCTTGCATCATTGTACCTCGCACGAATGCCGAATGTTAAGCACGTCTATTCGTTCGAGCCATTCCCCATTCCCCGGGCGCGCGCATTGGAAAATTTCGCGCTGAACCCAGACCTTGCCCGCAAGATCACCGTTCACGAGTTTGGGCTCAGTGATATTAACGCAGAGCTGGCGGTGCGCTACGATGAGGCGCGAACGATATCCACGTCCATAAGGGGAAAAACGTCGGGAACAGAGACCAAAATCCTTGTGCATGACGCTGCCGAAATATTTTCAGAGCTGCTTCGGGATACCCGCTCGTGGGGACTTGACCTGGTTGTTAAGATGGATTGTGAGGGATCGGAATTTCCAATATTCGAGACGCTCGACAAACGTGGACTTCTTAAGTACGTGCGGGTATTCATGGTCGAGTGGCACAAATGGTGGTCGGCGAACAAGACCCAGCACGACCTGATCACTCGGCTAGTCGCCAGCGGCTTTGTCGTGCTGGATCACACGAACCCATTTGATCCTTATGCTGGCCAGCTTTATGCAATACGCGTCACTTGAGCGCATTACGTGAGCTCTTGACTTAGTCGGACTTCGGTTCGAGGGATGCTATGACCGAATAGCATCAAAACGACCACATCGGTAATTGCTACCTCTGCAGCACTTGTTCTCCTTGAATGATAGAAACGATGTCGAACGAAAGATTTATTGTACGGACGAATGAAATCCATCCATACGCGTCTTGGGGGCGTGATGCATTAGCTTTCATTCACTTACCGAAAACGGGTGGCACTACCCTCCATGCGCTTTTGCGCGATTACTTTCCGGAGCACCGCATCTGCCCGGAGAGGTATCACGGATTATATTCCCATACACCGTCGCAGCTTGCTGAATACGACTTCTTCTCGGGTCATTTCGATTATTTCTCGACTCGTTTCATCCCGAGAAAGCGTGTCCTTCGCATCTGTATGTTCCGCGAGCCACGACAGAGGCTACTCTCGTGGTATCGGTTCGTCAGAGCGCATCCCCTCGACGCGTCTGCCGATAACATCGCGATTAAACTGGCCAATCAACTGACCACGGAAGAGTTCTTCGAGGATCCGCGCATCGGCTCATTAACTTATGCTAACAATGCCTATCTCTTCTTCCTTGGCTCCGCATTGGTGGATCCTACGACTGTGAGTGCATTGAATTGGAGACCCTCCAGCCCCCCACCAGCGGCGTTATCCGACAGCGGCACTGAGGCGTTACTTGGCGACACTCCTGCTAACGAGGGGATTATTGCGAAGGTTCTTGCGCGGGCGATACAGCGGCTAATCGATTTGGACGCCATCGGGCTAACCGAAAGATTTGAGGAATCCGTCGAAATCATCTTTTCGCTTCTCGGATTTCCGGTCCCAACATCGATAATCCCGGCGATGGTGACCGACGAACTTCCGAACGCCGACGCGCGATTCCGACCTGTGCCGCGATTTGAGATGACACTGCGACTAGCGCGGGCACTCGAACGGCTAACACGATACGATCGGATCATATACAATGTGGCGAAAAAGGAATTTGACCGCCGACTTGAGAGCCGCGCGCGACGGGAACGGGAACGACGATTCAGCAGGGTCATCAGAGCCGATTCATTGACTCTCCGTCCAGCTCTTAGCAATCTTGCTCGGCGCGACGGCGCTATCAAATATGAGGCAACGCACATTCAGCATCACACGGGCCAGCCAATATTTTGGGGGCCCTACATCTCGCTTCCTAGTGGCAAGTATAATCTTACTATGGTCGGTGAAATATGTGGCGAATTCAATTTACGGCTGACTAGTAACGCCGGGAAGACTGTTATTCATCAACAGCTTATTTCGACGGTGAAAGATGTTATTATTTTCTCAGTTGACGTCTATGTGCGGGCCTTCGAGGTTGTCGTCTTTGAGACGAACCAGTCGGAACGGCTGCACCTCGACAGTGTCTTAATTACCGGGGAGTAACGCTTATTTGGCTTTGGCAGCCTTAGCGAAGGGTAACTGGGCTTAGAAGTCAAAAGGGGCCATTGCCCGCAGCTGGTTCGAGCAAACGCCGGACCGACGTCGGGCCAGGTTGGGAGACACTCAAATGGCTGGTGACGTGCATGAAGTCGCTGCTAGAGGAAGAGAAGAAATCCTGAAAGAACTTGGAATCCGCCGCGAGCGACCTTGGGAGCTTCCCTATAGCAACATCGCCACACTTGATGACATCTTTTATCTCTTTCGACTTGTTCTTGGACGCAATCCCCATAAAGTCGAATGGCCAGGACACTCACGGAAAGTGGGGGAGCCGCTGATGAAGATCGCCCAGCGCTTCTTCAACAGTCAGGAATTCAGGCGACGCGGTCTACTTGAAAAAACATCGATGAACGGTGTCGTCAAAGCGCACAACGGTCGCTTCTTCGTATTCGGAGATCCGTCGGACCACATACTTCAGGGTCCCTGCCTCTCGGGCAAATACGAACCTCACGTCAGCGATACGTTCAACAAGCTGTTGAGGCCCGGCGATTACGTCGTTGACATCGGCGCGAACCTAGGTTTCTTCAGCATGTTGGCGGCCTCAATTGTCGGAGAGACTGGGCGCGTTTACGCGATCGAGCCCAACGATGCGAATGTAAAGCTTCTCGAAAGCGCCCGTGCCGCGAACGGTTTTGACAATGTTCTCGTCATGCAGATCGGTCTGTCCGACAAGATCGAGACTTTGTTCTTGTATTCGTTGGAGGGTGATGGTGCCACTGGTAATAGTTCCACATCGACAGCTCTTCCTGAAAGTATTTTTCAAAGCAGAACTGTCGCTGGACTGCCTCTCGATGCAGTTCTCTCCGGGCGAGATAAGCCGATTTCTCTAATAAAGATCGATATAGAGGGGTTCGAATACAAGGCGCTCCTTGGGGGCGTCCTGCTACTCGCAACAGACAAGCCCCATATTATCTTTGAATTCACCCCGCACGCCATCGCTGGGATCCGAGGCATTGACTTTCTCAGGTGGATTACAAGCTTCGGATACAATCTTCTCAACCTGCGCAATGGCAGGTCGCTTCATGCGATACAAACCGAGGAAGAGGTCATGGCCGATTTCGAGGCCGCGCAAAGGGGGCATCTCGACGTCCTCGCAAAGCCTTTCGGGAGCGCATTGGACTAGGGCCTGTCTTCAGTTGACGCGAGAACGGATTGGAATCGGACGCAGAACGTTTTGTGTTTCTGATACGCGAGGGATTCCCGAATCAGCAAATGTCTGACTCGTGAGTGGTCGGCCCGAGGAGGGGCTGACCGATGCGACGATATGCACTGCGCGACGACCAGTGGGATCGGATCAAAGATATTCTGCCGGGCCGTGAAGGCCATGTGGGCGGCACGGCGGCGGACAATCGCCTGTTCGTCGAAGCCGTTCTCTTCAGGTTTCGCGCCGGCATCCCTTGGCGCGATCTGCCCGAGCGCTTTGGCGACTGGAAGATCGTCTATCAGCGCTTCAACCGATGGGCCAAGAGCGGCGTTTTCGAGCGGGTTTTCAGGCTCTTGGCCAGCGATCACGACAACGAGTACATGATGATTGACGCCACCATCGTGCGCGCTCACCAGCATAGCGCCGGCGCCCAAAAAAAGACGGTGCGCAAGCCATCGGCCGATCCCGCGGCGGATTGACCACCAAGATTTACGCGCTCGTCGATGCCCTCGGCAATCCTGTCGAGGTGATGCTCAGCCCGGGCCAAGATCACGATCTGACTTGCGCCGAATCTCTCATCGAAGCCGTCGACCCCGGCGCTTTGATCGCCGACAAGGCGTTCGACGCCGACGCCTTCATCGCCGCCCTCAACGATCGAGCGATCGTCCCAGTCATCCCATCCAAATCCAACCGAAAAACCCCGCGCCCGTGCGACTTCGCCCTCTACTGCGAACGCAATCTCATTGAGCGTTTCTTCAACAAGCTCAAACATTTCCGGGCCATCGCCACGCGTTACGACAAGCTCGCCAAGATTTTCCTCGCCGGCGTTCAGCTCGCCTGCGCCGCCATCCTCCTCAACTGAAAACAGGCCCTAGCTTTGGCAGCCTTAGACTAAGACTAGCGAGGGGTAACGGGGCTCAGAACCAAAGGCGGCCCGCCCCCCGGGACCAGTTTGAGCAAGCGCCGCGCCGACGCCCTTTGGCGACCGGTTGCATCGTCGAAGCCCACGTCTTCGTAGAGGATATACACCTGATCCCCGGCAAGTGCCCATCGGGGATACTGTATGCCACATCTTGATTGAGGGCCGGGCCAGGATGTGGTCAGAAATGGCTCGGTGTGAAACCGTTGCCAAAGCGGACTATTCCAGGCCGGAAAAGAGCCTTGGGACGCACGCAGTAGGGCTATCGGCCATCGCTGGCCAGGCGTGCAATCGGTGCTGACGTTCGGCGTCTCGATCATCATATACTGGTAACCCCCCGCGATCAGGGTCGATGCTTCCCCGCCGCCGATGCATCCGGGGTTCCACATTTGGCATTCGGGCCAAGCGAAGATCGGCGCATCCGGCAATTCGGCGCCCGATGCGATCCAATGGTGAAAATCAGCGGTTTTGGCGACCCCTCGAAAGCCCCGCTTCACCCCCCGAGTGCCCGGCTTCTTCGAAAAATAGACACCGTGAAAGGTTACATAGAAATAACCGTCTTTTTTGTAGACGATGTCCGGAGTCCCCTCATCCACAGTTTTGGCGGGATCGCATATCCCGCCGGAATGTGCGCAGATCTGCGAAAACAATTGGCCGGAGCGAACTGCCGGCGCCGGATCGGGGTCGAACGGTCCCATGGGGGACGACCCCCGCCGGGCGTAGTGGCACATCAACCACCCTCCGGCATTTTGCGCCGCACGGCATTGCGTAAGCAAATGCCAGGTGTCGGTCTGACGGTCGTAGAAGGTCGTCCCGTCCGCTGCGCCGCACGCGTCAGGTGCAGTTTCCGGGCCCGGCTCTGCCGCCACGATTGGGGGGTTCGACCATGTCCGGCCCTCGTCTGAGCTCTCGCGGACGACGACATCCCAAATTTTATCCCGGCAGTAGCTGGGTTTGTCCAGACGTATGACCCGGTCGAACAGATACCACTTGCCATCGGCAAACGGCATAGGCTTTGCGAACCAGCCGGCACCTTCACGAACGGTGCTGTAGGGGGCGGCCCACCATTCCATCCGACGGACTTCCTCGAAATGAGCCTCACCCTGCCATAAGGCCTGCATCTGCTGTCCGATTGAGGGAGCTTCTGTGCCTTGCGCCTTAACAGAGGAAGCAGCAGACAGCCCGGATAGAAGAAGCACGACAATAGTAAGGCCTTGTCTCATGCGATGCCCGTTGGTCCGTGACAATAGCGATTGATCGAGGTTGTTTATCTTCAGCCTACCCCAGCCGGCGGTACAATTGCGGATGGCTCCAAGTACCGCTCGGACGAGAATTGCTTCGCTCACTCGCACGCAATCCCGTTTCAGGCCACCTTGATCGTGGTTACCTTCACGCCAAGCAGCCTCTGATCGCCAGACAGCCCAAGCTGGCTCGGCTGTTCAGGGGACTCCACGTCCAGAGCCATAGTAGTCGTCTCGCGAAGCAGCGTTGCGTCGATCGGAAATTCAATCTTCTCGGGAAGAACGTTGTTCAACTCACGGGTGCCTACGAATTTGTCGTTGACGAAGACCCCGAGCTTGCAACTCGACCTTTGGCTATGGAGGAATGGAACAAGCTCTATTTGGAGCCGCGCTTCGCCGGTCGTGGGCGGGTCGATTAGTTGCATTTCAGCGACAGCGTGGTTCCCAACCGTCCATGTTCCGTTGGACTCCGGGTAACTCCAGCCGCTACGGAGGCTACAACGCAACGATACTGCCTCCTTGCAGAGGTAAAAGACGTTCTTCGAGGGCTTCAAATCCTCCGAGAACACATACTCTGGTGGCTGCAAAGACATCGAGACCGCGTCACCCCCCCACACAACCACATCCTTGCACGTCAGATAGTAAGGGCGAAGCTCTACCTTAAAGACGGCCAGCATTTCCCGGTGATCGTAACGCTTGCAAAGGAACAGTTTATTGTCTCCAAGCGCCAGCGGGGCGAACGCGTGCCCGGATTCGCTCATGAAATGGTGAAAGCCCTCCTGCACCCCTGGCCAGTCCTGGCTGTAGATATCATCGAGAATTATGACGCCGCCGTCAGACAGGATCGTGCTGGCTAGCTTGAGGTCTGAGAGCGTGTGCTCCATGGTGTGGGAGCCATCGACGCTGAAGATCCGAACAGGCCGGCCGCGGCCTGCGGCAAGGATCCGTTCCGGACTGACGAGTTTGCTGTCGCTTTGGATGATTTCGATATTCTTCCCGTCGGAATAGGCGAGAATATTGGATTCGAAGACAGCCTTGTCTCCACTTCCCGACCGGTCGACATTCAGAAATTGGTCTTCGAAGACATCGATTGCGATCGCAATCTCGTCGGTGTCACAAAGATTTTTCAGGACCATAAAGAACTTGCCGTGGTGGATTCCGATCTCGGCTACGCTGCCTCGAACGCCGCATCGGTGCTGCCAATCGTTGAGGAACAGCGTAGCTGTGATCGCCCCGCTCGCCAGCCACCCCTGGACAGCTCGAAAGCCGCCGCCGAGAACATATCGGGCAGCGCTGCCACCAGCCATTTGTCTCGTCCTCCTGCGCCAGCTAATAGGGCGATCAGCGCTCCCTTCCTCTCCTTTGTCAAGATTGGCCAGTCAACGAAATCATTACGTCGTTTACCTCTATTCTACATGCATTTACGATAAACTTCCCCCACCCGCTCCGCGTAGCGCTCGGCTGAAAACTCCTTCGCCCGCGCCCGGCCGCGCGCGGCGTAGTCGCGGCGAAGGTCGGCGTCATTGTCGAGGGCGCGGATGACGGCGGCCATCTTGTTGATGTCGTAGGGGTCGACGAGAAGGGCGGCCGCGCCGGCGAGTTCGGGCAGGGAGGAGACGTTCGACGTCATGACCGGCGTCGCCCAGCGCCATCGCTTCGAGCACGGGCAGGCCGAAGCCTTCATAGAGCGAGGGGAAGAGGAGCGCGCGCGCCCCGCGGATGAGCGAGATCAAATGGTCGAAGGCGACATAGGGAAGGCGCTGCACCCGCCGGCGCGGCCGGATGCGATTGTCCTTGAGCTCGTAGGCGAGGAATTGCTCGCCGTCCATCTTGGCCAAATCATCCTTGTACATCCAGCCGAGCCCGCCGGCGATGACGAGCGGGCGGGTCGCGCCGGAGGCGGCGAACGCGTCGATAAGGCGCGAAAGGTTCTTCTTCGGCTCGATCGCGCCGACGAACAGAAAGTATTCGCCGAAGCCAAGGCCGAACAGCGCCTCGATCTCGCGCGCCACCGCATCTTCGTCGCGGCTCGTCAGGCGCTCCGGCAGGCTGATCGACTGATAGGTGTTGGTGATGCGGCTCTCGCTGATCCCGGTCAGGCGGATGATGTCCTGCCGCGAATATTCGGAGACGGTGACGATGTGATCGGCCGAGCGGCAGAGCGAGCGGATCAGGCCGAGGTGGTATTTCTTGTCGTCGGCGGTGGTGAACGGCAGGCGCAAAGGCACGAGGTCGTGAATGGTGAAGACGTTCGGGCAGCCCTTGACGCTGAGCGGCGCCGGCCGCGTCGCGTGAAAAAGCGCCGGCGCCGGCTCGACCTTGATCCTGAGCGGCGCCCGGTAGCGCTTGAAGAAAGCCCGCTCCCGGTCCAGCAAGTGCGGCACGGCATGCACCTTGGCGAAGCTCTGCAGGCGCTCGGTGGCCGCGCCGACGACAATCCCCGCCCGCGGCATGGCGAAAGGCTTCACGCCGAGCGGACCGACCGTCAGGCGCCGCCATTCGGCCGCGACGGCCCGGGCGAAATTCGGCGGCGGCTCCGCATCGTAGAAGGCGATTTCGCTGAGGGTCGGATCCTTGCGGTCGAGGCCGCGGGCCGCGCCGATCAAGGCCTCCGTCCGGTATCCGAGCGTCCGCAGGGTCTCGTCCAGAACCCGGGCGTAGGTGGCGATGCCGGTTCCGCTGGCCAGCGTGAGGTTATGCGCCTCGATCAGGACGGAGGCGGCCCCGGCGACCCGGCTCGCCGTCATACGCCGGCCTCGAGGAAGAGGATCACATCCTCCCGGCTGCTGGCGTCGAGCAGGTCCTCGTCGGCGACGAGGACGAGGCTGCCATCGAACTTGAGCGCCCTTATCCGCCGGAAGAGCTTCCGCAAGGTCGCCAGGAAGGCTTTCGCGTCGGCATAGCGATGCGCGTTGAACTCGAGCACGACGGCCGGCTGATGTTCAGCGATGACGGCCTCCATGCCGCTGACGATGTCGAGCTCCGCCCCCTCGGCGTCGATCTTGATCAGGTCGACCCGGTCGAAACCCTTCAGCAGCGTGTCGAGATTGGTCGACTTCACTTTGAGCGTGTCGGGGCGGGCGCGCGGGACGACCCGTGCGTTTTTCGGCTCGTGCGGCGGCACGAACAGATGCGCTTCGCCATTGGCGCTCCGGCCGAGCGCGACCTCGTGCAGCGTCGTAAAGCGCGCATAACCGTTCAATTCGATGGAAAGCGCGAGGAGCCGCGCCGTCGACGGCGCCGGCTCGACCGCGACGACGCGTCCGCCCGACCCGACCGCCTCGCCGAACAGAACCGTGTAATAGCCGAAGTTCGCCCCCACATCGACGACGGTCATGCCGGGCTTGACGAAGCGCGACAGGAACAGGGTGAGCCAGATCTCCCAAAAGCCGTCGAGCATCACGTGCCCGGCAAAGCCCAGGTCGTCGGTCGACAAGAAGACCTTCTGGTGGCCCAGAATGCGGCTCAAGACGCGTTTTTCGCCGAGATAGACTGTCTGAACGCGCGCCCGTATGGCGAGTTCGCGCCTCTTCGCGCGACAGCTTGGCAAGTTCGGGAACCGACAAGTTTCTCAAGTCTCCCTCCGGATCCCGGCGCCGTCGGCGTTCCGCCGAAGGCGCGCCGCTAACATGGTTGGCGGCTCATCGGCAATCCTTCGCCGGTAGGGCGTTCATGCTGGAGAGAAAACTGAGATAATTTCGCCCGGAGGAGATCGGTTATTTGCTACTTCTTGGCGAATTCGGTTTCCTGAACTTGACAAACGGTCTCAGAGCCTTTTTTCAATTCGCCGCCGTTATAGTTGGCAACCGATCGGGCATTCACGAGTTCCCACCGCGATCTGCAACGGAGATCTGATCTTGCTGACACATGATGAGGTGGTTTGGGGCTATCGCTACATTTTGGGCCGTGACCCGGAGAGCGCCGCGACAGTAAGCGCAGCGGCGCAAGCCGTAAAGGACGTACCGACCTTTCGGCGAATTCTTCTCCGGTCCCCAGAATTTGAAAGGCTTTCCATTCAAGATCGCGTTTCCTGGTTTGCAAAGTCCTGTTGGGTTGCAGCGCCTGTGTTTGACGGGTCGCGCCTGTTATGGCTGGATTTGAGCGACCGGTACGTCTCGCTGGGTTGCTTACAGGACAAATACGAGGTAGCCGAAACTGCATTTTTGAGACGGGTTCTAAAGCCAGGCGACATCTTTGTCGACGTTGGCGCTAATGTTGGATGGTACACCCTGCTCGCCAGCACGATTCTCGGCCCCGATGGTCATGTTCATTCGTTCGAGCCGCGTCGACCTGTCGTTGAGTATCTCCAACGGACTGTAGCGCTCAATGGACTGGAAAAGCTGGTCACTGTCTATCCAATAGGTCTGTCTAACGAGGCTAAAACTGAGGCCTTGGTGTGGGGTACGGGATCGACTAACGGCGGCGAAGCTAGCCTCGCCCGTGGCGATTCCATCAAGGGAATGACTTACCAGAATATTGAGGTGCGAACCCTCGACAGCTTCAATTTGGGTCACGTGGACGTCATTAAGATTGACGTGGAGGGGGCTGAGCCACTTGTCGCTGATGGCGCGAAAGCGACGATTGAGCGAGATCGACCGATCGTGCTGAGCGAGGTGTTTCCTACTCAGCTGCGGCGCGTCTGCGATTGTTCACCGCAGCCATATTTTGATTTCTTCTTGTCACGTCAGTACAGCGCCTATATCGTCCAGGGCGTCCGCTCCGGAGAAAAAGTCAACGGCTTTCCCGATGACTGGAACAAGGAGCTGATCAATATCGGGTTCATCCCGGATGAAAGGTCTATTGACCCTTCACTCTTTAAGATTTGAGGCGTTTCTCTGAACAGAACACCACCGTTTGGTCAAACCAGCCCCTACCAAGCGCAAACGCGCCCGGCGTTCTGCGGTCTCATTGCGCCTCCGCGTCCAGGGCGGCCGCCAGAAACGCCGCCAGGTCGCCGCCTGCGAACATCTTCCCGCGGACCCCGGCGCCCGCCGCGGCGTCCATGTCGGATTGCTTGTCGCCGATCACGAGAGAGCGGTCCGCGTCGACCCGCCAGCGCGCGACGAGGTTGCAGATCATGCCTGGCTTCGGCTTCCGGCAGTCGCAATCCAACGCATATTCGCTCCTCGCGGCGTCGGGCAGATGCGGACAGTAGCAGAACTCGTCGACATGGCCGCCGATTGCGCTCAACTCCGCCTGCATGTGGTCGTGCAGCGCCCGCACCGAGGCTTCGTCAAAGAGCCCGCGCGCCACGCCCGACTGGTTGGTCACGACAAAGACCAGATACCCCCGGGCGTTGGCGAGCCGGACCGCCTCGCGCGCCCCGGTCACCCAGATGAACCGGTCGGCGCTCCCGATATATCCGCTGTCGACGTTGAGCACGCCGTCGCGGTCGAAAAACACCGCCGGGCGTCTCATCCTCTGTTGAACATCATCCACTGTGGCGAATCCTTGCGACGCTGCCCTCGCCGCGCCATCCCCGCGCCATGCCGTATGAATTTCGAACCCGCCCAGCCCCGCCTCTAGCAAAATCGGCATCGGCGGCAAAGCCCTCTCGGCAACGCCGGCGACCCGCCGGGAATCGACCGCCGGCGAGCGCAAACCCGCTCCCGCCTGCCGTCGGCTCTATTTGGCCACGTTGTAAATGCTCGCCCCGCCCCCGAGGGTTCCGACGCCGCCAGCGATGATCTGGAACACTTTCTGCACCTCGGTCGAGGGCGAATTCGACACGTAGACGAGATCGCGGTTGGCCATCGGAAAGTTGTGCTCGAGGAACAGGCTGTTTGGGTCGGCGAGGTTCAGCCGGTAGACGATCGGCGTCAGCCGTCCGCGCTGGACCAAGGGGCTGTCGGGAGCGAGTTCGCGCGCCACCGATTCGAGCTCGTAGCGAAAGACGAAGACGCCGCGCGGGTCGGCGCGGTGGTCGAGCAGGCCGCCGGCTTTCGAAAGCGCCTCGGCCAGGGTGACGCCGTCGGCGTTGAACGGGATTTCCGCGTTCTGGCCCATCGCGCCATAGGCGATGAAGGTCTGCGGGTCGTGCACCAGCGTCAGGACATCGTTGGGATGCATGTAGATGTTCTCGCGCGGTTCGCCGACGATCCTCACCAGAGGCATGCGCGAGGTCGTCAAGCCGCGCGACAGCTCGACGAAGGTTTCATTGACCGGCGAGCGCACGCCGCCCGCCTCGTCGATCACATCGAGCACCCGGTCCCCCTTGGTCGACAATGGGACGCGGGAGCCCTGGGCGACCTCGCCGCCGACGCTGACGCTGTCGCTGACGGGCTTGGTGACGTTGACGAGAACCTGAGGCTGAATCGCCTTGCCCTGCAGCGCCTCCTCGATCTCCCGCTGAACGGCGCGCGTCGTCTTGCCGGCGACACGCACTCGCCCCGCATAGGGCACCGTGATGGCGCCGTCCCTGCCGACGGTCTGTTCCGGAATCGTGGCGCTGTTCGATCCGGCGCTGGTCGTGTTGGTGACCGTGGCCCCAGTGAAAAGGCCGCCCGCCGCGGCCTCCCAGATCGTCACGACCACCGCGTCCCCGACCCCGACGACCGGCTCGGCCGACAGTCTCCGGTCGCCGAACCGGGCATAAAAGCTGCCGAGGCCGCGGTGTTTGAGCGCCTCGATCGCCGCGCCGTTGATATCGACGACGAGGTATCGCTGGCCCTGCTCCGCGCTCGCCTGCTGCGCCGCGACGTCGTTCGCGCTCGGCCCGGAATCCGGCAGCGACGAGCATCCCGCCAGAGCAGCCAGCGCGTACCCGCAAACCGACAGGAAAAGTCCTTGCTTACGCTGCACGCGCGTCTCTCGCCCCGATTCCCGCTACGTCTAACAGCCGGACTTGTGCTTGGCTACCGACTACCCCAAGGTCCGGGTGGCCTAGGTGGTCCTGTGGCCGGAGCTGCGATTGCTCCGGGGATGGCAAGCATGCGCCAAATTGCGGTCATCCCCGTCCGCCAGTGCAATTCACCACGTGTATCTCACACCCAATGTGCCTTGGACGCTGTCGCGTCTGTCGCCGTTAGTGCTGCCGACGGCAAATTGGTAATCGGCGCTCGCGTACAGCAAGACATTCGCATTGATCTTGGCCGTGAGGCCGCCGCCAAGTTCAAGGAGCGTGGCACGGGTCAGCAGGGGCACGACGTCAGTTCCAGAATAGACGGTGTTGGCCTGCGCCCCCCAATCCTCCCAAAGATTGGCTCTGAGATAGGGCTGCCAGACCTGACCGCCTGCAGTCACAACCGTCCATTTGGTCCTGACCCCAATGCGCCCGCTCGGCCCCGTCGTGTCGCCGAGGGCGACATCGCCGAGCCCGTCATTGCGCTGCTCAAAGCTTACCTTCTGCCATAAGATCTGCCCCTGCGGCTCGATCACGAAGCCCGGCCCGAGTTGCGGCCAAGCAAAGGGATAGCCGCCCTCCAGGGAGGCAATGAAACCCCAGCCGTTGGTGTCGAGCCGGGCGAACTGCGTGCTGGCCGAGCCGCCATAGCCCGTCCCCTGCAACACCCCGTCGAGATACCAGCCCGCCGGCCCGATATGGGTCCAATAGGCGCCGCCCGACCAGGCGTCGAGATGCATCGATCCGGTGCGGCTGAGGATGTAGGCGGTCGCCGCTGGATTGGTGATGAGCCCATCGACATTGACATTGGCGTCGCCATAGGCGCCGTAGAGGCCGGCGCGCTCGTAATGGCCGGCGATCAGCGATCCGCGCAGAAGATCGATGCCCCCCTGGAAGCCTCCCAGATTGCCGTCGGCGCGCGGATCGGCGAAGGCGCGATAATGGTTGTCGACCGTTTGTCCGAAGAAGCGACCCCACAACGACGGCGAGAAGAGCGGGCAGGGCGCCGGGATCGGCCGCGGTTTCCTGGTCGGCAAGGCTCCCGTCTCGATCGCCGGGGCAACGCCGCAAGCATCCGGCTCGTGAGTGTCGCCGACCCGGTCGTCGAGCGTGCCGAGGATCGCGAGCCCCAATTGCCGCGCAAGAGGCTGCACCACCCCATAGGTGGCAAGTTCGGGCCCGATGATCGGAAAGCCGACGCCGGGCGGCAGCGGGTTCGGGGGCGGGGCAATGGGGAATGGCGGGATCGGAAGAGGCACGACCGGCGGCACGATAGGCGCCGCAACGAAGTCGGAGCGTAGGAACCAGTCATTGGGGCTGGCTCCACTAACGCCGCCTCGGAACAGATCATAGTCGAAGGCGCCCGCACGGAGTTCGCCAGCGGGAAGGGCGAACGCCCCTGGAGCGGTCGTGGCCCCGCTGACTGCGTTCACCACCGGAATGCCGTTGGTCGTTTCCGCACCCACACCACCGACATTGGTCACGTGCACGATCGTGTTGCCGCTGGCCGAGCCGCCGCTGATGACCAATCGGTCGGAGGGCGAACTCGTCGCCCCCGAGCACGGTATTGATGGCCATCGTGCCGCCGGCGCCGGCATAGTTGCCTTTTATGGTAAACCCGCCCATCGGCGAACCCGATAACTGCGTGGCGCTGCCGGGCGCAATCACGCCGCTATTGTTTACGTCTCCAGTGACGCTGCCGTAACCACCGAGCGTCCCGCCTGACCCCACCGTAATCGGTCCGCCGCCCGAGAGAGCAGCAGACGGGTTGGCGAAATTGCCAACCACCAACGTACCGCCGCTGACGGTCGTGCCGCCGGTATAGGTGCCGGCGCCGTCAATGGTCAGGGTCCCCGTGCCGACCTTGACGAGCGAGCCGCCGACCCCGCCAGATGAACCGCCGTCTTCGATCACCCCGCTGACGACCGTCGAGAGATTGTTAGAGCCGACCGTTAGTTGCTTGGATCCAAGAAAATACGTCCCCGCTCCAGCGATCGAGCCCGCGGTCATACCGGGTGCGTTGGGCCCACCACCGCCATCAGGAAAAGTGCCCAGGCCCGATATGTCGACGATGCCGCCCGCATTGGTGATGAACTGCGCGTTGCCACCGGTGCTTTCGCCGAAGAATCTCGTTACGCCACCGTCATTGGTGGTGATCGTCGCATTGCCGGCAGTGCTCCCTTGGAAGAAGTTCGTCGTTCCAAAATTGATGATGGTGGCATTGCCAGCGGTGCTCGTGCCACCCGTAAAAAAAGCAGGAGAGAAACTCAGTTCTCCGCTACCGGGAAGCATCGTGATGGTCGCATGGTCAGCAGAGCTCTGATCCTGGAAAAAAATGGACCCGCCATTCTCGGCGGTGATCGTCGCATTACCTGCCTTGCTCGTATCTTGAAATTGGATGTTCGAAGCAAAGAAACTTATGATCGTCGCGTTAGCAGCCGTGCTGTTGTTTCGGAAGAAAACGAAACCGCCCGTGAAAGGATCGGTACTACCTGCAACGCCAGCATTGATTGTCGCATTACCAGCGGTGCTCGTGTTAAGGAAGGCTATAGGACCTGTATTGAAGGCGTTGAGAATCGCCGTGCTGGCCGTGCTCGAGTTTTCGAATAGGAGCTGCGGAAAGGAAACATTGAACGTTGGCGAATTGGCCGAATCGGCGACCAGGATGCCATCGCCGGAGATCGCAATCGTACGGACGGCATTAGTGAGTTCGAACGTATAGTTTGGCGCATTGAATTGCAGGGCGCCGACCGTGGTATCCTGAGAGAACGTAAGTGACGATATGCTTGACGGGCCGAAAGTCGCTGTTCCGGTCGGTACGGTTGCGGGGGTCCAGTTCGTCGGGGTGTTAAAGTCCGAGGTGCTTGGGGCGGCGAGCCAGGTTGCGTTTTGGGCTGAGGCGAACCCTGGCAAAGCGTACAGAATGATAACTGGACCAGCAATACGCCCCGCGATTTGGGATTTGCGACGTAAACAAGCCCCAAGAGAAGAAAACGCCCACCCAAGTCGGAAGCTCGTCCAAGGCCGCCAAGTATGGCGAAGTGCCCGCGATTCCACGTCGCTCTTCTCAATTGGCCGATTTAGAAATGCGATCAGACGCCCTTGCTCGGCAAGAACCGAAGAATGAGAAATTTCGCGAGCGGCGCGCAACGATGTGGGCATGTGCGACTCCATCGAAGTCCTATCAACGGGATTACTCTTTCCGCCACGAGAGCCCACACTTTGTTCTTAAAAGCGCCCTGGACAGCTCACGATTGTCGGGAGGCGTGCTTCAGACGCAACAGTTCTCTCGTCAAAGTACCTTACGAAAGTCGGCAATCCAAAGGTTGCATATCGAGGAATGTGGCGCGCCGCCAAGCCGATCACGCCGCGGGGTCGAGTGCTGGCGCTGCGGACGGGTTTCACGTGCGGTCGGAGAGGTGACGGCAACATGCTGATCAACTCGTCCATCGCCTGTCAGGTGATTTGGTTGTCCTCGCGGTGCCCAATGGCGCGGTGTTCAGCCTCACGATTTCGGACACGCCAAACGCCGGTTCATTGCCTTCAGGCCGCCCTCGCGAATTGACATGAGGACCGAGATCATTGAGCGCAACTTGCGGCGTCATCGGCGAGCCGAGGAGAGCCGCACCGTCTCGGGCGGCGCGACCGGAGGCACGACCGGAGGGATCACCGGCGGCACGACGAAGTCCGAACGCAGGAACCAGTCATTGGGGCTGCCGGACACGCCGCTGCGGAAAAGATCGTAGTCGAACGCGCCGGCGCGCAGTTCGCCCGAAGAAAGCATAAAGGCGCCGGGGGCCGTCGTCGCTCCGTTGGTCGCCTCCACCAGCAGAATGCCGTTCGCCACCGTCTCGGCGCCGGGGCCGCCCGCATTGGTGCCGCGCAACAACGAATTGCCGCTAGCTGTGCCGCCGTTGATGAGAAGATTGTCCGACGGCGAGCCGTCGCGCCCCAAGAAGGTGTTGATCGCGATCGTCCCGCCCGTTCCCGTGTAGCTGGTCGTCGTCAAGACCGTGCCCGGCGCAGTGCCTGTGCCCATGTTCACCAAGCCGGCATTGGTGATGCCGGATACGGTCTGACTGAAGCCATTGAGATCGAGCGTTCCGCCGCTTGCGACCGTCACCGCCGAATTCGGGCTGAACCTGTTCGGCACGCCCGCTCGCAAACTGCCCCCTTCGACATTCGTCGCTCGGCTGTAGCTGTTGGCGGCGGTGAGCGGGGTGGAGCCCGCGAGCACATTGACGGCGCCGTCGCCGCTGATCGCGGGCGCAAACACGTAGTCGGCGGACGTGTGGTTGAAGTTGATCGTACCCGTTCCGGCGCGAAAGGCGACGTCGGCGCACGATCCGCGCGACGCCGGACTGCCCGCGCCGCCGCCGATGTTGAGCGTTTCAATCGAACCGGCGTTCGTCGCGATCATAATCGGCCCGGGGCCCGTGACAACGCCCGCCGTTCGCAATCGTGAGCGCGCCCGTGCCCAGTTGCCGAAGTTCACACCCGAACTGTTGCTCCAGGTGGAGCCCGCGCCGGTCACCGTCACCGTACCCCGCGAGCCGGCGCCATTTTGCCGATGTTGGCGGCGAAGGCGGTATTATTGATGACCGTCCCGCCGTTCCAGATCATCGGTGTGCCGGTGCCAAAACTGCCGATATTGAGCCCGCCGCCCGGACTATTGTTCCAAGTCGAGCCCGGGCCGGTCACCGTCACCCCGGCCTACACCTTCACAAACGATCAAAGCCTCCTTTTCAATGGCGCCGGCATCATGCGTGGCGACGGAAAGCGGGAATGAGCGCTTTTCCGATATCGGGCGGCATCTCTCGTCTCGGTTCACGAAGCCGAGACCTTGCCAAATGCATCGTGGGGCTCCTAACTTGGGTTAACGCCGCAAGACCTCACGGCGCAGCCATAACAAGAAGACCGGCAAGGGATCGCTTCATCTTGTCTCGGCCTACGCCACCAACTCCCGCCTGGTCCTGGCCCAGGAGCCGATAGAGGAGAAGGAGAACGAGATCGTCGCCATCCCCAAGCTGCTCGATCAATTGGACCTCGACGGCGCGCTCGTCTGCATCGACGCCATCGCCTGCAATCCCGCCATCGCTGAGGCGATCGTTGCGGCGGGCGCCGATTATCTGCTGCCGGTGAAGGAGAACCAGCCGACGCTCAGGGCCGATGTCGAGAGCTATTTCGCCGACGCGCCTGAGCAGGAGCTCGACGTCGCCCAGAGCCTCGACAAAGCCCATGGCCGATTGGAGACTCGCACCCACAAGGTCTCCCGGTCGATCGGCTCGGTAGGATCGGATCGCGCCTTTCCCGCGGCAAAGCGGTTTCCCAAGCTGGCCGTCATCGGCATGATCGAAACCCAGATCGAGAAGAGAGATAGGGTCAGCCGCGAGCGGCGTTACTACATCTCCTCGCACCCTCTTTCGGCCGAGGCTTTCGCCGACTCGGTGCGGAGCCATTGGGGCATCGAGAACCGTGTCCACTGGGTCCTCGACGTCACCTTCAAAGAGGACCTCTCCCGCCTCAGGATGGGCCACGGCGCTCACAACATGGCCGTGGTGCGCCACTTCGCCCTCAATCTCGTCAGACAGGTCAAAGACAAGCGCGCCATCAAGCGACGCCGCAAAGTCGCTTCGTGGAACCCGGACTACCTCACCGAAATGCTAGGGTGTGGACTCAATTGATCCAATAGCAGAGCGCGGCGATCAGGCAGAGGCCGGCGAGGAAGTTGCGGGCGGTTTTGTCGTATCGGGTCGCGATGGCGCGAAAGTCCTTCAAGCGGCAGAAGGTGCGCTCGATGACGTTGCGGAGACGGTAGAGTTCGGCGTCAAAGGGAAAGCGGCGCTTAACGATGGGACTTGTTGGGGATGACCGGTTCCGTGCCGCGCTCATCGAGGAAGGAGCGCAAGTGATCGGCGTCGTAGCCCTTGTCGGCGATGGTGTGTTTGCTCGGGCCGATCGAGGCGAGCAGAGGCGCGGCGCCTTTGATGTCGGCGACGTTGCCGCCGGTCAGCAGGAAGGCGCGCGGCCGGCCTTCTGCGTCGACGAGGGCATGGATTTTCGTCGTGCGGCCGCCGCGCGAGCGGCCGATGGCTTGGTCTTGGGACCCCCTTTTTGGGCGCCGCTCGCCGAGCGATGCGCCTTCACCGCCGAACTGTCGATCATGACGAGGGCCGGAGGATCAGCGTGTTCGACGAGAGCGGCGAACAGCCGCTGCCACAGACCGCGCCGGCTCCAACGATTGTACCGGTTGAAGACCGTCGTATACGGCCCGTATTCTTCGGGAAGCGCCCGCCATCGACAGCCCTCGCGTAACCGATGGACGATCCCGCTGATGATGCGTCGATCGTCCTGCCGCTCCGGCCCGGTGTGGACCATCGGAAGATGCGGCGCGAGCGCCGCAAATTGTTCATCCGTCAGCCAAAAATTGTCCGCCACGAATCAAGCCCTCCATACGGACTTGAATCACGGCAAATCAGCCAAATCAATTAGGTACAGACCCTACAACTCTCCCCCTGTTAACCTGGACTTGTTGCCCTGCCGAAGGTCCGAGGATTCGGGGATTTCGATCTGGAGTACAGATGTCCACTTCTCCCCAGTTGCGCCAGCGGAGGACCACCACCGAGCCCGGAATAAGTGTCGCCGAAACGGCGCGAGGCTGCGGGAATATCATAGGTTCGCTTCGCGTGACGCAGTATTGTTGCTGGGCAATCAGCCACGAGCAGCGTGGCTCGTAGCGCTGTACTCAAGCGAGTTGTGCATAATACGATGCAGGATACATCTGGGGCGGGAGATTTCGCCTCGTGAGCGGGTTGACATGTCGGGGGTGCGGAGTCGATAGTCCCCAACACAATTGCGTCGCCTTTTTGGCTCGTTTCCATCCAACCTGTAACACGTAGGGGCCCGCAGAATCAATTCCTTGTCATTTCCGTTGAATGGCGAATCGCGCCACGATTTTGCTCTTGCCGAGGCAGAGATCGCCATAGTCGGTCGCGCCTGCCGACTGCCGGGGGCAGCGAATGCGGCCGAACTATGGGAATTGCTCCGCACCGCTCGTTGCGCCGTCTCTTCGATACCCCCCGAGCGTTGGCCGCTGGGCCGATACGGCCACCCTCGCCTCAAGGAGTCCGGCAGAAGCTACACCTGGGCGGCGGGAGTGCTGCCGGACATCTGGGGCTTTGACCCGAGCGTCTTTCGCATCTCCCCGCGCGAGGCGCAGCAAATGGATCCGCAACAAAGGCTGCTGCTCGAGCTTGCCTTCGAAGCCTGCGAAGATGGAGGGTTCGCTCCCTCCAAGTTGGCAGGGACGGCGACAGGCGTTTATGTCGGCGCGTCCGCTCTCGACTATTCGATCATCGGTCTGCACGATCCAGCCGTCGCCGACGCCTACTACGCCACCGGCAATACGCTTTCGATCATCGCCAACCGGCTCTCGTACATTTTCGATTTATGCGGGCCAAGCCTCACCGTCGACACGGCCTGCTCGTCCTCTCTGGTCGCCCTCCACGAAGCGCGCCATGCGCTTTCCCGCGGCGAGGTCGATGCGGCTTTGGTCGGCGGCGTCAACATCCTCGCCGCTCCCTTCGGTTTCATCAGCTTTTCCCAAGCCGGCATGCTTTCCCCCACCGGTCTCTGCCGGGCCTTTGCTGAAGAGGCCGACGGCTATGTGCGCGCTGAGGGCGGGGTCGTCCTCGTTCTTAAGACGCTGAAGAGAGCAATCCAGGACGGCGATAGAATTCACGCGGTGATCTGCGGCAGCGCCGTCAACTCTGACGGCCGCACGAGCGGCATATCGCTGCCGGCTGAAAGCCGGCAGATCGAACTGTTGCGAACAGTCTACGGCCAGGCGGGTGTCACGCCGGACTCGGTTGCCTACGTCGAGGCGCACGGCACTGGGACCCGCGCCGGCGATCCGGTCGAAGCGGCTGCGCTCGGCAAGGTCCTGGGCCAGACGCGCATCCAGCCGTTGCCGATTGGATCGATCAAGACCAACATTGGCCACACCGAGCCCGCTTCGGGCCTTGCGGGGCTCATGAAAGCGATGCTCGCGCTGGAGCACGATCAGGCGCCGAAGTCGCTGCATTTCGATAGACCCAACCCGAACATCGACTTCGCGGGCCTTAACCTCAAGGTCACGGCTGAGGCGACGCGGTTGCCGAGGGATGGCCGACGGCGCTTCGCCGGAGTTAGCTCATTCGGCTTCGGCGGAACGAGCGCGCATGTCGTCATCGCCGACTCGCCGGTCGCCAGGAAGGCAAGTAATGCCGAACCGCGCCTGTTGATGCTTTCCGCCCAGACCGAAATGGCCTTGCGCGCGCTCGCGGCTGAATATGCGCGTCGATTGGACGGGACTGGAGATCGCGAAGTTCGCCGCATAGTCGCAGCGACTGATCATCGCCGCGAGCGAATGCCCGAGCGGTTGGTGCTCCCGATGGACGCGGCGTCCGGCCTTGGCCGGGCGCTCGAAAGATTCGCGCAATCGGGCGAGCCAGATTCTACTTCGGCGAGAGGCAGCGGGATCGAGTGCGACGGATCGATCGCCTTTGTCTTCTCCGGCAACGGCTCGCAATGGTCGGGCATGGGACGCGCCGCTTATCGCGCCAACCCGATCTTCCGGCACGCGCTGCAGGAAATCGACTCGATATTCGCGCCGCTTTCCGGCTGGTCGCTGATCGAGGAATTGCGGTCGCCGGATCTCGCGAGCGATCTGACGCGCACGCACGTCGCTCAGCCGATGATTTTCGCCATCCAAGCGGCAAGCGTGCGGGCGCTCGCGGCGGTTGGACTTCGCCCCTCGATGACGATGGGCCATAGCGTCGGCGAGGTTGCTGCCGCCGAGGCGGCCGGCGTTCTGTCCCTGCCCGACGCCGTGCGAGTCATCTATAACCGGAGTCGTTTCCAGGAACTGACCGTCGACGCCGGCGGCATGGCGGTGATTTTCGGTCCGCGCGACGCGGCGACCGACCTTGTCGCCGAAATCCCGAATCTCTCCGTCGCCGCCCACAACTCCCCGCATTGCATTGCAGTCGCTGGCACTGCCGAAGCGCTGGCGAAGCTGGCAAAGCTGGCGACGCGCTGCAAACTTCGCGTCCGCCGGCTAGACCTAGCCTATCCTTTTCACACGGAACTTATGCGGCCGGTTAAGAGGCCGCTGCTTGAAAGTTTGGCGGGGCTGAGGCCTTCCGCCGGCGCCGTCCCATTTCTTTCGACCATTGATGACGGCGTCCTTCCTGGAGCCGCCGCCGACGCCGCCTATTGGTGGCGTAACGTTCGTGCCCCGGTCCTCTTTCAGGAGGGCGTCGAACGGGCGATCCGAATGGGCAAGAGAGTCTTCCTGGAAGTAGGACCGAGCGCGGCGCTTAAGACGCATCTGCGAGACGTGGCCGAGCGCCTCGAAGCGCCGGCCCTCATCGACTGCGTGTTGGATGAAAAGACAGATCGAGTGGTCGGCGACCCGTTCGCCAGTTCGGCGATGCGGCTCATCGCCAATGGCGCGGACGTTGATTTGCAGTGGGCCTTCGGCCCCGATCCAGGAGCGGGCGTCGACTTGCCGACCTATCCCTGGCGCCGGGTCGCGTTCCGGTTCGGAGAGACAAGCGACTCAACCGGTCAATTAAGCTTGCGCCCACGCCATCCCTTGATCGGCGGACGGGACGACGAGAACGGGCTTGAATGGCGCGCGACGCTCGATCCTGATCTTGAGCCGTCGCTGGCCGACCATCGGGTCGATGGCCAAATCCTCCTGCCCGGCACGGCGTTTCTTGAAATGGCGCTCGCAGTCGCCCGCGGATGGGCTGGAGACGAGGCCGCCATCAGCGGCTTTGAGATCCTGCAGCCGCTCATTTTCACCCCCGACGGCTCACGTGAGATTCTGTGCCGCGTCTCCCCTTCAACCGCGTCGGTCGAAATCATGAGCCGTCCGCGTCTGAGCAGGGTCGCCTATGCGACACATGCGCGGGGCAAGATCCTCCAAAAGCCCGGCCCCGTCACTCTTACGGCGGAGCCTGCCGACCTGTCCGGCGCCGTCGAAGGGGGCGAGATCTACCAGAGAGCTGCGTCAGTCGGCCTCGAATTCGGACCCGCCTTCCGACGCCTCGGGCGCGCAAAGATTGTCGGCGAAACCCTGATCGAGGTCGAACTGACGGCGGACGAACACGACTCCCGCTTCGGCTTGGACCCGGCCCGCCTCGATTCCTGCTTTCACGGGCTTATTCTCCTTTTCGAACCCCGAGAAAACAAGCTTGGCGCCTATCTGCCCACCCGGTTCGACGAGGTGCGGCTTATCCGGCCCGCCGTCCGCCTCGCGCGCGCGTCGATACATGTGAGGCGACGAGACGACCGGGTCATCCTGGCTGATTTTTACCTGTTCGACGATTCAGGTCGATTGGCCGCAACCATCCGCGGCGCCAGATTCAAGCCGTCTCGCGCCGGCGCAGCTTTGGGATTCGAGCAATTCGGCCTTGTTCGAAACTGGATCCCCGCAACGGCAGAGCTTGTGGGGCATGCGCGGAAGGGCAGGTTGCGAGAGCGGATCGCCTCCGTCGCCGCCGCGGAAGTCGCAATGTCGCCTGCGAGCCTCTTGATCGAAGGTTGGGCCACTTCGGCATGCTATCAATTCGCACGGCGATTGGCGAGGAACGGAGTTCTCGACCTCGAGGCCCTGATAATGGAAGGACGATTGCCGCCCTCCCGCCGTCGCTGGGCGGAAACCGTGTTGGCATCCCTTGAACAAAGCGGGCTTCTTCATCGCCGGGGGAGGGTCCACCACCTTTCCGACGAGGACGTGCCTCAGCCGGATGTGGTGTTCAGGGCGCTTGCTTCGCAACATCCCGAACGTGCGCCCGAATTGCTTCTAGCCGCGAGCATGGATGCGGCGCTCAGAAGCTTCAGCGATGGGGAAGCCGATCTTTCTGGTCCATCTGATGCCGCCGTCGAAGCGTACGAAACGCGGTCGCCGTCGGCCATCGCGGCGGCTCGCGCGCTTGCGGTCCGCCTCGATGCGATTGAGTGTTCGAAGAGCAACGGTTGCGCCCTGCGGGTGCTGCAAGTCGGCGCCGGGCCGGCGGCCGCCGAGGCTCTCCGGTTTGCCGCGCGGCAAGGCGCGCGGTTGACGATTTTTGACGCCGTCGCGCGTCGCCTGGAGCGCCTTCGCCTGAACCATCGTGGCTCGTCTGATGTCTCGTTTTGCGCCGATCTCCAGGCTTTGGCGGTCGATCGCTTTGATCTTGTGCTTAGCGCGGGCGGGCTTTCGCGACTACCGGGAGGATCGGACGCGCTGTTGCGCCTCGTGGCGAAATGCCCCGGCGCTCTGATGGTTGCGGTCGAGCCGACACCCTCCCTCTTCCGGGATCTCGTGTCAGGCTTGGTTGAGGACGGGTCCGGCGGCCGACAGGAGGCGACTGCCGGAACGGCGAGCTGGGCGTCCGAATGCGCGCGATCCGGTCTCATAAACGTCGACGCGCGACTCATCGATACCGGCGCCGATAGCGCCGTGTTGTTGACCGCGGAAGCGCCGACGAAACGGGAAGTGGCCGAAGGGACCGAGACAATTGTCCTGCTTCAGGACGGCGCCGACGCCGGGGGGTTCGTGGAGGCGCTGCGCGACGCCTTCAAGGGCCGTGGTTCGGCCTGCCGGCTTCTCGAGCCAAGAGCGCCGAGGCCTGCGGATGAAGCGCAGACATTCATCTGGTTTGCGGGGGAATCGAAAGGCGATGCAACCGCACGTGTCGCGGCGGGCTGCCTAGCTCTGCGCGACTTCGCCGTCGGTCTCGGCCACGCGAAGGCGAGGGTGTTCGTCGCCGTACCTGCGGTTGATCGTCCCATCGCTGAGGCCGTATTCTGCTTCAGCCGAGCCCTCGCAAACGAAGTCCCGACCCTCGACATCCGGCGGGTGCAGATCGACGCTCAGTCTCGAAACACAGCGGAGCGACTGGTCGCCGTCGTTCTGTCAAACTCCGCGGAAACCGACATCGCAATCGACGAACGCGCCGTGCGGGTCCTTCGCTACACAACCGCCGCCGGCGCAAGCGGAGATTTTGAAAGCGTCGGCAGGGAGGCGCGTCGGCTGGAAAAGAGCCCGGAGGGCGGACTGGACAAGCTCGCTTGGCGGTCGATCGAGCGAAAGGCGCCGGGGGCCGGCGAAGTGGAGGTCGAAGTCGCCGCGACAGGCTTGAACTTTCGCGATGTCATGTGGGCGCTATCGATGCTTCCCGACGATATGCTCGAGGACGGATACGCGGGGCCGACGCTTGGGCTTGAATTCTCTGGCCATGTGACCAGGGTCGGGTCGGCGATCGAGCATCTGGAGATTGGCGACAAAGTGGTCGGTTTGTGCGGCGGAGCCTTCTCAACTCATGTCGTCGTCGACGCCCTACATGTCGCCCCGCTTCCGCCGACGCTCGCTTGCGACAGCGCAGCGACTGTGCCGGTCGCCTTTCTTACGGCCTACTATGCACTAACGGCATGCGCCGATTTGAAGCGGGGTGAGTGGGTTCTGATTCACGGCGGCGCCGGAGGAGTCGGTCTCGCGGCCCTACAGATCGTTCAATGGCGCGGCGCGCGCGCAATCATCACCGCTGGATCGCAAGAGAAGCGGGCTTTGACCCTCGCCCTCGGCGCGAAACATGCCTTCGACTCGCGTTCGGGCTCCTTTGTCGACGACGTCATGCGGGCAACCGAAGGCCGGGGGGTGTCGGTCGTCCTCAATTCTCTCTCCGGCGAGGCCATGGAGCGCAGCCTCGGCTTGTTGGAGCCGTTCGGCCGGTTCGTCGAGCTCGGCAAGCGCGACTACCTTGCCGACACCCCGATTGGGTTGCGGCCATTTCGGCGCAATCTCAGCTATTTCGGCGTCGATATCGATCAATTGCTGTCGTCGCGGCCGGAGGTCGCTCATCGTTTGTTTGCAGATGTGCTGGGGCTGTTTGCTTCAGGAGACTTGATGCCCCTGCCCTTCTGCGTCTTTGACCACGACCAAGCAATGGACGCGATGCGGCTTATGCAGCAGTCGGGGCACGTCGGAAAAATCCTCATAACCCCACCTGACGGAGTTGGTCGCTCCAAGCCGCGGGCGAAATCCCCCGGATTACGGGTCGATCCCCTTCGAACCCATCTCGTTGCGGGCGGCCTCGGCGGCTTTGGCCTTGCCGCCGCCCAATGGCTGGTCGCACGCGGCGCGCGCCACTTGGCCCTTGTCGGCCGCTCGGGCGCTACGAGCGAGTTTGCTCGGCAGGCCATTGAAGGACTTCGAAGCCAAGGCGCGCATGTGCAGGTCGCCTCCCTCGACATCGCGGACCGTCAGGCGACGGAGGCCCTCTTGGCGGACCTTGCCCGAAGTATGCCTCCTCTGGCCGGAGTGGTGCACGCCGCCATGGTTCTAGACGACGCGATCGTCGCGAATTTGAATGAACCGAGGCTCCTCAAAGTCCTGCGGCCCAAGGTTGCGGGCGCGGAGAATCTCGACCGTCTGACCCGCAGTTTCGCGCTCGATTATTTTCTTCTGTTCTCCTCGGCCACTACCGTCATCGGCAATCCCGGACAGGGGGCCTACGTGGCCGCCAACGGTTTTCTCGAGGGGCTGGCCCTGCAGCGCCGTTCGCAAGGCCTGCCTGCGCTTGCGGTAGCCTGGGGAGCGATCGGCGACGTCGGTGTTCTCGCTCGTCACGGCTCAACTCGCGAGGCGCTGGCTCAACGCGCCGGCGTGAAGGGAATCAGGGCTCAGGCAGCGCTGGACATGATGGCGGACGCTATCGCAGTCGATGATGGCGCAGGCGATGGGATGGTCGTCATCGCTGACGTGAACTGGGCGGCAGCCCGCGCCCATCTGCCGATCCTGAATTCGCCGAGCTACAGCCGGCTCGCGAGCGACGGCGGTGCACCCAGCGCCAACACCGAGGGCGCCGTCGATCTCAGGGATCTCCTCGCCAGGTTGGGGGCCGATGAGGCTCGCCGGGCCATCGCTGACATTTTGGTCGAGGAAATCGGACGCATTCTGCGAATGCCGCGCGACGACGTCAGCAGGACAAAGTCCCTGGCTGAGATCGGACTCGACTCCCTCATGGGGGTCGAACTCGCACTTGCCCTCGAAAGCCGCTTCGCAATGCCGGCGCCTCTGTCGAGTTCCGTCGGAGGGTTCAATGTGTTGGACTTGGCGGGACATGTGTTGTCGATCAGTGGACAGGAAGATCAAGGCTTCGAGAGCGCCGAGGGCCTGGGAAGGCGTCATCTGGCTGATTGGGGCGATTTCGCGCCTCTGATGAGCGCGTTGCGGGAAAGCGGCGTTGATCTCAGCGCAGCGGTCGGACCGTCGGCGACGGCTTGAGCGCGACGGGCCGACCTGCGCTCGTCTACGACATCACTCGTCTAGTGACGCGCATCTTCAAGCGCACGCCGAACGGAATCGATCGCGTCGACTTCGCGTTGGCTAATCACTTTATCGATCCCGAGCGGAGCGACCGGTCCGCCCTGATGCTCACCGCGTTTGGACCGCGGGTTCTCACTCTTCGCGCCGCCCGCGAGGCGATCGATAATATCCGGCGGCACTGGGGCGAGGACGCGCAACTCGAGGCCGACCGGCATTTCTTCGATGTCGTCCGTGCGATTGACGGCGCGCCGGCGGCTTCAAGACATGTATCGAAGGGGAGAAAGGGACAATACGCCGAGGCGCTTTCTTGGATCGCGCGTCATGGCTTTCGCCTGGGCCGCGCGCCAGGGGACTTCCTGGCCAAGGGCGGCGTTTATCTCAACGCCAGTCAGTTCCCGCTCCAGTTCGAGCGCCTTTTCCGCTGGCCTCGTCAACGACCCGACATCCACGAGGTCTTCTTTATTCACGACGTTCTGCCGCTGGAGACGCCGGAGTATTTTCGTCCCGCTGAGCCGTCCCGCCACATGCGCCGACTGCGGACCGTCGCTCTCCATGGTCGGGCGGCGATCGTCTCGACCAACGTCGTACGCGTCGCCGTTCAGCAGCGTCTCGCCCAGTTTGGAAGGCGCGATATTCCGATCTTGGTCGCGCCGCCTCCGGCGGATCCGGTTTTTTCCGACGCGCGGCCGATCATGGCCGCGGTGGCCCGGCATCCTTACTTCGTCGTCTGCGGCACGATCGAGCCGCGAAAGAACCATCTGCTGCTCCTGCTCGTCTGGCGGGAACTGGTCTCACGTCTTGGAGCCTCGGCCCCTAAGCTCGTCGTTATCGGCGCGCGAGGCTGGGAGAACGAGCACGTGATCGACTTGCTGGAGCGATGCCCCGGCCTGCACGGACACGTGATCGAAGCTTCCGGACTGGCGACGCCGTGCGTCAAGCGGTTATTGTCGGGCGCCCGGGCGCTGCTGATGCCCTCGTTCGCAGAGGGGTACGGATTGCCCTTGGTCGAGGCGCTTGCGGTCGGGGTGCCGGTGATCGCCTCCGACATTCCAGTTTTCAAGGAGATTGGCGGCGGCCGCTTGTTGTCCATCGATCCGACGGATGGCGTGAAATGGCGCGAAGCGATTTTGGACTTTCTCTCGGACAAGTCCTTGAACAGACGCGAATTGCTCGGGCGAGCCGCTGACCGAATCCCGGAGGCCTGGTCATCCTTTTTCGCCGCAATTGAGGATTTTGCCTTTAGTTTGAAAAGTTAATCTCCGCCGAAGGATGCTCCTTGCCGGCATCGCCGCCCCAAGTCTTAAGGCTGTCGAACGGACGTCAGTAATGAATACGGAAATCAAAGCTCCCGCCTCCACTAGGAACTGGTGATGACGCGGGTTATTGTAATCACGGGCGCGAGCAGCGGCCTGGGTCGGGCGCTCGCGCTCGAATACGCCGGGCCTGACGTGGCGCTAGCCTTGATCGGACGGGATGCGGGCCGCCTTGAAGAGGCGGCGGCGCATGCGCGGGCAAAGGGCGCGCACGTACGCGCCGCCCGCATCGACGTGAGGGACCGCGACGCGATGAGCGAGTTTCTTCTCGCCATTGATGCTGAAACCCCGATCGACTGCCTCATCGCGAGCGCCGGCGTCACGATGGTCAGTCCCGCCGTCGGCGCCGTGGAAGACTTGACCAAATCGGCGGAGTTGTTCGACGTCAACTTGAACGGCGTGATAAACGCCCTCGCGCCGCTCGCGCCCCGGATGCGGCTCCGTGGCGCAGGCCAGATCGCGCTTTTCGGATCGATCGCGGCGTTCGCTCCCCCGCCCAATTCGCCATCCTACGCCGCCAGCAAAGCCGCCATCCTCGCCTTCGGATTGGCGACCCGCGCCCTCTACCACGCGGACGGCGTCTCGGTCAGCGTCGTCTGTCCCGGGTTCGTCGATACGCCGATGGCCGGCTCCTACGACAGCGTTAAGCCCTGCATGATCGAACCCGCGGACGCGGCGCGTCGGATTCGGCGCGGTCTGGAGCGACGCAAGGCCATCATCGCCTTTCCGTGGCCACTCTATTTGGCAGCGCGCTTTCAACAACTTCTGCCGGACTCGCTGCGTCGCCGCGCCATGCTGAGGTTTCGGGCGACCGCGTTCGTCCCTCCCCCTGGAGCGATCGCTCGTAAATCCTAAAGGTACGGGTGTGCCTGGACATCGCGTTATGCAGGACATTGATGGCGTTTGCGTTGGTCTCGAGCATCCAGCTGCACTCAATCTCTTCGACGCCGGAAGCGCGCGCGTCTTCGATAGTCCAGGAGAAAAGACCGTTCACGGCCAATCTCGCAATCTTCGTATTCCTCCACTTCCGGGCGACGCCAACCATCGGCACGCGCGTCCTTCTGGTGCCGGAAACGTGGATGCGCCAAAGAAATTTCGCGAGACCGAAGGGCGCCAATTTGCCCTGCAGTCCTCGCAGCGCTTCGTTTGAGTCCGGGATTTGCACCGCCACGGCAATGTCCTCGCCCTTGTAGACCGCAATCCGGATCCACCGCGGCTTGCACGCCGGAAGCGCCATGCGGGCGATGAACCGGGCCTCTTCCGGACTGACCGGGGTCGCCCAGTCGTTGTCGGACCACGCATCGTTGTAGAGCGCCAGCACGCGGGCGAAATCGCGATTCCAATTCCGCCAGGATAGCGATTGGTAGTCGATTTGCGCCCCACGGCGTCTCCGATCGACGACCTCGTCGAGACGCGCGGACGAGGCCCAGTCGGCTACGCGGCACGCATAGGCCACGAGGTCCATTGCTTTGCGATATCCCAGCGCTTCGATGTGAGCGGCATAATGCGGCGGCGAATGGTTAGTCCGCGTGGTGTGAGGTTGGTCAAATCCTTGGATGAGGAGGCCGGACTCGTGGTTGATGGTCAGGCTGAAGGGTCCGCGAGCCGCGACCATTCCGTGGGTCGCAAGAAATTGCTCGGCTTCGCCAAACAGCGCCGCGAAGACGGCGTGATCGTCGATCGCGTCGACAAAGCCGAAGAATCCGCAGCCGTCGGCGAATTTCTTTTGATGGGCCGCCGCGACGGTCGCAACGATCCGGCCGACGGGTTCGCCGTCTTGAAGTGCGACAAAAGGCTGAACAAGATTCTCTCGCAGGATTGGCGAACGGCGACCGAGGATCGTGCGGATCTCTTCGTGGAAGGGCTCGACCCAGTGCGGGTTGACCGACTGGGCGCGACGTCCTGCCTGAATGAAGGCAGAGACGCCGGCGCGGTCGTTGACCGGAAGGACCCGCAAACCGCTCATCGTGTTCCGATCCCGCGGGCAAGCGCCGCGGGCGTGGCGCCGCCGACGGCTGCGAATTCCTGCGTGATCGCCTGAACGGATGCTGCGATGTCCTCGGCAGAATGCTCGCTGCTCAGAAAGAACCGCAGCCGAGCCAGGCGCTCGGGAACCGCGGGGGCGATGATCGGCTGCACGTTGATGTTGCGCTGAAACAGTCGCTGGCTCAGAGCGACCGCCCGAATCGAGTCTCCTGTCATCAGCGGAACGATCGCCTGTTCCGTATTTGCCCCGAGGTCCAATCGCGCCTCTCGCGCAAGCGACACGAAAAGTCGTGCATTGTCGCGCAATCGCTGCACCCTCCCCGGTTCGCGGTGCAGGATCTCGAGCGAAGCAAGCGCCGTCGCTGCGACCGGCGGCGCCATTCCGACGCTGTAGACAAACGCGCCTGCAGTGTATTTCAAATAGTCAACGAGCGCGGTGGAACCGGCGATGAAGCCGCCGCATGCCGCCAGCGTCTTCGATAGCGTTCCCATCCAGATATCAACTCGGCGCGGATCGATCTCAAAATGCTCGAAAACGCCACTCCCCCGGACTCCCAGAACCCCCAGTCCATGCGCATCGTCGACCATCAGCCACGCCCCTTGCCGCTCCTTCAGTTCGATCAGGGCCGGCAGGTCGCAGACGTCGCCGTCCATGCTGTAGAGGCCTTCCACGACGATCAGCACGCGTTCGTAGCGATCGCGGACCGACTGCAGTATCGAATCGAGAGACGAGAGGTCGTTGTGCGGGAATGAGCGCCGCTCCGCCGACGACATCTGAGCGCCCATGAGGATGCTGTTATGCGCCAGGGCGTCGTGCACGATGAGATCGCGCGGCCCCAGGACGGCGCTGATTGTCGATACGTTGGTGGCGTATCCACTGACGAAGGTCAGGCAGGCGTCCTGGCCGTAATGGCCTGCCAGAGCGGACTCGAGGGCCCGGTGAACTGGCCGCTCGCCGGCGACCAGCCTGCTCGCGGAGGCGGAGACGCCGTAGCGGTCGATTGCGGCGTGCGCTGCGGCTCGCACCGCAGGATGATGGTTCAGGCCGAGATAGTCGTAAGAGGAGAAGTTGATCATGCGCCGGCCGTCAATGACGGTCGAGGCGCCGGCATCACCCTCATGAAGCAGGAAGTACGGCTCTCTCAGACCGAGCGCGGACGCGGTCGACCGAAGAAGCCGCTGTTCTGTGTAGCCAGGCAAATCTTCGAACCGAGGGCCGGCGCGCTTGACGCTCCTTGCCGAAACCACGCTCTGCGTACTTTCGCCGGACGCGGCCCTCGAACCGACCCGCTGTAAAACAAGGCGATCGAGGCGCTGGCGTTCCAAATCGGTTAGGCGGCGGCGCTCCTGATCCATAAACGCCGGTCTCCAAGCATGCCAGACGGTGAGGACCTAGGCGACTTTCGGGCCGCTGTCCATGTGCGCCGTCGTCAACAATTTGCGTTTCTTGTCAACCAGACCAGCGCGCCTTGCTCTGCGGAAGCCCTTGCCGCTAAGTCCCCGCCGCATCGAAGCGGCCTTGTCGAAGACACGCGCGGCCGGGTCAAAAATCAGCGCCCGAGTCGGTGGAAAGGCGCCATAATTGCCGGACCAGTTCTTGGAGGTCGTTACTCATGCTTGTCGGCGTTCCCAAGGAGATCAAGGACAACGAATTCCGCGTCGGAATGACGCCGGCGGCGATCGCGGAACTTGTTGATCATGGGCACCGTGTGATCGTCGAACGGGGTGCGGGCGTCGGATCCGGTTCGCCGGATGAGGAATACGCTCGCGCCGGCGCCGAGCTCGTTGACGCATCTGCGGAGATTTTCGCCCGGGCTGAAATGATCGTCAAAGTCAAGGAACCGCTGGCTGAGGAGCGGAAGCGGCTGCATCGCGGGCAAATACTGTTCACCTATCTGCATCTCGCCCCCGATCTGCCCCAGGCGCAGGACCTGATCGCCTCCGGCGCGACGTGCATCGCCTACGAAACCGTGACCGACGCGCAAGGCCGTCTGCCGTTGCTGACGCCGATGTCGGAAGTCGCCGGCCGGCTGGCTCCTCAGGTCGGCGCGCACGCGCTCGAGAAGGCGCAGGGCGGGCGCGGCGTGCTGCTTGGCGGCGTTCCCGGAGTGGCCGCCGCCAACGTGCTCATTCTCGGCGGCGGCGTCTCGGGCACGCACGCCGCGACAATTGCGGTCGGCATGGGCGCATCCGTCACCGTCGTCGACCGGTCGCACGAAGCGCTGCGCCGCCTCTCGAGCCAGTTTGGCTCCTCCGTCCGCACCATCTATTCGACGCGCGCCTCGATCGCAGATCTCGTGACCCGCGCCGACTTGATCATCGGCGCCGTCCTGCTGCCCGGCGCGGCGGCGCCGAAGCTGATAAAGCGGGCGATGCTCAAGACCATGCGGCCGGGCGCGGTCATCGTCGACGTGGCGATCGATCAAGGCGGCTGCTGCGAAACCTCGAGGCCGACGACGCACTCGAACCCGACCTATGTCGTCGACGGCATCGTTCACTATTGCGTCGCCAACATGCCGGGGGCGGTCGCCCGCACCTCCACTTTCGCGCTGAACCACGCGACGCTGCCGTTCGCGCTGGCGATCGCCGATAAAGGCTGGCGCGCGGCGCTGCGGGAAGATCCGCACCTGCGCGCCGGCCTCAACGTTCACGACGGCGAGGTGACCTGCGAGCCGGTCGCCGCCGCGCACGGGATGAAATACGTGAGCCCGGAGAGCGTGCTGGGATGAGCGGCGGCCAAAGTCCCAAGCTGCCCGGTTGTCTGGATGCGTGCTTTCTTGCGGCTCGTCCGCTCAGACTTGAAACCCGCGCCGCCGGCGCCGTCCCGTCCATTTCTTTCGCAAAGCTTGCAAAAAGCTGCCATCGACCTGCAAAAAACTTCCAAAGGCCTGCAATTTCCTGCAAAAAATTGCAATTTCTTTCCCGGAAACCGGACTTATCAAAGGCTTACGGCCGGGTGAGGCGAAAATGCAACTCCCAAGCCAGGGCGCGCCTGCCGACGGATGAAGAGCGGCGTTGTAGCCGCGCTCGGTGAGCGCGGCCGGCGCGGTCAGCGACCGCGCCTACAAATGCCCCGCGCCCCCGATGTTCTCGCCCACGAGCATGGCCTCGCTTGGGAGTTACGCGGAAACACGGAAACAACCGTGATGACGCCCTGCGGCGGCTTCCAGGAAGCCGGCTATTCGCATCCCGCGCTCGGCCTTCCTTCGGGCGCAGACCTCGGCCCTCAGGCGAGCGATCGCTACCAAGAGTCGGGGCAGGTTCGAGGGGATCGGACAAGCGGCGTTCTCCATTGCGGCGACCTGAACAAAACTAGAACACGACTCGGAGTTTGGCAAGGATTTATCGATCCTTCTCTTAACGTCCAGAGCAGCAGTTCCGAACAAGGACCGGTCGCGTCCGACCTTGACCGTCGAGACTGGATGACCGCCCTGTCACGCAGCGAACTTCCGCTCCCCCGCCACCCATGTCTCGCTCACCTTGATGTCGGCGATCGCATCTGGGCTCACCTTGTAAGGATCGCTTTCGAGGATCGTGAAATCCGCCACCTTGCCCTTTTCAAGCGAGCCAAGGCGGTCGCTCTGTCCGAGCTGGCTGGCGGCGTCGATCGTCACGGCGCGGATCGCATCGTCAAGCGAAACGGCCTGATCGGGGCCGACTACGGAATTGTCGATGATGCAACGCCGCGTCACCGCCGTGCTGATGAGCGCGAGCGGTCCCGGCGGGGAGCAGGGCCCGTCGGTGTGCAGCGTGAAGGGCAAGCCGGCTTTCACACAGGCCCCGGCGGGATCCATGAAGGCGGCACGGTCGGGGCCGAAGATCTGGTCGCGATAGGCGGCGCCGTAGAAGCGCACATGGTTCATGAGGAAACTCGGCTGCACGTTGAGCTTCTGCATGCGCAAAATCTGGTCGGGGCGCGCCATCGTCGAGTGCTCGATGCGGTTGACGCCGTAGTCGGTCGAGCCCGCGTAGGCCGCCTCGATCGCGTCGAGGGCAATGTCGACCGTGTAATCGCCGTTGCAGTGGATCTGCACCGGCAGTCCGACGGCTTTCACTTCGGCGACCATCCGTTTCATCTCGGCGGCGCCGAAGTTCGATGAACCCTTTGAGGTCGAATTCAGATAGGGCTTGGTCTGCGCCCCGGTCTCGGTCTGGTTGGAGCCGTCGCCGACGATTTTCACGCCATAGAGCGAGAACAGGGAATTGTCGACGGGCGCGCCCTTTCCGAGGCCGAGGCTACGCCAGGCCGTCAGGCCCTTCATGTCGTCGAACATTACGCTCGCGCTGGTGCGGCAGGAGAGCGTATTCGAAAGCTTCGCGAACGGCCCGATCCAGTCCGAGCGAATCGTGCCGGGCTCGTGAACCATCGTGTTGCCAACGGACGCGATATGCCGGGTGAAGTCCGTGACTGCCTTGGCTGCGACTTCGGGCGTGATCTTGCCAAGGAAGTGGACCGCGAGTTTGAGCATCGCGCTTTCCTCGTACACCATACCGTTGAGCTGGCCGTCCGCGCCGCGACCGAAATGGCCGCCGCCCGGCAGTTCGCCAACATCCTCGCCGATACCGGCGATCTTGAACGCCTCGCCGTTGACGCAGGCGTCGTGCAGATTGATGTACCAGATGAGGATTGGGTGATCGCTCGAAATTGCGTTAAGCTCGTTGCGGGTAAAATCGCCGCCCTGCAGCAGATTGTCGAAATTGGCGCCGACGATCCACTGCCCCTTCGGCGTGCTCGCCGCCTCTTGCTTGAGATGCGCAACGAGCTTTTCGCGAGTCGGATATTTCCCGTAACCGATGTCGTCGAGGAGTTCGTAGATCAATGAAGCCGCGATCGTGTGGAGGTGCGGATCGATGAGCCCCGGCAGCATCGTGCGTCCGCCGAGATCGACGACCTTAGCGCCCCTGTTGAGGCCCGACAGTGCGCTCTCGTCGCCGACCGCAAGCACTTTGCCGCCCTTGACCGCGAGCGCCGAGGCGACCGGCGCGCCCGGCAGAGAACGGATTGTCCCGCCCCGCAGAATGAGGTCGGCGCCGTCGCCTGCCGCCGAGCCCGGAGCGGCCCCGACCACCGGAAGCACTGAGGCCGCGGCAACCGAATAGGCCATGAACGCCCTTCGAGTCGGCAGGCACGCCGCCTTTCCGAGCAGGCCGGCTATCCCGCCGGAATGGAACTCATCGCGCAGAAGCAGCTGACTGAAACACCCGCGACACATCGTGAGACCCCTCGAATTCGCCAGCGCCGTTATGACGGCGTCATGTACCTGGCCCAAAGCGGATTGCACGCTAGCTCAAATATGTTAACGCGGATCGCAGCCGCAACCCGTCAAGTTTGCGCAAAACCCGCGCAGGTCCGGACCGCCCAGCCATAAGTCGCACTTCTTTTGGCCCGACTTTTAACTTTCGCTGACCTTGCTGACTTGATCGTCAAACCGCTTCCGCCGCGTCGATTTGATAATGATCGTCTTGGTGCCGACCTGGATGGTCTGTTCTAGGCGGATGACTCAACTGGCTCGATGGCGCCGTCGCTCCTTGCCGAAAACTCGTCCGCAGCCACGCCTTCCGTCGTCCGCACCATCGACACAGCGGAGCGTCAAAACCCTTTCAAATTGCGCGATTAACCGGCCTTACGCGATCGCCACGCCCAGCCGGATCATCTGGTAGGAGTGAGGCGCGAGCTTCGCGGTCAGACGGCCGTCGCTGACCTCCGCCCCGTCCACCGCCCTTTTCGGCGTGACCTTCAGAGGATCGCTCAGCGAATTGACCGCCTCGAGGTCGCCGCTCGTCATCGTCTGGAGGTCCAGGATCCTCGCCTCGCCGAAACCTTGCAGGTCGACCTCGACGTCGAGCGTCTCGTCCGCGTGCCGGTTGACGGCGAAAAACGTCACCGTGCCGCCCTCTTGGTCGTAAACCCCGGAGATGTCCAGGTACGGCACGTTGTCGGCGACTTCCGCGTCGTAGCCCGGCGACCGAACCCTGAGGGCGAGGGCGTCGCCACGCCCATAAACCGAGGCGAAGAAGTAGGGGTAGTAGATCGTCTGCCGCCAAGCGGCCCCGCCAGGCTCGGTCATGATCGGCGCGATCACGTTCACCAATTGCGCGATGCAGGCGATGCTCACGACGTCGGAGCGACGAATGAAGGTGTTGAGGATGCAGCCGACCTGGAGCGCGTCCTCGAAATTGTAGATGTCTTCCAGCAGTCGCGGCGCATGCGGCCAACCTTTCGAGCCGCCGAGAATCGCACGATCCTGCGCGTTCGAATGATACCAGACGTTCCATTCGTCGAAGGAGATCGTCACCCTCTTGCGGCTGCGCTTCGACGCGCGGACGAACTCGATCGTCGAGGCGATGGCGCTGATATAGGCGTCGAGCTTGGCGTTGAGGGCGAGGTATTCGGCGGTATTTTTCGCCCGGTTGGCGAAATACATATGCAGGGAAATGTGGTCGACCGCATCGTACGTATGCTCAAGGACGACGCGCTCCCACTCGGGATAGGACTTCATGTCGGAATTCGACGAACCGCAGACGATCAGCCGGAGCGAGCTGTCGAAGGCGCGAAGCGTCTTCGCCACCTCGTTGGCGAGGCGGCCGTATTCGTGCGCCGTCTTGTGGCCGATCTGCCAGGGCCCGTCCATCTCGTTGCCGAGGCACCAGTGCTTGACCCCGAACGGCTCAGCGCGCCCATGCTTCTTGCGCTGATCGCCCCAGTAGCTGCCGGTCGGACCGTTCACGTATTCGACGAAGTTGCGCGCTTCGTCGAGCCCGCGCGACCCCAGGTTGATCGCCAGCATCATTTCCGTGCCTGCGGCGTCGCACCATTGGGCAAACTCGTGCACGCCGACCGCATTGGACTCGGAGGTATGCCAGGCCAGGTCGAGCCGCGTCGGCCGATCCTCGCGCGGGCCGACGCCGTCCTCCCAATTGTAGGCGGAGACGAAATTGCCGCCAGGATAGCGCACGATCGGAACCTTCAGCTCCCGAACGAGTTCGATGACGTCCTTCCGCATGCCGTTGGCGTCCGCGGTCGGATGACCGGGTTCGTAGATCCCCGTGTAGATCGCCCGTCCCAGGTGTTCAAGGAATGCGCCGTATAACCGGTCGTCGATTTTCGCGATCCGATAGTCCCGATGGGCCGTAACCGACGCGCGCATGTTTCCTCGCCTCGATATCAAGAAGTTGGATACATAGGAGCCGGTTTAGCCGACCGCGTCAAGCTCTCGACCGGACAGGTCAGGTGCCCAATTTTCTCAGGCGATCGCTGACACTGAGGCGGTTGTGATCCCTCGGGATGGCTCAGGCTTTTATCTTCAGGAACGCTAGTCGATATCCGGTTCGTTGATTGAATCCTCTTGGCGCCTTACGCTTTCCCCGCTACCATCGCGACGCAAGGCTTCCCGAAGACGCTTTGTCACGACGCGACCGAACGGGAAGCCGTCGGCCACATTTTGGGAGGAATCGAAAATGATCCGCAAAGTCTTGTACGCGGCGCTGGCGAGCACGGCGCTCATGGTTGGAGCGGCGCAGGCCACCGAAACCATCGTGTGGTGGGACTTCCTCAGCGGCGGCGATGGCGTTCGCATGAAGGCCATGCTCGACCAATTCAACAAAGAGCACGCAGGCAAGGTCCAGATTGACGCCACGACGCTCGAATGGGGCGTTCCCTTCTACACCAAGGTGCAAACCTCAGCTGCCACCGGCCAGGGGCCAGACGTCATGACCTACCATGAGTCGCGCATGCCGCTAGGCATCTCCGAGGGCGTGCTGAGCCCGCTCTCTCCCGAGGAGCTGGCCGCGGCGGGCATCAAGGCGAGCGATTTCGGCCCGGCCAACTGGAAGGCGGCGCAGGGCACGGATGGCAAGCAATATGCCGTGCCACTCGATATCCACTCGATCATCCTCTATTACAACAAGGACATGCTGAAAAAGGCTGGCCTGCTCGGCGATGACGGCAAGCCCAAGGGCCTCGATGGCGCGGCAAATTTTGACGCCGCCCTCGCCAAGCTGACGGCCAACGGCGTCTACGGGCTTTCGGTGCCGAACGACGGCGGCTCGGGCTGGCGCATTTTTTACACTCTGCTCAACCAGCAGGGCGGCCAGTTCTTCAAGGACGACAAGTTCCTCGACGGCGACAATCTCGAGAAAGCGACCAACGCGCTCGCCGAAATGCAGAAATGGACCAAGAACAAGTGGGCGCCAACGAACACCGAGTATCCCGCGTCGATCGCACTCTTCACCTCCGGCAAGGCGGCAATGCACATCAACGGCGTTTGGGAGGTGCCGACAATGGTCGACCTCGCCAAGAAAGGCCAGTTGTTCGACTGGGGCGCGATCCAGATCCCGGTGTTCTTCTCGCAACCGGCGACCTGGGCGGATTCCCATTCCTTCGCCATCCCGAACCGTCAAGGAAATCCGGTGCCTCCGGAGAAGCGCAAGCTGGTGCTCGAGACGATCCACTGGTTCAACGTTCACTCGCTGGAGTGGGCGAGCGGCGGCCACATCCCGGCCTATCTGCCTGTGCAGGATAGCCCTGAGTTCAAGGCTATGAAGCCCAACTCCGAGTATTCGTCGCTGGCCAAGACAGCGGTGTTCGACCCGGTGTCGATCTACGCCGGTGTTGCGTCGCCGGTCTATGACGCTGCGGGCAATTACATGATCCCTGCCCTCAACGGCGAGATCGCGCCGGCGGACGCCGCCAAGAAGATCCGCGACGATCTGCAGGCTCTCGTGAAATAAGGGAACCTGGGGCAGCTCCGGCCGCTTTCTATGGCAAGCCGGCCGGAGCGCCGGGAATGTAAGGACCATTCGCGCCATGCTCCGAAGCCGGCGCAGCGAGTATTTCACAGCCGCCGTGCTGATGGCGCCGTTCGTCGTCATCTACGCTATAATTTTCGTCTATCCGACGATTAAAATGGTGCAGCTGAGCTTCACCAACGCGCCGCTGATCGGGCCGGGGCAGTGGGCCGGCTTCACCAATTACGTGCGACTCTGGTCGGACCGGCTGTTCCACACCGCGATCTGGAACACCGCCTATTTCGTCGGCCTGAGCGTGATCCCGAGCACGCTGCTCGCGCTCGTTGTCGCTCTCGGAATCAATCGCCTGAGAGGCTGGGTGCAGAGCCTCGTCCTGTCGGCGTTTTTTCTGCCCCTCATCCTGCCCGTTTCGGTGGTTGTGACCGTTTGGGCCTGGATGTTCGACAAGGATTTCGGCATCGCCCAATATGTGATCGCCCCGTTCAACGACGGTCATCGCGTCAATATTTTTCGCACAATCCCGCTGTTCATGCCGGCGGTCGCGTTGATCACGGTGTGGTGGGGGATCGGATTCAACGTCCTTCTGTTCATCGCCGGCTTGCGCAACATTTCGAGAGAAATTTACGAAGCTGCCGAGCTCGACGGCGCGCGCCGCTGGACCCAGTTCAGCCGCATCACCTGGCCTCTGATCTGGCCGGTGACGGTGCTCGTCTTCACCATCCAGCTGATCCTGCAACTCAAGATCTTCGACCAGGTTTATCTGTTTGCGGCCGGCGGCAGGACCAACGCGACTATGGTGATGGTGCAGTACATCTACAGAGAGGCGTTCCAGCAGAACCACGGCGGCTTCGCCGATGCGGCGGCGTTGATCCTGTTCCTGCTCATCGTGGTGTTGTCGGTGCTGCAATTCCAGCTGCTTCGCGCGCGAGGGGAAAGATGACCGCGTCCGTCCACGCCGGCGACGAAATCGTCGCCTCCGCTCGCACCGGACGGTTGAGCCGCCTGCGCCGTCTGGATCTCGTCGGGCTTCTGATCACCGTGGTCACGCTGTTGGGCGGCGTGCTGTGGGCGTTTCCGCTCTATTGGGGGCTCGTGACGACGTTCAAGCCGGAATATCTGGTCGTGAAGCCAGTCGTCCACCTCTGGCCGGAGCATTTCACGGTTGAAAACTACGTCCACGTCCTGACGGAAACCAAGATCGGCCTCTGGTACATCAACTCGCTGATCACCTCGGGGGCCGTAACCGTGATCGTCGTCATGATGGCCGCCGGGGCCGGCTATGCGATCTCGCAGCTGAACTTTCCCGGGCGCCAAGTCTTCTGGTATATGATCCTGGCGAGCTTCATGGTTCCGATCCAGGCCCTGATCGTCAATCATTTCATCCTGATGAACAATTTCCACCTGATCAACACGCTCGCGGGAGTGGTGCTGCCGCAGCTCATCGCGCCGGTCACGGTCATCATCTACAAGCAGTTCTTCGATTCCGTGCCGAAGGATTTTCGCGAGGCCGCGGTGATCGACGGCGCCAACGAATTTCAGCTCCTGTTCCGGATCTATCTGCCGATGAACTGGGGCATCACGACTGCGCTGGCGATCATCACGTTCATCGGCGCCTGGAATCTCTTCCTGTGGCCGTTCCTGGCGATCAGCTCCGAGGACAAGATGAACATCACCGTCGGGATCACGCAGGTGCATGACGCGTTCGGCGTCCAATATGCGCGCGATCTCGCTGTGGCGATGCTCGCGGCGTTCCCGGTCGCCATCGTCTATCTGATCTTCCAGCGCAGGGTGACTCAGGCGATCATGCTGTCGGCGGGGATCAAGGGATGAGCGCGCCGTCGAGGAACGGGAACGGAGGGGAGCCGCACGTCGAACTGAAGCGCGTCACCAAGCGCTATGGCGCGGTGACCGCAATCAGCGACCTGAGCCTTGCCGTCGAGAAGGGGTCCTTTACCGCCCTACTCGGGCCTTCCGGCTGCGGAAAATCGACGCTGCTGCGGATGATTGCGGGTCTCGAGGCAATCACCGCCGGACAGTGCTTCATCGACAATGTCGACGTGACAGAAGTGCCGCCCGCCCAACGGCGGATCGCGATGGTGTTCCAGTCCTACGCCCTCTACCCGCACATGACGGTCAGGCAAAACATCGCCTTCTCGCTCTCTGTCGCCGGCGCGCCGCGCAAGGTCCAAGACGAGCGCGCGCTCGAAGTCGCGCGCATCCTGCAGCTCGAACCCTATCTCGATCGCCGGCCCGCTGAGCTTTCCGGCGGCCAACGCCAGCGCGTGGCGATCGGGCGCGCGCTCGTGCGCAAGCCCGAGGTGTTTCTGTTCGACGAGCCTCTGTCCAACCTCGACGCGAAGCTCCGGGTGCAGATGCGCCTCGAACTCGCCAAGCTCCATGCCGATCTCGGCACGACGATGATTTATGTGACGCACGACCAGACCGAGGCGATGACCCTGGCCGACAGGATTGTCGTTCTCGACAAGGGACGCATCTCGCAGGTCGGCTCGCCGCTCCAACTCTACAATGCGCCGGCAAACAAGTTCGTCGCGGCGTTCATCGGCTCGCCAGGCATGAATTTCTTCGAGGTCGAGGTTGCAGGGTTGAACGGTCGAACGGCAAGCGTGGTGCTTCCCGGAGGACGAAAGGCCGAGATCGGCCTCAAGACCGACCCGGCCAATGCGCGATCAGCGGAACTCGGCGTTCGCCCGGAACATCTGATCCTCGTCGATCCGCAGGACCCGACCGCCGCGCTCAACGGCGCGGTCGCGCTTATCGAGCATCTCGGCAACGCAACCCTTCTTTATGTCGACACGCCGGCCGGACAACTCATCGTCGAAGGCGAAGGCAACCTCGAGGCGAAGGCCGGCGCCGCCGTCGGCCTGCAGCTGCTTGCGAGTCAGGCGCATCTCTTTGGCGCAACCGGGGCGGTTCTTTGACCGCACGCGAATGAGGACGTCGCGCGCAGACCGCTCAGGCCTCGGTGGTCAGCCTCAGCACGATGTCCTGATCATAGTTGCCGAACCCGCGGCCGAAAATGTTGACGCCGCCCGGATGGCGCGCGTCCGGCTTGACCTCGATCCGCAGCCGAATCGAGTGGTGGGCGGAAATGTCGAGATGCCTGGGTGTCAGCGACGAGATTTTCACGCCGTCGACGAATGCTCCGTCCGGCGTCACCCGCCAGCTCTTGAGCATGCCATACTGGCTTCCTTTCAGCTTCCACCAGTCCGGGGTGAAAACGCCCCGCTGATCGCCGAAATCGCCGGGGCTGGTCCAGGCTCCGACCTCCCTTCCGTTGATGGCGATCGTGATGTCGGAAGGCCAGTCGGCCGAAGTGCCCGGAACCTCGGACGAGAGCTCGAGGGAAAACTCGAGCGCGACGACAGCTTTGCCGACGAGCCGCGCATTGTTGGGAAATTGGTACTCGACGAAGCCGCGCGTGAACCACATGAGCCCGGCATTCATTCGGTCCGGATTGAGAAAGGTTCCGGGAACATCGAGCAAGCCGATGATTCCCTGCGGCGAGCAAAGGCCGCAGGGGGCGCTCACCTCGCAACTCGTGTAGAGGCCGATCGGCATCGCCACCTCGATCGCGTCGGCGTCAATGCCGGCGGCATCGTCGCGGAACATCACCAGCACCTCGTCGAAGGCCGAAAAGCAGCGCTTCTGATTGCCCCTGCGGCCCTTTTTCGTCTCCGTCCGAATGAGGCCCGCGGTCTCCAGAATCTGCAGGTTGGACGAGACCGTCGACTGGGGAAGTTTGAGGGCGGCGACGATGTCGTTCACGTTGACGCCGGGGCGCCGATGCAACAAACGCAGGATCCGCGCGCGCGCTGGAGAAGCGAGGCCGCGAAGAACCTCCGGCCGCTCCTCGGGATCGATCACCAGGAAATTGCGCGACATATTCGGGCCCGCCCCGACTCGGATGAGCGACCTTTGTATCAGCTTTTCGGATATTTGAGCTTCGCCAATTCCGCAACGAGGCGTGCCCTGTCGCGCCGGATCGGGACCGTTTTTGGGAGCTTGTCATGCGTTCTGATGCTGACGCCTTGCGGGCGACGCTGTCGCTCGACGGTCTGTGGGACTTCGAATTCGAGGGTCCGACAGCACAGCTCGGCGGCGAGGGCCACACCATCCGATCTCCCGGCATCTGGCAGGCGCAATTCCCCAGGCTGCGCAACGCGCAAGGGACGGGACGGCACCGGCGATGGGTTCAAATCCCGCGAGAGTGGACAGGAAAAAGTATCGTCCTGGTTCTGGAGGGGGTGTTCCACGAGTCCCTGATTCTGGTCGACGAAGTCGCGGTCGCGGTCCATGGCGACGGCTGGACGCCGATCGAGGTCGATCTAACCGATGCGCTCGCCGGCAAGACGTCGTTCATGCTCGGCGTGGACGCGCGCGCGCCCGACGACCGCAAGAGCGGCCGGTTCAGTCAGTCGCTTGCCGGAAAGCAAGACTGGTACGGGGTTCAAGGCGGAATCTGGAAGCCGGCGCGGCTCGAGGCGCGCAATCCGATTCACTTCCGCGAGCTCGCAATTCGGAGCTCGTACGACCTTTCGAAGGGGACAGTCCTCGCGCGCGGTACGCTCTCCGTTCAAGCGGCGGCCAAGGTCCGGCTCACGTTGTCGCGTTCCGGCGAGACCGTGGTTCAGCGCGAAATGAATTTGCGCTCGACTGAATTCGAGGCGGGGCTCGAATCGGCCAATCCCGACGCGTGGTCGCCGGACGCGCCCAACCTTTACGCTCTGACCGTCGAGCTCGTCGGCGAGGCGGGCGGTCTCGACGCTGCGGAATTCATGATTGGATTCAGGAAATTCGAGGCGAAGGACGGACGCCTCGCGCTGAACGGCAGCCCGTTCTTCATGGCCGGCGCCCTCGATCAGGACTGGCATCCGGAGGAAGAGTGCCGGCCGCCGAGCCCTGAGTTTCTCGAGCAGCGCTTCGCCCAGGCCAAGGCCATGGGGCTCAACACGCTGCGGTGCCATGTTAAAATTCCCGACCAGCTCTATTTCGATCTCGCCGACCGCCTCGGGCTCATCGTCTGGCTCGACATGCCGTACATGGAGTTCCTCGCACCGGCGACGCGTAGCGCGCTGCGGGAGGTGTTCCGCACGTCCGTCGCAAACCATGGGCATCATCCCTCGATCTGCGTCTGGACGCTTTTCAACGAGGGCTGGGGGATCGATCTGGACGACAATCCCGACGACCGGCGCTGGCTGAAAGAGACGTTCGATGCGGCAAAGGCGCTGATCCCCGAAAGTCTTCTGATTGACAACTCCCCCTGCTTCCCGCGCAACTATCATCTCAAGACCGAGATCGAGGACTTCCACTGGTACAACGGCTTTCCCCATCAGAACACGGCTTTCGCCGCCACTGCGCAAGCCTTCGCCCGGCGCGCAGCCTGGGCCTGGTCGCCGCACGGCGACGCCGAAAGACGCGGCGACGAACCCCTCGTCTGCTCGGAATTCGGCGTCTGGGGCTTGCCGCATCCGCGGGAAATCCTGAACGAGGACGGCGATGAGCCGTGGTGGTTCGAGAGCGGCCATGACTGGAACTTGGGCGCCGCTTATCCGCACGGGATCGAGACGCGTTTTCGTGACGCCCAACTGGCGCCGATCTTCGGCGATCTCGACGGCTTCGTCGCCGGCGCGCAGGAGCTCCAGTATCGGGCGCTCAAATACCAGATCGAGACGCTTCGCTGGGAGCGGCCGATATCAGGCTACGTCATTACCGAGCTCAACGACGTGCAGTGGGAATCGAATGGCCTGATGGACGTTCTCAACCGGCCGCGCTCTTTCGCCGACCGGCTCGCCAATCTGCAAAAGCCGTGGCTCGTCATCGCCCGGGCGCCGCGCACCGCCATTTCGTCCTGCGAAAGGCTGGCCGTCCCGGTGCGGCTCGCCGGCGCGGACGCGCCGCCGGACGGCGCAAGACTCATCTGGCGCTTCGGGGATGAAGCAGGGGAGGCGCGCCTTGGCGACGATCCGACGACGATCGCCCTGACCACGCCCAACGTCGAGGCCATTACAATCGTCGCCCTCGAGCTGGAAGCCTGGAGCGCCGACAGTGGCCTCCTGTCGCAGAATACCCTCGAATTCTGCATTGTCCCGCCGCTCGCCGGCGCGGAGGCGCAACTTTATCCGATCGACCGTTCGGCTGAGGCCATGCTGACCGCAATCGGCTGGCCGGCCCGCGCAGCGAGTGCTGATGTCGCGGCGGTCGTCGTGGCGACGCGCCTCACGACGCCCGTTCGCGAAATGCTGCTGTCAGGCCGCAAGGTCTTGCTGATCGCCAACTCGGTCGATGCGCTCGTCGACGCCGAGCGCGACCTGCCGCTTTCCGACCGCCACAACTTTCCCTCGATGCTGTTGCGGGCCCGCGAAGGAACGCCATGGGACGGACAGTGGATGGGCGCGTTCAGCTGGCGCAGGACAGACGGGCCCTGGGCGTCGTTGCCGAACGGCCCGATGCTCGACGAACACTGGACCGGCCTCCTGCCGAACTCCGTCTTGACGGGCTTTCCTTCGACAGCCTTCGGCGGGCTGGTCGATTGCGGCATGGCGGTTGGATGGCTGCATCTCGCCGCCGCCTTCGCCAAGCGCAGTTTTCTCGGCAAGGCCTGGCTAACCGTCGCGACCTTCGAGTTGACGTCTGCCGAAGCGGCGGAGAGCCCGCTTGCGCCGCATCTCCTAGCGGCGCTTGCCGCGAGCTGAGGCGTTCCGACTTCAATCGAACGACAAGCCGCGTTTGATCGGCCAGGCGCTTACCCTTGCTCCGGCGCAAAGGTCGCGGTACAAGAATTGGGAAAAGCTTTTCTCACCGAAACGGAAAAGAGCCCAGCTTTTCTCAAGAAGCCAAGCAGCTTCGCTTACCGGGAGGAACGTCATGACCACACGGACGACGTGCGGCGCGCTCGCCGCTCTAATCATCGCCTCGTCGGCTTTTGCGACGACGGCCTTCGCCGACACGATGACGATGTGGGTGCGCGCCAGCGGCACCAACGCCGCAGGGCATCTCGTCGATCTCTGGAATTCGACTCACGGCGATAAGATCGAGCTGACGACCATCCCGGATAACCAGATGGTCACCAAGCTCGCAACCGGCGTTCAGGCGGGCGAGGTTCCCGACCTCGTCTCGTTCGATCTCATTTACATGCCCGACTTCATGAAGGCGGGTTTTCTCACCGATCTCACCGCAGATCTCAAGGCGAACCCGAATTTCGCCTCGGTCGCCAAGGCCTACGTCGACATCGCCACCTACGAGGGCAGGCTCTACGGCGCAGGCTTCACCCCGGACGTTTCAATCCTCATCTGGAACAAGGATCTGTTCAAGAAGGCGGGCCTCGATCCCGACAAGCCGCCGCGCACAATTGGCGAAATCCACGACGACGCGAAGAAAATCCGCGCGCTGGGCGACGACACCTACGGCTTCTATTTCTCCGGATCGTGCCCCGGCTGCAACATTTTCACAACCTCGCCGATGATGGTGGCGGCGGGCTCCAAGATTCTGCCGGCCAACGGCAACGACCCCGCGCTGACGGGAGACGGCGTCAAGGACGTGCTCCAGACGTTCAAGGAAATGTGGGACGAGGGCCTGATCCCGAAGAGCGCGCAAGCCGACAACGGCGCGAATTTCACCGCCCTGTTCAAATCGGGCAAGATCGGGATCCAGGGATGCGGCGGCTTTCTGATCTCCGACCTGAAGCACGACGTGCCGAACATGAATTTCGGCGTCACCTTCCTGCCGGGCGTCAAGGAAGGCCAAGTCTCCGCCTTTGTCGGCGGCGACGTCGTCGCCATCCCGAAAGGATCCAAGCACGTGCCGCTGGCCAAGCAGTTCATCGCCTGGGAGCTTACCGATGAAGCTCAGCTCGAAGGCTTGGCCAAGAACAACATCCTGCCATCCCGCCCTTCGCTTGCCAACAACAAATATTTCGCCGCCGATCCGCGCATCGTGATCACCGCGAAGGCGCTCGCGATCGGGTATGTGCCATGGGTCTATCATTTCGCCGACATGGTCAATTCGGACTCGAGCCCCTGGATCAACATGCTGCAGCGCGCGATCTTCGACGGCGACGTCGACGGGGCGATCAGGGAAGCGCGAGAGAAGATGAAAGCGATCGCCAGCGAGTGAGGCCGATCGCCGCCTTCCCGCACTCCCTATCCGCATGAAACGGTCGCAACCCTCCGGCCAATGGCAGGGCTGGCTCTACGTGGCGCCCGCCCTGCTTTTCGTCGGCGTCTTCGTGCTGATCCCCCTGGGTCAGCTGGTCGCGATGTCGATGACCGACCGCTCGCTGCTCGGCGGGAGCAAGTTCATCGGTCTGGGCAACTACATCAAGATCTGGAACGATGCCGGCTTTTGGCGCGCGTTCCTGTTCACCGTCAAATATACGGTCGTGCTGACCCCGATCCTGATGATCCTCGGCTTCGCGCTGGCCCTCCTGACGGCGGACAACACGCCGCTGAAACGTCTGACCCGCACGATCGTCTTCCTCCCCGTCGTCATCGGGCTCAGCAGCTCGAGCCTTCTTTGGTTCTGGCTGTTCGACGAACAGGTCGGCCTGCTCAACCGGCTGTTGGTCGACTTGCACGTCATCGCCCAGCCGATCGTCTGGTTCGTCAGCGCCGATCTCGCCTTTTGGGCGGTCGTGATCTCCATCACCTGGAAGGTGGTCGGCTTCGGCATGGTGCTGTTCATCGCCGCCATCCAGTCGATCGATCGGGAGATCATGGAGGCCGCCGTTGTCGATGGGGCCGGGTACTGGACACGCGTCTTTCGCATCGTCGCGCCTTTGAGCCGTCGCATCATCCTCTTGGCCACGCTCGTCAGCGCCATCGGCTCGATGCTGGCCTTCGATCAGTTCTACATCATGACGTCCGGCGGGCCGCGCGGGGAGACCTTCACCGCCGTCTACTGGATCTATCAAAACTCCTTCGTGTCGTTCAAACTCGGCTATGGCGCTGCGCTCTCGATCGTCCTGACCCTGATCATTCTACTCTTTTCGACGCTGCAAATCGCGCTGACTGCAAGGGGCGAGCCGAGATGACCACGGCCGCGATCATCCCCGACGCGCCCGCAGCGGTCGCCCGACGCCCGCGCCCGCATGCGCGCGCAGCCTATCTGGTCGGCGCGATTTCGGTTGTCGCGATCACGGTCATGGGCGCGCCGATCGTTCTATCCTTTCTGGCCTCGATCAAGACGGCGGCCGACGCGTCGGCCGTTCCACCGCACTTTCTGCCGCGCGCGTTGAGTTTCGAGAACTACGCCAAGGTCATTCACTACCAGGCCGGGCTCGCGACCTATATCGGCAACTCAGCGCTGGTGGCGACGATAACCATTGCAGCGTGTCTCATGATCGCGGCGCCGGCGGGCTACGGGCTCGCGCGCTTCGCGATCCGCGGAAGGGAGGTCGCCTTTCTCGTCCTTCTCGCGCCGATCATGATTCCCTATCAGGCGATCTTGACCCCGCTCTATCTCGATTTCGCCAAGATCGGCCTTGTCAATTCCCATCTGGGCCTGGCGATCGTGCACACCATCCTGCAATTGCCATTCTCGATCTTCCTGATGCGCGCCAGTTTCGAAGCCGTTCCGCGCGAGATCGAGGAGGCCGCAGTGATCGACGGATGCTCGACGTGGCAGCGTCTGACCCGAGTCTTCCTGCCCCTGACGATTCCCGGCCTGGTAACAGTGGCGTTGTTCGCCTTCATCAATTCCTGGAACGAGTTTCTTGCCGCGCTCATCTTCATGAACCGGGAAACCTCGTTCACCGTGCCGATCCTGCTCGTCGCCGTGCGCAGCGGCAATCACGGTGCGGTCGATTGGGGCGCGCTGCAGGCGAGCGTGATCGTCTCGATTATTCCATGTCTCGCCGTGTATCTCGCCCTACAGCGCTATTACATTTCGGGGCTGCTCTCCGGCGCGATCAAATGAGCGATCTTGTTCGCGATGAGGACGAACCCGCGGACGAACGCCTGACTCCGGGCGCTCGCACTATTCGCGACGTCGCCCGTCTCGCTGGCGTCTCCATCGGCACCGCCTCCAAGGCGCTCAACGCCAATGGTCGCCTGAGGGCCGAAACGCGGGCGAAGGTTCTGCGGGTCGCCAAGCAAATCGACTACCGGCCGAACGATCTTGCGCAGAGCCTGCATCGCGCGCGCTCGATGACCGTCGGCATTCTGACGAACGACAGTTTCGGCCGGTTCACCTTTCCGATCGTCGAGGCGCTCGAGCGGCGGCTGTTCGATCAGGGGATCGCCGTCTTCATGTGCAACGCCACCGACGATCCCTTGCGCGAGCGGCGACACATCGATCAGCTGCTCGGCAAGCGCGTCGATGGACTTGTCGTCACAGCGCGGCGCGCCGACAAGCGCCCGCCGATCGAGCCGGCCGTGCGCGGTCTGCCGGTGGTCTACGTGTTCTCACAGGCGGAGAGCCCGAACGCGCTTTGCCTCCTGCCCGACGACGAGGGGGGCGCCAAGCTCGCGGTCAGACATCTCGCCGCGCTCGGCCGAAAACGGATCGCCCACATCACCGGCCCGGAACGGTTTGAGGCGGTTCGTTTGCGAGAAAGAGGCTATCACGCCGCGCTTCTCGAGGCGGGCCTGGAGAGTCGCCCTGGCGACTGCCGAGCGGGGCGCTGGTCCGAGGCCTGGGGGCGCGAGGCCGTTCAGGATCTCTTCGATCGTCGCCGGGACAGGCCGGACGGGCTCTTCTGCGGCAACGATCAGATCGCGCGCGGGGCGATAGACGCGCTGCGCGAGATGGGAATGGCGGCCCCGTCCGACGTCGCCGTCGTCGGCTTCGACAACTGGGAGGTGATGGCGGAGGCGGCACGGCCGCCGCTCACCAGCGTCGACATGAACCTCGACGCGCTCGGACGCGCAGCCGGCGCCGCGCTGCTCGAGATGATGGCAGGACGTCCGCTCGACGGCGTACGCCGCCTGCCGTGCTCGCTCGTCATTCGCGGCTCGTGCGGCGCCAAGCAGATCGGATGAGACCAGAGAGGCGGTCATGACTGAGCGTGCATATTCTCCGACGCCATTTGCCGACGTTCGCGTCACCAGCGCCTTCTGGCGAGAGCGGCTCGAGGTCGTTCTCGGCCGCACGATCCTGAGCCAGCATGCGAAACTCGAGGAGACCGGCATTCTGGAGTCGCTCAAATTGCCGAAGCCCGTTCCGCCGCTGAAAATCCCGAGAAACAGCCACGGTTTCACCATGCAGGTGTTCTGGGATTCGGACGTGGGCAAGTGGATCGAGGCGGCGAGCTACGCGCTTTCCCACCGGCGCGATCCCAACATCGAGAAGAAGATCGACGCGATCGTCGACGATCTTGCGCGAGCCCAGTCGGCCGACGGCTATCTCAACTGCTGGTACAACGGCCGCGAGCCGGAAAAGCGCTGGACGAACCTCCGCGACAACCACGAGCTCTACAACGCCGGACATCTGCTCGAAGGCGCGATCGCCTATTTTCGCGCCACCGGGCGGAGGAGGCTGCTCGACGTGATGGAGCGCTACGTCGATCACATCGCAAGCGTCTTCGGGCGCGGTCCCGGACAGAAGCGCGGCTACCCGGGTCACCAGGAAATCGAACTCGCGCTCGTCAAGCTCTATCGCCTGACTGGCGACCGGCGCCGCCTCGATCTCGCGGCCTATTTCATCGACGAACGGGGTCGCGAGCCGCATTACTTCACCGAGGAGGCGCTGGCGCGTGGCGACGACCCGGCGGGCTACTGGGCGGGGACCTACGAATACACTCAGTCGCACATTCCCGTCCGCGAGCAGACGCGCATGGTGGGGCATGCGGTGCGCGCCATGTACATGACCTCGGCAATGGCCGACCTCGCGCTCGAACTCGGCGACGACGGCCTCAAGCGCGCCTGCGAAGCGCTATGGCGCGACGTCACGACCGCGCAGATGTATGTCACGGCCGGCCTCGGGCCGAGGGCGACGAACGAGGGCTTCACCGAACCCTACGACCTGCCGAACGGCTCGGCCTACGCCGAGACCTGCGCGTCGGTGGCGCTCGTCTTCTGGGCGCATCGCATGCTGCATCTCGATCTCGACGGCCGCTACGCCGATGTCATGGAGCTCGCCCTATTCAACGGCGCGCTGACCGGTCTCTCGCACGAAGGGACGCACTACTTCTATTCGAACCCGCTCGAGAGCCGCGGCCAGCACAGTCGCTGGGCCTGGCACCTATGCCCATGCTGCACGATGAACGTTTCGCGTCTCGTCGCCTCGGTCGCGGGCTATGTGCTGTCGACGCGTGACGACGGAATCGCCGTCCACCTCTACGGCGGCTTCGAAACGACGGCCATGATCGGCGGGGTCAAGGTCGCCTTGCGGGAGACGAGCGCCTATCCGTGGTCCGGCAAGGTGCGGATCGAAATCGATCCGGAAACCCCCATGGCGTTCGATCTGAAGCTGCGCATTCCCGGATGGAGCCAGGGCGCGACCGCGGCGGTCAACGGCGAACCGGTCGCTCTCACACCCGAGCGCGGCTATGCGACGATCCATCGGCTCTGGCGAGCCGGCGACGCGGTGACGCTCGACCTGCCGATGCCGGCCGAGCGGCTCTATGCGCATCCGAACGTGCACATGGACGTCGGCCGCACGGCGTTGCGGCGCGGCCCGCTGATCTATTGCTTCGAGGAGGCGGACAACCCCGGCGGAGCCGTCCAGACGCTCATGCTGCCGCGTTCGGCGGAGATCGAGGCCGAATGGAGCGGAGCATCTGTTCGAGGGCGTCATGACGCTCCGCGCGGGGGCCAGGCGTCTCGTTCCCGGGGAGCGTGACGGCGCGCTCTACTCGCCTGAGCCGCCCGCCGCGCGTGACGCGCCGATCGTCGCCCTGCCCTATCATCTGTGGGCCAATCGCGAGCCAGGCTCGATGCAGGTCTGGATCGCCGAGCTTGACGGCTGAGCCCGACGGCCGGAGCGGACGGATGATCGGCGCCCAACGCGGACCGGCGAAGATCGTCATCATCGGCGACCGCTTCATGACCCCGCCGGTTTTCGAGGCGGCGATCCGCGCCCGCTGCGCCGGCTCGCTCGCCATCGAAGCGGTGGAACTGCCCTGGCCCGACGAACCGATGCTGCATGGCTACGCCGCACCGGGTCTGGAAGGCCTCAAGGAGCACCAGGGCGATCCCGACGACATTGTCCGCTGGGCCAGCGATGCCGAGATCGTGGTCACGCAACTCGCGCCGTTTTCCGCAACGATGCTCGAGCGCCTGCCGAAGCTCAGGCTGATCGTCGTCGCCCGCGGCGGGCCGGTCAACGTCGACGTCGCGGCGGCGCGCCGGCGAAACGTCCTCGTCGTCAACGCGCCTGGCCGCAACGCCTCGGCCGTGGCCGAATTCACCATCGGCGTCATCCTGTCGGAGACCCGGCTCATCGCGCGCGGCCACGACGCGTTGCGCAGGGGCGTCTGGCGCGGCGACCTCTACCGCGCAAATCTCGTCGGCCCGGAGCTTTCCGAACTCAGCGTCGGGATCGTCGGCTACGGCCACATCGGCACCCGGGTCGTGCGTCTCCTGAAGGCGTTCGGCTGCCGCATCCTCGTCGCTGACCCTTACGTGCAATTGTCGGCCGAGGATGCGCGGGACGGCGTCCGGCATGTGACGCTCGCGGCGTTGCTCGGCGAAAGCGACGTTGTGAGCCTGCACGCGCGCGTGACGCCGGAGACGCTGGGTTTCATCGGTCGGAGCGAGTTCGCCGCGATGCGCAAGGGCGCCTACTTCGTCAACACCGCGCGCGGACCGCTGGTCGACTATGCGGCGTTGACCGAGGCGCTGAAGTCGGGCCATCTCCGCGGCGCCGCGCTCGAGACCTTCGCCGTCGAGCCGACGCCCGCCGATCTCGAGCTCCTGCGGCTCGAGAACGTCACCTTGACGCCGCACATCGCCGGCGCCTCGACGAAGACCATCCATCGCGCCGCCGAGGCCGCCGCCGAGGAGGTGCGGCGCTACCTCGCCGGCGAAGGTCCGCTCAATCCCTGCGGGGCGGTGGGATAACGGCGGTCAGGCTTTCTCGCAGCCTGCGGCGCCGTGGCCCTCCGGGATCGAGAGCGCGTTGCGCCTCGGCTTGGATTTTCTGGGAATCGACAGCATTTCTCTTCGATTTGCCCCTTCAGCCTTCTTTGGATTCTCTTGGATTTCCTTGGATTCCTTCGTCCGAAATAAGCGATTTCAATGGGTTGCAGGCAAGGTCGCGTGAACAACAATTTTCGCGGCGCCACCGCCGATCGACCGAGCGCAACAGGTTGAATTTTCCGCGGCGGCCTGTGCAACGGTGGCGATATGGCAGCGTCCCGAAGTCACGGCGGAAGTGTAGCGGACGTTCTGACTTTCAGCAATAGATTGTCGGGGCAATTAACGAAACCGGAACGGCCCCTTGCCGAGGGAGGCGGCAGGCGCCTCGCCGTATGCTCCGAAACCTAGTTGAGCGCAACTGGTGTAATGTTGTGGCCCCAATGATTTTGGCGGCCGCGCAAATGCGCAGCACGCCCAGCGCTCCATCTGGCGGCCCGGTTTCCGGCGACGCCCGTTCGAATTCAGCGCGAATTCGCGGCCGGCAGTGCGCAACCGAATTATGCGTGACAATAGTGGTAGTGGACGTGCCCGTAGCGATCGCGATAGTGGCAGCGATATTGGTGTCCTCCAAGGATTGAGCCAGGTCTAGTAACCACCGCGCCGGTTGCTCCGCCGACGACAGCGCCCACTGGACCACCGATTATGGCTCCGCCGACCGCGCCAGCGGTCGTGCCGACCGTTTGCTGCGGAGTTGCGCAGGCTGCCAGCGTCAAGGACGCGAGCAATCCGAGTGCGATCTTGCCCATAATGCGATCCTCCCGTTTTTCAAAGACAACAGAAATCGTACAAAGCGATCTCGCTTCGGCCGGTCTATCGACCCTATCACCTTCGCGCTGGCGCTCGGCGGGGTCAATCTCCTCCATCTACCGCTGCCGCCAGGAAAGCGGCGATCAGCCGTACGACTGTGGACCTTGTGCTATTTTCGGCCAATCGGCTGATGGGCTGTGAAGGCCCTTCGTAGCGTTGGTTTGGAAGTGGAAATTGAACATCAAAAAATCAATCCCGCCGTTGATCCTCCTATAGATATTTGGTCGGTTGTTAGATAACACTTATTGGCTCTCCCGCCGCCCAACCAACGTCAGCGACGTAGATCAAAGTGCGGCGCGCCAGGCTTGGGCGCGCTGCACTTGCCATTCTCAGATGCTCGACCACATCTCGTCGTGCGTCTTGCCGGGCAAGAAGTATGAAGCGGCGCTTTCGACCTGCTTCATGTAGTCGGCGTTGCCGAGCAGCTTGCCCATGCTCGAATTGAGCGCGGCGAGATCAGGGAGAGCCACGACCCAGGCGACGCGGAACGGGTTTCCCCCGACAGGAACGTTGACGCCGACCTTGTGGCCGGTGAGTTGTTCCACGAGTTTGGCGATCTGATGAGCGAAGGCCAGCGCCTCGGCTTGCTTGCCGGGGGCGATAAAGTCCGTTCGAACGAATGTGATCATGGTTTCCTCCCGGGGGCCACGTTTGGTTTCAACCCCGATCAGCCATGTAGTAAACCCAAGCAAATGTCAATGACGGGCTGGCAAACGGCCCGTCGATCTCGCGCCCTTTCGGTCCGCCTGGCCCCATAAGACACAAAGCTGTCGTCGTGTTCAGGGGATCAATGATGCAGCGCCATCCATATCAACATGGCAAAGATGATGATCACCACCGCGATTATTTGGCGAATGAGGGCTGCGTGATGTTCCTTGATCTCCGCCTCCACAAACACGGCGTCGTTAAATTCGGTCATTAGTGACTCCTTTCAGCCACTCTGATCGCACAAGCGCATGTCTATCGACGCTAACTCCAGTGCGAACAGGCAATAGAGCGCCCGCAGACCATTACAGTCTGCGGGCGTTTTAGCCCCCCGGCGGTGTCGAAAAGGAGGAGCGCCACCGTCAAGCGCTCTGATCGCATAAGGGCGCATCGGTCGTCTTGTCATTGCGGGCCAATCGACTGATGGGCCGGGCCAAGCAGAGCGGGCGTTTGCCAGCGCTCCTCCTCGTTCGGCTCAGGGGCCGTAGGTGGGGGGCGATTGTCGCGAGGCGCTCCAACAAGGCCGCAAACGCGGTCCAGGAAGCTGCTCGCCTATTCAACCACGCGATCTCCTTGACGAACGCAACGAGTGGCCCCGTATCGATGGACGTTGGACCGCCGTAGGGTAGTTCGGTCGGCGGTCGGAGATCGCGTCCCGTGGCGTGGTGTCGCTGGATGTCTCGAATAACGCGCTTGCCAACGGAGGCGGGGCGCTTGGCCGCATGCTCCGAAACCTTAATTTTTGGTTTGGATTGCAGCTCCAATCCAATTGTGCGCTCATGCCGGAGGAGCGCGGGGGAAGGTGAAAGCGCCGACGCACCGCTGCTGGCGTCTCCAAGACAGCGATGATCGGAGGGGGGTCGTCTTCACTGGCTCCCTCGCCCTCTCTTGCGCCCACACGCGAGGGAGGGCGAGTCCATTCGCCGCCCGGCGATTCTCGAGTTCACAACCGATCGCGAATCTTGGCCACTCCGGCGCGAGCGCAGCCATCATCAAGTTTGGCGCCGGGAGCGCCTGCCGCGCCGATGGCGCCGACAGTCTCGTCTCCGATCTTGATGACGACGCCGCCGCCGAAAAACATCACATGCGGCAGCTTGGAAAGCCCAGCGATCGAATCTTCGCCTTTCGCCCGTTCGGCCAGAGCCAGCGTGTCGTTCTTGAAGGAGACCGCGGTGTAGGCCTTGTCGTGCGCGCTATCGAGCGTGTGTATGCCGCTTCCGTCGCCGCGCAACGCCACGATCGTCGCCCCGTCCGCATCGACCACGACCGCAGTTTCGCGAAATCCCTGATGCTCGCAGTTAGCGACAGTTTCTGCGGCGGCTTCCATTGCGAGAGCCGAAGGTATGCGATGCGTCGTCAAGGCGCCGGCAGAGACCGCCGAGCCCGAGACGACAACGCCGGCGATGCCGGCAACGAACATGGATCCAATGCTCACGACATTCCTCCAGAGACATCGCCCGACGCTTCGTGACAAGCCAGGCACGGCTCCATGCTAACCCGGTTTCCCGGCGGTTGTCTCATTTGACGGCGAGGGCAAAGGCTGAAATCCCAAAGCGAAATCGGCGAGGCTTCAATCCGGAACTGTTGCGGCGCAACGCTTTGGTTGTGTGACGCCGATCACTGGTCGAAGCGCGCGAAAGGTGGCAGCGTCCCGTTGCTTCCGGCAGCAAAAGCCGAGCGATTCGGCCCGGGGGTCTGCGTCGCTGTTTAGCGAGGGAGATTGAGCATGGGCCCGCTGTCCATCGAGCAGGCGCTGGCCGAGGAAGTCATCGCGCTTGGCGGCCGAAGATCGGATCGCGGCGCCGAGGGCTTGAGGGAACGAGCGACCAAACAGGGCGACGAACGCGAGCGCATACGCAAGGATGCAGACGCCCGCAGCGGGCAAGGCGAGAGCGCCGACGAGGTCGAGCGCCGCAAGGCCTTTTACCGCTCGTTGAACAAGCTCGATCGAACGGCCCTCTGCCTGTCGGGAGGCGGCATCCGCAGCGCAACTTTTTGTCTGGGGGTGATCCAGGCGTTGGCGGCTTACGACGTGACGACCGGGACGTTTCGCGACGATGGGAAACAGCCCGCGAAGCCGCAGAACTCCCTGCTCGGGCGATTTCACTTCCTGTCGACCGTCTCGGGAGGAGGCTACATCGGTTCCTGGCTGTCCTCCTGGCGGCGCTATGACGATTTTCCCAGGGTGTGGAACGAACTCACCAGCCGGCCTGACGGTCCCGACGTCGAGCCGCCTGAAATTTCCTGGTTGCGCGCCTACAGCAATTACCTCACCCCGCGGGTGGGCGCGGGCTCCGCGGACACCTGGGCCGCTGTCGCCATCACCCTCCGCAATCTGCTCCTGAACTGGCTGGTGATCATACCCGTCCTCTGTCTGGCGCTTCTGTTTCTCAAATTCGTCGCCGCCGTGTCAGTCGCCGTCGCGTATGGCCAGGATGACGGGTGGCTGGTCGGCATTATCGGCCTGATCGGCGCCGCCTCGCTGATTGTCGCGCAGGCCTATACCACGGCGCATCGCCCGGTGCGGCGTGAACCGCCGGAGCCGGAACCCCTGGCCGGCGGCCAATCGGTCGCCTCGCCGAACAACATCGGCGAGCGCGCGTTCCTTAAGAACGATCTGGCATGGAGCCTGCTTTCGGCCGTCGCCTTTACGATCCTCTTCGCCTCGCGGCTCGGGGCGACCTGGGTCGCCAACAGCGGCCACGTCGCCGTGTCTGATCACGCTGGCGGTCGCCGGCGCATTCCTCTTCGGCGCAGGATGGATTGCCGGATGGCCGATCCGCCGCTCGCGTCGGGATTTCGCCGCCTGGACCGTGTCCGGGCTCGTTTACGGCGCGCTTGTCGGGCTTGGCGCCTTTTTGTTCAGCCACTTGAACTCTTACGGCTCGCCAAGCGAGTTCAAGCTGTCGCTGCCGATCATGTTCGGCATCCCGTGGGTGCTGGCGTCGCAACTCATTGCCGAGATGGTTTTCGTCGGGTTGGTGAGCTACGAGAAGGGCTCCGACAGCGATCGGGAATGGCTTGGCCGCGCCGCCGGTTTCGTGACGGTGGCGGCAATCGGCTGGGCGGTTACGGCGTTCCTGTCCATCGCCGTCGGCAACTATATCATCCACGAGATTTACCCTCGTCTCGGCGCGTATGTCGCCACGCTCGGCGGGATGTCCGGCATCGCCACCGCCCTCATCGGCAAGAGCGGCAAGACAGCGGCGACGGCGGGCGACGGTCGAAGCAGAACGAGCGTCATTCTCAATCTCGTGCTCGCGGTCGCCGGACCGGTCTTTCTGGCCGCCTTGATCGTTGGGATATCGATCGCGCTCGATCTGTTGCTGCTCAACGATTCCCTGCTGCATGCGCTCGACACTCAGCCGATCGAGAGCATCGTGTTCTGGATCGTTTTCGGCGGGATCGTCGCAGCGATCCTCGGCGCCGCCGCGTCCAAGACGGTGAACATCAACCGGTTTTCCCTGCATGCGGTTTACCGAAATCGCCTCGTCCGGGGCTACCTTGGGGCAGCGCGTCAGGCGCGAAACCCCGATCGCTTCACCGGCTTCGACGGAGACGACAATGTGCCCGTCCATACGCTGTGGCCGCCAAGAGCCACAGCGAATGGAGAGAACACCTACGGGCTCTTTCATGTGGTCAATATCGCGCTCAACGTCGTCGATTCGAAACGGCTCGCCTGGCAGGAGCGGAAAGCGGAGCCCTTCACCGTCACGCCGCGACACAGCGGCAGCGCTTACAAGGGTTTCCGTCCGAGCAACGAATATGCCGGACCGACAGGCATTACACTCGGGACGGCAATGGCGATTTCCGGCGCAGCCGTAAGCCCGAATATGGGCTACCATTCCTCGCCGTCGATCACCCTCTTGCTCGCGTTGTTCAATGTCAGGCTGGGCTGGTGGCTCGGGAACCCGGGCAAGGAAGGAGAAAAGTCCTATAGGACCGAGGGGCCGTCAGTCGCCGTCAAGCCGCTGATCGAGGAAGCCTTTGGCTTGACCACCGACGACCGCCCATACGTCTATCTCTCCGACGGTGGGCATTTCGAGGATCTCGGGCTCTATGAAATGGTCCGGCGGCGATGCCGGTTCATTGTCGTCGTCGACGCCGGCGGCGATCCCAACTTTGAATTCAGCGATCTCGGCAATACGGTCCGCAAGATCTACATCGATCTCGGCATCTGCATCCGTTTCGACGGCCTGCAACTGATGAAGAACCGCCCGAAGGATCCGCCTAGGCATCGATGAACGGCAAAAGATTCCCTACTACGCGATCGGGATCATCGAATACCAGGCGGCCGACGGCGAAGAAGAGGGTTGCGGCGACGGAACGATCCTTTACCTCAAGCCGGCCTTGCACGGGACCGAGCCCGCGGGAATCGCCAGCTATGCAGCTGCCCACCCGACGTTTCCGCATGAGACCACGACCGATCAGTGGTTCACCGAATCCCAGTTCGAAAGCTACCGCTCGCTCGGATTCGAGATCGCCAGCACCGCGCTGAGAACCACGGTCACCCTACCGGGGGAGCCGAAAACCACATTGCAGCAGCTCCTGGCGGCGTTGCCGGACACAACCCGCGACGGCCGGCCGGAGCCGGCTGCAGCGCGGCATGCTGAGCCAGCCGATGTGGCGTCCTGATGCGCCAGAGGCGAGTTCAGATTTGTGATTTCGTTCGGCCCGGGACGGTCTGAATCAGGAATTGCTGTTCGGGGGAAACAATGAATTTCCGTAAAAAGCTCGGCGGCATGACCGGCGTTGCTGCGGTCATCCTGTGCTTGCTGTCCGGTTGCGGAGGACCAAAGCCTGGCGAGGTCAAGGACGAGGCGATGCTGGCCGGCCGCACCGGCGAAACTTTTACGCCGGCGGACGAGGACTATTTTGCCGACATGGATGGCGGCTACAAGCGCGCGACCGATCCGACGGTCAAGCCGCTCGATGTCGACGCCGTGCGCGGCCGCAACATGTGGATCGTGTGGACCGGCGGGAACGACCGATTCTGGGACTATATGGCGAACAATACCTTCGGCGCGTTCGACCTCTTGAAGATATTGTCGTCCAATCCAAAGGTTGGCTATTGCAAAGATCCGAGCGGCAAGGTGTCGTTCGAAGAGTCGCCATACAGCCTGAAATCCAAGGCCGAGTGCGATAAGGATGGCTTGCAATGGTTCTCGCCGAGCCGTAGCAATCGCTTCGACTGGTACGGACTGATCAACGAGCCGTGCTTCGAGCAGGCGACCGGGCCTGACGAATATGGACTTTGGCTCGATCGGCGCAAGAAGGATTGCCCCCCCGACCCGTTCGACAATCCGGAGAAATATCCCGGCGTAAAGATCTGCGCGCGCGGCGCGGTCATGCCGGTAGGCTCTTTTTACGGCAAGCCGACCGGCATTGTCGGCTTGCGGCTGTTTCCCAATCCAGACTTCGATGAAGCGGCCAAGGAAAAATGGATGGCGGCGATCCAAAAGAACCCGGACGCCTTCTATACGGACAAGAGCTTTTACAACAACCAGCGCCTCGTGCGGCCCTATCGCGTCGGCATGTCCTGCGCCTTCTGCCACGTCGGCCCGGCGCCGACCCATGCGCCGCGGGACCCCGAAAACCCGGCCTGGGCCAATCTGAATTCAAACCCGGGCGCCCAGTACTTCTGGGTCGACCGCATCTTCATCTGGAACCCGGAATCGGCGCCGGCAAACTTCATCTTCCAACTCTTCCACACGTCGAAACCAGGTGCGCTCGACACCTCTTTCGTCTCCACGGACAACATCAACAACCCGCGGACGATGAATGCGATCTACAATCTTGGCCCGCGGCTGGATGCCGCCAAGCCCTGGAAAGAGCAGCTCGCCGGCGGCGAGCTCGACAATAAGCAATTCAACGACTTCAAGGTGACCAAACCGCTGTCCGGCCTCTTCCTGGCCCCCGATACGGTGTGGACCCCGCGGGTGCTGAAGGACGGCTCAGACTCGGTCGGCGGCCTTGGCGCGTTCAACCGCGTCTATCTCAATATCGGCCTCTTCAGCGAGGAGTGGCTACTGCACTTCAACGCGCTTGTCGGCGGCAAGCGGATTACGCCGATCAGGATCGCCGACGCGAACAGGAACTCGGGATACTGGCAGGCCACCCAGCAGATGACGCCGGACATGGCGTGGTTCTTCCTCGAGACCGGTCAGCCGGATCTACTGGCGGACACGGATTACCTCGAGACGCACCCGCTGGATCAGGACAAACTCCCGAGGGGCAAGATCGTCTTTGCCGACAATTGCGCGCGCTGTCATTCGAGCAAGCAGCCGCCGAACCTCTGCCAGCTGGGCATGCCGTGCAAGGCAGGTCAGATCGTCGAAAATTCCGCCTCCTACTTCGACTGGATGCGCGCCGAAGTGCAGAAGCCGGATTTTCTCAAGGACAATTTCCTGTCGACGGACCGGCGCGTGTCCATTCAGGAGATCGGCATCAACGCCTGTAGTCCGTTGGGCACCAACGCGATCCGCAACGACATCTGGGACAACTTTTCGTCCCAGACCTACAAAGAGCTGCCGGCGACCGGCAAGATCACGCTTTACAATCCCGTGGACGGAACGCCGTGGCAATACGAGATGCCCGGCGGGGGCCGCGGTTATGCGAGGCCGGCTTCGCTCGTCAGCCTCTGGTCTTCGGCGCCGTACCTGCAGAACAATTCGGTCGGCAAATTCAACGGCGACCCGTCGGTCGAGGGACGGATGAAGGCGTTCGAGGACGGCATCGAAAAGATGCTGTGGCCAGAAAAACGCGACAAGGATCCGGTCATCGGCGACCGGGTTCCCGGCCCCAGCAAGATCCTGCGCACCACCCAGCGCAGCTACATCAAGATCCCGGCCGGGTATTTGCCGTTCGAGCTCGACGCTTTGGCCGGCACATGGGGCGCCCTGGCGCACGACGTAGCGCCCTGGCTGTTCACGCAAACCGGCGACGTCGAAATCGGGCCGATCCCGAAAGGCACGCCAGTCAGCCTGATCGCCAACATCAATCCGCTGTCCGAAAGCACAAGCCTTGTGGATCGTGCAGCTTACACCGTGAAGCTGCTCAAGGTTGTGCTGAAGCTGAAAGGCGACCTCAAATCGCTTCCCACCAATGTAACCGATGAGCAGGCGCGGGCAGTGTTCGATAAAGACGTTCCCGATTTGCTCTCTGTCAGCAAGTGCCCGGATTTTATCGTCAACAAGGGACATTACTTCGGCACCAACCTCAGCGACGACGACAAGCAAGCGCTGATCGAGTTTTTGAAGACTTTCTAGCGGAAAGCCTGTGATTTTTTGGTGGAAGGGGCGGCGCTTGAACGGGAAGCCAGGCACTTTCGAATACATCGTCGTCGGCTCGGGCGCGGGCGGCGGCGTCGTCGCCGCGCGGCTTGCGCAGGCCGGTCACACCGTCCTGCTGCTGGAGGCCGGCGGAGATTACAAGGATCTGCAGGGTGGAGGACCGGTGAGGCCGAACGAAAACCGGCTGCCGGAGGATTACCGGATTCCGACTTTCCACGCCATGGCGAGCGAGAACTACGCACTGAAATGGGATTTTTTCGTCCGTCACTATAGCGACACCACGCAGCAGAAACGCGACGACAAATTCGAGCCCAACCGCGACGGCGTGCTCTATCCGCGCGCCGGCACGCTGGGCGGCTGCACCGCGCACAACGCCATGATTATGGTCTATCCGCACAATGCGGACTGGAATTACATCGCCGACATGACCGGCGATCGCAGCTGGCGCGCCCGGAACATGCGGCGCTATTTCCAGCGCCTCGAGAATTGCCGCCATCGCTGGCCCTATCGGCTGCTTTATCGACTGACTGGCATCAACCCGACCCGTCACGGTTTCGGCGGCTGGCTGTCGATCGAGAAGGCGATCCCGAAGAGGGCGCTCTACGACCACGACCTGGTCACGATCGTCTCCAAGGCGGCCTGGAACGCCTACTGGCGCCTTGCCGGATGGTGGAAGCGCGCCACCTGGGTCTTCCAGTCGCAGGGCGATCCGAACGACTGGCGGCTGGTGAAGAAGAACGCCATCGGCGTGCATTACGCGCCGATCCACACCCATAATCACGCGCGTAACGGCACGCGCGAATTCCTGCTCGAGGTCGCGCAGCGTCATCCGGACCGGCTGAAGATCGAGCTGGAGGCGCTCGCCACCGAGGTCATTTTCGACGACTCGAACCGCGCGGTGGGCGTCGCTTACGTCAAGGGCGCAAAACTGTACCGCGCGTCGCACCAGCCGAGCGAGCATCCCGGCGTCGCCCACCAAGCCTATGCCGAGCGGGAGGTGATCCTCGCCGGCGGCGCCTTCAATACGCCGCAGCTCCTGATGCTGTCGGGCATCGGTCCCAAAGAGGAGCTCGAGAAGCTCGGCATCAAAGTCCGCGTCAATCTGCCGGGCGTCGGGCACAACCTGCAGGACCGTTACGAAGTCGGCGTCGTCAGTCGTCTGAAGCGCGACTGGGCGATCCTGAAGGACGCCACGTTCACCCGCGGCGATCCGCAGAGCAGGCAGTGGGCGCGCTGGCGCCGGGGCGTCTACACCACCAACGGCGCAGCGCTCGCCATTATCAAGCGCTCGCTGCCGCAACGGCCGCTGCCGGATCTGTTCATCTTCGCCCTGATCGGCCGCTTCAGGGGCTATTTCCCGGGCTATTCCAAGCTGATCGCCGCCAGCCACGATTATCTGACCTGGGCCATCCTCAAGGCGCACACCGAAAACCGCGGCGGGTCGGTGACGCTGCGCACCACGGATCCGCGCGATCCGCCGCAAATCGACTTCCATTATTTCCGCGAAGGCACCGACAAGCGCGACGAGGATCTCGAGTCGGTGGTCGCCGGCATCGAATTCGTGCGCACGCTGACCGCAGACGCCAGCGACGTCATCGCCGAGGAGGAACTTCCCGGGCCCGGCAAGAGCACGGCGTCGGATCTCAGCCAATTCGTGATGGACAATGCCTGGGGCCATCACGCGTCGTGCACCTGCCCGATCGGCCCGGCGAGCGACCCGAACGCGGTGCTCGACAGCAATTTCCGCGTCTACGGCGTCAGCAACCTGCGCGTCGCCGACGCCTCGGTGTTTCCGAGGATTCCCGGCTTCTTCATTGTCTCCTCCGTCTATATGATCGGCGAGAAGGCGAGCGAGTCGATCCTCGCTTCGGCGGGCCATGCAAAGCTGCCGGGCTGCCTGTACGGGGACAGCTTCTGGTGCAATGTCTCAGAGAAGGTGACTTGGATGGGTGGATGGCTCTCTTGGGCGCTACGCGGGCTCAGGCCCGTCGGCAAGGCGGCGCTGGCGCTCGTTGCGGTCGTTCTGGTCGCGCTGGCCGGAATCATCGGTGCAAGCTGGTTCTTCTTCGAACCGCCGCCGGACAACCCCGACCTGACGCAAGAGACGCAGACCATCCAGTCCATCGTCAACGTGCTGACGGGGAAACTGAACACCCAATATGCCGGGGTTCTACACCTGCGCGACACGCATCCGAAGGCCAATGCCTGCGTCAAGGCCAATGTCACCATCAATCCGAATCTTCCGCCCGAGCTCAAGATCGGCTTCCTGAAAGGCAAGCCCAACGGCGATCAAACCTACAAGGCCTGGATCCGCTTCTCGAACGCCGCCGACCACGTCACCGGCGATCCCGAAACCGATTTTCGCGGCATGGCGATCAAGATGTTCGGCGTCAACGGCGATCGGTTGCCGGTCCCCGGCGACGAGAGCGACACGCAGGATCTGCTGTTCATCGCCAACGATGCGTTTTTCGCCGGCAGTCCGCAGCATTTCCACGATTTCTTCGCCGCCTGCGTCAAGGGCGGGGGCTCCTGCGACCCGATGAAGAATCCCTATGTCGTCTGGCACCTCCTGACCCATCCGCGCGGCGCGTACAATCTGCTGGTCGGCCGCAGGACCTATCCCAGCATCGCCGACATCAGGTGGTTCAGCGTCGCGCCCTTCGATCTCGGCGACGACGACCACGTGATCAAGTACAGCGCCTTCCCGGCCGAGCAGCAAACCCAGTACGGCAGCCCGGGAGATACGCCCAATTATCTCCAGCAGCGGCTGGAAAACCAGCTCGACCCGGCCAACAACAACCATCTGCGCCTCAATCTGCAAATCCAGATGCGCAAAGATCCGACGACCGAGCCGATCGAGAACACGCTCGTGCCCTGGAGCGTCGCCAAGTCGCCGTGGATGAAGGTCGCCACGATCGACATCTATCCGCAGATCTTCGCCACGACCGCCCAGCAGGAATTCTGTGAGCGCCTGACCTTCAATCCTTGGCACGGCCTGATCGTCCACAAGCCGCGCGGGGGCATCAACCGCGCCCGCCGCGACGTGATGCACGCCATGCAGGACGTCCGGCTCAACGCCAACGGCGTCGCGCGCAATGGCCCGAGCCAGGTGACCGGAGACGAAGTCTTCAAGTGAGGCCCGCCTCCCGGGCCGCGCGCGTACCTTCTCCCGTTACGGGCTTTGCGGGAGAAGCGCCTACCCCTTCGGCTTGACCCGGGAACTGCGAAGGGCCTCGACGTTCGTCGGGCCAGATGGGCCGGACGGCGGGTCCGCACTCAGCCGCGGGGCGCCGCCGCCGGCGCCGCTCCGGTTGAGCGCCACATTAATGCCTTGGAATCGGATTTTTATCGCCGCCATTTGCAACCGATGACGTGCGCGTGATATAGGGTTGTATCGCGGTCCCTGTCGGGATGATGGCGGGTGGGGTCCGATGGCGCGTGGTCCTGACAGCCGAATTCCTTCAGGAGATCAGCGACGCTCACCGCGGAAGCGTTCGACGCGGCGCGACGGCGATCGATCCAGCCATGCAACCAAGGCAGCAAACCCTGCCGCAGCGGCGCCACGGGTTGAAGAGAACGAGCAGCTGGCCGAGCTTCAGCGGATTCTCGAGGCCAGGCCGCAGCAATTCCGGCTTCAGTTCTTTGGCGTCGCTGGCGCTCTCAATCCCACCATCGTCGGCGAAGGCGAGATCTGGGCCGCAGTCGTAGCGGACGTCGTCCGTGAGGCGGCCTCCATCGCGTGGCCGCCTGGGGCGATCGGCTTGCGCGTCCTCGATCAAGAGGGCCGCGAGGTTTTTGAACGGCTGAAGGCCGACAGCTAACTCGCCCTCCCGAGCGCGCGGCGCAATCATCTCTTTGTTGTTGTTCGTTACAAATAAGATGTTCTCGATCAGAACTTGTAGTTCAGGCCGACGCGGAAGATCGAGCCGTCGTAATTATACTTGGCCGTGGCGTAGACGCCCGGAAAGATCAGCCCGGCGGCCTGGTTCGGGGCCGTCACAACAGTGCTGGCGCCGAGATCGTAATATAGGTATTCGCCCCTCAGTGTGACGTTGTCGGTGAACGCGTATTCAGCGCCCGCGCCGATTGTCCAACCCACCCGCGCTGAACTTGGCGCCCCATGCCAGTAAAGGCCGTCGACGTTGTCGAAGACGTTCAGGTAGCCGTTGCCGCCGCCGTAGGCGAGGCCTCCCGTGCCATAGAACATTAGACGGGAATCCGGGGTGGCGGCGATGCCGGCGCGGACCCGCGTCGTCCCGAGCCAATTGAGCCTCGCCGAGGCGTTGACGTTGACGAAATCGCCAGGGGCGTAGACCGTCAAAGGCGGGCTGATGAAGGTGTAGGTCTCGTTCGCGCTTGTCCAGTCGAGATCCGTCTCAAGACCGAACACCACCGCGCCCGACTGCCAATTGTAACCCCCCTGGCCGCCGCCCAGCCAACCGCTGGCGCCGGTTGCGAGGGTGTTGGGATAATAAGTCGATAGTAGCGGGAAGCCCGCGTCGTAAAGCGTCGTCGACCGGTTGCCGCCGCCCCAGATGCCGCCGGCGTTCACGCCGATATAGAACCCGGTCCAGGTGAAGGGCGGCGGGAAGAACCCTTGCGGAGGCGGTTCCCTATAGGCCGGAAAGTCGGCGGCGCAAGCCACGAGAGGACCGGCAATCGTCAGCGCCGCTGCCGCAATCCCGATGCACAGGCGAGGATTCATCTCGCGCTCCTTCCAGGCGTCGGCCCCGTAAGGAGGATGGAATCCGCCGCGCCGAACGCTAGGGAGTTGAGCCGGCAGGCCTTGCGGCAAGCTGACCTGATGCGGACAGCGCGTCTCCCTCGGCGCGACGCCGAGGCCGCCCGCCGCATCGCCAAACCACGACGCCGCCGGTGTCGTTCGGACACGGCGCCTTTCGGACCGCTTGACGCCGATTAACGGGACTGCGCGTCGCGCCAAGCGCGATATTCGGCCTCGCCGTCCGCCCTGAGCGGATAATATTTCCGCAGATCTCCGCCCTCCGAGAGGCGCAGGCGGGAGAATTCCTCCCATTCCGCATGCTTGCCGGCGATCTCGACCAGGCGGGGGGCGAGCGCAATGGGCACCAGGACAACCCCGTCGTCATCGGCAACGACAATGTCGCCAGGCATGACCAGCACATTGGCGCAGGCGATCGGCACGTTCACGGCAAAGGGAATGATGTTGGTCTGAGCGTGGTAGTTGGGCGTCACGCCCTTGACCCAGATGCCGAGATCCAACTCGGCGGCCTTGGCGGAATCGCGGATGCATCCGTCGATCACGACGCCGACGCCCCCCCTTCCGGCGAAAAACGTCAGCATCATCTCGCCGAAAATGCCGCTGCCGAGATCGCCGCGCGCGTCGACCACCACGACGTCGCCCGGTTGCGTCGGATAGAGCACATGGCGATGCAGCTGCCGTTCGGGATCCTCGTATTCGGCTGCGCCATAGAGATCCTCGCGTTTGGGCATGCATTGCAGGGTCAACGCCGGCCCAGCGACGGTGCGGCCCGGCTTGAGCGGACGCGGCCCCCTTATCTGCGGATCGCGTATCCCGAGGTGCTGACTGAGCTCGCTGCTCAGCGTCGCCGAGCCGATTTTCGCCAGCGCATCCGCCAGATGGCGGGGCGGACGCCGGATGTCCTTGATCTCGGTCTCGGTATTCAATTTGCTCTCCTCAGTGCGACGCCAAGCGCGCGGCCCCCGCAACTCTATGACCTCCCAAACCGTCGTCGGAGCGGTCAGCCGTGTACGTCCCGATCGTCGAACCCATCGGTCGAGTTTTTCCGGAGATAATCGAGGTTCATGACGATCCCCAAGCCCGGCTCCTTGCCGAGCTTGATGCGGCCGCCGGCGTTGTCGAGCGGCGTTTCCATCAGCCGGTTATAATGGCTGAGATCGAAGCTGCTGGTCTCGATCCGGTAGAAATTCGGCGTGGTCATCATCACATGCGCGCCGGCGATCACGTTGATCGGCCCGCTTGCATCGTGCGGCGAGACCGGCACGTAATAAGCTTCGGCGAGCGTCGCAATTTTCTTAAGTTCGCTGATGCCGCCGGCCCAGGTCACGTCGGGCATGATGTAGTCGGCGAGCTGCTGCTCCAGGATAGGCACGAATTCCCATCGCGTATGCAATCTTTCGCCAACCGAAATGGCGGCGCTGACCCGCTCGCGCACCTGCTTCAGAGCGTGGTAGCTCTCGACCGGGACCGGTTCCTCGAACCAGTCGATCTGGCCGGCCTCTTCCAACGACCGGCATAGCCGGATCGCGGTCGGCACGTCGAAGCGGCCGTGCGCGTCGATGAGGATTTCGACCTCTGGCCCAGCCGTCTCGCGGATCAGCGCGGTGAGTTCGGCCGCCTCCCGCTCGCCCCTCTTGGAGAGCTGACCGTCGAGATAGCCATGCGCGTGCCCGGAATTGCCTTCATAGTGGGGAAAGGGATCAAACTTGATCGCGGTGTGGCCGGAGTTGACGATTTTGCGAATCTCCTCGATCACGCCCTCCTTGCTGGCGAACTTCGACTGGTCGGGATGGGTGTAGATCAGGATGTCGTCGCGCACTGGCCCGCCGAGCAGCTCGTAGACCGCCGCGTTGCGGACCTTGCCGACAATGTCCCAGAGCGCGATGTCGATGCCGCTCACCACATGGGACGTCGCCCCGCGCGAACCCATGTAGGTGAACGCGCGAAACGTCCTATTCCACAGCTGCTCGATCCGCGTGGGGTCCTGCCCGACCAGCAACTCATTGAGTTGGCGCAGGATCGCGGCGACGGCGCGGTTGGCGATCCTGGTCGTCGTCGTGATCTCGCCCCAACCCGAGACGCCGCCGTCAGTTCGCACTTCGACAAACAGATATTCTCCCCAGAATGTCCGCTCGACTTTGACCAGCCACGGAACCACCGCCGTTATTTTCATTTGTTGCCCCTAGAACTCGTGCGTTGGTCAGCGTCGACATCGTGCCGGTGCTGCCTCGCCGCTCGCGTTAGGCCGTGTCGCCCAGCTTCAGCGCTCCGCCGATCACCCACGGACTGCGCCGGCGACCAGCCCTTTCACGAGCAGACCCTGCGCGAACCAGACGAAGATCAGCGTCGGGATCACCATAAGGACGCCGGCTGCAGACATTGCGCCCCAGTCGATCCCGAACTGCGATACGAAGTTGGTGAGGCCGACCGGCAGCGTCTGCGCCCGCTCGCTGGACGTCAGGGTCAGCGCGATCAGGAGATCGTTCCAGGTGAAGAGGAATGTGATGACCGCGCTGGCGCCGATGCCCGGGGCAATCAGTGGACTCACGATCTGCACCAGAATGCGCAGCGTGCCCGCGCCATCCATCAGGGCCGATTCCTCGATCTCTTTCGGCAGGTCCTGGATGAAGCCCATCAGCAGCCAGATCGCGATGGGAAGCTTCGCAGCCGTGTGCGTGAGGACCAGCGCCGACAGGGTGTCCAGCATACCGAGTTTCGCAAACACCGCAAAGAGCGGGATCGCGAGCGCCACGACCGGGATCATGCGCATGATCAGGAGCAGGGACACGACGAGCTTGTGGCCGGGAAGGTTGAAGCGGGAGATGGCGTAGGCGCAGGGGACCGCCAGGACGGTCACCGCGGCCACCGTCGCGAGCGAGACTATGATCGTATTCCACAGATAGTTGGCAAGACCGTACTGGCTGAACACCGATACATATTGGTTGAAGGTTATGGCCTCGGGGAGAATGTGCGCCGGCGAGGCGAAGATCTCGGACGAGTTGCGCAGGGACGTGATGACCAGCCAGGCGAGCGGAAAGACGGTGAGGAGGATCGTCCCGACGAGCGCTGCGTAGCGTACAACGAGGCCCATCGAGACGGGCCGCCGCCGTACGGGACCTGCGACCTCGACAAGCGACGGCTGCAACGCGTGATCGCTCACCGCTCGCTCTCCGCGCGCAACCACGGCACGCCGTAAAGCACCCCGAGGAGCAGGAGTGAGAGGAAAAGGGCGATGTAAGAAACCGCCGCCGCATGCCCGAAATCGACTGCCTGGAACGCCAGCAAATAGGCGTTCACGGTGATCAGGTTGGTGGCGCCGCCGGGCCCGCCTTGCGTCATCAGCCAGACGACATCGAATGTGCGGAACGTGTCGGTGATCCGCAACATCAAGGCGACGATGATGATCGGCCGCATGAGCGGCAGCACAATCCACCAGAAGATATTCCATTCCGAGGCGCCATCCACCGCGGCCGCCTCCAGAGGCTCCTGTGGCAGCGACTGCAGGCCGGCGAGAAAGAGCAGCACCATGAGCGGAGTGTTTTGCCAGACGTCGGCGATGATGACGGAGACGAGCGCCCAATTCGGGTCAGAAAGCCAAGGGATCTCTGGCAGGTGGACGGCGCGCAGCAGCGCGTTGGCCAATCCATACTGGCCGTTGAAGAGCCAGCGGAAGTTCAATCCGACAACCGCCGGCGCGATCATCGGCGGGACGAGGAGCAGCATCCGCGCGGCCCGCAGGCCGTGCAATTTGCCGTTGACCAGCACCGCAATGGCTATGCCGGCCACGACCTCGACGCCGATCGAGGCGATGCTGAAGATGATCTGACTACGGAAAGACTGGTGAAACTCGGGGCTGGTCAACACGTCTGTGTAGTTGGCCAACCCGCGGAAGTGCTGGGACGCGGCGGTCAGATCCCAACGGAAGAAACTCATCACGAACGAGTAGACGAGCGGGTAGACGAAAATCCCGACCATCGCGAGCAGCGCCGGCCCGGCCAGCAGATATCCCGTCGTCCAGGAAGGAGCGAGCGGCGACCGCCGCCGCCCGCCCCATCCCTGTTGCGCCGCAAACGCCATGCTAGTCGTAGGCTCCAGCCTGCGTCATCACCTGCAAGGCTTCTTTGGCCGCCTGATTGAGCGAGTCTTCCGGAGTGGCCTGGTTGCTGATCGCCCGCTCGATCGCAGCGAACATCAGCGTGCAGACTCTCGAGAAGCCGGGAAGTTTCGGCCATTCCTTGCCAGTCGCGATCGTCGTCTCCAACTGCGCCAGCCAGATCGCCTCCTGACCCTTGGCCGCCGCGACGGCCTGTTTGGCGACCGACAGCCGGCTCGGAAAGTTGCTGAACTGCTGGAAGTTGAGCTGCTGCGCCTCCGGGCTCACCGTGTACTTGATGAACTCGACCGCCGCGTCCTTTTTGTTGGACATGCTGTTGAGCGCCATCGCATGCGAGATCGCGCAGGAGATCGCGGTCTTGTCGCGCACGTAAGGCGCGGTCGACCACTTGCCGACAATCTTCGACGTCTCCGGATTGGCGAGAGTCGCGAAGGCGCCGGGCCAGTCGAAGTTCGCGAAGACCGAACCGGAGGAGAACTCGGACGAGTTCTCGTTCCACTGATAGGAGACGGCGTCCGGCGGCACGACCTTGTATTTTTGAATGAGATCCCGGTGGAAGGTCAGGGCTTTTATTCCTTCGGCGGAGTTGAACGAGGGCTTGTTGTGCTCATCGACCCACTCGCCGCCCGCCTGCCAAAGAAAATCGCTGAATGTGCGCTGGGCCGGGTCGCCCTGGCCGGGCACGACGAGCCCATAATGACCGTTTCCGGTCACCTTTTCGCTGACGCTGACCAGGTCGTCCCAGGTCGCCGCTGGCTTCAGGTTGTGCTCGTCATAGACATCCTTGCGATAATACTGCGTCCTCGCGTCCATATTGCGCGGAATCGCGGCGAGGTGGCTGGTCTTCGGATCGACGAGGTACTTAACGCCAACTTCGTAGAAATCCTTGAGTTCATCTGCCGAGAAATATTGATTGAGAGGCGCAAAATAGTTGAAAAAAGAACCGATCTGTGCCGTGTGCGTACTGAAGACGTCGTACAGATCGCTCCTTGCCGCGCCGAGCGTGACCGTCTTCGTCGTCAGTGGCGTGAACTCAAGCAGATCATATTTCACCGATATCCCTGATTTCTTGGTGAAATCCTGTACAATCTTCTCCCAATACTTCGGGTAGGTGGGTCCGCCGGTAATCAGCAGCGCCCTAATTTCAGTCGCTTCTGCGGCGCGGGCGCGTCGTGTCGCTAAGCTGCTCGCGCCCAAGGCTGCTGCCGTCCCTCCGATGAACCCGCGTCTAGACAGCTTGTCCGTCAACATAGTTACCTCCCTTTGTGCCATGGTTGATTTCTCTCGCCGCCAGGCTGTTTCGCTGCGGGACGGGGAAAGTCAGGGCGTTCCCGTTTGGCCAGCCCTGCGCCTTTGCGCGTGCGGACCCGGGAACAGAACCAAAAGCGCTCGACGGCAACTGTCTCCGGCGATCGCGAGGCCGCCAGAAGTCGATCGCCGCCGGATGCCGGACGTCCAAAATCGCGGAGAACCCCGGTTCGATAAAGGCGGACCGCGCCGCTTCCCACGCTTTTCAGACATTGCACCTCCCCGCAGTCCCATCCCCTGCGAGGCGGGACGGCGTTGCACCTTATCGCGCTTATATACTTATCGACTTGTCTGATAGGTTATGGTACTATGACATTCAATGGAGGTCAAGCGCGGCTTTTGCGAAAAGGAGGCTCGCTTCCACGCGAGGCGCCGATGGCGTGGCAAAAGGGCCCATCCGGCAATGCGAATGGTTTATATAAAAACACCGATTATCGTTGTGGCCGCCAGATACTACGCGCGCCCAGGGAAGTCGGGCATGACGCGGACAGGGCGGTTCAATCTGGAAATTGCGGGACCGGAAACGTCGGCCGCGGTATGTGCAGCGCTTGGCCTGCGGATCGATCCGACGCAGAAATTTTGGAGCGCATCAACTTCATCGTGTCGGGGAACTCATAGCTTGCGGCAAGATGAAGCGACGCCGAATCCGCTTTTCAAGGCGTCCTCTGTCGCAGGCGATCCCGTGGCGATCAACGATAGGCGATTCCCATGCCGATGAACGTCCGGCTCCGCACTCTGCCAACGCAAGTGGCCGCCGTGCTGGTGCGTCGAATTGCCAATGGCGAGTTCCACGACGGGCGCGCGCCCTCCGAACTGCAGATCTCCGTGGAATTCGGGGTCTCTCGAGCCGTCGCGCGCGAGGCTTTGAAGATCTTGAGTTCGCTCGACATGGTCGAGATCGCACAGGGGCGTCGGGTTACCCTGCGTCCGATCGCCGAGTGGGACTATTTGAGCCCGTTGCTCATCGAGTGGCTGCCACAAGCCCAGGTTCGGGAATTGCTTCTCGAACTTCACGACGCGCGCCTGATCTTCGAGCCGCCCACCGCCGCGCGAGCCGCCAGGAGCCTGACGAACGAAGATCTCGCCCGACTTCGGAGGCTATTGGACGCCATGGTGAACAACGAGGAGGATCCGGACGCCTATCTCCAGCTCGATCTCGAGTTTCACATGGAAATCTGCCGGGCCACCCGTAACCGCATACTCGACCGTTTCATGTACGCGTCTCGCTGGTGGCAAACCGCGAGTTCGACGCATCAGCAACCAGGCTCCCCACGCGCTGCCGATCGCAACCGAGCAGCACAGGGCGATATACGAGGCGCTCGCTGCGCGCGACCCCAAGCGGGCCGAGGCCGCAATGCGCAGGCATCTGGAAAAAAATACGGTTGGCGCGATGATCGGCGAGGCGGCGGAGGTCCAGTAGCGACCGGCTTCGCAAAGCTTGGCGGTTGCAAGTTCCTGACTTGTCGGATAAGACTATAAGCGTGTAACACGACCATGCCCGCGGGTACGCCGGCGCGGTCGAGACGGGAGGACAGGCATGCAGCAGCGTCGTCTGGGATCTTCGCCGGTCTCCGTCTCGGAGATCGGGCTGGGCACATGGGGCATGTCCGGCGCGTTCTGGGGAGCCGCCGACGACGCCGAGTTCGATCCGAGTCATTCATCGCGCGCTGGAGCTTGGATTTACCCTCATCGACACGGCCGAAGCCTATGGCCAAGGTCACGCGGAAGAGGTGGTTGGCAATGCTCTGGTCGGGCGACGGCAGCGGGCGGTGGTCGCGACCAAAGTGGCGCCGAACCATCTTGCTCCGGGGGAACTGGAGGGCGCCCTCGAGGGGTCGATGAAACGTCTGCGGACGGACTACGTCGACGTCTACTTCGTCCACTGGCCCAATCCGGATTTTCCGGTCGGACCCACGATGGAAGCGCTGGAGCGCCTTCGCGCGAGCGGCCGGATCCGCGCGATCGGCGTCTCGAACTTCGGGCTTGCAGAGATGGACGAGGCGCGCTTGTACGGGACGATCGACGTTCTGCAGCCGCCCTACAACATGCTTTGGCGCGAGATCGAAGCGGCGATCCTGCCATATTGCCGCAAGCATACGATCGGCGTCATGCCCTATAGCGGCCTCGCCCAGGGACTGCTCACCGGAACATTATCGCGCGACACCGTCTTCGCCGACGGCGACGAGCGCCGCACGACTGTGTTGTTTCAGCCGGGCATTTACGAACGCGCGCTTGACGCCGTCGACGGCCTGCGCCCGATCGCCAAAAAGTATGGCAAGACGGTCCCCCAACTCGCAGTGCAATGGCTGACGAGCCGACCCGGCGTCAGTTCTCCGCTTCTCGGCGCTCGGACGGTGCGGGAGGTCGAGGAGAACGCGGGGAGCGTCGGCTGGACGATCAGTTCCGACGATGTCGTCGCCATCGATCGGTTGACCTCGCTGATCTGGGCGGAAATCGCTGGCAAGGGCGACATGTTCGGTTACTGGGCGCGTTACGGCAAACCCAAGGCCCGTCAGGAGTTGTGACTCCGGGCATCGCAAAAGGCGGGACGATATAGGTCCCTCGCCGGGGCGGCGGGATGCACGAACAACGGCAGAACAAGGGGAGTTCTTGGGCATATGAAAATTGTCGACATCAAGACCGCCGTTGTCGCCTATCACGGCCATGCGACACTGGTGCGCATCGATACCGACGAGGGCCTCATGGGCTATGGCGAAGCCAATCCCGACGCCGGCGCCGCAGCGATCGTTGGCCTGATCTTGGAACTCAAGAAGGAACTGATCGGCGAGGACCCGCGCAATGTCGAATACTGCTGGGAAAAACTCCGCCGCAACCATGTCTTCTCCGGCGCGCAATCGGGCGTCTTCTTGATCGCGCTGAGCGGCATCGAGCTCGCCCTATGGGATCTCGCCGCGAAAGCCGCGGGTCAGCCGCTCTATCGCATGCTCGGCGGCAAGTTCCGCGACCGTATACGGCTCTATGCCGACTGCGGCGACGGGGACGAGGCGTCCGGCTCTCCCGAGGGCTGCGCCGCCCGGGCGCGACGCATGGCGGCGGAAGGCTTCACGGCGCTCAAGTTCGACATCGACAATCTGCGCCATCCGGCCAAGTTCGACGCCGCGAACCATACAGCGAACCGCGCCGAACTGAGGTCCATGGTCGAGCGGGTCGCAGCCGTCCGTGACGCGGTTGGGCCGGACATCGATCTATGCATCGATCTGCATGCCCGATACGACGTCCCCAGCGCCTGTCGCATCGCCTGGGAGATGGAGCCGTTCAACCTGCTCTGGCTGGAGGAGCCGATTCCCGCCGAGAATGTCGACGCGCTTCGGCAGGTGCGGGCGCGGAGTTGTACGCCGATCTGCGTCGGGGAGAATCTGTACATGCGATGGGGCTTCCGCGAACTCCTGGAGCAGCAGGCGGCCGACGTCGTCATGCCGGACGTGCCGAAATGCGGTGGTCTCGCCGAAAGCAAGAAGATCGCGAATCTCGCTGAAGTCTATTACCTGCCTTTCGCGCCACATCTGGTGTCGACGCCGCTCGGCACCATGGCGACCTGCCACACCTGCGCGGCGGTGCCCAATTTCCTCGTCCTCGAGTGGCACGCGCTCGAGGAGCGCGAGGTCTGGGACAGCTACGTCATTGTCCCCGACGGGTCCGGCTCCATCGTCAGGGACGGACATATCGCCGTGTCCGAGGCCCCCGGCATCGGCGTCGACCTCAACATGGAGAGCGTCAAGCGGCACGCCGTTCCTGGATACGGCATTTTCGCCTGAGCCTCGGCGAGGCGGGCGCAAGCGGTCGCCACCACCCCGTGCCGGGCGAACCGCTCCGGCGACTTTCCCGGCCCAGAGCGAGGCCGACGACGGCGTTCGAGCCTGCCGCACGTCGGAATGATCAAACCAGGGAAATGCACGATCGGAGCAAGTGATGGGCAAGCGCGTCATTTTCACAGGCGGCAGCGGAAAGGTTGGACGCTACGTCGTTCCATACCTGCTGTCGCGCGGCCACAAGGTGCTGAACCTCGACCTCGCGTCGCTCGACCTTCCCGGCGTCAACACCATGATCGTCGATCTGACGGACAGCGGCGAGACTTTCAACGCGCTCTCAACGCCTTTCGGCTTCGACGAGGTCTGGTCCGGCACGGGCGACGCGCCCGTCGACGCCGTCGTGCACTTCGCCGCGATTCCGCGGATCATGCTGCGACCGGACAACGCCATGTTCGCGACGAACGTGCTCTCGACATACAATGTCCTCGAGGCGGCGACCAAACTGGGAATCCGCAAGGCGATCATAGCCTCGAGCGAGACAGTTTATGGCGTCTGCTTCGCCGCAGGCGACCGCGATTTTGACAGCTTTCCCGTCGACGAGGATCACGATGTCGATCCGATGGACACCTATGGACTCTCCAAGGTGATCGGCGAGAAGACGGCAAGAGCCTTCGCCACGCGCACTGGCGCCGACGTCTATGCGCTTCGGATCGGCGCGGTGACCGAACCCAAGGACTACGAGCGCTTCTCCCGCAACATCGCCGAACCTCTGAGCCGCAAACGCGACGCCTGGAGCTATATCGACGCTCGCGATCTGGGGCAGGTCGTGCATCTGTGCATCGAGAAGGACGGCCTGGGCTTTCAGGTCTTCAACGTGACGAACGACGAGATCATCGCCGACCAGCCGACCACCGAGTTCCTTGCCAGGCATGCGCCCAACACGCCGGTGACGCGCGATATGGGCAAGTTCGAAGCGCCGCTCTCCAATCGCAAGGCGCGCGAGCTGCTCGGCTTCAGGGAAGAGCACAATTGGCGCAAATACGTAACCCGGCGTTGAAAAATGACCTCCCAAACCGCGCGATCGGCGTCAGGCATCGCCGGATCGCAGCGAAAGACGACCTTCACTGTCGCCGACCCGCGGGAGGAGCGACAACGCGCGCAACCGCGTCGCGCCAACCGGCGTAACGGGATTCGCGCTCCGCACTCGACATCCCAGGCGTAAAGCGGCGCTCCGATCGCCATGTTTTCGCGAATTCCTCTGGGCCGGCAAAGAGCCCGGATTGCCAACCGGCCAGAAACCCGGCGCCCAGCGCGGTCGTCTCGACCACTTGCGGCCGGTCGACCGGCGCATCGAGCATGTCGGACAGGAATTGCATGGTCCAGTCGCTGGCGCTCATTCCGCCGTCGACGCGAACCACCGCGCCATCGCTGTCCCAAGTTCCGCTATCCGCATGCATCACTGCAATGAGGTCGCGCGTCTGATAGGCAACGCTTTCAAGCGCGGCGCGGGCGATCTCCTTTCGGGTGGCGCCGCGGGTGAGGCCCAGGATGGCCGCGCGCGCTTCGCTGTTCCAGTGCGGAGCGCCCAGTCCAGTGAAGGCAGGCACAATATAGATGCGCTGGTCAGGGTCGGCCTGCGCCGCCAAGCCGCCGGTCTCGCTGGCTTGCGCGACGATGCCCAATCCGTCGCGGAGCCACTGCACAGTTGCGCCTGCGGAAAAAATCGATCCCTCGACGGCATACGTTCGTTCGCCCTTCCATTGATAGGCGATCGTCGTCAGCAGCCTGTTATCTGAGGCAACGGCTTTCGCGCCGGTGTTCAAGAGGACGAAGCAGCCGGTGCCATAGGTCGACTTGATCATCCCGGGCCGGAAGCAGGCTTGACCGATGAGCGCCCCCTGCTGATCCCCGACGACGCCGCGGATCGGCAGCGCCATGCCGAAATGCTCGGCCTCGGTCATGCCAAAATCCGCTGCGCAATCGCATACTTCCGGCATCATGGGGCGCGGCACGTGAAAAAGCCTTAGAAGCTCCTCATCCCATCGGCCCGAATGAATGTTCAAAAGAAGCGTGCGCGATGCATTGGTGGCGTCCGTGGCGTGAGTTCTTGCCGCCAGTCAATCGCGAGACAAGGAAGCTGTCGACAGTGCCAAAGGCGAGATCGCCTTGCTCGGCAAGCATGCGCGCGTTCTCGATGGTGTCGAGCAGCCAGGCGATCTTCGTCGCCGAAAAATAGGGGTCGAGCAAAAGTCCCGTCCGCTCGGAGACCATGTTCTCGAGGCCTTCCGCCTTGAGCCTGGCGCATTGCGGCGCAGTGCGCCGATCCTGCCAGACGATGGCATTATGGATCGGCTCGCCGGTCTTCCGATTCCAGACGAGCGTCGTTTCCCGCTGATTGGCGATGCCGACGCCAGCCAGGTCGGAGGGGCTGCTGTTCGATTTCAGGATCGCCTCGCGCCCGGTATCCAGCACGCTTCGCCAGATGTCCTCCGGATCGTGCTCCACCCATCCCTCGCGGGAGAAAATCTGCGGGAATTCCCGCTGCGCCATCGCCACAGGCGCAGCGTCGGCGCCAAAGACAATGGCGCGCGTCGACGTGGTGCCCTGATCGATGACGAGAACGCGTCCCTTCATCTGCCCCGATCCTCACAGCCTTTCCTTCGCGGAGGCTGGGCCGTCCGCCTCCACGTCTTCAAGAACTGATCATAGTCGACGCGCTCTCCGCCTGATTCATAAACTCGGCAAGTTCGGCGACCTGGTCCACCGAAAATCGTAGACCGAGTTTGGTGCGTCGCCACAGGACGTCCTCCGCGCTGCTCGCCCATTCGGCCCGCATGAGATAGCGGACTTCCGCTTCGCTCAAGTCGGCGCCAAAGATCTTGCCGAGGTCGGCAAGAGATTTGGCCCCGTTCAGAATCTGTGTCGCCCGCGTCCCATAGGCGCGCGCCAGGCGGCGAACCGTCTCTTCCCCGAGGAAAGGGTAGCGTTGGCGAGTGCTGTCGGTTAACGCGGCAAATCCCTGCATCGGAAAATCCCCTCCCGGCAGCGGTTCCCGGCCAGTCCAGCCGGTTGCGCGGCGCGGCGGCGGCAAGTGCCTCGCGAGCATCGCCAGAGCGGATTCCGCCAGGCGACGATAAGTGGTGATCTTGCCGCCGAAGACGCTGAGCAGCGGCGGCTCGCCAGCTTTTCCGTCAAGCTTGAGGACATAGTCCCGGGTTGCGGCCTGGGCGGCGGAAGCGCCATCGTCGTAGAGCGGGCGGACGCCCGAATAGGTCCATTTGACCTGGTCGGGCGCAACTGGGGCGGCGAAATATTCGCTCGCAGCGCCGCAGAGGTAGGCGATCTCGTCCTCGGTCGCCGCCACCGCATCCGGGTCGCCGGCGTAATCCAGGTCCGTCGTCCCGATCAGCGTGAAATTGCTTTCAAACGGGATCGCAAAGAAGACACGGCCATCAGAATTCTGAAATATATAGCAATGATCGTGCGAATAGAGGCTGGGCACGACAATGTGGCTGCCCTTGACGAGGCGGACGGGGGCGGGCGCTTCGCAAGCTAAGGTACTGGTCAAGACATCGTTGACCCACGGTCCCGCCGCGTTCACGAGCGTACTCGCCCTGATTTCGTAAAGGCGCGAGGTCTTCTCGTCCCGGAGCGTCAATTTCCAGACGCCGTCTTCCCTCCTCCCGGTAAGGCACCGCGTCCTCGGCACGATCGTGGCGCCCAGTTCAAGAGCGTCCATCGCGTTGAGCACGACAAGACGCGAATCCTCGACCCAGCAATCCGAGTATTCGAATCCGCGTACAAATTCAGGTTTCAGCGGCTGACCAGCGGCTTCCCGGTCGAGACGCACCGCCCTCGTCGGCGGCAGCAGCCGCCGCCCGCCGAGATGATCGTAGAGAAACAGGCCCAGTCGCAGCAGCCATGCCGGACGCAAGCCCTTGTGAAGCGGCAATACGAAGCGCACGGGCCAAACGATATGCGGCGCGATCCGCCACAAGATCTCGCGCTCGGCCAGCGCCTCTCGAACCAAACGAAATTCCAGATATTCGAGATAGCGGAGGCCGCCGTGAATGAGCTTCGTCGATGCGCTCGAGGTTGCGCCGGCCAGATCGCCCTTGTCGCAAACGAACACCGACCATCCACGGCCGGCCGCATCGCGGGCGATGCCACAGCCGTTTATGCCGCCGCCGATAATCGCGACATCGAAGGGCGCTGCAGTGGATTGGCCCGTCGTCACTCAGCAAGTCCTGTCTGGTCCATCGCTTCCATTCGAACCTCGCTGTCAATCGGCGCACACAACGCTCATGGCGGATTCACCGTATATTGGTCCCCTGTCCAGAACCTGCCGTGTTGTCAGTTCCTTGAACGTCGAGGGCTCCCCGCGCCAGCAATTGCAATGATGTCTGATTTGCGTCACAATGCCCGACGCCACGAGCCAAGGGCTAGAAAGCCATGCTCGCTGGCGCCGCCGAACGGCTCGCCTGATTTGACAAGTCGCTGTTCATCGGCTTCGGCAACACTAAATGCGCTACGGCGTGGGATACAAGGGAATGCAGCCTCTCGGCTGCGCCAACGACGAATGTGGGAGGATAGAATGAAACGCCTTAGCGGGATCGCCGCGCTTTCTTTGCTCGCGGCCATGGGGGCGACAGCGCCTGGCGCCAGCGCCGCGGAGCAGTTCGTCATCGGGGTCTCCAATACTCATATCGGCAATAGCTGGCGCGAAGAATTCGTCTGCTCGATCAAGGCCGAAGCGCTGGCTTCGGGCCTGGTTTCGAAGATCGTCCTGGCCAATCGCGAGGCCGGGCCTTCCGAACAGATCGCGGATCTGCGCACGCTGATTTCGGCGGGCGTCAATGCAATCATCATAAACCCGTCGGACGAGAAGGCGCTCAACGGCGTCATCAAGCAGGCGGCCGAGAAGGGGATCGTGGTCGTTGCGGCGGACCAGCCTGTCAGCGCTCCGGAAGCTTATATCGTGACCGGCGACCAGGTGGCCTATGCCAAGGTCGGCGCCAAGTGGCTGTTCGATCAGTTGAAGGGCAAGGGCGACGTCTATGAAATGCGCGGCATCGATGGAGCGCCTGGCGATAGTGTCAGGCAGACGGGTTTCGATGCGGTTCTGAAGGATTACCCCGGGATCAAGGTCGTGGCGACGACTTTCATGGACTGGTCCAACGAGAAGGCCGCGCAGCAGATGTCGGCGATGCTGGCCTCGGGCAAGCATTTCGACGGCGTGTGGACCTCCGGCATCGACTATACGGTGATCGAGGCGATCAAGGCCGCAAACAAGCCGTTTGTCCCGTTCGTCGGCGCCGACAACAACGGCTTCATCAAGCAATTGATCGACTACAAGAAGGATGGGTTGGTCGGCGTCGCCGTCAGCAACTCGCCGGCGATCGGCGCCGCGGGACTGGTTGTCGCCCTCGATGTCCTGCAGAAAAAGCCGCGGGACAAGGTGACGACGGTTCCGACGGCCTGGTACGACAACACAACTGACGCAAACGTGGAAAAGTTGAAGGCGCTCTACGATCCGAACGTCGCGCCGACTGATCCTGTCTATGGCCCGGAGAAGGATTACGGCCACTTCACCGCCGCACAGGAAAAGGCCTGCAAGGGTCCGGGCGAGTAGCAGCTTTGGCGCCGGCGTTCGTCGCCGGCGCTTCCCCCATCGATCATACTGCAATCGTCTGGTCACTTTCGTCGATACGATGGGGCGCGCAATCACTGATATGATGCGAGCAGACGTCGGGCCGCGCCGATGAACGATTCGGCGCCGCTTCTCGAGGTCCGCGATCTCGCCAAGCGATTCGGTTCCGTCGTCGCGCTCAGGTCGGCGACGCTGACAGTTTCGCGCGGCGAGATTCATGCGTTGATGGGAGCGAACGGCGCGGGCAAGAGCACGCTCGTCAAGATTTCTCACCGGCGTCTTCCCGGCGGACGGCGGAACCATAACGGTCGACGGCGCCGTACGGACGTTTCGCTCCCCCGCCGGAGCGCGTCGAGCCGGAATCGTCTCGGTCTACCAGGATCCGGCGCTCGTTCCCGACCTGACAGTCGGCCAGAACATGCGACTGGCCGATGTCGCCTTCGCGAGCGTGCGCAGCCATCTCAACGACCTCGGAATAGCGGACCTCAACTTTGCCGAGCTGGTGCGGGACATTCCTTATCCGATTTTGCGCCTCATCGATTTGGCGCGCGCGCTGGCCTCCGATCCGATCGTGCTTATGCTCGACGAGATCACGGCCGCGCTCCCGGCGGACCTGTCGGAGCATGTCTTCGCCGTCGTGCGGCGCTGGCGCGAGCGCGGCAATTCGGTGATCTTCATTTCTCATCGCATCGCCGAGGTCGCCGCGCTCTGCGATCGCGCCACGGTCTTGCGCGATGGCGTCTCTGTCGGCGTCACGGACGCCGCCCGAGGAAGCGAAGACCGAATCGTCTCGCTGATGCTCGGCGTGGAAACGGTGAAATCCGGCCCCGCCGAGGCTGCGTCCGGGCGAACAGATCGCCGAATAGCTGAGGAGCCGGTGGCGCTCGAGGTCCGCGATCTCTGCTACGGCCGCAGGCTCAGGAACGTGTCCTTCAGCCTTCGGGCGGGAGAGATTCTCGGTGTTGCGGCGCTCGAGGGGCAGGGGCAGCAGGAGCTGTTCGACTGCATCGCGGGGGTGTGCGGCAGCGACGGCGGTGAGATCGTCGCCCGCGGCCGAAAGTTGAAGCTGAGCCACCCCGGCGACGCGATCGCGGCGGGTCTTGTGCTGGTCCCGGCGAATCGGCTTCAGGCCCTCCTGCCACAGCGCTCGATCCGCGAGAACGTCGCCTTGCCGCTTGTCCGCAACCCGTCGAATTGGGGCCTGATTCGCGCCCATAGCGAGCGCCAGCGCGTCGCCGCCGCCGTCAAGCGGCTGCAGATCGACGCCCGCGCAGGGTCCGAACTGCGCCGGCTGAGCGGCGGCAACCAGCAGAAGGTCGTGATCGCACGGTGGATCGCGACCGGGTTTCAAACCCTTCTCTGCTTCGATCCAACCCGTGGCATCGATGTCGGCACCAAGCATCAGATCTATCGGTTGCTGCGTGAGATGGCGGACGGCGGGTCGTCCGTGCTGCTGTTCACGTCCGAGCTTTCAGAAATTGGCCTGGTTTGCGACCGGGCGATTGTTGTGTTCGGCGGCGAAATCGTCGCTGAGATGCCGGCCCGCGAGGCGGACGAGGGAAACCTGCTGCGCGCCGCGCATGGTCTGGGCGTCGCACGGGGCGTCGGCGTCACGCAAGGCATGGCCGCCCCGCGCCGAGGGCCGGGCCTGACATCGCCATCCCCTGACGCTCCCTCCCCGGTCCTCGTGGCGCCGGGCCGAGGCTCGGGCCTTATCGGCAAACTCAGGGGCGCCCTGGCCGCCTATCCGGCGCTGTTCGGCATGCCGGCGCTGTTGATCGTCTTCCTGGCGGCCACCGTGGCGATCCATCCCGCGTTCGATTCGTTCGACGCACAATCGGTCGCGATGGCCGCATTGCCCTTGGCCTGCGCCGCCGCGGCGCAAGCCGTGGTGGTGATCTCGGGCGGAATCGATCTCTCGATCGGATCCGTCATCGCGGTCGCAAACGTGCTGGCGGCGAGCACAATGAAACACGCCAGCTTCGGCGAGGCGCTTTTGCTTGCCGTGGCGATCCTGGCGGCAGGCGCGGCGATCGGGGCGATCAATGGGCTCCTCGTCGTCCTCTCTCGCGTCCCCGACGTCATCGTGACGCTGACGACCGGCTTTATCTGGGGCGGCGTGGCGCTCCTGATCCTGGAGAAGCCCGGTGGCGGCGCCCCTGACGCATTCCTCAATCTCGGCACCGGCACGCTCGTCACCGAATGGCTGTCCAATTCGCTGGTTCTGCTGGTCGTCTCCCTGGCCGTGGTATGGATTCCGGTTCGCCGGTCGAAAACCGGTCTGCGCATCTACGCCACCGGCAGCGATCGGATCGCCGCGTTTCGAAGCGGCGTCAATGTCGAGCTCGCCCGGGTCATCGCCTATGTCGTCGGCGGCCTGTTCAGCGCGGTTGGCGGCGTCGGCTTGACGATGACGACGGGCATCGGCTCTCCGCACGCAGGCGTCCTCTATACCCTGAGCGGACTGGCTGCCGTCGTTATCGGCGGGGTGAGCCTGACGGGAGGGCGCGGCGGAATCACCGGGCCGGTCATCGCCGCTTTTGTGCTCACCCTCATTCCTGCCGACCTGATCTTCTTGAATATCGACCCCAATTTCGGCCAGGTGATCCAGGGAACGCTGATCGTTCTGGTGGTGATGGCGGGCGGCCTGGCGACCTCGCTCAGAGACCGCAAATGAACGGTCCTGCTGACGCCTCCGCCCGGCCCCCTCGCTTCGAGGCTCGCAGCCTTCTGCTTTGGTTTCAGCGCAACACCATCGTCGCTCTCGTCCTGCTGCTCCTGCTGTTTATCGCGATCGTCGAGATCATGAAGCCCGGCACGGTCAATCCGGTGTGGCTGTCGAACACCCTCCTGTTCGCGGCGCCGCTCGGCATTCTTGCCGCGGGACAGACCATGGTGATGTTGACCGGAGGGATCGATCTTTCGGTCGTCAGCGTCGCCACCGGCTCTGCCTTCCTGATGACGACGACGGCGCTGAAGTTCGGCGATGTCACGGCGGTCGCGATCGGCCTCGGGCTGGGGCTGGCGGTCGGAGCGATCAACGGCGTCGGCGTCGCTCTTCTCGGCGTTCAGCCGCTGGTGATGACTCTCGGCACCGGGCTCATGACGGAAGGCATCATCATCGTCTACAGCCAGAGGATATTGTCGCAGCGCTCGATCGTGCCCGACTTCATCCACGCCATCGGATCCGATCGCCTTGGCGGCCTCATTCCTCTCGACGTATTCTTATGGCTGCCGATTGCGGCATTGGTGGTGGTCACGCTCAAGCAAACCGGCTTCGGCCGCCTGTTGTACGCGATCGGCGACAATCGCGAGGGCTGCCGGCTGGCCGGCGTGCGCGTGTGGCGGCTCCTCCTCATCGACTACATGATTTGCGCGCTCCTCGCGTCGATCGCGGGATTCGTCCTCGTCGGCCACACCAATTCCGCCGATCTCAGCCTGGCCGCTACCTACCTCCTGCCTTCGATCGCTGCGGTCATCATCGGCGGCACCTCGATCTTCGGCGGCCGCGGCGGCTATTCCGGCACGATCGTCGGCGCCCTGATCCTGACGGTGCTCGACGGACTCCTGACCCTTCTCGATTCGCCCGAGCCGATCAAACAGATCCTCTACGGTTCGATCATCTTCGCCTTGGCCGCGGCCTATTCGCGGTTGACCGGATAGAGTTGGCTCGCGTCCTGGCCGCTCACTTCAAAGAGTTGCGGCGCCGTTTCCGGTCGCGCTGGCTGGCGCAACTCGAGTGTCATCCCCGCGCAAGCGGGGATCCAGAGCGGCGGGCGCTGAAGATCAACGGGAGCGGCAGCGGCCCTGGACCCCCGCTTGCGCGGGGGTGACACGCCGGGGATTTGCGAGTTCCCTTCCCTGCCGTGCGGCTCCCGGGCTGCCGGCGTTGGAGGGATTGCAGAAGTCTTCCGAACGGTTCCAATCCTTGCAGATTCCTTCAACAATCCCTTCCGAAACCTGCAATTCCTTGCCAAAAATTGCAATTCCTGGCGCGGAACTCGGACTTATCAAGAGCTTACGGGCAATCAAGGCCAAAAAAATTGCGATCGATATTTCGCGGCCCGCACCGTCTCGCTTTGAGCAATGACGGCCAAGGCTTGCGGCGGATTCTAGCGCGGGTTCCGATCAGGTTGACCCATCCGGATCCGTCCTCGCCGGGCTTGATCCATGGACCCGCGGGTCAAGCCCGCGGGTGACGGAAAACGATTCTGCCTGATCGAAACCAACTCTAAAGGGCCGGACAAGGAGCGTACTCCGCGAAGAGGTCGAGAACAAAGATAGAACAAAGGCCGGCGTCTCGTCAAGACAATGTTGACCTTCAAGGGCGCCGCCCCGAAACCAGTCCGGCCTGTCGGTCGTGGCCGCCGCGGCGGCGTCTCGTCCGCGACAGCCCGAAGGGAGTGCTTGGCTCCTATGCGCAGAGGCGACGTCTCATATCGACGCTTAGCGGACCCGACGGGCCGGGCAGCCGTACGTCTCAATTGGGCGGGAGAGCCGACCTACAAAGGTTGCAGGCATCGCGAAGCGGTTGTCCTAGCCAAAGCATGTGCGGCCTCGTCAATACCCCTTCACAACGCCCATGCGCGGAGGCTTCACCGGGGCGGCCGCGCCGTAAATGACAGTCAGACCTGACCCGCCGCCCCAAGTCGAGAAACGGGGGTCGGGTGCGCTGGCCATCGCCGCTTTCGGATGATTCCAGTTGTTCGCCGCCCAGACATCGCCTGCCGGGTCGATCGCCACGTCGGTGAGCAACTGGATGCTGCCGCTCCGAAACACATGAAGGACATCGCCGGTCTTCGTGCCGAGCGGATGGCCTTTGGTGTCGACCCCGGCCATCAACACCACGCCGTTATTTACCGGCCCAATGTTGCCGATCCAGACATCGTCGTTGCCGTCGATGTTGAGGCCCCAGGGAATGTCGACCGCCCCGCCGCCGGTGAAACCATCAGGCGCAGGCTGAACGCCGTCCGGTCGGATCATGCTGATGACGCCGGTGCTCTTCGGATAGGCGAATGCAGCGGCGCCCATGAGTTGAAACTGCAGCATGATGGAAGCGCCTTTCGGCACCTTCGGGATCGGAAAGTCGCGCGACACATTGCTTGCCACCCAGACATTGGCCTTGGAGTCCATCGCGAGCGCACGGACCGAGAGCCCCTCGTGGAAGGTTTCGACCTTGGTGGGATCGTCAGCCGGAAACCGGACGACCGTATCGGACTGCGAGTTGCTGACCCAGACGCGATTCTGAGGATCGACGACGATGTCGAAGGGCGACGCGAGTCCCGCGACCTTGACGATCTTGCCGTCCTTGATGCGGCCGCCGGGGAAGAACAACAATTGATCGTCCGAACCGTCGGCGATCCAGACGTCGCCATTCTCGGCGACGCCGATCCCCATCAGGCCGTGGAGTTCCTCCTTGAAGGGGAAGTCCGCCTCGGTCGCGACCGGCTTGCCGTCGAAATCCATGACCAGGATCTTGCCGTTGAAGCTGGTGGCCCAAACCCTGTCGCGGGTCACCGCGGTCCCCCAGCCGACCCCGTCGATTCCCATGCCGGTAAAGCCGGTGATCGGCGGCGAGAGCGGCGTTCCGTTCGGGGTCATCTTGAGGACGCCGCCGCCGAGGCTTTTGACCACGCCGGATTGCGAACCGGGCATCCAGTTCTGCCCGCTCCACAGGTCGCCGTCCGCGTCGAACATGAAGCGGCCGTTGGCGTACATCCCGCCGCCGGCGAAGGCGAGCATGAGGGCGAAGTCGTCGGGCGCCCAGAAGAGATAGGGCGCGAAGGGCGCGGCCCGGCGGGAGCCGTCCTTCGGCTGCGGATAGGCCTCGTCGAACAGCGCAAAGAGGTCCTTCGGGTCCCCCCACGACTCGCGGGCGATGTCCGCCATCGCCTCAAGAGTGTTCGTGGGCGCGTCGCCTCCGGATAGGGTCGCGGCCTTGAGAAAGCGCGCGCGCCAGTCCTCGTTGCTCCCGGCGGCGAAGGCCGTGATGAGCGAGCCGAGCGTGTCGAGGTTCGCCAGCGTCGTGTTCTGCGTGCTGTTGAGCGGATCGAGGAGCGCCTTGCCCCAGCCGCCCGTCGTCGGATCGACGAGGTTCGGCACATTCCCGGCGGCGATCTTCAGGCCGAGCGGATTGCCGGAGATCGACTCGCCCTTGAGGAAGCGCGCGTTGGTGAACGTCGACGCGACGGTCGTGAGTTCGTTGAGGACGACCTTCGGCGGCGGGTCTTTCCCGAGCACCGCCAGGAGGTCCAGGCCCTTGGTGTCGCCGCCGGCCTTGTTGACGGCCGGCGCGCCGCCGCTGGCGACGAGATAGAGGCTCGACGCGCCGCTGGGCGTCGCGTCGACCGAGATTGCGAACCGGCCGTCGGCGTCGGCCTGAACTTGCGCCAGCCGCGCCGGCGCATCCGCGCTCGCCGCCCAGAGACTGACTGTCGAGCCCGCGACTGCGCCGCCGCCGATCTGCACTTGTCCTTCGATGCGGACCGCGGCGTCGGCTGCGCCGGATGCAAAACCCGGAGGCCCAAGGACCGCTAGGGTCAAGGCGCATCGCCCGACCCACTTTTGCATCCGCTCCATAACGCCTCCAATCTGCTTCACTGACGATTTTATCGTGCCCTCACACGCCTTGCCCGAGCGTCGTTCTCATTGCGGGCCGACGGGCTACGGCCAGCGTTAATCCTTGTCAATGCGCCTTTGACGCGTTTGCAGCCCGTATCGGAGCCGACGGGGAAGGGCAGAAAGGGTGGCATATCGCCGGTTCGCCGAGGCCTCCTCGAACGACCAACATCTGCGCAGAGCGGCCGTCCATTCCGGCGTCCGAAAGCCTTCGCTGGCAAAGGGGACACCGACTCGGACCCTGGCAGCTCGCCGCCCCTGCCGAGCCGTCTCACGCGAGCCCGAGAATCCGGTTCACGACATCTCGCTCGGCGCCGGTCGCCGCAAAATCGTCGAACGCCCTGTCAGTCACCCGAATGATGTGAGCGGCAATGAAGGGAGCGCCCTCGGCGGCCGCGACTTCGGGATGTTTCAGGCAATCCTCCCACTCGTAGACTGCCCAGCCGTCGAAATCATACTCGGCGAGCTTCGAGAAGATCTGCTTGAAATCGACCTGACCGTCGCCGAGCGAGCGATCCCGGGCGGCGCGCTTCAGCCAGGGCTGGTATCCGGAATAAAAGCCCTGTTTGCCGGTCGGGCGAAACTCGGCGTCCTTCACATGAAAGCCCTTGATGCGCTCATGGTACAGGTCGATGAAGGCGATGTAGTCCAGCCCCTGCTTGATGAAATGGCTGGCGTCGTAATTGATGTTGCAGCGCGGATGATTGCCGACCGCGGCGAGGAATTGCTCGAACGTCTCGCCGTCGAATACGTCCTGGCAGGGGTGGAGCTCAAACCCAAGGTCGACGCCGGCTTCGTCGAAGGCGTCGAGGATGGGCAGCCAACGGCGGGCGAGCTCGCTGAAAGCCGATTCGATCAGAGGACCTGGGCGCTGCGGCCAAGGGTAGACGTAGGGCCAGGCGAACGACCCGCTGAACGTCTGCACGACCTTGAGACCCAGGCGCTGCGCCGCGACGGCGGCGATCTTCATCTGCCCGGCCGCCCAGGCCTGACGCGCCGCGGGATTCCCACGCGCGCTCGACGGCGCGAAAGCGTCATAGAAGGCGTCATACGCAGGATGCACGGCGACGAGCTGGCCCTGAAGGGCGGTCACCAGTTCGGTGGCCGCAAGGCCATGCTCTTTCAATGTCCCCGTGATCTCGTCGGCGTAGGTCTGACTTTCAGCGCAACGGCGTAGGTCGAGGAAGCGGGCGTCCGAGCTCGGCAGCTGCAGCCCTTTGTAGCCCAGGCTCGCCGCCCACTTGGCGATCCCGGACAGGCTGTTGAATGGCGCCCGGTCGCTCGCAAGCTGCGCGATGAGCAGCGCTGGTCCCTTGATCGTGCGCACGGACTCCCTCCCTCATCCCGGTTCCGCCAACTTTTGCGCGATTGGCGGCGCCCCAGTCACAAGGGCGCGGGATTCTCCCGTCGATAATACGCAGACGGCTGGTCAAGAGGATACCGATGAAATCGAACCTGAGCACCTGAGCGGCTGATTTGCCCCTGGCGAGCGGCCCCGATCAACGGGGCCAAGGATATGGGCTCGCCCCGGAATGTTCCCTGACCCACTCCGATCCGGCTATCGCCCGGTTCAGGGCCTCGTTGTCGAAGTTCCAGGAGCGGTCGCGGGGCGTCAGGGTCTGCGTTGGGACGATTGGGCCTGAATCTTCAGTGCCCCATGACGATGAGTCGCCCTGCAGCGCAAGCGCAATCGAGGGCGAGGCGGCGATGGCGACGGCGGCAAGGCCGAAGCAGGCAATGTTCTTGAGCATGGCATCTCTCCAATCCGGGCCGACGGACGGGTGTCTGGCAAAATCCAGCCGCCTCATCCATATGCGCCACCAATGTAGGAACGAATGCGAGGCCCTCTTAGATCTCCACCCGGGGCGCGAGTGGCGCCGCCAGGGCGCCCGCGACCCGCAGCCCGCCTCCTCGGACATTCCAACGCTCGGCAGCCGTTTTCATCGGAACCCCGGCCCGGCATAACTATTGGAGTGCGTGGCGGGCTTCGGCCGGGTCCGCACTGACAAGGACGCCTGACATGCGCCAAAACTCGCAGTCGAAGGTCATGGTCACGTCCGGCAGCCCGTCGGCGACCGGTCTCGACCGGGCGGGAACACCGCACGGGCCATTCCGCCGTCTCATGCGGCGCTTCATTTTTTTCGTTTCGTATCATCTGGTTCTCAACCGCCGAGACATCCGGAACACCCACGCGGCCGGCTTTCGCCTCCGGGTACGGCCGACGGTCTTCCATCCCCGCTATTTCCTCAGCAGCGAGTATTTCGCCGAATTCATCGACGGGCTGGATCTGAGAGGCAAAAACGTCGCCGATGTCGGCACCGGCTCCGGCGTCCTGGCTCTCGCGGCGGCCCGCGCCGGCGCAGCCAGCGTTTTGGCTGTCGACATCAATCCCAATGCGGTGCTCTGCGCCCGGGAGAACGCCGAGGCGAACGGCTTTGGCGACCGCGTCACGGCGGCCCGCATGGATCTTCTCGCCGAAGTTCCGTCCCGCCCCGTCTTCGACGTGATTCTCTCGAGTCCGCCCAAACACGCCGGCGAACCACGCGATCTCGCCGATAGCGGATGGCACGCCGGTCCGCAATATCGCAATGTCGCAGGCTTGTTCGTCCAGGCCCGCGAGCGACTCAAGCCCGATGGCCGCCTTTACGTGATGGTGTCGTCGGATTCCGATCTCGACCTCTTTGGCCGCCTGATCGATGAAGCCGGTTTCCGCGCCCGCCTCGCTGTCGAGCGCTCATTCTACATCGAGTTGATGCTGCTCTACGAGCTGCGCCTGTGACAATGCCACCGCCCGGACACAGCGCTCAGCGAAGCGGCCAGCCGCGCCGCCGGGGCTTTCGTGGAGGCCCTCTCAGCCCCGAAAGCTCCGGGGTTCGGACGGCCCACCACAAGGCGACGCGCTCCTCCTCGGCCATGATCGACCGCGCCGTCATAGCGCGCGCCATCCAACCAGCCCGCCCGGCATAGCCGGCGCGCATGGCGTTCGACTGCGCCTGGAAGTCTTCCCATTTGGCCCAGTCGCCATTCGCCTTCAGGCGCGCTTTCTCCATGGCGATATCGGCGCGAACGAGTTCCCATTCCACTGGGTCGAGGGCTTTGTCGGGCATCGGATCAAATCCTTCCTGGGCACATAATTCTCCGCGGCTAAGGGGGCCATCGGACCCCGCCGCCTCGCCCCGATTTCAACGCACGGGCCGCCGAGGATGTCCCACATTTTTTCGGCCCGGATCTTGGCTTATGTTAGCCCGCGCCTACGGTTCTTTGATTGTTTCGTCGCTTTGCTCTCAATTCCAGCACAGCCTTTGCCCGTCTGCCGCCATTGCTGTGCACAAAGTGAGGGCGCATATAGACTTCAACAGGCCCCAAGCGAAAGGGAGCGGAGCCCATGATCGAGTATGGCCATTTCATCGGCGGCAAACATGTCGCCGGCGCATCGGGACGGACGGCCGAAGTTTTCCAGCCGATGGACGGCACAGTCCGCGCGCATGTGGCGCTCGCCGGCAAGGCTGAGGTGCGCCAGGCGGTCGAAAACGCCGCGGCCGCCCAGCCCGCCTGGGCGGCGATGAACCCGCAGCGCCGCGCCCGCGTCCTGATGAAATTCATCGACGTCATCGCCAGGAACAACGACGAGCTCGCCGACTGTCTGGCGCGAGAGCACGGCAAGACGATCGCCGACGCCCGGGGCGACATCCAGCGCGGCGTCGAAGTGGTTGAATTCGCCCTCGGCGCGCCGCATCTGATGAAGGGCGAATATACCGACGGCGCCGGCCCCGGCATCGATCTCTATTCGATGCGCCAGCCGCTCGGGGTTGTCGCCGGCATCACCCCCTTCAACTTCCCGGCGATGATCCCGCTTTGGAAGCTCGCGCCGGCGATCGCCTGCGGCAACGCCTTCATCCTGAAACCTTCCGAGCGCGATCCGGGCGTGCCGATGCGGCTCGGCGAGCTCTTCGTCGAAGCGGGCGGTCCTCCGGGCATCCTCAACGTCGTCAACGGCGACAAGGAAGCGGTCGACGCCATCCTAGACGACCCGGACATCCAGGCGATCGGCTTCGTCGGCTCGACGCCGATCGCCCACTACATCTATTCGCGCGGCACCGCGAGCGGCAAGCGCGTGCAATGCTTCGGCGGCGCCAAGAACCACATGGTGGTGATGCCGGACGCCGACATGGACCAGACGGTCGATGCGCTGATCGGCGCCGGCTACGGCTCGGCCGGCGAGCGCTGCATGGCGATCTCGGTGGCGGTGCCGGTCGGCCGGAAGACGGCTGACGAACTCATGCAGCGCCTCATCCCGCGCGTCGAATCGCTGAAGATCGGCCCCTCGACCGACGCGAGCGCCGACTACGGCCCGCTCGTCACCAAGGCGGCGCTCGAGAAGGTGCGGGGCTACGTGGAACTCGGCGTCAGCGAGGGCGCGAAGCTCGTCGTCGACGGGCGCAGCTTCCGGATGCAGGGCTACGAGAACGGCTTCTACATGGGCGGCTGTCTCTTCGATGAGGTAACGAAGGACATGCGCATCTACAAGGAGGAGATTTTTGGACCGGTGCTGTCGGTGGTGCGCGCGCACGACTATTCCGAGGCGCTCGGCCTCTGCAACGATCATGAATACGGCAACGGCGTCGCCATCTTCACCCGCGACGGCGACGCGGCTCGCGATTTCGCCAGCCGCGTCAAGGTCGGCATGGTCGGGGTCAACGTGCCGATTCCCGTGCCGGTCGCCTACTACACCTTCGGCGGTTGGAAGCATTCGGGCTTCGGCGACTTGAATCAGCACGGACCCGAACTCCTTCCGCTTCTACACCCGCACCAAGACCGTCACCGCCCGCTGGCCCTCGGGCATCAAGGACGGGGCGCAGTTCAGCATCCCGACGATGAACTGAGCCGCGATCGTTCGCTGCGGCCGGTGACCGCGTTTTTTTGTTGAGCAGGGCATGTGTTCGCCCGGCGTAGCGGGACTCGCCGAGGCCCACAGTTGCAATTTGCGCCTGCATAATTGTCTGGCTTCAGCGCGGGCCGTATACTGTCGTTCCGCGTTCCGGCCATTCGGTTTGATAGCTCAATGTCCACGGCGCTAAAGCAAATGACTGCCGACGAGTTCCTTCTCTGGGCGGAGGGGAGAGACGGGCGTTGGGAATTGCATGACGGTGTTCCGGTGATGATGTCGCCGGAGCGAGTTTCGCACGCCGATACCAAAGGCGAGGTCTACACGGCGCTGCGCGGCGCGGTTCGAAGTGCAGGCCTGCCCTGCCGGGTTTACCCGGACGGCGTAACAGTGACGATTGACGCCAGGACGAGCTTTCAGCCCGAACTCGTTGGTTTTCTGCGGACCTCGCCCGCCGGCAGATGCCCAGACAATCAACGATCCCATTATTGTCGTCGAGGTTCTTTCGCCGAGCACGGCGGCGATCGACCACGGCCGCAAGCTCAGCGGCTATTTCTCGCTGCCGAGCCTTGAGCATTACCTTATCCTCGACCCCGAGCGACGCGTCGTCATTCATCACAAGCGTGGTCGGGGCGACGCCATCGAGACGCGCGTCCTGTCGAACGGACTGGCGAAGCTGGACCCGCCGGGGTTCGAGGTGGCAGTCGAGTTGCTGTTCCCCGCGGCCTGAAGAAACGGCGGATTAGGCCGCAGCCGCGCCGGCTACGGCGTGTGGGGCCCTTCCGGCGGCATGCCGTTCACCCGAAGACTGCGCAGATCCGCAGCGACTATCGCATCGATCTCGGCGGCGTCGAGATCGAGGTCGCCGCGGGCCGCCATCAGCATGCGCCCCGCGAGCCTGTCGAATCGTCCGGAGCCGATTTCGACGCTGAGGCCGGCCGCGAGCGTCGGCGGCACGTCGATCCCCGCCTCGAACAGGCGCGGGATATTGGGCAGGTAGGTCTGGCCGGCCTCGCTCATGAGCTGGAATTCGGTCATCGCGGTTCTGACCAGGCCCGGGTCCATCGCGAAGACGAGCACGCCGCTGCCGGCCAGGCTGTCCGAGACGCATTCGGTGAAGCGCAGGAGGCCAGCTTTGCTCGTCGCATAGCCGGAGCCGTTGGGAAAGGAGGTCGCCGTGCCGCCGCCGGTCATATTGATGATACGGCCGCGGCCGCGGGCCATCATCGCCGGAAGCGCTGCCCGGCAGCAGTTGAAGGTCCCGCGGATATTCGTCTCGACATCGCGCCACCAGGCGCCCGGCTCGACCGTCCAGATCGGGCCGATCGCGGCAAAAGCGGCGGCGTTGTTGGTGAGCAGGCTGACCGGACCGAAATCGCCTTCGATGGCCGCGAACGTCTGCGTGACCTGGTCGAGGTCGACAATGTCGACGGCGAAAGCGCGCGCGACCCCGCCGTCCGCGGCAATGGCTTTCGCCACACCCTCGATCTCGGCCGCCGTTCGCGCCAGCAGAGCCACCCTCGCGCCTCCCTTGGCTTGCGCCTGCGCGATCGCCCGGCCGATCCCGCGGCCGGCTCCGGTGACGACGGCGACTTCGCCGGCGAGTTTCATGTCACGACCTCATTTTTAGAAGAGCAATCGGCGCAATGTCGCTTCCAGGAAGCCTTCGTCATGCGCGACGAAAGTCAGAACCGGAACAGGGCCGCGCCGGGGACGCCGTATTGATCAACGAGGCGCTCGCGTCCGCGGTAGCCGGCGAAGGTGCCCTCGACGGGAGACGGCTGATTGAAGGTGTCGGTCACGTAATTGTTGCCGTAACCGACTTCCGCCGCGCCGGGCCCAAGGGTGAGGTAGGACGGGATCGCCTTATGCACGGTGATCTGTCGCCCCTCGGGCGCCGGTCTGGGGCGCTTCGCGTGGTGGTAATCAGGGCGCTTCGTATGCGCGGATGTCGTCTGTGCATTCGCCGAGCCAGATGCTGCGAGCGCGACAGCGAACGCCGCTCCCCCCAGCAAAATAGAACGAACCATGTTCATGCCCCCTGCCCCGGCGCCAGCGCGAACCCCGCCATTGCCCCGGCCGGGCCAGAAAATCAATCCAGCGATTTGCGGAAGCGCAGAACGCTGAGGCCCAGGAGCGCCACGCCAAGTCCGGTCAACGCCAGCATCTGCGGCCACAGCACGCCGAGTCCCACTCCTTTCAGGAAGGTCCCCCGGATGACGATGAGATAGTAGCTCATCGGATCAATGGTCGAGAGCCATTGCATGAACACAGGCATGGTCGCGATCGGGAAGCTGAAGCCGGAGAGGATGAAGGCCGGATTGATGACGAAGAAGTTCGTCGCAAACGCCTGCTGCTGGGTCATGCAGACCGTCGAAATCAGCAGGCCTATTCCCAGCACGCTGAGAAGATAAAGCGAAGTGCCGAGCAATAACACGAACGGGTTGCCGACGAAGGGGATTTGGAACCAGAGCGTGCCCGCGCCCGCCACAAGGGCTGTGAGCGCCAGCCCGACACAAAAGAAAGGGATGGTCTTGCCGAGAATGAACTCGAGCGGCCGGATCGGCGTGACCATGATCTGTTCGAGCGTGCCCACTTCACGCTCGCGCACCACTGCGAAGGACGTCAGGTTGACGACCATTACGAGGGTCAGCGTCGCGATCACGCCGGGGACGAAGAACCAGCGGCTGTTATAGTCGACATTGTACCAGGGCCGTGGTTCGAGCGTCACGTCGGGCGGCGGCGGCTGGGCGGCGTGCAGACGGCGGGCGAGATCCTGCGCTTGATCCCGTGCATAGGCCGTGACGATCTGATTGACGTAACCGAGCGCGATCAACGCGGTGTTGGAGTTCGTGCCGTCGACGATGATCTGCGCCGGCACCGAGTTTCCTTTGCGCAATTGTTCGGCAAAGCCCGCCTGTATGACGACAGCGACGACGGCGTCGGAATGGTCGATCGCCTTGCGGATGTCGGACGGCATCTTGGCGATCTCGACGATGCGGAAACGCCCACTGAAGGCGAAACGGGAGATCAGCTCGCGGCTCTCCTGGCTGTGGTCGAGATCGAGGACCGCGGTCGACACGTCATAGACTTCGAATGTCGCCGCGTAGCCGAAGATGATCATTTGAATCAGCGGCGGAATGATGAGGCGAAAGCGAGCCTGACGATCCCGCCCGAGCTGCAGGAATTCCTTCAGGATGAGATTGTAGATGCGCCCCCACACAGCCTCACCCAAGCATCTTGCGGAAAGCGCGCGCGGCGAGAAACGCTACGACTGCGGCGTAGAGAGTCAGGGCCGCGATCGGGCTGGCCAAATCGGCCAGTCCGCTCCCCTTCAGGAACACCGACTTCAGGATCGTGAAGTAGTAGCGCGCAGGGACGAGAAAGGTGATCGCCTGGATCGCCGTCGGCATCTGATCGATCGGAAAGGCAAATCCCGACAGAAGCGTCGTCGGCAGGAGCGTGACGACGAGCGCGATCTGGCTGGCGCCGATTTGGCTGCGGATGCTCGCCGAAATGAAGTAGCCCAGGCCAAGCACGACGACGAGGAACAGCGACGTCGTAAGGAAGAGCGTCCAGACCGACCCGCGAAACGGCGCCTCGAACCAGAAGACGGCAATCACCAGGCAGAGCGCCGCATCGAGGAGGCCAATGAAGAAATAGGGCAGGATCTTGCCCGTCATCAGCTCCATGCGGGTGACCGGAGTCGACACCAGCACCTCCATCGTGCCCCGCTCCCACTCGCGCGAGATGGTGAGCGAGGTCAGTTGGGCGCCGACGAGCGCCAGAACGAGCGCGACGACGCCCGGAATGATGAAGTCGCGGCTGACGAGGTCTTCGTTGAACCATACGCGGTATTGCGCCACGGCCGGAACGACGGGAGGCGGCTGCCCGAGGCTCTGCGCCCGCTGCAATTGCACGGCGCTGGAGTACGAAGCAATGACTGACTGAGCATAACCGAGCGCGATGTTGGCGGTGTTGTCGTCGGTGGCGTCGAGGATTGCTTGCACCGAGGCGGAATTCGTCGCAGCGAGGTCCTGCGAGAAGTCCGGCGGGACGACCACCGCCATCTTGCAGCGGCCCTCGTCGATCGCGCGCTTGACCGCATCGTAATCAGTCTCCGCCTCGACGATCTGGAAATAAGGCGAGGCTTGGAACGCCTTCATGAGCGATTGGCTCTGCTGGCTGCCCTCTCGGTCAAAGACACAGATCGGCACGTGCTTGATGTCGAGATTGACACCATAGCCGAGCAGCGCCATCTGCATCAGCGGCATCAGCAGCACGATCATCAGGCTTCGGGGATCGCGCCAGACCTGAATGATCTCCTTCTTGGCGATCGCCCGGACGCGGCGCAAATTCATGGGGCCGCTCCGACCACGCCGCCGCCGGTCACGAGCTGCACGAACACGTCCTCGAGCGTCGGCTTGATCGGCTCGATACGAGACCAGGCGAGCCCGCGCTCGCCGAGAATCGCCTTGATCGCCGAGAGATCAGCCGCGGCATCGTCGACGGTGATGTGCAGCGATGAGCCGAACGGCGCGACGTCGCGCACCGGGGGCGCGCCTTCGAACGCCTCGAGCATCGCGCCCGGATCGTCGCCCTCGACGAGAAGGATCTGGCCGTGGATCGCGCTGCGTTTGAGCTCGCTGGGACTGCCGAGCGCCGCGAGCCTGCCGCCATTGATCAGGGCGATGCGGTTGCAATATTCCGCTTCGTCCATGTAATGCGTGGTGATGACGACGCAGACGCCCTCGCCCGCGAGCGCGTAGATGAGGTCCCAGAAGCGGCGGCGCGACTCCGGGTCGACGCCCGAAGTCGGCTCGTCGAGGAACAAGATCGCCGGCTCGTGCAGCACGGCGCAGCCGAGCGCGAGACGCTGCTTCCAACCGCCCGAGAGGTCGGTAACGAGCGCATCCCCCCGGCCAGTGAGGCCAGCCATGTCGATGGCGAATTTGAGCCGCTCGTCAAGACGCGTGCCTTTGACCCCGTAGACGCCGCCGAAGAAGCGCAGATTCTCCATCACCGAGAGATCGCCGTAGAGCGAGAACTTCTGCGACATGTAGCCGATGCTCTCGCGCACGCGCTCAGGATATCGCGCTACATCGAAGCCTGCGACTTCCGCGCGGCCGCCGCTCGGGCGCAGGAGGCCGCACAAGATGCGGATCATCGTCGACTTCCCCGCGCCGTTGGGCCCGAGGAATCCCATGATCTCCCCTCGCCGCGCCTCAAAGCTCACTTCGTTCACGGCGACGAAGTCGCCAAAGCGCTTCACGAGGCGATCGGCGACGATTCTAATTTCGCCCGAACGCGCGTCGTTCATCACGCCTCCTGGCCCGTCAGCAGCGCGACGAAGAGATCCTCGATCGACGGCGCGATATGCTCGATCTCGTCGAAGGAGACGCCAGCCGCGCCGAGCGCGGCGGCGAGCTCGCTTGCCCGCCGCGCTGCGTCGTCGACGACGACATTCACGCTATCGCCCATCAGGATTGCGTCCCTCACGCCGTCGAGCCCCGCGACCCTTTCGCGCACGCGGCGCGCCTCACCCGTGACGATGGAAAGGATTTCACCAGGCATCAGCGCCTTCAGCGCCGCCGGCGTGTCGCAGTAGAGCATGCGGCCCGAACGCAGGAGCCCTAGCCGGGTGCAGCGTTCCGCCTCGTCGAGATAGGAGGTCGCCACGACAATGGCGACGCCTTCGCCGCGCAGTTTATAGAGGATGCGCCAGAAGTCGCGCCGCGACACCGGATCGACGCCAGCGGTGGGCTCGTCGAGCAGCAAAACCTTTGGCTTATGAATGAGCGAGCAGGTCAGCCCAAGCTTCTGCTTCATGCCGCCCGACAATTGACCCGCGCGGCGATTGCGGAACGGCGTCATGCCGGAGGCCGCGAGCAAGCGCGCCGCGCCTTCCTCCCGGTCGCGGCGCTCGATCCCGAAGAGCTCACCGAAGAACTCAATGTTCTCGTCAACCGTCAGATCCTCGTAAAGCCCGAAGTGTTGCGGCATATAGCTGATGTGCGCGCGCGCAATTTCGGGATTCGCGACAATGTCGAGCCCCTCGATCGCGATCGATCCCTCGTCAGGCGTCATCACTGCGGCGAGCAGGCGCATGATGGTCGTCTTGCCCGCGCCATCAGGCCCGACGAAGCCGAACACCTCGCCCCTGGCGCAATCGAGCGTGACTCCGCTGACCGCGGAGACGGCTCCGAACCGCTTCGTCAGATTGCGGACTTCGATGGCGGCTTTCTGCGCTCCATTCATGGCTGACCGGGCGCTCTTACAGGAATCCTGGCGTCCGCAGGAAGTCCGGGGACCAGTTCGTGCGAGGGGTTGTCGATGTCGATGCGGATCCGGTAGACGAGGGTCACCCGCTCGGCATGAGTCTCGACGCTCTTGGGGGTGAATTCGGCTGCCTCGGAGATGAATGAGATGCGGCCAGTATACTCTTTCCCCGGATAGGAATTGGTGGTGACGGTCGCCGCTTCGCCGAGACGGATCTTACCGACGTCGGTCTCGTTGACGTAGGCGCGCAGCCACACGTGATCGATGTCGGCGAGCGTCACGATCGCTGCGCCAGGCGAGACGACTTCGCCGAGCTCCGCCTGACGCACCAGAACGACCCCGTCGAACGGCGCTTTAAGCGTGGTGTAGTCGACCACTATCTTCGCCAGCTCGAGCGTCGCCCGTGCGCTGCCGATGTTGGCGAGAGCCAGCGAGACGCTCTTCTCCGCTGCTGCCTCGAGCGCATTGTCGCGGTCGAGGGCCGCCCTCGACTGTCTGACCGCCGTCTCGGCGACGTCGCGTGCGTCGGTAGTGCCCGCGCCTTTGAGCAGAAGAGTCTGCGCCCGGTCGAATTCGAGCTGCTTCAGCGCGACGTCCGCTTCGTCGCTGACGATCGTGCGGCGCGCGGCAACAACGTTCTGTTGGGCGACGTCGAGCTGGCGGGTCTGGGCGTTGAGCGCGGCCTCGGCGATTTCGACCTGCTGCTTGTAGTCGGCATCGTCGACGCGCGCCAGGACCGTGCCCGCCTTGACCGTCTGCCCCTCATCGAACGGAAGTTCGACGATGCGCGACTGAACCGTCTTGAAGCTGACTACGCTCTCGTGCGCTTCGATATTCCCGGAGACGACGATGAATTGGGCGTTCGACTGCCCCTCGATCCACGGAATGAGGACTTCCTGATAGCGGTAAGCAATGAGCGCGCCCAACGCCAGCGACGCCGCCGCCCCAATGAAGACCCGCCGCATCACAAATGCTCTCGCCCCCGCTGCCCGGGCTGCCGGCGCTGACTGTCTAGGATTGAGCGTCGCCTGGATTTGATGCAGCTCAACCCGCGACCGCTCATCGCAGTCCCGTCTTGCCGCGCGCGACGCCTTCAGGCAATCTTATTCGAATTCCATGCTCCGGAGGTCATTGAAAGCAAATCGTAGCGATGTTCGCCCTCACCCCCGATCACCTTGCCGTTCGCGACATGGCGAAGTCCTTCGCCGACGAACGGATTGCGCCGAACGCCCTCTCATGGGACGAAACCGAGCACTTTCCGGTCGACGTCCTGCGCGAGGCGGCGGCGCTCGGCATGGCGACGATCTATGTGCGCGAGGAGAACGGCGGCAGCGGCATGACGCGTCTGGACGCGGCGCTGATTTTCGAGGCGCTGTCGACCGGCTGCCCTAGCGTCGCCTCATACCTTTCCATCCACAATATGGTCGCCTGGGTAGTTGACAGGTTCGGCTCGCCCGAGTTGCAGAAGCGCTATCTGCCGAGGCTCGCCAGCATGGAGCTCATTTCGAGCTATTGCCTGACGGAGCCCGCGGCCGGGTCCGACGCCGCGGCGCTGACCAGCCGCGCGAAGCGTGATGGCGACGCTTACGTGCTCGACGGGGTCAAGCAGTTCATTTCCGGCGCCGGTGCGAGCGACGTCTACCTCGTGATGGCGCGAACGGGCGACAGCGGCGCAAGCGGCGTCTCGGCGTTCATCGTCGCCAACGGGACGCCGGGCCTGAGCTTCGGGGCCAAGGAGAAGAAGATGGGCTGGCGCGCGCAGCCGACCCGCCAGGTCATCATGGAGGGCGTGCGCGTGCCGGCGGCCAACCTGGTCGGCGCTGAGGGCGACGGCTTCAAGATCGCCATGGCCGGCCTCGACGGCGGCCGGCTCAACATCGGCGCCTGTTCGATCGGCGGCGGCCAGGCTGCGCTCGACAAGGCCATCGCCTACATGCGCGAGCGCAAGGCGTTCGGGCGGCGCATCGCCGATTTTCAGGCGCTCCAATTCCGCGTCGCCGACATCGCGACCTCGCTCGAGACCGCGCGTTCGATGCTGTGGCGCGCCGCCAGCGCGCTCGACGAAAAGTCGCCCGAGGCGACCCGGCTCTGCGCCATGGCCAAGCGGGTCGCGACCGACGCCGGCTTCAACGCAGCCAACAATGCGCTGCAATTGTTCGGCGGCTATGGCTATCTCGCAGATTACGGAATCGAGAAGCTGGTGCGCGACCTCCGCGTGCACCAGATCCTGGAAGGAACGAACGAGATCATGCGCGTCATCGTAGCGCGCGGCCTGATCGAGAACTGACGTCGGACGCGGCCCGAGAGGATCCGCTCCGTCGAGCGAGGCAACAATGGCGAGGATCGCTTTTCTGGGTCTCGGCAACATGGGCGGGCCGATGGCCGCCAATCTCGTCAAGGCAGGCCACGCGGTCGCCGGCTTTGATGTGGTTGAGGCGCAGAAGCAGGCCGCGGCCTCTCATGGCGTGACGGTGGCGGCGAGCGCGCGCGAGGCGGTTGCCGGGGCCGAGGCGATCTTGACCATGCTGCCGGCCGGGCGCCACGTGCTCTCGAGCTGGGCCGATTTCCTGCCCGCCGCAGCCGGTGCGCTGGTCATCGACTGCTCGACGATCGACGTCGAGAGCGCCAGGCGGGCGCACGAGGCAGGCGCCGCCGCGGGGGCGGTGACGCTCGACGCGCCGGTTTCCGGCGGGGTCGGCGGGGCGACCGCGGGCACGCTGACCTTCATGTGCGGCGGGTCGGACGAAGCGTTCGCGACGGCGAAGCCGATCCTGGAAGCGATGGGCAAACGCATCGTCCACTGCGGCGGCCCGGGCGCGGGGCAGGCGGCCAAGATCTGCAACAACATGATCCTCGGCGCCACGATGATCGCGACCTGTGAGGCTTTTGTGCTGGCGGAAAAGCTCGGCCTTTCGGCCGAGGCGCTATTCGACGTCGCCTCGACCGCCTCGGGCCAGTCCTGGTCGCTGACCAGCTATTGCCCTGTCCCGGGCCCCGTTCCGGCTTCCCCCGCCAACCGCGGCTATAAACCGGGCTTCGCCGCCAGCCTGATGCTGAAGGACCTGCGCCTGGCGCAGGAAGCCGCCGCGAGCGTCGGCGCCGTCACCCCGCTTGGCGCGGAAGCGGCGCAACTGTACGCTCTGTTTGTGGCTGCGGGTCATGGCGGCGACGACTTTTCCGGCGTGATCAAATTCTTGCGGCCCTCATAAATCACAGCTCGGGAACTGACCTTCCGCTTGGAAAACAGCGGTCTTCTGGACTCTCACGCGATGCGTCCAAAGCCTGCGTTCAATACCGACGTGGTCGCGCCATCACGGGCCTCCTGTTTTGGCGGCGCCGGACGAGAAGTGGATCCAGATTTTGGTCTGCTGAAGAAGGAATTCACCGCGCTTGTGAACGCTTATTCACGAAGAACGGCGCCAAAACCCCGGTTAGAAATAGAATTCGCGCAGCGGGCGCCGCGGCGCCGCCTTTCGATCAAATTAGGGCCGAAGTATGATGAAAAAAAAGAGCATTGACGGCGACGCCAACGGAATCTCACACCGACATTCGCTTGCGCCAGCCCGTTTGGGGCGTCGGTCCTTGGAGGGTAAAATGGGTAAAATGATTTCGAAAGTGGCGGTCGCCGCGGTGGCTGCGCTGTCGCTCTGCGCCGCTCTCGTCGCCTCGACGGAGCCTGCCGCGGCCCAATTCCGGCATGGCGGCTTCGGCGGCGGCTGGCATGGCGGTGGTTTCGGCGGCGGCTGGCATGGCGGCGGCTGGGGCGGAGGATGGCGCGGCGGCGGCTGGGGCGGCGGTTGGCGCACCGCCGGATGGGGCGGCTACGGCTGGCGCGGCGGTTACTCCGGCTGCGCGTGGGGCGGCTGCGGGTGGGGCGGCGGTTGGTGGTGGCCGGCCGCGGTCGCGACGGGCGTCGCGGTGGCGAGCTATCCATACTGGGGCGGAGACTACGGTTACGGCTATGGCTATCCCTACGACAACGGCTGCTATCGGCTCGTGCCGGTCTACAGCCGGCATGGCCGTTACCTCGGCCGCCGCTGGGTGGACGTCTGCCGCTAACGCATTATCGTCCCGCGCAGGCCGAGGGCGCGGCCCCGCTCCTCTGGCTGTGACAATATGACATTCACAGTTCCCTTTTGAAGGGCAAGCGGCGGGCTTCGTTGCAGCGCGGCGGCGCCCGAGCGTTCGATCTCTTTTTCGCGACTGGACGCGCAATTATACTGTAACGATGAACGCTCATTCATGAACAAGGCGGGTCGAGACTATGGGAGAGCACAGATTTCGCTAGCCCCTGCACCGGGTCGCCGTCTTTTGATCAAATTAAGACCGAATTGCGATGCGAGGAGATCTGCAGAGATGGCGTCAAACGGAGCTCCGCGCGACGCAGGCCTATTCCGGCGCCTTAAGGGCGCCGGGTTTCGGAGGGTGAAATGCGAAAAACGATTTCCAAAACGGCGGTCGCGGGGGTCGCGGCGCTGGCGATCGGCGCGGCTGCGCTGGCCGCCGAGCCTGCATCGGCCGCCCAGTACTTTCACGGCGGCGGCGGCGGGTGGCACGGCGGCGGGGGCGGCGGTTGGCACGGCGGCGGCTGGCACGGCGGTGGTTGGCATGGCGGCGGCGTCTGGCATCCGGGTTATTGGCGGGGCGGTGCCTGGTATGGCGGCTGGTGGGGTCCGGCGGTTGCCGCCGGTCTGGTCGCCGGCGCGATCGCGACGGCCCCGTACTGGGGCGGCTACGGCTACGGCTACGGCGGGTGCTGGCAGCAACGGCCTGTCTATGCCATGAACGGCGTCTATCTCGGCTATCAGACGGTCAACGTCTGCCAGTGAATCCATCCGGCGTCGGAACAAGGGGGCCTCGCAAACAGCGGGGCCCTTTCTTTTGCCGCGCTGGCCAAAGGACGCCGCCGCGCATGGGTTCCGGGACGCCGGTCGTGGTCGGGAAGGACAGCGGCGCTCCGCGACGTGAGCGTAGCGCCAGATAAGCGAAGCATTGCGCCTCGACCGCGTCGCCGTCGAAGGCGATCGCCTCGACCGGCTCTACCGTGACGCCGAGTTGCGAAGCGAGCCGGCGCATAAGGAGCGGATTGCGCCGTCCCCCGCCGCTGACCAGCCAGCGTTTCGGCGCGCATGGCGTGTGTCGGAGCGCCGCCGCGGTCGCCTCCACCGTGAATGCGCTCAAAGTCGCCGCGCCGTCCGCGTCGCCGAGCTCCGCGACCAGCGCCGCGAATTCTGCAAAATGGTTGCGGTCGAGCGACTTTGGCGGCGGCCGGTCGAAGAACGGGTCCGCCATCATTCTTTCAAGCGCGCGCGCGTCGGCCCGCCCGCCTGCGGCGAGCGCGCCGTTCTCGTCGAGTGCGACGCCGCGGCGAAGAAGCAGGAAATCGTCGATCATCGCGTTGGCGGGCCCGGAGTCGAAGGCGATGATTTCGCCGTCGGCGCCGAGATAGGTCACGTTGCCGACCCCGCCCCAGTTCAGAATCATCAGCGGGCGCTCGAGACCGGCGGTCATCGCGGCGTGATAGATGGGCGCGAGCGGGGCGCCTTCGCCGCCTGCCGCTACGTCGGCCGACCGGAAGTCGCAGACAATGTCGATGCCGAGGCTGTCGGCGGCGCGCCGACCGTCGCAAAGCTGGCGGGTCATCCGCGCTCCGGGCCGGTGCAGGATCGTCTGGCCGTGCAGCCCGACCAGCGCGACGCTCTCGTGCGCAACTGCAAAACGGCTGAGAAACGCCTCGACCGCGGCGACGTGCGAATCGGTCACTGCGCGCTTGAGCTCCGCCTGCGGCTTCTCCGCTTCGGCTGGGTCGGCCACCACCGCGCGGAGCGCGCGCCCGACGCCGTCCGGGTAGGGAAAGGTCGCCGCCGGCCCAGTCTCGACCCGATCTTCGCCGTCGCTCCTGATGAGCGCGACGTCGATGCCGTCCATCGACGTCCCGCTGATGACCCCGATTGCCGTCGTGAGCCCACTCATCGGGATTTGTTCTGATGCGCGCCGGGCGCCCACAGCACATCCGCCTTGCCGAACCCGTTGGCGGCGCGGGCCGCGACGAAGAGGTAGTCCGACAGCCGGTTGATATAGGCGAGGGCGGCTTCGCCCACGTCCTCGCCCTCGATCGACGCCAGCGCCACGACGCTGCGCTCCGCCCGGCGACACACGGCGCGGGCCTGATGGAGGGCGGCGGAGGCCGGCGTTCCGCCCGGCAGCACGAACGAGCGCAGCGGCTCGAGAGCTGCGTTCAGCGCGTCGATGGCGCGCTCGAGCGCCTCGACCTGCGACGCGGCGACGCGCAAGGCCGCGCCCGGCGTTTCGCCCGGTGGCTTCGGCAGACAAAGGTCGGCGCCGAGATCAAAGAGGTCGTTCTGAACCCGAGCAAGGAAGGGCTCGATCGCCGCGACCGCGGGTTCGGTCGAACCGCGGGTCGAGAGAATGGCGAGGCCAATCGCGCAGTTTGTCTCGTCCACGTCGCCGATGGCGGCGATGCGGGCGTCCGACTTCAGCCGACGCGATCCGTCGCCGAGCCCGGTCTCGCCCGCGTCGCCGGTCCGTGTATAGATGACATTCAGCCGAACCATGGTCTCCGCCTGCTGATGGCGGCACAATAGCAGATTCCGAAAGGCTGTCCGCCTGGCGTTTCCTCGCGCTACAGGACGAGCGCGCTCACTCCCGCTTCATCAGCCGTTCGAGGTAGTCGCGCTCCTCGACGGGGCGGCTCGGATCGGCGAGGCGGCGGCGCAACTCCTGGAGCACGCGTCGCGCGCGCTCTGCTCCTCCGCCGATGTCCCGCAACGACCCATCCTCCCGCCCCAGATTGCCTTCCCGCCCGCGGCCCAGAGGGTCGTCGCCCAGACGCTCGCCGGGACGCGCCCGGCGCGCTGTGTAACCGCCCTTGCCGTTCCGGCCCTGACCCTGCTGCTGGCTCATCTGCTTCTGCATGCCCTGCGCGCCCTCACGCAAGGCCTCGAGCGCGCGACCCTGCGCATCTACCGCAGCGCCCTTGCCGCTCTTGCCCCCGGGCCTGCGGCCGCTTTGCCCGCCTTGATCGCCCGCATCGCCCTGATCGCCCTTGCCTTGGTCCCCCTTGAGGTCGCCCTCGGCCTCCTTCATGTCTTTCTGCGCGTCGTCGAAGCCCTTCTCGCCTTTCATCCCGAGGCTCTTTAACATCCGCTGCAGTTCGGCAAGACGGTCGCGCAACGCCTGCTGACGCTGCTCGAGCTTCTGCGCCTCGGAATCGGCGCCCTCATCGGGCTTGGCGGAATCATTTTGGTCCTGATCGTCCGCGGATGGTCCATTGTCGTCATTTGGCTGCGCCTGATCGTCTCCGCCCGGCGAGGCCCGATTTTTCCGATGCTTCTGCCCCTGATCGCGCTGATCGCTGCGGAAGGTGTCGTCGCGAAGCGACTGCTGATCGCGAAGCAGCTTCCCAAGTTCGTCGATCTGCTTGCGCATCGCCCGCTCCTCCGGGCTCTCCTCCGCCTCCTGGGCGCTGCGCATGTTCTCGAACATCTCCTGCATCTGGTCGAGCATCGCCTCAGCATCTTCCCGGGAGCCGTTGCGGGCGGCGTCTTCCATCCGATCCATCAGCTTGTCGAGGTCCTGGGCTTGCTCCTGACCCTCCTGTGGGGTCTGCTCCGAATTGCGCGCCATCTCGCTGGCGAAGCGCTGTGCGGCGTCGCGCAGGTTCTGCATGAGCTTCTTGATTTCCTCATCGCTCGCGCCGCGCTGCAACGCCTCGCGCAGCGCCTGCTCGGCCGCACGCAGGTCGCGCTCGGCTTGCGTCGCGTCGCCGTCCTCGATCTGCTGCGCCATCGCCCAGAGAAAGGCAGCGACGTCGAGGAGGTCGGCGTCGCTGTGCGCGTTGCTCAGCAGGACGTTCGCCTGCTTGAGGCCGAGATAGACGCTGGCCGGCGTATCGAACAGTTCGGGGGCGATGTTGAGGCCGCTCAGCGCGGTCTCGACGCGCTTGGGCGCATGGTCCGGATCGAGAATGAGGTCGCGGCGCTGCTCGACGAGCGCGCGCGCCAGCGGATTGCGGAAGGGACGCTGTGGCAGCGTCACTTCGACAGGCGCGCTCGAACCTGTCCTGCCAGAGACGCTGACCGCGCTCAGGGTCATCATGACGCGCGCACCGGCCCATGGATGCTCGGAGAGATCGGTCGTGGTCTTGGCGTCGCCGACGCCGTTCGCCGTCGCCGGCATCTGCAGGGCGGCCTGCGGCGGCTGCGCCAGACTGCGTTGCGGCGGCTTCGAGGGGTCTTTCGGAAGCGCGAACTCGGCGCGGGCGCCCGCCACGCCGTAACGATCGTCGAGATGGTAGGCGAGGGTCAACGATCCGCTAAGGTTGGCGCGCGGCTCCGAGGTCAGTTTGATTGTCGGCGCGCCGGCGGGCGTAACGGCGAAGACGACCTCGGCGGCTTTCGAGCCGCCTCGCAGGATCGTCGCCCGACCGTCGCCGTGGATCGTCCATCGGCGCTCCGCCGAGGCGCTATGCGAAGTATTTTGCGACGGCGCCTGCGCGCCAGCGGCTTTCGGATCGGCGGGACCGATCGAGCCTTCGACATGCGTGTCGACGACGCCGGGCTCGCCGCGCACAACGAGCGTCGAATCCTCGAAAACAGCGAGATGCTGGGGTTCAGTCGTCTTGAAATCGATGACGACAGGCGGTCTGCCGGCGTAAGCCGGCGGATCGATCCAAGCGTCCACGCGGCTGCCGGCGGCGGCGACTCCAGGTTCGCCGCCGCGCCAGTCGAAGGCGGCAGCGAATCGGCCATAGAGCTCGGGTCCCGCGGCGACCGCCGCTGCGAAGGCGATCAACGCCACGGCGAAGCGCAGGGCGTAAGGATCGCGTCTGGCCATGCCCGGAGCGGGCGGAGCGACGCGAACCGTCTCGAGCGCGCGGGCGAGACGGGCCTGGTGGGCGGCCCAGAGCGCGCGGGTCACCGGGTCCTGGTCGTTTGCGAGATCATCGGCCAACGAAGTCGCGGGGTGATGCTCGCCGCCGGCGTCGCGGTCGAGACGGGTCGCAATGTCGCGTAATCCAGGCCACCGAAGCGCGACGAGCGGCGCGAGCGCCACCGCGACCCCGACCCCGAACAGAAGGACGCCGGCGATGCGAAGTTCGCGCGGCGCAAACAGCCAGACGCCGAGCCACGAGACGGCGAGGAAGAGCGCCGCAATCGCCACCGCCCAGACGAGCGGCGGCCAGGCGCGCTCGATCAGCAGCACGCGCCCGGCCAGTGTGGAAAGCGCGGCAAAGCGTCCGCCGCGTTCGGCGCCAGAAGCCTTTTCTTCCTGGTCCCTGCTCAAAGTCCCCCTCGACGCTCTGAAGCCATACGAAACGCTTTCAACCACGGCGGAAGTGTGTCGAGGGCGATCAATTCCTCGAATGTCCTGCGCGCCCGGACCACGGCATAGTCCACACCCTTGACCAGCACTTCCGGTACGAGAAGGCGGGAATTGTACGTCCCCGCTTGCACCGCGCCATAGGCCCCCGCGCTCATGACCGAAACCAGGTCTCCGGCCGCAACGGCGGGAATGTCGCGGTCGAGCGCCAGATAGTCGCCGCTTTCGCAGACCGGACCGACCACGTCGGCGCGCATCCAGCGCGTTTCGCCGGAAGCAGGCGCGCGCACCGGCAGGATGTCGTGGTGAGCGTCGTAGAGCGTCGGGCGCACGAGATCGTTCATCGCCGCGTCGACGATGACGAAGCTCTTGCTCTCGCCTTGCTTGACGAAAATCACCGAGGCGACGAGGACGCCGGCGTTGCCGACGATGAGGCGGCCGGGCTCGAGGTAGATCTTGCACCCGAGCGTGCTCATACGGCGGGCGACGATCTCCGCATAGGCCTGAGGGAACGGCGGCGGGTTGTTGTCGGCGCGATAGGGAATGCCGAGTCCGCCGCCGAGATCAACATGGTCGATCGCATGACCGTCCGCCCGCAGGGTCCGCACGAAATCGGCCATGAGCGCGAAGGCGTTGTCGAAAGGCTTGAGGTCGGTGATTTGCGAGCCGATATGCATGTCGACGCCGCGGACCGAGAGGCCGGGCAGCCTCCGCGCCCGGGCGTAAACCTCGCGGGCGCGCGAGATCGGCACGCCGAACTTGTTCTCCGATTTGCCGGTGGCGATCTTGGCGTGGGTCAGCGCGTCGACGTCGGGATTGACGCGGATGGCGATCGGGGCCGACGCGCCGCGGGCGGAGGCGATCGCCGAAAGCGCCTCGAGCTCGGGCTCGGACTCCACGTTGAAGCAGAGAATCTTCTCCTCGAGGCCGAGGATCATCTCGGCCCCGGTCTTGCCGACGCCGGAAAAGATGATCCGGTCCCCGGGCACGTTGGCCGCGCGCGCCCGCCTGAGTTCCCCCTCGCTGACGACGTCCATGCCTGCGCCGAGTTCGGCGAGCGTGGCGATGACCGCCTGATTCGAGTTGGCCTTCATCGCGTAATAGACGAGCGCGTCCTGCCCGGCGAAGGCCGATCGGAACGCCTCGAAATGCCGTTCGATGGTCGCGCTGGAATAGCAGTAGAACGGCGTGCCGACCGCGCGGGCGATGGCCGACAGGGCGACATCCTCGGCATGCAGCTCGCCGTCGCGGTAAGTAAAATGGTGCATCGCGACGCGCTTATTTCAGCAGGGGATCGAGAGGGAAAGGCCGGTTCGGCGGCGTGATCGGGGGAATCTTGGGCTTGGCCTCAGCGAGGTCCGGCGTTTGAGCCGCGCTCGTCGCCGCGGGCTTCGGCGGGACGCTGGCGTCCGGCGGCGGCTCGAGCGGCCCGATTCGTCCGCAACCCGCGACCGACAGCGCGACCAGCGACGCCAGCGCCAACGCGCGGAATGGGCTCGGCGGAAAGGGCAAGGCAGGGACAAGCACGAACAACTCCGAGTGACGGCGCGCAACTCTATACGGAAACCGGCAGCCGGCGCGAGGGCGCGCCGCCAGGGAGGCGGCAGTCGTGCAACGGTTTGACGAGGATCGTCTATCAGGGTCTCAGTGAACGCCTTGCGCCGCGATGCAGCCGATCGTTACACAATCCGGCTCCACGCCGGCGCCCTGGTCGACCTGATTCGTCTCGCCCCCGAGGGGCCGCGCGAAGGGGGCGGGCGGGGAGAGGCGCTCCGACACGCCGGGCGCCATCCGGTCTGGCGCGTCGGCGGCCCAGTTCGGCACGGTCGTCGGCTGGCCGCTGCCGATGATGCCGGTCCAGTCGTTCTGGGCGGACGCCGCGGCGGGCGCCAACGCAGCGGCCAGGGCGACCGCCATGGCGACAGGCTCGATCATGGGACTTCTCCGCGCGCCTTTCTCCCGCTGACAACCGGCGGGGCCCGGGCGCCGTTCCAACGCCGTCCGGCGCGAAACCGGGTTGACCTTCAGTTGGAATTTCTTGGAATTGTTGGGCTTTCGCTCGGTTTACCCCTCATGCCGTGTTTGGATTCGCTTGGATTTTCTTGGATTCCTTCGTCCGAAACGTGGGATTTCAAAGGGTTGGGGTTCCCCGTTCCCCCGGCTAAAAATTTCTTGCCTCCCCCGGGCAGATTGAGCAACCAAGATGGGTGAAACTGCGAGCAGCGACCAGAGCAACGATGGCGGCGGCGGAGTTTCCTGAGCGCATGGCCGAAATTGTAGGCAGAGTTCTGAATTTCCGCAAGAGATTGTCGCGGCGATCGTAGATCGGAACGACCCACACAACCACACGCTCCTCGTCGCGGCCCGCCAGCCTCTTTTTTGATGAAGCCTGACGTTCTCGTGGACTATGGCCCTAACGCTTTCGTCCAGCGCCGGGAACCGAGTGTGCAATCGAATTTGCGGTAGAGCTCGTCTAGAAAGTCATGAGGCGCTCGGAAGTCGCAGACGGTTCACCCCAGCGCTCTGTCGTCCTCCCGGCCGTCTGCGACGCTCTCTCTCGGCATTTCGCCCGTTGAGGAGGCCGCGATGGACCGCTTGAAACTGGAAGCCGCTTATCTGCGCGCGCTGGACATGCTGATGTCGGCGATTGACGAGTGTCAACTGCAAGTTGCGACATTCCGCCTGTGCCGCGCCCAGGCGCGCTTGCACCGGAGGGAAATGCGGGGTCTGCATGATTCGGAGCGCCGGGGTCTGCGCCCTGGCCGCCGCATGGCCCAATCGGGTCGCCGCGCCCCGGCTCTTCGGCATCTGGCTGAAGCTGCAGGAGATCAACGCCACTGAGGCTCGCAGTCTTCGCCGACGAGAGGCATATCGGCCGGCGCGTCTGCATCTCAAGCGAGGGGCGCGACGTCGGCCGCGATCTCCATCAACGAGAGTTGGCACGAAATTCGCTTGGCAGCGTGCACACGATGGATCTCGCTTCGCTCCTCGCCGCCCAGGACTTGAAGTTCAAATGACCAGTGTCATGACCCTCGAAGAGAAAGTTCTGGCCGAGTTGCCCAAGCTGGCCCCGTGGGTAAAGCTGCAGGCGCGTCACGAGTCCGAGGTCGACATCGTCTCGCTGATCAACCCGGAGGCGCCGGAAGGCTACCGGATGGGATCGGTCGCCATTGCGGCCGGCCGGAGTCTTGGCGAGGCGATGGTCGTCATGCGCGGCCTCGTCGCCTCATACGGCTACTTCACCCACTAACCGTATGGGCTGGACGCCCCGGGAGTCGCGCTAGGCCGGACGATCAGGACATCCTGACCTGAGCGAGCTCGAAGGCCGTAGAAGCCAAGCCCGAGCGTGAAGTTGGCGCGCGGCAGGCTCGAGAGCGAAGAAAAACGAAACCCTTATTGTCGGCTATTCTGCAACGTCGACCACGATCTTGCCTGCTAAAGGCCCGTCATTCAGCGCTGAATACGCATCTTCTATTGTGGACAACGAAAAGCGATGCGGATCGACGCGGGGCTTGACCTTTTCAACTTCAACCAACTGCGTGGCGTTCCCCAGAATCTCGCCGTGATGCGCGCGACCCTCGCCGGTCAGCATCGGGAGCAGCGTGAAGACGCCGGAATAGGAGGCGGCGCGGAACGAAAGGGGCGCGAGCGAATGCGCGCCCCAGCCGAGCGCACTGACGACGTGGCCAAAGCGTTTCACGGCTGTGAAGGATGAATCGAGCGTCGCTCCGCCGACAGTGTCATATACGATATCGAATCCCTCGCCGTCGGTGTATTTGGCGACATAAGCTTCGACAGTCTCTTCGCGGTAGTTGATCGCGGTTGCGCCAAGCCCGGCAATGTAGGCCATGCTCCCCGCCGAGCCGGTCGCGAACGTCTTCGCGTCGAACGCGCGGGCAATTTGTAAGGCGATATGGCCGACCCCGCCGGCTCCGCCGTGAACCAGCACCTTCTCCGCGGCGTGGATGCCCGCGCGATCGACCAAACCCTCCCACGCCGTGATGAAGACAAGTGGCAAGGCGGCGGCTTCGCGCATTGTCAGATTGGCGGGTTTCCGCGCCAGCAATCTGGCGTCCACGGCAGAGAATTCGGCCAGAGAGCCCTGCAAACCGCCGACGCCCGCCGCCATTCCATAGACATCGTCGCCCTCATGGAAGGCAATGACATCGGGGCCGACCGCTTCGACGGTTCCTGCGAGATCGATGCCCAGAATCGCCGGCAAGGGCTGGCGCGCGTGCGCGGCCTCGCCGGCGCGGATCTTGAGGTCGAGGGGATTGACGGCGCTGGCCTTGATTCGAACGAGAACCTGGCCTCGCCCCGGCTGCGGGCGTTCGATCGAGGCAATCCGGAAGGGCAGGCCAGGTCCGTCGAGAATCGCCGCCCGCATCGTGCCTGTCGCCATCGTTCACCCGCTTCTGCTTCGAGGATCGGATCGGTGGTCTTATCCGCGATGGGAAATCAATTATGCAGTTACCTTCGCAAGATCATCGGCCGCCCGACGGCGCCCGAATAAGCGTCATCACGAGGGACGGTTAGCCATCTGTCGCAACAACTCCCACGACACTGCGGTCGCCGAGAACAGCAAGACAAGGGTGGAGGCTGCGAGCCAATTGTAGGCCTCGCCTCAGTTCAGAGCCATTCGAAGCGCCGAGGCAAGCGGGATCCCGAACCCGATCAGAGACGATACGTGACGCCGCAGCGAGTAGGCCCAGGACCGCCGTCTGATTTGGAGGGCGAGCGTCTGATAGAATCTTACGACGCCGGCGTTGCGCACGCCGCCGCATCGTCGACATTCTCAACGGCAAGCGGCGAATCTCGCCCGAAACGGCGCTCACACTCGCCTCGGCGCCGGGACGACCTGATCTCGAAAAGCGACGATTAAGCCTTGGCCGCCTTCGACCGGCCGCTGCCCTTGCGTGCGCCGCCTTTCCGCCCAAACTGGCCAAGTCCGATCTGTTTCGCCAGAGCCGATCGCTGCGCGGCGTAGTTGGGCGCGACCATGGGATAGTCGGACGGCAGCTTCCATTTTTCGCGATACTGCTCCGGCGTCAGGCCGAGCCCTGCCAGGTGACGCCGCAAGGACTTGAACCGTCTGCCGTCCTCCAGGCAGATCAAAAAATCCGGGGTGATCGACCGGCGGATCGGAACCGCGGGCGCTTTCGCCTCGAGTTGAGGCGGGGCGCTCTCCGGCGCGGCTGCGAGCCTCGCCATGACAGTGTGCAGCGTCAGAATCAGAGCGGGCAGTTCGCCTGTCGGCACGGAATTGTTCGAGACGAACGCCGCCGCCATTTTTGCTGCCAGCTCGATCGGACTTAAAGTTTCCATGGCGGAATTCCCTCGGCAAATCGACTCGCCGTCAAACACCCTTACGCCCGGTCTGTCGGCTGGTCGATAGGCGCTTTCAAATAAATGCTGTAAATCGGCAGGGCTTTTGACTGCCCTTAAGCTCGGCAAGAGTGCGGACGGGGTCATTCTTTGCTGGTCGGAGCGGAGCTCGTCGCGTTCATCACCGCCGGTCCGTCTCACCGGTTTTGACCCTCAGGACCGATTAGCCTCGCGAGGTCGATTGAAGCACCGTACGTATCGGGGATAAGGGCATAGCGCGGCTCGCTGCAGCGCCCTCAGGCGAATGTCACCGCGCCTCACTTCCCGCGGCTACGGGACCACCCCCTCAAATCGCCTCCGCCACCATGTCGATCGCGCCGCACGGGCATTCGGCGGCGCAGAGGCCGCAACCCTTGCAATAGTCGTAGTCGAACTTGAAGCGCTTGCCCGGGCCGAGCTTGATCACGGCGTTGTCGGGGCAGACGCCGTAGCAATTGTCGCATTCGAAGCAATTGCCGCAAGAGAGACAGCGGCGCGCCTCGTAGAGGGCGTTGGTCTCGTCGAGGCCCTTGACCACCTCTTCGAAATTCTCGACCCGCCGCACCGCCTCGAGCACCGGCCTGACGGTCGCCGGCGCGTCCTCGTAGTACCAGGCGTTGAGCCGGTCGAAGCCGGCGAGCGCGTGCTTCGGCGGCGCGACATAGATGGCGCCGCGCAAGTAAGCGTCGACGAAGCGCGCCGCTTTCTTGCCGTGGCCGACGGCGACGGTGACGGTGCGCTCGGAGGGCGCCATGTCGCCGCCGGCGAAGACGCCCCTGCGGCCAGTCATCATGTCCGGTCCGACCTTGACGACGCCCTTCTCGATGACGATGCCGGGCGCGTGCTCGAGGAGCGAGAGGTCGACGTCCTGGCCGAGCGCCAGCACCAGCGAATCCGCTTCCAGCGTCTCGAACTCCCCGGTCGGCTGGGGGAAGCCAGTGTCGTCGAGCTTCATCTTCTCGATCGTCATCGCGCCGCCCTCGACCGACTTGATGGTCGAGAGCCATTTCATCGACACGCCTTCCTGCAGCGCCTCCTCGAGCTCGAAATCATGCGCCGGCATTTTTTCGCGGGTGCGGCGATAGACGATGATCGCCTCGGACGCGCCGAGACGGCGGGCGGTGCGGGCGGCGTCGAGCGCGGTGTTGCCGCCGCCGTAGATGACGACCTTGCGGCCGAGCAGCGGCGGGCCCTCGCCTTCCATCGACCGGAGCAGGCTGACGGCGTCGAGGATCTTGGCGGCGCCCCCGGCCGGGATATAGGCGCGCTTGGCGATATGGGCGCCCACCGCGAGGAACGCCGCGTCATAGCCCTCGCGCATGGCGGCTTCGATATCGTCGACCTTGGCGTTGAGGACGAGCTCGACGCCCATGTCCGCGATGCGTTTCACCTCGGCGTCGAGCACGTCGCGCGGCAGGCGATATTTCGGGATGCCGAAGCGCATCATGCCGCCGGGGAGCGGCCCGGCCTCGCGGAGCGTCACGCCATGGCCGAGGCGGCGCAGATGGTAGGCGGCCGAGAGCCCCGCCGGCCCCGCGCCGACCACCAGCACGCGCTTGCCCGTTTCCGTCGCCAGCTTGTCGAAGGCCCAGCCCCTGGCGATGGCGATGTCGCCGAGGAAGCGCTCGACCGAATTGATGCCGACCGCCGCATCGATCTGAGCCCGGTTACAGGCGGTCTCGCAGGGGTGGTAGCAGACGCGGCCCATCACCGCCGGCAGCGGATTGTCCACCGTCAGCACGCGCCACGCGGCCTCGTATTCGCCGGCTTCGGCATGGGCAAGCCAGCCCTGGATGTCCTCGCCGGCGGGACAGCCGGCATTGCAGGGCGGCAGACGGTCGACATATTCCGGCCGCTGCGTGCGCCAGGAGCCGGTGTGGTTCAGCTTGCTCGTGCCGACGTCGAGCGCGATGGCGAAGGGATGTTTCATCTTGGCAGGCTCCCCCCTCTCACCTTGCGGGAGAGGGGTTGGGGGTGAGGGGTCGGCGCGCGAGCGCCGGAAGGGTCAGACGCGCCTGACGGCGCGGACCCCTCATCCGGCGGGCTTCGCCCGCCACCTTCTCCCGCAAGGGGAGAAGGGACACGCCAGGCTGCGCGCATCACGCCGCCTCCATAAGCCCGTAGTCCTTGATATGCCGGTCGCAGATCGCTTGCAGCTTTTTCACCCGCGGGTCGGCATCGCCATCGCGCAGGATATGGGCGAAGCGGCGCTGCAGCTTGAGATATTCGATGATCGGGGTGGGGCGGCGGATCTTGCGCACATGGGTGATGTAGCCGTTCTCGGCTTCGAAGATCGGATAGAGGCCGGTCTCGATCGCCAGCCGCGCCAGCTTGATCGTGTCCTGCGACGCCGCGCCCCAGCCGAGCGGGCATGGGACGCTGATCTGGATGTAGCGCGCGCCGTGGAAGGTCATCGCCTTCATGACCTTGGCCTCGAGATCGTGCAGGTCGGCGACGCTGGCGGTGGCGACATAGGGGATCTCGTGCGCCACCGCGATCTTCGGCGTGAACTTGCCGGTGCCGAACACGTTGCCCGGCGCCTTGCCGACCGCCGGGGTCGTCGCGGTCCGCGCCGCCGGGGGCGTCGCCGAGGAGCGCTGGACCCCGGTGTTCATGTAGCCTTCGTTGTCGTAGCAGATGTAGAGCACGTCGTCGTTGCGTTCGAACATGCCGGAAAGGCAGCCGAAGCCGATGTCGGTCGTGCCGCCGTCACCGCCCTGCGCGACGACGCGCGTTTCCTTGCGGCCGAGCATCCGCTGCGCCGCCGCGACGCCGGTCGCCACCGCCGCGGCGTTGCCGAACAGCGAATGCATCCACGGGATCTGCCAAGACGTCTCAGGATAGGGCGTGGTGAACACTTCAAGGCAGCCGGTCGCGTTGACGGCGACGAGGTTGCGGTTCGTGGCGCGCATCGCCGCGTCGATCGCATAGCGGGCGCCGAGCGCCTCGCCGCATCCCTGGCAGGCGCGATGGCCGGAGGTCAGCGAGTTCGAGCGGTCCAGGCTCGCCTGGACGTTGCGCACGCGCTCGTCGACCAGGCGATTGCCGACAGTCAGCGTGCCCTTCTGGTAGAACTTGAGCTTCTGGACCTCGGTCATCGCGCCGCCTCCGTGAGTTTCTCGACGCGCTCCTGCTCGAGCTGCTTCAGGACGCCCTCGGCCGCCGGACCGACGCGGCGCGTCTTGCTGCGCCGGTGCAGTTCGCGCGCCACCACCCGCTCGTTGAGATCGAGGAAATGCGGGCCCTCCCAGGGCTGGATCGTCGCCTGGCGGAAGAGCCGGTGCAACGAGGCCTTGGGCGCCGGACGGCCGCCGAGGCCGACGATCGCCGAATGCATCGCCGGCGGCTCCGGCAGCTCGCGCAGCGCAATGGCGATGTTGCTCGCCAGCGGGCCGCCCATGCCGACGTCGACCGCCTTGTCGATGACGATGACATCGCGCGCCCTGGCGAGCGCCTGGCGTAACGCCTCGGTCGGGAACGGACGGAAGGCGACGAGCGTGACGAGGCCGATGGCGAGGCCGTCGGCGCGCATCTCGTCGATCACGTCCTTGATCGTACCATTGATCGAGCCCATGGCGACGACGAGCGTCTCGGCGTCGCCGGCTTCGTAGGTTCGAAGCAGACCGCCGGCCTGACGGCCGAAGCGCTGCTCGAATTCAGCCGCAAGCTTATCGATGAGGGTCAGGGCGCTGTGCTGCTTGTAATATTGCAGGTAGCGCACTTCGGTGAAGGCGTCGGGGCCGACCATCGCGCCGATCGAGATCGGATCGGCCGGATCGAGGCTCTGCATCGGCTCGTAGGGCGGCAGGAAGGCGTCGACCGCGGCCTGCTCGGGCAGGTCGATGCGCTCTACCGCGTGCGTCAGAATGAAGCCGTCGACGCAGACCATCGTCGGCACTGAGAGTTCCTCCGCCAGGCGGAAGGCGACGATGTGAAGGTCGGCCGCCTCCTGGTTGGTCTCGGCAAAGAGCTGGATCCAGCCGGATTCGCGTAAGGCCATCGCGTCGGAATGGTCGTTCCAGATGTTGATCGGCGCGCCGATCGCCCGGTTGCCGAGGGTCATCACGATCGGCAGGCCGAGGCCGGCGGCGTTGTAGACGGCCTCCGCCATGAAGAGGAGCCCCTGGCTCGCCGTCGCGGTATAGGCGCGGGCGCCGGCGGCGGAAGCGCCGATGGCGACCGAGAGCGCGGCGAATTCGCTCTCGACATTGATGAATTCGCAATTTTCCAGTTCACCCAGACGGATGAGCTCGCCGAGGCCCTCGACGATATGGGTTTGCGGCGTGATCGGATAGGCGCAGACGACCTGGGGCCGGCAGAGCGCAATGGCATGCGCCATTGCCTTCGAGCCTTCGATTTGGTGCAGCATCGCAACCTGCTCCGGTAATTTCTCTTCAGGCGGCGGCCCTGGCCGCGATCAACGCATGCGCGGCGGTCGCCGCCTCGACATTGGCTTCCCCGACCTTGCCCGGAAAGGCGCGCCGGATCGCGTCGAGCACGCTCGCGAGCGAAACGACGCCGACCTCGGCGGCGAAGGCGCCGAGCAGCGCGGTGTTCGGCGCCGGCCGGTTGATGTGCTTCATCGCCAGCTCTGTCGCCGGAATGCTGACGACGTGGCCGCGCGGCAGACGCTCGACGATGGAATCGAGATGAAGGTCCGCGAGACTGCGCGAAGTGTTGACGATCAGATAGCCGTCCGGCTTGAGGCCTTCGGTCACGTCGAGCGCCTTGAACAGGGTCGGGTCCTGCACGATCAGCGCGTCCGGGTTCTGGATCGGCTCGCGCAGGCGGATCTCCTTGTCCGAGATGCGGCAGAAGGCGACGACGGGCGCGCCCATCCGCTCCGAGCCGAAGCTTGGAAAGGCCTGCGCATGCTTGCCCTCGAGAAAGGCCGCGACCGACAGCATCTCGGCGGCGGTGACGACGCCCTGGCCGCCGCGACCGTGAATCCTCACCTCAAACATCATTTGCAAGCCTTTCTCCGGCAGTCGTCGCGCCACGTGTGAGCGAAGTCAATGCGGCGACCGGGCGCGCGGCGAGAGGTCGCGGTCCCTCTTGCCAACCCCTTTTCGTCGCTTGCCGGTCTGCAATTGGTCGACATGGTTCGTCTTTCGGCCGCCTTGATCGGACCGGCGCTCATCGTTACTGTAAATCTCCAGTCGATCTCGCCGGCTTCCGAGGACCGGCAACTCGACCGCGACGCGCGGACGGTCGCAGCGAGCGTTCTTGGCAAGATTCTCAACGACAAGCCGCGATGAGGACGCTAACACTGCAACCCAGAGATTGCGGCAAGCGCATCGGATGAGACCGGCGCCACCAGGGAGGAAGAACGACATGGGCGATATTCGATCGACAGGACGGCTGACCCGCCGCGAATTTGTCAAGGCGGCCGGAGCCGGCGGCGGGCTTGCGCTCGCCGGCCCGTCCGCGCTGACGCTGGCGACGCCGGCGATCGCCGCCAACGCCACGATCAAAGTCGGCTTTCTGAGCCCGCTGACCGGACCTCTGGCAGGATTCGGCCAGACGGATCCCTACATCCTCAGCCAGGCCCGCAAGGCGCTGACGAGCGGCGTGACGATCGGCGGAAAACAATACGGCGTCGAAATCATCGACAAGGACACGCAGTCCGATCCGGTGCGCGCCGGCCAGCTCGCCAAGGAGCTGATCGAGCGCGACAAGGTCAACATGATGCTGTCGACCTCGACTCCCGAGGTGGTCAACCCGACCGCCGACGCCTGCGAGGCGGCAGGCGTTCCGAGCCTCTCCACCGTCATGCCGTGGGAAGCGTTCTACTTCGGGCGCGGCGCCAAGCCCGGCCAGCCGTCGCCGTTCAAGTGGACTTATCTCTTCAGCTTCGGCACGGCCGATTTTCTCCACTGCTATGTCTCGCAGTGGAATGGTCCGGTCAAGACCAACAAGAAGGTCGCCGCGCTCTACCCCAACGACGCCGACGGCAACGCCATTCGCGAGCATCTCGCCCCGGCTTTGGCCAAGGCCGGCTTCACAATTGTCGACCCGGGCGGCTACGAGGACGGCACGACAGACTTCTCCTCGCAGATCGCCAAGTTCAAGTCCGAGAATTGCGAGATCCTCAACACCTTCCCCATTCCGCCCGACTTCGCCACCTTCTGGCGGCAGGCGGCGCAGCAGGGGTTCACCAAAATGGTCAAGATCGCGCAGATCGCCAAGACCGGGCTCTTTCCTTCCCAGGTCGAGGCGCTCGGGTCGCTGGGGCCGGGCCTCGCCAGCGCCGTCTACTGGCACAAGGACTTTCCCTACAACTCGCCGCTCACCGGCTTGACCTCGCCGCAGATCGCCGAAGGTTACGAGAAGACGACCGGCAAGCAGTGGACGCAGCAGCTCGGCGCGACGATGTCGCTCTTCGACGCCGGCGTCGCAGCGCTCAAGGCGAGCGGCGATCCGACCGACAAGGCGGGCCTGGCGAAGGCGATGAGCGTCCTGAAAACCCCAACAGCCGTCGGGCCGATCGACTTCACCAAGGGCCCGGTGCCCAACTGCTTCAACACCATCATCATCGGGATGCAATGGGTGAAGGCGAAGCCCGGCAGCAAGTACAAGCTCGACGCCGTCATCACCGAGAACGCCAACGACCACAACGTGCCGATTCAGGCGCAGTTGCAGCCCTACAACGCCTAAAGCGCCGCGTGACGCCGCCGGGACCGGGAGCCCTCCTCCAGGGGCTCGCAATCGCCAAGCGGTTCGGCGCGCTGACGGCGCTCGATGACGTGAACTTCTCTCTGCGGGCCGGCGAAGCGGTAGGCATCGTCGGCCCCAACGGAGCGGGCAAGACGACGCTGCTCAGCGTGCTGGCGGGCGGGCTGCCCGCGTCGAGCGGGATGGTGCGCTTCAGGGACGACGACGTGACCGCGGCGGATGCGGCCGAGCGGAGCCGGCTCGGCATCGCCAAGACACATCAGGTGCCCCGCCCGTTCGGCGGCATGACGGTGTTCGAGAACGTCTTTGTCGCGTCGACGGCGGGCGGCGGACTGAGGGGCGCGAAAGCCTATCGAAGCTGCATGGATTCGCTCGAGCTCTGCGCCATGCTGCCGCTCGCCAACCGCCGGGCCGAAACGCTCGGCCTGCTCGATCGCAAGCGGCTCGAGCTGGCGCGGGTGCTGGCGACCGATCCCGTCGTCGTCCTGCTCGACGAGATCGGCGGCGGCCTGACCGACGAGGAGGCTATCCAGCTCGTCGAGACGATCCGCGAGATGCGGCGGCGCGGCATGAGCATCGTCTGGATCGAGCATATCGTGCATGTGCTTCTCGAGGCGGTCGAGCGGCTGGTTTGCATGGTTTCGGGCCGCATCATCGCCGATGGCGATCCCCGGACGGTGATGACCGACGCCGCCGTCGTCGACGCCTATCTCGGGAGCGGCGCCGCGTGAGCCTCATCCGGGTCGAACGGCTCGACGTGCGCCACGGCCTCTTGCAGGCGGTGCGCGACGTGTCGTTCGCCATCGATGAGGCCGAGATCGTCGCCCTGGTCGGCGCCAACGGCGCCGGCAAGTCGACGCTCCTCAGGGCGATCGCCGGCGCGCACATCCCCGCGTCCGGCGCGATCGTCTTCGACGGCGCCGACGTCACCAAAGCGCGGGCGCACAAGCGGGTCGCGCAGGGGATCGCGCTCGCGCCCGAGGGGCGCAGGCTATTCGCCGGCATGACGGTCGAGGAGAACCTTCAGGTCGCCATGCGGGTCGGGCGGCGCGGATATTGGACGCTCGAAACGGTGATGGAGCTCTTCCCGATGCTGCGCGCGCGCAAGGATACGCTCGCCGGCAGTCTCTCGGGCGGCGAGCGCCAGGCGGCGGCGATCGGCCGGGCGCTGATGACCAATCCGCGGCTTATCCTGCTCGACGAGGTCTCGCTCGGACTGGCGCCCGTGGTCGTCGAACAGCTCTACCGTTCGATGCGCGCCCTCATGCAAGGGGGCTCGACGCTCGTCCTCGTCGAACAGGAGCTGAGCCGCGCGCTCTCGATCGCAACCCGGGTGATGTGCATGCTCGAGGGGAGGATCGTGCTCGACGGTCCCGCCGCATCGCTGTCGCGCGATCAGATCGTCGACGCCTATTTCGGTCTCGACCGCGCAGGCGCTCGCGAGCCGGGCGGGCGGGCTCAGCGATGAGCCTCGTCAGCCTGATCATCCAGGGCGTTCTGCTCGGAGGCTATTATGCGCTGCTCGCCTGCGGCCTGTCGCTGATGTTCGGCGTGATGCGCATCATCAATCTCGCCCATGGGGATCTCGCCATCCTCGCCGCGTTTCTCGTTCTCGCCCTTTCTGAATATTCAGGAATCTCGCCGTTCCTGTCGCTCCTGGCAGCGCTGCCGGTCATGGCGGCGGTCGGGTGGCTTTTGCAGCGTGGGATTCTCGAGCGGAGCCTGCGCGCCGGCATGCTCGTGCCGCTGCTCGCCACCTTCGGCCTGTCGATTGCGATCGAAAACCTCTTGTTCGAGGCCTACGGCGCCGACACGCGCTCGCTCGGCAACCTGATCGGCGACCTGGCCTTCGACAGCTTCGAGGTGACGAACCAGCTCAGCGTCAGCTATCTGGCGGCGCTGATCTTCGGGCTCGCCGTCGCGCTGCTCGGCGGATTGTCGCTCTTTCTCAAACGCACCTCGCTCGGCCGGGCGATCCGCGCGACCGCGGAGGACCCGGATACGGCGGAACTCGTCGGCATCGACGCCCGCGCCGTCTATGCGATCGCCGCCGCGATCGCGGTCGCCACCGTCGCCATCGCCGGAACGATGCTGGCGATGCGCGCCACCTTCGATCCCTATTCGGGACCGATGCAGCTCATCTTCGCCTTCGAGGCGGTGGTGATCGGCGGCATCGGCTCGCTCTGGGGCACGCTCATCGGCGGCGTGGCGCTCGGAGTCGCCCAGTCGATCGGCGCCACCTTTAATCCGAAGTGGTTCCTGCTCGCCGGACATCTGACCTTCTTCGCGGTGCTCGGGCTGCGCATGTTCCGCGAATGGGCGAGAGCCCGCGGCGGCTACCGCGCCTCGCTCGGGCTCGGGCGATGAGCGAGAAAGCCGGGTTCATCGTCGAGCGCTGGACACGCGAGTCGGCTGCCTTCGGCGTTGTCGTCGCCGTCATTCTGGTGGCGCTGGCGACGGCGCCGATGATCGCCAGCGCCAATGTCGTCGATAAGCTGACGACGCTTTTCATCTATGTCATTCTCGCGGCGATGTGGAACGCGCTGGCCGGCTACGCGGGCCTCGTGTCCGTCGGCCAGCAGGCCTTCTTCGGCATCGGGGCCTATTTCGCCATCCGTCTGTCCGCCAGCGGCTTTCCCGCCTATCCGTCCCTGTTCGCCGGCGCCGTCGGGGCGGCGCTGCTCGCGGTCCCGATTTCCTACTTCATGCTGAGACTGCGCGGGGGCGAATTTTCGATCGGCATGTGGGTGCTCGCCGAGGCGCTGCATCTCCTGATCAACCAGGACCCTTTGGTGCAGGGCGAGACCGGCACCTCGATGATCGCGCTCAACGCCTTCCCTGAAGCCGAACGGCTCGCCGCGAACTACTGGCTGGCGCTCGTCTCCATGCTGGCGCTGCTCGGCGCGATCTTCCTTCTGTTGCGCAGCCCGTTCGGCGCCTCGATCCAGGCCATTCGCGACGACGAGGAGGCCGCGGCCTCGATCGGCGTCAAGGTTCTCGCCGCCAAGCGCACGATATTCATCCTGGCGGCTTTCGGCTGCGCGCTCGCCGGCGTGCTGTGGCTCGCGACCTCCATCACCTTCCAGCCGAAGACGAATTTCGGCGTTGAATGGACCGCCTACATGATCCTGATGGCGCTGGTCGGCGGCCTCGGCACCTTCGAGGGGCCGATCCTGGGGGCGCTCCTCTTCTTCGTCCTGCAGGATCAGTTCGGCGAAAACGGCGTCTGGTACATGGCCGGACTCGGCGTCGCCGCCATTCTCTTCGCGCTCTTCCTGCCGCGCGGCCTCTGGGGCGAGATCGAAGCCCGTTTCGGCCTGCGCCTGCTACCGGTCGGCTACCGCGTGCGCCTTCTGGGGACGCTCACGCGAGGGTCAGACGACTGATTGTCACACCGAGCGCAAGCCGAGCGCCAGCGCGATCCAGGCGGCGCCGTAGAAAATCAGGTCAATCCCGATAAAAAGGCCGATCACCCAAAGGCCCGAAGCCGGCCACTCCGCCAGCACCAGCAGGCCGAGCGCGAATGTGATCACGCCGTCCGCGACCTGCCATCCCCAGCCGGGCAGTCCGACTGCCGCCGCGCCGGCAAGCTCAAACAGGCCGCCGACAATGAAGAACACCGCCATGAAGATGGTCAGGACCTCGGCGGTGACCAAAGGTTTCCGCACCATCATGAGACCGACGACGCCGAAAAGGATGGCGCCCAGCAAATGCAGAAAGAAGCCGGCCCAGTGGCCAACCAGGATCGCCTGGACGATTTCGATCAGGCTGGCCAGCACGAGCAGCCAGCCGAAAAACAGCATCGAGACGACGGTCGTCGTCACCGCCCGCGCGACCGCGATGACGCCAAGCGCCAGCAAACCGATGCCGAAGGCGAGGAACCAGCCCCAATATTGAACGAGCTCGTGCGAGAACTGGACGTCGAGACCGGCCGCGGCGGTTGCTGGCATGTTTCAATCCCTTCCAGGAACAATGGCTTTGAGTTTCCCCGAACCACGCCGGGGTCCGCTTGATGCCGCGCAATCCACCCTGACGATCACGAAAATGTGATGATGCGATGCACAAAAATGCTGCATCGCACAAGACGGCGTGCCACAAGCTCGTCCTCGGTTCCTGCCAGTCGGTCCGGCAGTCCAGGGAGATGCGTTCTATATTCATCCCGCCCGTCCGGCGCCGGCTTCGAAGCCGTGGCGACGGCCGGCGAGGCGGTTCGTGTTGGAGCCCGTCGATGTCATGACCCTTGTCCAGAACGCCGGGCTGAGCCCCAGATCGAGCGATATCGAGCGTGCCGCCGAACTGAGACGGATAAAACTGGTCGCGACCGCGGTCCTTGGCGGCTGTCTTGTCCTGCTCGCCGTCTCGCGCGCGCTCGAGGGCCGTCATCCGGCGTTTGGTTTCCTGGCCGCCTTCGCCGAGGCGGCGGTCATTGGCGGACTGGCCGACTGGTACGCCGTCGTCGCCCTGTTCCGGCGGCCGCTCGGGCTGCCGATCCCGCACACGGCGATCATTCCCGCCAATCAGCAACGCATCGCCGACAAGCTGGGAGAATTCGTCGAGGAGCAGTTTCTCGACGCCGGGCCGGTCGAAGCCAGGCTCAACCAGATCGATTTCGCTTCCTACTTCAGCGATTGGCTCGACGACCGCAAGCGCAGCGGCGAGCTTGCGCGGTTCATGCTGAGGCTCCTGCCCGAGGCGATCGCGGCGGCCGAGTCCTCCGGGTTGAAGAGCTTCGTCGCCCGCCGCGTGCAAGCGCAGCTCCAGTCAATCGACTTCACCCCGCTGGCCGCGGGCGCGCTGCGCAGCTTCGTCGCCGAACGCGGGCATCAGCGGCTGCTCGACAGCGTCATGGAGGCGGTGCACCAGGCGTTGAACCAGCCCGAAACGCTGGCGGCGATCCGCGAGAAGATCCGCGACGAACTGCCGACGCTGCTCAAGTTCTATCGCGCCGACGCCTACGTGATGAAGAAGGTCGCAGCCTCCGCCACGTCGTTTTTGGACGATGTCCGGAGCAATCCGCAGCATCCGCTTCGCGGCGAAATCGATCGTCTGGCGCTCTCGCTGATCGAGCGGCTGGAGACAGACCCGGCTTTCGCCGCGCGCCTGAGGGCGATCGAGCGGGATCTGCTGTCGCGCCCCGAAGTCGGCGAGCTCGCCGAAAGGTTCTGGTCCAACGCCAAGACCTTCATCGAGCGAAGCGCCACGGGAGAAAGGTCCCAGCTGCAGCACCGCCTCGCCCAGCTCCTGCGCGAGGTGGGTGCCCAGCTCGCGGACGATCCCGACATGCGGGCCGAGATCAATTTGGGCTGCGTCACCGCGGCTAGCCGGCTCATCGCCGAACACAAGAGCGGCGTTTCGACCTTCATCGCCGATCAGGTGAAGGAGTGGGACATGGGCCAGCTGATCAGGGTGATCGAGATCAACGTCGGCCGCGACCTCCAGTACATCCGCTTCAACGGCACGCTGATCGGCGGCCTTGCCGGTCTCCTCCTGCACGCCGCCGAAATGCTGATGCGCATGAGCTGAGCAGAATCTCTCACCCCCCTCGGTCGGCAACCGCGGGCCGCCCCGGGCCACCCGCTTCGACCCCGGTCGGTCCGGCGCCCCGAAATAACCGCCTCCGGCCGTTTCGAACCCTTGAGGTTTTGGATAATGTGCCGCTCTCCGAGCATCAAATCTCAGCCAAGCTGCCGAAGCGAGACGAGCTGAGGCCCGGTCCCAGCCGGGCGAATGTCGAAGGGAGGATCATCCATGAGCGTGCAGGGCTCTTCAGCAGGCAAGGCCGGGCATCTCGCGCCGCCGATCAACGGCGATTTCTACGGGATCGCCGATCTGCTCGATGCGAAGGAACGCGCCGTGGCGGAGCGCGTGCGGGACTTCATGGAAGCCGAGGTCGCGCCGATCATCGAGGACTTTTGGGCGCGCGACAAGTTCCCCTTCGAGATCATCCCGAAGATCGCCGGGGCGGGCATCGGCGGCATTGGCTACGAAGGTTACGGCGCGGCGGGCGGCAGCATGCTTTTGAACGGGTTCGTCGCGATGGAGCTGGCGCGCATCGACTCGTCGATCGCCACCTTCTGGGGCGTTCACACCGGGCTTTCCGCCGGCTCGATCTATCTCTGCGGCGACGAGGAGCAGAAGCAGCGCTGGCTGCCGCCGATGATGCGGTTCGAAAAGATCGGCTCGTTCGGCCTGACCGAGCCGCTGGTCGGCTCGGCGACTTCGGGCGGCATGATGACGACGTGCCGGCGCGAAGGCGACGCCTGGGTCTTGAACGGCGAGAAGAAATGGATCGGCAACGCGACCTTCGCCGACATCAACGTCATTTGGGCGCGCGACGAGGCCTCGAGCAAGGTCAAGGGCTTCGTGGTCGGCAAGGACAACCCGGGCTTCTCGGTCAAGAAGATCGAGAGCAAGATGGCGCTCCGCGTCGTCCAGAACGGCTGGATCACCCTGAAGGACTGCCGGGTTCCGGAGGCCGACCGGCTGCAGAAGGCCGACAGCTTCAAGGACGCTGCGAAGGTTCTGAGAATGACGCGCGCGGGCGTCGCCTGGTTCGCGGTCGGCTGCGGCCGCGGCGCCTACGAGCACGCGCTGCGCTATTCGACCGAGCGCTCGCAATTCGGCAGGCCGATCGGCGGCTTTCAACTGGTGCAGGACCTTCTGGTGCGCATGCTGGGCAACGTGACCGCGACGGAATGCATGGTCCTGCGGCTCGGACAATTACAAAGCCAGGGCCTGATGACCGATGAGCACGCTTCGCTGGCCAAGGCTTATTGCACCGTCAAATGTCGCGAGACCGTCGGCTATGCGCGGGAGCTGCTCGGCGGCAACGGCATCCTCCTCGACAACCACATCGGACGCTTCGTCGCCGACGCCGAGGCGATCTACTCCTACGAGGGCACGCGCGAAATGAACACGTTGATCGTCGGCAAGGCGATCACCGGGCTCAGCGCCTTTGTGTAAAAGTCAAAAGCCTGACGCTTGACTCCCACGCTGACGGACTGGAGCGACCCGACGCGAACTCGCCGCGAGCGATTGAATGGCGCGAATCGACCCCGAGCAAACGTTCGCTGCGAGCTATTGAATCTCAGTAATCAACGTAAAAGCTACCGTTGCCGATCGCGAACGTCGCAAGTGGGCAGGTAAGAGGGCGTTGGCCCCCAAGGCGCGGTCTCCAACCAAACCTGACCTTCATGGCGATCGACGTTTCCTGCGTTTCAGGATCGCAACTGTAAGCAGCCGCGGCAACGTCGCGGTCAGTTGGCCCTTGCCCGTGACCGACCGCGCGACGTCCCCGCGGGCCGGAGCTCCTTCGGAGGTCGCATTCGACGCGACGCCGTCGCCAGAGCGTCGAGGCCCCGCCGTCAGAAGGCCGAACTGACGCCGGCCATTCCGATTGACATTGTGCGCCAAAACAGAAAACGTGACACTTTAACGACAAGACAGACTGAAGACTGCTCGGGGGGGAAAGAGCCCAATGCCGCGTAAGGACATCCTGGACGCCATGCGGAAGTACACCGATCCGTTCCGCGTCACGAAGGGCAAGGACTTTCGCCTCAAGGACTTCGATCCGGGCGACACGCTCGGGCTCAAGATGGACAAGCAGGAGGCGGCCGACCTGCTTAAGCGCGGCTCGGACTGGCTCGCGATGGAGCAGGACATTCTCTACGCGCAGGATTCCTGGGCCTTGCTGCTGGTGTTTCAGGCTATGGACGCGGCGGGCAAGGACGGGACGATCAAGCACGTCATGTCGCCTATCAATCCGCAGGGCGTTGACGTGTTCTCGTTCAAGCAGCCATCGGATGAGGAGCTTTCGCACGATTTCCTGTGGCGCTACGCAACGAAGGTCCCGCAGCGCGGACGGATCGGGATCTTTAATCGCTCCTACTACGAGGAGGTGCTCGTGGTGCGCGTGCATCAGGAGCTGCTCAAGGCGCAGAAGATTCCGCCGAAGCTCGAGGGCAAGGGGATCTGGGACGAGCGGCTCGCGGACATCGCGAGGATAGAGGACTATCTCACCCGGCAGGGCGTGGTGATCCTGAAATTCTACCTCAACCTGTCGCGAAAGGAGCAGAAGAAGCGCTTTATGGAGCGCCTCGACAAACCGGAGAAGAACTGGAAGTTCTCCGCATCCGACGTGCGCGAACGCCGCTACTGGAACGAATACATGCACGCCTATGAGGAGGCCATACGAGCGACGGCGTCGAAGGATGCGCCATGGTTCGTTGTGCCCGCTGACAACAAATGGTTCTCACGACTCGTCGTCGCCGCGGCGGTCGTCGAGGCGGTCGAAAAACTCGACCTCGCATATCCGAAGGTCACGGCCGATCAGAAGAAGGACCTCGCCGCCGCGCGCGCCGAGCTCATGGCGGAAAAGTAGCCGGGACGACATTGACATGGCGACGGCGATTGCGGTTCTCGGCGGGGTCGGACTGTTCCTGCTCGGCATGACGGTCATGACCGACGGGCTCAAGGCGCTTGCGGGCTCCGCTCTCAGAACGGTGCTCGCCAAGGCGGCCGCGACGCCGCTCTCGGGGGCCTTCTGGGGCGCGATCGTCACGCTGCTCGTGCAGTCGTCGAGCGCGGTGACGATGACCACCATCGGCCTCGTCAGCGCCGGACTCCTTACCTTCCCGCAAGGGCTCGGCCTCGTGTTCGGCGCCAATGTCGGCACGACGGGCACGGCCTGGCTCGTCGCGCTCATCGGCGTGCGGGTCTCGCTTTCGAGTTACGCGCTGCCGCTGATCTTCGTCGGCGCCTTGACGAAGGTGCTGGCGAGCGGACGAATCGCCGCGGCGGGCGCAGCCCTCGCGGGCTTTGCGCTCGTGCTCTATGGGCTCACGACCCTCCAGCAGGGCATGGGCGGCCTTGCGGCGAGCCTGCACCCCTCGGATTTGCCCTCCGTGCTCGGCGCGCCGGGCGTGGGCTGGCTCGAGGGATGGATCGGTCTCATGACGCTCATCGTCGTTGGCCTGGCGATGACCGCGGTCATGCAGTCCTCGACCGCGGCGATCGCCGTGACCATTTCGGCGTTTTATGCGGGCGCCGTCGGGCTCGAGCAAGGCGCGGCGCTCATCATCGGACAGAACATCGGGACGGCGACAAGCTCGGCGCTCGCCGCCATCGGGGCGAGTGCGACGGCCAAGCGCCTTGCGCTCGCCTATGTGCTGTTCAAGCTGATCGCGGCGCTGATCGCGCTCGTCGCGTTTCCCTTTACCGCCGCGCTCATGGCGCGCCTTTCACCCTCGATCGACGGGACGACGCTGCTCGCCGCCTATCACACGGCTTACAATGTCGTTGGCGTCGCGGTGCTGTTGCCGGCGACGCAATGGTTCACCCGGGTCGTCGAGCGCCTCCTGCCCTCGAAGGAATCGCCGCTCGAACGCGCGCTCGATCCTGCCGCCCTCGGCAATCCGGTCGTCGCCGTCGAGGCCGCCCGGCGCGCCGTCGCCGAAACGCTGAAGATGATTGCGGCTTCGGTCGCGGCTTCGCTCTCGGGCAGAAACGGGGTGGCCGAGACGGGCGCGGCCTCGTCCGCCGCGGCGCTTGCAGACGTGAGCGACTTTCTGTCCGAATTGAAAGAGCCGCCGGAGACGGAGGCGGAGCGGCACCGCATGACCAGCATGCTGCACGCGCTCGACCACGCCTCGCGCCTCGTCGAGATCCTTTCAGAGGGCGGGCTGCCCGGACCGTCGAACGGAGGCTCCGACGATCTTCGCGCCGCCGAACTCTGCAAAGCGGCCATGCGCTGGACGGACACGATCGTCGAATCGATTACCGCCGAGTCCGCGCTCAGCGAGCGGGCCGAGCCGATCGGATGGCGGGCCTCGCCGGAGGCGAGCGCAGCGCTCGCAGAGGTCGAAGCCGCGTCGCAGGGACTCGACGCCATGCTGCGGGAGCACCGGGCCAAAACCCTCGCCTCCGTCGCCCCGGGGCAATTGACCGCCACGGAAGCTTTCGCGCGGATCGAGGCGGCCCGCCGCCTCGACCGTATCGCCTATCATGCATGGCGCTCGACGGCGCACCTTCTCGGCCGAGGCGAACAGCCTGGGCGGGCGTGGCGTCCCGCCTAGGGGCCGCAAGCGGGACATGCTCCTCCTTCGGACCAGAAAGGAATCCCCATGAGCGCGGCAACGACGGCGGTTTCGGGATCGGACCCAGAACCCTGGCACGCCATGTCGGCCAAGGACGTCGAGGAGCGTCTGCGAGTCGATCCCGAGCGCGGCCTTGACGGCGAGGAAGCTGCTGCGCGGCTCAACACCTATGGGCCGAACCGCCTGCCGCAGGGCAAGAAGAAAGGACCGCTGATGCGGTTCCTCGCCCAGTTCAACAATATCCTCATCTATGTCCTGCTGACCGCCGGCTTCGTCAAGCTGATGCTGAGCCTGTGGCTCGACGCCTCGATCATCTTCGCCGTCGTCATCCTCAATTCGGCTCTCGGCTTCGTGCAGGAAGGCCGCGCGGAAAAAGCGCTCGAACTCGATCCGCAACATGCTGTCGGCGGAGGCCCGCACGCTACGCGGCGGCGAGACGCGGCTCATCCCCGCCGAGGATCTCGCGCCCGGCGACATCGTCCTTCTCGAATCCGGCGACAAGATCCCGGCCGACTTGCGTCTCATCCACGCCAAGAACCTGCGCACCGAGGAGGCGGCGCTGACGGGCGAGTCCGTTCCTGCGGAGAAGACGACGGATCCCGTTTCCTCCAAGGCGACGGTCGGCGACCGCGAGAACATGGTCTTTTCCGGCACCATGGTCGTGTCGGGCCGAGCGACCGGCGTCGTCGTCGCGACCGGAAGCAATACAGAGCTCGGGCGCATCAACCAGATGCTCGCGGAAGTCAGCGTGCTCGAGACGCCGCTTCTGCGCCAGATCAAGAAATTCGGCTACGCCATCACCGCCGCCATCGCCATCCTGAGCGTGCTCCTCTTCTCCTGGGGCCACTGGCTCGGGCACATGTCTTTCGTCGAGCTGTTCCAGGCGGTCACGGGCATCGCGGTGTCGCTGATCCCGGAAGGCCTGCCGGCGCTGATCACGATCACGCTCGCGATCGGCGTGCAGCGCATGGCGAGCCGCAACGCGATCATCCGCCGCCTGCCGGCGGTCGAGACGCTCGGCTCCGTCTCGCGCATCTGCTCCGACAAGACCGGCACGCTGACGCTCATGGAGATGATGGTGACCTCCGTCGTGACGGCGGAGAACGCCTACGAAGTGACCGGGGACGGCTACGCGCCCGAGGGGACGGTCAAGGAGGGTGGGAAGCCGCTCTCCGAGACGCCGCAGACCCTCACCCTGATGGGCCGCGTCTCCGCGCTGTGCAACGACGCAGAGCTCTTTCAGGAGGAGGGCAAATGGAAGGTCGAGGGCGATCCGACCGAAGGCGCGCTCTACCCCTTCGCGGGGAAGCTCGGTATGGACCGCGCCGCCGAGGCCGCGGCCGCGCCGCGCATCGACGCCATCCCGTTCGAGTCCGAGCACAAGTTCATGGCGACCTTAAACCTTTCGGCGGACGGCGAAATTCTGCTCGTCAAGGGCGCGCCTGAAGTAATCATCGACCATTGCGACCGCCAGCAGACGGCGGACGGTCCGGCTTCGCTCGATCGCGACCGCTTCGCTCGGGAAGGCGACCGGCTCGCCGCGCAAGGCGAGCGCGTGCTCGGTCTCGCCTGGCTGCCGGGGCCAGGCCTCGCGGCGGGTGGGCTCAAGCCGGAAGACCTGCCGAAAAACCTGGTCCTGCTCGGCCTCGTCGGCCTCATGGACCCCCCCCGCAAGGAGGCGATCGACGCGGTGAGGGAATGTCACGGTGGCGGCATCCGCGTGACCATGATCACCGGCGACCACAAGATCACCGCGGCCGCCATCGCCAAAATGCTCGGTATCGGCGACGGCAAAACGGCGGTCGCGGGAACCGAGATCGAGGCGATGAACGATGCGGCGCTGCAGGACTGCGTGCGGGAGGTCGACGTCTTCGCCCGCGCGAGCCCCGAGCACAAGCTCCGGCTCGTGAAGGCGATCCAGGCCAACGGGCAGATCGTCGCCATGACCGGCGACGGCGTCAACGACGCGCCGGCGCTGAAAAAAGCCGACATCGGCGTCGCCATGGGGATCAAAGGCACCGAGGTGACGAAAGAGGCGGCCGGCATGATCCTCGCCGACGACAATTTCGCTTCGATCTCGGCGGCGGTGAAGGAAGGCCGCACCGTCTACAACAACATCGAAAAGGCGATGCTGTTCCTGCTGCCGACCAATGTCGCGCAGGGCGCGGTGATCGCGGTCGCGATCCTGTTCGCTTTCACGCTGCCGATCACCGCGCCGCAGGTCCTGTGGGTCAACATGGTGACGTCGGTCGCACTCGGCCTCGTCATTGCGTTCGAGCCGCACGAGACCGACGTGATGCAAAGGACGCCGCGCGCCGTCGACCGGCCGATCGTCACCCGCTTTGGGATCTGGCGCATCCTCTTCGTCGGCGCGGCGCTCGTCGTCTACACGCTCGCGGCGTTCTTCTGGATGAAGAACTATGGCGCGTCGGACGGGATGGCGCGCACGGCCGCCGTCAACGCGATCACGCTCGGCCAGGTCTTCTACCTACTCAACAGCCGCTACCTGCTCGATTCATCGCTGTCGCTGCGGGCCCATATCGGCAATCCGTATCTCTGGTACGGGATCGGAGCGGTGGTCGTCCTGCAGCTCCTGTTCACCTACGCCCCGCCGTTCCAGGCGATCTTCGGCAATGAGCCGCTGCCGCTGTGGGTCTGGCCCTTCCTCATCGGCGGAGGGATCCTGTTCTTCCTTGTTGTCGAACTCGAGAAGTTCATCATCCGCTCGAGTCCGGCGCTGCGCCAGGCGGCGACGCAGATGAGCGAGGGGGTTGAAATGACAACGGTCTGAGCGCTGCGGAGTCGGCCCCGCGTCGCGCAAGGCGTCGAAAATCGCGGGTTGCGTTCCGGGTCCGGCGGAGGTCGGTTTGGCCGGCTCGGACCCGCTCACTGGCCGCTTCGCACCTTCACGAACACCAGACGGCGCGAAAGGGTATCGGGGCTCCGCTGGGTTCGCCTGCGCGGCCCGGGAGCGCGACGTATGTAGGCCTCGCACAAATGGGCGCACAGGGATAAGATGGGAGCAAGCGCTGATCCAAAGCAAAAATACGGAAGGCGGAGTTGCCGCCGAGCGCGGAGGAAGCGAGGAGGCCCAGTGTGACGGGCAGGCTTATACAGACCGCCAGCACGGCGTATGAATTTCCGCTGCTGTTCAAGCACATCTGGAACACGCCGCTGCTGCAGGCGCGGGACCAGGAAGTCGTCTATCGGGACCAGAAGCGGTTCACCTACGTTCAGATTTGGGAGCGCGTCAACCGGCTGGCCTCCGCGTTAGCTGCCATCGGCGTCCAACCCGGCGACACGGTCGGGGTTCTCGACTGGGACAGCAACCGGTTTCTCGAGGCCTTCTTCGCCATCCCGATGATGGGCGCGGTCATGCAGACGGTCAACGTCCGGCTCGCCCCCGAGCAGATCCTCTACACGATCGATCATGCCGGGTCGACGACGCTTCTCGTCAACGACGAGTTTGTCGGACTGGTCAAGGAGCTGAAGCCGCAATTGCCGAACGTCAAACGGCTCGTCGTGCTGTCGGACCGGCCGTCCCCCGAGACAGGCGGGCTGTCGTTCGTCGGCGAATATGAGGCGCTGCTTGCGGCCGCGTCGCCGCGCTACGACTTTCCCGACTTCGACGAAAACACCCAGGCGACGACCTTTTACACCACGGGAACCACCGGGTTGCCGAAGGGCGTCTACTACAGCCATCGGCAGCTCGTCCTGCATGCGCTCGGCGAGCTCGCGTTCCTCGGCCTCGCGGGCAACCAGGGCCGTTTCTCGCGCGACGACGTCTACATGCCGATCACGCCGATGTTCCATGTCCATGCCTGGGGTTTTCCCTGGGCGGCGACGCTCGCCGGCGTCAAACAGGTCTATCCCGGCCGCTACGATCCGGCGATGCTGGTGAGATTGATCAAGACCGAGGGCGTCACCTTCACCCATTGCGTGCCGACGATCCTGCAGATGCTGCTCGGCGCCGCCGACGCCGCCAAGACCGACCTCGCCGGATTGAAGATGGTCATCGGCGGGTCGGCGCTGCCGAAGTCGCTCGCCAGGCAGGCGCTCGCGGCGGGCATCGACGTCTACGCGGGCTACGGCATGTCGGAGACCGGGCCGCTGATCTGCGTCGCCCAGGTGAGAACCAAGGATCTCGCCGGCGACCCCGACCAGGCGGTAGACATCCGCGCCAAGGCCGGCATCACGGCGCCGCTGGTCGACTTGCGCATCGTCGATGCGGACATGCACGACATTGCCCATGACGGCAAGGCGTCGGGCGAGATCGTGCTGCGCGCGCCCTGGCTCACACAGGGGTATTTCAACGATCCCAACGGCTCGGACCACCTCTGGGCCGGCGGCTATCTGCATACCAACGACATCGCGTCGGTGACGCCGGAGGGTTACGTTCAGATCACCGACCGCATCAAGGACGTGATCAAGACCGGCGGAGAATGGGTGTCGTCGCTGCAGATCGAGGACCTGATCATGCATTGCGCCGGGGTGGCCGAGGCCGCCGTCATCGGCGTGAAGGACGACAAATGGGGCGAACGGCCCATGGCGCTAGTGGTCAAGGACGCATCGGGTGCCGAAAGTGTCGATGAGGCCCATGTCAAGGCCCATCTGAAAGTGTTCGCCGACGGCGGCGTCATCTCGAAATACGGCATCCCGGAGAAAATCCTGTTCATCGAAAGCCTGCCCAAAACGAGCGTCGGCAAGATCAACAAGAAGGAGCTCCGGCAAAAATACGGCGACATGTAGCCTCGCGACGGCGAGGCCGGCGCCCGGGCGGATCAAGCCGGAGGGAAGGAGGCTCGAGTGGGCGAATTCACGATCTCTGAGCTCGGCGAACGAGTCGGCGAGGAGCTCGGCGTTTCGGACTGGGTGACGATCGACCAGTCGCGCATCGACGAGTTTGCCGCCTGCACCGGCGACGATCAGTGGATCCATGTCGACGTCGAGCGGGCCAGACGCGAAAGCCCCTACGGCGGCGCGGTCGCGCACGGCTATCTGACGCTCGCGATGGTCGCGCCGCTCGCCATGCAGATCGGCGTGATCCCAAAGGATGCGGCCGCCGGCCTCAACTACGGCGTCGACAAGGCGCGCTTCCTCGCGCCCGTGGCCGCCGGCGCGCGCGTGCGGCTGCGCGTCGTCCTCACCGGCGTCGAGCCGAAGGACGGCGGACAGGCGATCATGAAGACGCGGAACACCCTCGAGGTCGAAGGATCGGCCAAACCTGCCCTGGTCGCCGAAACCCTGGCGTTCCTCATTCCCGCGAAGAAGACTTGAGCCAGCCATGAGCAACGAAACCCGTTCCGAGGCGCAAAAGACGGACGGCATGATCGAGCAAGCCTCGCGCAACACCCTGGCGCTCAATCCGCTTGTCGCCTTCCGCGGCAAGGATCTCCTCGACAGCGCCGGAATCTTCTTCAGGGCGATGGTCAACGAGCCGCGGGTCGCCGCGGATCAGTGGCTGTCGTTCGTCGGCGAATTGACCGACATCGCGAGCGGCAAATCGGACCGCGCGCCGCAAGCCGGCGACAAGAGATTTGCCGACGCTGCTTGGAAGACAAGTCCGGTCCACGGCGGATTGCTCAAGGCCTATCTCGCCTGGGGCGAAGCGCTGGACAATTTCGTCAGCCGGACCAGTCTCAACGAAGCCGACAAGGAGCGCGCGCATCTTTTCACGACGATCCTCGTCGACGCGTTGGCGCCGACGAACAGCCTGATCGCCAATCCCGCCGCGGTACGCAAGCTCATCGATTCGGGCGGCCAAAGTCTGCTGAGCGGGTTGAAGAACTACGTCGAGGATCTTGTCAAGAACGGCGGCCTGCCCGCGCAGGTCGACACGTCCGCCTTCAAGGTCGGCGAGAACCTCGCCAACACGCCCGGCGCGGTGGTGTTCCGCAATCAACTGATCGAGCTCATTCAATATGCGCCGACGACGCCGAAGGTCTGGAAGCGCCCGCTGGTGATGACCCCGCCGCAGATCAACAAGTTCTATGCAATGGATTTGTCGCCCGACAAGAGCATCGTGAGGTTCCTGCTCGACAGCGGCGTCCAGACCTTCTGCGTCAGCTGGCGCAATCCGACGATCGAGAATCGCGATTGGGGGCTCGACACCTATGTCGAAGCGCTCGACCAGGCGGTCGACGCCGTCCGCGGCATTGCCGGCAGCGACGACGTTTCGATGATGGGAACCTGCTCCGGCGGGATCACCTCCGCCGCCTACATCGCGACGATGGGTCTGGCGAAGGTCAGGAATCTGGTGCTCGCGGTCTGCCTCCTCGACACCGACGCTGCGACCGACAGCGCCTTCGGCTCGCTGATCACGCCGGAGACGATGATGGCCGCCAAGGAGGCGTCGCGGCTGCGCGGCGTCCTCGACGGGCAGGATCTGGCGCGGATGTTCGCCTGGATGCGGCCGAACGATCTGATCTGGAACTACTGGGTCAACAACTACCTGCTCGGCAACGCGCCCCCCGCCTTCGACATCCTCTACTGGAACGCCGACACGACCCGGCTGCCGGCGCGCCTGCACGGCGACTATATCGATCTCTATTTCACCAACCCGTTCGTCCATGCCGGCAAATTGACCTTGAACGGGCAGAGCGTCGACATGAGCCGCGTCAAGGGCAAGGTCGACAACTATGTCGTGGCCGGGCTCACCGACCACATCACGCCGTGGAAGGCGGTGTTCAACACCGCGCGCATCCTGGGGGACGAGGCGAAATTCGTCCTTTCGAGCAGCGGACATCTGCAGAGCCTGCTCAATCCGCCGACCAACAAGAAGGCGTCCTACATGATCGGCACCGCGGGGCCGGCCGGCCCGGAGGCGTTCCTTGCGGGGGCGGAGAAGCGGCAGGGCAGCTGGTGGCTCGATTGGCGCGAGTGGCTCGGCCAACGTTCGGGCGAAGAGGTCGCAGCGCCCGCATCGCTCGGCGACGAACGCCACCCCGTTCTGATGCCCGCCCCCGGGAGCTACGTCTTTGAGCGATAGGGCGGGCGCCGCGCCGGACAAAACCGCAGAGAGACCGGCGGGCGCCGAAGCGCGGATGATGTCGGTCGACGGCCAGGAGCTTCTGGTCGCCGTCAAGCCTGGCGGGGATTCCCGGGCGCCCCTTCTCCTCTTCAACGGCATCGGGGCGAACTGGCAGCTGGCGAAGCCGTTCCTCGAAGCGCTGACCGAGACCACGGCGATCATTTTCGACATGCCGGGAATCGGCGGCTCCCCCTTGCCGAAACTGCCCTACCGTCCATCGGGCGCCGCCAGCCTCGGCGCCCGCCTCGTCGCCAAGCTCGGATATTCCGAGGTCGACGTCGCCGGCGTCTCCTGGGGCGGCGGCATCGCCCAGCAATTCGCCCATCAATATCCTCGCCTCTGCCGACGGCTGGTTCTTGCCGCGACCTCGCCGGGAGCGATCATGGTCCCAGGCCGCCCCCAGGCGCTTTTGCGCATGGCGACGCCGCGCCGCTATTGGGACAAGGCTCACATGGCCAGGATTGCGCCGGAGATTTACGGCGGGGCGTTCCGGAAGGACCCGTCGATGATCGGCCGCCATGTCGAGGCTATGTTCGGGCCGCCGGGTCTTGGGTACTTTTACCAGTTGCTCGCCATGGCCGGCTGGACAAGCCTGCCCTGGCTAAGGAGCCTCCGGCAGCCGACGCTGATCCTGATGGGCCGCGACGACCCGCTGGTGCCGGTCGCCAACGGCCGCCTGCTGGCGCGCCTCATCCCCAACGCCCGCCTCGAGGTCATTGACGATGGACATCTCTTCGTCGTCACGCGTCCGGTCGAGACGGCCCGCAGGATCGAAAGGTTTCTGGCTCGCGCACACTGAGGGACAATGATCATTTTCCCGCTGCGCCGGCGGGAAAACCAAAGGGGCATCCAGACGCCCCGATGAGCGGCGACAAAGTTAGATCACGGAGGAGACAATGACCCAAGAGACCCAACCCTACCTCGACATGCTGAAGAGCTTTGGAAAGAATTTTGGCCTGCCGCAGGTCGACGTGGAGAAATTGATCGAGGCCAATCGCAAGAACCTCGAAGCGCTGGCCGAGTCGGCGAAAATCGCCGCCGGCGGCGCGCAGTCGGTCGCGCAGAAACAGCGCGAGGTTTTCGAAGCCGGCCTGCGCGAGGCCCAGGCGCTGGCCCGCGGATTTCAGCCGATGGGCAGTCCCCAGGAGATCCTCGGCAAGCAGACGGAGTTCGTGCGGAAGGTCTTCGACATCTCCGTTCAGGGCGCGCGGGACTCTGCCAAATTGTCGAGGGAATCGGCCGCCGAGGCGGCGAAAATCATCCAGGAGCGAATGAAGGCGAGCCTGGCGGAATTGCGTGGCAGCGTCGGCGCCGCCGGGTCCGACGCGCCGAAGAGCTAATGGGCGCATCCGGCCGCCTGGCCGGGTGAGAGAGCAATCAGCAGTCGAGGAGGATACAATGGCCGAGAGCGTTTACAAGATCATTGAACTGGTCGGCACCAGTACGGAATCGTGGGAGAAAGCCGCGGCGGCAGCGGTCGAGCGAGCCGGCAAGTCTCTCAGGGATCTCCGCATCGCGGAAGTTGCGCAGCTCGATCTGCAAATCAACGCAGGCAAAATCGAAGCCTACCGCGCCAAGGTGAAAGTCTCGTTCAAATACGAAGACGACTGAGCGCAGGCTCATCGTCTTTTGACGGTCAAAGAGAAGCGATGGGTCCATTGCGCCGCGGCTCAACGGCCGCCCGGCCCCTCTGCGGAGGCGTCAAGGATTTGGGGAGCCGGCATGAGAAAATGATTGAAACCTTGCGAACGGCTATGTCCGCCCGCCTCATGCCCGGCTCGCTTCCCTCGAAGCACGATTCGTGCCGCGTCGGAGACGCCGCGACCTTCTGGACGCGGCGGGGTTTATTTCGGCATCGCTGCGCCCGGGAGAGGCGCAATTGGGACGGGCGCCGCAACATGGCAGGCGTTGGCGCGGTCGGCGATTGGATCCTGGCGACCAAGCGCGCCAGGGCCACTGATCCTCCCTGCCCTGGACAAGCTCTTTGCGACGTCTTTCTGCCGCGAAAATGCGCATCGAGCGCCACGAAATGTGCGCCTTGCGGACCGCCACGTGCGATGCGGCATGCGACCCGGTAATTACTGCGGCACGGCGTCGTTCTACGATCCGTCAGTGCGCCAGTTTGTGCACCGCCCCCCATATATGTCAGTTGCCGTCTGACACTAATGTGAGTTTATCGGCGCTGAGGTGTGCGAGAGGTCTTGATGTCTAGGCGAGAATCCTTGAAGTCAATTGAAACAGGCCTGCGCGGTTGCCGGGATTTATCATCATCACTCGGTGAAAATGCCTTGGCTTACATGATTGATATGGCAATCAGTGAAGCGCGGGAATACTCGGCTCGGGACCGCGAACAGTCGCAGGTTGGTTGGGCGCGCGCGTCTGCTCGCGTCATGCCCTTCGCGCGGGTCAAAACGATTAAGGCCGAGATGACAATTAAGGCCGGATAGAGCCCTCGCTATGTGACAAATGAGAAGCTTTCGACAATTTCTCGACCAGACTGACGATTTCGTTGCGAACAGCAGAGTTGTTGATCCCAAGGAACGCCCGAACCAGGCGAGCGCCCTCCTCCGGGGTCGGTCTGGCGAAATCGGATTCATCGGGTTCCATGAAGTCGGACAGAGTGTCGAATTGAGTAGCTCTCTTTGCCATTGTCATCCCCATTTACGGCCAAACTTGACCAAGATATCCGCCCCCGGAGCGGAATGAGACGTGGTCCGCAATATCAATCGGTGCACAAACTTTGTGATCGGATTAAGACCTCGGGCAGTCATAGTTTGAGCCGAGGATTCGTTGGCGGGGGCTGACCGCAGAAGGGAGGTCGCCGCGGACCAGCTGCAACATTACCAAGTGTGCAATTCACTAACCTTGACCGCGCTTTTCCGACTGCGTCGATACATTGTTTCGAAGTGAACGGTGTACCGACGTCGACGAACGGGAGTCAATGTCGCCATCGGTCCCGATAAGACTTTTTTTGTGTTATACTTTTGGACCCGGCCATGAGAGGCGATCTTGTCGCTCAGTCGCGTCGAATTGGCTTGCGCCAACTCGCCTGCCTGACGGATAGCGCGCTCGATGCTCGTCTCGACCTGCTCGGTGCGGCGCTGGATCGAGCCCGCGCTGATCGTCGAAAGGCTTCACCTCTCTTTTGCGGCCTCTGAGGCAATCTTGGCGAGGGGGGAGAGGAGATAGTCGATGACCCTTCGCGAGTTGGTCTTGATTTCGACAGTGACGGTCATGCCGGGGGTGAGGGGGATGAGGGCGTTGTCGATCGTCATGGCGGTTTTGTCGAGCGCGACCGTGACCGGGAAGACGAAGGTCTCCGCCTGACCCGGGGCGGTCGCGGGGGCCTGGGGCGCATTGGCCGCGGCGGCGTTGGCCAGGGCCCGTTTGGCCTCTTCCTCCGGGATCGCGGACGAGGCGATCTTGACCACCTTGCCGTGCAGCACGCCGAAGCGGGTGAAAGGGAAGGCGTCGACCTTGATCACGGCCGGCTGGCCGAGCTTGACGAAACCGATATCGAGATTGGCGACGAGCGCCTCGACCTGGAGCTTGCCGCCGTTTGGGGTAATGACTGCGATCTGCTGGCCGGTCGTGACGACCTGCCCGACCGTGGTCACCGCGGTCTGCTGCACGACCCCGTCGATCGGGGCGTAGAGCTTGGTGCGCGCGAGCCGCGCTTGCGCCTTGGCGAGCGCCTGGCGCGCCTCGTCCGCCTTGCGCGAGGCCTCGGCAAGCTTGTTCTCGTTGTCGGCGATGAACTGCGAAATCGTCTTCGCCTTCTCGCTCTGGAGCTCTTTCAGCGCAGCGTCGGTCTCGATGAGCTGGCCCTGGTCGGAGGCGAGTTGCGACTGCGACCGCTCGAGCTCCTCCTTGGCGTCGTAGAGGTTGATCTTGGTGCCGACGGCCTTGTCGATCGCCTCCTGGCGCGTGGCGACGCGCGCATTCAGCGTGTCCATCAACGTGTTCTGGAAGGCGATGCTCATGTCGAGCCGCTTCCAGGTCGCGAGCTTTTGCGCCATCTGCTTGTCGAGCGCCTTGAGCGCGTCCGATAGTTGGTTGAGATCCGCCCGCAGCACCGCCTCCTCGCGGAGCCGGAACGGCTCGGGCAAGCCCCCATCCCAGGCGATGAAGTACTCAGGCCGCCCCGCGAGCGCCTCGACCGGACCATGCGCGGTCGTCGTCGGGTCCTCGGAACCGGCCGCCGCGCTCGTCGCTTTTTGAGACGCGGCGTTGTCCTGGGGACCGTCTGTATGATCTTCTTGCTCTTCTGCGCTCCGGACGGACTCGATCGCAAAGCGGCGCCGCGCGGTCTCGGCGCGGCTGGCGTTGAGCGCGTCCGCAGCGGCGGCCGCATCCGCGTTCGCCTCGGCCGGATCGAGCTCGAGGAGCAGATCGCCCGCCTTGACCGACTGGCCCGCTTCGACGTGGAATGCCGCCACCTTGCCGGGATCCAGCGGCTCGATCACCTTGGAATGGCCGGCGATCTCGATCTTGCCCGAAGCGACGGAGTGAACGTCGAGCCGACCGAAAAACGACCAGACGAGGGCAACGAGGGCGAAAAGGCAAATGGTCGCGCTGAGCGCGACCGGCAGCGGCGGCGGCGGCGTCTCGAGGATTTCCACCGCGGCGGGCAGAAACTCGCGATCGCGGCCGGAAATCGTAGCCGGCGCGCGCGGCGCGGGCGGCTGGGGCGGCGGCGAGGAGGGCGGCGCGGCGCGTTCGTTCATACCGGCGTCCTCGCCTGATCCGACTGCAGCGCCCACAGATGGGCGTAGAGTCCGCCCTCGCGCCGGAGCAACTCCTCATGCGAGCCCGTCTCGATGATTTCGCCCTTCTGCATGCCGACGATCCGGGTGCAGGGGCGAACCGCGGCCAGGCGGTGAGCGATTATGATGACGGTGCGGCCGCGCACGATCGCGCGCATGTTCTCCTGGATGATCCGTTCGCTGTCGTAGTCGAGCGCGGATGTCGCCTCGTCGAGGATGAGGATGCGCGGATTGGTGGCGAGCGCACGGGCGATGGCGATGCGCTGGCGCTGGCCGCCGGAGAGGTTCGCGCCGCGCTCTTCGATCATGGTGTCGTAGCCTTGCGGCAGCTGGGCGATGAACTCGTCCGCGCCGGCGAGCTTCGCGGCCTGCATCACCAAAACACGCGCCATCGCCGGGTCGCCGAGCGCGATGTTTTCGTGGATCGTCCTGTTGAACAGGAGGTTCTCCTGCAGCACGACGCCGATCTGTCGCCGAAGCCAGCCCGGATCGAGTTGGGCGATATCGACCCCGTCAATCATCACCTGGCCGGACTGCGGGCTGTAGAGGCGCTGGATGAGCTTGGTGAGGGTCGACTTCCCTGACCCCGACGGCCCGACAATGCCGATTACCTCGCCGGCGGCGATGGTGAGGGACACGTTGCGCAGCGCGTCCGCCGCGTCCGGGCGGTAGCGCATGTTCACGTTGCGGAACTCGATCGCCCCGCGCGGCGGAGGAAGCGTCATAAGGTTCTGCGGCATGGGCTCAGGGGGCGCATTGAGGATGTCGCCGAGCCGCGCCACCGACACCTGCACCTGCTGAAAGTCCTGCCACAATTGCGACAGGCGCAGGATCGGCTGAACCACCTGGCTGGCGATCATGTTGAAGGCGATCAGTTCGCCGACCGACATCGAGCCCTGGATCACAGACTGGGCGCCGAAGAAGAGAATGAGCGCCGTCGTCACCTTGCTCACGTACTGGATCATGTTCTGACCAAGCGAGCCGGTGACGCTTGCGTCGAAGGAGGTGCGGACGTAGGACGCCAGCCGCTCTTCCCACTGCGCCTGCATCATCGGTTCGACACTGGCGGCCTTGAGGGTCTGCGCGCCGACGATCGACTCCACAAGAAACTGCTGCGAGCGGGCGCCGCGATTGAACTTCTCGTTGATCTGCGCGCGCAGCACCGGGCGAAGCAGGCTGGCGATCAGAACGTAAACCGGGATCGAGATCAGCACGACCAGCGTGAGCTTCACCGAATAGATGAACATCACGCCGATGAAGACCAGGGTGAAGACGAGATCGAGCAGCGACGTCAGGCCCTGCCCGGTCAGAAAGGCGCGGATCGTCTCCAGTTCCCGCATGCGGGCGACCGTTTGCCCGGCCGCGCGCGTTTCGAAATAGGCGAGCGGCAGGCGGAAGAGATGATGGAAGAGCCGCCGCCCGAGTTCGACGTCGATCCTGTTGGTGGTGTGGCTCAGGGTGTAGCCGCGCAGGAACTGCAGCACCGCTTCGAACAGGCCCAGCGTCACCATGCCGAAGACGAGCACCACCAGCGTCGACATGCCCTTGTGCACCAGCACCTTGTCGACCACGAGCTGGAAAAAGACCGGGGTCGCCAGCGCGAACAACTGGACGAACAGCGAGGCGACGAGCACGTGCGCAAGCGGGCGCCGGTAGCGGACGATCGACGGCCAGAACCAGCGGAAGCCGAAGGTGTTGGGATCGACGCCTGCGCCGCCGAGCCGTCGGGTGACGAGAAGGACCGAGCCCGACGACAGAGCCTCCGCCTCTTCGAGCGACACCTCCTTCGCCGTCCGCGCGACCGGATCGACGAGGCGGACCTTGCCCTTCTCGGCGGCGACCGCGGCAACGGCGAAACCGCGGTCCTTCAACTCCAGGATCGCCGGATAGGGAATGGCGCCGAGCCGCTTGGCGGTCACGTTGCCGATGACGCGCGACTTGAGCTCGAGGAGGTTCGCCGCCCGGACCAGATCGTCCGCCCCGGCGAGGCGCCCCGTCAGCGCCAGCTGATGGCGCAATTGCAGCGGGTCCGCGGCAATCCGGAAATAGCCCGCGATCAACGACAGAGCGGCGAGGCCCCCGTCGATCGCCTGAGCCCTCGGCGCCAGGGCATCCGGCTCTTTTGCAGCCTCATTATTCAAGACGCTCGACAATCATTCTCTCGCATTCTCTGGTTCAACGGCGACACGCCCCTCTCAGACGAACATGAAGTCGCACCGCTTTGGCGATGGCGTTGAGGGTCAATCTGTCGGTAACCGGCGGATCCGTGATTGCGACGTTCGCCCCCCAGCGAAGCGTTGTTCAGAACCGCTGCGGCGTTGGCGAACATCGACGTCGGGAACTGGAGCACGTCATGCGAAGCGCCGGTCGCCGCAAAGCCGCTCATCCGCGCGTCTCCTTCCGAAGCCAAGCAACTTCGCATTGCGACACGGTTCGGACGGGGGTGTGAGGCCGGAACGACCAGATTTTGTTGGGTTGCTTCAAAGGATAATGAGAGACAATTTACGTCTTTTGCCCGGACCCGCCGCTTGTCAACAACGTCAGCGTACCGCGGAATTCAGCGAGGGCGCAAGTACATTTTTAGCTCTGTACCGGGGCTTTCGGGCCCGCGACGCGGCGCCCGCTTGAGCGCGACAGCTTAATTTCCTTTGATCGCGTATAACCGCCAGTAACAACAACATATCAGGTTTCTTTGTAATTGTAAGGCCGAAGGTAAATTATTGTGGCAGTAGTATTAGTTTTATATAGCGGCAGTCGGAGAGATTATCGCGAGGGCGGCAGTTTGCGGGAGCCGTCCAGCCCACGACCTCGGCAGGCAACGTCGGATCGCTTGAAGCTGACTGATCGAAGCCTTTGCAAGTATCTGATATCGCAGCGTAATACTTGGGACATTGGTGCCCCTAGCCGGAATCGAACCAGCACTCCTTGCGGAATCCGATTTTGAGTCGGACGCGTCTACCAGTTCCGCCATAGGGGCCCGCGCGAGCGGAACCGGGATATAAACTGCCGGCGGCTCGAGGGTCAACGGCGGGGCCCCGTGTCTGGGACGAGCGGCAACCACGAGCGGCCACGCCGTTTCCGATGCGGCGCGGGAGATGCGACCGACGCGATCATCCGCTCGTCCATGGCGAGCCATCGGCCGGCGCTCCTCGGCGATTGCCCGTGATCCTGGAGAGCGAGCGGGCCCTCGTCCGGCGCTCCGCGCCGCCTTCTCCCGCATAGCCCGTCGAGAGACGGGCGTCTTTCGACGCCCTATGCGGGAGAAGGGATTCACGCCTTGACTGCGCCGGCGGTCAGGCCGGCGACGATCCAGCGCTGCGCCATCAGGAACATCAGGATCGCCGGCAGGATGGTCAGCGTGATGAAGGCGAGGACCAGCTGCCAAGCGGTCATGTATTCCCCCTGGTAGGCCATGAGGCCGAGCGTCCAGGGGTATTTCGATTCGCTATCGAGGATCACGAGCGGCAGGAGATAGCCGTTCCAGCTGCCGACGAACGAGATCACGGCCACCGTCGAGAGGATCGGTCCGGACAGCGGCAGCGTGATGAAGAAGAAGTAGCGGAAATAGCCGCAGCCGTCCATCATCGCAGCGTCCAGGAGTTCGAGCGGCAGCTGTTTGAACGCGGTGCGCAACAGAAGGACGGCCATGGCGAGCGAGAAGGCGACCTGCGGCAGGATCACCCCCCAGTACGAATTGAGCAGGCCGAGGTCACGGATCTTGATGAAGAGCGGCAAAATCGCCGTCGCCACCGGAAACAGGAGCCCGAGCAGTAAGTAACTCAGGAGGAAGCGTTCGCCGAAGAAGCGCAGGTGGGCGAAGGCGAAGGCCGCCATCGAGGCCAGCGCCAGCGTCAGGGCGACCGTCAGCAAAGCGATCAAGAGCGAATTGCCGAGCACCTGCCAGTATCGATAACCCGAGAGAATCTCCCAGTAATTCTGCCAGACCCAGACGTGCGGCAGGCCGAAGGGATTCGACTGCAGGTCGCCCAATTCCTTGAAGCCGTTGAGCGCTGTCGCGAGGATCGGAACGAGCACGACGCCCGCGAGGACGACGAGCGTCGCGAAGATCGCGATGGCGCCAAGGCCGCGCGGACGTCGGCCCGCAGGCTCGTGAGCCGCGGTCGCGGTTTCGGGGAGCGGGTAGGCCGCTTCAGTCATCGCGCATGAAGAGCCGTCTGTAGCCGAAGGCGAAGGTCACGCAGATCAGGAACAGCACGACGCCGACCGCCGAGCCGAAACCGACGCGCATCCGCGTGATGCCGAAATAGTAGAGAAAGGAAACCATCGTGTTGGTGGTCTCGAACGGGCCGCCGCCCGTCAGAGGCACGATGATGTCGAAGAGCTGCAGCGCGCCGACGACGGAGAAGAAGATCGACAGCCGAATCATCGGCCCGAGCAGCGGCAAGGTGATGTGCCAGAAGCGCTGGAAGGGGCTCGCGCCATCCATCTCCGCCGCCTCGAGCAGCGACTTGTCGATGCCCTGCAGGCCGGCGACGTAGAGCATCATGTGGAAGCCGAAATATTTCCACAGGACGACGATCAACACCGCGCTGAACGCCCAGGTCTTGTCCGCGAGCAGATAATAGGGCGCAAGGCCGAGCGCTCCGGTGATCGCGCCGACAAGGCCATAGCTGCCGTCGAACATGAAGTGCCAGATGAGGCCCGCCGCGACGTCGGCGAGGACATAGGGCAGAAAGAAGATCATGCGGAAGAAGGCCGCGCCGGCGATCCGACCGGCGACCATCATCGCCACGCCGAGCGCCAGCGGCAGCTGGACGAGGAGCGAGGCGGCGATGACGAGGCCGTTGTTGATCAGCGAGCGGTTGAACGTCGCGTTGCCGATCAGATAGCCGAAGTTCTTCAGTCCGATGAATTTCTCGGGCCGTCCGTAGCCATCCCAGTTGAAGAAGCTGTACCAGCCGGCCTCCGCCATCGGCAGGGCGACGAACACCGTGAACAGCAGCAGCGCCGGCGGCAGGAAGATGACGAGAGTCGCCCAGCCGTTGGCGGACATCCTTCGCGCGGGTTCGACATAGCTCGTCTCGATCGTCGACAAGCGCGCGCCTCGCCTCGCTGTAAGGGGTCCGGCCCCGCCGCATTTGGCGGCGGGACCTCATTGTTGCGGCTTGCCGCTACTGCTGATCCGCCGCGTCCTGAATCGCCGCGGCCGCCGCCTCCGGCGTCATCTGTCCCGCGGCGACGGCGACCGACACGTCGTTGATGACGCGGCCGACCGACGGGCCGAGATCCTGATCGAAGAAGTTCTGGTGATAGGTCGTCGCGGTGAGCTCGGCGGCGACCTGCTTGTCCAGCGGATCCTTGATTGAGGCTTCAGCGCTCGTGTAGACCGGGATATAGGCGCCCGCCGCGGCGGCGTCCTTGGCGTATTTTTCCTGGCTGAAGAACTTCAGGAAATCGACCGCCTCTTGCGGCGCGGTCTTGGTCACGAGGAAGCCGTTGACGCCGCCCAGCGTGTCGGTCGCCTTTCCCTTGCCGCCCGGCAGGGTGGGGAAGGAAAAGATGCCGATGTCCTCCTCCGGTTGGCCCTTGCCGCTCGCTGAGCTCGGCGCCTGCATGCCGATGAACCATTCGCCCATCAGCTCCATCGCCGCCTTTCCGTCGCCGAAAATGCCGGTCGATTCCGCGTGCTTCGTCGTCAGCCAGCCCGGCTGGAAGGGCTCGAGCGCGGCGAGCTCGCGCAGGCGCTTGCCCGCCTCGACGAAGGTCGGGTTCTTAAAGCCGCCGTCCTTGCCCGCCTTGGCGTCGGTCAGCGCATGCTCGCCGCCGATCCGCATGACGAGATAGGAATAATAGAAGTGCATCGGCCATTTCTCGCCGGCGCCGACGGAGATCGGCACGATGCCGGCCGCTTTCAGCTTCTTCACCGCGCCCAGGAAATCGTCCCAGGTCTTGATGTCCTCGGCCTTGACGCCGGCCTTCTCGAACAGCTTCTTGTTGTAGAAGAATGAGACGACGCCTTCGTCGAACGGCACGCCGACCGCCTTGCCGTCCACCTTGAACGCCGACACCGCCGTCGGCGCCATATTGGCCTCGACCGGGGCGACGGCGGCGGTGATGTCCTTGAGGAAGCCGGCCTTGTCCTGCGCGTCCATCACGCCGCCGCCCCAGCTGTAGAACAGGCTTGGACGGGAATCGTCGGCCTGCAGCATCGTCGGCAGCTTGGCCTTGAACGCCTCGTTCTCGAGATATTTGAACTGGACCTTCACGCCCGGATGGCCGGCTTCATAGTCCTTGGCGATCTGGTTCCAGAGCGCCTGGGTGGCATTGTCCTGGCTGACGTGAAGCACAGTGACGGTGGTGTCGGCGAAGGCCGGGGCGGTCAGCGCGGCGAAGCAGGCGGCGGCGATCGAAAAGCGGCGAAAATTCATGGTTCTCCTCCCTGGAGGGATTGGGTCGGATTCGCTTTTGTTTTTGTGCGCGATACAAATTAAATCTGTCTTGAGTTCGCTTCGTTGTCAAGACGGCCCTCGAAATGGCCATATGAACGGGATTCCGCTCGCTTGACACCCCTGACGAGGGGTGAAATTAATTCCGCGACCCAAAAAAAGCTCGGAGCGGAAGCCCAAGGACCGATGAAGACCGCCGACCCGGAACTGATGCGGGCGATCAACCGCTTCCACGTGATGGACGCGATCCGGCGCTTCGGCCCCGTCTCCCGGGTCGAAATCTCTGAATTGACGGAATTGAGCGCCACCACCGTCTCGGCGATCACCGCGGCGCTGCTCGACGATCGCCTGATCGTCCCGCTGCAGCTCGGGGCGGTCCGCGACGCCGGGCGCGGGCGGCCGCGGGTCATGCTCAAGCTCAATCCGGACGCCGCCTATGTCGTCGGCGTCAAGCTGGCGCCCGACCAGATCACCGTCGCGGTGACGAATTTTTGCGCCGACATCCTCCGCTCGCTCGCGATGCCGATCCGCGTCGATCGCCAGACGGCCGCGGTCATCGCCGATCTGGTCGAGGACGGGATCCGCCGCTGCGTCAGCGACGCCGGCCTCGAAATTGCGGACATCTCCGGCGTCTGCGTCGGACTGCCCGGCGTCGTCGAGCGCGCTGCCGGCGTCTGCCGGCAGAGCCCGGTTTTTCATGAGCGCGACGTGCCCTTCGGCCCGCATCTGAGCGAACGCCTCGGCGTCTCGGCCTCGATCGACAGCGACGTCAATCTGGTCACGCTGGCCGAGCACTGGTTCGGACAGGCCCGCGACCTCAACGATTTTCTGGTCGTCAACGTCGAACGCAGCCTCGGGCTCGGCATTCTTCACAACGGCGACCTCTTTCGCGGCGCAAACGGTCTCAGCCCAGACCTCGGCGACCTCATGGTCCGACCGCCGCGGAGCGGCGGCGGACGCCTTGCCGACGTCGGTTCGGAGACGTCGGTTCTGACCGAGGCGGAGGCCTTCCTGGGCGACGGCGAACACGCCGCCGCCTTTCGCGCCGGGCGCGGCATGGCGCTCTTGCTGCAGCGCGCCGCCGAAGGCGACGGGCGCGCGGCGCGCGTGCTCGCGGCCGCCGGCGAGGCCGTCGGCTTCGCCATCGCCAATCTCATCGCCCTCTTCGCGCCGCCGAAGGTGATCGTCTCCGGCCGCGCCATGGCGACCAGCGAATTTTTCATCGCGCCCTTGCGCAAGACGGTCGCCGCCCTCCTGCCGGCGAGCCTGGCGGACGTGTCGGACATTGTCGTTCGCGAATGGAGCGACGGCGACTTGGTGCAGGGCGCGGCGGCGATGACGCTGCGCGATCTCTATGGCGCGCCCTGGGGAACGACCGGGCCTGCGCCATCCGCGAGCTGCCTGCGCTCCATCCGGGAAAATCGTGATGCAAAGGGTCGGCATCGGCGTCATCGGCTGCGGCAACATCAGCGCCGCCTATCTGACCCAGCCAAAAAGTTCCCGATCCTCGACGTCGTCGCCGTTGCCGACGCCGTTCCCCGGCGGCCGAGGCGCGCGGCGCGGAATTCGGCATTCCGGCGCGTTCGGTCGATGCGCTTCTCGCCGATCCGGCGGTCGAGATCGTTCTCAATCTCACCGTCCCAAGGCGCATGTCGAGGTCGGCCTCGAGGCGCTGGCCGCGGCGAGCATGTCCATTCGTAGAGCCGCTCGCCGTCGCGGTCGCCGAGGCGCGCCGGCTCGTCGATACGGCCGCAGCCCGGCCTTCGCGTCGGCTGCGCGCCCGCACCTTCTCGGCGGCCCCACCAGACGGCGCGCGCCTGCATCGACGAGGGGCTTATCGGCCAGCCGATCGGCGGGACGGCCTTTTTCATGTGCCCCGGCCACGAGCGCTGGCATCCCAATCCCGGCTTCTACTACCTCGCCGGCGGCGGGCCGATGCTCGACATGGGCCCCTATCACGTCACCGACCTCGTCAATCTTCTGGGTCCGGTGGCGAGCGTCAGCGGCGTCGCGACCAGCCTCGCTGGGAGCGGACGGTCACCAGCAAGCCGCTCGCCGGGACGCGCATCCCGTCGAGGTGGCGACCCACGTGACCGGAGTGCTGATGTTCGCCAACGGCGCGGCGATTCGATGACCATGAGCTTCGACGTGCCGCGCCACAGGCACATCCCGATCGAACTCTACGGCGAGACAGGCTCGCTCATCGTTCCGGATCCGAACTATTTCGGCGGCAAGGTCGAACTGGCGGCGGCGGGCGAGGACTGGCGCGAGATCCCCACGCGGCACGCCTATGCCGACGGCAATTCCGTGTCATCGGCGTCGCCGACATGGCGCGCGCGATCCGGACCGGGCGGCCGCATCGGGCGAGCGGCGCGCTCGCGTTTCATGTTCTCGAGGTGATGGAAGCGTTCCAGACTTCGTCCGACAGCGGCAAGGCGGTCGCCATCGCCACCCGCCGGAACGGCCGGGCCGCTGCCCGCTTCGCTCGCGCGGGCGAGCTCGACTGACGAACGCTTTTAAAGAAGCGCAGCCCGAGACCGGGCGAGGAAGGAGACCACAATGCGGGAAGCGCTCATTGTCTGGGGCGGCTGGAGCGGCCATGAGCCGGAGAAGGGCGCGCATATCGTCGCCGGTATGCTCGAGCCGGAAGGCTTCAAGGTCTATATCGAGAACACGACCGAGGCCTTTGCCGATCCGGCGATCGCCGACATAGAGTCTCATCGTGCCGATCGTCACCATGTCGAAGATCGAGAAAGAGGAGGTCGGAGTACCCCACCGCCGCCGTCAGGGGCGGCGTCGGGCTCGCCGGCTATCACGGCTGCATGTGCAATTCATTTCGCGAAAGCGTCGACTACCAATTCATGTGCGGCGGCCAATGGGTCGCCCACCCGGGCAACGTCATCGATTACCGTGTCGACATCGCCAGGACCTTTGACGACCCGATCGTCGA
>CAVYXQ010000006.1:0-392658 GCA_963772555.1 uncultured Alphaproteobacteria bacterium | reverse complement strand
GCCGGCAGCAGCGCCGCGGCGCGCGCCTCGACGTCGCCCGCCTCCTCCCAGTCGACGCCGGCGAGATAGGCGTTCGCCAGCGCCGCATAGGCGGCGAGGTAGCCCGCCCTGTCGGCGCCGAGGCGGGCGCCCTTCAGGAGAAGATGGTTGAGGCAGAAGGCGAGGTCGAAGGCCGGATCGCCGAACCAGGCGCATTCCGCATCGAGGAAGACCGGCCCGCGCGGACCTTTGAGGATGTTCTTCGGGCTGACGTCGCCGTGCACGAGCGCCCGTTTGGTCGCGAGCGTCATCCGGGCGAGCGCGTCGAAGCGGGCTTCAAGCGCCGGATGCGCCCGCGCCGTGGCGCGAACGTATGGCTCGATGCGGATCGCCTCGAACGTGTCGTCGTTGGCGAACGCGGCGCGCAGGCGCGGCTCGGCGGCGCTTCGCGCATGGATCGACGCCAGATCGCGGCCGACCGCCGCCGCGAAATCCCGATCGACAACGCCCGCGATGAGTTCCGTCTTCCACAGCGGAAATTCCTCGGGCGGCAGATAGTCCATGGCGAACAGGCCGGCGTCCGGATCCTCGCCGAGTACTCTGGGCGCCGCGTCGGGCAGCCACGCCTGTACCGCGCGCATCCAGCCCGCCTCGGCGGCGTTGCGCTCGACCGGCGCCTCCCACACCGCCGCGACCTTGAGGCGCGGCAGCGCGCGCTTGACGCAGAACCGCCTGCCGTCGGCTTCGACGAGGCTGATGTCCGAGGAGACGCCGCCGCTGAGTGGCGTCACCCGCAAAGCCTCCGTCGGCGCGAGGAGGCCGAGGCGGCAGAGCGACTGGGCGAGGTCGGCCGCCGGCATCGGCTTCAGTAGGTGGCGCGGCCGCCGGACAGGTCGAAGACCGCGCCCGTGCTGAACGAGCATTCGCGACTGGCGAGCCAGCAGATGAGCGCCGCCGCCTCATCGACGGTGCCGAAGCGCTCCATCGGAATCTTCGAGCGCATGTAGGCGATGTGCGCGGCCGACACCTGTTCGAGGATCGGCGTCTCGATCGTCGCGGGGGTCACCGTGTTGACCGTCACGCCGTCCTTGGCGAGCTCCTTGCCGAGCGATTTGGTGAGGCCGATCACCGCCGCCTTGGAGGCGCTGTAGGCCGAGGCGGTCGGATTGCCTTCCTTGCCGGCGATCGAGGCGACGTTGACGATGCGGCCATAGCCGCGCGCCTTCATCAGGCGGGCGACGAAGCGGTTACAGTAGAAGAGGCCATTGACGTTGATGTCGAAGACCCGCTTCCACTCGGCGATCGGATAGTCGATGACGAGAGCATTCTGTCCCGCCACGCCAGCTGAGCAAACGAGCGCGTCGATCTGGCCCATCGCCGCGTTGCTGGCGTCGGCCCCGCGTTCGACGTCGGCGGGATCGACGACATCGACGCGCTCGGCGCGGCTCTTCTCGCCGAGCTCCGCCGTCGCCGCCTTGAGCCGGGCCGGATCGACGTCCCACACGCTGACCCGTCCGCCTTCGCCGATGATCCGGCGCGCGACCGCGAGCCCGATGCCCGAAGCGCCGCCGGTCACAACCGCGGTCATGCCGCCGAATTGTCCGCTCTCCGCCATTCCGCCCTCCGTCCGCTCTCGCGGTTCGCCTATTATCCCGGAAACAGCGTCTCGCCGCCATCGACCCGGAGCACCTGACCGTTGATGAACCTGCTTCTGGGGCTGGCCAGGAACGCGACTGCCTCGGCGATCTCGACCGGCTCGGCGTAACGAACGAGAGACTTTCCCGACGAATCCATCTTCTTCGGGTCGACGACGCGCGTCGCCTGGAACCGCGCCGTCTTGGTCGCGCCCGGGCTCACGGCATTGACCCGCACGCCCTCGCTTCTGAGCCCGGCGGCGAGGCAGCGCGTGTAATGCACGACCGCGGCCTTCAGCGCCGCGTAGATCACCCCGTTGGTCACGCCGAATTGCGCCGCCGCCGAGGCAATGTTGATCACCGAGCCCGATCCCGCCTTCACCATCGGCGGCATGAAGGCCTGGCAGACCAGGATCGTGCCGTAGAAGTTGTTCTCGGTCAGCGCCTTGACGTCATCGAGCGGGATGCCGAGCGCGTCGTTGGGCTCCGGCTTGCCTCCGGAAGCGCCGATATCGCCGCCGGCGCAATTGACGAGGACGTCGACAGTCCCGAGCTTCGCCTCGATCTCCTCCTTCATCTTCGCCACCGCCGCCTTGTCGCCGATATTGCCGCTGACGGCGACGACCCGCCCGCCGTGGCGGGCGATCTCCTTGGCGACCGCGTCGAGATCGGCAGCCTCGCCGTATTTGGCCGGCGCGGCGTGGGAGAGATCGTGGATCGCGACGTCGGCGCCGAGTTCGGCGAGGCGCTCAGCCATCATGCGCCCGAGACCGCGCCCCGATCCGGTGACGAAAGCGATTTTGCCGGCGAGTTCCTTGGTCATGTCAGGTTCCCTCAAGTCGTCCCGAGACCGATGGCGCGCATGTTGTCCGCGCTGCGACGGATCATCGCGAGCTCATAGGCTTCAATCGCGCCGTCGTCCCCGCGCTCCCACGGCGTGCGATAGTCGGCGTCGTCGGCGAGGCGGTTCGACCGCGCCGCCGCGAGACAGGCGGCAAGCTCCGGCGCCGTCTTTGGCGGGTAGCCGTTCCACCATTCGGGCCTGAGAAGCCGCACATGGCGCGCCTCGAGCGCGCCGGGCTCGAGGACGGCTGTCAGCTTCGGGCAATGGGCGGAGAGCGTGTCGAGCACGGCAGGCAGCGGGACCGCCCCGTCGCCGATTGCGCAACGGACCAGGCGGTAGCCCTCGTCGGTGAACTGGACGCGGTAGTCCTTCAGGTGGACGTGCCGCACATGGGGCGCGATGCGGCGGGTGAAGTCGAGCGGCGCTTCGGCCACCGGAAAGGTGTTGCCAGTGTCGAAGCAGATGCCGATTCCGCGCGTCGATTCGCAGAGGGCGACGAGCTCCTGGCTGCCGAAATCCTGGTGGTTTTCGATCGCCAGGGTCCGCCTTTCATCGGCGACGCGCGGCCCGTGGTCGGAAAGCGCGGCGCGGACGCGCTCGACGAGCTCATTCCACTTTTCCCGCAAGGCGTGGCGATCGCCGCAAAGCACCGTCGTCAGGCCGCAGCGGATGACGGCCGCGTCGAGGATCCGGGCCGAGCGCAAGGCGCTTTCGAACGGCCCCATCATCAGGCCCCAGCTGACGATGGGGGTCATGCCGAGGCTGGACAGCCGATCCTTGAGCGCCTTGAGCGCGTCGTCGCTCTGCGGCCTCAGCCAGGGATCGTAAATCTCGAGCGTCTTCGCCTTGAGCTCGGTGGCGATGGCGATGAAACCGTCGAGCCCCCTGCCCTTCGCGTTGGCGCGCGGGCCTCCCGCGCCCTGGAGGCCGAGATGATAGGTCAGACCGTAGGGATTGAGGCCGAGCGCGAAGGAAGAACCGCGCGCGCGCGTCGTGTCGATCTTGGCTTCGGCTGTCATCGGATCCCCGCGTCGACCGCAATCGATTGCTTGGTGACCATGCGGCTGTCGTCGGCGCCCAAAAAGAGCGCCATCCGCGCGATGTCCTCGCCGACGAGCGTCGACTTGATCAATTGGCGCTGGACCATCGCCTCGACCGACTGGGGCGTCTTGTACCAGAGCTCTCTTTGCCGCTCGGTCATGACTGCGCCCGGCTCGATCGCGTTGACGCGGATGTTGTCGGCGCCGAAGGCGCGCGCCAGCGCGCGCGTCAGCCCGACGACCCCCGCCTTCGCCGCGGAATAGGCGGGCATTTCGGCGGCGCCCACCCGCCAGGCGATCGACGAGAGATTGATGATCGAGCCCAAACCAAGGTGGCGCATCTGCGGATGGACCGCCTGGGCGGCGAAGAAATGATGGCGCAGATTGACATTCTGTGCCCGGTCCCAAAATTCGGCGCTGACTTCGTCGATCTTGTGCCGCTCGTCGTTGGCGGCATTATTGACGAGAACCCCGATGGGCCCGAGCTTCGCGTAAGTCTCGTTGATCGACGCCCTGAGCGCCGGGACGTCGGTTACGTCGCACTTGAGGAAGAGCGTGCTCCCGCCCGCGCCGGCCAGTTCCTTCGCCAGAGCCTCGCCGGCGTCGGCTTGCAGATCGACAAAGGCGACGCGCGCCTGATTGCGGGCGAAGGCGCGCACGATCTCGGCCCCGATTCCGGTGGCGCCGCCGCTGACGAAGACGACGCGTCCCGCAAGGCTCGGATAGGTCGCGAAGGTCAAGCGGCGGCCTGCGGAATGAGCAATTGCGTGCCGGGATCGAAGAGGCAGGCATGCGCCATGTCGACCCCGAGCGGCATCAGTTCGCCGAGTCTGGGGGCATGATCCGGATCGAAGCGGCCGATGATCTCGCGGTCGCCGATCTTCAGGACCGCATTGGTTTCCGCGCCTGTCGGCTCGACCACTTCGACCGGCGCGGTCATCTTCGCCAGCGCCGGCTTCTGCGCCTTGAGGGCAGGATCATAGCGGAAGAGATGCTCGGGGCGTACGCCGAGCACGACCTTGCCATCCACCGGCCGAGACGCCGGCGGCAGCGGAAGCTTCAGCGTCGCCGTCGAGCCGTCGGCCAGCGTGATGGCGACGGCCGGGGCGTTGTCGACCTTGGCGAGTTCGCCGGGAATGAAGTTCATCGACGGCGAGCCCATGAAGCCGGCGACGAACATGTTGGCGGGACGGTCATAGACCGCCTGCGGCTCGTCGAACTGCTGGATCGAGCCCTGATGCATGACGGCGATGCGCGATGCCAGCGTCATCGCCTCGATCTGGTCGTGCGTCACGTAGATCGTCGTCTTGCCGACGCGCAGATGCAATTTCTTGATCTCGGTGCGCATGTCGACGCGAAGCTTGGCGTCGAGGTTGGACAGCGGTTCGTCGAACAGGAAAAGCTTGGGATCGCGCACGAGCGCGCGGCCCATCGCCACCCGCTGCCGCTGACCGCCGGACAGCTGCCCCGGCTTGCGGTGCAGCAGAGGCTCGATCTGCAGCAGGGCGGAGACGCGCTTGACCGCGGCATCCTGCTCGGCCTTGGGCACCCGGCGGCTCTCCATGCCGAAGGTGATGTTCTGCCGCGCCGTCATCGTCGGATAGAGCGCATAAGACTGGAACACCATCGCGATGTCGCGATCCTTCGGCGCCACCGAGTTGACCAGCACGTTGTCGATGCGGATATCGCCTTGGCTGACGGTTTCCAACCCCGCGATCATGGCGAGGAGCGTCGACTTGCCGCAGCCGGACGGACCGACGAGCGCGACGAATTCGCCCGTGCGCGCTTCGAGATCGATGCCCTTGAGGACCTCGACCGCGCCGAAGCGCTTGAACAGACGTGACACGCTCAGGGTCGCCATGGCCGTCCCGTCATTTGATCGCGCCCTGGGTGAGGCCGCGGACGAAATACTTGCCGCCAAAGAGATAGATCAGGAGCGGCGGCAGGGCGCCGATCAGCACGGCGCAGCTTGCGACATCGTAGGGGTGGGCGTTCATCTGGCTGGTCGAGAGCGCAACCAGCGCTGCCGTGATCGGCTGCTGGCGTCCGCCGGTGAAGACGACGCCGAACAGAAATTCGTTCCAGATGCCGGTGAACTGCCAGATGACGGTGACGATGAGGATCGGCGGCGAGAGCGGAAGGACGATCTTGTAGAAGATGCGCCAGAAGCCGGCGCCATCGATGCGGGCCGCTTTGATCAGGTCATCGGGGATATTGATGTAGTAGTTGCGGCAGAACAGCGTCGTGAAGGAAAGCCCCTGTATGACGTGGACGAGCATGAGGCCGTAGATCGAATTCGACAGGTGGAGCGACCCGAGGATGAAGGCCCAGGGCAAGAGCGCGATCTGGCCCGGCATGAACACGCCCAGAACCATGCAGATGAACAGCGTCTCCGAACCGGGAAAGCGCCATTTCGACAGGACGTAGCCGTTGATGGCGCCGACCAGCGTCGAGACGATCGTCGCCGGGATCGTCATAAACAGGGAGTTGAAGAAGTTGCGCTTGATGCCTTCGCAGGTGCCGGCGACGCAATAATGCGCCCAAGCCTGCGGCCAGGCCTTGAACGACAGGCTGTGCGGCACCGCGATCAGGCCGTTGCGCGTGATTTCCGGCAACTCCCGGAACGAATTGGCGACGACGACGAACAGCGGCAACAGATAAATCAGCGCAAAGAATCCCAGGAACGCGTAAACGGCGATCCGCCCGGTGAGATAACGGAGATTGGCCGCTTGCGCGTTGGGATCGAAGGCGGCGTCGTAGGTGGCGTCAACCATGAGCGGCTGCCCGGCGCGAGCGCCAAATCGTCCACAATGCGTAAGGCACGAGCACGACCGCCAGCGCCAGGAGCATCATCACCGCCGCCGCGGCGCCGACGGCGATTTCGCCGCGCTGGAACATGAGGTCGTAAACGTAATTCGCTGGAAAGGTGGTCGCGATGCCCGGGCCGCCTCCGGTCAGGGCGACGACGAGATCGAAGGTCTTGATGGCGAATTGCAGCAGGACGACCGCGACCGCAACGAAGATCGGCGCTATCGACGGCAGGATCACCTTGCGGTAGATGCGCACGGGGCCGGCGCCGTCGATCTGGGCCGCCTTGACGAGGTCGGGATCCACCGATCGCAGGCCGGCAAGCAACAGGGCCATGGCAAAGCCGGACGACTGCCAGATGCCGGTCGCGATGATTGCATAGATGGCGGCGTAGCGATTGGTGGTCAGCCGGAAGGTGAAATCATGCCAGCCCAGGCCGCGCACGAAATGTTCGATGCCGGCGTCCGGGCTGTAGAGCCAGCTCCACACCGTGCCGGTGACGACAAATGAAACCGCGAGCGGATAGAGAAATATCGTCCGCCACACGGCCTCGCCCTTCACCCGCTGATCGATGGCGATGGCGAGCCCGAGGCCGATGACGAGGGACAAGACGACATAGAACGCGCTGAAGTAGAAGAGATTGCCGTAGGCGACCTGCCAGCGGTAGTTCGACCAGAGATCGAAATAGGGTTTGAGGCCGACGAACCCGTAGGTCGGCAGCATCGTGCTGTTGGAGAAGGAGATATAGAGCGTCCACAGCGAGAAGCCGAAGACATAGACGAGGCTCGCCAGCGCAGACGGCGCGATCGCCAGCCACGGCTTCCAGGCTCCCGCCATCGCGCGCCGGCGAGCGGACGGTTGGGCGGCTGCGTTGATCGTCCCGACCTTCGACATGGGTCAACCGCCAATCAAAGGCCGTCGCGCGACGGATCGCGCGACGGCGACCGATCGCTTACTTTTGCGCTTCGACGGCGTCCGCCATGGCGTTGGCGGCTTCTTCCGGGGTCATCTTGGGATTGTTCACGAAGGAGGTGATGGTGTCCAGCATCGCGCCGCGGTATTTCTGCAGGACGGTCATATTGTGCGCCATCGAGCGCACCAGCGTGCCGTCCTTGATCGACGCCTGCAGAGCCTGCTGCGACTTCTGCTGGCAAGGATTGAACCCGTCGAGATTGACATCGAGGCGAGCGGGAATCGAGCCCTTGGCCTCATTGAATACGGTTTGGAACTTCTTAGACATGATGAGTTGCGCGAGCAGCTTCTGCCCCGCAATGTAGTCGGGATCGGTCTGCTTGAAGAAGACGACCGAATCCGAGTTCAGGATGAAGCCCGGCTTGCCCCAGTCGGTCGGCGCCTGCGCGCATTCGTAATCGGCGCCCTCCTTGAGGCCCGCGGCGGTGAAGATGCCGATCTGCCAGTCGCCCATGATCATGAACATCGCCTGACCCTTGGCGATCATGCTGGTGGCCGTGTTGTAGTCGCGCCCGGCGATCGCCGGGTCCATGTATTTCGACACCATCAGGCGCATCTGCTCGAACGCCTTGACCATTTCAGGCGAGCGCATCGCCTTGGTGTCGCCTTCGACGAAAGCCTTGCGGAACAGGTCGATGTCCATGCCGTAAACGACGACCTCGAACGTCGTCGCATCCGTCCAGTCCTGGCTGAAATGGGCGATGCAGATGAGGTGCGCGGCGATCGCCTTGTCGCAGTCGGCGTTGAATTCGGCCCAGTTCTTCGGCATCGAGGTGACGCCCGCCTCTTTCATCGCCTTGGTGGAGGCCCAAAGCCAATTGATGCGATGAATGTTCATCGGCGCGGCGACCCAGTGGCCGGTCGGCTTCATCACCGGAAGCAGTTCGGGTGCGACGACCTTGTCCCAGCCTTCCGCGTTGGCGAGTTCGTCGAGATTGGCGGTCTTGCCGGTCTCGTTCCACTCGGCGATCTCCGGGCCTTTCAGCTGGACCGCAGGCGGCGCGTTGCCGGCGACGACGTCGGCGCGCAACTTCGCCAGCGTGTTGGCGGTATGGCCGGCGATCGAAGTTTGTTCCCACTTACCGCCGGCGGCGGTGAACATGTCGCCGAGCTTGGCGATCGCCGCTGCGTCGGAACCTTCCGACCATTGACTGAGCAGGTTCGTCTTGGGCTCGGCCAGCGCGGCGCCGGCAAAAGCGCATGTCGCCAGCCCCACCAGGGCCGCGGTGCGTAACGTCATAATCTCCTCCCTATGTTTTCACCCTGCCGGCTCTCAAAAGCCGAAGGCCTCTATTTTTTCTATTTTGAAATAATTATGCTGTCAATGCGAAGGGGCGCTATGCGGACGAACGAGGGCGAGCTCAGGACGCTTCTCACTGAGAGCATTTCGGCGGCGCCGGAGTCGCGCCTCGTGCGGCTTTTCAGCGAGCGCGGCGCGTCATCCGCGGCCGGGATTGCGCGGGTCACCGGTCTCGCCCGCTCAACAATCTCGATGGCGTTGGCGGAATTAAGGCGGTCCGGCCTCGTCGTCGAGCTTCCGTCGGCCGAATCCGTGCGCAGCGTGGGCCGGCCCGCGGCGACATATGCTCTCAATCCCGAGGCTGGCACGTGCGTCGGCTTGCACTTGGGGCTGGACGAGCTGCGGCTGCTGGCCGCCGACGTGTCGCATTCCGTGTTGTGTGAAACAAGGGTCCCGCTCGGCCGCGACTATTCTCCTGCCCGGGCGGCCGAAGCCGCGCGCGCCTCCTTGCACGAAATCTACGCGGCGAAAGGACTGCCGCTGCGCGCGTTGCTCGGCGTCGGCATCTCGGTCTCGGGGCCTGTCAGGCCGGACGGACGGGTTCAAAGGGCGAGCGTCGTGCCGGTCTGGGCTGGCGTCGACATCCGCGAAGTTTTCGAGCCGGCGTTCGAGCGGCCGATCTTCGCCGACAACGAAAGCAACTGCGCCGCGATCGCCGAGATGACCTGGGGCGCGGCGGTGGGCTGCGACGACTTCGTCTTGTTCAAGGTCGATCTCGGCGTCGGCGGCGCGGTCGTCATGGGCGGCCGCGTAGTGCGCGGCGTCGCCGGCGGGGCGGGCGAATTCGGCCACATGACGATCGACCCTGACGGCGAGCTTTGCCGTTGCGGCAATCGCGGTTGTCTCGAGCTTTCCGGAAGTTTCCTCAAGGCGCTCGAACGCGCATCGCGGCGCCGCCGCCGGCCGATCGACATCGACGGACTCGTCGCATTGGCGAAGTCCGGCGATGTCGGCGCGACGCGGCTGATCGCCGAAACCGCCAGCCACGCCGGCCGGGGCCTGGCGATGATCGGCGCGGCGCTCAATCCCCCTGTGTTCGTCATTGCCGGGCGGGGGGCGCTCGCCGGCGATCTGCTGTTGACCCCGCTCATCGCCGCCTATGAGAAGCATACGCTCATCCGCCGCGACGACGTGCCGGAGGCCATGCGGCCGAAATTTGTCGTCGGCCGCTTCACCGAGAACGATTCCCTGATGGGGGCGGTCGGCCTCGTCCTTCGCCACCACGGACGGTTGCGCTGACGCCTCGGGCGCCGTCATTTGACACCTCAACGGGCCTCGTCGAGATTGCCCGGCGGATAGGCTGAAGGCGCCATCCCAGGTCAGGGACAGGGAGATCGGGATCATGACGCGAACTGAGGAAGTCTCCGTGACGCGGCGCGGGGCGCTGAGAGCGGGACTGGCCGGCGGGGCCGCCGCATTCGGCCTCCTCAAGGGAACGCCCTTCGCTCTCGCCGAGGACACGCTGGCCGAGATCAAGAAGCGCGGCGAACTCACCACGGCGACGGAAATGCAGTTTCCGCCTTTCGACATCTCCGACAACGGCGTCTACAAAGGCGTCGACCGCGACCTGATCGACGCCGTCGGCAAGGAGATGGGCGTCAAGGTCTCCTATCTCGACCTTCCGTGGACGAGCGTGCTCCCCGGCCTCGACGCCAAGAAGTTCGATCTCTGCATCGCACCGGTCACCATCACCAAGGAGCGGATGAAGCGCTACGCCTTCACCGTGCCGATCGCCGACGCGACCGCGGCGCTGATGAAACGGGCGAACGACGCCAGCATCATGAAACCCGAGGACATCGCCGGCAAGACCGTCGGCGGCCAGAAGGGCACCTCGCAGGTCGAGCAGCTCAAGGCCTTCGCCGCCAAGCTGCCGAAGCCGGTCGAGGTGAAGGAATATGTCGACAACAACCAGTCCTACGCCGATCTCGCCGCCGGGCGCATCGACGCGTCGGTGAACTCGCTGCCGAACCTAGCCTATGCGGCGTCGCAGCGCTCGGATGTGTTCGCGATGGTGAAGCCGCCGTTCGGACAGCCGACCTATTTCTCCTGGGTGGCGCGGCTCGACGACAAGTCGCTGGTCGACGCGATCAATGCGGCGATCCTCAAGGTCGAGGCAGATGGCGCGATGGCCGAGATCCAGAAGAAATGGTTCGGCCAGACCATGGATCTGCCGAAGACCGTGCCCGAGCCGTCGATCTGAGGCGTCCCTTCTCCCCTTGCGAGAGACGGTGGTCGGCAAGGCCGGGCCTCATCCGTGCCCCTCTCCCGCAAAGGCCCGCAAAGGGGAGAGGGGAGTCGGAAGTCGAATGCACCCGCAGGTCATTCTCCACTCGTTCGGCTATTTGACGCAGGCGGCGGCGGTGACGATCGCCGTCTCGTTCGCCGGCATCGTCATCGGTTTTGCGATCGGCGCGCTCGTCTGCGCGGCGCGCCTCTCGCGCCGTCGCTGGATCCAGCGCCTCGGCGCGGCGTATGTCAGCGTCTTTCGCGGCGTGCCGCTGCTCGTACAATTGCTGTTCATCTACTATTTCCTCGCCGAGTTCGGTCTCGATGTGCCGGCGATCGTCGCCGCGGTCGGCGGGCTGGCGCTCTCCTCCGCCGCCTATCAGGCGGAAATTCTCCGCGGCGCCCTGAACGCGGTTCCGCGCGGCCAGGGCGAAGCCGCCGTCGCCCTCGGCTTCGCCGGTGTGGACGTCTGGCGGCGCGTGCTGCTGCCGCAGGCCCTGCGCATCTCGATCCCGCCGCTCATCAACGAGTTCATCCTCCTGCTCAAGGCCTCCTCGCTCGTCTCGGTCGTCGGCATCGCCGAACTGACGCGGGTCAGCATGAACATCGCCTCAATGACCTACCGGCCGCTCGAAGCCTATGTCGGCGGCGGATTGTTCTACCTCGTCATCAACCTCGCCCTTGCCGGCTTCGGCGCGCTCGCCGAGCGGCGGCTCGCGCCGGACCGCGCGCGATGAGCTTCGAGGTCCTCTGGCGCTATCTGCCCTCGCTGATCAGCGGGTTCGGCGTGACGATCTTCTGCTGGAGCGTCGGCGGCGCGCTCGGCCTCATGCTGGGCTTCGCCATCGCGCTCGCCCGCCGGGCGCCGCTGCCGCCGTTGCAATGGGCGTTCCGCGCCTTCATCGAGGTTTTCCGCGGCACGCCTTTCCTCATGCAGCTCTTCCTCCTCTATGACGCCGGCCCGGCGATCGGGCTCAGGCTCAGCGCCACGGCGGCCGGGATTCTCGGCCTCGGCCTCTACGCCTCGGCCTATTTCGCCGAGATCTTCCGCGCCGGCTTCGCCGCCGTGCCCGCCGGCCAGATCGAGGCCGCGACCAGCGTCGGCATGCGGCCGTTCGATACGCTCCTCCGCGTGTCGCTGCCGGCGGCGCTGATCGCCGCCGTACCGGCGATCGTCAACATGCTGATTGTGCTGTCGAAGGAGACGGTCGTTCTTTCGATCATCACCGTGCCCGAGCTCATGTACCAGATGCAGACGATGGCGGCCGAGACGTTCACCGCTTTCGATGCGATCTTCGCCATGGCGGTCTTCTACTGGCTCCTGGTCGAAGCCGTCTCGCGCCTCGGCGCCCGGGTCGAGGCGCGCGTCACCGCCTATCTCGCGCGCGAGGAGCAACGCACGTGAGCCCGCAGATGATCGAGGTCAGCGGCGTCGCCAAGAGTTTCGGCGAACACAAGGTGCTGCGCGGCGTCGATCTCAAGGTTGCGAACTCCGAGGTCGTCTGCCTGATCGGGCCGAGCGGCTCGGGCAAGAGCACGCTCTTGCGCTGCGTCAACTTTCTCGAGCCCTACGATGCCGGCGACATCCGCATCGAAGGTCGGCTCATCGGCTACGAGGACATCCGCGGCGGGACGCGCGTTCGCATGGGCGGGCGCAAGTTGCGCGAGATGCGGCGCGAGATCGGCATGGTGTTCCAGCACTTCAATCTCTGGCCGCATATGACCGCCATCGGCAACGTCGCCGAGCCCTTGCGGCGGGTGCGCGGCCTCAAGGGAAGCGAGGCGGCCGAGCGGGCGATGGCGATGCTGACGCGGGTCGGCCTCGCCGCCAAGGCCGACGCCTATCCGTCGCATCTTTCTGGCGGCCAGCAGCAGCGCGTGGCGATCGCCCGCGCGCTCGCCATGCAGCCGCGCCTGATGCTGTTCGATGAGCCGACCTCGGCGCTCGACCCCGAGCTCGTCGGCGAAGTGCTCGAAGTGATGAAGAGCCTCGCCGCGGAGGGCATGACCATGCTGATCGTGACGCACGAAATGGGCTTTGCCGCCCATGTCGCCGACCGCATCGCCTTCATCGACGACGGCCGCATCATCGACGAAGGTCCGCCGCGCCAGGTGTTCCACCACAGCAAGGAGCCGCGCGTGCGCCAGTTTCTGCAGACGTATCATGATCGGAACAGCTTCTGACGTCTGATATGCGGCGGCTCTGGATCGCCACGTCGCTTCGCTCCTCGCGATCACGGTTCCAGCCGATGTATCATGCGACCGCCCTCAAATCACCGGCGTCGGAAGCGCCCGGCCGGCGAAATGGGCGGCGAGGTTGTCGCGCACCAGCTGGCCCATCGCCTTGCGCGCTTCGAGCGTGCCGCTCGCGTGATGCGGCTGAAAGATGACGTTGTTGAAGCCGAGCAGGCGCTTATCGATGTTCGGTTCGTTCCAGAAGACGTCGAGCGCCGCCGCGCCGATGCGCTTCTCCGCCAGCGCGCCGATCAGCGCGTCTTCGTCGACCACCGAGCCGCGCGAGATGTTGACGAAGAGCCCTTCCGGGCCGAGCGCCTCGAAGACCGCAGCGCCGACGAGGCCGCGCGTCGCCGCGCCGCCCGCGGTCGCGGCGACCATTATGTCGCTTTCCCGCGCCAGCGCGACCGGATCGGCGTGGTAGGCATGCGCGGCCTCAGCGGCCTTGGCGAGGTCGCAATAGGCGACGCTCATGCCGAAAGCCGCGGCGCGGCGGGCGATGGCGCGGCCGATGCGACCATAGCCGATAACGCCAAGCCGCTTGCCGCCGAGGCTTTTGCCCAGTGGTAGCTGGCCCTTCGTCCAGGCGCCGGAGCGGACGAAGGCTTCTCCCTCGACGATGCGTCTCATGCTCGCCAGGATCAGCGCGAACGCCATGTCGGCGACGTCCTCGGTCAGCACATCCGGGGTGTTGGTCACCCGGATCCCGCGCGCCCGCGCCCGCTCGACATCGATGGCGTCGAAGCCGACGCCGAAACAGGCGATGATCTCGAGCTTCGGGCAGGCGTCGATGAGCTCCGCCCCGGCGCCCATAACGCCGTTGGTTGCGATGGCGCGGATGCTGGGGCCGACCTCGGCGAGGAAGCGCGCGCGGTCTTGCGCGAGCCACAATTTGTGGATCGCGTAGTCGCGCTCGAGCTGCGGCATCTCCCAGTCGGGATAGGGGCCGACCATCAGCACATCCGGTTTGCTCATGAGCCCCTGCCTTTAAGGCCGACTTCAGCGTTGTAGGACCGCGTGGATCTCGGCGATATAGCCGCCGGGGAACTGCACCATCGCAGCGTCGCGGTCGTCGGCCCTGTAAGGCCCGACGAGAACGGTCGCGCCGGCCGCCTTGGCCTTGTCCAGGGTCGCCATCAGATCCGAAACTTCGTAGCCGGTCGTTTCCCGGCCGTAAGGAAACGGCAGATGGCCATCCGTCACCATGAGCGTCAGCTTGCCGAAAGTCGAGGCGATGCGCACGCGCCGGTAGGTTTCGCCCGGCCGGCCGATCTCTACGCCAGGCGCATGGTCGTCGTCGAAGACGACGCGCCCTTTTGAGAAGCGCAGAAACTCGGCCATGAAGACATCGGCCCGCTGCGGCGAGAGGTAGATGCGGTTCTCGGGGATCGTCGCCAGCGGCGGAGAAGACGGTTTGACCGTATGCCAGTAGAGCTGCATGTTCACCCCGCCCGGCCACTGGATCACCGCGTCGCGGCCGATCGGGTCGGCGAACGGCGCGACGATCACATCGGCGCCAGCCGCCCTGGCGGCGCTGATCGCGGCGTCCAGGTCCTTGACGAGGTAGCCGGTGCGCTCGGCGCCGAACGGATAGGGGATCGGCGTCGTGAAGGCGAAGACCGAGAGCGGGCCGGCCGGCGTCCGCACGGCGGCGAAGTTCGTGCTGCTCGGGGTTGGCGTCACAGTCGTGATGGCCGGCTTCGAGGCCTCCCCGCCAAACGTCGCGGTGAAGCTGCCGAGAAGCCGCGCCATGTCCGCCGGCGCGACATAGACATGCGTCCCGTCATACTGGGCGCCGACGCCGGGGCCGGCGGAGTCACCGGAATTGTCCGACGCTGCGAGCGCCCGCACGGCGTGAGCCTGGAGAGCCACGGCCAGGGCGGCGGCGAAGGCGCATTGATTCATTGTTCGCACCGTTCAAGCCCCTCCATTGCGTTGCCGCACATTGTCACTTTACGCCGCCCCCGCTAGAGTGAATGGATTAGCCGAGCAATCGGAACAAGCTTTTGCGCGTGAGGGCGGCCGATGACCGAGACGGCTGGGCAGGCTAGCAAGCTCAACGTCTTCATCTCCTATAGCCGCGAAGATCTCGATTTCGCGGATCAGCTCTATGCGGCTCTCGGCGCCTTCGATTTCGAACTCAGCATAGACCGCCACAGCATCCCCGGCGGGGACGAGTGGGAGAAGCGCCTCGGCGTGCTTATTGGCGACGCTGGAACGGTTGTCTTCGTGCTTTCCCCGTCGTCTGCAGTCTCCAAGTTCTGCAAATGGGAAGTCGAGGAAGCGGTCCGGCTTGGCAAGCGTATCCTTCCCGTCCTTTGCCGCGAACTCAAAGACACGAACCCTCCGCCGCAGCTATCTATTCGCAACTATATCTACCTCTACACGGAGAAGACTTTGCCCGGCACGGGGTTTGGCGCTGGGCTGGCGGATCTCGTCAAGGCGCTCAATACCGATCTCGATTGGTTTCGGGAGCACACGCGATACCTTCGACTGGCGAAAGAATGGGATGAGATTCTGCAGGCCCCCCGACCGCCGGCTTCTGTCCGCTCCCGACATCGCACTAGCGAAGACGTGGGCAGGAAGCCGGCCAAGAAAGGCGCCGGAACCGACGCAGCTGCAGCTCGATTTCATCAAGGCGAGCGAGACCGAGGACGGTCGCCAAAAGAGCGCGGAGGCGGAGCGGGTCAGGCAGCTTGAGGAGGCGCTTGAGACCGCGAAGAAGGAGGGCAACCGGGCTTTGTTACAGGAGTCGCGAGCGCTCGCGATCTTCGCCCTGCAGGCGAGCGAAGCGGGCGATCAGCCGACAGCCATGCTTCTGGCCCTGGAGGCGTTGCCGGACCCGGGATTGTGGGGCGAGCGTCCGCTGTCCTACGAGGCGGCGGCCGCTTTGCACCAAGCGTGGCTGCGGAACCGGGAAATGGCGCTCGCTGGCCATCGCGGTCCAGTCCGCTCTGCACTGTTTAGCAATGACGGTACTCGTGTGGTGACGGCGTCCGATGACAAGACGGCGCGGGTGTGGGACTTGCGCGCCGAGAGGCCGAGTTTCGTCGCGCTCGAAGGGCACCAGCTCGGAGTTTCATCTGCTTCGTTCAGCTCCGACGGGACGCGCGTGGTAACGACATCTGCCGACTGGAAGGTATGGCTGTGGGATTTGCGCGGCGAGAAGCCGAGCTTCGTCCAGCTCGAGGGCCGTGAGAGTGCGGTCGCTTGTGCGTCTTTCAGCGCCGACGGGAGGCTTTTGGTGACTGGATCGCTTGGCGGTGGGGCGAAGGTGTGGGATCTGCGTGACAAGCCAAGTTACTTAGCCCTCAAGGAGCACCAGGGTCGGATCCTCTCCGCGTCATTCAGCGCCGATAGTACGCGCGTGGTCACCGGCTCCGACGACAATACCGCGCGAGTATGGGATCTGCGCGGCGAGAAGCCGACCTTCATCCCGCTCAACGGCCATCAGTCCGCGGTTGTCGCCGCTTCGTTCAGCTCCGACGGGACGCATGTCGTCACGGCGTCCCGGGACACCACGGCTCGGGTGTGGGATCTGCGGGAGAAACAGCCGAGTTTCGTCGCCCTCGGAGGGCATCATGGTCCGCTCAAATCCGCCGCGTTCAGCTCCGACGGAACGCTTGTCGTCACGGCGTCCTATGACAATACGGCGCGGGTGTGGGACCTGCGCGGCGAGCGGCCGAGTTTCGTAGCCCTCGAAGGGCATCGGGGCGCGGTCTATTCCGCGTCGTTCAGCGGCGACGTAACGCGCGTGGTCACTGCCTCTCATGACGGGACAGCGCGAGTGTGGGATTTGCGTGGCGAGCAGCCGACCTTCATCGCTCTCGAGGGGCACCAGGGTCCCGTCCTCTGCGCGTCGTCCAGCGGCGAGGGAACGCAGGTGGTCACTGCCTCTCATGACGGGACAGCGCGAGTTTGGGATCTACGGGAGAAGCGGCCGAGCTTCGTCGGCCTCGTAGGACATCAGGAGGCGGTCACGTCGGCGTCGTTCAGCGGCGAGGGAATGCGCGTGGTAACCGCGTCCGACGACCAAACGGCGCGGGTGTGGGATCTGCGCGGTGAGCAGCCGAGTTCCTTAGCCGTCTTATGGCTTGAGCGAGCGGCGCTCTCCGCGTCGTTCAGCCCCGACGGCACGCATGTGGTCGCGACTTCCGAAGACGGCACGGCGCGGGGGTGGGACTTGCGCGGAAAATTTCCAAGCTCTGTCGCAATTGAAAGGCATAAGTTGGTGGGCCGCTCCGCGTGGTTCAGCGCCGACGGCAAGCGCGCGGTCACAGCGTTTTATGACCCTACGGCGCCGCAGGTGCGGGTATCGGTGTGGGATTTGCGCACGGAACAACAGACTTTCGTCGCCCTCGAGGGGCATCACGGTTCTGTCGACTCCGCGTCGTTCAGCCCGGACGGCGAGCATGTCGTCACGGCGTCTCATGATTACGAGACGGCGCGGGTGTGGGTGTGGGATCTGCGCAGGGAACAACCGACTTTCGTTGCCCTCGAGGGGCATCAGGATCGTGTCGTCTCCGCCTCGTTCAGCCCCGACGGAACGCATGTGGTGACCGCGTCGTGGGACAAGACGGCGCGGGTGTGGGACTTGCGTGGGGAGCGGCCGAGCTTTGTCGCCCTCGATGGGCATCGCAGCGCGCTCTACTCCGCGTCGTTCAGCGGCGACGGAACGCGTGTGGTCACGGCCTCGGAGGACGGCACGGCGCGGATGTGGGACTTGCGCGGGGAGCGGCCGACCTGCGTCACCTTCGAGGGGCATCAGGCCCCGGCTACATCCGCTTCGTTCAGCGCCGACGGAACGCATATCGTCACAGCATCAAAGGATTGGACCGCGCGGGTGTGGCGGGTGTTTCCGGACGTGAACGAACTCATTCATCTCGCGCGCGCAGGCCTTTCGCGCTGCTTGAGCCAGGCCCAGCGCGACGCTTACGGCCTGAGAAGCACGCGGTCGACATCAGGTGACCGCAACTTCATCCCGCCGCCCACGCCGGACGGACGCTGCCCTGCGTGAGCGCAGAGCGCGAAAGGTCGCAACTCCCTGAAAAGATTGACGGGCGTCGCTAAACCGGCGCTAAAGGAGCCTTCACCGAAAACTCGGCAGGTCGAGGCCCTTCTCCTTCGCGCATTCGATCGCGCTCTCGTAGCCCGCGTCGGCATGGCGCATGACCCCGCTCGCCGGGTCGTTCCAAAGCACGCGGGCGATGCGGCGGGCGGCTTCGGGCGTGCCGTCGCAAACGACGACCATGCCGGCGTGCTGCGAAAAGCCCATGCCGACGCCGCCGCCGTGATGCAGCGACACCCAGGTCGCGCCCGAGGCGCAGTTCAGAAGCGCGTTCAGCATCGGCCAGTCGGAGACGGCGTCGGAGCCGTCCTGCATCGCTTCGGTCTCGCGGTTGGGCGAGGCGACGGAGCCCGAATCGAGATGGTCGCGGCCGATGACGATCGGCGCCTTCACTTCGCCCTTCGCCACCATCTCGTTGAAGGCCAAGCCCAGGCGGTCGCGGTCGCCCAGGCCCACCCAACAGATGCGCGCCGGCAGGCCCTGGAACTTGATGCGCGAGCGCGCCATGTCGAGCCAGTTATGCAGATGCGCGTTGTCGGGGATAAGCTCCTTCACCTTGGCGTCGGTCCTGAAAATGTCCTCCGGGTCGCCCGAGAGCGCGACCCAGCGGAACGGCCCCACGCCGCGGCAGAAGAGCGGGCGGATATAGGCCGGCACGAAGCCCGGAAAATCGAAGGCGTCGGCGACGCCCTCGTCGAACGCCATCTGGCGAATGTTGTTGCCGTAGTCGACGGTCGGGATGCCGGCATGGGCATAAGACAGCATCGCCCTGACGTGCTCGGCCATCGAGGCCTTGGCGGCGCGCTCGACGGCCTTCGGGTCGGTGGCGCGCCGCTCGTCCCATTCGGCGAGCGTCCAGCCCTTCGGCAGATAGCCGTTGACCGGATCGTGCGCCGAGGTCTGGTCGGTGACGATGTCTGGTTTGACGCCGCGGCGCACGAGCTCGGGCATGACTTCGGCGGCGTTGCCGAGGAGCGCCACCGAGGCGGCCTTGCGCTCGCGCGTCGCCTTTTCGATGATCGCGAGCGCATCGTCGAGATCTTTCGCCGCCACGTCGACATACCCGGTGCGCAGGCGAAACTCGATGCTCGAGGGCCGGCATTCGACGGCGATGAGCGAGGCGCCGGCGAACGTCGCCGAGAGCGGCTGCGCGCCGCCCATGCCGCCGAGGCCCGCCGTCAGGATCCATCGTCCGGCAAGATCGCCGCCGAAGTGCTGGCGGCCCATCTCGACGAAGGTCTCGTAGGTGCCCTGCACGATGCCCTGCGAGCCGATATAGATCCACGACCCCGCCGTCATCTGGCCGTACATCATCAGGCCCTTGCGATCGAGCTCGTGGAAATGGTCCCAGGTCGCCCAGTGCGGCACGAGATTCGAGTTCGCGATGAGGACGCGAGGCGCATCGGCATGGGTGCGGAACACGCCGACGGGCTTGCCCGACTGGACGAGCAGCGTCTCGTCCTTTTCGAGCCGGCGCAAAGTCGCGACGATGCGGTCGAACGCTTGCCAGTCACGCGCGGCGCGGCCGATGCCGCCATAGACGACGAGCTCGCCTGGCCGCTCGGCGACGTCGGGGTCGAGGTTGTTCATCAGCATGCGCATCGGCGCTTCGGTCAGCCAGCTCTTGGCGCTGATCTCCGGGCCGCGCGGCGCGCGGATGACGCGCATGTTGTCGAGGCGTGGGGAAACGGTCATGGGACGGGCCTTTCTCAGTCGTGGCCTAGGTTGCGCTTGCCCTCATCCGGCCCTTCGGGCCACCTTCTCCCGCGAGCGGGAGAAGGGCGCGCGCCCCCTCTCCCGCTTGCGGGAGAGGGTTGGGGTGAGGGGCGCGAAACGATCACGTGGGAAACCGCTCCAGGTGGGCGAGTATCGCTTCAAGGATCTTGCGCAGCGTCGGCCGCGTCGCGGCGGCGCGGCCTGCATCGACCGGCTGCGGCCAGTTGCCGGGCGTCGGCGCCCCCGGCTCGATCATGTAGGCGCGGCAGGCGAGTTCGAGCTGGATCGCCTCGACGCCGTCGCCGGGCTTGCCATAGGCCCTGGTGATCCAGCCGCCCTTGAAGCGCCGGTCGATCATCGAGCTTTGGCCGCTGGCGGCGAGGACGGCGCCGACCGACTCGCGCAGAGCCGGGCTGCAGCTCGCGCCCGAATTCGTGCCGAGATTGAAGACCGGCAGCTCGCCCCCGAACAGGCGCGGGATCAGCGAGCGGATCGAATGCGCGTCGAAAAGCGCGATGCGCGGGAAACGTTGGCGCAGCCGCGCGATCTCGGCCCGAAGCGCCGCATGATAGGGCTCGAAATACGCACGCCTGCGCTCGGCGATCTCCGCTTCGTCCGGCGCCGCGCCGTCGCGATAGACCGGCTCGCCGTCGAAGGTCGTCGTCGGGCAGAGCCCGGTCGTCGCCTGGCCGGGATAGAGCGAGGCGCCCGAGGGATCGCGGTTGACGTCGATGATCGAGCGCGACAGGCGCGTGCGGACGACGGTCGCGCCGAGGCCGCCGACGAAATCGTAAAGCACGTCGAGGCGCCAGTCGGCGTCCTTGCGCGCCCGCCACGGGCTCGTGAAGAGCGGTTCGTATTGGCGCAGTTCGACGCCGGCATGCGGGATGCTGACGATGAGCGGCGCCGCGCGCGGCTCCACAATGAGCCAGTCGGGACGCTCGTCCGTCATGACGGCGCCTCGAGATGGGGCAGCAGCGCCTCGCCGGCCGCCTCGACGACCGCGCCTTCCCGGGCGAGTCGCGTCGCCGCGACGATGTCGGGATGCAGGTAGCGGTCGTTTTCGAGATGCGGAACCTCGCGCCTGAGGCGCGTTCGGAGCGCTTCGAGCGGCGCGCTCGAGCGCAAGGGGGCATGGAAGTCGCAGCCTTGCGCGGCGGCGAGGAACTCGATGCCGACGACGGCGAAGGCGTTCTCCGCCATCGGTTCGAGCCGACGCGCGCCGTGCGCCGCCATCGACACGTGATCTTCCTGGTTGGCCGAGGTCGGGATCGAGTTCGACGCTCGCCGGATGGGCGCGGCTCTTGTTTTCGGAGACGAGCGCCGCCGCCGTCACCTGCGGGATCATGAAGCCGGAGTTGAGGCCGGGGTTCGGCGTCAGGAACGCCGGCAGGCCGGAGAGGGCCGGATCGACGAGCAGCGCGATCCGGCGCTCGGCGAGCGAGCCGATCTCGCAAATGGCGAGCGCGATCACGTCGGCGGCGAAGGCGACCGGCTCGGCGTGGAAATTGCCGCCCGAGAGCGCCTGGTCGTCGCCGGCGAAGATCAGCGGATTATCGGAGACCGCGTTGGCTTCATCGGCGAGCGTCGCCGCCGCCTGGCGCAGAAGGTCGAGCGCCGCGCCCATCACCTGCGGCTGGCAGCGCAGGCAATAGGGGTCCTGGATGCGCGGATCGCCGATGAGATGCGAGGCGCGGATGGCGCTGCCGGCGAGGAGCGCGCGCAAGGCCGCGGCGCATTCGATCTGGCCGCGATGGCGCCTGAGCGCATGAATGCGCGGATCGAACGGCGTATCCGAGCCGCGCGCCGCATCGAGCGAGAGCGCGCCGGTCGCCAGCGCCGAGGCGAGCAGGGTCTCCGCCTCGAAGAGGCCGATCAGCGCCGAGGCGGTCGAGAATTGCGTGCCGTTCAGGAGCGCCAGCCCCTCCTTCGGCGCGAGTTCGACCGAGGCGAGCCCGACCTCGGCCAGCGCCGCCGCCGCCGGCATCGTCCGTTCGCCGATCCGCGCGCGGCCCAGGCCGAGCATCGTCGCCGCCATATGCGCGAGCGGCGCGAGATCACCGGAGGCGCCGGCCGATCCCTGCGACGGCACGACCGGAGTGACGCCGCGCTCGAGCATCGCCTCGATCAGCGCCAGCGTCTCCGCCCGCACGCCGGAATGGCCCTGCGCCAGACTGGCCAACTTCAACGCCATCATGAGCCGCGTCGCCGCGACGGAGCAGGGCTCGCCGACGCCGGCGGCGTGCGAGAGCACGAGATTGCGCTGCAGCGTCGCGAGATCTGCGGCGTCGATGCGGACGGTCGCAAGCTTGCCGAAGCCGGTGTTGATCCCGTAGACCGGCTCGCCGCTCATGAGGATGCGCTGGACCGCCGCGGCGCTCGCGGCAACGCCGGCTCGGCAGGCCGGATCGAGCGCGAAGGCCTCGCCGCGCCAGATCCGCCGCCAGTCGGCGAGCTTCGCTTCGCCCGGCATGAGCGCGACCGTCATCGGCCCCTCCACACGCGCTTGTGCAGCGGATTGAAGCCGAGACGATAGACGAGCTCCGCCGGGCGCTCGATGTCCCAGATCGCGAGATCGGCCCATTTGCCGGGTTCGAGCGTTCCCGTTTCCTCGGCGAGGCCAAGAGCGCGCGCCGCGTTGCGGGTGACCCCGGCGAGGCACTCGTCGACGGTCAGGCCAAACAGCGTCGCGGCCATGTTGAGCGCCAGCAGGAGCGAGGTCATCGGCGAGGTGCCGGGGTTCGAATCGGTGGCGACCGCGATCGCGACCCCGTGCTGGCGCATGAGCGCAACCGGCGGCGCCTGGCGCTCGCGCAGCACGTAATAGGCGCCCGGCAGCAGCACGGCGACGACGCCGGCGCGCGCCATCGCGGCGACGCCGGCTTCGTCCGCATATTCGAGATGATCGGCAGAGAGTGCGTCGAACTCGGCGGCGAGCGCGGCGCCGCCGCTGTCGGTCAACTGGTCGGCATGCAGCTTGACGGGCAGCCCAAGGCGGCGGGCGGCGGCGAAGACGCGCGCCACTTCCTGGCGGTCGAAGGCGATCCGTTCGCAGAAGGCGTCGACCGCGTCGACGAGGCCTTCGGCGGCGAGCGCCGGGATCATCGTGTCGGCGACGAGCGCGACATAGGCGGCGCGGTCATGCGTGTATTCGGGCGGCAGCGCGTGCGCGCCGAGGAACGTCGTGCGGACGGCGATCGGGCGGATTTCTTGAAGCCTCCGCGCGACGCGGAGCGATTTGCGCTCGGCCCCGAGCGCGAGGCCGTAGCCGGACTTGACCTCGATGGTGGTGACGCCTTCGGCGATCAGCGCGTCGAGCCGGCGCAGCGTTGCGTCGAGAAGGTCGTCGGCGCCCGCTTCGCGCGTCGCGCGGACGGTCGAGAGGATGCCGCCACCCTGTTTCGCGATCTCTTCGTAGGTCGCGCCGGCGAGCCGCATCTCGAACTCCTGCGCCCGGTCCCCGCCGTAGACGAGATGGGTGTGGCAGTCGATGAGCCCGGGGGTGATCCAGCGGCCTTCGCAATCGACGATGCGCGCCGAAGCCCGCCAGCGCCCGGGCATATCGACCTCCGGCCCGGCGAAGGCGATCCGTCCGGCTCGGGCCGCCACCGCGCCGCGGTCGACGACGCCGAGTCCCGGCGCCCCCGGCGCGAGCGTCGCCAGACGGGCGTTCCGCCAGACGGCCTCGATGCCGTCGGCTTCGTCGAGCTCAGCCATGAGCTGTCGCGCATTGTGCCATCGGCGAAGTCTAGGGCATGATGCAATGAAGTTAAACCACCGCCGTCATATGTGGACGGCCTCTTGGCAAGCGGGTTTTCGACGGTCTGATCGCTTTGGTCGGCTGCGGTCATATGTCCGGCCTTTGGTGCGGCATAGGACCGCTGGCCCTGATGATATTCGACAGCCCTGGTCCCTATCATTGCGGCGAGCTTGGGAGCTCGTGACGGATGTCGGGGTGTCCTGGGCTTTCGTGGCGACCGTGTCGTTCATCACGTCGTTGCGCTTGCCAATCTCTTCGAAAATGAAACGCCTATCCTGGAAAGCCCTTTCTTCAGGCCTTGGTATACAGTTCGGTTCGGAAGCTTTCGCCGGTCGACATCATCGCCCAGGCGATTCTGGCCAGCTTGTTGGCCAGGGCGACCGCGACGACGCGCTCAGGCTTCCTGGCCCTCATGGCGACGATCCATTCGGCCAAGGCCCCTTTGTGTTTGTGGGCCACCCGCAACACCGACGTGCATCCCACGACCAGCATCTTGCGCAGATATCGGTTGCCCTTTTTGGTGATGGCGCCGAGCTTGTCCTTGCCGCCGCTCGAGTGCTGGCTCGGCGTAATGCCCAGAGACGCGCTGAAATCGCTTCCCGACCTGAAGACGCTGGGATCGGGAGTGAGAGCGGCGATCGCCGATGCGATCAGCGGGCCGAAGGCGGGGATCTCGTCCAGCAACTGGCTTGTCTGGTTCTTGCCGCTTGCTCGGGCGATTGTCTTCTCCAAATCGTCGATCTTTTCGTCGAGGCCGCCGCCGTGCGAGGCCAGCATCGCCGTTGCTTGCTTGGCCTCTTCGGGAAGGGTCTCGTCGGCGAGCGCGAGCGCCAGCAATTCCTTGACCCGGTGGATGCCCTTGGGCGCGATCAAGCCGAACTCCGAGAGATGCCCGCGCAGCGCGTTGACGGTCATGGTTCGCTGCTTGACCAGCAATTCCCGGGTCTTGTGCAGCATCAGCACGGCTTGCTGATCCGCGCTCTTGATCGGCACAAACCGCATGTCGGGGCGCGACATGGCCTCGCAGATCGCAGCCGCGTCGTTCGCATCGTTCTTGCCGCGCTTGACGTAGGGTTTCGTGTAAGCGGGAGGAATCAAGACCACTTCGTGCCCCAACGCCTGGATCTCTCGCGCCCAGTAATGGGACGATCCACAAGCCTCCATCCCGACGCGGCAGGGCGCTGCTTGGGCGAAGAAACCAAGCACCTTGCCCCGGCTCAACTTACGCGCCACCGCAGGCGCGCCTTCACGCTCGATCGCATGCACCTGGAAAAAGTTCTTCGCCAGGTCGATCCCAATCCTGATAAAGGTTCTCATGGACGGCTTCCCTATCCGCGACCTGCACCGGTCACGCCTCGGCACTTGATGCCGTTCGGGTGAGGCCGTCCACATCATCATTGCGAGGAGCGCAGCGACGAAGGTGTGCCTGGCATGGGCATTGGATTGGAGGTGAAAGTCCTTCGCGGGGCGAGTTGGTAGCAACCGCGAGCCGGAGGCAACTGCATTGTCGCGAGGCGATGTGGGGAAGAAGCCCGAGGCGAACCGCAGCACCGAACGAAAGTGAAGCCCTGAGCAGGCCGGGCCGACCGGGTAAGCGTGCCTTCGAACGCGACGCCCAAAATCCAACCGAGGTCGGAGCGGTAGTGGGGACGGGGGCGGCGGGACATCCAGTGAACCTTACCCAGGGAGGTCTGCATGGGTCCGCGCGAGCGGTAGACCCGAAGGAGGCAACGACGACGGGACGACGCCCATGCAGAAGTCGGATCTCCTTGTAGTAGCGAGGAAGCCGGTGAAAGCCGGCGGAGCAAAGGAGGAGATGGATTGAAAAGGACGGGACCACGGCAATTGAGCCTCGTGTTCGCCGACAGCCCCTCGGGGGGCGGGGTGGCCGAGCCCTCGGACGCATCCGAGCGGCGGAGCTTCCTGCTGCACAAAGCGAGGACCAAGAAAACGAGAGGCCCCGCCGCCATCGCGGCCGACACCAGTCGGCTGCTCGAAGAGGTGGCGTCCGAAGCCAATCTGGCCAAGGCGCTGCTGACCGTGGTGCGTAACAAGGGAGCGCCCGGAGTGGACGGACAGACGGTCGAAGCGGCGGAAGCGCAAGCCCCGTCGATGATTGCCCGGCTGCGCCGAGACTTGCTGGCGGAATGCTATCGGCCTGGCGATGTCCGCCGTGTCTGGCTGCCGAAGCCGGGGGGCGGACAAAGGGGGCTCGGCATTCCAAACGTGATCGACCGGACGGTTCAACAGGCGGTCCTCCAGATCCTGGAGCCGATCTTCGAGCCGACCTTTCACGACAGCAGTCACGGTTTCCGGCCGAACCGGGGCGCTCATACCGCTATCGCCGAAGCCACAGGTTACCTCAAGGACGGATATCAAACGGTCGTCGACTTGGATTTGGCCAAATTTTTTGACCATGTTCATCATCAACGCCTGCTCGCCCGGATCGCAGAACGCGTGACGGACGGGCGGATCATCCGCCTGATACGCCTGATGCTGACAGCGACGGTGGTGATGCCGGACGGAACGAAGGTCGCTGTCCGGGAAGGAACCCCCCAAGGGGCCCCGCTTTCGCCATGCCTTTCCAACATCGTCCTCGACGAATTGGATCGGGAATTGGCGCGGCGCGGCCTCCGGTTCGTGCGGTACGCCGATGATGCCAACATCTTCGTGCGGAGCGAACGGGCCGGATTGCGGGTCATGGCATCGGTTCGGAATTTCCTGGAAAAGCGTATGCGGCTCCAGGTGAACGAAGCGAAGAGCGGGGTCCGCAAACCCGACGAGGTCGCCTTCCTGGGCTTCAGCTTCCGCTGCACGAAGGAGGACCAGGGCGACGCTGTCGCCGTGTTTCCCTCTGGAAAGGCGAAGCGCCGACTGAACGCCACCATACGGGACATGACGCCGCCGAACTGGGGGCGTTCCATCGCAGCCTGCATGGAGAACCTCAGCCGATACCTGAACGGATGGATGACCCATTTCCGGCTTTGCACGTCGGATGCGGTCGAGGGTCTGCGCGTCACCGACGCTCATATCCGCCGCCGGATCAGGGCGATCATCGTCCGACACAGGAAGCGGAGCCGCTTCCTGTTCCGCCACTTGTTGAGCAAAGGCGTCAGCCGCAAGGCGGCGGCCGGATGCGCGTACTGCGGCAAAGGGGCATGGGTAAAGTCGAACCACGGCGCAATGACGCGAGCCTACCCACCGAGCTGGTTCACCGGCCGGCAGGTCTCGCTCAAAGCCCGCTGGCGCGAACTCAACCCGCCGGCGGCATCAGCCCAGCTTTCGCTGGCGCTCTGATATACCGATCCAAAGAGCCGGATGCGGGCCCGCATGTCCGGTTCTGCGAGAAGCGCGGAGGAGCAATCCTCCGCGCTTACTCGACCAATCCACGGCCGCGCCGCGCCCTACGCTCTCTGGGTTGCTTCGCTTCGCTCACAATGACGCTCTGAACCGAACTCAAATCATCCTGCTGGAGCGCAGCCGCGCGGGCCATGTTTCGCAGGCGCGCGGACCTCGATCATGCGGGCTCAAGACGCTAATGATCTCTTGAGACTGATCGAGGAGACAGCCGCTTGTCCATCCTTCACGCCGCGAGTGCGCTCCTGCCGGAGGGCTGGGCGTCGGACGTGCGCATGACCGTCGAAGGCGGCGCGATCGCCGCTATCGAGCGGGGCGCGCCGGCGCGCGGCGGCGACGAGCGCTACGCAATCGCCGTGCCCGCGCTCGCCAACCTGCACAGCCACGCCTTCCAGCGCGCCATGGCGGGACTGACGGAAGTCCGGGGGCCCGGCGCCGACTCGTTCTGGACCTGGCGCGAGACGATGTACCGTTTCGCGCTGACGATGTCGCCCGACGACGTCGAGGCGGTCGCCGCTCAGGCCTATGTTGAAATGCTGGAAGCGGGCTTCGCCGCCGTCGCCGAATTCCACTATCTGCACCACGCGCCGGACGGCTCGCTTTATGCGGCGCCGGCCGAGATGGCGGATCGCATTTTCGCCGCGGCGCTTAAGACCGGCATCGGGCTGACGCTGCTGCCGGTGTTCTACGCGCACGCGACCTTCGGCGGCGCGCCGCCGAGGCCGGAGCAGCGGCGGTTCGTGACCGATATCGCCGCCTTCGCGCGTCTCGTCGACGACTGCCGGCGGCAGGCGGGGAGCGCGACGATCGGCGTCGCGCCGCACAGTCTCCGCGCGGTCACCGGCGCCGAGCTCGCCGAGGTCATCGCGCTTGCGGCTGGCGGCCCGATCCACATCCATGCGGCCGAGCAGGTGAAGGAAGTCGAGGACTGCCTCGTCTGGTCGGGCGCCCGGCCGGTCCGCTGGCTCCTCGACCATGCCGATGTCGATCGCCGCTGGTGCCTCGTCCATGCGACGCATATGGACGCGCTGGAGACGCTCGACCTGGCGCGCTCGGGGGCGGTCGCCGGGCTCTGCCCGGTGACGGAGGCCAATCTGGGCGACGGCGTCTTCAATGCGCCCGACTATCTCGGCGCGGACGGACGGTTCGGCATCGGCACGGATTCCAACGTCATGATCGGCGCCGCGGCGGAGCTGCGGCAGCTCGAATATTCCCAGCGGCTCGAGGCGCGGGCGCGCAACGTCTGCGCGCCACCGGGCGTGTCTGCCGGCCGAGCGCTGGTGGACGCCGCCTTCGTCGGCGGGGCCCAGGCGCTGGCGCGTCCGTCGGGACGCCTCGCGGTCGGCGCGGCCGCCGATATCCTGACCCTCAACGGCGACCATCCGACGCTCGCGGGGAAGGCCGGCGATCAGATTCTCGACGGCTGGATCTTCAGCGCCGGCGACGCGCTGGTGGACTGCGTCTTCAGCGCCGGGCGCAAGGTCGTGAGCGGCGGGCGGCATGCGCTCGGCGAGCCGATCGCGGCGCGCTTCAAAGCGACGATGCTTAAGCTCGCGGAGCGCGCCTGACTCAGGCGAGGTCGGCCAGCATGCCGCGGGCGGAAGAGCGCACGAGCCGCTTTTCCGCTTCCCATTTCTCGGCCGGCTCGAGGTCGGCGAGGAACTGCGCCTTGCCGCCGGCCAGCGCTGCCACCGGCAGGCCGTCGCGATAGATGAGGCGGCTCGCGGTCAGCGCCGCGAGCCGCGACCCCGGCGTCAGGATGCCGAGCAGGTTCAAGGGGTCCGCGCCCGACAGCGACACCCATTCGCCGGACTTCGGCCGCCGTCGGGTCTCGCGCAGAAGCCCTACCGCTTCGGGGAGCGCATATTGCTCGCCGGAGAAGCCGGCGACGAAACGGCCGCCGCGGATTTCGCCTCGCGCCTCGAGCCGCCGGTAGACGCGGAGCAGGTCCCGCCACGGCGGCAGCCAGCCGGGCTCCTGCGCCAGCAGGCGCCAGAAGACGACGCCGTAGCGGCTGAGCAAGGTGCGCGCGACATGCTCGACCGCGGCGGCGCGCGTCTCGCTCATGAGCTGGCTCGGCTGGACGCGGCGCGTCAGCGCCCAGCGCCCGCCGCTCGCGATGTCGTAGGAAAGCACCCTACCCCGTCGCCGCGCGCCGGCGAGCGGCTTTCGCTGCCCCGATGGCACCAGCAGGGCGCGAAGCCCTGCGAAGCTGTCCGAGGTCACCAGCCCAAGGGCGACGAGTTCGGCGAGCGCCTCCTCGGCCTGCGGGCGCAGGAGGCGTGTCGCCTCGGCGATTTCGTCGAAGAAGAGCGCGCCCTGCGCGGCGAGGCAGTCGAGCACGTCCTGCGCGCGCCCGCTCGGAACCGCCGAATTGACCGGCGGCGCAAGCGCCGACCATTGCGGCGCCCGGCGCCGGTCCATGAAGGCGATCGGCGTGGCGCGGACCGGGGCGACGCGGCGCGCCCGGTCGCCGGCGCCGGCGAGCGGACTCGGGCTCAGCCGCGCCCAGGCGATCCGCCCCGCGAGACATTCGGCGTCGAGCCACGACGCCTCGTAGTCCTTGAGCCGCGCCGGCAGGATCTCCGTCTCCCACGCCCCGGCCGGCGCCTCGAAGCCTTCGAGCGACTGGAGCGCCGCCGGGAGCGCGTCCGGCCCTTCGAGGCGCGTCTCCTCGGCGACATGCTGCCAGGCGAACAGGAAGCGGAGGAAGTCGCGCGCCGCGACCGGATCGATCTCCGAGCGCAGGCGCCGGAGGGTGTAATGATGGATGCGCGACAGCAGCCGCCGGTCGCACCATTGCTCGTCGTTGACGCCCGGCAGGAAGCGCCCGCGCAGGATCGTCCCCTCGCCTTCGAGGGCGATCAGCGCGGTGGTCGCCGCTTCCGGCTCGAGCCCGAGCGGCGCCGTCAGCGCCATTTGCGTCACCGGTCCCAGGCCCTCGAGCCGGCCGCGCAGGATCTCGACCAGCGCCGCTTCCGGCGTCCACGCCTCGCCGCTTTGCTCGGCCGGCGCGGCGATGTCCGGGTCGAGCCCGGCCGCCGGCCAGAGGGCGCGGACCTGGTTCAGCCGCTCGGCCGGAATCCAGAGGCTCGCCCGCGGCGCCTCGAGCCGCGCCACGCGCTTCTCGCGCGCCAGCGCTGCGAGCCAGTCGGCCCAGCCGGGCGCCGCGCGCGCTTCCTCAGCGCTCAGGCAGCCGAGCCAGAGCAGCGCGTCATGCAATTCCTCGGCGCTGGTCGGATCGGGCCAGGCCTCGGAGCGCACCCGCTCGATCGCCTGCGGATCGAGCTTGCCCAGGCCCGAGGCGCTCTCCGGATCATGCCAGCGCCGCGCCATCACCGCCTGCGTCCGCCGCTCCTCGAGCGGCGCGTCGTCGAGATAGGCGTAGGGCCTGGCGGACAGCGCCTCGAGCGCCAGCGGCGATGGGCCGGTCAAGTCGCAGGCGACGAGGCTGATGTCGCCCGCCTCGAGCCGGGCGAGCAGGCGTTCCAGCCCGTCGATGTCCATCGCCTCGTGCAGGCAGTCGGAGATCGCCTGGTTGGTCAGCGGGTGATCGGGAATCTCGCGCTCGCCGACGAGGTTCTCGGCGCAGGCGATCTGGTCGGGGAAGACCGCGGCGATCAGGTCTTCCGCCTGCATGCGCAGAAACTGCGGCGGCACCTTCTTGCCGCCGCGGAAGCGCGGCAGCGCGAGCGCCACGCCGGCGACCCAGCGCCAGCGGGTGACGAACATCGGCGCGTCGAGCAGCGCCTGGATCAGGACCTGGCGCACGCTGGCGGAATTGAGATAGCGCGCCGCGTCGCCGAGCTCGAAACTGTGCGCTGTCGTCAGCGACAGCACGATATTGTCCTCGGTCGCCGCTGCCTGCAGTTCGAAGTTGAACTTGCGGCAGAAGCGCTTGCGCAACGCCAGGCCCCAGGCGCGATTGATGCGGCTGCCGAACGGCGCATGGATGACGAGCTGCATGCCGCCGGCTTCGTCGAAGAAGCGCTCCATGACGATCGTGTCCTGGGTCGGCAGGCAGCCGAAGGCCGCGGCGCCGGCGGCGAGATACTCGACGAGCTGCTCGGCCGCGGGCGCGCCGACGCCGACGTCCTGGACGAGCCAGCGCCTGACCGCCGCTCCGGACGGATCGGCGGCGAGCCGCGCCGCAACTTCGCCGCGGAACCGCGACACCGAAGCCGAGAGCTCGTCCGTCCGCCCCGGCGCCTCGCCGAGCCAGAAGGGAATGTTCGGCGGCTGCCCCTTCGCGTCCTCGACCCTGACCGTCCCGCGCTCGACCCTCTGGATGCGATAGGATGCGTTGCCCAGCTGGAAGACGTCGCCGATCATGCTCTCGACGGCGAAGTCTTCGTTGACGGTGCCGATGATGTGGTTCTCGGGCTCGAGCAGCACCTGGTAGTCGGCCGTGTCGGGAATCGTGCCCCCCGAGGTCAGCGCCATCGTCCGCGCGCCGCGCCGGCCGCGCAGCATGCCATTGACCGCGTCGCGATGGATGGCCGCGCCGCGCCGGCCGCGCCGGGTCGAGAAGCCCTCGGCCAGCATGCGGACGACGGCGTCGAAATCGGCCCGCTCGAGCGCGCGAAACGGCCAGGCGCGCTGCAGCCGCTCGTAGAGCGCGGTCTCCGGCCAGTCCGCCGCCGCGACTTCGGCGACGATCTGCTGGGCGAGCACGTCGAGCGGCTGGCTGGGGATCGTCAGGCGGTCGAGCTCGCCGCGCCGCACGCTGTCGATCAGCGCGGCGCATTCGACGAGATCGTCCCTCGACAGCGGAAAGAGCCGCCCCTTCGGCGTACCGCCAACGGCATGGCCAGAGCGGCCGACGCGCTGCAAAAAGGTCGCGATGGCGCGCGGCGAACCGAGCTGGCAGACGAGATTGACCTCGCCAATGTCGATGCCGAGTTCGAGCGAAGCGGTGGCGACGAGGGCTTTCAGTTCGCCGCGCTTCAGCCGCTGCTCGGCGGCGAGCCTCAGCTCCTTCGCCATGCTGCCGTGATGGGCGGTGACCGCGCTTTCGCCGAGCCGCTCGGTCAGCTCGCGGGCGATGCGCTCGGCCATGCGGCGGGTGTTGACGAAGACGAGCGTCGTCCGGTGCGCCTCGATCAGCTCGGCGAGGCGCTGATAGACCTGCGTCCACGTTTCGCCGGACATCACCGCCTCGAGCGGCGATTCCGGCATCTCCAGGCTCAGATCCCGCGGCCGCTGATGGCCCGAGTCGATGATGGCGACTTCGGCTGCCGGCGCGCCGTCCCGCCCGGCGCCGACCAGGAAATCCGCGACGGCGCGAATCGGATTTTGCGTCGCCGAAAGGCCGATGCGCATGAGCTTGTCGCCGCAGAGCGCGTCGAGGCGCTCGAGCGACAGCGCGAGATGGGCGCCGCGCTTATTGGGCGCGACCGCATGGATCTCGTCGACGATCGCCCATCGGGCCGTCGCCAGCATCTTCCGTCCGGACTCCGAGCCGAGCAGCACATAGAGCGATTCCGGCGTCGTCACCAGGATATGCGGCGGGCGGCGGCGCATCCGCTCGCGCTCGGAAGGCGGCGTGTCGCCGGTGCGGACCCAGGTGCGGATCTCGACGTCGGGGAGCCCGCTCCGCTGCAATTCCTCGCGGATGCCGGCGAGCGGCGCCTCGAGATTGCGGTGGATGTCGTTCGACAGCGCCTTCAAGGGCGACACGTAGACGACCTGCGTGGCGTCGGCGAGCCCGCCCTCGAGCCCCTGCCGCACCAGTTCATCGATCGCCGCCAGAAACGCCGCCAGCGTCTTGCCCGACCCGGTCGGCGCCGCGATCAGCGTGTGCTGCTTCGCCTTGATCGCCGGCCACGCCTCGGCCTGCGCCGGCGTCGGCGCGCGGAAGGCCTCGCCGAACCACGCGGCGACGGCCGGATGGAAGAGCGCGCGGAAATCGGTCGCCGCGGGAGACGCGGGCGCGCGCACCGCCGCCGCGGGGCGCGGCGACGGCTCGCGGGTTCGCGCCTCAGCGTTCAGGATTGAGGAAGAGTTCGGCAAAACGCGCTTCGGGTCCTGTGATGATTCAACCGCCGCCGGCCTCCCATCGAGGCGACCGAAGAGGGTCGAAGCCGCCTTATATGGCGCCGCGTCGCGCGCGTGTTAAGAGAGCGGGCCGGGATCTCGGATGGCCGATAGCTCGCCACCGCTCGGCTCGCTTCGCCCCCCGACGCTTGAACGGAGCGTGCGGCCTCGAATGGCGGGTCGGCGTAAGTGAATGGTTTGAGGAAAGCTCGGCAAGATAGAAAAACGGACGGCGCCCACGACGAGCGCCGCCCGTATCTTGCCGTTGACGCAGAGGCCCCCCAAGGTCGTGCGAGCGGCGAGCTGGCATAATTCGTGCTCTTGTCGCTCAAACTCTGGCTTCGCGCCTGTGATCTCGTGCCAGTTTATTGACTTTTCGGGCCTCTTGGACGACGCCCGCCGGCGCGGTTAAAAACCTCTTACAAGGCCTGGGCGTTGAGTTGCGGCAGGATCTATCAGCGCTGCCCGCGCGGGCCGTCAAAAAGCGCCGACAGCAAAGCAATCATGTTCGCTCTCCAATGGGCCGTCGGCGGTGAAATGTGGCGCCGGTCGCAGCCAGACCTCCCATCTGTTGGCCGCGTCGCACGCCGGCAAACCGACAGGCCATGGTTGTCCGGTCGTCAAAGGGATGCAGAAAGCCGCTTCTCTTTTCGAGCTGCGGACGGCGAGCGGCCCGTCCACCGTCTGAAGGCATGATTGAAGGAGGTCGATCCCTCGTAGCCGAGCAGCCACGCAATTTGCGACAGCGACAAGCTTCGTTCCTTTATGTACTGGAGCGCGAGGCTTTGCCGCAACTGGTCCACGACCTGCTCGTAAGTCGTGCCTTCTTGCGCCAGTCTGCGTGTGAGCGTTCGCGCGCTGAGGCCCAATGACTTGGCGACCCTGTGCCTGTTTGCCTTGCCGTGAGGCAGCAGCCTTTGCGCCTCGTTCTCGACCGCGGCTCGCAGCGTCCCGAACGCTGTATGGCGCTCTCTTGCAGCCTGATCGCAGATGGGCTGCAGCGTCTGAAGCAAGTGTCGATCTTCAGTGACCAGCGGCAGCGCCAGCGTCTCGTGCGAGAATACGAGTTGATCGCGAGACGCGCCAAACTCGACAGGGCAGCCAAGGAACCGCTCGAACGCCTGCAAGTCAGAGTCGCGTCCGTGGATGAAGGTTACGTGTGTCGGATGGATTTTCCGACCCGCGATCTCTCGCAACGCCTTGATCGTGAGGGCAATGCCAAATTCGGTCACCTGCCTCACGCTGTGCCTGGAAAGGCCGACGAAGCTGATCTCGGCAACGACCCGTTCCGGAGCAGGCACAAGTTTCATGTGCGCCGCTTCGTTGACGATCCGGCTGTAACGCGCGAAGAGCGCCAGCGCTTCGCCGATGGTGGTCGAGGCTGACGTGACATAAAACAGCAACCCCGCCTCGCGTGGACTTGCGTCTTCGGCCAAGCGAAGTCCGAAAGCGCTGTCATCCATCGCCTCCGCTGCATATTCAAGCAACTTGCCCTGCGACGCCGCTGAGATACGATGCTGCCGACCATCAAAATCGTTCTCCGAGAGCCCGGCGCGTCGCAGCATTGGCGCACTATCGACTTTGCGCTTCTCGAGAAACGCAATCGTGAGCCGGGCGGCGATGCCCGTTACGGTTGGCAGAGCCTGTCGGATTCTTTCCTCGCTCACGGCTCACGCTCCCGATTGCGAAAGTGGCCCGATCTAGCCGCCGATCGGCTCGAAAGCGCAAGACGTCAGCTTTGGCGGGGCCCGACCGGTCGCACGCGCTGGCGCCTCGGCGTCGCATGCAATAACGTGCCGCCCGACATCAATCGCCGAGGACCGATCAGCATTGCGAGACACGCTCGCTGTCAGAAGCAAATTTCGTTTCCCTCGCGTCGAAATCCAAACCCTGAAAGGCATTCGCATGAGCGCCATCACAAAATCTGAACCCCGGTTATTGAATGCCTCGGAGCTGGCAATGTTGACCGCTAAGGGGACCGCCGAAATTGAGCAGCAATCCAAAGAGGAGCTGAAGGCTTTGCTGCACCGGCTCCGGCAGGCCCACAGCCGGGCCAATGACATTGCCGCCCGCCAGCAACGCGAGCTCCGCGGAAAGGCCGATCCACACGGCGTCAGGCCCGCGAAGGACAACGCCGGCTCGGCGGCAAAGACGCAGCTGCTGTTCGAAGCGGTTCAGCGCGTCGACAAAGAGCTCTCTCGCCGTGAAGAACTTGAAACTGGACGCCCCAGCCCGGCGGAATTCGCTCGTCATGCGCTTGAGCTGAAGATGAGCGGCGAAGCCAATCAGCCATCCTGATCCCGGACGCTCAGCGTCCAAGGGCATGCGGCCAAAAAAGAAGTCGAAGAATTTCCCGGCGCGACCAGCAGAAAAGAAATTGGCCGCGTCTCCCAAGCGGTCAAAGTGGCGCAGGCGCGCAAGGATTCCGGCAAGACCTGAGCAGGCAGAGCGAAACGGCAACGACATGGCTCGGATCGGAGACCCCGCCCATCGAGCCCCGGCGGCGGGGCACGCTGCGCGACAACTCGCGCCAGTCTCGCCCGAGCTTTCTGGGTGGCCAGTTCGCGCAACTCGAGCAGCTTCCGCTTGGTGACATTGTTTGCTTGGACGAGTTGGTCGTCATCAGTGAGTTCGCCCTCGAACAGGCCGTTTACGCGCCGGATAATCTCCGCCAGCCGCGCCGTTCGATCAGGAGAGCGACGTCTCGCATGCTCCCGCGCCGGCTCCCTCGAACTCGAAGTCCATAACGAGATCGGTCACAATGGAGAAATCGTCCGGCGATATTCTGACCTGATCCACCCGGAGAGAAGCCATGCGCGCGCCCCCGATCCCGCCGGCCGAGCTCACGCCCGAGCAGCGTCCGCGCTATGAAGACATGAAGGCCGTCATCGAGAAGACCTTCACCGGATTCAAGGCCGTCGGCGAAGGCGGGGCGCTGATCGGACCGTGGGCGCCGTGGTTGCGCTGGCCCCAGTATTGCGGGCCGATATGGGACTTGGTCAAGGCGCTCTCCCTGTCGCCGACAGTCCCACGCGAGTTGCGCGAGCTCGCGATCCTGGTGACAGGCGCGAAGTTCCATGCCGCTTACGAGATTTATGCGCACGTGATCAGCGCCGAGCGGCGCGGGCTTTCGGACGACAAGATCGCCACGATCGTCGCCGGCCAGCGCCCGCCCGACCTCAGCCGCGACCAGGGCATCGTCTACGACTTCGCCTCCGCGCTCGTCGACTGCGGCGTCTTGCCGGAGCTGACCTGCCGGCAGGTCCTCCACCGCTTCGGCGGAGCCGCGACGGCCGAGCTGATCTACCTCATCGGCCTCTATTGCCTGGTCTCCATCACGTTGAACGGATTCGACGTCCCGTTGCCTGAGTAGGCGCCAAGCGGCCGTCATGGAGCCAGGTGCGGTGGAGTTGATCGCAAACCGTCAGCAGCGCGCGCTCCGGCTCGCTCCACCCCGGATCGGCCGCGCCCGACTGGCCGTCGAGACGATCTGCGCCTCGTCGAGCCCGGCGCGTTTGCCGAAGAGCGCGATATGAACGCCCCATTCGTATTCCGAGCCGCACAGCGCTGTGATCCGTACGGCCGGCGTTCGCCCTCGCCGACGGAGACCTCCATCAGACGCCGGACCCAGCCCGGGTTCGAGGCCCATCGCGGAGCCGCGATCTCCACCGTCTCGCGCGCCCGCAACGAGCGGCGAACCCGCGAAACCTTCCGCCGTCTCGATGCGGTCGATCTCCGCCCTGAGCCGACCGCTTGCGCCTGATCGCGTGCCTTCGCGTTCAGCGGGATGTCGTGCCGCCCCTGCAGGCGGCCCTCGGCACTCCCCGTGGCGCGAAGAGGCCCTGGCAGGAGAAAGGCGTCATGTCGGTCTCTGCGTCGGAAGGAAGGCCGCACCCGGCGAAACCCACGGCCCGCGTCAAGCGGGAACCGGGCGAAGCCCCCACGTTTCTGCGAGCGCAAGACACTCGGCGACCGAAGCCACGCCCACCGTGGTCGAGACCGCGCGCATCGAGGCGGCGGCGGCGGCGTGGGCAAGCCGCATGCAGTCCCCGATCGGCCATTCCTCATGCAGAGCATAGAGCATGCCGGCGGCGAAGGCGTCGCCCGCCCCGTTGGCCCCCGCGATTGCGCTCGCCGGCAGCGCGACGGATCCGAGCGCCAGCCGCGATCCGTCACGGCCGCCGGCGAGGGCTCCCCCGGGAAAGTGCGCCACGACCCAGCGCAACGGCCCGAGCGCGAGCACATCGTCGATGGCTCGCTTGACTGCGCTGACGTCGGTCCCGCCGTTATCGCGTCGCGTCGAACGTCCGGCGAGCGCGCCGATCTCAAAATCGTTGACGATGAGGGAATCGAGATGCGGCAGGCAGGGTCGGCCGAGCTCGGCAAGCCTCGCGGCGGCCGTGGTCATCAGTTCCAGGTTGGCCACGAGACCCGCGGCGCGCGCGTTGCGCAGCGCAGCGACCCAGCCGTTGGCGTCTCCGCCCCATCGCCGGTCCATCGCCGCATGAGCCCCTGGCAGGCCGAGATGAAGGATGCGTGCGCTGGTCGAGGAAAAGTCGAAGTGATCGGGCGTCATGTCGGCGGCGACGCCCTGATGGTAGAAATGCGTTCGCCGGCCGGTCTCGCGCACGCTGAAGGCGTCGACGCTCATCGTCGCTCCGCCGGGCGCCGCCTGGAGGCCGCGGCGATCGATCCCGCGCGCGTCGCAGGTTTCCAAGAGAAAGCGGCCGAGCTCGTCGTCGCCGACGACGCCCATCGCCTCGACCGGAAAGGCCGGATCGAGCCGCTTCAGATCGACCGCCATGTTGAAGCCCGAACCGCCGCCCTGCTGGTCGATCTCGAGGACCTCGTTCGAGGTGTCCTCGTCCGGCCAGCGGGCGATCGACTTGTTGAAATCGACGCACCAGGTGCCGGCCGACAGGACGCCCCGTCTCGCGTTCATTGGCGGCTCTTAAGCCTGCCTAAGGACGGCGTCGGTGATCTGGCTGTCGGCCTCGAAATCCCGCATCGGCGTCAGGCATTTCCTGAGCAGGGTGTCGTGATAATCCTCGACCGCCTCGAGCGGCGTCAGCGCCCCGTCCGAAACCGCCCGCATCAGCCGCACGATGTCGAGCGGCGATTCGGCGAGATTGATCTTGCGGCCGAAGAGGGCGACGCGCGCGCCATATTTCTGCGCCTGATGGATGAGTTCGAAGCAGTCCCGCGTCGTGCCGGCGCCGCCGCCGAGCACCCCGACGACAAGACTCGGATCGTAGGAGGCGAGTTCTTCCAGCGCTCTCGGCCCGTTGTAGGCGATCTTGAGGAATTTCGGCCGCTCGGCCTCCGTGAGACCGGCGAGGCAGCGGACGATCGCATCGTTGACGAAATGCGGCATGGTCTCCTCTGAGAGGCCCCGGTCCACGTTCGGATTGAACACCTCGAGGAAATAGGAAAGGCCGTGTGCCTCGGCGTCGGCGCGAAACTCGCGGAAGGCCTCGAGCGAGGCGATGTCCGCCTCCACATCGTTGGTGAAGGTGATCGAATAGAGGCCGAGGTCGGTCAGCGGCCGGACATGGGCGAGCGAGGCGGTGCGAAACGGTCGCGACGGCGAGAGCGCATGCGCAGCGCCCCGATGGCGCCAGATGTCGGTCGTGTCGTTAGCCCGAATGACCGGCTTGACATTGGACCCGGCAAAGGCGTTGCGCCGGACCAGGCGCTCGAGATTGCTAACGGAAGTCAGCATGATGTCGACGACGTCCTGGCGGATGATCGCCTCGATCGACTCGAGGAACTCCTCGCGCGTGCGCAGGCGCGGCGCCGACCCGTCCTTTTGTCGCGCCGGCCCGACGGCATGCAGGCCGGGGCCCATGTCGGGATCTTTCGCGTCCGCGATGATGAAGTCCGTGCGCCGATAATTGCCCGCACGGATCCGCGCGAGCTTTTCGTCGAGCCGGAACATGGGGAGCCTCCGCCGGGGTCGCCGGAACCGACTATAGACCCGCGGAGCGGGCTGGCAACCGGGTGCGGAGCTGTTCGTGGGCCATGCTGGCGCGGCCGGTCCCTATCGGATAGGTTGCCGGGCACCCGGCCCCGCGCCGGATCTCCCTTCCGCCGGAGGTCTTCGATGTCGCAACGCCTTCGCATTCTTGTCATCGGGGCGAGCGGGATGCTGGGCAAAGCGATCGTCGCCGAGCTCGGCGCACGGCACGACATCGTCACGGCGGGATCCAAATCCGGCGACGTCAGAATCGACATCGCCGATCCGGCTAGCATCGTCGCCGGCCTTAAGGGCGCGGGCGCGCTCGACGCGGTGGTCTGCGCCGCCGGCGCAGTCAATTTCGCGCCGCTGGCGACGATCAAGCCCGCCCCGGTCGAACAGTCGAGCTATGGCCTGGGCCTTGTCAACAAGCTGATGGGTCAGGTCAATCTCGCGCTTGCGGCGCGCGACCATCTCAACGACGGCGGCTCAATCACGCTGATCGCCGGCTTCCTGTCCGGGGTCCCGATCGGCGCCGGCTCCTCGGCCAGTATGGTCAATGCAGCGATCGAGGCCTTCGCCATGGCCGCGGCGATCGAAATGCCGCGCGGGATCCGGATCAACGCTGTAAGCCCGGCCGTCTTCGAGGAATCGATGGGCAGCTACGGCCCGTTCTTCCGCGGTTTCGACCCGGTTCCGGTGGCCCGCGCGGCGCGGGCTTTCAGCCGCAGCGTCGAGGGGCTCGAGACCGGCCAGACCTACCTGGTCGTCTAACGAATTTCATGCCCAAAGCGCTCATGGTCTACGTCGCGCTGACGGCGCTGACGCTCCTCGTCTTCGGGCTCTGGCCCGGGCTCGACCTCGCCGTCTCGCATCTCTTCTTCGACGGCCGTTTCGCTGCCGATGACGCGCTCGCCCGATTCGCCCGCGATGTCTTCCGCGTGACGCCGTTCGTCGTGCTCACGCTCTACGCCGCGCTCTGGCTCTTGAAGCGGAACGGCGTCCGCCTCCCCTGGGCGCCGAGCGGACGCGCGGTGGTCTTCCTGATTGCGACCATGGTCGTCGGCCCGGGCCTCGTCGTCAATCTCGGCCTGAAAGACCATTGGCACCGGCCGCGGCCGAACCAGACCCAGCAGTTCAGCGGGCCGAACGCCTTCCGGCCGTGGTACGACGATGACGGCGCCTGCAAGAAGAACTGCTCGTTCGTCTCCGGCGAAGCGGCGACCGGCTTCTGGATGGTCGCGCCGGCGAGCCTACTGCCGCCCCCGTGGCGCGAACCGGCGACGATCGCCGCCTTCGCCTTCGGCGCCGGCGCGAGCCTCCTTCGCGTCGCCGTCGGCGGCCACTTCCTCTCGGACGTCCTGCTCGGCGGACTTCTCACGTTGATCGTCATCGAGATCGCCCGCCTCCTCCTCTGGCCGCCTGACCGGCTCGGGCAGCCGCGCGCCCCCTCGCTGCTCGAGAGCCGGACCGCGGCCGAGCTGGTCGATGCAGCGCTGAGCGCGACTCGAGATCGTCGCTGAAGCGGACAGGCGCGCGACAGTGCGTTTGGATTTTCTTGCAATCCACAGATTCCGCCTTGTACCCGCCTTCCGTTGTGCTTGGATTCTCTGGATTCTCTTGTCCGAAATGAGGGATTTCAATGGCTTGCGAGCGAGTCGGGTGGAGATATTCTTTGCTCGCCCCCGGGCCGGTTGAGCGCCCGAGATCGCCCGAAGGCTGCGGGGACGTTTTGAGCTCATAGCGGAATTGTAGATATTATTCTGAATTTCCGCAAGAGATTTTGACGACATCACGCCTTGGAGCAAAGGCGATCGGCGGACGGAGGCCGCCGATCGCATTCCTTAAGCTTCAGTCCCGTCGCGGCCGGACCGCTCCCGGGGAAAGTTCTCCTTAATAGTCCATGCCCCCTGGCGGCATGGCGGGCGGGGTTTCCTTCTTCGGCTTCTCGGCCACCATCGCCTCGGTGGTGATGAGCAGGCCGGCGACCGACGCGGCATCCTGGAGCGCGGTGCGCACGACTTTGGTCGGATCGATGATGCCGAGCGAGAAGAGGTCGCCATATTCGCTCTTCTGCGCGTCGTAGCCGAAGGCGTAGTCGGGCTTGTCGAGGATCTTGCCGACGACGATCGAGCCGTCCTCGCCGGCGTTCTCCACGATCTGCCGTGCCGGCTGCTGGATCGCCCGGCGCACCAGCTCGACGCCGGTGCGCTGGTCGTCGTTGGCGAACCTGACGCCGTCGAGTGTCCCCGCCGCACGCAGGAGCGCGACGCCGCCGCCGGGCAGGATGCCTTCCTCGACCGCCGCGCGGGTGGCGTTCAGCGCGTCGTCGACCCGGTCCTTCTTTTCCTTGACCTCGACCTCGGTCGCGCCGCCGACGCGGATCACCGCGACGCCGCCGGCGAGCTTGGCCAGACGCTCCTGCAGCTTCTCCTTGTCGTAGTCGGACGTCGTCTCCTCGATCTGCGCCTTGATCTGGGCGATGCGTCCTTCGATGTCGTACTTCTTGCCCGCGCCGTCGACGATCGTGGTGCTTTCCTTCTCGATGCGCACGCGCTTGGCCTTGCCGAGCATGTCGAGCGTCACGTTCTCGAGCTTGATGCCGAGGTCCTCGGCAATCATCGTGCCGCCGGTCAAGATGGCGATGTCCTCGAGCATCGCCTTGCGCCGGTCGCCGAAACCGGCGCCTTGACCGCCGCGACTTTCAGGCCGCCGCGCAGCTTGTTGACGACGAGCGTCGCCAGCGCTTCGCCCTCGACGTCCTCGGCGACGATGAGCAACGGCTTGCCGGTCTGCACCACCGCTTCGAGCACCGGCAGCATCGCCTGCAGGCCGGAGAGCTTCTTCTCGTGGATGAGAATGTACGGATCCTCGAGCTCGGCCACCATCTTCTCGGCATTGGTGATGAAATAGGGCGAGAGATAGCCGCGGTCGAACTGCATGCCCTCGACCACGTCGAGTTCGGTTTCGAGGCTCTTCGCCTCCTCGACGGTGATCACGCCTTCGTTGCCGACCTTCTTCATCGCCTCGGCGATCATCTTGCCGATCGAGGCATCGCCGTTCGCCGAAATCGTCCCGACCTGGCCGATCTCGTCCGATTTGGTGATCTTGCGGCTCTTGGCCTTGAGGTCGGCGACGATCGCCTCGACGGCGAGGTCGACGCCGCGCTTGACGTCCATGGGGTTGGCGCCCGCCGCGACCGACTTCGCCCCCTCCTTGAGGATGGCGTGGGCGAGAACGGCCGCGGTCGTGGTGCCGTCGCCCGCGGTATCGTTGGTCTTGGTGGCGACTTCGCGCACCATCTGCGCGCCCATGTTCTCGAACTTGTCGGCAAGCTCGATCTCCTTGGCGACGGTGACGCCGTCCTTGGTGATGCGCGGCGCGCCGAAGCTCTTTTCGATCACGACATTGCGGCCTTTCGGTCCGAGCGTCACGCGAACGGCGCTGGCGAGCACGTCGACGCCGCGAATCATCCGCTCGCGCGCGTCCTGGGAAAACTTGACTTCCTTGGCGGACATGAGGTCTCACTCCATACACATGAGATAAACGTTTTTCCGAAAAAGCCGATCAGGCGGCCTTGCGGGCGGGCGCGGCCGCGCCCTCGATGACGCCCATGACGTCGCTCTCTTTCATGATGAGCAGCTCCTCGCCATCGAGCTTGATGTCGGTGCCGGACCATTTGCCGAACAGGATGCGGTCGCCGGCCTTGACGTCGAGCGGGACGAGCTTGCCGCTCTCGTCGCGGCCGCCGGGCCCCACGGCGATGACTTCGCCTTCCTGCGGCTTCTCCTTGGCGGTGTCGGGGATGATGATGCCTCCCCTGGTCCTTTCCTCCGCATCGATGCGCCTGACGACAATCCGGTCGTGCAACGGGCGAAACTTCATGAACAACTCCTTCCCTTTTCCTGACATTTCAGGGCCTCTTCGGCCCCGCGCGGGACACAATTTGGAAGCGCGGAAATGCCGGTTCAAGAGGGAATTCCAGAAAAATTAGCACTCGACGATCGATGCTGCCAACAGGTTGAAATAGTTGTGATTTTGGAACTTTTCCTTGCCAAACGGCGTTGCTGGTGACAACATTGACCCGTTCGACCTTTGGAGAAACCGCATGGTCAGCCTCGATTTCCGCCGCCAGCTCGAGGGGTTCGGCCTCACCACCGCCAACATCCTCTATCGTCTGCCGGACCACCCCGCCATCCTGCAGAACTACATCTGGCAGCAGCACGATCTCCACCCCGACTTCCCGGAATTGACCAAATTCCTGGACTTCTGGCGCCGCGAGCTCGACGGCCTGCTTCACTCGGTGACGGTAGCCCACTGCCGCCTGATCAAGCCGGCCGAGTTCCGGGCCGTCGGCGGGGAGTTTCGGCTGAACTGACATGCCGACGCGTCCGAGAGCGGAAACGCATCCGGCGTAACCGCCGCAGCTTCCAGGAACTTGCGGGTCTGCAGCACTTCCGCCTTGAGCGGACTGTAATCAATGAGATGGAACGCGGCCCCGCGAGAATCGCCGAGCTTCTCGACCTCGAGCGAGTCGATCGCCTCACGGTCGGTTATGTCTCGCCGGACAAAGCCGAAGGCCGAGATTTCCTTCAGCTAATACCAAAACTTGTTGATTAGAACCCGTAGGCCCATTTCCGCATTCCGATGGACATGATCCGCCATGGCTGATCGATGAGCTTGTTCCAGGCGTCGCAGCTCTGGTCGACGATTTGATCGTAGGATTTGAAGATGCGGTTCGAGAGCCAATTTGACGATCCGCCATCGCACGACCCCGTGAACCGCCGGGATCGGCCCACTCTCGAGAATCCTCGCCAGCGCCGCCCGGTGATCCTCATTCAACCGCGGCGGCTGCCCAGGCGCCTTGCGGTCGATCAGGCCGTCCGGGCCGTGCGCGTTGAGCTTGAGCACCCAGTCGCGCACGACCTGCAGCCCGACGCCGCCGATCTTCGCTGCCTCAGTGCGCGTGGCCCCGTCGTAAATCGCAGCAAGAGCCAGCAGTCGGCGCGCTGGCGGCCCGTCCTTCGATCGTCGCGCCGCCGCCCGTAGCGCCCCCGCGTCACAGTCATCCCGAAGACCAATCGCCCCCGCCATGCGAACCCCCTTTGTTCGCCTGGTCGAATCAAATTTCAGCCGATTCGGGAATCCCCTCCTTGAGTCTGCATCAAAGAGGACAGGTATAACGCCAGCGCCCTACCATATCCGAGGAACAAGACGATATCGCAACCTCTGCATATACTCGTCATACCCTGGCAAATTTTTGCGGAGGAAACTTTCCTCATCAAGGATGCGCCAAACGAGCACCGGGAAGAACGGTATGACGAGGAGAATGGTCCACCACGAACTGAGGGCGAGCGGCATCGCCACGAGCAGCAGCAATGCACCCGAATACATCGGGTGCCGGACGTACGCGTACGGGCCCGTCGACACGACGGGCTGTCCCTCTTCTACCTGGATGGTGGAAGCGGCATAGCTGTTCGATTTCATCACCGCGAAGAATAACAGGAATGATAGTACGATCATTGCGTTTGCGATAACCGACACGACGGGCGCAACCGGCGACCAACCGAAGCGATGGTCGAGGGCGGGAAGCACCACGAACCCTACAAATCCAAGGATGAAAAGCGCCGAGATGAGTTTCTGTTCCGGCCGCTGTTCCGCCACGGGTCCGATGTTCATGCGGCGCTCAACGAGCTTTCGGTCGCGCACGAGAAAATAAATGCCCAATGCCTGCGCCGACACCTCAAACACGGCTACGAAGGCCCACGCCTGCCAATAGTCGAGCGTACCTGCAGAAATAAACAGGCACCCGAGCAAAATTGCGAGCGTTATCAGGTTGGCCAGTACAACCCTGACGTAAAAATTTGACATGGATGTCTATCTCGCCGCCTCTGGCGCCTTCGACCGCGTTCCAACCATCTCGGACTGTCGACGGCTGGAGCGCCCGTCAGCGCTTGCGCAGGCCATCGACGAAGATGTCGGCAAGGCGCAGCGCCGTCTTTCGCCAATGGGGGGTGTCGTAGACATTGTAGGACATGCCCACGAGTGCGCGCAAAAGGTCTTCCGGCGTGATGTCGGCCCGTATCTCGCCGGCCTTGGCGGCGCGGTCGAGCAGCGAACCGACGGCTTTTGTGAGGCGATCAGCGGAATAGGCGTGAAGTTCTGAAGGGCGATGCGCCGCCAGGGCCAGGGCTGCCGCCATGCCCTTCTTCGTCGCCACGAGCCGCACATTGGCGTGCAGCCAACGCCGCAAAGCCAAGACCGGCTCAGCTTCGTCAGCGAGCCGCTCCGCGAGCTCGCTAAGTTGGTCAACCTCACGCCGATATACGGCCTCGAACAGGGTTTCGCGCGTCGGGAAGTGACGATAAAGCGTTCCTATGCCGACGCCAGCGCGCTTCGCCACGGCTTCGAGGCTGGCCTCGGGGCCGCCGGCGCTGAAGACGTCGGCCGCCGCCTGGAGCAGGCGTTCGCGATTGCGGACCGCGTCGGCGCGAGGCTTGCGCACGAGGTTTGTTGCACGACCTGACATGACGGCTGACACGCCTCTTGCAAAACGGAGGGACCCTCCGTATACTACCTTCATCGGACCACGCGCGACCTCGAACGAGGGCGGACAATCCAGGTCCATCGCGAACCCGCCGTCGCCGCCGCGCCGTCTTCTCATGGCCGGCCCGTAGCCTCGATATCTACGCCCGCCGGACTGAAAGCACGGGAGTCTTCATGACCTTCTCTATGAGCCTTACTATTAACGGTGAGCGTCGGAACGTTGTGCTCGACGATCCGCGCGTAACGCTCCTCGATCTCCTGCGCGAGCGCCTCGACCTGACCGGCACCAAGAAGGGCTGCGATCGTGGGCAATGCGGCGCTTGCACCGTGCTCGTGAACGGGAGGCGGGTCAATTCGTGTCTGGCTCTCGCGCTGAGCCTCGACGGCGCGGAGGTTGTCACCATCGAGGGCCTCGCCCAGGGGGACGACCTTCATCCAGTGCAGGCCGCCTTCATCGCGCATGACGGATTCCAATGCGGGTTCTGCACGCCGGGCCAGATCATGAGCGCGGTCGGCTTGATCGACGAGGGCCAGGCGGGCGACGACCCCGAGCGCGTGCGCGAGGGGATGAGCGGCAACATCTGCCGTTGCGGGGCCTATCGCGGCATCACGGAGGCGGTGCTCGAGGCGCAGACACTTATTGCGGAACGGGACCGGAGGAACGCGGCATGAAGATCTTCGACTATGTGAGGCCGGCCACCGTTCAGGAGGCGATCGCCGCAGCGGCAGAGCCGGGCTCTGCCTATCTCGCCGCCGGCACCAACTTGCTAGACCTGATGAAAGGCGGCGCCATTCGGCCCGACCGTCTTGTCGACGTCACGCGCTTGCCGGATCTCGACCGCGTGGAGCGTCTGGCCGACGGCGGCGTGCGCATCGGCGCGCTCGTGCGGAACGCCGACCTCGCGCAGGACCCGGATTTCGCCCGCGCCTATCTGGCCGTCGCCGAAGCGCTGCTCTCCGGCGCTTCGGCGCAGCTCCGCAACGCCGCAACCGTCGGCGGCAACCTGATGCAGCGGACGCGCTGCAGCTACTTCTATGACGTGGCGAGCGCCTGCAACCGGCGTCAACCAGGCGCGGGCTGCGATGCGCTGCACGGCGAGAACCGCCTGCACGCGGTGCTCGGCTGGAGCAGACGCTGCATCGCGACGCATTCGTCGGACTTCTCAGTGCCGCTCGTCGCGCTCGACGCCGTTGTCGAGATCGAAGGCAAGGATGGTCGGCGCGAGCTCGCGGTCGAAGACCTTCATCGCCTGCCCGGCGATGCGCCGGAGCATGAAACCACGCTCGAGCCGGGCGACCTGATTGTTGCGCTTCGTCTTCCCGGCGGTGCTGCGCGCTTTTCGGCGCATGCCTGCTATCTCAAGCTTCGCGAGCGCACGTCCTTTGCCTTCGCGGTCGTGTCCGCCGCCGCGGCGCTCGACCTGGACGGCGGCGCGATTCGCAGCGCCCGGATTGCCCTTGGCGGCGTCGCGGCGAAACCGTGGCGCGCCCGAGCGGCCGAAGAGGCGCTTGCGGGCGCAAACGCGGACGAAACGGCGTTCCGCAAAGCCGCCGAAGCCGCGCTCGCCGACGCGAAGCCCTCCGGCGATAACGCATTCAAGATAGAACTCGCCAAACGGATCGTCGTGCGCGCGCTCGCGCTCGCGGCGGCAGGAACACCCGCACGCCTTCCCGCCCTTCCGGCCTCTCCCTTCTCCTCCGTACCCGGGGTCCTTCAACATGCCTGAGACCCATCGCATCCAAGCCTCGCCGAACCTGCGCTACGGCTCGAACGCGGGCCAGCCGCTCACCCGCCGCGACGGAATCCTCAAGGTCACCGGGCGCGCATCCTATGCCGCGGACAACCATCCCGAAGGGATGTTGTATGCGGTGTGCGCCGTCAGCACGATCGCGCGTGGCCGCGTCGTGCATTTCGACGTGGAATCCGCCAAGGCGCATCCGCATGTCGTGGAGGTCATCACCCCGGCGAACCGGCCGGCGCTGGCTGGCGACCCGGAGGCCAAGGGAAGCCTCTTTGCATTCCGCATGGAGGCGCTGCAGAACGACCGCGTGCGCTACGCCAACCAGCCGATCGCGCTCGTCGTCGCGGAGACGCTGGAGGCGGCGACGGAAGGCGCCGCGCTCTTGAAGCCCGTTTACGAGGTCGAGCCGGCGCGGCTTGGACTGGACGTCGAGCGTTTCGTTCCTGAAACCGTGGGGGTCGGCTCGCCGCCGAGCGTCGCGCATGGCGACGTCGAGTCCGGACTGTCGCGGGCGCCGCTGCGCGTCGACGCGACCTACGAAACGCCGTCGCAATACCACAACGCGATGGAGCCGCACGCCATCGTCGCATCCTGGGACGGCGACCGCCTGACGCTCGACACGCCGAACCAGGCGCCGCACATGGCCCGCGCGGCCTACGCCGGCTTCTTCGGCGTCCCGCCTGAAAACGTGCTCATTCGCACGCCGTTCATCGGCGGCGGCTTTGGATCGAAAGCGATCCTTGCAGGGGCGCATATCCTGTGCGTGCTTGCGGCGCGCATGACGGGCCGGCCGGTGAAGCTCATGCTGACGCGCGCTCAGATGTTCGGGCCGGTCGGCCATCGCGGTCAGACGCGGCAGCGACTGAGGCTCGGCATGGAGTCCGACGGCCGGCTCACCGCGATTTCGCATCACGCGATCGCGGCGACGAGCAGCTTCGACGATTTCATCGAACCGTCCGCCTTTGTCTCGCGCATGCTCTACGCGAGCCCGGCCATCTCCATAACCCACGAAGCCGTGCGCAACGACATCGGCACGCCCGGCCCCATGCGCGCGCCGGGTCTGGCTTCCGGATCGGCGGCGCTCGAGGCGGCAATCGACGAAGCGGCGGAGGCCTGCGGCATCGATCCGCTCGACTTCCGGCTCACGAATTATGCGGAGGTCGAACCGATAACCGGCAAGGCCTATTCGTCGAAGGCGCTGCGGGAATGCTACGCCAAGGGCGCGTCGGAATTCGGCTGGTCGGGCCGGCCGCGCGCCCCGCGGCAGATGCGCGACGAGGAAGGCTTCCTCGTCGGCTGGGGCATGGGAACCGCCGTCTTTCACTGCCCGATGTTCGCTGCGGAGGCGCGGGCGGCCCTCGGCCGCGACGGCACAGTCACGATCGAGACGAGCGCAATCGACATGGGACAGGGCGCCTTGACCGCGCTCGCGCAGATCGCCGCCGACAGCGTCGGGCTCCACATCGACCAGGTCACGTTGCGCTTCGGCAGCACCGAGCTGCCCGACGGCGGGGTCGCTGGCGGATCCGGCCATACGGCGACCGCCGGCTCGGCTATTCATGCGGCCGGCGGGAACGCCGTCGCGCGGCTTGCCGGCCTCGCCACGGGCGACCGCGACTCGCCGCTCTTTGGCGCAGGCAATGTCGGCGTGGTGGCGCGCGCCGGACGGCTCCACCGCAAAGACGACGAGAGCCGCAGCGAGACCTATGCCGACATCCTCGCGCGCGCTGGACTGGCGGAGATCGACGGGTGGGGCAAGGGCGCGCGCGATCCAGCGGCCGTCGGCGACTATGCGTTGCAGGCGCACGGAGCGGTCTTCGCAGAGGTCAAGGTCGACCCCGATCTCGGCCAGGTCCGCGCAACGCGTCTCGTCGGCGCCTTCGCGGCAGGGCGGATCATCAACCCGCGCCTCGTGCTCAGCCAGCTCTATGGCGGCATGATCTGGGGCGCCTCCTTCGCGCTGAACGAAGCAGCGAGCGTGGACCGGCGCACTGGCCGCATCTTGAATGCAGACCTTGGCGAATACCACGTACCGGTGAATGCCGACGTGCCGTCGCTCGAAGCGCTGCTGGTCCACGAGGACGACGCCTTCGTGAACGCGCTCGGCATCAAGGGCGTTGGCGAGATCAGCATTACCGGGACGGTGGGCGCAATCGCCAACGCCTTGTGGCACGCGACAGGGGTCAGAGTTCGCAACTTTCCTGTGAGGATTGAGACCATCATGGCGCCCAGCGCCGGCAGGTGACGCAGACCGACCCGGGCCGCGGCTTTTTGGTAGCTCCGGGCGCACCCCGCCCGTTCACGCCAACTCGGCGAAGCGGCGCGCGAGCCGCTGCGGACGGCCAACGCTGAGGCATCAAGAATCCTCTTGCCAAGCGTCGTATTTTGTTCTATGTTTGTTCTAAGCCAAACGGAGACGCTTTGGTGTCCGACGCTCTTGAATGTGCCCGCCCCAGTCATCCAGACTCGAAGCAGCTTAGGCGTGGCGTTTTCCCCGTAACTCCCGAGCCGGGGCGCGCCTATCGGTGCATGAAGGGCGGCGTTGTAGCCGCGCTCGCTGAGCGCGGCCGGCGCGGTCAGCGACCGCGCCTACAAACGCGCCACGCTCCCGATGTTCTCGCCCACGAGCATAGCCTGGCAGTGGCTTTTTTCTTTTTCCGCCCGGATCGGCCGTAAAGCCTTGATAAGTCCCGATTCGGGGAAAGAAACTGCAATTTTTTGCAGGAAATTGTCGCCCTTTTGCAGTTTTTCGAAGCTCAACGGCAATTTTTCGCAGGCTTTTTTGACAGGAGCGCAAACGACGGCGACCCGGCGCGATGCGCTTACGGCGGCTCTTGCGCCGGGCCTGGCGGAGGCGAAGCGGCCGCCTGGGCCGCAGCGCGCCGGGGCGGGCGGGCGCGCGGCTTCCTCTCCACGAGCGGCGCGCGCTCGAAGAGGAGCAGCGACCGTCCCGTCACCAGATAGGAGACGCCGATCCTGAACCTGCGCGCCGGCAGCGCCGGGTCGTTGGTGTCGATCAGCCGGTTCCAGCCCGAAGCGTCGTAGCAGCGCGGCAGCGCGAACTTGACCGCGTCGTGATGGGCGTTGAAGACGATGAGCAGCGTCACATCGTCGCCGCGCCGCTTGATGCCGGTCGCCTGCCCCCGCCCGTCGAGCAGCATGCCGAAGCAGCGGGTGAGCTCGTTGTCCCACGTCTCCTGCGTCATCTCCGAGCCGCGGGCGTCGATCCAGGTCACGTCCTTGACGTCGATGTCCGGGTTCATTTCTCCGGTGAGAAAGCGCGAGCGGCGGAGGACCGGATAGAGGCGGAAGAGGGCGGTCAAACGGCGGAAGAACGCGACCAGCCCCTGCCCCTCCTCGTCCATCCGCCAATTCACCCAGCCGATTTCATTGTCCTGGCAATAGGCGTTGTTGTTGCCGTTCTGCGTCCGGCCGAATTCGTCGCCCGCCGTGATCATCGGCGTCCCCTGCGACAACATGAGGGTGGCGAGGAAATTGCGGATCTGGCGCAGGCGCAGCGCGCGGATCTCAGGGTCGTCGGTCGGCCCCTCGACGCCGCAGTTCCATGAGCGGTTGTCGGAGTGGCCGTCGCGGTTGTCCTCGCCGTTCGCCTCGTTGTGCTTGTCGTTGTAGGAGACGAGATCGCGCAAGGTGAAGCCGTCATGGGCGGCGACGAAATTGACGCTGGCCCAGGGCTTGCGGCCGCGGAAATTGAACTTGTCCGGCGAAGCGCAGAGCCGAGGCGCCAGCGCCCGGGCGCTCGCCATCCCCCGCCAGAAATCGCGCGCCGTGTCGCGGAACGTGTCGTTCCACTCGGCCCAGCCCGGCGGAAAGCCGCCGACCTGGTAGCCGCCGGGTCCGCAGTCCCAGGGCTCGGCGATCAGCTTGGCTTCGGCGAGCAGCGGATCCTGACCGACGGCTTTCAAAAAGCCGCTCTCGGTCGTGAAGCCGTCCGGTTCGCGCGCCAGGATCGTGCCGAGGTCGAAACGGAAGCCGTCGACCCGCATCTCGCTCACCCAGTAGCGCAGGCTGTCGGCGACCATCTGGATGACGCGGGGATGGCTGAGGTTCAGCGTGTTTCCGGTCCCGGTGTCGTTGATATAGTAGCGCGGCTGATCGGGAATGAGACGGTAATAGGAACGGTTGTCGATGCCCTTGAACGAGAGCGTCGGACCGCGCTCGTTGCCTTCGGCGGTGTGGTTGTAGACGACGTCGAGGATCACCTCGAGGCCGCCGTCGTGCAGCCGTGCGATCATCTCCTTGAACTCGCGCAGCGAGTTGGCGACGTCGGCGGCGTAGCGCGGGTCGGGGGCGAAGAAGCCGATCGAATTGTAGCCCCAGTAGTTTTTGAGGCCCTTTTCCAGAAGATGGGCGTCGTCGATGAAGGTGTTAACCGGCATCAGTTCGACCGTCGTGACGCCGAGCGATCTGAGGTAGTCGATGACCGGTTTCGAGCCCAGGCCGGCGTAGAATCCCTTGAGATTCTCGTCCACCTCGGGGTGAAGCTTGGTGAAGCCCTTGACGTGCGCCTCGTAGACGATGGTGTGAGCCCACGGCACGGCGTGCCGGCGATACTCGCCCCGCCAGTCGAAGTTGGGATCGACGACGACGGACTTCGGCACGAACGGCGCGCTGTCGCGCTCGTCGAAGCTGAGGTCGTCCGCTTCCGCTCCGATGGTGTAACCGAACACGGCCGGGTCCCAGACGAGCTTGCCGGCGTGCGCGCGGGCGTAGGGGTCCAGCAGGAGCTTGTTCGGGTTGAAGCGATGCCCGGCCTCCGGCTCATACGGCCCGTGCACGCGAAAGCCGTAATATGTCGCCGGCCCCACCCCCGAGAGGCGGCCATGGAAGACTTCGTCGGTGTATTCGGGAAGCTCGAAGCGGTCGATCTCGCGGCCGTCGGGCGCATCGAAGATGCAGACGTCGACCCTCGTCGCGTGCGCGGTGAAAAGCGCGAAATTGGCGCCGCTGGCATCGGCGGTCGCGCCAAGAGGATAGGGCTTGCCTTCGCTGATGCGCATGAAAATCCCCCTCGCGCCCCTGCCTGTCAGAACTCGAAGCTGCCGACGCCGCCAACGCGCCGGACGCCTCGGCAGTTCCCGAATGGCTGCCCTGTCCCGCCGGTTTGCAGCCGGGGATTGATGCAGACCGGATTCGACACCACTGTGAGATCGCCTATCGATTGCGGCGCTCAGGGCATCGCCGTCCGGGAGCCCCAACGAGGAGACAGACTATGGCAAGAGAATTGGAAGGCAAGGTCGCGGTCGTTACCGGCGCCGCGTCGGGCATCGGATTGGCCAGCGCCGAGGCGATGTTGGCCGCAGGCTCGCGCGTGGTGATGGTCGATCGCGACGAGGCGGCGCTGAAGGCGCTTTGCGACAAGCACGGCGACGCAGCGATCCCGCTGGTCATCGACCTGCTCGACCCGAAGGCTTGCGCGACGCTGACGCCGAAGGTCCTGGAGGCGGCAGGCCAGCTCGATATCCTGCATGCAAATGCGGGCACGTACGTCGGCGGCGACCTGGTCGACGCCGATACCGGGGCGATCGACCGGATGCTGAACTTGAACGTCAACGTCGTGATGAAGAACGTGCACGACGCGCTGCCTCACATGATCGAGCGTCGGACGGGCGACATCATCGTCACGAGTTCGCTTGCGGCCCATTTTCCGACGCCATGGGAGCCGGTCTATGCGTCGTCCAAATGGGCGATCAACTGTTTTGTCCAGACGGTGCGACGGCAGGTGTTCAAATACGGCATTCGCGTGGGCTCGATCTCGCCCGGCCCCGTCATCACCGCGCTGCTCGCGGACTGGCCGCCGGAGAAACTGAAGGAAGCCAGGGAGGCGGGAAGTCTGCTGGAGGCCAGCGAAGTGGCCAACGTGGTGATGTTCATGCTGACGCGGCCCCGCGGCATGACGATCCGCGACGTGGTCATGCTGCCCACCAATTTCGATCTTTAGGAGCCACCGGCTGTGGAATTGGCGAAGACAGATTGCGGTCGCCTAGTCCGAACTTCCGGCGCTTCTGGTCGCAAGCCATTGATGTGAACTCGATCTGGGAATCGAGTTCTGCCTACGCGGCGATCTTGAGGCGGAGGAGTTCGAAGGCTCGGGTCTGGGTTGGGGTTGGCCTTGACAGGATTGTCGTGGGATGGGCGTCGCCGAAGCGGACGCTGTTTCGAGTGAGATTGGCAAGGTCCTGCAGTAGGGTGCGGAAGCTGTGGACGGGCTGCCCGTCTTCGGTGCGCCTGTCGATGGCCTTGCGGCGCGCCGCGGGCGAGACCTTGGCCTTGGCGACGGGGGAGGCGCGCTCAGCGGCGGCGGCTTCGAGATCGTCGTCCTTGAACAGCATCGGGGCGAGGTCGCGCTTCATGTGCCAGACGACGTAGTAGGCAAGCATGCACAAGAAGACGTGGGCGCGAACGCGGTGGGCCCGGCGATGGTGGATCGGACGGACGTCGAGGTCGCCGGATTTGATGTCGCGAAAGCCGCGTTCGGCGTGGCTGAGGCCCTTGTAGGCGAGGACGAGGTCGGCGGCTGCGAAGCCGTCCGCGGGAAGAGAGCTCCGGATCACGTAGATACCATCGAGCGCGGCCTCCGCGGCGATCGCCTCGGCTCTGCGCGACCATGCGAGGCCGGTCTCGGTGATGGCGAGGTCGAAATGCTTGGCCATGCGGCGACGGTCGATGACGGCGCCGACCTTGAGGGCGATCTTGTCGGCGCCGCGCAGCGGATTGCGCTTCTTCTCGGTCATGGCGCGGATCTTGATCAGCGCCATCTCGGTCGCATCGAGGAGTTCGACGCGTTTGCGCACGCGCTCGGCGGCGAGTTGGGGGTTGCGGCAGACGACGAGACGCTCTCCGGGATAGTCGCCCGAGACGATCTCCGCCATGTCGCGCTCGTCGAACAGCGAGAGCTGCAGCGGGCCGCCTTCGGCCGCGAGCGCCTTGATCGCCGGCGCGCGGAGCGCGGTGATCCAGTCGAGGCCGGCGGGCGCGACATCGGCGTCGATGCGCGCCTTTGTGATCATGCCGCGGTCGCCGACGAGCACGACGCGCTTCAGCCGAAACCGCATGCGCAGCTTCTTGACCTGACTGGCGAGGGTGCTCGGGTCGCCGAGGTTGCCTTCGAACGCCTCGACGGCGACCGGGCAGCCGTCCGGCGTGCACAGGAGCCCGAAGACGATCTGCGGTCGGTCGGGACGATGATCGCGGCTGTAGCCGAATTGCGCCAGTTCGCAGCGCCGTCCCTCCAAATAGCTCGAAGTGACATCGTAGAGCACGAGCACGCCGTCCTCGAGGTGGCGTTTGGCGAAGACTTTCTCGATGTCGGCCTGGCTGCGGCCCAACAGGTCGAGGGCGGCGTAGAGTTCGTCCTCGTCGACAGCGCCGAGGTCCAGCACCGCGCCGAGCGAGTGGGCGGCGGTCGCCTCGCTGAGTTGGCGCGCGGTGGCGAGCTTGGCGGCCGGCTCGACGATCCGCGCCGCGATCATCGCCAGGATCAGCTTGGCCGGACGGTCCGGCCCTTTCGGCAGCATCTTGTCGAGCCCGAGCCGGCGCACCGTCCCGAGCGCCACGGCGACATGGCCGTGCCCCAGCGCGCGGGCGATCTCGAAGCGCTCTTCGCCGAGCGGCACGAGGGCCTCGCCGGCCAGCACCCGCCGCAGGCTCTCGATCTTCGCCTCCGGCCAATCGGAGATATTGGCCAGCGTGCGCGACTTGACCTTGCCGCCCTCGCGATAGCTCTCGCGCAACAGGACGGCGGGGCGCGAATCACGGTTCGGGATGCGCGTGACGTACATGAACAGCTTGAATCACGGCCTCAAGCCGAACGCAAGCAGATATTTACATGCCTACAAAATCACCGCCAGTTCCGGCAATCCGGCACAAAACCTCACCTTCTCGCCTTACCCCGCCCGGAAGTTCGGACTAGTTTGGAACCGGAGACGAAGTTCGAGCGTTGTCCGGCCCGGTATGGGGAGGAACTCCAGATGGGCCAGACTTTCCGCAACGCTCTGACGCCGCATGAGATGCGGCCAGTCCGCTCGACGAGCCGCCGCCCGACGGGCGCGACGTCGGCTCCGCCGCCGACGACCTCATTCGGCTCTCCCTGCTGAACGAAATCCACTGGGATCTCGCGGTGCCCCGCAATCGCCTGAATGTCGAAGTTCGCCATGGCTGGGTGACGCTGAGCGGCAGCGTGGACCGGGCGTATTCGAAAGCTTGCGCCGAACGCCATGCGCGGGCGACGCCGGGTGCGCTCGGGGTGACCAGCGCCATTACTGTCGAGGATTAGGGTTCGGACTCCCGACAGAAGAACGGCCGCCGTCGGCGGCCGCTCGAGTTTAAATTGCGCGCTACGCATCCCCGGCGAACAGAGCGCGGCTCGTCTTGGACCGACGCGAGCCGACGTAACCGAGCCCGGCAAATCCGAGCGCCATCATTGCCCAGGTCGAGAGCTCGGGCACCGCGCCCGAGCTGCCTACCCCCGCGACCTCGAAGGCGTCCGATCCGTCGGTGCTGAGTGTGACCCAGCTGACGGCTTTCCCGGGCGTGAACGTGAACGAGAGCCACCCGTTCGTATCGCCGCAGGTCTGGCAACCACTGTCTGCCAGACCGGAAACCATAGAAGCAAGCTGGGCGCCCGTGTAGGAAAGGCTATTGCTGAAAGTTAACTGGTTATAGGCGTCCAGAGAACCGACATAGAGTTGCACGCCCGTCTCTTCCGGCAGCGTCAGGGTCGCTGTCGCGTTGGCTTGCACGGCAAGATACGGGCTCGTGTCGACCGTGCTGGTCGAGAAGGCGGGCGCCGCATAATAAGTCGTGCTTCCGGTGACCAATCCGGCGTTTCCGGTAAACGTCAGGTCCGTCGTCGTGAAATCGACCGGCGTGGAGCCCGCGGGTACGCTGGGCGGCAGGACACCGTTGCCAAATGGCGTGAAAGTTACGCTGACCAAACTGGCGTGCGCGGCAGGCATCCACGCGAGCCACGCCAAAGCAGAAGCCAAAAGAAGGCTGTTCATCTAGGTCCTCCGATGAAGAGTTGGCGCCATGCGGAATGGCGCTGTTCAGGGATAGCCCCTCAACCAAGTTCCGCGTGAGCTCGGTTGACCCAGGATTCATGGTATCGTAACAGGCCGGCCGGAGGTATTGTGGATATTACTTAATGTTTGACCGTGAGTTCCAATGGAACCATCGAGAAGAAGCCACAAGTAAGCGCGCATGTGTTGGCGCGGCGACCAATAATGTGTCGGCGAAGGCCGATTCAAAGCGTCGATGTGGCGGGCCTCACCCGCGGCAGATCATGCCGTCCGGATGGCGCGCCTCGCGGCGCCGGAGCCGGCCATCACCACGACCATGAGGAAGACGCCGCGAACGACCGACTGCCAATAGGCGCTGAGGCTGATCCAGCCGAGGCCGTTTTCGAAATTGAGCACGTTGAAGATGAGACCGAGCAGCAGGACGCCGGCCAGCGTCGTCGTCACCGAGCCGACGCCACCGGTCAGCAGCGTGCCGCCCACGACCACCGCCGCGATCGAGAACAGTTCCCAGCCGACGCCCTCCGCCGGCTGGCCGGCGCCGAACTGGGCGGCGAGTATGACGCCCGCCAGGCTAGCGAACACCCCCGACTGCACGTAGGTCCAGAACTTCACCCGGTCGACCGGCAGGCCCATGAGCCGCGCCGCTTCCTCATTGCCGCCGACCGCCAGGACGTAGCGGCCGAAGCTCGTGTAGTTGAGCACGACGGAGCCATAGACATAGGCCGCGATGGCGATCCAGGCCGGCGTCGGAAACCCCAGAAGGTCGCCCTGGCCGAGCCAGGTGAAGCCGGTGTCGTAGGAGGCCGCGACCGATTCATTGTGCGCCAGCAGAAGGCCGGTTCCGCTTGCCATCAGCATGCCGGCCAGCGTCGCGATGAACGGCAGGATCTTCATCCGCGTCACCATGAAGCCGTTGACGGCGCCGACGACGAGCCCCGTGCCGATGCCGCCCAGCAATCCCGGCACGAGGCCGTACGGCGAGAGCGTCGCCGAGACGACGCTAGCGCAGGCCGCCGTCGTCCCGACGGAAAGATCGATGCCCGCGGTCATGATGACGAAGCACATGCCGAGGCTCGTCAGCGCGAACATGGAATTGTAACGGAGCACGCTCAGGACGTTGTAGGCGCCGAGAAAGTGGTCGTAGCGAAGCGCGCCGAAAAGGATGAGAAGGATGAGCGCAATCAGGACGCGCTGCTGCGCCGCCCAGGCGAGGCCGCTTGGCCGCGTGGGGCCGGTTCCGTTCGCGGTAGCCGCGCTCATGCGGATCGGCCCCGCTGCTGCGACCAGACGGCGCCCGCGATGATCGCGCCCTTGACGACCAAAGCCGCGGCGTCGGGCACGCCGTTCGCGAGCAGGGTATAGCGCACGAGCTGGATCAGGAGCGCGCCGATCAGCGAGCCGACGACGCTCGCCCGGCCCCCGGTGAACGGCGTGCCGCCGACGGCGACCGCCGCAATCGCGTCGAGCTCCATGCCAAGCCCGACGAGATTGGCGTCGCTCGACGAATTGATCGAGACGACCACGAGCCCGGCGATTCCGGCGCAGAGGCCGCTGATCGCGTAGACCCAGCGCTTGACGCGGTTGACCGGAACGCCCGAGAGGCGGGCCGCCCTCTCGTTGCCGCCGACCGACAGGATCTGGCGGCCGAACAGGGTCCGCCGCAGCGTCCAAGCGGCGGCTGCGACCAGCGCCAGCATGATGACGACCTGGAACGGCACGCCGAAGACGCGCCCCAGGCCGACGAACTGGAAAGTCGGATTCTTGAACACCTGCAGGTTACCGTTGGTCAGCACCTGGCCGATGCCGCGTCCCGCAATGAACATGACGAGCGTGCCGACGATCGGCTGGACCTGGAAGCGCGTGATGAACCAGCCGTTGAACGCCCCGAGGAGGCCCGCAGCGCCGATCGGGACGACAAACGCCAAGAGGTTGCCGAGCCCGGGATGGGCGACGCCGAATGGGCTCAGAAAGATCAGCGGGGCCAGCGCGCCGGAGATCGCCATCAGCGAGCCGACCGAGAGGTCGATGCCGCCGGTGGCGATGACGAGCGTCATGCCGACCGAGACGATGACGATGGTCGCGACCTGGGTCAGGTTTACGTTCAGGGTCTGCCAGCTGGCGAAGTTCGGCGTCACCGCGAAATTGAAGGCGAGCAGGACGAGGAGCGCGGTCAGCGCGGCGTAGCGCCGAAAGAAGTCCGGCACGCTGAAGGAAGCGCCCTTCGGCGCGATCGTCGGGGCGTCAGCCATTGGCGGACCCGGTCGCCGCCGGGTCCTCATGCGCCATCGCCGCCATGATCGCCGAGGCGCTGGCGGCGGAATGAGGAAGATCGGCGACTGTGCGTCCGTCGCTGAGCACGAAGACGCGGTCCGCGCCCTCAACGATCTCTTCGAGCTCGGACGAGATCATCAGGACGCCGAGACCCTGGTCGGCAAGCTCGCGAATCAGCGATTGGATCTCGGCCTTTGCGCCGACGTCGATGCCGCGGGTCGGCTCGTCGAGGATAAGAAGTTTCGGGTCGGTGCACAGCCAGCGGGCGAGCAGCACTTTCTGCTGGTTGCCGCCGGAGAGCTCGCGAATCTTCTGTTCGGCGCTCGAGGCCTTGATGGCGAGGCGGGCCATGAACTTTTCGACAATCGCGCGCTGGCGCGCCTCGTCGACCACCCCCAGGCTCGCAAGGCGCGGCAGGATGCCGAGCGTAAGGTTCTCGCGCACCGACATGTCGGGAACGATGCCATCGGCCTTCCGGTCCTCGCTGCAATAGCCGACACCAAGCGCGATCGCCTCCGCGGGCTCCTTCGGCACGACGTCCCTGCCCATCAGGCGGATCGTTCCGGCGTCGGGCGGATCGGCGCCGAAAATCGCCCGCGCCGTCTCGGTCCTACCCGAGCCGAGCAGGCCGGCGAGGCCAACGATCTGGCCGGCCTTCACCTCGACGCGCGCGTCGCGCACCTTGCGCCCGATCTGCAGTCCTTTGGCCGACAGCACCTCCTCGCCGGTCTTGCCGGCAGTGGCGGAAAAACCGGTCGCGTGCGCGCGCACGGTCTCGAGGTCTCGTCCCAGCATCGCCGCGATGAGGTGCAGCTTGTCGACGTCGGCCATTGGGCTCGTCATCACGGTGCGGCCGTCGCGCATCACGGTGACCCGGTCGCAGACTTGATAGAGCTCGTCGAGCCGGTGGGTGATGAAGATGACCGCGACCCCCTCGGCGCGGAGCTGGCGCATGACGTCGAACAGGACCGCCACCTCGCGTTCGTCGAGCGAGGAGGTGGGCTCGTCCATGATGACAAGCTGCGCCTTGAACGATACCGCGCGGGCGATCGCCACCATCTGCTGGATCGCGGTCGAGAAATCCATCAGCGGGCGGCGCACGTCGATTTCGACGTTGAAACGTCGCAGGAGTTCCGCCGCCTCGGCGTTCATCCGCCGCCAGTCGAGCAGGCCGTAGCGCCGGTATTCGCGGCCGAGAAAAATATTCTCGGCCACCGAGCGGAACGGCACGAGGTTGATCTCCTGGTAGATGGTGCTGATGCCGCCGCGTTGGGCCTCCTGAGGCGAAGCGAAATCGATCGCGCGATCGGCGAATAGGATCGAGCCGCCGTCCCGGCGGTAGGCGCCGGTCAGAACCTTGATGAGCGTCGACTTGCCGGCCCCGTTCTGGCCGACCAGCGCCATGATCTCGCCAGGCGCGACCTCGAGCGAGGCCGAGGTCAGCGCCTTCACCCCCTGGAAGCGCTTGTCGACGTCGCGCATGGCGAGGAGCGGAGCGGTCATCTGATTCTCGGCTTTGGCGGGCTTCAAAAGCGCGCTGGCCGAAACGCGCCCTCCCGCCCACAGCAAAGCAGGCGGGAGGGGTTTCGACAAGAGTGACGTCTCTCGAAGATCTTCAGTAGGCGTTCGGCAGCGCTTCCTTGGCGTTGCTGGCGTCGTAGAAGTGGTCGGGGTTGATGATGATCGGCGGGATCTTTTCGCCGGCGGCGTACTTGTACATGATATCGAACGCAGCCGGTCCGAAGCGCGGGTTGCACTCGCACGAGCAGCCGAGCTTGCCGTCGACGATGGCCTGGATGCCGTCCTTCTCGCCGTCGATCGAGACGACGAGGATGTCCTTGCCGGGGACCTTGCCGGCGGCCTCGATCGCGGCGATCGCGCCAAGCGCCATCTCGTCGTTATGGGCGTAGACGATCGTCGCGTCGGGATGCGCCTGCAGCAGCGTCTCGGCGACTTGGCGGCCCTTGTCGCGGGCGAAATCGCCGGACTGGCTGGCGAGGATGACCATCTCGGGCGCCTTGGCCTTGATGGTGTCGTCGAAGCCCTTCTTGCGGTCGTTGGCCGGAGACGCGCCGACTGAGCCCTCGAGCTCGATGATCTTGCCCTTGCCGCCGGTCTGCTTGATTGTCCAGTCCGCCACGCGCTGGCCTTCCAGGATAAAGTTCGAGCCGATGAAAGCCAGGTAGTCGACGCCGGGCTTGGCGAGCGCCGGATCGACGTTGCGGTCGATCAGGAGGACCGGAATACCGGCCTTCTTGGCGTTCATCACCGCGGGGATCAGCGGCTTCTCCTCGCGCGGCGGCAGGAATATGAAGTCGACCCCCTGGGCGATCATGCTGTTGACGTCGGCGACCTGCTTGGCGGCCGAGCTGGCGGCGTCAGTGTAGACGAGCTGATCCCCGCGCTTGGCGGCCTCGCTCTTCATGCTGGCGGTCTGAGCGAGACGCCAGGGATTGTTGCTTTCGGTCTGAGCGAAGCCGACCTTGTATGTGTCCTTCTTCTTGAGCGGCGGCACCTGGCCGAAGGCGGGAAGGATCGTGAGACCGGCGGCGGCGCCGACCGATCCGATGAGCACATGTCTGCGACTGATCAGCATTCGTTTCCTCCATGAATCGACCCCGCTAAGCGGGTCTTGACGGCATTCGGCGCCGTTCCGTTCCGGGGCAAGCACGCGCTTTGCAGCAATCTTATGATCGCTCAATCGGCGTGGGCACTGAGCCCCAGCTCGGCACGATGATAATAAAGCGCTAAAGCTTGTCAATGGCGATCGTACGGGACTTGATTTGAAAAACGAAAACAGTAGTTTATCAAGGTAATAATATTTGCAGTGGAGAGGGAGCGATGCGCGAGGGGGACGCCGGAGGCGTCGAGCGCGGGCGCCGAATGGCGAACGACCGTGCCGCCAAGGTGCGGCGCCCGGCCGGCACCCGGCGCCCGACCATGATCGACGTCGCCGGCGAAGCGCGTGTCTCGCAGACGACGGTCTCATTGGTCCTGAACCACGCCGATGGGGCCCGCCTCTCCGCCGAGACGCGCGAGCGCGTGATGAAAGCGGCGGCGCGGCTCGGCTATCAGCCGGGGCGGCGGATCAGCGCGCCTGCGCCGGCTTCGGCCTCCTCGATCGGCTTTGTCTGCGACGAAATCTCGACCGACCCGTGGACCGCGATCGGCCTCGACGGGGTGCGTGAGAAGGCATGGGAGCACGGCCTCACCGCGACCGTCATGGTGACGCGCGGCGACGCCGACCTGGAGGCTGCCGCGCTGGCGCAGCTCGCGGCGCAGCCGCTCATCGGGCTCATCTACGCGACCATCAACACCCGGCTCGTCGAGCCGCCGGCGGCCTGTCTGCACACGCCGACCGTGCTTCTCAATTGCCACGCAGCGGGCGGCGCGCTGAGCTCCGTGGTTCCCGGCGAGGTGGCGGGCGGGCACGCCGCCACCGACGTCCTCATCCGCGCCGGCCACAAGCGCATCGGCTACATCAACGGCGAAGCCAGCATGGAGGCGTCGCGCCACAGGCTCCGCGGCTATCGCCAGGCGCTGGCGACCGCCGACCTGCCGTTCGATCCGGGCCTCGTGCGCGAAGGCAACTGGCAGCCGCTCTCGGGCTACGAGGCGACGCGGGATCTGATGGCCGAGAAGGCGCCGCCGAGCGCGATCTTCTGCGCCAACGACATGATGGCGGTCGGCTGCTACGAGGCGCTGCGCGAACTTGGGCTTCGCATCCCGGGCGACGTCGCGGTCATGGGCTACGACGACCGCGAGATCGCCCAGCACCTGCATCCGCCGCTCTCGACCGTGCTCCTGCCGCATTTCGAGATGGGCGCGATCGCCGCCGAAATCCTGATCGACAGGGCCGCCGGCATGGCCAACCGGCCGCGCCAGATCAAGGTCGAATGCCCGATCATCCGGCGGCAGTCAGTCTGACTCCCTCTCCCGCTTGTGCGAGAGGGCCGGGGGTGAGGGTAAGCCGGGCCCTCATCCGGCGGGTCGCCACGTCCTGCCGCAACCCCGGGTCACAGTCCGGCGGGAGAAGCGCCGCGCTCTACGTCGCAGGTTGGCGCAGTCATGCCCCTGTCGAGCGCTCCAGCCACTCGTCTTCGTCGATCGTCTCGACGCCGAGTTCGTGCGCCTTCGTCAGTTTGGACCCTGCGCCGGGACCGGCGACGACGAGGTCGGTCTTGGCGGAGATCGAGCCCGAGACCCTCGCGCCCAGCCGCTCGGCCATCGCTTTGGCTTCATCGCGCGTCATCCGCTCGAGCGAACCGGTGAAGACGATCGTCTTGCCGGCGAGCGGATGGTTCGCCGCGACCGCCTCCATCGGCTCGACCGTCACCTGCTCGATAAGCGCGTCGAGCGCCGCCTCGTTGCGCTCCTCGGCGAAAAAGTTGGCGATCGCCTCGGCGACGACGGGGCCGATGCCCGCGATGCCCGCGAACTCCTCGGCGGCATGGGGCGAGCGGGCGGCGGCGCGGAAGGCCTCCCACTCGCCGAAATGGCGCGCGAGGCGCCGCGCGTTGGTCTCCCCGACATGGCGGATGCCGAGCGCATAGAGAAAGCGGTTCAGCGCGATCCGGCGCCGCGCGTCGATGGCGTCGAACAGATTGCGCACCGAGGTCTCGCCGAAGCCTTCCCATTCGCGCAACGGCGGGCGCCCCGGCCGTCGCGCGCTCTGAGCGTGAAAATGTCGGCCGGGGTCCGGACCAGCCCCTCCTTGAAGAAGAGCTCGATCTGCTTGTCGCCGAGGCCCTCGATATCGAAGGCGTTGCGCGAAGCGAAGTGCTTGAGACCCTCGACCGCCTGCGCCGCGCAGACGAGATGGCCGGTACAGCGCCGCACGGCGTCCTTTTCGCCCGTCTTCTCATCGATCTCGCGGATGGCCGCTGAGCCGCAGACGGGGCACGTCTCAGGGAATTGGTAGCGCGGCCTCTCCGCGTGCGCCTCATCCTCGACGACGCCAAGAATCTGAGGAATCACGTCGCCCGCCCGCTGCACTACGACATGGTCGCCTAACCGCACATCCTTGCGGGCAATCTCGTCCTCGTTGTGCAGCGTCGCGTTGGCGACGACGACGCCGCCGACCGTGACCGGCCTGAGTTTGGCGACCGGCGTCAGCGCGCCTGTCCGCCCGACCTGGATTTCGATGCCCTCGAGGATCGTCGTCGCGCGCTCGGCCGGGAATTTGTGCGCCACCGCCCAGCGCGGGCTCCGCGAGACGAAGCCGAGCCGCTGCTGGAGGCCGAGATCGTCGACCTTGTAGACCACGCCGTCGATGTCGTAGCCGAGCGTCGCCCGCTGCGCCTCGATGGCGCGGTACTGCGCCAGCATCTCCTCCGCCGACCGGCACAGCTTCGTCAGCGGATTGGTGGGCAGGCCGAACCGCTGCATCGCCTGGATCGCGCCGTATTGCGTCGTGGCGAAAGGCTCGCTGACTTCGCCCCAGGCGTAGGCGAAGAAGGCGAGCGGCCGGGAAGCGGTGATGCGCGAGTCGAGCTGCCTCAGCGAGCCGGCGGCGAAGTTGCGCGGATTGGCGAAAGTCGGCTTGCCCGCCTCGGCCTGGCGGGCGTTCAGCGCGGCGAAATCGGCATGGCGCATGTAGACCTCGCCGCGCGCCTCGAAGACGCGCGGCGCGCCTCGCAGCCGGTTCGGGATGGTCTCGATCGTGCGCACGTTCGCGGTGACGTCCTCGCCCTCGTAGCCGTCGCCGCGGGTCGCCGCCTGCACGAGTTCGCCGTCCTCGTAGCGCAGGCTGCATGACAGTCCGTCGATCTTGGCCTCGGCGACGAAGGCGAGCGGCGCGTCCGCGGACATGCCGAGGAAGCGCCTCACCCGGGCGCAGAAGTCGACGACTTCCTCGTCGGCGAAGACGTTGCCGAGCGACAGCATCGGCACGGCGTGGCGGATCTTGGCGAATTTCTCCGATGGCGGCGCGCCGACTCGGCGATTGGCCGAGCCTGCGTCGGCAAGCTCCGGGAACGCCGCCTCGAGCGCGCCGTAGCGCCGGCGCAACGCGTCGTATTCCGCATCGGAAATCGTCGGCGCGTCCTCGCCGTGATAGCGCCGGTCGTGCTCGGCGATCTCCGCGCCGAGCCGCTGATGCTCCGCGCGCGCCTCAGCGAGGGTCGGTTTAGGCGGCGTCGGCCTTTTCGTCATCGCCCGAGGGTAGCGCAGGGCAAGGGCGGGCGGAAGGCGAGCGGGCGAGGCAGCTATCGGACCTGCGGCGACGCCTCGCAGCCAACTAGCCAGGGGCGTCGTCGTTGATATCCCTGCAGGTCGCGCCCCAAACGCGAACGAAATCCTCATTGCGGGCGCAATAACGGGGAAAAGCATTTTGGCCTAGGTTGCACTCGCTCGGACGCCGGAACGCTGGAGCGTGCCCGCGGCCCGAAATGACCGTGGCGCTTCCGCCCTCACCGGGCTAACGTTGACCTCGGATTGCTCCTTGCGTGGCTGGGCCAACTTCTGGATGGACCGCTGGGCGGTCGGAGACAAGCGGACATAATTGAGCCGGAGGAAGTGATGGCTCACGACGAACGTTCGCCACGCCTTGAATTTGAAGACATTGAATCGCGTGCGGCAAATGCCGATCGGCGGCTCTTCTGGTATCCGATCATCTCGCGATCACCGTGGCTCGTAAGCTGGGCCATCGCGCTCCTGTGCGCTGCCATCGTCTGGGATTTTGTGGCCCACGGCGATGGTTTTCGATCATTGCTCGCGGCAACCGGCTGGGGTCCGGTCGTCCGAAAATTCATTCTTGCGGGCGGCTGGGCCGTAGCGATCGTGTCAGTATGTTTTGCGATCGTCGTCATTGACTTCGCGCTGGCCATCTGCCGCCACACATCGCGCAACTACGATAGGCGACTTGCCCATTCTCTCAACGCGATCGTTATTCTGATCGCGTTGACGGCGATTGCCGTTGGTGCTCTCGGGTGCATTTGGGTATTTGGCTCGCTCAACGATTTGCTGACACATTCGTTTCCCCCGGATCCGGTAGCGCCGATACAGATCCGGGCTCCGACATATGCGGAGATTGTGATCTTCACGTGCGTCTGTGGACTCGGGATCATATGGCTCGCGCGCATCGGGCCGATCGAGTGGAGCAGATGGTCACGTGCGCTGCGATTGGTCGGAGTAAAACGGGTCGCTCAAGGGGTAATTCTAATGTCGAGACTGCGGCTGCGTGAGCCGCGCGCCGATTTTTTCTTACACGCTCCGTTAGTCTGCGCGGCATTCCCGCTCGCACTCTGCGTCACGCTCTTCGAGTATATGCCGCAGTACGGCTTCCGCTGGTTAGTATTTATTCTGCTCGTTCTGTATATCATTCTGTACAGTATCTCGCTTCTTAGAACCCCCGTGTGGCTGTTTCTGGGAACCAGCCTACTCGAGTCGATGACCGAATTCTACGTTTTGCGGACAAAATGGCTGTGGTCACACAGGATCGACGGTATCACTCTTCTGGACAGGTCAGGCACAGAGGGAAGGGCTTTCTACTATTTGATGCGCGATTACTTGATCAAGCAGGGGGATAATTCAGCTTACCTCATGAATCGTCCAGACATCGCCCGGAGTTGGAGTGTCAGAACCCGACCGGGTTTGTGGGAGTATTCGGTGCTGCAGCTAATATATTTTGTGCCCGTGATCGTCTTTGACGCACGCTCGAAGAGTGAACTCGTTCAGCGGGAACTAGAGTGGCTGAATGAGTTGAAGTCGTTTGGGAAGGTGTGGATCCTTTGCAATGATGATGGTTCAGCGCCCATGCTCACGCATTGGATCACCCCTGAATTGAGCGACGAGGTCGCGCATCGGCTGCGCGGCCGCCTCATCACATCGGAGAGGCTCTGCGCCATGTCCTTGTCAACTCTGATGACGCAGGGCCAATAGAAGGCGATTAGACTAGATCGACCGATCCGTGAGGCGCGTATTCGTTCGCAGGCGGCGCGCGGCACGCAGGCGGCGCTTCAGAACGTGCCGGAGAACGTGCCGCCTTCGCTCTCGAGAAGATTGTGGATGTAGGCGGGGTTCACGCCCTGACGAGCCGCGACGGCTGCGACGGTCAATCCGAAATCGCTGAGATTTCTTCGCAGTGCTTGTCTATCATGCCAGCCAGTTCGGATAAGTCGGGAGCCCCCCGCGTCGGCGGAATGGCAGGGTTCGATCTACCGGTTGACCGGCGCGGGTTATTCCCTGCAGGCGATCGCCGGCGTTCCCTTCAGCGGCGGACGCGGAACGATCGTCGGCGCGGCGCTCGGCAGTCATCGGCGTCATTTGCGACATCATCGTGCTCTTGCGATCATCCTGGTCCTCGCGAGCCTGCAGGCGCGGCTCGCCTCACCCAAATGAGGAGACCCTTCTCCCGCTTTCGGACGCATTTGGGGGAAGGATCCGTCGCCTCAATAGGTTTCCAGATGCAGCCGTCCGTCGCGCTTGAGGGCGGGGCCGATCGTCCGCCAGTCCAGTCCGCACTGACGGGCGACGTCGCTGAGCGCCAGAACGACGCCTTCCTCCATCGCCCGCAGGCCGCAGACGTAGAAAAAGGCGTGCGGGTCGGCGAGCAACGGCGCGAGGTCCGCCGCCTTTTCGCGCATCAGGTCCTGCACATAGCGCTTCGGCTGGCCGGCGGTGCGGCTGAAGGCGAAGTGGATGTCGATGAAGTCCTTGGGCAGGTTGCCCAGCGGGCCGAAATAGGGCAGTTCCTCCTTGGTCCGCGCGCCGAAGAACAGCATCAGCTTGCCGCCTTCGAACTTGCCGGACTTGCGCAGGCGGCGGCGCCATTCGGTCATCGCCCGCATCGGCGCGCTGCCGGTGCCGGTGCAGATCATGACGATGGCGCTTTTCGGATGGTTCGGCATCAAGAAGCTCGCGCCGAAGGGGCCGACGACTTGAACCTTGTCGCCGATCTCGAGATCGCAAAGATAGTTGCTGGCGACGCCGCGCGCCGGCCGCCCCTGATGGTCCTCGAGCACCCGCTTCACCGTCAGCGACAGGTTGTTGTAGCCGGGGCGCTCGCCGTTGCGCGGGCTCGCGACCGAATATTGACGGGCGTGGTGCGGCCGTCCGTCCTTATCGACGCCCGGCGGCAGGACGCCGACCGACTGGCCTTCGAGAACCGGAAACGGCGTCGCGCCGAAGTCGAGAACGATGTGGTGCGTGTCGTAGTCCCTCCCGACCTCGGTAACCCGGGCGTTCCCGACGACCGAAGCGGCGATGGACGCCTCGGCGGCACGCGGCCCGTAGAGGTTGACGTAAGGATGCGCAGCAGACCACGGCGGAATGACCGCGGCGCAGTCAGCGACGCGGAATTCGCTGTCGGTCGTCGCCTCGGGCGAGCCCCGCGGCGCGGAGGGCGCCGCTTGTTCGGCGGCGGCGACGCCGGCGGCCGCGAGCGCCTCCTGGCTGAGTTCCGCGGGCAGCGCGTCCCAGCCGAACTGCGCTTCGATGCCGTACGCCTCGGCGCGCGGCACGAGGCGCCAATTGTCGATGCTCCCCGTCGGGCAGGGCGGAACGCAGGCCATGCACTGGTCGCACTTGTCGACGTCGACGACGTAGTTGCGAGCGTCGTGGGTGATCGCCCCGACAGGGCAAGTCGCCTCACAGGTGTTGCAGCGGATGCAGATTTCCGGATCGATCAGATGCTGCTTGATGATCCCGACGTCGACGCGTTCCATTGAGCGGAAGCTCCTCGCGGCTTTCAGGCGCGGTTCCAGTCGAAGGCGGCCTTCTCGCCCTTGCCGTAGACCTTGAGCGCGCCCCTTTGGCCGACCGCATTGGGGCGCTGGAAAATCCAGTTTTGCCAGGCGGACAAGCGCCCGAAGACGCGGGTGAACATCGTCTCTGGGCCATTGAAGCGGAGGTTCGCCTCGAGCGCGGTCAGCGCGTCCGGGTTCATCGACGCGCGCTCCTCGACCGCCAGCCGAATTTCGTCGTCCCAGTCGATATCGTCGGGCGTGCTCGTTGCGAGTCCCAGGGCCAGCGCCGCGGCGGCGCCCAAAGGCTGCCCGAGCCTCGCCTTGACCGCCGCGAGCGCGGGCTTCTCGTCATAGAATCTCCGCGCGAGCCGGCTTTGCCCCGTGACCATCGGGTAGTCGCCGAAGTTGGCGGCCCCGACAACGATCGTCGGCGCGAGCGCCGGCTCGTCCGGCAGGGCGAGATGATAGATGCGGTCAGAAGCCAGCGCCAGTTCGAGGAGCGAGCCGGCGAAACACGAACCCCGGTCCACGAGGGCGAAGAGACTGCGCGATGTGACGTCGAGGCGGCTGAAGGTACGGCGCAGGTAGCCGAGGGTCTCCCGGACGAGCCAATGCGCTTTCAGACGCTGCAGCGTCTCGTCCATCGCCATCACTGCCGACGCGTCGCCCTCGGTGCGGATAAGCCAGATGCCGATGTCGAGCTCGTTGGTGCGCATCGTCAGGATCGCGTCCTCCAGCTCGCGCGCGAGCGCCAGCGGATACCACTTCGCCCCGGCAGCCTCGATGCCGGCGAGGTCCTGCGGCTCAGCGCTTGTCGGCCCTTTGATGGTGAATGTGGCGGTGCGGGCGCGCCGGTCGATGGCGACCGCCACATGCCCGTAGCCGAGCGCCTCGGCCTCGATTATGCGATCGATCGGCGTGAGCTCGACCCCGGCTGCCGCTTCCGGCCGGTCGCTCAGCCGGGCCAGCGCCAGCGCGCGCTCCCTGACCTTGGCGGCGAACTCCCCGGGCCTGGCGATGTGGTCGACAAGGCGCCAGTCCAGCGCCTTCTGGCCCCGGACCCCCTCGCTCGTCGTGCAGAAGACGTCGGCGATGTCGTGGCGGACGTGGCGCTTGTCGGTGAGACGCGTCAGTCCGCCGGTGCCGGGAAGGACGCCGAGTATGGGCGCCTCCGGCAGGCTGACGGCGCTCGAGCGGTCGTCGACGAGCACGATCTCGTCGCAGGCCAACGCCAGTTCGTAGCCGCCGCCGGCGCAGGAGCCGTTCACCGCGGCGAGGAACTTCAAGCCGCTGTGCTGTGAGGAATCCTCGAGGCCGTTGCGCGTCTCGTTGGTGAACTTGCAGAAATTGACCTTCCAGGCGTGGCCGGAAAGCCCGAGCATGAAGATATTGGCCCCGGAGCAGAAGACCTTGTCCCGGGCGCTGGCGATCACCACCGCGCGCACTTCCGGGTGCTCGAAGCGGATGCGGTTGACGGCGTCGTTGAGTTCGATGTCGACGCCGAGATCGTAGCTGTTCAGCTTGAGCTTGTAACCCGGTCGGATGCCGCTGTTCTCGTCGAAATCAGCGATGAGGGTGGCGACTGGCCCCTCGAAGCGAAGCCTCCAGTGCTTGTAGCGCGTCGGCTGAGTTTGGTAGTCGACCGGGTCGGGGCCGCTCATCGGGCTCTCCTCAAGTGGCAATTTAATGCATGGTCGGGAATGCACCATAGTGCATAAATGGCGCCGCGACAAGAGCCGCGTGGAGGAATTGATCGTTTCAAGGGGTCGGGCGGACCGCCGGGCGAACCGAGTTCCGCAACAGTTGAAAGGTCTCCAGTAAAGGCTGAGCGCTGGTATTGAGGCGCATGTCGGCCTTGGAATAGAAAGCCGCGCGGCCGGCGAGGATGGTTTTCAGGTCCTCCATCGCTTCGGCGCTCGCCGCCATCGGGCGCAGGTCGCCCTGCGCCGCCACACGCGCCATGTGATCTTCCGGATCGGCCTCGAGCCAGACCGTCGTGCAATGTCTGAGCAGCAGGTTGAGGCTGACGAGATCCGAAACTAGGCCGCCTGCGGTGGCGATGACGGCTTCGGGATAGATCTGGATCGTCTCCTCGAGCGCGCGGCGCTCGTAGCGTCGATAGGCGTTCTGCCCGTAGAGGTTGAGAATTTCGGCGATGCTGCAGCCGGCCAGCTTCTCGATCTCGCGGCTCAGTTCGACGAAGGGAAACCCGAGATCCTCGGCCAGCATGCGCCCGAGCGTCGTCTTGCCCGCGCCGCGGAGGCCGATGAGGGCGACGCGGGAGGCGCCCTCGCCGCGTTCGGGCCGGGTCGCCAGCATTTCACCGACCGCTATGCGGACCCGCCTCAGCGTCGCCTCATCGCGGTTCTCCAGCATCTCGCGCAACATGAGCCATTCCGGCGATCGCGTCGTCGTGTCGCCGAGAAGATCGGCGAAGGGGCATTGCAGCGCTTTCGTCACCTCCAGAAGGACCAGGACCGAGGCGTTGCCGACGCCATACTCGAGGTTGGCGAGATGCCTTTCGGAAACATTGGTCGCCTGCGCCAGCGCCTTGCGGGTCATGCCCCGACGGGCGCGCAAAGCCCGCACCCGCTCGCCGAGCGCGATCAGAAATGGATCCTTCGACTCGCCGGCGTCGGACGGGTCGGGCGCGGCCGCCAAAGCCGCGGTCGCGCCGGCGCCGTCGCGCGCCTCCACCGCGGAGAGCAGTATATTGCTTGACATGGATATCCTACGCACCTAGGAGGGTCCTCACGCAACATAATGCATTGCCCTTCGCGCGAGCAAGCCTTTCCACGCCCGCGACGGCGGCATAGGTTGATTAGCCTTTGGCCAACGGCGGCTCGGGAGGAGACCTTGCAATGAGCGCGAGCCCGGTTCCGCCGCCGCCGGAGGCCTTCAACGTCGCCCGGCATCTCCTCGAGGCGAAGGCCGACCGTCCGGAGAAACCTGCCTTTATCGATGATCTCGGCATGCTCACCTATGGCCAGCTCGACGAGCGGGCCCGGCGCCTGGCCGCGGCTCTTAAGGACGCCGGCGTCAAGCGCGAGGAGCGGGTGATCCTCATCATGCAGGATGGCGCCGACTGGCCGGTGGCGTTCCTGGGCGCGATCCTTGCCGGCAGCGTGCCGGTCGCCGTCAACACGCTCCTCACCGCCGACGACCTGGCCTACATGCTCGAGCATTCGCGCGCGCAAGCCGCGTTCGTCAGCGGCGCGGTCAAGCCGGCGCTCAAAGCCGCGCTGACCAAGTCCGACCATGAAGTCCACAAGGTCGTCGTCTCGCGGCCGACGCAGCCGCTCGAATTCGGCGAGGCGGAGTTCGAGGCCTTCCTCGACCGGCAGGCGCCGCTGGCGCGCCCGGCCAAGACCCACGCCGACGATCCCGCCTTCTGGCTCTATTCGTCGGGCTCGACCGGTCGGCCGAAGGGGACCGTGCATTCGCACGCCAACCCGTACTGGACCGCGGAGCTCTACGGCAAGGCGATCCTGGGCCTGAGGGAAGACGACGTCTGCTTCTCGGCGGCGAAGCTCTTCTTCGCCTACGGCCTCGGCAACGCGCTGACCTTCCCGCTTTCTGTCGGCGCGACAGTCCTTTTGATGGCCGAGCGGCCGACGCCGGAGGCCGTGTTCAGACGCTTGACCGGCGGAATTGGCGGCGCTAGGCCGACCGTCTTCTACGGCGCCCCGACCGCCTTCGCCGGCATGCTCGCCTCGCCCGCCTTGCCCGCCCGCGGCGAGGTGGCGCTCCGCCTCGTCTCCTCGGCGGGGGAAGCGCTGCCGGCCGAGATCGGCGAGCGTTTCCGCCGGCATTTCGGCGTCGACATCGTCGACGGCATCGGCTCGACCGAGATGCTCCACATCTTCATCTCCAACCGGCCGGACAAGGTGCGTTACGGCACGACCGGCTGGCCGGTGCCGGGCTACGACATCGAGCTCCGCGCCGAGGACGGCGGCCCCGTTCCGGACGGCGAACCCGGCGACCTCTTCATCCAGGGGCCGTCGGCGGCGCTCCTGTACTGGGGGAACCGCGCCAAGACGCGCGAAACCTTCCAGGGCGGCTGGACGAAGAGCGGCGACAAGTACATCCACAATGCCGACGGCAGCTTCACCTACGCCGGCCGGAGCGACGACATGCTGAAGGTCGGCGGCGTCTATGTGAGCCCGTTCGAGGTCGAGGCGACCATCGTCCAGCACCCGGCGGTGCTCGAAGCCGCCGTCATCGGCGCGCCCGACAAGGACGGCCTCATCAAGACGAAGGCCTTCGTCGTGCTCAAAGCCGGCGAGCATGCCGACGAAGCGGAGCTGAAGAGCTTCGTCAAGGACAGGCTCGCGCCCTTCAAGTATCCGCGCGCCATCGAATTCGTCGCCGAATTGCCGAAGACCGCGACCGGCAAGATCCAGCGCTTTCGCCTGAGGGAGATGGAGCGTGCCCGCGCATGACCGAGAAGGCCGCCCCCGTCGCGCCGCGCCCCGCCGCGACCATCGTGCTCATGCGCGATCGGCCGGCGGGGCTCGAAGTCTTCATGGTCGTCCGCCACCACGAGATCGACTTCGCCTCCGGCGCGCTCGTCTTTCCCGGCGGACGGATGGAGCCGACCGACGCCGAGCTCGCCGAGGTTTCTAGGCGCGGTCGCCGACCGCGCCTTGAGGAGGACGACCCGCTTGCCCCCTTCAAGATCGCCGCGATCCGCGAGGCCTACGAGGAATGCGGCGTCCTCCTCGCCAGGCCGCAGGGCGACAAGGGCCTCGTTCCCGCCGGGCGCGTCGCTGCGCTCGACCGGGCGGCGCCCTTCGCCGGACTCATGCACGCCGAGGGCCTCGTTCCGGCGACCGATCTCCTCGTGCCCTTCGCCCGTTGGATCACCCCGGCCTTCCTGCCGAAGCGCTTCGATACGCATTTCTTTCTGGCGCTCGCGCCGTCCGATCAGGCGCTCGCCCACGACGGCCGCGAAGCGGTCGATTCGATCTGGATTTCGCCGCGTGAGGCCCTGGCGGAGCGCGGACGCCAGTTCACAATCCTCTTTCCGACCGAGCGCAACCTGTGGAAGCTCGCCCGCCACGCCGACGCCGCCTCGGCGCTGGCCGCCGCGCGCGCCGCGCCGGTGGTGACGGTCGAGCCCGAGCGGATTGAAGTCGACGGCGGTCCCGGCCTCCGTATCCCGGCCGAAGCCGGCTACGGCGGTGAATCTTTTTCCGTACGTGGCCTGTTATAGGAGCCTCGGCCCGAGCCGAGCCAAGCCTAATTTGGAAATCCCTGTGGGTTCAGTGGAGAGCCTCGGATCGCCCCTCTTTCGCGAGTTGGATTCGCTTGGATTTCCTTGGATTCCTTCGTCAGAATCGGGACATTTCAAAGGGTTACAGCCGAGGCGGCGGCGAAAGATCTATCTTGCGGCCTCCCGCGCCATTTTGACTATCTATGCAAGTTTAATTCGACGATAGGGGAAAGTCCTGCTGAGCTTCGACCGAGGTTCTCATCAGAGCCATGATGACATGAATTCCGGTTTTCAGGAAGCAATTGTCGCCGCTTATAGCGTTAACTGTTGGCGCTCGCCCCCTCCACCATCCCCCGGGTCCAAGCCACGACTTGATCCGGGGGCATCAGCGGGCGTGCGGAGCGCGACGGCTTCACCAAGCTCCGCTCGCTTGGGTCATCGCGTCGCCAATCCGCGCGACGGTCAGTTACGCCTTTCATATCCCGGGCATCGGCATGATCTCGATGACCTCCACCCAGGCGCCGGGCATTTGCAGGTGCGGATGGTCCTTGCCGATGATCTTCGTCGCCGCGTCGGCCGAGTTGGCCTGCACGACCGAATAGCCTCCGATGTCGTTTTTCGCGTCCGAGGCCCCTTTCGCGTCGACCCGCTTGGTTTTTCCGAGCGGCGCCCCGCCATCGACGAGCGACGCCTGGTTGTCGCCCATCCACTTCATCCAGGCCTCCATCCCTTTCTTTTGCTGCTCCGGAGTGGAGTTTTGCATCATCCTCTCGAACTCGGCTGAGTTGGCCATGTACAGGACAAGGAACTTCTTCATCAGATCGCTCTCCCTGCTGCCAGAAGCGAGAAACACTGGCGGCCGAGCCGACCCGGAATGGGAGATGGCTCGGCGGCGGTTTTGTAGGCGGGTTCTTTCCCCGCGACAACTCTCGAGGCTATCGCGCCGTAAGGACGGCGCATCGCCTTCGGTTGTTGAACGCAAGCCATCGCGCCCCCATCCGTCGTTGCACCGCAACGACACCCCCCGGGAGGGAATGTCGCCGTGTGCAGGCTCTTCCACCACGAGGGGAAGGCGAGACAGCGGCTTCAGCCGACGTTGAGCCCGCCCTTCTCGCGCAAAAACGCAATCACCCGGTCGACGCCTTCGCCGGTCTTCATGTTGGTCATGACGAAGGGCCGCGCCTTGCGCATCGCCGCGGCGTCGCGGGCCATGACGTCGAGCGAGGCGCCGACGTAAGGGGCGAGGTCGATCTTGTTGATGACGAGGAGGTCGGAGCGGGTGATGCCGGGGCCGCCTTTGCGCGGGATTTTCTCGCCGCCGGAGACGTCGATGACATAGATCGTCAGATCGGCGAGCTCCGGCGAGAAGGTGGCGGCGAGGTTATCGCCGCCCGATTCGATCAGGATGACGTCGAGCCCGGGAAAGCGCCTGCGCATGTCGGCGACGGCGGCGAGGTTGATCGAGGCGTCCTCGCGGATGGCGGTATGCGGACAGCCGCCGGTCTCGACGCCCATGATGCGCTCGGCCGGCAGCGCGCCGGCCTCGACGAGAATGCGCGCGTCCTCCTTGGTGTAGATGTCGTTGGTGATGGCGGCGATGTCGAGCGTGGGACTCAGGCGCTTGCACAGCTGCTCCATCAGCGCCGTCTTGCCCGAGCCGACCGGCCCGCCGATTCCGACGCGCAGGGGTTGCTTCGAGGCGGTCATGACAAAAACATTCGGTTCAATCTCTTGCCCTCACGCCCACTCGCGCACCGCAGGGACGGGGCGGTTCGACGCCAAGTCCGTCAAAGGACGCTCTGCCTGTTCCGGGCTTGGCGTCAAGGCCGCAGCGCTTCACGTCCACCAGCCGCGGCCTTCTCACCCTCGATACCTCATATGTCCGGTGCCATTCCCGAGAAGGACGGTCAAGTCCATCCCTATTGACGTCCAATGCTCAGTCAATAGCGTCGCAAACAGCGCGAACAAGCTATCGAGAAACCGAACAAACGACGAGCCGGCCGCCGATCTGCCTCGGGCCTCTTTCGCACATTCCACGCAAACGAGACCATCGTTCCGGCGGAGAGCGCCGATGTCGCTCCATAGATCGGCCCGGCAAACCCGAGCGCCCATGGCAGAAGCGAAATCGGCGACAGCAGCACGCCATAGATGAAGATTTGTCGCTTTTTTTCGGCCCGACCCGCAAGAACCGCCAGCACCATTGGAATGGGAGGCCTGCTAAACTATTCGATCGTGCGTCGCCCTGAGCGCGGCGTCGAGGCCCGCTCGCGGCGCGATCACCGCCGATGTCGGATGTCACAGGTCGCTGCCGCGCTTGCCGACGTCGCCCGTGCCGACCTCGTCGATGATATGCTGAAGCCAGTCAGGCGCCGGGACGATCGAACAGATTTGGTCATCGTCGTAGAGGCCGAAGACAGTGTCGCCATCGCGGTCTCGTGCGCGGAACGCCTTGTCCCCCGGGGGCAATTCGCGGCTCAACGGCGGGATCGCCATCCAGAAGGCTCGGACGAATTGGAATTGCTCGGGCGTCAGCTGGACGAAGGAAGTCGCAGCCCGCACCTTCTTGACGGCGATGCAGCCGCCGTTGGCGATAGGGGCGAAAAGCTCCGCCAACGATTGCGGCGTCTCATTCCCCATGGCGAGCGCGGGGCCTCCCGTCAGTGCGAGAGCGAGGACAGAAATTGCGACCTTCACCATGATGCGAGCCCTCCATGGCTTGCGAGAGAAAAACCCTAAGCGGGTCAAATTTCTGGGCATTCTTCCGATCGTCGTGGCCGGGCTTGACCCGGCCATCCAGGCTGGCAGATTTGGAAAACGGCGTTTCGATCCAGCTGAATGGATTCCAAGAAACCGGGAACCGAACCGCTTTGATCGCCGGGTCAGTTCCGGTCATGACGACAGACTCGGCTGCCCGGGAATTCGCCTCTTACAAAAAAACCGGCTCAGTCCTTCGGCGGCAAGGCGTTCAAAGCGCTCTGGTCCAGCTCGTAGATCCGCTGATCGTCGTTGCCGATGCCGAGCCTGTCGCCGCCGGAGTTTTTGGGTCGAGCCCGACCCTCTTTCTTGAGCTCTGCGCGTCCGCCACGCGCCAACGTCTCCGCCGCCTCGCGCAGCGTCTGTTTCATGCCCGGCGTGAGGGCGGTCTCATAGGCGCGAGGAACAGCCTGAGCCGAGCCGGCCGAAGCGTCGCCGTCGCGTAGCCAGAGATCGACCATCTTGTCCTGGTCGTGGGCAACGAAGGCCACCAGCTCGGCATGGTCGGGAAGCCCGCGGATGCTCACGGCGACAGGAAAGCCCATCATCCCGCTGACCGCGAAGGGCGCATAGCAGCCGAGCCCGACGGCGAGTGTGGGGATGAGGATCTTGGCTGAGAGCGGCGCCGAGGCGGTGCGGAACAGCCAGGCCGCAATGACGCACATGAGCGCCAGAAGCCCGCCGAAGCTGACGACGAAGTTGAGGTAGGGGCTCATGTCTGGTCCAGCTTCTGATAGGTCGCCGAGATCGGGGTCAAAGGCGGATCGACCAACGTTATGTGGCCGGTCCGGTCCATATCGAACGAGGCCCAATTGACCGTCTCGCCGACCCGGTTGAGGACCATGTCCTTGGCGAAAAGAACGCGAACGGTGGGGTTGAGCCCGAGGATTTCGACGTGCACTTTCAGCCCCAGGTCTTTGCGGTCGGGTTGATTGAGCGAATTCACCCGATAGGCGTAGAGGTTGGCCGCAAGGTCATAGTGGCCGGGCTCAATGCAGCGGATCGCAATCGTTTCCTTGTCGCTGTCGACTTTGACGGTTGAGCCGTCCGCGAGCGCGATCCAATTGTCCATGAAGCCGCGGCTGTCGCGATCGAGCGTGGCGCAGCCGACGTCGCGTGAGGCGTAGAACACCGGCTTTCTGTGAGGGGTCATCATGTGAATGTCGGCGTCGGCGTCGATGTCCTTATCCCACTCGATCGTCGCCAGGAATTCCGCCTTCATCTCGACGCCGCTTGCTGGTTTCGGCGGATTGACGGCGACGATGACCACGGCGAGAACGGCAAGCGCCATATCGCACAGGCCGATCCAGACGGGGGAGCGGTCGGTCACCGCTGAGCCCTCCTGATCCCAGCCTCGAGATTGAAGGTCATGACAGCCACCAGAGCCGCGGCAAGCACCCCGCAGGCGGTGCAATAGAGCGAGGTCGCGAGCGGGGTGAAGCCGGCCCCGCCGGCGGCGAGCGCCTTGGCCTGAAGGCTCAAGCCGAAAGCGGTGCCGAACAGTCCGAGCATGGGGAGAAGACGCTCGGCGAGGTGGCCGAAGGAGGGATCGGCGGCGTCGACGCGCCACGCCTGCCAGCCGAGCCACACCGCCGTGCCGAGAAACACCAGCGCGATGACCGAGGTCATCATGCTCTGGTCGTTCGCCCAGACATTGGCGAAGACGCCATTAAGATAGGCGAACCACGCAATCGCGGCGATGGCGAGGCACAGAACAAAGTGCGACAGGAAGGCCAGACGCTGCATTGGCGGCAACCCTTTCCCAAGCGCGAGCAATGCTCGAAAGCCCGCCCTCTCGGTTAAACGCGTTGACGATCGCCCCGCCGTCGTAGGACCCGCAGGCCGAGGCGACCTGAAATATTGCAGGAGTTGCGCAGGGCGGCGAATAAAGCCTGGAAAACTGCGCCAAAGTTTCGCGAAGCTCCCCTGAGATCGCCGTCGACAAGAATCGGGACGTTGAACCTGAACGTCGCGATGCTGTCGGCGATCTGGCGAATCTGCCTGGCGCTGCGCGGCCCCGCGTTTCCGGGATCCGGCTTCAACCGATCCGGCGGAAGGTAGGTTATCGATAGCCCCGGTCGGCCAGACGACTGCAACTTCGACCGAGACGAAAGTCGCGGGCATTGGTTTGGATATCCTCGACGCCGGCGGCCCCAATGGCGTATTCGGACCAGCGTTGCCCTGAGTATGCTCATCCTCCGGTCCGGTCTCGACGGCAGAAACGGAAGAAAAAAATGACCCCGGTCAGCCCAACCGGAATTGGATCAATTGCTCGGCCTTGACCGGGAATTTTGGGTTGCGGGCAATAAGCCTTTCCAGTTCCTCGGCCAGCCTGACGACCGCCTGGATATGAGCGCGATTGATGAGAAGGCTTTCCAAGGCGACGAGTTGCCCGGCCTTGGTGCGGATTTGGTGGACGATGGCGGCCGCCGCGGCCAGGTGGATGACAGGGCGGCTCGGCGCCCAGAAGCGCCGCTGGACATTGGTCGTATCCTTCTGCCCCGCGTCCTCGAGCACGTACTGCGCCAATTCGTTGATGGAGAGCCGTTTGATTTCCCGCGGCAGAGGGGGGCTCCCGGGCAGTCCCATGCGGAGCAACGGAATCGCCATGCGGGCGGCAACCATCCTTTCGCCAAGTCGCTTCTCGACGTAGCGTAGGTCGCGGGTGATCGTCTCGCGGTCCCGGAACACGTATTGCGGCTTGACCATGATCGGCGCGCCATTGTCCGGATCGCAGTCATGAGCGAGCCGCAGCGCCTTGCCGCACAACGACCGATGGAGCTCGAGGCGCCTTTCGTCGGCGATTTCCGGCGGACAGGCGAGGACGACGAGCAGCGCGGCGCCGCATTCGTAGGTCTCGTTTTGCCTGAAGCTGACGTCGAACTGCATCATTGGGGCCGCCCAATCGATCCCTGCGCCCGGATCAGGCAACCGACGGTCAGTTGCCTCGTCGAACGCGGTTGCTCGCTGGCGCCTTCCCGTACGTTAGGGGCTGTAAATTGCCAATTCGTTGCCGCCCGCGGCGTCGCCGATCGCGCCTCTGCCGAGCGAACTCTTTCCTGCAAGAGCAAATTAGTTCCCCGCTCGGTCGGGTAGGGAACTGCCTGGGGCCAACGTGCTGACCCACTGCACGTCTTCAACCTGCCCGGGCGGCAAAACCGCCCCAAAATCCGTTTTTCCCGGCTGATTTATTGTCGGGGGGGAAATCCAACCCTGAGAGACCCGTCAGGCCTCTTTTTCCTTGCGGGCCCATCGTCGCTCGAACGCCCAGACGTCCTCGAAGCCGATCAGCGAATTGAACTCGCTGAAATTGAACAGCGGCAGTTCCGACGACACGCTGGTTCCCTTGGATTTGAGAATCTCCAGCGCCTTTTCGATCGCCGACGCCGACGCGAGTCCCGTGATCGAGGGGAAGATCGCCAGCGCATAGCCGATCGATACAAGCTCGGCCTTGGAGCGGATCGGCGTCTTGCCGCCGTCGGCCATGTTGGCCATCATCGGCTTCCTGATGCGGGCGCAGGCCTCGCGCATTTCCGCTTCGTTCTCCAGCGCCTCGAGGAAGACGATGTCCGCTCCGGCCTCGCCATAGGCCAGCCCGCGGCGGAGCGCCCCTTCGAAGCCTTCCGGCTGCCGCGCGTCGGTTCGGGCGATGACCGCCATTCCCGCCGGGTTTCGCCGCGCTTCGCATGCGACCTTCACCTTGTCGACCATGTCCTCGATCGGCACGACGCGCTTGTATGGCGTATGCCCGCATTTCTTCGGAAACTCCTGATCTTCGATCTGAATCGCCACCACGCCCGCATCCTCGTAGCCGCGCACGGTGTGATGCACGTTGAGAAGCCCGCCATAGCCGGTGTCGGCGTCGGCGATGACGCCTGCTGTCACGCTGCGGGTCAGGGTCGATACCCGATCGAGCATTTGCGTATAGGTGGCGATGCCCGCATCCGGCAGGCCATAGGCTGACGCTGTCAGCCAGAACCCCGACGCGTAGACGAAATCGAACCCGACTTTGTTGCTGATGACGGCGGCGATCATGTCGTGGATGCCCGGCGCGACCACGAACTCGCCGGCCCGCAGCACGTCGCCGAGATTGGGCTTGCTCGTCAATTTCATCCTCCCTGTTTCTTATAGACGGGCGACGAGAGTTTGCCGCTCAATCGATCGCCTGCGATTGGAACATTGTCTCGCACATTGAGGCTGGCGACCCCAAATTCCGCCAGCGTCAACGTGCTGGCGCACGAGAGGCCGAAACCGCGCCGAGCGTCAAAGCCTGACGTGCGCCAGGCGATGCTTATTGACGAACATATTCGCCGGGCGCTGGCCCAAGCGGCGCGAGGCCCGAGCCCACAGAGCCTAGCGGCGGCGGCTCGACCCTGCCGCTGGAATGGACGGCCAGCCAGTCGAACCAGGCCGGCCACCAGGATCCCTGTCGCAATTCCGCCGCCGCGACCCAAGCCTCGGGATCGGGGCGAGAATCCTTCGCCGCCGTCGTGGCGATGCGAAAATGACGATCGCCCTGGCCCGGCGGCGCGACGATCCCGCGGTTGTGGCCGCCGTTGACGAGCGCAAAAGTGATGTCCGCATCCGTCAAGAAATGAATCTTGAACACCGAGCGCCAGGGAGCGACATGGTCGCGTTCCGCTGCGACAACGAAGATCGGCGCGCGGATGTCTTGCAGCGCGACCAACTGACCCTCGAGTTCTGAATCGGCCTTCCGCGAGATCATTGTCGAGGTAGAGTTCACGCAGATACTCGCTGTGCATCTTGTAGGGCATGCGGGTGGCGTCGGACGACCAGGCGGCCAGGTCGTCGACCCGACCCGGCTCGCCCATCAGATAGTGATGAATGGCGCGCGACCAGATGAGATCGTTCGAACGCATGAGGTCGAAGGTGCCGGCCATCTGCTTCGATTCGAGCGTGCCTTGCTTCCACATCACATCTTCGAGGAGCGCAAGCTGGCTCTCGTCGATGAAAAGCCTGAGTTCGCCCCCGTCCTCGAAATCCATCTGCGCCGCAAACAGGGTGAGCGACTGAATGCGATCGTCGTTGTCGCGGGCCATGCTCGCGGCAGCGATCGCCGCCAGCGTGCCGCCGATGCAATAGCCGACAAGGTGCGCGCGGGATGCGCCGGAGATGGCGAGCGCCGCGTCGATCGCTGCCGACACGCCCTCGGCTCGGTAATCGTCGAAGCCGATGTCGCGGTCGTCCGCCGTCGGATTGCGCCAGGAGATGCAGAAGACGGTCAAGCCGCTGTCGACGAGATGGCGAATGAGTGAGTTTTGCGGGCTAAGGTCCAGAATATAGTACTTCATGATCCAGGCAGGCGTAATGACTACCGGCTCCGCCCGCACCGTCGCCGTAGTCGGACTGTACTGGATGATCTCCGCGAGTTTCGTCCGTCTGACGACGACGCCTTTGGTGACGGCGACCGTGTCCCCCGGCTTAAATGCCTTTTCGGCGTCGCTCCGTTCGCCGCGGGCCAGGCGTCCGATGTCGGTTGCGTAATTGATCGCGCCCCGAATGAGATTGACCCCCTTCTCGCGCAGGGTCTGTTTCAGCGCGACGGGATTCGTCAGAAGAAAATTCGATGGAGCCAAAGAGTCCAGCGCCTGGCGGCCGGCGAAATTCAGCAACGCCAGATGATGGCGCGTCGCTCCGTGAATCTGCGAGGTGGCTTCGTCCCAGCAACGCTCCGCCGCCAGGAAGGAATCGGCGTAAAGCGAAAACGGCCAGTTCTGCCATTCCTCGGCGCGGAAGCGGCGGTCCTCCGCGCGCTTCCGCCGGGACGACGGCTCGCCTCCCACGGCCGTCCCCGGCAATTCCTGAAGCAGCGCCGCCTGCTCGGAAAGCGCGCCCATCAGGAGATCCGCCCGACGTCCGGGCGACGCCGCCAGATGCAACCCCCAGTCGGTCGCCGCCAGCGCCAGCGCCATCGGCGAAAAACCGCCCGAAAGACCGGCGATATTCGCATGCACCGCACGGTCTAGCGCATTCTCGCGCTCCACCGGCGCGAGCGACGGCGGAAGCGCCCGTCCGGGCGCCGGCGGGACGACCTCCGCCTTCGCAGGCAGGGCATAGGCAGGCCTGACGCGCTCGTCCACAGTCCTTCTCCTGGCTTGCTGGGAGCAAAGCCCAAGGCGCCGCCCGGCGCATTGACCTCGCTCAATCCGTTCGAAATTCGAGCGAAAGACCCGCCGCTCCCGCTTCGAATTGCGAGCCCGATCAGCCGAGCTTCGATCCGTTGGTCATCAGCTGGACGGAGTAGAGCGATGTCGTGCCGCAGATGAAAAGACGATTGCGCTTGGCCCCGCCGAAGGTGACATTGGCGACGATCTCGGGGATGAGGATCTTGCCGAGGATTGTCCCGTCGCGATCGAGACAATGGACGCCCTCGTCGGTGCTGGCCCAGATGCGCCCGTGCCTGTCGACCCGGAATCCGTCGAAGAGGCCCGCGGTGCACTCGGCGAATGTCTCTCCGCCTTTGACGCTCTTTCCGTCCTTGGACACGGTGAACCGCCGGATGTGCCTCGGTCCATTCTCCTTATGCGTCGCCCCGGTGTCGGCGACATAGAGGAGACTTTCGTCCGGCGAGAACGCCAGGCCGTTCGGCCGCACCATGTCGTCGATGACGCGTTCGACCTCGGCGCTCGCCGGATCGACGCGGTAGACGTTGCAACCATCGATCTCCTGCGGCGCGCGGTCGCCCTCGGTGTCCGAGTCGATGCCATAAGCGGGATCGGTGAACCAGACCGAGTTGTCCGATTTGACGACGACGTCGTTGGGGGAATTGAGGCGCTTTCCTTGCCATTTGTCCGCGACGACCGAAATCGAGCCGTCGACTTCGGTCCGTGTCACGCGCCGCGTCAGGTGCTCGCACGTGACGAGGCGCCCCTGATTGTCGACGGTGTTGCCGTTCGAGTTGTTGGAGGGATCGCGGAACACCGAGACCGTGCCTGTGGGTTCGATGTAGCGCAGCATGCGATTGTTGGGGATGTCCGACCATATGAGATAGCGTCCGGGAGCAAACCAGGCGGGGCCCTCCGACCAGACGGCGCCGGTCCAGTGGCGCTCGACGCGCGCATAGCCGGCGAACAAAGCCTTGAAGCGCGGATCGAGGACGGCAATGCTCGTCCCCTCGATTTGCCCATGATGCATCGCAAGTCCCTCCCGATTTGATTGCGCGCGCCGCCGGAGCGTGACGCAGTTGGCGGCGGACCGCAAGACCGTCAGAGGCTTCGCGAGGTCGGCTGCGGGCTTCGGGACCGCCTCAGCGAGGTTTGCGTCCGCCGGCAGCGTAATGACGTCGGGCTAGCCGCCCGGAGCGTCGAGCGTGGTGAAACAGCTGTCGACCAGGGAGGCGGGAATAAAGTGACCCGGCGAGCCGCGCCCGCATCATGTCCGGGTGAGGTCTGGTCTTCTTTCAGACCGCGCCAATGCCGTCGAGCCAGGGTCACCCGGTCGTCGATGAGCGCAGCGTGGTCCTTGGCGCGACAGGCGGCAGGGCCAAGTCTTGCGCCGCGGCGCATCCTCCTCCACATTCGGCTCATGAACGACTCGCCGCTCAGCTCGCGTCTCGTCGCCGTCCTTGGGCCCACCAACACCGGAAAGACTCATTTGGCCGTCGAGCGCATGCTCGCGCATGCGACCGGCATGATCGGTCTGCCGTTGCGGCTTCTGGCGCGGGAAATCTACGACCGCGTGGCCACGGCGCGCGGCGCTGGCCGCGTCGCGCTGATCACCGGCGAGGAAAAGATCGTGCCGGCCAATCCGCAGTATTTTGTCTGTACGGTCGAGGCGATGCCGCTCGACCGTAGGGTCGAATTCCTGGCGGTCGACGAGATTCGAGCTGTGCGCCGACCCGGAACGCGGCCACGTCTTCACCCATCGGCTGCTGCATGCCAGAGGCGCGGCGGAGACGATGCTCATGGGCGCGGCGACCATGGCGCCGCTCATCCGCCGTCTCTGCCCCGGCGCCGTCATCCAGTTCCGCGAGCGGCTTTCGACGCTTCGCTACAACGGTCCGAAGAAGCTGACGCGACTGCCGCGGCGGAGCGCCATTGTCGGCTTCTCGGCCGAGGCCGTCTATGCGATCGCCGAACTGATCCGTCGCCATCGCGGCGGGGCGGCAGTGGTGATGGGGTCGCTGAGCCCGCGCACCCGCAACGCCCAGGTCGAACTCTTCCAGTCCGGCGAGGTCGACTTCCTGGTGGCGACCGACGCCATCGGCATGGGCCTCAACATGGATGTCGACCATGTCGCCTTCGCCGGCCTGCGCAAGTTCGACGGGCGCCGCACGCGGAGCCTGCACGCGCAGGAGATCGGCCAGATCGCCGGGCGGGCCGGGCGGTTCCGCAGGGATGGCGGTTTCGGCGTCACCGGCGAGGCGCCGGACCTCGAACCCGGGGTTGTCGCCGCTGTCGAGGGCCACGTTTTCCCGCCGGCGCCGGCCGCCGAATGGCGCAACTCGGAGCTCGATTTCGGGTCGCTGCAAGGCCTCATCCGCTCGCTGGCGGCGCCGCCGACGGCGCCGGGACTGCGGCTCTCCGAGGAAAGCCAGGACGAGACGACCCTCAGACTCCTTTCGCGCGACGAAATGGTCACCCGGCGTTCGCGGGACCGCGCAAATCTCGTGCGCCTGTGGGAGGCGTGTCAGACGCCGGATTTTCGCAAGACGACGCAGGACGAGCACAGCCGCTTGATCGGCAGTCTATTCGAGCACCTCACCCAAGGCGACCGGCGCGTTCCTGGGGATTGGATGCAGGGCCAGTTCTCCGCGCTGGACCGGACTGACCGCGACATCGATTCGCTCTCGATGCGCCTCGCGCGGGTCAGGACGCTCGCCTATATCGCCAATCGCGCCGACTGGCTCGCCGACCCGCAAGCCTGGCAGGGCCGCGCGCGGGACCTCGAGGACCGGCTGTCCGACACGCTGCATCAATCGCTGATGCAGCGCTTCGTCGACCGCCGCACGAGCACGCTCCTGCGGTCGCTCAGCCGGCAAGCCGGGCCGATTGTCGGCGGCATCGGCGCGGACGGCGCGGTGACTGTCGAGGGCCATGTCGTGGGCCGGCTCATTGGCGTCTGCTTCGAGCCCGAGCGTGGCGAGTTGGAACTCGAAAACCGGGCGCTGCGCGGCGCTGTCGAGAGGGTCGTGGCTCCCGAAATCGCTCGCCGGCTGGGCGAGCTTGCGGCCGAGGGCGACGAAGCCTTCGCGCTCGAAGGCGGCGTCGTGGCGTGGCGAGGATTGGCCGCGGGCCAGATTTGCGGCGGAGGGCCGTTCAAGCCGCGGGTCCGCCTGATCGGCGAAATCGCCGCGGACGCGGCGCGCGAGCGGGCGGCGCGGCGACTCGAGGCTTACGTCGCCGGCGAGGCAAGCCGCAGACTGGCGCCGCTGAAGCGCCTTACAGAGGCGATCTCGGACGGGCAGCTGAAAGGGCTCCCGCGCGGCGTCGCCTATCAGTTGGTCGAGCGCTTCGGCATCCTGGACCGCCGGCGCGCGGATGAGCACATACGGGCGCTCAGCCGCAATGAGCGTCGCGTTCTGAAGAGCCTAGGCGTGCGGTTCGGCGCGTTCTCACTCTTCCTTCCGGCCTTGCTTACGCCCGAAGCGCAGGCGATCGGCACGGTGTTCGCCGAACTGGCCGCGCCGCGCTGGCGCCCCAACGACGGGGACCTCACCGTCTTGCCGCATCCGCCCCCGCCGCCCGAGGCGCTCAGCCTCCGTGGTCTTCGCGCGGTCGCGGGCTTCGCCGTTCCAGCGCTCGCGCTCGAGAGGCTTGACGCGCTGGCGCGCGCCAACTCGGACGGGCCCCCGATCATCGAATTGACGGCGAGCCTCGCGTCCGGGCTTGGCTGGGATCTGGGGCAGGCGGAACAGATTTTGTGCGCGCTGGGGTTCACGCGCATTCGCAAGGCCGACGCCGCGGGCGCAAGCCAGTGGCGTCGACGATCGATCGCGATCCGCGCTGCGGCTCGAAGCGCCCCGACGGCTGCGCCCGCCGGTCAGCCGCGCGCGAAACCGCCAGACGCCGCAGATCGACGTTCGCGGCGCCGGCGGACGGGGCGTCGCAGGGCCGCGGCGGCCGGGAATCCGAGTTGAGCGAGGCGGCCGACGGCTGCCGCGTCGACGTCTGGTTATGGCGGGCCCGGTTCTTCAAGACACGCAGCCTCGCAGCGCGCATCATCGAAGAAGGCGGCGTCCGCCTTTCCCGCAGCGGGTCGAGGGCGCCGATGGACAAGCCCAGCAGGGCGGTGCGCTGCGGCGACGTTCTCACCTTCGCGCAAGGGCCGCGATGGCTCGCGGTCAGGGTCGAGTCGCTCGGAGCGCGCCGCGGCCCCGCGCCCGAGGCGCGAATGCTCTACAGCCTCATGGACGAGTCCAGCGGCGGGGCAGGGTGACTGAGGCGCCCTCTGCAGGCGGAACGCTACGCATAGAGCGCCGGTCTTTCGCGAAGCTTGATCGTCTCACGCTCGCCGGTTCCCATCGCCCTGACGGCGGCGGTGGAGACGACTGTCGCGACATAGCCGTCCCATGAACTTGGACCGGCGGCGCCGCCGTTCGCAGCGGCTGAAAGCCATTCGCGGAACTCTGCGTCGAATGCGGCGACGAACCGTTCGCGCCAGTCGGCCGGGACCCGGCCGCTGTAGGCGCCGTTGCTCCTGAGGACCACGTCATTGTGTTCCGCCAGGGTCACGACACCTGTCTCGCCGATCACCTCGCCGCGGATGTCGTAGCCATAGACGATGCTGACCGAGGTCTCGATGGCGACCAGCGCCCCGGAGCGCATCTCGAGGAGCGTGAACAACGGATCAGACAGTTCGCCGCTGCGGCTGTTCTTGCGCGGGACCTTGACGGAGACGGCGGTCGGCTCGTCGTCGAGCAGGAAGCGCGCGATGTCGATATCGTGCACCGCCGTATCGGTCAGCGCCATGTGCCTGGTGTAGTGAGCGGGCGTCGACGGATTGCGATGCACGCTCTGGAAGATGAGCGGCGCGCCGATGGCCCCGGAGGCGATCGTCTTCTGCATCGCCCGGTACTGCGGATCGAAGCGGCGCATGAAGCCGACCTGCACGAGTTTGCGCCCGAATGCGACTTCCGCATTGATGATCGCTGCGCAGTCGTTCTCCGTGTCGGCAAGCGGCTTCTCGCAGAAAACCGGCTTCCCCGCCCTGATTGCGGCGAGAACATAGCCCGCATGGGTCGGACCCCAGGAGGTCACGACCACCCCCTCGACCTCCCGGGCAGCAATCAGGTCTTCGCCGGTCGCATAAAGCTTGCCGCCGGCGAGGCGAGAGGCGACCTCCTTCGCCCGCGCCGCGTTGACATCGCTGACCGCGACGACGTTCGCGCCAGGCAGGACCGTGGTCAGCCGGCGAAGATGATCCTGGCCAATCATCCCGACGCCGATGACGCCGACATTCAAAGTCATGAGCTGGTCCTTGTACGAGCGCGGCAAGAGGGCGGCTGCGCTTTCAAAATCCCACCGCCAGCGTGCCCCGCTGGCGCAGGTCGGATGCGCCGGTCAACACGCCGTCGGGCGAGCGCGCGATCGTGTTGGCCGAGCCCATCGACTCGCGCACCACGACCTTGTGGCCCATCGCCTCGAGGAGGCGCACCGTGTCCTCGGAGACACCGCGTTCGATCCTGAGTTCGTCCGGATAGAGCTGGTCATGCGCGCGCGGCGCGTTCTCCGCTTCCGCCACGTTGAGGCCATGGTCGATGACGTTGACGATGACCTGCAGGACGGTCGTGATGATGTGAGAGCCGCCCGGACTGCCGGTGACGAGCGCGATCCTGCCGTCCTTGAGCACAAACGTCGGAGTCATCGACGACACCGGACGCCTCATAGGGCCCGGCGCGTTGGCGTCGCCGCCCATCAGCCCATAGACATTGGCGGCGCCGGGCTTGGCGGCGAAATCGTCGAGCTCGTTGTTGAGCAGAACGCCGGTGCCGTCGGCGACGAGGCCGGAGCCGTAGGGCACATTCAGCGTATAGGTGTTGGCGACGGCGTTGCCGTCGCTGTCGACGATGGAAAAATGCGTCGTCTGGTCGCTCTCGTAGCGCTCAGGAGCGCCGGGGCGAATGTCGCTGGCGGGGCGGGCGTGGGTCGGCGAAATGAGCGCGCGTAATTTCTCGGCATAGGCCTTCGAGACCAGCCCGGCGAGCGGGATTTTGACGAAATCGGGGTCTCCCAGATAGGCGGCGCGATCCGCATAGGCGAGCTTTTCCGCTTCGGCCATCTCGTGCAGCGACGCAGCCGAGTTGAGGCCCTGTTCGCCGAGGGGATAGCCTTCGAGGATGTTGAGAATCTCAATGACATGCACGCCCCCCGACGAGGGCGGCGGCATGGAGACGATCGTATAGCCGCGATAGGTTCCGCTGACCGGCTTCCGCTCGACGGCGCGGTAGCTGGCGAGATCGTCCATCGTCATCCGGCCGCCGGCCGCCTGCACCGCGGCGACGATCTTCGCTGCGACCGGCCCCGTGTAAAAGCCCGCAGCGCCCTGGCTTGCGATCGTGTCCAGAGTGGCGGCGAGATCATCGAGCGTGATGTGGTCGCCGGTCTGCGGCACGCCGCCATCGGGCCTCAGATAAATACGCGCGGACGAAGGATGCCTAGCGAAGACCGGCGCGGCGAAGGGCAGAGTGTCGGCGACGTCCTCGCCGACGGTGAGCCCTTGGCGGGCGAGCGCCGCGGCCGGCGCGATCAGTTCGGCGAAGGTGAACTTCCCCGAGCCGTATTTGCGCCACGCCAGTTCGAGCCCGGCGACCGTCCCCGGTACTCCGATTGCGAGGCCGGAATAGCGTGACTTGAACGGGTCGGCCTCGCCGTTGGCGTCGAGAAAGACGTCTTTCGTCGTCGCCGCCGGCGCGGTCTCCCGGTAGTCGATCGCGGTCGTCGTGCCGAGATCGGCCCGGTGGATCAGAATGAAGCCGCCGCCGCCGAGGTTGCCGGCCCGGGGCAAGGTCACCGCGAGCGCAAAGCCGACCGCGACCGCCGCGTCGACCGCATTGCCGCCGAGCCGCAACACGTCGAGGCCGACCTTCGAGGCCGCCGCCTCCTGGGTCACCACCATCCCGTGCTTGGCGACGACCGGGAGCGCGGTGGCGAAAGGCGACAGGATCGGCGCTGGATCGGCGCACGCGCCGGCCGGCGCGAGCAAAAGCAGGGCGAAGGCGGCGAGGCGCAAGGGTCTCAACGTCGGCATCTCCTCAAGGAGCAAACGCGCTTCGAGTTTTCGAGGCGAGGGTCGGGCGCGACGATCGCTTTCGCAGGAAACGACACAAGACAATAAAGCCGACGCGGGGCGCGGGGAATGGCTCAGCCCCGCAATCGAACAGGCGCTGGTCGTGGTCGCTGTCTTTCAATGGCTCCCTTTTTCGGCGCCTTGTGACTCCCAAGCTGCTCCTCCAATCCTCATCCCGAGCCGCGATGCGTTGCATCGCGTTGTCGAAGGTGATCCGGAACGAGGCGCCGTTCGTGTGTCCGGAGCATTAGCCCTTCTCGGCGGAGTTAGCCGCGCGATTAAGGCGGAACCAACTGGCTTGACCCGAGCGCCTCCAGTTGCACGATCTTAGGAACATTCTCTCATCGGTTCCGTTTTTTGCTGCGCGCGCCGTCGGTCGGCCGCAATCACCGGGAGAAAAATGATGGAAATCGTGATCTGGCTTTGGATACTTATTGCCCCGGCCGTCGCGTTTGCGGCGCTGAGCTATATGTACTGAACACGGGCAATCGCTCGTCATCTCGCTGAGCTCTCAGAGACTGTCGCCGAGCGCCTCATGCAAAGCAAACTTGCAGCGCTCAGGCTTCTGCAGCGCGAAGGATGGCGCTGTTTCATAACTTGATTGGAATCATTATTTCGTTGCGACGCAGGAACCACAACGTCCAGGGCGGATCGTATTGGGCGATGATCGGCGCTCCAGCAGGAACGAGTTGACGGGCTTTCAGTATCGACTCGAGCTCGGCGGTCTCCGCCGCGACGGCGGTGTCGCCGGCGAGACCCGAGAAGCGGAGGACGGCGAAGCGGGTCGGCGGCTCCTCCCGCAGCCTGATGGAGGGGTCGTCGGGCTTCGGCAGAGCGGCAAGCGAGAGCCCGCGGGGCATCACGAACCGGATCACCCAACTGGGGCTCGATCCGGCGGAATCTCTGCGCGAGGTTGTCGTCATCCCATCCTCGGTCGGCACTTCGATGACGGGCGCGGTCATCTGAAGGCTCTGTTTGCGCGAGTTGGCTCCGAAAATAAACCCTGCAAGCTTGCGAAAACCCCCGTAGGCAACTGAGTTCCGATCGCCTTGCATGGTCAGCTCTGCGACGGAGAGCGCCGGATAGTCGCGAATTTCGAAATTTCCATTACGCGCCACCACATTGTGGGGCGGCTCTTCCACGGCCGAGGCCGCCCCGACGAGCAACGCGAGGGCGACGACGCCTGTCGAAACCGCGACAACAAGGTGCGCAATTCGCATGATCGACTCCCTATCCTTGCTCCATGCGATCCGACATCCGCACGCATCGCAGCGGAGAGACGTTCTTTAATCCCCTTAAATACGCTGCTTCCTGCGTTCTGGATTTCCAGCTCCACCCCCACGCATCAGATCCTTGACAACTTCAATTGACACCATGCCGGCGACATGTTCCACAAAGTGGACAGTTTGGCCCGGCGCGGGCAACCGATCTTTCGGCGCCGGGAAGGATTTGGGCTTAGGCGGATGAAGGAATCTCAAGAGGTTGCCGCGCCGCCAGCCGACCTCCGCCTGATTGGACCAAGAGCTCGGAATGCACAGGCCTTTTCCTTTTTCCGCGATCGTAGGCCAAGACGAGATGAAAATCGCCTTCCTGATCGCCGCGGTCGATCCGGCGATCGGCGGCGTCCTTGCTTTTGGTGACCGAGGAACGGGAAAATCGACCGCGGTGCGCGCCTTGGCTGCGCTGCTGCCAGAAATGCGCGCTGTCGTCGGGTGCCCCTATCATTGCGAACCCTCCGCGCCCGCGGAGCTCTGCGGGATCTGCGGCGCCGGCGCGCCGCGCGGCGCGCTCAAAAGCGCATCGCAGCCGGTCCCGGTGGTGGAACTCCCGCTCGGCGCGACCGAAGATCGCGTCGTCGGCGCGCTCAATCTCGAACGGGCGCTTTCGAGCGGTGAAAAAGCCTTCGAGCCGGGGCTGCTTGCGCAGGCCAATCGCGGCTTTCTCTACATCGACGAGGTCAATCTCCTGGAGGATCATCTTGTTGATCTCCTCCTTGATGTGGCGGCCTCCGGTGTGAATGTCGTCGAACGCGAGGGCTTGAGCCTGCGCCATCCGGCACGCTTTGTGCTGATCGGCAGCGGCAATCCCGAAGAGGGCGAGTTGCGCCCTCAGCTTCTTGACCGTTTCGGGCTTGCGGTGGATGTCAGGACGCCGACGGACGTGCCGACGCGAATCGAGGTGGTCAAGCGGCGGGACGCCTACGAGCGCGATCCGAACGCCTTTCTCAAGAAATGGTCGGGAGAAGAGCGCAAGCTCCGCAAGCGTATTGACGCTGCGCGGGCCGGCCTCGCCTCGATCGTGACCCCCGACTGCGCTTTCGACACCGTGACGCGCCTCTGTCTCTCACTCGGCACGGACGGCCTTCGCGGCGAATTGACGCTCATTCGCGCGGCCCGAGCGCTTGCAAGCCTCGATGGCAAGGCGACGGTCGGCGACGCCGAGTTACGGCGGATTGCGCCGATAGCGCTGAGCCACAGGCTCAGGCGCAATCCACTCGACAACTCGGGCTCCGCTACCCGCGTGCAACGCGCAGTTGAGGAGATTTTTTCGCCTTGACTGGAGCTTGCGCCGCCGCGTCGGCATGGCAACGAGCGCGTCTCGCGGCTGTGGTCTTCGCCCTTGATCCGCTCGGCATCGGCGTGGCGATCAGAAGTGGGCCAGGCCCGGCGCGCGACGCGTGGCTGCAATGTCTGGCCAATGCGCTCGCTCCACAGGCGCCCATCCGGCGTATCCCGGCGTCGATCGCCGACGACAGGCTTCTCGGGGGGCTCGACATCGCGGCGACGATGAGGGCGGCCCGGCCGATCGCGGAAATGGGTGTCCTCGCACAGACTCACGGCGGCGTTCTCGTGCTGGCGATGGCGGAACGCATACCGCCAGGAACCTCAGCCCGGCTCGCCTCCGCCCTTGATACCGAGATGGTCGCGATCGAGCGCGACGGACTCGCTCTTCGCTCGCCGGCGCGCTTCGGCTTCGTCGCCCTCGACGAGGGGCGCGACGACAACGAGACGCTGCCCGCAATCCTTCTCGAACGGTGCGCCTATGTCGTCGGCCTGGGCGCGTTGAGCGCGCGCGACATCGAGCCCAGCGCCGGCGCGGTCGACTTTGAGGCTGCGCGCGCCCGCCTGCCTCGCATCGCAGCGGATCCGTCGGTCGTCGCGGCGTTGGTCTCCGCCGCAGCCCAGTTGGGGGTCCCGTCGCTGCGCGCCCCTCTTTTTGCTCTTCGCGCCGCACGGACGATCTGCGCGCTCGACGGCCGCACGCGGATCGAGGATGAGGACGTGGCGCTCGCCGCCATGCTGACGCTCGCGCCCCGCGCCACGCTTCTCCCGGCGGATGAGCCCAAAGACGCTGCCCCTTCGGCCGGGTCTGAGGAGGAGGATCGCGAGGAGCAGGCGGCGCATTCGAACGAACGGACGTCGAAGACGCTTGAGAATGTCGTGCTGGCGGCGGCCAAGGCTGCGATCCCGGATGCGTTGCTTGCGCAACTGGAAGCCCGCGAGGCGGCGCGAACGAGATCGTCAGGTCAGGGAAAGTCGGGAGACCGGCAAATCTCGACGCGCCGCGGCCGTCCGATCGGCGACCGCGCGGGCTCGCCGAGGGAAGGTCGCCTGAGCCTCATCTCGACTTTGCGCGCCGCGGCTCCCTGGCAATCGCTCCGTCAGCGCGATTCTCTGCGCGGCCAACGGACCATTATCGTCCGGCCCGAGGATTTCCGCGTCGTTCGCTATCGTCAGCCGCGTGGCGCGACGACGATCTTCGTCGTCGACGCTTCCGGATCTTCGGCCATGCGTCGGCTCGCCGAGGTCAAGGGCGCGATCGAACTGTTGCTCGCGGACTGCTACGTGCGGCGCGACAGCGTTGCGCTGATCGCCTTCCGCGGACAGAGCGCCGAGATCGTCCTGCCGCCGACCCGCTCCACCGCCCGCGCCCGGCGGCGGCTGGCGGGGCTGCCGGGCGGCGGCGGAACGCCGCTCGCGAGCGCCCTCGACGCAGGCCTTGCGCTCGCGGACCAGATCCGGCGCAAAGGGCGATCGCCGCTGGTGGTCCTGATGACCGACGGACGGGCGAATGTCGGCCGAGATGGAAAGGGGGGACACGCCCGCGCGATGGAGGACGCGCTCGACGCCGGTCGTCGGCTTCGCGCGGCGGGGATTCCTGCGCTCGCGATCGATACGTCTGCTCCTTTTCACCGCGGCGAAGCAGCTCCAACCCTGCAAATCGCCGACGCAATGCGCGCTCGATACGTGAAGCTGCCGCTCGTCGACGCCGCCCTCGTCAACGAGGCCGTTCGTGCAGTGTCGAAACGGTCGAGACTGTAGGCTCATGTTGTGGAGCTTCGAGCGGCTGGCTTTCGCGCGCGACGGCGCCGACTGGCCAAACCGTGACGGCAGCGCTTTTGTTGAAGCGGGCGACTTGCGCTGGCACGTCCAAAGAATGGGAGAGGGCCCGGCGCTCCTGATGCTGCACGGCACCGGCGCCTCGACCCACTCCTGGGAGGCTCTCTCGCCGATGCTCGCGCGACACTTTGATGTTGTCGCGCCAGATCTGCCGGAGCACGGCTTCACCAGCGCAAAACGGACGCCTGACCTGTCGCTACCCGGAATGGCGCATTCAGTGAGAGCGCTGCTGAGCAGGCTCGACTGCCGCCCCGAGATTGCCGTCGGGCATTCGGCCGGGGCCGCGATCCTCGCCCGCCTTTGCCTCGACGGGGCCATCGCACCGGACCTCTTCGTCAGCCTCAACGGCGCCTTTCTTCCCTTCGAAGGCGCGGCCCGCTTTCTTTTTCCCTCGATGGCCAAGCTGCTGTTTCTCAACCCGTTCACACCGCGGTTGTTCGCGTGGTCGGCCGACCATGCGACGGTCGGGAACCTGCTGCGCGGAACCGGCTCCAAGATTGGACGGCGCAGCCTCGATCTTTACGCTCGCCTGCTTGGCAATCCGGGCCATGTCGCCGGGGCGCTCGGCATGATGGCGAACTGGGAATTGACCCGACTGCGCCGGGAACTCCCGCAGATCAAGGCCAAGGTGGTCCTGATCGTGGGGGAGAACGACAAGGCAGTGCCGCCGCAAGGGGCGACCGTCATCGCGGCCGAGATTCCTGGCGCCATCGTCGAGACGATCCGCCATGCAGGCCATCTGGCCCACGAGGAACATCCTGAAAAGGTTTGCGAACTCATTTTGCGCCACGCGGCGCGCGCCAGCGTGGTCGCAGAAGCCCGGCCGCCGGCCGGCCCCGGACCCTGAAATCTCTGCTATCGACAGCGTTGGGACTCCGAGGAAAAAGCTTCCTTCGCGCGGCCCGTCATTCCAGCCGCCCTGCGCGACTTGTTGCTGTCCGCCCGCTATAGGGAACGGCGCCTCGGACGCCCCTTTCAGCTTGATCAAGTTGCATTGACCATTATAGTGTCAAGCCATGTTGACGATCGCTCGGCCCCCGCCTCGCTCGATCCTGTCCCACCCGCGTCCCCGGGCGGTGGTGATCGGCAGTGGCTTCGGCGGACTGGCCGCGGCAGTGCGTCTTGGCGCGCGCGGCTATCGCGCCACGGTTCTCGAGAAGCTCGATGCCCCCGGAGGACGCGCCTATGTCGTGCGGCAGGACGGCTTCACCTTCGATACGGGCCCGACGATCGTCACGGCGCCGTTTCTCTTCGAGGAATTGTGGGCGCTGTGCGGACGGCGGATGGAAGACGACGTCGAATTGCGCTCGATGTCGCCCTTCTATCAGATTCGCTTCCATGACGGGGATGTCTTCCACGTCAGCGCAGACGATGCTGCGATGCGCGCCGAGGTCGCCCGCTTCAATCCCGGCGACCTGGCGGGGCTGGAATCCTTCATGCGTCGAAGTCAAGACATCTACCGGATCGGCTTCGAGCAGCTCGGAGACGCTCCGTTCAATTCCCTCGGCGACATGGCCCGCATCGCCGGCGATCTCGTTCGGCTCGGAGGCCATCGCAGCGTTTACGGGCTCGTGTCGAAATATTTCCGCGACGAACGCCTGCGCACGGTATTCAGCTTTCATCCGCTTCTCATCGGCGGCAATCCCTTCCGCGCCAGCGCGATCTATTGCCTGATCCCATTTCTGGAAAAGCGTTGGGGCGTGCACTTCGCCATGGGCGGCACGGGAACGGTCGTCAACGGACTCGTCAAACTGATTGCGTCGCAGGGTGGAGAGTTGCGGTGTGGCGAAGAAGTCGCCTCGATCCTGGTCGAGGACGGCGCCGCGACGGGGGTGAGGCTTGCTTCAGGAGAGACGATCCGCGCGAGCGTTGTCGTCTCCAACGCCGATTCGGCCTGGACGTATCGTTATCTCGTGCCCGCCGCCGCGCGCAAACGATGGACAGACCGCAAGATCGACAGCGCGCGCTACTCGATGGGTCTCTTCGTCTGGTACTTTGGCGTCGACCGGCGATACGAGGACGTCGCTCATCACACGATCCTGCTGGGTCCACGCTATCGCGAGCTCCTCCGAGACATTTTCGAACGGAAGCGCCTTGCGCCCGACTTCAGCCTCTATCTGCATCGGCCGACAGCGACAGACCCCTCCCTCGCGCCGCGGGGTTGCGACGCGTTCTATGTGCTTTCGCCCACGCCCAATCTGCTCGGCGGACAAGATTGGCGGATCGAGGCCGAACCTTACCGAAAAGCGATCGAGGGCGCGCTCGAGGCGTCTCTTCTGCCCGGACTGTCGCAGGCGATCGTCACCTCGCGAATGGCGACCCCGCTCGACTTTCAGAACCGGCTGAACGCCTACCGCGGTGCAGGCTTCGGCCTCGAGCCCGTTCTGACGCAGAGCGCGTGGTTCCGACCGCACAACGCAAGCGAGGACGTCCGCAATCTCTTCCTGGTGGGCGCGGGCGCCCATCCGGGCGCAGGCTTGCCGGGCGTCCTGTCTTCAGCGCGGGTTCTTGACAAGGTCGCTCCGCATGCCTCGGTTTTTCTTTGATCTGGCGAGCCGCAACGATCATCGGACGTGCCGTCGCGCCATCCGGGAAGGATCGCGATCGTTCTACTCCGCCTCCCGGCTCTTGCCAGCCGATGTGCGGCGGTCAGCCTTCGGGCTCTATGCCTTCTGCCGGCTTTCGGACGACGCGGTCGACCTCGGCGGCGACTCGAAGGACGCAGTCGCCCGCTTGCGTGAGCGCTTGGCCCGGGCGGCGCAAGGCCGGCCGCTGCCCTACGCGCCTGATCGGGCGATGGCCGATCTCATTCGCCGCTGCGCGATCCCGCTGGCTCTTCCCGAGGCGCTCATGGAAGGACTCGCGTGGGACGCCGAAGGCCGAACCTACGAAACGCTCGATGAACTTTTCGACTATGCTGCTCGCGTCGCTGGCTCGGTCGGCGTGATCATGACGCTGATCATGGGCGTGCGCTCGCCGCAAGCGCTCGCCCGGGCCTGCGATCTTGGCGTCGCGATGCAACTGACGAACATCGCGCGCGACGTCGGCGAGGACGCCCGACTAGGCAGGCTCTACCTTCCCATGGAATGGTTGCGGGAAGAGGGGATTCATCCCGGCACGTGGCTCGCCGATCCAAAGCCCAACAGGGGGCTGCGGCGCGTTGTCGCCAGACTGCTCGGGGAAGCGCAGACGCTCTACCGGCGCGCCTGCACTGGGGTCGCGCTTTTGCCCGCGAGTTGCCGTCCCGCGATTCTCGCGGCGGCGTTCATCTATGCCGAAATCGGTCGAGAAATCGAATGCGCCGGATTCGATTCGGTTTCCGGGCGGGCGCGGGTCTCGGGGTCGCGCAAAATTCAACTGCTCGGGAAGGCGATCGCCTCCTGCGTCCGGTTGCCGGAAGACATGCCGTCGCCCGAGCCCGAATACGCGCGCTTTCTCATCGAGGCCACGGCAAATGATTGTCGCGCCCCACGGCGCCCGCCTCGGCCGATCTTCGACTGGCGCGATTCGTTCGTCGGAGTCCTCGACACGCTCGAGCGGCTGCAGCGCGCCGAGCGATTCGGGGACTGACCCGATGGACCGCTACTATGGCATCGTCGAGATGCTTTTCTCTTTCGGAGTCGTTCTGGCCTTCGTGGCAGCTTCACTCCGTCTCGCAAGCCAAGAAGAGAAGGCTTCAGAACGAACGAACTGACCAGTCCAAGCAGTGATCGGCCTAATGCGTTCGGCTACGCTCTCGGCATGCGGAACGGCAGCATCAGACGGACGACCGGGTTGGCGAAACGGTCGAGCGACAGGCTTTCGTGCATCAATTCGACGCGCTCGCCAAATAACCTGTGAGTGACGAGGCCTCGCGAATAAAAGGGCGTGTCCTCCAGGGAACGACGAGCCGAGGCTCGCCCATCGTCGGCGCGCGTCGCGCGAGCAAGACCCCAGCGCGTCCGAGGCAGGGCGGCGGACAGCGGCGGCTCTCGACCTTCGCAGCCGGCATTGCGATCGAAAGCCAACGCCAGCGACAGCGGCCCTTCGCGTTTTCGGACGGCGTCGTAGAGAATTGCCGCCCCATCGCGAGTGGCCGCGCGCGACCAGCTCCAGTGGGAAAACGCTCGCTCAATCGGCTCGGCGCCGGCGTTCTGGTCGAAATAGCCGGCGCCGCGCCAATTCAGATCGGGCGCGTCGAACTTGACTGTCACGTCCGCCCGTGGGGCGAGGGTCCGCCACCAGTGTTGTCCCTGCGTCTCGAGGACGAAGGCTCTGGAATTGATCGCCTCCGGGCGGACCTCGATGCGTCCGCGGATGCGGCGGGGAATCGGCGAGGCCCGTTCCTCGATCGTGAGCGCAAGCGCGCCGCCGTCCCAGCTTGCGGTCGAACGGCCAATCGCCAGCGATCCGCGGCTCCGCGCCACCGCCGATCGCCCCCGCTCGGTCATGGCCCAGAGCGAGGCGCGGGGTCCGTAGAGCGCCACATTGAACGCGCAATGATTCATCGGGTCGCGCCGGCCCGTCCACGCATAGTAAGGCGAGAAGACGCTGCCGATGAAGGCGATGACGGTCAGGCCATATCGCCGATCGTCGCTGATCGCGTCGACGTACCACCAGGCATAGCCGCCGGGCTCGACCTCCTTGTCGAAACAAGGTCCCGCATCACGCAAAGCGCCGCCTGCCGGCCCGACAGCGCCGCCATCGGCACTCCCGGCCCCGGGTGAAGGCTGCCCCCCGCAAGATAGAGACTCGGAAGTTTGGTCGTGGATCCTTCGCGCTGAAACGAGGCTCTCCAGCCGTGCGTCGCCCGGCCGTAAAGCGCACCCAGCGTCGATGGATACAGCCTGGCGAAATCCTCGGGCGTCGTTCGCCGGATCGAGTCCGGTTCTCGCTCGATCCTCAGACCGCATCTCTCGAGGAGACGGAAAGCGGCTTGCTCGCATGAACGCATCTCCATTTCATCGAGGGTCTGGCCGGGAGCTCGCGCGGGCGCGTTGACGAGACAGAACAGGCGCTCGCGCGGGCGAGCCAAGTCGCGGCTGTCGTCTCCGTCGCGATCCTGGGCGCAAACGTAGACGGTCGGGTTGGAGGGCAGGCGCGCGCGCGCAAAAATAGCGTCGAACTCCGACCGGTAGTCCTGCGAGAAGAAAACGTTGTGCCGGATGAGCGGGAATCCCTCGGTCCGCGCCGTCATCGTCCAGGTGATGGCGGACAACGACAGCTCTCCGGGCCGCGTCGCTGCGACCGCACGCGCCGGCTCGGGTCCGAGGCATCCGTCTGCGAGGGCGCGGACATCGCCGTTCCAAATGATCGCGTCCGCTGCGATCCGCCGCCCGTCGTCCGTCTCGACTCCGCTCGCGCGGCCGTTCTCGACGAGAATCCGGGTCGCCCGCCGTCCGAAGCGAAAGTCGGCCCCATGCGATCGCGCGAGCTCGCACATCGCTTCCGCCAGCCGCGCCATGCCGCCATCGACCAGCCAGACGCCTTCGCGTTCGACGTGAGCGACCAGCATCAGCGTCGCCGGGGCAAGGAATGGAGACGAGCCGCAGTAGGTGGCGTAGCGCCCGAAGAGCTGTCTGAGGCGGGGATCGGCGAAATATCCGCCGAGCGCGCGCCACAAGGTCGTGAAGGGCGAAATCCGCACAAGATCCGGGAGGCGCCTAGCGCCGACCCTCGCGGCAAGCCCGAGAGGCCCGGTCCTCGCGCCGCAAATGAAGCTGTCGCGCAACGTCTCATAGATCGCCTGCGCGCGTCGGCAGAAGCGCCGATAGCCGTCGGCCTCGCGCGCGCCGGCGAAACGGGCGATCGCATCCGCGCTTCGCTCGACGTCGGAATAGAGATCAAGTCGGGCGCCGTCCGCCCAGGCGTGGCGCGCAATTCTCTCGGCGCGTCTCAGGCCCACCCGTTGGGATAAGGACGATCCGGCCGAGTCGAACATCTGGTCGAAGACCCAGCGCATCGTCAGAACGGTGGGCCCCGCGTCGATCGCCCCAATGCTCGAACTCGACCTCCCGCATTTTCCCGCCCGGCTTGCCCGCCGCCTCGAGCGCGGTCACGCGAAGACCTCGCGAGGAGAGCGCGACCGCCGCGGCGAGCCCGCCCATGCCGGCGCCGACGACCAATACCCGCCGCTCATCGCTCATCCCTGGCCCAGAAAACACGCGTTGATCGCCGGCCGAATATGTGTCAATATCAAATGACATGTATATGGACAAGCCGCATTGACACAACAAGCCGGAGGACCCATGCAAGCCTCGGAGCTCATCGAACAAACCTTGCAGCGCGCCGTCGCACGGGCGCAGGGCGGAGCCCCGCCGCTGCTCGCGGCGGCTCTCCTCGATGCGGTCTTCCCCGGCGGGCATCGCATCCGACCGCAGCTATGTCTCGCGGTGTCGAGGGCGTGCGGCGACGACCGCCTCGCGGCCACGCCCGCCGCTGCCGCCATCGAACTCCTGCACTGCGCTTCGCTCGTGCATGACGACTTGCCGTGCTTTGACGACGCGGATACGCGGCGCGGCAAGCCTTCCGTACACGCCCGATTCGGAACCCCGTTAGCCGTGTTGGCGGGAGACGCGCTGATCGTGCTCGCGTTCGAAACGCTGGCGCGCGAGGCGGCGGCCGACCGGCTCGGATCCCTGCTCTCAATCGTCGCCGCTGCGGTTGGCGCGCCGGGCGGCATCGTCGCTGGCCAAGCCTGGGAATGCGAAGCGGCGATCCCGCTGGTCGACTACCAGCGGGCGAAGACCGGCGCCCTGTTCGTTGGATCGACGATGGTCGGCGCCGCGGCGGCCGGAGCTGAGCCCGAGCCGTGGCGGATGCTCGGCGAAAAGTTGGGCGAGGCCTATCAGGTCGCCGACGATCTGCGCGACGTGCTCTGCGACGCCGACGAACTCGGAAAGCCCGTCGGCCAGGACGCCGCCCGGCGTCGGCCGAACGCCGCAGCGCAGCTCGGGGTCGGCGGCGCAAAGGCCCGGCTCGAGGACTTGGTCAGAGCAGCGACGGGCTCCATCCCGGCGTGCCCGGGCCGCTCGGAGCTATGCGGGGTTATCGCGGCGCAGACCCGTCGGCTCTTCCCCAAACAGCTCGCTCGCGCTGCGGCGTGACGGGAGGGCGCCATGGCCGCCCTTTCGATCCACCTTTCCGGGGCGGCCGTCGCGGAAAGGTTCAGGAACTGGCGTCGCCAATTGATCGCGGACGCCCGTTTCCAGAGGTGGGCTGCGGCGTCGCCGCTCACGCGCAGACTGGCGCAGCGCAAGGCGCGGGCGCTGTTCGATCTCTGCGCGGGCTTCGTCTATTCCCAGATCTTGAGCGCCTGCGTCAAACTCGAGGTGTTCGAGCTTCTCCGCGCCGGTGCAAAGGACTGCGAGACCCTCGCGGCGCGGATGGGGCTCAGCGTCCCGGCGGCGCGGCGGCTGCTCAAGGGGGCCGCATCGTTGCGGCTCCTGCGCGCTCTGCCTGGCGATCGATTTGCGCTCGACGATCTCGGGGCCGCGATGATCGGCAACCCAGGAATCGCGGCCTTTGTCGCACATCACGATCTTCTCTACGCCGATCTCGGAGATCCGGTGCGGCTTCTGCGTGGCCAAGCCGATACGGCGCTGTCTCAATTCTGGCCTTATGCGGCCGATCGCCCTGGAGAAAGCGGCGAGCGGGCGGCGGCAGGCAACGACGGCGAACGCTGCGCTCCGTACTGCGATCTGATGGCGCGGACGCAAGCGCTCGTCGCGGAATCCATTCTCGACGCCTACCCTTTCGCGCGGCATCAGCGCTTGATGGACGTCGGCGGCGGCGACGGGGCCTTTCTCGCAGCCGCCGCGCGGCGTGCGCCGAACCTTGCGCTAACGCTGTTCGATCTTCCCCCGGTCGCGGCGCGGGCGCGCAGAGATTTCGCCGCGCTCGGTCTCTCTGGCCGGGTCGAGGCGATCGGCGGCGACATGTTGCGGGATCCCCTCCCGGTCGGCGCCGACGTCGTCTCGCTGATCCGCGTCCTGCACGATCACGACGACGAATCGGCGCGTGCGCTCCTGGCCGCCATCCGCGCGGCTCTGCCGCGCGGCGGGGTCATCGTTGTTGCGGAGCCGATGTCCGGCGCGCGCGGCGCCGAACCGATGGGCGACGCTTACTTCGGCTTTTACCTGCTGGCCATGGGACGCGGGCGACCGCGTACGGCGCAGGAGGTCGGCGGCCTTCTGAGCGACTCCGGTTTCCGGGGCGCCAGGGTGATCAAGACGAGCAGTCCGTTGCTGGTGAGCGCGCTAATGGCCTTTTCTGTGTAAATTCTACTTGACGATTCATTCTGACATTATAAGATGACACTAGGGAGTTGATCTTTTTGAGAGAGGCCGGGCATGCTGAATTCCCTGGCGGTCGTTTTGGAAAAGCCGGAGCGCGTGACGCTGGTCCGCCTCCCGCTCGACAGGCCTGCGGCCGGGGACGTCGTGGTGGAAACCCTGTGGAGCGGCATTAGCGCCGGCACGGAGCGGCTGTTGTTTACCGGCCGGATGCCGCCGTTCCCCGGAATGGGATACCCGCTCGTTCCTGGCTACGAGAGCGTCGGAACGGTCGTGGAGGCGGGATCAGAAGCCGGGATCGAACTCGGCGCGCGCGTCTTCGTGCCGGGCGCGCGATGCTTCGGAGCCGTGCGCGGACTGCACGGCGGCGCCGCTTCGCATCTCGTCGCCGCGGCCTCACGCGTTGTTCCGGCGCCGGTCGCGCTCGGCGACAAAGCCGTGCTGCTGGCGCTCGCGGCGACCGCTCTGCACGCGCTCGGCGGGTCAGCGGCGAGCGACGGCGCGCTCATTGTCGGCCACGGCGTCCTTGGTCGCCTGCTCGCCCGCCTCGCGGTCGGCTCAGGCGGAAAACCGCCGGTCGTATGGGAAAAGAACAGCGATCGCGCTCGCGGCGCCGTCGGCTACGAAGTGACCTCGCCGGAGGAGGACCGACGCTCAGACTACCGCGTGATTTTTGACGTCAGCGGCGACGCGGCGGTCCTCGACACCCTCGTGCAACGGCTCGGAGCGGGCGGCGAAATCGTGCTCGCAGGCTTCTACGATCGCCTGAGCCTCGCCTTCCCGCCGGCGTTCATGCGCGAGGCGCGCATCAGGGTTGCGGCGCAATGGCGCGAGGGCGATCTCTCCGAGGTCTTGAGACTTGTGGAGTCCGGCCGGCTGTCGCTGGACGGCCTCATCACCCATCGCTGCCCTGCGTCCGAAGCGCCCTCGGCCTACCCGATCGCCTTCGACGATCCGGCCTGCCTCAAGATGGTCTTGGACTGGAAGTCTTGCTCATGAGCGTCGTGGAAGGATTCCTGACCGCCGCGGAACTCGCGGCTCCGCCCGCCCATCTCCTCCGTGCGGAGGCGGCGGTCGAGCCCGATCCCGTGCCGACACAGGCGTCGAAGGCGACCCAGATCATCGCGATCTACGGCAAAGGCGGCATCGGCAAGAGTTTTGCGCTCGCCAATCTCTCGTACATGCTGGCGCGCCAGGGCAAGAAGGTTCTGCTGATCGGGTGCGACCCGAAGAGCGACACCACTTCCCTGCTCTTCGGCGGACGCGCATGCCCGACGATCATCGAGACGTCGACCAAGAAGAAGCTCGCCGGCGATCAGGTGCAGATCGGAGACGTCTGCTTCAAGCGCGACGGGGTCTTCGCGATGGAGCTCGGCGGCCCCGAGGTCGGCCGCGGCTGCGGCGGGCGCGGCATCATCCATGGCTTCGAGCTCTTGGAGAAGCTCGGATTCCATGAGTGGGGGTTCGATTTCGTCCTGCTCGATTTCCTCGGCGATGTGGTTTGCGGCGGGTTCGGCCTGCCGATCGCTCGCGACATGTGCCAGAAGGTGATCGTCGTTGGATCGAACGATCTGCAATCCCTCTACGTCGCCAACAACGTATGTTCCGCGGTCGAATACTTCCGCAGGCTCGGCGGCAATGTCGGCGTAGGCGGTCTCGTCATCAATAAGGACGATGGCTCCGGGGAGGCGCAGGCCTTCGCCGCCGCGGCAGGAATTCCGATTCTCGCCTCGATACCGGCTGACGACGACATTCGCCGCAAGAGCGCCAACTACGAGATCATCGGACGGCCCGAGAGCCGCTGGGCCCCGCTCTTCGAGACGCTCGCGATCAATGTTGCCGAGTGCGCGCCCAACCGCCCGAAGCCCCTGACGCAGGATGAACTGCTCGGCCTGTTCAAGGGCGAAGCCGTCGGACGCCACGTGACGCTCGAGCCGGCCACGATGGCCGACATGTGTGGAGCGACGCCAAGATCGAAGCCGTCTCTCGAAGTCATCTACGACACCGTTTGAGAAGGCTTGAGCCGCTCGTGACCCAGAACGCGCAAACGTCACTCCCCGGGCCCGCCTCGGAGGCAGCTTTAACGGCGCCACCGGTTGCTGACGGTCCGAGCTGCAGCAGCGGGCGGCAGTCGCTTCGGGAAGCGGCCAAAGCCGCGGGGATGAACGAGACGTTGGATCGGTACGCGCGCGACTATCCCGTCGGCCCGCACGATCAGCCCCAGAGCATGTGCCCCGCGTTCGGCGCATTGCGGGTCGGCCTCCGCATGCGTCGGACGGCCAGCGTGCTCAGTGGGTCCGCCTGCTGCGTCTACGGCCTGACGTTCACGTCGCATTTCTACGGCGCGAAACGCACCGTCGGATATGTGCCGTTCAACTCCGAAACGCTCGTGACCGGGAAGCTGTTCGAGGACATTCGCGACGCTGTCTTCAAACTGGCCGACCCCGACGATTACGACGCGATCGTCGTCATGAATCTGTGCGTCCCGACCGCTTCCGGCGTGCCGCTGCGCCTCCTGCCCAAGGAGATCAACGGCGTGCGCATCATCGGTATCGACGTACCCGGTTTCGGGGTGCCGACTCATGCCGAAGCCAAGGACGTCCTGTCCGGAGCGATGCTGAATTTCGCCCGGCTGGAAGCCCTGCAGGGTCCGGTTCAGGCTCCGCGCGGACAACGCTCGCAGAGACCCACCGTTACGCTGCTCGGCGAGATGTTTCCGGCCGACCCGGTGCAAATCGGTTCGATGCTCGAAATGCTGGGCCTTGCAGCGGGACCCGTGGTTCCGACGCGGGAATGGCGGGAGCTTTATGGCGCGCTTGATTGCGCGGCGGTCGCCGCGATTCATCCCTTCTACGCCGCCTGCGTGCGTGAGCTCGAGGCAGCCGGCCGTCCGATCGTCGGCTCCGCGCCAGTTGGAATTGAAGGCGCCGCGGCTTGGCTCGACTCGATCGGCGAGGCCTGCGGGGTCGCTGCCGCCCTCGTTGGCGCGGCGAAGAACAAGCTGCTCCCCGCGATAGGAGCCGCCTTGGCCCGAAGCCCGATCCGCGGACGCGCGATCCTCTCCGGCTACGAAGGTTCGGAATTGCTTGTCGCGCGCCTCATGATCGAGAGCGGCGCGGATCTTCGATATGTCGGCACTGCGTGTCCAAGCACGCGTTTCTCGGACGCCGATCGCGAATGGCTCGAGGCCAAGGGGGTCAAGGTTCAGTTTCGCGCCTCGCTCCAGCAGGATCTCGCGGCGCTCGAAGAATTCGAGCCCGATATCGCGATCGGCACGACTCCAGTCGTGCAGAAGGCCAAGGAACGCGCGATCCCGGCGCTCTACTTCACCAATTTGATTTCGGCGCGACCGCTGATGGGCGTCGCCGGAGCAAGTTCGCTGGCGACCGTGATCAACGCGGCGCTCGCGAGCAAAGGTCGGTTCGACGAGATGCGGGCTTTCTTCGAGGGCGTCGGCGAAGGATTTTCGGCCGGCGTTTGGCAGGATCAGCCGCGGGATCACCCCGATTTCAAAGCCAGGCGGCGGGCAAAACTGGCCAAGCCCCAGGTCGAGGAGATGGGCGCATGCTAGTCCTCGACCACGACAGGGCGGGCGGCTATTGGGGCGCCGTCTACGCCTTCACCGCGATAAAGGGCCTGCAAGTCGTCATCGATGGACCGGTCGGCTGCGAAAACCTCCCCGTGACGGCGGTCCTTCACTATACCGACGCCCTGCCGCCGCACGAGTTGCCGATCGTCGTCACCGGGCTCTCGGAGGAGGAGCTCGGGCGGCACGGCACGGAAGGCGCGATGCGACGCGCCCACTCGACCCTCGATCCCGATTTGCCAAGCGTCGTTGTCACCGGCTCGATTGCGGAAATGATCGGCGGCGGCGTGACGCCGGAAGGCTCGAACATTCAGCGTTTCCTCCCCCGAACCATCGACGAGGATCAGTGGCAGAGCGCCGACCGCGCCTTGACCTGGCTGTGGAGCGAGTTCGGGCCAAAAAAAGGGCGCGTGCCAAAAGCGAAACCTCGAGCGTCAGGGGCGAAGCCGCGCGTCAACATCATCGGTCCCATCTATGGCATGTTCAACATGCCCTCCGACATCGCCGAAATCCGACGGCTCGTCGAGGGCATCGGCGCGGAAGTCAACTTGATCTTCCCGCTTGGCAGCCATGTCGAAGACGTCTCGAAATTGGCGGCCGCGGACGCCAACGTCTGTCTTTATCGCGAATTCGGACGCGCTCTGTGCGAGGCGCTCGACCGGCCGTATCTGCAAGCGCCCATTGGCCTGCACAGCACCACAAAGTTTCTGCGCCGGCTCGGCGAGCTGCTCGGCGTCGATCCCGAGCCTTTTATCGCTCGCGAGAAACACACGACGATAAAACCTGTTTGGGATCTCTGGCGCTCGGTGACCCAGGATTTCTTCGGCACTGCGACCTTTGCGATCGTCGCCAACGAGACCTATGCGCGGGGCGTCCGACATTTTCTCGAAGAGGAAATGGGTCTGCCCTGCCTATTCGCGATCGCACGCCGGCCAGGAGAGAAGACGGACAACGACTCCATTCGCCGGGAGGTGCGCGCCAGGGCTCCGCTGGTCATGTTCGGCAGCTACAACGAGCGCCTTTACCTCGCCGAGGCGGGCGCGCGGACGATTTACATTCCTGCGTCATTCCCCGGCGCGATCGTGCGCCGGCACACCGGGACCCCCTTCATGGGCTACGGCGGCGCGACTTACATCGTGCAGGAAGTCTGCAACGCGCTTTTTGATGCGCTCTTCAACATGCTGCCGCTTGGCGCGGATCTGGACAAGGTCGAGCCCACCCCGGCCCGCATCCATCGAGAGCTCGCCTGGGACGACGCCGCCAGAACGCGCTTCGACGCGATTGTCGAACTCTGGACCGATGCTGCTTCGCATTTCCGCCGCCAAGCGCCTGCGCGACGCGGCCGAGCGCGAAGCAAGACGGGCGGGCGAGGAGCGCGTGGACCTCGAGCGGGTCGAACGAGCTCAAGCGATGGTGACGGAAGGGCTATTCGCGTGACGACGAGACGGCTCGCTGGGATTTGACGGCGGCAGGGAACCTCAAACGGATCGAGACTGCGATGGAAATTGCGATCAAGAGAGAGGCAGCGCACGACCCAGATCGCGAGGATGGCAGATGGCTATGGTGCGCGCTGCTTCCTGCCTTTCTCCTGGTCGAAGGCGCCCGCCGCATGGTTGCGGGATTGAGACAGGAAGACAAGGCTTCGACGCGTCGTCCCTGGTTTGCCGAAGCCAAGTCGCAAGCTTCCATAACGACGTCGTACGTGCTCATGGCCAGATCGATGTTGCAGGAATCCGAGCGGCCCAACCGCTCGGAACGCCTGTCGTGACGAACGTCTCGACGAAGTCGCCGTGAAGGGCGTGCGCGGCAATGCAAACGGAGGTCAAAATATGCCCACTGACACCGATAGGTCTTCCCTATCCGGACTGACAGAAGCGGAGGCGCAGGAATTCCACTCCCTGTTCGTCACCAGTTTCATCGTGTTCACGGTAATCGCCATCATCGCACACATCCTCGTCTGGATGTGGCGGCCGTGGATTCCGGGTCCCAAGGGATACGCGATGCTCGACAGCGCGGTGAGCGCGGCCCACAGCGCGCTGTCTCTCTTCAGCTAAGGAGGACGCGTTCATGTATCGGATTTGGCTGCTGTTTGATCCACGCAGGGCGCTTATCGGGCTCTTCGCGTTCCTGTTCGTGCTCGCGCTCGTCATCCACTTCATTCTGCTGAGCACGGATCGATTCAACTGGCTGGAGGGCAAGCCCCTCAAGACCGGACAGATCGATCCGACGACCCAGTCGTTGATGGTGACCGATATCGGGTGAGCGCGAGTTGGCCTGGACTTCATGGGCGGGCGCACGCCGCGCCCGCCCATAGTCGGAGACACATAGCAAGTCGGCGAGACCGGCTGAACCGCGCGTTGCGGAGGTCCGGGATAAACGAGAAGCGGAGACAAGACCGTGGCAATGCTGAACTTTGAGCGCAAGTACCGGGTGCGCGGAGGCACGCTGGTCGGCGGCGACTTGTTCGATTTCTGGGTCGGCCCGTTTTACGTGGGCTTCTTCGGCGTGACCACCATCATTTTCACCGGGATTGGCGTGGCGATGATTCTCTACGGCGCCGCGATCGGCCCGACATGGAACATCTGGCGCATCAGCATCGCCCCGCCAGACATCAAGTACGGCCTTGCCTTCGCGCCGCTCAAGCAAGGGGGGCTATGGCAGATCATCACGGCTTGCGCCATCGGCGCTTTCGTGTCCTGGGCGCTGCGCGAGGTCGAGATCTGCCGCAAGCTCGGCATTGGCGTCCATGTGCCGGTGGCGTTCGGTATGGCGATTTTCGCCTATATTTCGCTCGTCGTCATCCGGCCGGTGCTCATGGGGGCCTGGGGATATGGATTTCCCTACGGAATCCTAAGCCACCTCGATTGGGTGTCCAACACAGGCTACCAGTACCTCCACTTCCACTATAATCCCGCGCATATGCTGGCCGTGTCGTTCTTCTTCACGACGGCGTTCGTGCTGTCTCTGCACGGATCGCTTGTTCTGTCGGCGGCTAACCCGAGGCGCGGGGAAACCTTTCGCGAGACCGAATACGAAGACACCTTCTTCCGCGATGCGATCGGATACTCGATCGGCACCCTCGGCGTCCATCGGCTGGGCCTCTTCCTCGCGATGTCCGCCGTCTTCTGGAGCGCAGTCTGCATCATCATCAGCGGCCCGTTCTGGACCCGCGGCTGGCCCGAATGGTGGGACTGGTGGCTGAACCTCCCAGTCTGGCGCTGAGACCAAGGAGAAGACCGGTGTCCACCTATCAAAACATCTTCACTCAGGTTCAAGTCCGCCCGACGAAATTCGACAGGGGCGTCGCCGCCTCCCGGATCGAGCGGTCGAAAGAAGCTTCGTTCTCCTATTGGCTCGGGGTCGTCGGCAACGCCCAGATCGGTCCGATCTATCTCGGCTACCTCGGCCTTCTGTCGCTGATAAGCGGGTTCACGGCCTTCGAGATCATTGGGCTCAATATGTGGGCCTCGGTCAACTGGAGCCCTATTCAATTCGTTCGCCAGTTGCCTTGGCTGGCGCTCGAGCCGCCGAAGCCGGAGTATGGGATCAGCATCATGCCGCCTCTCAACGAGGGCGGCTGGTGGCTGATGGCCGGATTCTTTCTGACGCTGTCTCTCCTGCTGTGGTGGGCGCGTATGTACCGGCGCGCGATCGATCTTGGCCTTGGGACCCATACGGCTTGGGCCTTCGCCTCGGCGATCTGGCTCTACCTGGTGCTTGGATTCATCCGGCCGTTGCTCATGGGCCATTTCAGCGAGGGCGTGCCATTCGGCATTTTCCCGCATCTCGATTGGACTGCGGCCTTCTCCATCCGATACGGCAACCTGTTCTACAATCCGTTCCACATGCTCTCGATCGCGTTCCTCTATGGATCCGCCCTGCTGTTTGCGATGCACGGCGGCACCATCCTGGCCGTCGGCAGATATGGCGGCGAACGTGAGCTCGAACAGATACTCGATCGCGGAACGGCGGCGGAACGCGCCGCCCTCTTCTGGCGATGGACGATGGGCTTCAACGCCACGATGGAGTTGATCCATCGCTGGGCCTGGTGGTTCGCGGTCCTCGTCCCCTTCACCGGCGGCATCGGCATCCTTCTCACAGGCACCGTTGTCGACAACTGGTACCTTTGGGGCGTTCATCACGGCATCGCGCCCGCCTACCCTCAGACGTGGCCGCCCGTCGTTGATCCAGCCGCTGCCTCGGGAGGCGCGCAATGAGGTTGGCTGCTTCCTTCCTCGGCGTCGTCATCGCAGTCATGCTGACGATCGCCATGCTGTTCACCGCAGGCTGGACTCATCCGCCGGTGAGCGGGAAACAGAACGCATATCGTGGCCTCGCAATGGTGCAGCTGACGACGCCCGGGGCCGAAGCGCGGCTTAAGCAAGCCAACGAGTTGCCTGAAGCGATTGCGCCGGTCGCGGCCGGAGGCGAGCGCGCGACCGATGTGTACAAAAACGTTCAAGTGCTGACTGATCTCAGCGCCGACCAGTTCAATCGCGTCATGGCGGCGATCACCGAATGGGTCGCCCCAAACCAAGGCTGCGCCTATTGCCACAATGTCGACAACATGGCTGACGATAGTATCTATGCAAAAAAGGTCGCGCGGCGCATGCTGAAGATGACCAGCCACATCAACATCGACTGGAAATCGCATGTCGCGGACACCGGCGTCGTCTGCTACACTTGCCATCGCGGCAACCCGGTCCCCGCTTATCTTTGGTTCGACAACCCGGGCTGGCCGCATGCCGGGGGTTTTACTGCGAGCAACGACGGCATGGGTCATCCGAACTCGGTGAACGGATCGACCGGTCTCCCGCAAGACCCGTTGGCGCCGCTGCTCGACCACGCGGGCGTCATTCGGGTCCAGGCGACCGAGGCGCTGTCAAAAGGCTTCGGCGCCCCGATCCAGGCGACCGAGCAGACCTATTCGTTGATGATCTCAATGTCGAACGGCCTAGGCGTCAACTGCACATTTTGTCATAACACGCGTGATTTCGGGCAGTGGCCGGAGAGCACGCCGCAGCGCGTCGTCGCCTGGCACGGCATTCAGATGGTTCGTGATCTGAACGAGAATTATCTCGACCCGCTGAAGGAACTCTTGCCCGAGAATCGTCTTGGCGTCTTGGGCGATGGGCCCAAGATCACTTGTGCGACTTGTCATCAAGGCGCCTCCAGGCCCTTGCTTGGCGCGAGTATTGCGAAGGACTTTCCTGAGCTCGGCGGCTCTGCGCCGAAATAGGCGGATAGCGGGGCGGCCTGGGTTTCTCCAACCAGATGAGGCGGCGATGAACAATGCGTCCAAGGACACTGCGGTAAGCCGGCGTACGGTCATTATCGCCACGGCGGCTGCAGCGCCGCTGCTGGTGTTGACGACGGGCGGCGCGGAAGCGAAAATCTCGCAGGCAGCTGTGAAATACCAGAAAGAGCCGAAGGACGGGAAGCAGTGCGCCGACTGCAACTTCTTCGAACCGCCGAACGCGTGCAAGCAGGTTGCCGGCGAGATTGTCCCGACAGGCTGGTGCCTGCTGTGGGTGAAGAAAGCGGCAAGTTGACGAAGCGCGCTACGGCGTAAGCGGCTTCGCTTTCGCTGGCCGCGTCCGCCGCCGGCGGATCGAGGCCATGCCGACTTGAACGGGCGCCTCATCCGTCGGAAGCGCCTCGAAGGGGACCGCCGACAAATTCTTGCAGAAAAACAGAATAACGCGTACAATTTGGCGATGCGTTCAAAGCCCTTGGGTCGTCACTGTCATTGCGCGGGTCGCCGGCCGCAGTTGGGGACCGTCGCGATTGCCCCAGGCGCACGTAAAATTTTTTGACATGGATTCCATGGATTCCCCTCGCAAGCGATTGATATCGCTTATTTCGGACGAAGGAAACCAAGAAAACCCAAGTGGATCCAACCGCTACAGGAAGGAAAGCCGAGAACAATCCTGATGATTTCAAGAAAATCCAAATTGCCGGGACGTGGCGCGTTATCGGCGCGTCGTCGACCAATTTTGGCACACGAATTCGCCACTGGAGGCGTCCTGCCGGACCGGTCCAAGCGGCAATAGCCGATTGCACTACTCCGCCGCTTTGCGCAGCTCCGGATAGGCGCACTCGGGCTGGACCGCTGGCTTGGACGCGCGCAAGGAAATGATCTGCGCTTCGACGAAGGGAAGTTTCAGCGTCTTCCAGACATCCACGAGCGCCTCGACGAGGTGCGAGACGTGCGCCTCTTCATGGCGCGGCGTCGGGGTAATGCGCAGCCGTTCCGTTCCCGTCGCGACCGTGGGATAATTGATCGGCTGGATATAGATGTCGTGTCGGCGCAGCAGGAGGTCGCTTGCCGCCTTGCAGCGCTCTGCGTCGCCAACCATGACGGGGACGATATGGGAGGGGTTGTCGACGACCGGCAGGCCGGCCGCGCGAAGCGCATGCTTCGTCATAGCCGCCATATACTGATGCCTTTGGCGTTCGGCGTTCGACTCCTTCAGGTGTCGAATCGCCGCACAGGCGCCGGCGGTGACCATCGGCGGCAAGGTGGTCGTGAAGATGAATTGCGGCGCGTAGCTGCGCACCGCGTCGACGATTGTCGCGTCCGCGGCGATGTACCCGCCGAGCGAGCCAAATCCCTTGGCGAGGGTGCCCTCGATGACGTCAATCCGGCTCATCAGGCCTTCGCGTTCGGCGACGCCACCGCCGCGCGGGCCGTACATGCCGACCGCGTGAACCTCGTCGATGTAGGTCAGCGCGTTGCGCCTTTCGGCGAGTTCGACGATCTTCCGCACCGGCGCGATGTCGCCGTCCATCGAATAGAGGCTCTCGAAGACGATCAGCTTCAGCCGATCCGGACCAGCTTCGATCAGCAATTGCTCTAGGTGATCAACGTCATTGTGCCGCCAGACCTTCCTTTCGCAACCCGAACGACGCACGCCCTCGATAATTGAATTGTGATTGAGGGCGTCCGAAAGAATCAGGCAGTCCGGCAACAGCGAGGCGATCGTCGAAATGCCAGCTAGGTTGGACACCCAGCCCGAGGTGAACACGAGCGCGGCTTCCTTTCCGTGGAGATCGGCGAGTTCGGCCTCGAGTTCGACAATGCGATGATGCGTACCCGAAATGTTGCGGGTGCCGCCGGCGCCGGCGCCGTGGCGGCTCGCAGCGGCGATCGCGGCGTCGCGCACCTTCGGGTGGCCCCCCATGCCAAGATAGTCGTTCGAACACCAGATCGTGACGTCGCGCTGCCCCTGGGCGTCGTCCCCCCGCCAGACCGCAACGGGAAACCGCGCGGCGTCGCGCTCGAGGTCGATGAAGATTCGATAGCGTCGCTCGTCCTTAAGGCGTTGGATCGCGGCCGCGAGGTGAGCGCGGCCGCTTTGATGGGTTGCAGACATGAGATCCTCCATCTCAGCGCTTCTTGTCTATTCCGTCAGGCGAAAGCGGCGCAGCTGTCGAAAGCGGCCTGAAGCCGCTGACGATCGAACCGTCGCCCTCTCGCAATCACCAAGGGCTTATGCGGTCGCCGCGGGGCGAACGACGCCATGGATGCGCGGCCCCCACTCAGCTCGAAGCGAACCCAATCGGCCTTGGTGCGCACGACGCCATGCACGCGATCGACCTCACCGAAGCTGCCTGCGGCGATCAACTCTAGGAGCCGTTCGACGTTGACCTGGTCGCATACCGGGGGCGGGACGCCGCTCCACGTGGAGCCCAGTTGCTGAAGGCGCTCGAACCTCGAATGACCGAGCCCCTCGTTCGCTTCCTGCGCCGCCGACTTATCGCCGGCCCCGGGTTCCAGCTCGATCCCGGCGGCGGCATTCAGCGCGTCGCCCGCTGAGCGCCAGCGGAAGGCGCGCCACAAGGCGTTTGCATCGATCGGCGCCACAAGGAACCAATGTTCCGCGACCGCGAGAGCCACGAGGGCTGCGAGCAAGCTGTTGCTCGTGACTTCGAATGACGTTGCGTCCGGGCGGGCAGCGCGCAAGAAAAGAAGCGCCGCGAGGATCGTCCCAACGGTGACGGACGCGGGGAACAAGCCGTTCATCGGCCTGCGCTTCATGTAGCTGGTGAGATAAGCCAGATGGTCTGGAAGCATCTCTTCGCCGAGATTGGGGACGCCCAGAAAGACGTTGAGCTTCGCGCTCGCGTGCATGGCCCACAGAACAAAGTAGGTCCAGAACGCGAGCGAGTTCGGCCGACCGTGGGTCAAGGCGAACAGCGCGACCGCGCCCAGGACCGCAGCCAGTTCGTGATAGAGACTCGCGCTCATGGCTTGGAGGAAGCGCGAGAGCCGCCCGCTTTCCGGAGCGCACGCGGTCTTTCTCGGACCAGTGGCGAATCCGGTGTAAAAAGCCAGGAGCTGCCATCCCCAGGCGATGAGGCCGCATGCGAAGGCGACATAGGCGGTGTCCGGAGTCGTTTCTCCCGACGTCTTCGCCACGAACCAAAGGGAGAGCGCGAGAAGAGCGCTCGCTCCCAACATGCTTGTGACAAAGGTCCGCCGGTCCAGGCTGTCGAGATGGAAGATCAGCCCGGTCGAAGCCCACCAGAGCATCAGAGTCGCAAGGATCGGCAGGCCGTGGGCGATCATCGCTGGCGTCCCTACCAGATCGGTGCGAGGCGGATATCCGCGGGGAGCGGGTTGGTTTTGCTCGGCAGTATGTAGAGCCGGGCGAAAGCAAGGGCCGCCGCGCCGGCGAGCCAGGCCGTGCGCAGCTTAACCGTCAAGCCGCGACGGGCTCGCGCCTCCTCGATCAATCGCGCGATCTCGCAGAGTCGGTCCAGACCCTGCTTGAAGCGCGGATTGTCGATGTCGAGAGTGAGCGGAAATGCCTGACGGGAAATCTCCGAGGTCAGCCGGAAGACCGCGAAGTCGTAGTCGGTGGGGTCGACGCCGATCGCATTGTGGAAGGCTGGCCGGAAGTGATCGCGAACGTACATCGTCGCGAACACGGCGAGCACGAAGAATTTGATCCAGTAGACGTTCCGGCCGGAGATCACGTCCGGGTTGGCGCGCATCAGCAGCGCGAACGCCTCCCCATGGCGGAACTCGTCATTACACCACTTCTCGAACCATTTGAAAATGGGATGGAAACGCCGGTCGGGATGCCTCTCGAGTTGCCGGTAGATTGTGATGTAGCGTGCGTAGCCGATCTTTTCGGAAAGATAGGTCGCGTAGAAGATGAACTTTGGCCGGAAGAAAGTGTACTTCTTCGCCCTGGTGAGAAACCCCAGATCGACCCCAATGCCGAAGTCCTTGAGGGTGTCGTTGATAAATCCGGCATGGCGCGCCTCGTCGCGGCTCATGAACGTGAAGAGGTCGCGAATGTCCTTGTTCTTGGCCCGTTTCTTCATCTCGGCATAGAGCACGCAGCCGGAGAATTCTGCGGTGATGGAGCTGATCAGAAAGTCGCGGAACTCCTTGTCGAGATCGCTTGGCAGATTCGAGAAATCGGCGTCGAACTCCTCTGTGCGCACGAAATGCTTCTTGTTGGGGTCGGATCGCATCTCGGCGATGAGCGCGTCCCAGTGATCGCGAACGCGATCAACGTTCGTTTTGTCGAGCTCGTCGAAATCGGTGGTATAGAAGCGTGGACTGAGGACCGTGTTCTCCTTCGCCATGGTTGTCGCGTCGATCGAGGTCTCCGGGCGAACGTGAGCGGTCATAGGCGTCTCCTCTCGGTGAAGCTGACGTCATAGAGTTCGGTGAGCTCGAAATTGCCCGCGATGCGCGTCCATAGGCGCTCGGGCAGCCTGGCTCGGGTGATCGTCGCGACGCGTCTCACGACGATCCGCTCGCCGAACAGCGGCTCGGTCGGCGGGTCTCGCACCAGGACTTGGTCGCCCGGGCGAATGTCGTAGTCGCTGTCGATCTCGACATGCGCCGCCAAAGTCTCCGCCGAACGCTCGATCTCAACCGTGCAAGGGGCCTCGAAAGTCCGTCGCCTGATGGATGACAAAAGGCTCATTGTCGGCCTCCAGGCGGGAGAAAAAGCCGGGCGAACGCGCCTGCATTGGTCTCTCCGAACGCATCGAGCGCCACGTGCCGCCCGGTCGTCGCGTCGTCGAGCGACATGCGGCCGTCGTCCCAGTGCGTCAGCAGGAATGGCTTAGCCTCGCCTACCCCCGAACGCCGACGCTCCTGCGCAAGGCCGCGTAAGGTCGCGCGCATGAAGCCGTTGGTCTCCGGAGCGATCGTATAGACGACCGCGCCGCTTTCTGCGCGGCGAACGAGAACCGAGCCGTCGTCCTGATCTTCGAAGCGCAGCGCCAGCCTTTCGATGGGGCGGGCAGCCACCGCATGCATCCGGCCGACGCCGGAAATCCGTGCGGAAGCGGCGCCGACAATCGTCACGAGAATCAGCGCGGCGGCGCTCAACAACACCTCCTTGGGCACCCTTGAGGGTGGCCGTTTCAGGACGGCGTCGCTCATGGGTTCCTCCTTATGCCGCCGCATGCTTCGCGAGCGTCAGCGAGCCCGCAAGCGGTTCGACCGTTCCCGTCGTCGCCCTGGCTCCCGCATCCTCCGGTTGACCCGCCGCTTCCCGAAGAGCCCGACCCAGCGTTCTGGCGACGTCGGCGGCGTCGGGGACACAGCGCAGAGAGGGCTTGGGGTTGGCGAAGTGGAGAGGGCGCGCGTGCGGCCATAACACGAAGTAGCTCACGCGCTCGTCTGAAGGGAGCGCGACCGAAATGTCGCCGGTCCCGCCGCCGTAGAGGCGCGCGTCCGCCGACACGATCCGTCTGAAGGGCACGTTGATGAAGATCGGCAGGGCGACGCCGATTTTCAGAACCAGTCGGCGCGAGGTCACGACGTAGAGCGTCGTTCGAGCGGCGAGAAAGCTCAGGAGCGCGATGAGCGCCAGGGCCGCGGCCCCCAAGCCGAGCGTCTTCGCCGCCACGAGCGCTGCGGCGCGCCAACCGGATTGGCCTGTGATCGAATAGATGTTCCAGACCGTAAGCACGACGAAATAGGCGGCGATGAAATCGCCGCGATAGGCGCGCCTGGCAAGGCCTATCCATCTCGGCCGGCCGTGCCAGAGGATTTGTTCGCCGGCCGGAACGTCTCCCGGCAGCAGCTTCTCGAGATTGACAGCTTTCATAGCAGAGGCTCCGCGCGCCCGGCCGTCGCGTAGAGCGTCCCCGCGCCGTAGTAAGCAGCAATTTTGTCTTCTTCGAGCAGCGTGACACTGTCGGGATTGCCCGTGGCGGGCACGCCAGCGAATTGCACGGCGAGCAGAGCCGAAACGTTTACGCGTCTGCGCCTGGCGTCGACGTCAGCAAAAGTCATTGGCAGGAGCACCGTCCTGCCGACGTTGACGACCTCGATCTCATAGTAGCGCAGAAGAGACTCGGCCCGATCGACCCAGAGATCTCGCACGACGCCGGCCTGAGTTCGATTGACCCCAATGACCGCGAAGCCGATCGGATTGGCGCATTCCGCGGGGACCGTGAAATTTGTCGCCACACGCAGCGGAACGATGAGATCGTGGCCATCGAAGGTCTTGGCGGGCTCGTCCGCGCGCTCGGCGTAACTGCCGGGACCGACTTGCGCCATCATCGGATCGCCGTTCGGCGCAAGCGCCGCTCCCGGCCACGGCTCGGTTTTCGTCGCGTTGATTGGACGCAAGTCCGGCCGAAGATTTGGTACTGAAACCCCGCGCCCGTCGGAGCGCCGGAAGGTCTTGGGCGGCGGGATCCAAAGGAAGTCGCGCGACCGGAAGCCTCCGATGGCCTCGCTCTCCAAGGGATAACCCTCGCGCCGGTCTTCTCGCCGAAGATAGAAAAGAAGGCCCGCGAAGAAGAGCCAGAACGCGTAGAGCACGATCTGCGCGACATCCAGATTGTTTATGGCGCCTCTCATGATTGGAATCCTCCAGACTTAAGCCCGGCGGGAAGCGTGACGGCGACGAAACCGGACGGATTAACGCTGGGTGTTTCGTTGCGACTGCGCACGAGGGGCCCAATGGCGACGAGAGTCGCAAGCAAGAGGACGATCTCGACGGAATAGACGAGCGTGTAGCCCGTCACCGGGTCCGCGAGGGCGTCGCCAAAAACGCCTTGGACGGCCAGCGACGAACCGAGATCATTGACTACTCCGCTGAAGGCGATGGCCAGACCGGCGGCCGTCGCTTGCGCCGCGCCCCATGCGCCTAGGGCAAGGCCGCGGTCCTCGGGCCTTGCTAACGCCATCGACGCCGTCAACGTTCCGTGAGCGAAGAGTCCGCCGCCAAAACCGATCAATGCGACGCCGAGGCCGAAGACGGGTGGTGAGGAGAGCGGGGCTGAAAAGACGACGCAGCAAAAGGCGACGATGCCCACGAGCGCGCCTAGCCCGGCGACCCTGTGGGGGTCGGCGCCATTGTTCAGGCGGCGCGCCGCGAGCATCAGGCCTGCTGCGCCGCCGAGCGCGAGCATGGCGGTCAAAGCCGTTGTCACGCCAACCGGCAGATGCAAGATCTTACCGCCGTACGGCTCGAGCAGGATGTCCTGCATGCTGAAGCCCGCGGTGCCGAGCGCGGTTGCGACGAGGCGCCGCCGTGTGCGTCCGGCGGTCGCGAATGTCCTCCAGGCTTCGGAGAACCGAGACCCCGCCGAAGACGCCTCCGAGAACTTGACATTGCGCGGCTCCTGCTTCCAAAGCGCCGCGCAATTCAGCACCATGGTGACCGCCGCGGCGCCTTGAACGACCTGAATGAGGCGAACTTCGCTGAAATGCTTGAGCAGCAGGCCGAAGATGACCGCGCTGATCGCCATGCCAGCAAGCAGCATCGCGCAAAGCAGGCCTACGACGCGCGGCCGTGCGCGCTCCGGCGCGAGATCCGTCGCCAAGGCGAGGCCAACAGTTTGAACGGTGTGTAATCCGGCCCCGACAAGAAGAAAGGCTAGGGCAGCCGCCGCCTGCCCAATCCAGATTGGGCCGGTCGTGTCTCCGGAGAGAATGAGCAACGCAAACGGCATGATCGCGAAGCCGCCGAACTGCGCCATCGTTCCAAACCAAATGAACGGCACACGCCGCCAGCCCAGTACGGAGCGATGATGATCCGATCGATGGCCTATCAGCGCCCGTAATGGCGCAAACAAGAGCGGCAGCGCCAGCATGCCGGCGACAATCCAAGAAGGCACGGCGAGCTCGACGATCATCACCCGATTCAACGTGCCGATCAGGAGAACGGCCGCCATGCCGACCGTCACCTGAAAGAGCGACAGCCGCAGAAGCCGCGTCAGCGGAAGCTCCGGCGTGGCCGCGTCGGCGAAGGGAAGCACTCGCGGCCCGAGCTGTCGGAAGCCCTGCACAAGAGCGGCGGAGGCGCGGTTCATATGGGCTTAGCCTCCAACGCCTGAGAGACATAGAATCCGCTGTCGATCCGATTCGAACGCGTGATGCTCCAGCATTCGAGTTCAAGGTGTCGCTCGAAGTGACGCTCGAGGGTCGATTTTGATATTGGCGCGATCGCCGGAGCGCGGTCGCCGCGGGGGAAAAACCTGCCGACGGCATGCATAAGCGACAGCGCCGGCGTGCGCGGGGCGATCGTGAAAACGATAGCCGATCGGGTGCGCGCTGCGAACGCCGCTGCGATGCGAGCGATATCTGCGCCATTGTAGTGGATGAGACTGTCCATCGCGACGACATAGTCGAAGTCGCCGAGAACTGGATCGAGCATGTCGCCGACGCTGAAAATCGCCTGGCCCGCGCCACTGTCGTCCGGAGCACGCTCGCGCGCCAGCGCGATCAGCGTCGGCGAAATATCGACCGCGACGACGGACGCGCCCCGCTTCGCGAGATCGAATGCCAGCGCCCCGGTGCCGCAACCCGCATCGAGAACACGCGCGCCGCGCATGTCAGGGGGCAACCACGACAAAATCGTCGCACGCATCGCGTCACGCCCCGCGCGAACCGTGGCGCGCACGCGTCCAAGCGGCGCGTCAGAGGTAATGCGCTTCCACGCGTCGGCCGCGGTGCGGTCGAAGTAGCGCTCGAGCTGATCCCGGCGGGCGAAGTACGTTGCGCTGGTCATCAGTCGAATCCCAGGAATTCGAATAGATCGCGGTCCTTCATCGGTTTGGCCGGAAGCGCCTCGACGCCGGCCCAAAGCCGCTCCGCCAAGGAGAGATACTCATTCTGGACCGCCTCGAGCTCAGGCGAAGGCTCCATCTCGAACAGCGTTGATTTTTTTAATCGGCTTCGGCGCACCACATCGAGGTCGCGGAAATGCGCAAGGCGTTTCAAGCCGACGGTGGCGTTGTAGCGGTCGACTTCGTCAGTGTTGGCGCTGCGATTGGCGATGACGCCGCCGAGACGCACGGCGTAGTTCCGCCCCTTCGCGTCGATCGCCGATACGATGCGGTTCATAGCGAAGATGGAGTCAAAGTCGTTCGCGGTGACGATCAGAGCCCGCTCCGCATGCTGGAGAGGAGAGGCGAAGCCCCCGCAAACGACGTCTCCCAGCACGTCGAAAATGACGACGTCTGTGTCCTCTAGCAGCCTGTGCTCTTTCAGAAGCTTGACAGTCTGACCTACGACGTAGCCGCCGCAGCCGGTGCCGGCCGGCGGGCCGCCCGCTTCGACGCACATGACGCCGGCGAATCCGGTGGCGACGAAGTCCTCGACGCGCAGCTCCTCGCTATGAAATTCCACCGTCTCCAAGGCGTCGATGACGGTCGGGACGAGGCGTTTGGTCAACGTGAAAGTCGAATTGTGTTTTGGATCGCAGCCTATTTGCAGAACCCGCCTTCCGAGCTTCGCGAACGCTACCGACAGATTGGAAGAGGTCGTGCTCTTGCCGATGCCCCCCTTGCCGTAAATCGCGAACACTTTCGCTGATCCTACCGACACGGTTGGATCAAGTTCGACCTGGCAAGACCCGACGGGCTTCTGGGCTCTAATTGGAATGTTCATGCAGCAATCCCGGGGCTAACGCCCTCCATAAGGTCCTCGAGTTCGTCGCTCGCCTCACGCAGTGCGGCGAGCGTTTCCTTGTCGGGGGTCCAGTAGCCTCTCTCGTGGGCTTCGATGACCCGATTAGTCAGCTTGGTGGAAGCGGCGGGGTTGAGGTCGCTAAGACGACAGCGCATGTCTGCGTCGAGAATGAAGGTGCGGGTGATGCGATCATAGACCCAGGGATCCACCTGGCCCGTCGTCGCCGACCATCCGACGGTGTTGGTCACATGGGCTTCGATCTGGCGGACACCTTCGTATCCGTGCTTGAGCATCCCCTCGTACCATTTCGGATTGAGGACTCGCGTTCGCGTCTCGAGCGCGACCTGCTCGCTGAGCGAACGGACCTTGCCCGCTCCTCGCGTCTGATCGGAAATATAAATCGGGGCGACGCGTCCGCCGCGCGCGCGGGCAGCCGCACGGCCCATGCCGCCGAGGCTGTCGAAATAGTGATCGATGCTGGTGACGCCGAGCTCGACGCTGTCCAGGTTTTGGTACGCGAAATCCACAGTTGCGAGAACGCTTCCGAGCAAATCGAGTCTCGGCGTTAAGTCGCCCTTGCGCCCGTAAGCGAAGCACTTGCGCCGCGCGAACGTTTGCGAAATTTCGTCTTCGTCGCTCCATGCGGCCGAGTCGACGAGCATCCCGACGTTGGCCCCGTAGGCGCCTTCGGCGTTGCTGAAAACGCGCAGGGCCGCTGTCTCAAGGTCGGAACCCGTCCTTGCCTGATGCGCTAGCGCGTGCTTGCGCAAAAAATTTCCGTCCTGTGGCTCATCCGCTGTCGCGGCGAGAAAGCACGCTTCGGCCAGCAGCCTGACTTGCAGCGGGAGAAGATCGCGGAAGATGCCCGACACTGTGATGACGACGTCGATGCGAGGCCGTCCGAGCTCTTCTAAAGGAACGAGCGTCGCGCCGCTTAGGCGACCGTAGGCGTCGAACCGCGGAAGGGCGCCAATGAGCGCGAGCGCCTGGCAGATCGGCTCGCCCTCGGTCTTGAGATTGTCCGTTCCCCACAGGACGATCGCGACCGACTCAGGGAAAGGATGTCCGTCGGCCGCGTGACGCGCCAGCACGCGCTCTGCCTGCCGAGCGCCGTTGATAACCGCAAAGGCGCTCGGCAGACGGTAGGGATCGAAGCCGTGCAGGTTCCGTCCAGTCGGCATGATCGCGGGCGTGCGAATGAGGTCGCCGCCGACGACCGGCGAGATGAAGCGTCCGTCCAACGCGCGCAGGAGCGCCGGGATCTCGTGGTCTTCGGCGAGCAAGCGGTCGAGGCGCGCAAGCTCGTCGAACGCGCTGCGCGCGTTGTGCGCCAGCGGCGCGGCTGATGCTTCGATGGCGGCGTTGATCGAGCCGGTGCCCACCAAGGCGCGCACGGCTGCGCCGGCATCCTGAAGACCAAACGCGCTCTCGGCGATCGCCGACAATGTTTCGGCGCGCTCCTCCGGCCCAGGCGGTTGCCCAAGGACATGAAGGCCGTACGGAATGAGCGTGTACTCGAGTTCGAGGATCGCGGTCCCGAGTTTGCCGATCTCCTCAGGCGCGCGCGGTCCCCATGTGGGCTCGGGCTGGGCGAGATCGACAGACGCGGCCTGCGATTGGATAAGCTCCGCCAGTCGGCCTCGGTCTGCCTCGGGTCCGCAGGCGCGATAGTGCTCGACGGATGCCTTGAGGTCCGCAAGACTGCGGTAAAGTCCGGCATGGGCGAGGCTGGGAGTGAGATAGCTCACGAGCGTCGCGGCTGACCTGCGCTTGGCGAGCGCGCCCTCCGATGGATTGTTCGCGGCATAGAGATAAACGTTGGGCAATGCGCCGATCAGACGGTCAGGCCAACATGAAGCGGAAAGGCCCACCTGCTTGCCAGGCATGAACTCGAGCGCGCCGTGCATGCCGAAATGCAGGACGACATCGGCGTCGAAATCCTCGCGCAGGTAACGGTAGAAGGCGGAGAACGCGTGAGTTGGGGAGAACCCGCGCTCGAACAGCAAGCGCATCGGGTCGCCTTCGTAGCCCATCGATGGTTGCACTCCGATCAGCACGTTTCCGATCCGCTCGCCGAGTACAAAAAGCGATCCGCCGTCGGTCTGATGCCGGCCCGGCGCCGGGCCCCACTGAGCTTCGATTTCTCTAAGAAACGTTTCGCGTCGGACATGGTCGTCGACCGCAATGCGGGCCAGGACGTTGGCGTTGACGCCAAAGCGCGCGGAATTACCGTTGAGGATTCGCTTACGCAGCTCGTCGGCGGTGTCGGGCGGATCGACGGTGTAGCCGTCGGCCTGCATCGCCTTCAGCACGCGGTGCAACAACTCATAGACGCCGAGAAACGCGGCCGTGCCCGTGGCGCCGCCGTTGGGCGGAAAGTTGAAGAGAACGATGGCGACCTTGCGCTTCGAGCGATCGGTCGTCCGCAAGCGGACAAGCCGCTCCACTCTGTCCGCAAGCCGCGCGATTCGCTCCCGATGTGGGCGGATGTCGCGTACGGCGCCGGGCGTCGCCGTGCTCGAACGTCCCGCGAAGACGCTCGGGGCGGTCGCACCGTCAAGTTCGGGAATGGCGACCATCATCGTGGCTTCAATCGGCGACAGCCCGCGATCCGAGTCCTCCCATTGCTCGATCGTCTGGAACTCGAGGGCATGGGCGGCGACATAGGGAACGTCGAGCTCGGCCAACATCGCCGCCGCGCTCGTCGAGTCGTTGTATGCCGGGCCTCCCACCAGCGAGAAGCCGGTCAGCGACACCAATGTGTCTATTGATGCACCGCCATTGCACTTGAAAAACGCCTCGACGGCCGGGCGAGAGTCGAGACCGCTGGCGAACGCCGGGATCGTTCGGAGTCCCCGCGCCTCAAGCGCCGCGATGACGGCGTCGTAGTGCGCGGTGTTGTTTGCCAATACGTAAGAGCGCATTAGCAGAAGCCCAACAGTACCGCGCGCTCCCCCTACGGGACGCGGCAATCGGTCGACGGACTCGCTCAGCCGCTCGGTTGCATTAGGATGGTAGAGGCCAACCTCCGGATATTCGATCGGAAGAGCGGCGCCCACTTTGCCTCGCAGGCCGGCGTTTGCTCCACCCGCGTAGCGGTTCGTCAGGAAGCGCACGAGATTTGCGATGTTTTCGTCGGACCCTGCGAGCCAATATTGGAGCGTAAGGAAATACGCTCGGATGTCCTGCGCCGGCCCTGGGATGTAGCGCAGAATGCGCGGGATGCGGCGCAGCATCGCGAGTTGATCGGCGCCGCCCGTGTCGGATGGTTTGCCACCGCCTCTCAGTCGCTTGAGAAAGTCGAGGGCTGTGCGTTTCGAGCCGTCCATATTGAAGCGTCCGACACGGGTCAGCTTCACGATCTCGGGCGCGGACATGCACCCGAGCACGGCGTCGCACTGGTCTCGCCGGGCTCGGATGGCGTCGAGAACAGCGTGCGCGTGCTCTTCCATGAAGAGCATCGTGGCGACGATAATGTTGGCCTTCCCGATCGAGTCGAGACAACTCTGCAGAGCAGCCGGATCATTCCATTCGGCTGCTGCATGGAAGGCGAGATCAAGCCCGGGGACGTCGTCCGCGAGAGAGCGGCGCGCCCGATCCACTGCGCCCGCAAGATGGTTGTCGAGCGTGACGATTACGAAGCGCAGGCCAGCGCGGTCAGTGGGCGAAGTGGGCTTTGGCTTCATAGAGCGTGCCTACCGTTATCGTCGTCAAACCGCGCTCGCGCGCGAAGGTTTCAGTGTTTCCCCGCGCCCTGCCGCGCACGAAGAATGGAATTTTCTTGAGCTCTTGCTCGGCGTCAGCGCTCCATAGCGTCAGCGTCACGTCGTCGGTGGGCGCCTCAGTTGCGCGGGGTGGGGTCGTATCAGAGCCGATCATGGCGTCGCGCGTCGCAGTGCGGACGGGCGAGTCGCCAACGACGCCGAGATGAGATGGCCTGGCTCTGTCATGGAACTCGGGGTCCTCGCGGAACATGGTCAGGAGGTGCTCTTCGAGGCCCATCATCAATGGATGAACCCAGGAGTCGAACAGAACGTTCGCTCCTTCGAAGCCCATTTGCGGAGAGTAACGCGCCGGAAAGTCTTGAACGTGCGCCGGCGCTGAAATCACGGCGCAGGGAATCCCCAGCCGCTTGGCGATGTGACGCTCCATTTGGGTCCCGAGAACGAGCTCAGGCTGCAACTCGGCGACTTTGGCTTCGACCTCGAGATAGTCGTCGGCGATCAGCGCTTCGGCGCCGCAGGCATGGGCCGCTTCGCGGACTTCGCGGGCGAACTCCCTCGAGTAGGTTCCGAGGCCGACAACCTTGAAGCCGAGCTCGACTCGCGCGATCCGAGCAAGCGGCGATCGCATGCGTAGCATCGCCGAAGATGAAGACCCGCTTGTCGGTGAGATAGGTCGAGTCGACGGAACGCGAATACCAAGGCAACCGCGAGGTTTCGTCTCGCATCGCCGCTGAAGCGTCGACGCCTGCGAGCGCGGCCACCTCTTCGATGAAGTCGCGCGTGGCGCCGACGCCGATGGGGATCGTACGTGTGAACGGCTGAGCGAGAGTCTTTTCGAGCCATTGCGCCGCCGGCAGGGCGATCTCGGGATAGAGGACGACGTTGAAGTCGGCGTCGCCGAGACGCGTAATATCTTTCGGCGTCCCGCCGAGCGGCGCAGTCACGCAGATTTCCACGCCGAGGCGCTCGATGATGCCCGACACCTCGCGCACATCGTCACGATGGCGGAAGCCAAGCGCTGTCGGTCCGAGAATATTGCAGCGGGGTCGCGGTGCCGAGATACGTGCGCGCGAAGTGACTACCAGCGCCCTCACGAGCCGGTAAAACGTTTCTGCTGCGCCCCAGTTCTCCTTCTTGCGATAGGCGGGCAATTCGAGAGGAATGACCGGTATCGGCAAATTTAGTGCGCGCGCTAGGCCGCCGGGATCGTCCTGCAGGAGTTCGGCCGTGCACGATGCGCCGACGAGCATCGCCTGCGGCGCGCATCGTTCATAAGCTTCCCGCGCTGCGGTTTTGAAGAGCTCAGCGGTGTCGGCTCCGAGGTCGCGCGCTTCGAACGTGGTGTAAGTCACTGGAGGCCGCGATCCGCGGCGTTCGATCATCGTGAATAGCAGATCAGCGTACGTGTCGCCTTGAGGGGCGTGCAGCACGTAATGCAGACCTTCCATCGCGGTTGCGATCCGCATCGCGCCGATATGGGGCGGCCCTTCGTAGGTCCACAGCGCGAGGTCCATGGGTCTAGACCTCCAGCCTTTGACGGCGCATGAGCGGCCGCGCAAACAGATTGGCAAGGTCGCCGGCTTGCTCGTAACCTTGGATCGGCGTGAACACGAGCTCGATCGACCATTTCGTCGTAAATCCCTCAGCCTCTAAGGGATTGGCGAGGCCCATGCCGCAGACCGCCAGATCCGGGCGAGCGGTCCGGAATCGGGCGAGCTGCCGGTCGACATTCTGCCCCTCGCTGAGAGTAGGCTCTTGCGTTAGCAGCGCGAGTTCAGGCGCCAGCAGCTGGCGGTTCAGATAGGGTGTTCCGACCTCGACCAGTTCCACGCCCAGTTCCCGAGACAGAAAGCGCGCAAGCGGAATCTCGAGCTGAGAGTCGGGGAAGAAGAAAACCTTTTTGCCCGCGAGCGCGCCGCGATGGCGCGCAACCGACGCGTCTGCTCGCTTCCGGCCCTCCGCGGTGACGGCCTCGAAGCGCTCGCTCGGTACGCCGAAGGCGCAGGCTGCCGCGCGCAGCCATTCCGTGGTTCCCTCCGATCCTAGCGGGAAAGGCGCCGACAGCCGCTTTGCGCCGCGCTCTTCGAGCGCACGCGCTGTGTCGCTGAGAAAAGGCTGCGTCAACAAGAAGGCGGTGTTGGGGCCTACCGAGAGGTTTGCCTCCGCGCGGCGCATGGGAAGAAAGCGGACGGGCGCAATGCCGAGCGCGTGAAAGAGGCGTGCGAACTGGTCCTCGACAATGTCTGCTAGCGCGCCGACCACCAGCAGGTTGCGGCTGGCGTTCGAGCTTTCGTCCGCCAGTGTGGGGACGAGCGATGCGAGACAGGCGTCCTCCCCCTGGGTGAATGTAGTCTCGATCCCGCTGCCGGAATAGGCGACAACCCGAACCCCTGGGGCGTGGTTGCGCGATTGCCGCGCCGCTGCGCGCTTCAGATCGATCTTGATGACCTCAGACGGGCATGAGCCGACCAGGAAAAGAAGCCTGATGTCCGGCCGGCGATCCAGGAGCCTGCGGACCAAGCGGTCGAGTTCGTCATCGATATCAGCGATTCCAGCGAGATCTCGCTCGCCCAGGATCGCGGTCGCGAAACGGGGCTCAGCGAAGATCATCACGCCGGCGGCGGATTGCAGCAGATGAGCGCAAGTTCTCGAGCCAACCACGAGGAAGAAGGCATCGTGAATTTTGCGGTGCAGCCAGACGATGCCGGTTAGCCCACAAAACACCTCGCGCTGGCCGCGCTCACGAAGGATGGGCGAAGCCTCGCCGCTCGCGATTGCCGGCTTAGCGTTCAATTGGGGCGGAACCCGGACTGTCATGACGCGGGCTCCGGCTGGACGTCCGAACGAAAGCTCGCCTTGGCGCAGGTCTCAAGGCGCGCCGCGCGCAGCTTCAGCAGGAACTGTGTGGCGTTGACGACATAGGCGGCGTAAGCGGCGAGCGCGAGCAGCATGAGCGCCCGCACCTCAAGGACGTCGAAGGCTAGGGCCGTCAGGTAAGCTGTGTGAAGCGAGAGAACGAGGATCGAGACCACGTCCTCCCAGAAGAAGGGCTTCGCGAACAGGTACTTCCCAAAAACGTCCTTTTCCCAGATCGATCCAGTGATCATGATGGCGTAAAGCGCGATCGTCTTGACCACGACCGAATTGATCGCGGCCGCCTTGCCGGTCCCGAACAGGACGAAGCGAAAAATGAGAACGAGGCTGACGAGGAAGATCGCGAACTGCAGCGGGGCAAGAACGCCCTGGACGAGCGTCCATGGGGATTGGTCCCGCTTTGCCCGCTGCTCAACCGAATAAAGAGGTTTCATTCGCACTGGTTCTGGGCATCCTCCGTGCATCGGCCCCAATCCTCAGCCTTCGAACGACGCAGGGAGTGTACGGCCGCCGCGGCGAACTGTCAAGCTGCCTTGACGTCTCTTTTGCTTTACATTAACGTCCATCATGGGATCGACGGCCCGGCCAGGGCCGGCTTTCGCCGACCGTTGATCGCGGAGGGCGTCGGTGCAGGATCTTAACGGTCATCTGGGCGGCCCGATTTCTGGACCATGCGCTCGCCTGAATGCGCCGGTCCTGTTCGACGCCCGCGACAACGACCGAGGCACCTCGGGCCGGGAATCCGCACCGCGAGCATGGTCCGTGGAGTCCCAAATCGTCTTGAGGGTGATTCTTGGTTGTAGGCGCCGGTTGGCGACCCCGCAGCGTTGTACGGTGGGTTTCGCCGCAGCCGAGCGCGCGGGAGGTCCGTCCACCTTGATGGACCGACGCGCGCCTTTCTTGTCGCATACGGCCCAAACCACCGTCGCTGACACGCGGAGGCTGTCGTTCTGACACAAAAGTTGCTAGAGCGAGGTAGCCGGTTGTAAACGAACGGGGCCGGAATTCATGTCAGCCAGAGTGGTCATAGCTTGCGGGGAGAACTCGTGATCGAAGCCGCAAGCCCGGCGTCCTCGGCGCGGTTTTCTTTTGCGGCTGAGGTCTTGGGCACGCTTGACGCGGAGACGGCCGGCGCCTTGATCGCCTCGGCCGCTGACGTTGCGCTTGTCGTCGACAGCGAGGGCGTCATTCTGGACGCAGCATTCTCGGAAATGGATTTGGCCAATGAGGCCCAAGGCTGGATCGGTCAACGATGGGCCGAGACGGTCACTGTCGAGAGTTCGACAAAAGATTGACGAACTGCTGCGGGACGCGACGCAGCGGTCATTGACTCGCTGGCGGCAGGTAAACCATCCGGCCGGCCACGGAGCGGACATCCCAATCCGCTACCGGACGATCCGCTTTGGCCGCGACAGACGGGTACTCGCTGTCGGAAGGGATCTTCGTCCGCTCGCCGCGCTTCAGCAACGGCTCGTCGAAACGCAGCAGGAGATGGAACGCGAACATACTCGTATCCGAAACGCTGAAAGGCGCTACAGGCTGTTGTTTCAGCTCGCCTCCGAAGCCGTTTTGATTCTCGACTCCAATACAGCCCGGGTCACTGAAGCCAATCCGGCCGCGGTGAGTTTGCTCGGCGTCGAACCAAAAAAATTGATCGGGCAGACTTTCGAGGAGATCTTCGCCGAAACTAGCCGCCTGGCGGCACGATCTTTCTTGGCCGCAACGCGCGTTGCGCCGCGCGTCGACAACGTTCACGTTCAACTTGGCCGTGACCAGAGCAGCGTCTTGCTGACGGGCGCCCTGTACCGGCAGGACGGAGCTCCGCATCTGGTTGTCCTTCTGTCACGGCTCGGCGACAGCGCAGCGGCGATGTCGAACGACGACGCCAACATGCTGCGTCTCGTCGAAGCCATCCCGGAAGCCTTTGTCGTCGCAGATGCGGAACGACGAGTCTTGACGGCGAACGCAGCGTTTCTCGATCTCGTTCAGGCGACGACCTTGATTCAGGTGCGAGGGGAGCCGATCGACAGGTGGATCGGACGCCCGGGCGCCGAGATCGACGTCCTTTTTTCGAACCTTCGTACGCATGGAAGCGTTCGTCATTTCTCAACCATCGCGCGCGGCGAATTCGGTACGACAGAAGATGTCGAAATTGTCGCCGTGTCCGCTACAGGGGGTCAAGCGCCATGCTTTGGTCTCGCGATCCGCGGAGAAGGGTGGCGAGGCGGTCGCGAAAGGCTGGGCGGTCGCGAATTGCCGCGAACGGTCGAACAATTCACTGACCTGGTCGGTCGTGTGCCGATGAAAAATCTTGTGCGCGAGACGACCGATCTGATCGAGCGCCTATGCATTCAGGCCGCGCTCCAACTCACCCGCGAGAACCGGGCGTCGGCTGCTGAAATGCTCGGACTCAGCCGCCAGGCCTTTTACGTCAAATTGCGCCGGTATGGTCTCGGCGATGGCGAGGAGCCCGAAGACTCCCACTGAACCCGACCAAAAATATGCACCATGCGGCCCTGAGGACGTCAAGCGGAGTTGCCGACGCGAGCGTCATTCTTCCTTGACACTCGAAAGTGGCAAGCATACGCTCCGATCATGTGGAGCCCCCAACCGGCAGCCTTGCTCGAGCTTCTCAAGCCAATCACGTGGTTTGCGCCCATGTGGGCTTTCGGTTGCGGCGTCATTTCCAGCGGACTTACGGCGTCTACGCGTTGGATGGTGGTCCTAGCCGGTGTGTCGCTCGCCGGGCCGCTCGTTTGCGCGACCAGTCAGGCGGTGAACGACTGGTATGATCGCGACGTTGACGCCATCAACGAGCCCAACCGACCCATTCCGTCAGGCAGAATCCCCGGGCGGTGGGGATTTTGGATCGCCTGCGTCTGGACGATCGCGTCGCTGTTCTGGGCATGGCCGCTCGGGCAATGGGTTCTTTGCGCTGCGGCTGTTGGGCTTGTTCTCGCCTGGGCCTACAGCGCGCCGCCAATTCGCCTGAAGCAAAATGGGTGGTGGGGCAATTCTGCGGTCGCCGTCGCCTATGAAGGCTTGCCATGGTTCACTGGCGCCGCGGTCATGGCGGCGACCTTGCCGAATTCGAAGATTATCGTCGTTGCGGCGCTTTACAGTCTGGGCGCCCACGGGATCATGACCCTGAACGACTTCAAGTCGATCGAAGGCGATCGGCGTCTCGGCGTCCGCTCGCTGCCGGTGCAACTCGGCGTCGAGCGCGCGGTTCGGCTGGCCTGTGTGGTGATGGCGGCCCCGCAGGTTGTGGTCATCGGCCTGCTCTCGGCCTGGGGACGCCCTCTCGCCGCGGGAGTCGTCGGCGCGCTGCTTTTCGGCCAGCTCGCGTTGATGCCTCGGCTGCTCGGCGACCCGAACAAATGGGCAGCCTTTTATAACGCCACGGGGACCACCCTATACGTGCTCGGCATGCTGACGAGCGCCTTTGCCCTGCGCTCCATCCTCGGGGGAGCTTTATGACGCCCCACTCGTTCGGATGGATCAAAGTCGCAAGGCTCGGACTTGTCCAGACGATGCTGGGCGCGATCATTGTCCTGATGACGTCCACGATCAATCGCGTGATGGTCGTCGAGCTCGCTTTGCCTGCTCTGGTTCCAGGCCTGCTGATCGCTTCGCACTATGCAATTCAGATCTTGCGACCGGTCTGGGATTATGGCTCCGACGTCGGCCGGCGGCGCACGCCCTGGATCGTTGGCGGCATGGCGGCGCTTGCGCTCGGCGCGGTCGGGGCAGCTCTGGGAACCACTGTCGCCGCGACATCGATCCCATTGGGCGTCGCGTTGGCGGCGCTGTCGTTCCTGCTCGTCGGCGTCGGCGCCGGGTCGGCTGGAACTTCGGTCCTCGCAATGCTCGCAACGCGAATCGAGCTGCATCGGCGCGCAGCCGCGGCCACGGCCGTCTGGATGATGATGATTCTCGGCTTCGCTGTTTCGGCTCCGCTCGCCGGGTATTTCCTGGACCCATTCTCAAACAGCGGCCTCCTCGCGGTGACGGCGACGGTCAGCGCGAGCGCATTCCTCCTTGCGACGCTCGCCGTTTGGGGCGTTGAGACCGAGCGCCCGGCCGAGGCTCGCCACGCGGCCCCGAAGACTCGCTTTACGTCCACATTGGCGGAGGTTTGGCGAGAGCCGGCCGCGCGCCGGCTCACGATCTTCATTTTTGTCTCGATGCTCGCCTACGGCGCGCAGGAGCTGTTGGTCGAACCTTTCGCCGGTCTCGTGTTCGGCATGTCCCCTGGATCGACGACGAGGCTTGCCGGGCTTCAGCACGGGGGCGTTCTGACCGGCATGGTCGGCGTCGCCGTGGCGGCTTCGGCGATTGGAGGGCCCATTCTCGGCTCCTTGCGACTTTGGACGATCGGCGGGTGCATCGCCTCCGCAGCGTCGCTTCTTGGAATCATAGCGTGCAGCGTTCTTTCTCCGAATCCGGACGCATTCAGCGCCGTGGTGTTTGGGCTCGGCGTCTCAAATGGCGCGTTTGCGGTCGCGGCTATCGGCTCAATGATGGGTCTTGCCGGTTCGGGAGCAGGTTCGCGCGCGGGCACGCGCTTGGGGCTCTGGGGCGCCTCTCAGGCCATAGCGTTCGCCCTTGGCGGCGTGGCGGCGACGGCCTTGATCGACCTCGCGCGGGCGCTCTCGGCGACCCCGCTGGCCGCATACGCGTCTGTCTTTGCCGTGGAAGCCGCCTTTTTCCTCTTGTCCGCGGTTCTCGCATCCACGGTCAGCCGCCGAACCGGTAAGGACCGCAGTCCCGCGGTGGCAACGAAAGTCGCGTTTTCTACGGGCTCATGAGGAACGTGCACTATGGCTCATGAGGAGGTCTTCGATTTTATCGTGGTCGGCGGCGGCCCGGCCGGCGCAACTGCGGCGAACGATCTTGCGCGTCGCGGCCACAAAGTCGCGCTGCTGGACAGGAGCGGACGCATAAAGCCTTGCGGCGGCGCAATCCCGCCGCGGCTGATGCGCGATTTCGATATCCCCGAACATCTTTTGAAAGCGCGCGTGAAACTGGCGACGATGGTCTCGCCCCGGGGTAAAGCTGTCGACATGCCGATCGATGGCGGCTTTGTTGGCATGGTCGACCGCGAGGAGTTTGACGAGTGGCTTCGTGCTCGCGCGGCAGAGTCGGGCGCTTTCAGATTTGTTGGGCGATACGAGAGGATGACCCGCGATGAAGACGGGTTGCCCCGCGTCCATTTCCATCCGAAGTCGGATGGCGCGCCGGTTCGGTCCCTCAAGGCGCGCTTCGTGATCGGGGCCGACGGTGCGAACTCCGCCGTCGGACGACAGGAAGTGCCGCGCGCGGATCGTGGTCGTTTTGTCTTTGCTTACCATGAGGTCATTGCCGCGCCGCTCGACGAAGCCACCCAATCGGTCGACTCCCGCTGCGAAATTCACTACCGGGGGTCATTGTCGCCCGACTTCTACGCCTGGATATTCCCGCACGGCGATACAATGAGCGTGGGCTCGGGGAGCGCGCGGAAAGGTTTCCCGCTGAAAAATTCGGTTCGATCTCTGCGGACCATCACCGGCCTGTCGAGCACGGCGACGCTCCGCCGGGAGGGCGCGCCAATTCCGGCTAGGCCGCTGCGCCGCTGGGATAACGGTCGGGATGTCCTACTCGCCGGCGACGCAGCGGGCGTCGTCGCGCCGGCTTCCGGCGAAGGGATCTACTACGCGATGCAATGCGGACGACTGGCGGCTGAAGCTGTCGAGAAAGCGGTCAAGAGCGGTGACGCGCGAGCGCTGCGACAGGCGCGCAGGGCCTTCATGAAGGAACACGGACGCGTGTTCTGGGTTCTCGCTATTATGCAATACTTCTGGTATCGTAACGATCGTCGGCGCGAGCGCTTCGTCAGCATTTGTCGGGACCGGGACGTCCAGCGGCTCACCTGGGAAGCTTACATGAACAAGGCGCTTCCACGCCGCGATCCTATGGCGCACGTGCGGATCTTCTTCAAGGATCTGGGTCATCTCTTGAGGCTCGTCCCGCCATGATCGGCCTGCTCTCCGCGCGGGCAGTGGAGATTGCAGTCGCTGCGGCTGCAGTCACCGTGGTCGCGGTCGTCGGAGGGCTCATGACGGACATTGGCCCTTGGTACGAGCATTTGAAATTTCCGAGGCTGCGGCCCCCGAATTGGCTGTTTGGTCCGGCCTGGACAATCATTTTCATCTTGATCGCGGGCTCTGGCGTCATCGCCTGGGACAGCGCCGGGAGCTGGGATGCCCGGGCGCGCCTGATTGCTCTGTTCGCGATCAACGGCGTCCTGAACATGCTTTGGAGCCCACTCTTTTTCAAGCTTCGCAGGCCAGATTGGGCGTTCTACGAATTGCTGCCCTTCTGGCTCTCCGTTCTCGTTCTCGTCGTCTATCTGGCGGGAATATCAAGTCTCGCGGCCTGGCTGATCGTTCCCTATCTCGCGTGGGTCACCTTCGCGGGGTGGCTCAATTGGCGCGTCGTCCAGTTGAATAAGCCCTTCGGTTTGGCCGCACGGCGACCGTCCGCTTCAAGACAAGGCGAGTCTCGATGGTGATGTTTCTCGTGGACCCCAGGGCCGTCGAGGCTATTATCGCGCTCGTCGCCGTCGAGGGCTTGGTCCTCGTCGGTTGGCGCACCCGAACCGGCAGCGGGCCTCCGATCGCCGGAACGATTGCGAACCTTTCGGCGGGCGGCTGCTTGTTGCTCGCGTTGCGCGAGGCTTTGACTTCCGCGTCGGCGCCGACGATTGCGGCTCTGCTCGCGCTGGCGTTCGCCGCCCACGTCGGCGACCTTGCGAGCCGCTGGAGAGCAGCCGCGCCGGGCTCCGCCGAACGACGAGCGACGCCGTCCTCACCTGCAGTGGTCAAATTAGGGGTGCCCCGTGGATGAAAGCCCCACCCCACTGCTCGACTCGATCGCCTCTCCGGACGATGTGCGCCGACTGCCAAAGGCCCAATTGCAAATTCTGAGCGATGAACTGCGCCGCGAGACGATCAGCGCAGTTTCGATAACCGGCGGACATCTCGGTGCGGGCTTAGGCGTTGTCGAACTCACGGTTGCCCTTCACTATGTGTTCGACACGCCCCGCGACCGGTTGATTTGGGATGTTGGCCACCAGGCTTATCCGCACAAAATTTTGACCGGCCGGCGCGGTCGGATCCGAACAGTTCGTCAGGGCGGCGGCCTGTCGGGCTTTACGAAACGCGCCGAGAGCGAGCACGATCCGTTTGGCGCAGGACACTCGTCGACGTCCATTTCCGCCGGTTTGGGCATGGCGGTCGCGCGGGATCTGTCCGGCAAGCGACACAATGTAATCGCTGTGATCGGCGACGGCGCGATGTCGGCCGGGTTGGCCTACGAGGCGATGAACAACGCCGGCGCCATGGATTCGCGGCTCATCGTCGTTCTCAACGATAACGACATGTCGATCGCCCCTCCGGTCGGCGCGCTCTCGTCCTACCTGTCTCGTTTGCTCTCTGGGAGAACCTATCGAAGCCTGCGGGAGGGCGGCAAGCAAATCGCACGCAGGATGCCGAGGGAGATCTTCGAATATGGCCGCCGCGCCGAGGAATTCATGCGTGGCTTTCTCACTGGCGGGACCCTTTTCGAACAACTCGGATTCTACTACGTGGGACCGATCGACGGGCACAATATCTGTCACCTGCTGCCTGTGCTCGAGAACGTTCGCGCGTCCAAACTCGGCCCGATTCTGCTCCACGTCGTGACCCGGAAGGGCAAGGGCTACGCCCCTGCCGAGGCGGCCCCAGACAAGCTGCATGGGGTCAACGCGTTTGATGTGGTTAGCGGAAAGCAGCACAAGCCCAAGGCTAATGCGCCAGCTTACACGACGGTCTTCGGCGAGAGCCTAGTCCGCTTGGCGCGCGAGGACCAAAGGATCGTTGCCGTGACCGCCGCTATGCCTGCGGGGACGGGAGTTGATCTTTTCGCTGCACGGTTTCCCGACCGCGCGTTTGACGTCGGCATAGCCGAGCAGCACGCGGTGACGTTTTCCGCGGGCCTCGCCGCGGAAGGCTTCAGACCCTTCTGCGCCATCTACTCGACTTTCTTGCAGCGGGCCTACGACCAGATCGTGCATGACGTCGCGATCCAAAAACTTCCTGTGCGGTTTGGGATCGACCGCGCGGGTCTTGTCGGCGCCGACGGGCCGACGCACGCCGGCTCGTTCGACATCGCGTATCTCGGGTGCCTGCCAAACATGATCGTGATGGCGCCGGCGGACGAAGCGGAACTCGTTCATATGGTCGCCACGGCGGCCGCTCATGACGATGGCCCGATCGCATTCCGCTATCCCCGCGGCGAAGGGGCGGGCGTCGAATTGCCGAGTCGCGGCGAACCGCTTGAAATCGGCCGTGGGAGGATCATGCGGGAGGGCTCAAGCGTAGCCCTTCTGTCCCTCGGCACGCGTCTGGCGGAGTGCCTCAAGGCCGCGGAAGACCTGTCCAGCAGGGGCCTTACGACCACAGTGGCGGACGCCCGGTTCGCCAAGCCGCTCGATACCGCGCTCATTCTTCGGCTCGCGCGAGAGCACGAACTTCTTCTCACGGTCGAGGAAGGATCGATCGGAGGATTCGGGTCATTCGTCCTCAGTTATCTCACGGAAGCAGGCCTTCTCAACGAGGGACTTCGGGTGCGCACGCTCACTCTCCCTGACCGGTTCCTCGAGCACGACAAACCCGAGCGGCTTTACGCTGCCGCCGGCCTGGATGCCCGCGCGATCGTCGCGAAGGCGCTCGCGGCGCTGCCGCGCCTTTCGGAAGGCCGTTTACGCGCGACCCTTTAGGGGACCTCCGATGGCGACTCTTTCGCTCGGAATCCGATCAAATGGGGCCGTCCACGTCAAAACTGCTTTACAGACTCGGAAGTCGTCAATGTGTCTTTACAACGGTCAAATTTTCGTTTTCAATTCACGAAATTGCGTCCTTGCCCCTATGCGGGACAACCAAGCCGAGGCGAGTTTGGGGAGATGGCCATGGCGATCGAGGGGGGATTTTCCTCAGGTCACATCGAGGACGTATGCCTACCTCGTGATGTGGCGCGCGCTGGCCGGGAAGCCCTCCGATGGCGGGAAATCCAGCGGAAACCGCCGCCCGTCCGTTCACGCCTGAGAGACGTCATCGACGTCGATATTGCGCCGAGACTGGTCCTTCTTCACCGTGATTGCTTGGCGACGCCGCCAGACAGAAAGCCGTCGCGTGACGACATCGAGAGTCTCGCAAACCTCGCGCGCGGAATTGACGAGATGGCAGTCGCCGCGCATTTCGAAAGCATACAAGCGAAAGGCTATTCCCTGGCGACGTTGTTGACATTTTTTTTGGCCCCGGCGGCCCAGCATCTCGGGGAACTCTGGAATCAAGACCTCTGTGATTTCTTTGAAGTGACGCTTGGCGTCGGCCGATTGCAAGCGCTGATCGATCGTCTGGGACCGTCGGAGGCTGCGCCGCACCCGGATTTGCGGCGCCGCGCGGTGTTGATCGTTCCGCCCAGCGAGACCCACTACCTTGGCGTTCGCATGGTCGCCAAGCTTCTCGAAGCGACGAACTGGCGCGTGACGGTGGAAGTAGGGCGTGCCGCCGAGGACAATGTGCAGACTGTGGCTGAGGAATGGATCGGCGTCGTCGGAGTGACCGTCAGCGTTGCTTCGCGGCTGGAGCTTGCGGCGAGAACCATCGCGGCCATTCGCGCCGCGTCGATCAACCCCGATGTTGGTGTCATGGTGGGAGGAAACGTCTTCAACGAGCATCCAGAGCTTGTCGCGCAGGTTGGAGCCGACGGGGCGGGTTTGGATGCGCCCACGGCTGCGGTCCTCGCCTCGCATCTCCTTCTGCGGCAGGCGGTCTCTCCCTGAGAGCTACATCGGCGCGGCTATATTGTTTTTCCAGCCCGCCATCCAGGCCTCGAATGCTTCGAACGTCGCAACGGAGGCGTCGATCGCTTCTTCTGCTTGCGCAGGGTCTTCGGACAGCGTTTCGAGCTGGGACAGATATTCGGCCCACATCGCGCCGTGCCGCTCTCCGCGGCCAAGAAAGAAGCTCCGTCCCGCGCCTGTTTCGTCGCCAATTCGGCCTTTCAGCGCGCGTGCGATCTTGATCCCTCCCAAGGTCGAGCCCTCAATGACATAGAGCGCGCCCAGCAATGAGCCTCTGCTTGCGAGGCGTAGCGGCGCGGACCAACGCGGAAAGCTGACGGTTTCCGGGCCGAGGCCGAGCGATCGAAGGTCGGCGAGAAGCGACGGCGAGCGAGCGCGCGCGTGGAGATCGAGATCAACTCCCGCGATCCTCGCGGCCAAGCCCACGGCGTCTTCGAACGGCTGGTGGAAGCTGCAGAGGCGCGCAAGCAATCGCCGATAGTCGGCGGTCTCGATCGTCCCGGCCGCCGCCGCGCTGAAGCCCGGATGGGCGTGCATTCTTTCGTGCGCCGCGGCGGTTGCCGCGCGCAGCCGAATCCGCATGGACAAAGTACTGATCGAGTTCGGGCGCCGGCTGGTCAGGGCGCTCGGAGCGATGAGGGCGTCCGTCACGGCCGGAGACTGCTCTTGCGTAACGCATCCATGTTCGACACCGCAAGCTGTTCGAGGACTTCCGCGGTGCGCGCGACGGAGGTCCTTACGCTTTCGAGCAAGGCCGGCACTTCGGGGAGATCGGTCCCGTCGGTGATTTCGAGCGCGGCCAGCTGGGCATTTTCGATGACGGAGGACATAAGTTGCCGGACGGCGATCTCCGTCGGCGAATTGACCGTCGTCGACACGTGGCGATGATTGCGAAGTATGTCGTCCTGAAAGCGCCGTCGCGCCGACTGCGCGGCCTTGCGATCCGTAAGGTCCGCGAACAGGACGACAAAGCCGAGGACGCGGTCGGAGGCCACGAAGACCGGATCCGCGCGCATCAAAACCGGCGTCGTGCGGCCCCGAACATTTTGGATGATCGCTTCGCCTCGCCATGGCCGGTTCTCCTCGAGGAGCGCCTTGAGTCTTCGGCCCGCATGATCCGGATCGGTGAAGAAGTTCGGCAGCTCGTCGAGCCGCCGCAAAGCTCGGCGATCGATTCCCAGCCACTCGCCGAAGCCGGCGTTGCTCTCGAGGATAACGCCGCGCGCGTCGGCGACGACCACTTGCTGGTCCGAGCCGCGGACCTGACGCAAAACCTGCTCGAGTTGGTCCTGCGCGATTAGTATGCGGACGGCGCGGAACTGAACGATCACGTCGGTCACGCTCGCCCCGATCAGCCGCGCGGCGCTAAGGTCGGCGGGGGTCCACGGATCCGATGTGCCTTGGACGACTTGATGCCACTGAGCGAACGAGCGGCGCGGAGAGAGCTCGGACGGATCATCTTCCGGGGAGGGAGATTTGAACGGGTTGCCGCCCCAGGTTACGGTCCGTACTCTTTCGTTTCTGAACCAGATCAGCATCTCGTCGGCCCGGGCCGAGATGGGTACGGCGACAACCCCGCTGGCCACCCCCGCCAGGGAGGCGAAGGCTGCCTCGTCGCCGCCAAGGCTTGCCGTGGAGAAAACGCCCTGCCTGAGTTTAGGCCCGACCCAACGTCCGATCTCACGAATTTCGTCGGTGCCAGGCACATCGCCGGTCGTCGAGACTTCGTCCTCGAAAAGCAAAGCCGCGCCGCTTGCTCCGAGCGGCAGCAGCAACGGGCGCGTGCGATCGAACAGCGCGCCTCGCCAGTCTCCGTCGCGAACGATCCACTCGGTCATTCGCTGCTCGAGCCGGCGAGCGGCGAGTTCGCCTTGACCTCTCATGAAGCTTTCCAACGCAGCGATCCGTGTCGCAACGACCTCGGCCAAAACCTCACACACCGAGCGCATCTCGAAGTGCAACAAACGGGGTGAATAGTGGTGGCAGGAAATTAGGCCCCAGAGCCGCCCCCCAACCATCAACGAGACGACCAGGGTCGCTGCGACGCCCATGTTCCGGAGATATTGGAGATGGATGGGCGACACGCTGCGCAAGAAGCACAGCGACATGTCCAGCTCCTTTCCCGAAACCGGCGAAAGGCGCGGCGACAGGGGCGCTGGCGAATAGTTGACGTCGGCAAGAAGCCGGACGCGATTGCGCTCATAGAGACGGCGGGCGATCTGCGGAATGTCGGAGGCGGGATAACGATTGCCGAGAAAAGCGTCGAGTTCCGGTGCCTTGGTCTCCGAAAAAACTTCGCCGTGGCCTGCCTCGTCAAAGCGATACACCATGACGCGATCGTATCCGGTGAGTTGCCGAACGATGCGAGCGCTTTCGTCGCAGAGGGTTTGCAGCGAGGTCGCGGCGACAATCGAAGAAACCGCGGCTTCAAGAGCCTCGGAGATTTCCGCAACCGGGCCCGCATGTTCGACCTCAACGACAAGCTCGCCGTCCGGAGCGCGGTGGATGAGCGCGGTGCACGGCTCATTTTGTATGCCAACGCTGCAGCGCACCGCAGCAGGAATCGACTCTACGCTGGGGGGCAGAGATCCGGTCGTACACTCCCACAATGTTCCCCCGAGCGTTCGCAATCGCAGCCCGTGCAAGTCGCCGGCGACACCAAGATAGACTGGCGCGTTGTCGCTTGCCTGGATAATCACCTGATCGGGTTCGCCAACAACCAGCAAAGCCCCATGCGGCTGAATCGAGCCCGCGAAATGGATCTGCTCACGCTCGCAGTTCGAAAGATTCGCGGTTCCAAAAGCTGGCGACATGGGCTGAGCGACTGCCAAAGGCCGAACCTCCCGTACCGGCCGCTGCACGGGCCGTTTAATGATTCTGCAACCTGTATTTTTTCAGCTTGGCGTGCAAGCTCTGACGACTGAGGCCGAGGACCCTGGCCGCCGCCGTTCGATTGCCATCCGCCTGACTCAGCGCATCGACGATGCGCTCGCGCTCGATCGCTTCGATAGAGGATCGGATAACGCCCGCGAGCGGCCCGTCGGGGAGCTTGCCGATCAGGGCGGAGGAAGCCTCCGCGCCCGCGCCAGCGCGTGTCGTCACGTCGCGAATGACGAGGCCAAAATAGAGAGGGCGGGTCGCCTGATCGCCAACCGCGGAAACCTCAACCTCAGCGTTCGCACCAAGCTCGCCTTCGAGCGTTGTCCTCATCACCCGCACCGTTCCGTGCTGTTCGACGAGGTTCATGATAATCCGTATGCCCGTGCCCGGCCGCGACAGCCAGCGCTTGATATTCTGGCCGACAACCGCGCTTTCGACGCCCGCTTGGACGAGGTCGAGAAATGTGTGATTCGCGTGCTGGACCTGACCTTCGCGATCGACGATGACGAAGCCATCCGGCATGCGCTGCACAAGGTTCTCGATCGAGAATCGGTCGGCGCCGCGACCGACGTTCCCGGAGCTTTGCGCTTCCTCGGTTCCCGAGAGCGGCGCCATCTGAAAGAGATAGAAAGCGCCGCCTTCGCTTGTGAGCATGGACGCGCGAAAGCTCCACGGAATGTCGGCTGAAAGATGAAGGACTATGCTCGGCGCGCGACCCTTCATCCGGGCGGTCGCGAGCATGGCGTCCAGCGCGCTGCGATCACTGTCGGTCAAGGTCGGACGAAATTCTCCGCCTGGCACCAAGCCGAGTGACTTCGTCGCCGCTACATTGGCCTCGACAATGCGAAGATTGGTCACCCGGACGAGAGCCACAGCCTCCGACGACGCGTCAAGAAACGCGCGATAGCGAGTTTCGATCTCCCGGAGCTTCCAATAATCCTGTTCGCGTTCCCGCTGTACGAGCTCTAGGCGCGACTTGAGCTCTGATATCGCCTGTAAGCTCTTTCCGATCGCAATGAATCCGGCCTTCTTGCCGAGCTTTACCGCGGTGTACTCGAGCAAGAGCTCGCGACCGCTCGGCAAACGTTGATTGACGGTGAAGCACGATGATTCCCCCTCGCGTCGCACCTCCTCGACGGCTTGGGCGATCTGCCCTGCCAATTCCGGAGGAACGGTGTCCGCCCACCGCAAACCCCGCCACCGTTCGATCGACTTGCCGGCGAGCGCCTCGGCGGAGACCGCCGTACGGATCACGCCCTCCCCGTCGACCGCGAGCGTTATGTCAGGACGGATCTGCGGATAAAGGCTCATCCCACATCCAAACTTGGCGCCGTCGGAGACAGCAACCAACCCGGCGCCGGGAACCGCCGCTCGCCGACGCGAAGCTGGTGCGACAGAATTTCCAACGTCAATCCATATCGAACGCGGGGAGATACCTCAATTCCTCATGACTCCAAGAGGCGCTAAGGGACAATTCGGGCAAGAAGCGGGATCCGGTGGAACTGCAGTCCGATCGCTCAACAAATAACGACTGTAAAGTCGACTTGACACAAGTCAAGCGATTTGCTCGCGCACCTGGCCGATGGCCTCAGGCCTCGGCCAGGTCGGGAAGAAATCTCGAGCCGTGCTCGGCCGCGAACTCGCGAAACGCGCGCCCCGCCGGGGACAGCGTGCGGTCGGTGCGATTCAACACGTACCAGTGCCGGACGATGGGCAGGTCCTCCACGTCGAGACAAATAAGCCGTCCGCCAGCGACCTCGGCTGCGATGGTGTGGGCCGAGATGAGCGCGATACCGAGGCCGGCGATAACGGCCTGCTTGATCGTTTCGTTCGAGCCGAGCTCGATACCCATCTGCACACGGCGGATGGCCGTGTCGCCAATGAAATCATCGAACAGCGATCGTGTCCCGGAGCCGATCTCACGGAAAAGAAAAGCCTCCCCCTTGAGATCCGCCCGCGCAAGGCCTTTGGCGCGCGCGAGCCGATGCTCCGGCGGAGCAATCAGCACGTAGGGGTGCGGTCCGATCGGGTGTCGCTCGACCGCAAGGTCGCGTGGCGGTCGCCCCGACAGGACGATTTCCACGCTCTCGTTGCGCAGGGACTCAATGGTCGCGTCTCGATTGCCGATCTGAAAGCGCAAATCAATCTTCGGCCGCACGCCGATGAAGGCGGCGATGAGCCGCGGCGCGAAATATTTCGCGGTCGAGGTCGCGCCGACCGACAGCCGACCGCCGTCTCCGACGCTGATCGCTTCGATGTCATCGGCGAACTGACGCATCGCCCGGGCGACGCCCAACGAGGCCTCAAGCGCGGCCTCGCCCGCCTTCGTCAGCCGCATGCCCGTCGACATCCGATCGAAAAGTTTCAGCGCGACCGCCTTCTCGAGGCCTTTGACGCGGGCGGTTAGCGCGGCAGGCGTCATGTGCAGCGCCGCGGCCGCCTGCACGAGCGACCCGGCGGTTGCGATGGCCTGAAGCGTTTCGATGTGCCGCAACGACAAATTGCGCAAAGGACGCCTGTATTCAAATTTTTCTAATGCGGACCAAAAATTAAATCAGTTTTCTTTCATAGGCAAGCCTGTATCCTCCGGTCTGCAATGTCCGAAGGGGGGAAGGCGCGTGTCGACGGCACCAATGATCGGCCAGCCGCTGGACGTGTTTCTCAGCGGCCATACGCAAGCCCCGCTCGCGCGCCTGCTCAGCGCAATTGCGGTGGCGGCTAGGCCCCTCGCCCATGTCATCCGCCGCGGACCCTTTGTCGGGGACTTCGGAAAGGACGTCGGACCGGCCAAGCACGACGATGTCGCTCAGAAGGCGCTCGACATCTTCGCCGAAGACGTCTTCATCGACGGCCTTGGAAGTGCGGGAGTCCGCGCCGTCCTCTCGGAAGAGCGAGACGAGCCGATCGTCCTCAGCGACGATGGCGCGTTCCTCGTCGCGCTCGACCCGCTGGACGGCTCGAGCAACATCGGCGTCAACAGTTCGATCGGGACCCTGTTTTCGGCGATCGACGCCCCCGGCGGCGCCTTCGAGACTCAGCATTTCCTTCAGCCGGGCGTGCGACAACGCGCGGCGGGCTTCCTGCTGTACGGACCGCAGGTCGTGTTTGTCTTCACGGCCGGAACCGGGGTCCACATGGCGACCCTCGATCCGGACGCCGACGCGTTCCGGATGTCGCGGATCGATGCGTGCGTCCCGACTGGCCGGCGGGAATTCGGAATCAACGCATCGAACTCGCGCCACTGGCCGGCCCCCGTTCGCGCCTATATCGACGATTGCCTGGAAGGCGAGGATGGCCCGCGTGGGGGGAACTTCAACATGCGCTGGGTGGGCGCGGTCGTCGCCGACGTTTACCGAATCCTGATTCGCGGCGGCGTCTACCTTTATCCGGAGGATTTGCGCGAGGGCTACCAACACGGTCGGTTGCGCCTGCTGTACGAGGGCAACCCGATCGCCTTGCTCATCGAGCAGGCCGGCGGCGGCGCGATCGACGGCTTCCAGCGCATTCTGGAGCTTGAGCCGAGGTCTCTGCACATGCGCACGCCGCTGATCTTCGGCTCGAAAGACAAGATCGAACGGGTCGCCCGTTACTACAGCGAAGGCAACGGCTCGATCAGTGCGCCGCTGTTCATGCGGCGCACCCTCCTGCGCAGATAACCGACGATAGCGCCCGCCATGTCCATCAAGCATCCGATCATCGCCATCACCGGCTCCTCCGGGGCCGGCACGACCTCGGTCAAGAAAACGTTCGAGCAGATCTTCCGTCGCGAGAAGATCAACCCCGTCTATATCGAGGGGGACGCTTTCCATCGCTGGAACCGCTCGGAGATGCGAGAGCGAATGAAGGAGGCCGGGGCGCGCGGCGATCACCACTACAGCCACTTCGGCGTCGACGCGAACCTGTTCGCGGAACTCGAGAAAACATTTCGCGTCTATTCCGAGACCGGCGGCGGCAACACGCGAGTCTATGTCCACGACGATCTCGAGGCCGAACTGCATGGGGCCCCGCTGGGAACCTTCACGCCCTGGCGGGAGTTCGAATCGGGCTCCGACCTTCTCTTCTACGAAGGTCTGCACGGAGCGCTCGTCACCGACAACGTCAATGTCGCCCAATACGTCGATCTCAAGATCGGCGTCGTGCCGGTCATCAATCTCGAATGGATCCAGAAGCTGCACCGGGACAAAGGCTCGCGGGGCTACTCGACCGAGGCGGTGACCGACACGATCCTCCGCCGCATGCCGGACTACATAAACTATATCTGCCCGCAGTTCGCCGAGACGGACATCAACTTCCAGCGCGTCCCGACCGTTGACACCTCGAACCCGTTCATCGCGCGTTGGATTCCGACGCCCGACGAATTGATGGTCGTCATCCGCTTCCGGAATCCGCATGGCATCGACTTTCCGTATCTTCTCTCGATGATCCACAACAGCTTCATGAGTAGAGCGAATTCCATCGTCATCCCGGGTGGAAAGCTCGATATCGCGATGCAGCTCGTTATGACGCCGATGATCCTCAAACTCGTCGAGCGCCGACGCCGGGCGATCCGTTCTTGACGTTGAAAGATTTCACTCCAGCCCAGGGAAACGAGCGATGAACAAACCGGTTTCTCAGACCGTCACAGGCAAGGATCGCTACAAGTCCGGCGTGATGGAATATCGTAAGATGGGCTACTTCGAGCCCGATTACGCGCCGAAGGAGACCGACATCATCGCCTGCTTCCGCGTGACGCCCCAGGACGGCGTCGACCCGATCGAGGCAGCGGCGGCGGTTGCCGGCGAATCCTCGACCGCGACCTGGACCGTCGTGTGGACCGATCGGCTCACCGCCTGCGAAAAATATCGCGGCAAATGCTTTCGTGTCGATCCGGTGCCCGGAACGGAAGGGCAGTACTTCGCTTACATCGCATACGATCTCGACCTGTTCGAGCCCGGGTCGATCGCGAACCTCACCGCTTCGATTATCGGCAACGTGTTCGGCTTCAAGCCGCTGAAAGCGTTGCGGCTCGAGGACATGCGCCTTCCCGTTGCGTATGTGAAGACCTTCCAAGGCCCCGCCACTGGCATTGTTGTCGAGCGCGAGCGGCTCGACAAGTTCGGCCGGCCGTTGCTCGGCGCGACCGTCAAGCCGAAACTCGGCCTGTCGGGCCGGAACTACGGGCGGGTCGTCTACGAGGCGTTGAAGGGCGGCCTCGACTTCACCAAGGACGACGAGAACATCAACTCCCAGCCGTTCATGCATTGGCGCGACCGCTTCCTCTATTGCATGGAGGCGGTCAACAAGGCGCAAGCCGCATCCGGCGAGGTCAAGGGCTCCTATCTCAACGTGACCGCCGCCACGATGGAGGACATGTACGAGCGGGCCGAATTCGCCAAGCAGCTCGGCTCGGTCATCGTGATGATCGACCTCGTGATCGGCTACACGGCGATTCAATCGATGGCCAAATGGGCGCGCAGGAACGACATGATCCTTCACCTGCATCGCGCCGGTCACGGGACCTACACCCGGCAGAAGGCGCACGGCGTATCGTTCCGCGTCATCGCCAAATGGATGCGCCTCGCCGGCGTCGACCACATTCATGCTGGCACGGTCGTCGGCAAACTCGAAGGCGATCCGGCGACGACGAAGGGCTATTACGACATCTGCCGCCAAGACTTTAACCCGATGCGGCTCGAGCACGGCGTCTTCTTCGACCAGCATTGGGCTTCGCTCAACAAGCTGATGCCAGTCGCCTCCGGGGGCATTCACGCCGGCCAGATGCACCAGCTTCTCAATCTTCTGGGAGAGGACGTGGTGCTGCAGTTCGGCGGCGGCACTATCGGCCATCCGATGGGAATCCAGGCCGGCGCGACCGCCAACCGCGTGGCGCTCGAGGCGATGATTTTCGCCCGCAACGCCGGACGAGACTATCTCCATGAAGGTCCGACCATCCTCGCCGAAGCGGCCAAGACCTGCACGCCCCTGCGCCAGGCGCTCGACGTTTGGGGCGACGTCACCTTCAATTACGCCTCGACGGACCAGCCCGATTTCGTGCCGACGCCAGCCGTCGCCATGTGAGCGACAATCCAGCATTAAGGAGAACTCAAGATGCGCATCACCCAAGGCTGCTTCTCTTTCCTGCCCGATCTGACCGATGATCAGATCCTGGCGCAAATCCAATATTGCATCGACAACGGCTGGGCGGTGAACCTCGAGTTCACCGACGATCCGCACCCGCGCAACACGTTCTGGGAAATGTGGGGCCTGCTGATGTTCGACCTCCGCGACGCCACGGGCGCCCTGATGGAGCTGCAGAACTGCCGCAAGGTGTACGGCGACCGCTACATCCGCCTCTCCGCTTTCGATTCCTCGCACGGCTGGGAGTCGGTTCGCATCTCCTTCCTCGTCAATCGGCCGAAGGAGGAGGAGGGTTTCCGCCTCGAGCGCACCGAGGCCGAGGGGCGCATGCAGCGTTACGCGACGCGCGGCTATGGCCTCGATCGACCCGAAGGAAAGCGCTACGGATGAGCGAGTCGCGGCAGGCGCCTCCGGCGGCGATCAATCTCGCCGACGAGCTCGCGCAGTCGGGTGTCGGCCCGGTTCTGCGGCAGCTCGATGAAGAGCTGATCGGCCTGCAGCCCGTCAAGCATCGCATCCGCGAGATCGCCGCTCTCCTGCTCGTGGACCGCGTACGCTCGAAAGTCGGTCTCGCCTCGCAAGCGCCGACGCTTCACATGAGCTTCACCGGCAACCCCGGCACCGGCAAGACCACGGTGGCGGTCCGAATGGCGGAGATCCTGCATCGCCTCGGCTACGTCCGGCGCGGCCAGCTGGTATCGGTGACGCGAGACGATCTGGTTGGCCAATATATTGGTCACACGGCGCCGAAGACGAAGGAAGTTCTGAAGAAGGCGATGGGCGGCGTCCTGTTCATTGACGAAGCCTATTATCTCTACAGGCAGGAGAACGAGCGCGATTATGGGCAGGAGTTGATCGAGATCCTGCTGCAGGTGATGGAGAACAACCGCGACGACCTCGTCGTCATCCTCGCCGGCTACGCGGACAAGATGGAGCGCTTCTTCCAGTCGAACCCGGGCTTCCGCTCGCGCGTCGCCCACCACATCGATTTTCCCGACTACACGGACGACGACTTGCTGGCGATCGGCGAGAGGATGCTCGCCGCGCTCAACTACACCCTGAGCCCCGCTGCGAGGGCGGCGCTCACCGAATACATTCCCTTGCGACGGACGCAGCCGCTCTTCGCCAACGCGCGCTCAATCCGCAACGCGCTCGATCGGGCGCGTCTGCGTCAGGCCAACCGCCTGTTGGGAGAGGGGGATCGCGAGATGCCGCTCGACCGGCTCATCACGATCGAGGCGGAGGACATCCGGCGGAGCCGCGTGTTCCAACAGGCGGATCCGCGCGCCTGACGGCGGCGGCGAGGAAAACAAGAGCGGTGCAAATTCCCGTTCACCGGCGCTGGGCAATGTCGTCCGCGGGCCCGGACAAGCGCTCCTGTCCCGGATGTAGCGCGCTGTCAACACGTCGGCGCAGCCGAGTTTTCCAATATCTTCAAGACCTGAGGGTGCGGCCGCCGCCATGACCGTGCATGATCGTGAAGGTGCGGGCGAGCGGCCGGCGATGGCTGAACCGCGAGTCTTTGTGCCGTTGCGTCTGTAAGGGTTGCGGCAACCGAAGCGGCATGTCGCCACTCAGGGCGCCCCGACGACCTGTTCGCATTGCGGGCATCGACGACTGGACTCGGCGCAAGGGCTGCGCCCTCGGGACCATGGACTTGGAAAGCCGGGATGTTCTAGATGAGCTGCCGGAACGCCCAGTTTCCGGAACAGCCGGATGGCTTCGTCACACCCGAGGTCAAAATCACCGGCGATCGACGAATGCTGTCGATAGCCAAATGCTGTCGATAGCGAAATGCTGTCGATAGCGAATTAAGTTGTCCGGTTTTGGTAGCGCATCGAATGTCCGCTTCTTCTGCTTTTGTTTTCCTGTGGGCGGGGTGGGCAAGCCGGAGGCTTGTCCATGCTGTCCACAGGATTTCGCCGCCGAGCGGATTTAGGCGGCGAATTTCGCATCTCTGATCGCTCCGTTCGCGTCGTATCGGCCGATGCATCTGGGGCCATGGAAGACGGCGTGGGAGCCGTCGGCATAGACGTGGACCTTGACGCGCGCCTTGACGAAGTGCGGGCGCAATGGACTCTCCGGGATCTGCAGCTTCAGCGTCCGGTAGGACACGCAGTTGTCGTTGCCGACCTGCCGCTCCTCCTGCACGCACAGAATCTCGTCGAGGTCGACGCCGGGAATGGGCGTGAAGGCTGAGCCCGCCTCGGCCGGCGGAACCGCGAAGCGGGCGTTGTGGGCCGGCAGATAGACCTCGCGGATGAAGGCGTTCGCCGCCTCGATCCCGGTTATGCCGGCGAGCGCGAGCTCGTTGACCAGACGATCCTGAAGCGTCCCGAACGTCCGCTCCGATCGCCCCCGCGCCTGCGGCGAATAGGCTCCGATATGCTCGACCCCGAGCTGCTCGAGCGCCCGCCCGACCTGGGTCAGATGGCCGCGGTCGACGTCGCCGCCCGCCTTGGGCGTATGAAAGTAATGCGCCCCGCGGTCGGTGTAGAGGCTCATCGGCAGGCCGCGGGTCCCGAACACCTCTTTCAGCGCCCGGAGGGTCGAGGCCGTGCCCTCCTCCTCGACGAGAAAGGCCGAGTAGATCGCCCCCGTCGCGTCGTCCATCGTCACGATCAGGTCGAGTGCCTCCTGGCTTTCGAGCCAGGCGTGGCGCGAACCGTCCTGATGCAGCATCATCCCCGGCAACGGCCGCCGCTCGCGCTTCCTGCGATGCGCCCCCTTGCGCGGCGCCTTCGCCACCACCCCCATCCACTGAAGATGCAGCTTCGTCCAGGTGTAGCCCCAGCCGAAGCCGTGATCCTTCACCAGATGCTCGTGGAAGTGCTTGACCGTGAACCCCTGGTAGCGCTCGCGATAAAGCCGCTCCACCTCCTCGGCCCGATCAACCGGAACCCGCCTGCCCGACGCCTTGCCGAGCCTGCGGTCCAAGAGCCCCGCCTCGCCCTCCTCCTCGTAGCGGCGCGTCCACCGCCGGAACGTCCGTTCGCTTACCCCCAAAAGCTCCGCTGCCTCTTCCTGGTTCAGCTCCGCCGACTCCCATCGGTGGAAAAGGTTCAAAAACATCGCCATGCGCACCCCCTGAAGGGCTTCCATCCGGCGCATCCCAAACCCCTCCCAAAAGGGCCGACGCTACCGGACAGATCACGCGCTACCTAAACCGGACATATCGTCTGCTACCGACACCCGGAACAACAATTTCTTGTCAAACCCGGGGATGTGTTCTATCTTTGTTCTACCGCCCTCAACGGAGACCGCGCAGCGGAGCGGGGAGGGGACCGCCCGAAGGCTGGTTGGGGGGCGGCGCCGTCCTCCGTCCGCTGTTTTCGCGCCTAACCGTCTGATAACATTGGATCGCGACCAAGCGCGCCGACCCCAATGGGCTAAACGATGGCTCGCGCCTAAAACGGCGCCGGGCAGTCCTCTTGCTCATTCGCCGATCAGATGCAGGGCGATCTCGCGCCGGTGCGGGGCGCGCCGATGCTCGAAGAGGTAGATCCCTTGCCAGGTCCCGAGCGCGAGCCGGCCCTCGATCAGCGGGATCGCCAGATTAACGCCGGTCAGCATGGCGCGGATGTGGGCCGGCATGTCGTCCGCGCCCTCGTCGTTGTGGGCGTAGCGGGACGGATCCTCCGGGGCGAGGCGGGCGAGGAAGGCCTCGAGGTCCGAGCGGACTTCCGGCGCGGCGTTCTCCTGGATGATGAGGGAGGCCGAGGTATGCCGGCAGAGCAAGGTCAGGAGGCCCGTCCGGAGGTCCTGTCCGCCGACCCACGCCTCGATGCTGCGGGTGACGTCGACAAGGCCGCGGCCGTGGGTGCGAACGGATAGGATGGTTGTGGATTGCCGCATCGTCGGCGTCTTATAGCCGACGCTTCAGCGCCCGCGCGCTTCGTCTTTGTCCGCCGACGCGCCTCTCCCGGCGCGGGCCGCCAGCACAAAAGCCGCGCCGCTGACCGCCAGGATCGGCAGGAGCCGGCGCACTCCGATGGCCTGAACGACCTGAAGCCCGACCTGCATGAGACGGGGATCGGCGAAGGACAGGGGGGCCGGTTGGGGCCGCCGCTGGACGGCGCGGCGGCGCCGCGCCGCGACGACCGCATAGGCGGCGAGCAGGACAAGGGTCACGAGGACGAAAAATCCCGCCGCGACGAGACAGGCATAAAAGAGCCCAAGCGCGTCGAGGGCGGCGACGAAGCCGGCGGCGCAAAGGAAGCCAAAAGCGATGGCGGCCGTCATGACGAGCGCCGCTCCGACCGCAAGGAGGCGCAGGGCTCCGCCTGCTTCCGCCCTCAGGCGATCCAGCAGCCTCTCGAACATCACCGGCCGACCGCGGGCAGCGGCGCCATCACCGCCGCCAGGTCACGCCAAACAGAAAGCCCAGCCCAAGCGCCAGGGCGACGGTCGCGACGGGCCGCTCCTGGATGACGTCCCCGAGGGTCTCCCCGATGGTGGACGCCGCCGCCTGCGCCGCGGTCGCCATCGCGCCGGCGCGATCCGACGCGTCCGAAACCGCCGAATCGACGTTGGAACGGGCCTGCTTCAGACCCCGCCGGGTCTGGTTCTGCGCCACCGCGCTCAACGCATTGACCGCGTCCGAAATCTGCTGCGCCAGACGGGCGATGTCGGTCTTCACGGCCTTCAGTTCCTTCTCGAAAGCCTCAGCCTTGTCGCCGACCGCGCGCTGCGCGGACTCCTTGACGGTTTCGTTCATTTTGGCCTCCGCGAAATTTGCAGGTTAACGCGGGAACCGCGGCCGCGGTTCCGCGCGGTCATGTTGTGGAGTCGGACTTCAGGTGTTCTTTCAGGATGAGGCCGACGATCAGGATCGGCGTCGAGAGGAAAGCGCCCATCGGCCCCCACATCCAGGACCAGAACAGAAGCGACAGGAGAACGGCCAGGTTGTTGATCTCGAGCCGGCGTCCGATGATCGTCGGGGTGATGAACTGGCCTTCGACGAAGACGACCAGCATGAAGAGGCCGGCAGGCAGGAGACCGGCGCCGAGGGTGGGCTCGCTGAGGACGCCGACAAGCGTGAGCACGACGACCATCAGGATCGGTCCGACGATCGGAATGAAATTGAGGGTGGCCGCCAGCGCGCCGAATCCGAGCGGGAAGGGCAGTCCGGTCGCCCAGGCGATGATCGCCGCGGCGACGCCGACGCCGAAGTTGATCAGCGCCACCGTCAACAGATAGGAGGCCAGCATCGCCTCCACCTCATTCAGGATCTTGAGCACCGTCAGCCGCGAGTCGCGGCTCGCGAAGGTCATGACGAGACCGCGCCGCAGATCGGGCCACCAGGAGAGGAACAGGAGCAGCACCACCAGGAAATAGATGAATCCGGTGACCGGCGGCGAAAGATAGCCGATCGTCGTCGGCACCCATTCGATGCTTGGCAGAGGAACCGCGGGCTGAGCGCTCGAAGGGTTGATGCCGAGCGACATCTCAAAACGCCGCAACGACGCGAGCAGTCCCTGAAACACCTGGAGCTTGGCCCCGATCTGCGGCAGCTTTCCGGCCAATTCCGCCACCGGCGCGGCGATAAGCGCCGCGACGAACACCACCAGCAACGCCGTACAAAGGACGATCAGCCCAGCAGTCAAGATCCGGGGCGCGCCACGGGCCTCGAGTTTGCGGGCGAGCGGCGACAGCATCACCCCGACGACAAAGGCCGTCACGATGGGAAGCAGAAGCTCCTTGGTGAAATAAAGCACCGCCCCTGCGGCGATGACCGCCAGCGTCGCCGTCGACCATGCGGTTACGACGCGAAGCCGGTCGGGCTCCGGCAGGGTGTTGTCGTCGTGCTCCGCAGGCTGAATTGCCCTCAGTCGCCTCCCGTCGCTCAACCGCTGTTCCCCCAGAGGCGCCGGGGCGTCCCGGCGCGAACCGGGCAACCTCCGGGGCGGCGCATTTGTTCCCCCCGGATCAGGAGCCGGACGGAATCAGGGCCTTGAGGATCTGCGGCTTGACTTCGCTCTCGAGCGTTTCGGCCGTGATCGGGCCGACGACCTTGTAGGCGATGGTGCCGTCGCCTTTGACGATGAAGGTCTCCGGCACGCCGTAGACGCCCCAGTCGATGCCGGCCCGCCCGTCCGGGTCGAGGCCGACCCTGGCGTAGGGGTTGCCATCGGCTCCCAGAAAGCGGCGCACGTTTTCGGAAGAGTCCTTCTGCGCCACGCCGTAGACGACGACGCCCTTCTGCTTCAGTTCGTCGTCTCCCGCGAGCGCCATCAGATAGGGGTGCTCGAAATGGCAGGGCTGGCACCAGGACCCGAAAACGTTGACGACGCTGACATGGCCCTGGCGAAGGTCGGCGTCGGTCAGTCCGGGCGCGCCGTCAAGTCCGGCGAGCGTCAGCGGCGGAGCGCTCTGACCGATCAGCGCAGACGGCAGTTTTGACGGGTCGCCGCCAGCGCCGAGCCGCCACAACAGAAGCGCCGCGACCACGGCGAAGCCGGCGAGCGGCAGGAAGGCGAGCCACCTTCGCGGACGGGGCGCCGCGTCCGAATTTGCGCTCACGCCTCATCGTCCTTCATGTCGTGCCGCGCCTCTCGAAGCGAACGCGTCGCCGCGTCGAGTTGGGCGGAGAGCCGGCGATAGTCGAGAAGGACCGAGCCAATCATCGCCGCGATGACCGCCGCGGCCACGGCGTAGGCGGCAATGATGAAGCCGATGTGCGGGTCGGCCATCTCGTCTTGCCTCAAACGCCTGTGGCGGCGAAGGCCGGCCCGAACCTGTCGCCTTCGGCGGCCGCCAGCATCGTGACGCGGGCGATCCGGCGGCGCAGGATCTCGTTGCGGATCGCCATCAGATGCAGCGTGAGAAAGAGCATGGTGAAGGCGAGCGACATCACGACCAAGGGCCAGAGCAGCGACGGCGCGATCGTCGGTCCGCCGAGGCGGAAGACCGAAGCAGGCTGGTGCAGGGTGTTCCACCAGTCGACGGAGAATTTGATGATCGGCAGATTGACGCTGCCGACCAGGGTCAGGATCGCGGCCGCACGCGCGGCGCGACCGGGGTCCTCGATCGCCCGCCACAGCGCGATCAAGCCGAGATAAAGGATGAAGAGCACCAGCACGGAGGTCAGCCGCGCGTCCCAGACCCAGTAGGTCCCCCACATCGGCTTGCCCCAGAGCGAGCCGGTGACGAGGCAGATGAAGGTGAAGCCGGCGCCGAGCGGCGCGGCGGCCTTCTGAGCCGCGTCGGCCAGCGGGTGACGCCAGACAAGAGTTCCAAGCGCAGCAACCGCCATGACGCCGTAGACGAAAGTCGCCATCCAGGCGGCCGGCACGTGCAGATACATGATCTTGACGGTCTCGCCCTGCTGATAGTCGGGCGGGGCGGCGAAGGAGAGCGCGAGTCCAGCGACGAAAAGCGCGGCGGTCGCCGCCGCGAGCCACGGCAGCAGACGGCGGGTCAGGTCGATGAAAACCGTCGGATTGGCGAGATTGGGCATGCAGGCGCCCTTTTTAGCGTTCTCCACATTGGGGGGCAATTGCGGCGGATCGGCGCATCGGGACCCGCGCCAAACGCGATTCTCTTCCGCTCTCATCGGAATTCTCGATCGAAATGTCCGCTAAAATTCCTTTGAAGCGATGGACGGAAATCAGTAACGTAAAGGTCGGGCAAATCCGCGAGGAGGACCGCATCCTGCGCGCCAAGAAGTCGACGGCGGACGCCTGGATTCGCCTCTCGATCTTTTTGGCTGACGGCGGCGGTAGGCTGGGCGCAGCGGCGATTAGCCGCTGGGCACGAAGCTGCGTCATTTTCGACGATGATGATATTTTGCGACCCAGGAACCACGAAACAAGATCGGAGTGAACATGACAAGTGAAAGCAAGTGCCCGGTAGGCGGCGCCCGCGCCCGGTCCCTTCGGGACTGGTGGCCGAATCAGCTGAACCTCAAGGGTCTCCACCGCAACTCGCCCCAGGTCGATCCGATGGGCGAGGCGTTCGATTACGCCAAGGAATTCAGGAGCCTCGACCTGAACGCCGTGATCAGCGACCTCAAAGCGCTCATGACGGATTCGCAGGACTGGTGGCCGGCGGATTTTGGCCACTACGGTCCCCTCTTCATCCGGATGGCCTGGCACAGCGCCGGCACCTACCGCATTCACGACGGCCGCGGCGGCGCCGGAGATGGCCAGCAGCGCTTTGCGCCCCTCAACAGCTGGCCGGACAACGCGAGCCTCGACAAGGCGCGTCGGCTCTTGTGGCCGATCAAGCAGAAATACGGCCGGAAGATCTCCTGGGCCGATCTTCTGATTCTGACAGGCAATGTCGCCCTCGAGTCCATGGGCTTCAAGACGTTCGGTTTCGGCGGTGGCCGGGTGGACAGCTGGGAGCCGGACGATACGATCTACTGGGGTCCTGAAGGCGAGTGGCTGGCGGACGAGCGCTACTTCGGCGACCGCGAGCTCGAGCATCCTCTCGGCGCGGTGCAGATGGGCCTGATCTACGTCAATCCGGAAGGGCCGAACGGTAAGCCGGATCCTCTCGCAGCCGCCAAGGACATCCGCGAGACGTTCAAGCGCATGGCGATGGACGACGAGGAGACTGTCGCGCTCATCGCCGGCGGCCACACCTTCGGCAAGACCCACGGCGCTGCCGACGCGAAGAAATATGTCGGCCCCGAACCCGAAGGCGCGGATATCGAGCAGCAGGGGCTCGGCTGGAAGAACACTTTTGGCACAGGCAAAGGGGACGATGCGATCACCAGCGGCCTCGAGGTCATCTGGACGGCGACGCCAACCAAGTGGAGCAACAATTTCCTTTCAAACCTGTTCAGCTACGAGTGGGAGCTGACCAAGAGTCCGGCCGGCGCGTATCAGTGGACGCCCAAGAACGGCGCAGGCGCCGGTACGGTGCCGGATCCACACGATCCGTCAAAGCGTCGCGCGCCGTCGATGCTGACCACGGACCTCGCTTTGCGGTTCGATCCTGCTTACGAAAAGATCGCGAGGCGCTTCTACGAGCATCCCGATCAGTTAGCCGACGCGTTCGCCCGGGCGTGGTTCAAGCTCACGCACCGCGACATGGGTCCGATCGTGCGCTACCTCGGCCCGCTTGTTCCGAAGGAGACGCTGATCTGGCAGGACCCGATCCCGGCTGTGGACCATCCGCTGGTCAGCGACGCCGACATCGCAGCTCTGAAGGGGAAAATCCTCGCCTCGAGCCTCTCGGTTTCCGAGCTCGTCTCGACGGCGTGGGCGTCGGCGTCGACGTTCCGCGGCGGCGACAAGCGCGGCGGCGGCAATGGCGCGCGCATTCGCCTCGCGCCGCAAAAGGACTGGGACGTCAACCAGCCCGCTCTACTGGCCAAGGTGCTTGAGACCCTCGAAGCGATCCAGAAGTCGTTCAACGCTTCGGCGTCCGGCGGAAAGAGGGTCTCGCTTGCCGATCTGATCGTTCTCGGCGGCGGCGCAGCGATCGAAAAAGCCGCCAAGGACGCTGGGCACGACGTGAAAGTCCCCTTCACGCCGGGGCGCACGGATGCGTCGCAGGAGCAGACCGACGTCGAGTCCTTCGCGCCGCTCGAGCCCATCGCTGACGGCTTCCGCAACTATCTCCGCGGCAAGCAGCGCCTTTCGGCTGAGGAGCTCCTGGTGGACCGGGCGCAATTGCTGACGCTGACGGCGCCCGAGATGACGGTTCTCGTTGCCGGCCTGCGCGCACTTGGCGCGAATGCTGGAGGGGCCGCGCATGGCGTCTTCACCAAGCGGCCGGGAACGCTGACCAACGACTTCTTCGTCAACCTGCTCGATATGAGCACGGAATGGCGGCCCGCTGCTGGCGCCGAGGGCGTGTATGAGGGGCGCGACCGGAAGACGAACGAGGTCAAGTGGAGCGCGACCCGCGCCGACCTGATCTTCGGCTCGCACTCGCAGCTGCGCGCGCTCGCGGAAGCCTACGCGTGCGCTGAACTCGAAGGAGAAGTTCGCGAAGGACTTCGTGGCGGCGTGGACCAAGGTGATGGAGCTCGACCGCTTCGACCTCGCCTCTCGGAAGGAGCCGCTCGCAATGGCGGCGGAGTAACGCGTCGTCCCTTCTCCCGCATTGCGGGCGAGGACAGTGAGAAGCCGCGCGGGGGAAGTTCCGCGCGGCTTTTTCTTGGCCTGATAGGAGCGCAATGAACATCCCCAGCCTCGTTCCCGAGCTTGACGTGCGCGATCTCGCCCGCTCTTTGGACTTCTACGTCGAGCTGATCGGCTTCAGGGTCTGGTTCGAGCGACCGGAGGAGCGTTTCGCCTATCTGGTTCTCGACGGCGCGCACCTGATGCTGGAGGAAGCCGCCGGACCCGGGCGGCGCTTTCGCGCCGCGCCGCTGGAACATCCTTACGGCCGCGGCGTGAATTTTTCAAATCAGGGCGCCGGACGCATCCGCGCTCGACAGCCGCGTCCGGGCGGCTGGCCTCGTCCCGTATCTTCCGCTCGAGGAGCGCTGGTATCGTCAGGACGGAATCGAGAACGGCGCCAGACAATTTGTCATCGCGGATCCGGATGGCTACCTTCTGCGGTTCATCACCGAGCTCGGGCAACGGCCCCTATAGCGGGGTCTTCCGGCGCCCCACCTTGCGAGATGGTCTCCAGCGCCAAATTGGTCGTCCGTGGCCCGAAGACGCTGATCGTCGCCATGACGATCGCCATCGCGGCGGCGATGAAGACGAAGACCCCGGAGGCGCCGAACCTCTCCAAAATGAAGGCGATGATGAAGGAGCTGAAGATCACCGAGAGCCGACTCCAGGAGTAGACGAAGCCGGCGGCGCGCGCCCGGATGCCGGTCGGAAACAGCTCCTGCTGATAGGCGTGGAAGCTGTAGGACAAGATGTTGGCGCCCAGCGTCAGTCCGACGCCCATGGCGATGATGAGGGCGGCCTCGCGCGTCTGCCCGAAAATCAGCCCGCAGACAAGGATCAGCCCGGCGGCGCCGACGATGATCCACTTGCGTTCGAGCCGGTCGCCGAGAGCAAAGCCGATCAGCGGCCCGACCGGCGCAGCCAGCGCAATGAGCGTCGTGTAGCCGAGGCTGGTCGAGATCGTGATTCCCTGCTTGACGAGCAGCGAGGGCACCCAGTTCGAGAAGCCGTAGAAGCCGATCGTCTGAAAGATGTTGAAGACGCTCATCAGGATGACCCGGCCGCGCACGCCGGGCGACCAGAGGTCCACGAAGCGGCTTGCCGGCGCGATCGGCTCGTCCGGCCCGGGCGGCGGCAGCGGCTTGCCATATTCCGCCGCGACCGTCTTCTCGATGGCGGAAAGCACGCGGTCCGCCTCGGCGAGGCGCCCGCGCTTGGCGAGCCAGCGCGGACTTTCGGGTAGGCGGCGGCGAAGGAAGACGACCACCGGCGCCGCGAGTGCGCCGATCATCACCACCCAGCGCCAGCCCTCGATCCCGAACGGCGCTGCCGGCACCAGCACATAGGCGAGAAAGGACGCGACCGGCACGCAGACGAAGCCGATCGCCTGATTGATCGCGAAGGCGCGGCCACGAATGCTCTTCGGCGCGAGTTCGCTCAAATAGGCGCCGATGGTGACGATCTCGACGCCGAGCCCAATGCCGGAAACAAGGCGCCAGAAGTTGAGGCCGAAGGCGTCGCTCTGCAGCGCCACCATGATGTTCGCGGCCGAGTACCAGAGGAGCGACCAGGTGAAGATCGCTCGCCGCCCGAAACGATCCGCGAGGAAGCCGCAGAGCAGCGTGCCGATGAAGAGGCCGGTGAACAGGGCGGCGATGAAGCTCGCCACGCCCGTGGTGCCGAACAGGCCGGCGGTCTTGGCTGTCAGCACGCCGGATTTCACCAGGCTCGGAGCCACGTAGGCGGTAAAGAGCAGGTCGTAAAGCTCGAAAAACATGCCGAAGCCGAGCAGCACGATGTAGGTCCAGATCGTGCGTGTCGCCGGCAGCCGGTCGATCCGCGCCGAAATGGCGCCCGCGGTCACGGCGGCTCCTCCGCTGTCGTTCATGTTTCCTCCGCCTCGCACTGCAAGTTCCGCTCTCAGCGCTCCCCAGAAGACGCAGGCTTGCTGTTTTATGTCAAACCGGTCCCACGCAAGCGCCTCGATAGACATGCGGGCTTCGTGTTGCCGGGCTAGCGTCGCCAGATCTCCGCTGGGTCCCAGCGCTCACGACCTTCCCATTCGTCGCATTCGCTCTTCGCCGGCCTTCCGGCGTCTTGCGGGCGCCTCGCCCTGTCGCTCGCGCTCCTGTTTTTTGCCGTCGGAGCCGGCGCAGACGAACCGCCGCTCCGGGTCGCCGTCTACGACGTTCCGCCCTATGGCCGTGTCGAACCGGACGGCGCGATCGACGGCGCCAGTGTCGATCTCTGGCGGCGCGCGGCTGAGGCAAAGGGGCGCGAATACCGTCTTATTCCCGTTTCGCAAATGGAGGCGATCCTTCAGGGCCTCGAGCGCAACGACTATGACGCCGCGATCGGCGCGATCACCATCACGCCAGGACGGCTCGCCCGGGTGGACTTCAGCTATCCGGCGCATCGCTCGGGCGTGGCGGCTGCGGTCCGCAAGGACAGCGGGCCGCTCGCAGCCTTCCAGAATTACGGTCGGTCGTCGGCGAACTCAGCCCGCTGATCGCGCTGACGCTCCTGTTGCTCTTCCTGATGGGCGTCGCCATGTGGATCGCCGAGCGGCCGATGCGATCGCTGAACCACGACTCCGCTGTCGCCAATTTGCGCGACGGCGTCTATTGGGCGGTCGTCACTATGACCACGGTCGGCTACGGCGACAAGACGCCGAAGACCACGGGAGGGCGCCTGATCGCTGTGCTCTGGATGCTGGTCAGCCTCGCGCTCGTCTCGATTCTCTCGACTTCGATCATATCGAAGATGACCGCCGACCCGCGTCGCCGCCGGACTTCGGCTGACCGAGGCCGATCTTGGCGGCAAGCGGCTCGCCGCGGTCGCCCATTCGTCCGGGGCTGAATATCTCGATCAGCGTCATCTTCGCTACGCTCCGTTCGACGACCTTCCGGCCGCGCTGACCGCGCTAGGCGACGATCGGGGCGCCGCAAGGCGTGCTCGAGCCGGCCTATATGGCGGTCGCCCTGCCGCCCGGCAGCGCGCTGAAAAAGCCGCTCGATCGCGCGCTGATCGAGATCACCGCGAGCCAGGAATGGCGCAAGGTCGAGGACAGTTATTTCGGGCGGTAGCGCCTTCTCTTACTCTCGCACATGCCGCAGCGCCGCCGCCGTCGCAAAGGGCGCCGCGGCGATGGCGAAGAGCGACATCGCGCAAAGCATGAGGAACGGCGTCAGGAAGGGCGCCGCGCCGCCGCTCGCGGCCGACGCGGCGGCGACGCCGAAGATCAGCACGGGAACCGTCAAGGGCAGGACCAGCACCGCCATGAGCAGGCCGCCGCGTCTCAGCGACACGGTCAGCGCCGCGCCGATCGCGCCGATCATGGTGAGCGCCGGCGTGCCGGCGGCGAGCGTCGCGGCGACCAGGGCGAGCGGCGTCGGCGCCATCGCCAGCATGAGGCCGAAGAGGGGCGAAGCGACGATCAGCGGCAGCGCGCTTGCGGTCCAATGCGCCCCGCACTTGATCAGCACCACGAGTTCGAGCGGCAGCGCGCCGTTCATCATGACGTCGAGCGAGCCGTCCTCGTGGTCGGCCTGAAACAGGCGGTCCAGTCCGAGTAGCGTCGCCAGCAGCGCGGCGATCCACAGGATCGCCGGCCCGAGCCGGGCGAGGAGTTTGAGGTCCGGTCCCAGCGCGAAGGGCATGATGGCGACGAGGATCAGAAAGAACACCGCCCCGACGGTCGCGCCGCCGCCAATACGCTGCGCCACGCGCCACTCGCGGACGAAGAGGGCGATCGCCGGGGTCACTCCCCTCTCCCCTTGCGGGAGATGGGCTGGGGGTGAGGGGTCCAGCGCGTCAGCGCTTGGTTACCGCGCGCCTTTCGGCGCCAACCAATCATCCGGCCCTGCGGGTCCCCTTCTCCCGCAAAGGGGGAAAGGGTTCTCTGCGAAAGCTCTGGCCTCACGCGCTCGGCCCCTCGACCGCGCCGAGCCGCAGCTCGCGGGCGTTCGCGATCTCGAGCGGGGCGTGCGTGGCGGCGACGACGATCCCACCCGCTTCGAGAAAGCGCCGCATGATGGCGGCGAAGGCCGCCTGCGCCGCCGCGTCGAGCGCGGTGGTCGGCTCGTCGAGGAGCCAGAGCGGGCGCGGCGCGATGAGGAGACGGGCGAGCGCCACGCGCCGGCGCTGTCCCGCCGACAGCGCGCGGGCCGGGAAGTCGATCGCATGGGCGAGGCCGACTTCGGCGAGCGCCGCGCGCCGCGCCGTCTGCGAACCGTCGCCGCCGAGCAGGCCGGCAAAGAAGGCGAGGTTCTCGCCCGCCGACAGCGCGCCCCTCAGCGCGTCGGTGTGACCCAGATAATGGGCCTGCTCGCCGACGGGGCGCTCGGCATCGCCGCCGTCCAGCGCGATGCCGCCCACCTCGAGCGGCAGAAGACCGCAGAGGCCGCGCAACAGGCTCGATTTGCCCGCGCCGTTGGGGCCGGTCACGATCAGCGCCGCGCCCGCCTCCGTCGTGAAAGAAAGCCCGGCAAAAAGCCGCCGTCCGCCCCGCTCGATCGTCAAGTCCCACGCCCGCAGGCGCATCGCATCCCCTGATCAGGCGCGCCGGCGCGACCTTTTAAGACGATAGTTTTGTAGCTCCCCTTGGGGAAATTATCTATAAGCCGCCATCTCCCGAACTTCGCCTCTCGGAGCGCCCGCATGGCCAGCCTCGACAGTTTCAAATGCCGCAAAACGCTGACCATCGGGGCGAAGGCCTATGAGATCTATTCGCTGAAAGCAGCCGAGAAGAACGGGCTGGCCGGCGTTTCGCAGCTGCCGTTTTCGCTCAAGATCGTCCTCGAGAACCTACTGCGCAACGAGGACGGCCGCAGCGTCAAGAGGGAGGACATCGAGGCGGTCGCCGCCTGGACCCACAACCGCGGCAAGACCGAGCACGAGATCGCCTTCCGTCCTTCGCGCGTCCTGATGCAGGACTTCACCGGCGTCCCCGCGGTCGTCGATCTCGCGGCGATGCGCGACGCGATGGCGGCGCTCGGCGGCGACCCGAACAAGATCAATCCGCTGGTCCCGGTCGATCTCGTCATCGACCATTCGGTCGTGGTCGACTATTTCGGCACCGGCAAATCGCTCGCCCAGAACGTCGCCCGCGAATACGAGCAGAACCAGGAACGCTACCGCTTCCTCAAGTGGGGCCAGCAGGCCTTCTCCAACTTCTCGGTCGTGCCGCCGGGCACCGGCATCTGCCACCAGGTCAACCTCGAATATCTGGCGCAGACGGTCTGGAGTTCGAAGGAGAAGCGCGACGGCAAGACGGTCGAGGTCGCCTATCCCGACACGCTTGTCGGCACCGACAGCCACACGACCATGGTCAACGGCCTCGCCGTGCTCGGCTGGGGGGTCGGCGGCATCGAGGCGGAGGCGGCGATGCTCGGACAGCCGCTGTCCATGCTCTTGCCCGAAGTGATCGGCTTCAAGCTGCATGGCGAATTGCGCGAGGGCGTCACCGCGACCGATCTGGTGCTGACCGTGACGCAGATGCTGCGCAAGAAGGGGGTCGTCGGCAAATTCGTCGAATTCTACGGTTCCGGTCTCAACACGATGTCGGTCGCCGACCGCGCGACGCTCGCCAACATGGCGCCGGAATATGGCGCGACCTGCGGCCTCTTCCCGATCGACGCCCAGGCCTTGAGCTATCTGAAGACTTCCGGCCGCAAGCCGTCGCGCATCGCCCTCGTCGAGGCCTACGCCAAGGCCCAGGGGACCTACCGCACGCGGCTCACCCATGACCCGGTCTTCACCGACACGCTCGAGCTCGATCTCGGCGAAGTCACGCCCTCTCTGGCCGGCCCGAAGCGGCCGCAGGACCGCGTCGTTCTCTCCGAGGCGCAGACCGGCTTCCGCCATGCGATGGCGCACGAGTTCAAGCAGGCCGAGGCGATCGGCGTGCGCCATCCGGTCGAGGGGACGAACTACGATCTCGGCCACGGCGACGTCGTCATCGCCGCGATCACCTCGTGCACGAACACCTCGAACCCGAGCGTCATGATCGCCGCCGGACTCCTGGCGCGCAACGCCGTCGCCAAAGGCCTCACGGTCAAGCCGTGGGTCAAGACGTCGCTCGCGCCGGGCAGCCAGGTCGTGCAGGACTATCTGAAGGAGGCCGATCTGCAGAAGCCGCTCGACAAGCTCGGCTTCAACATCGTCGGCTTCGGCTGCACGACCTGCATCGGCAATTCCGGCCCCCTTTCGCCCGAAATCTCGGCGACGATCGGCAAGCACAATCTCGTCGCCGCCGCGGTGCTGTCGGGCAACCGCAATTTCGAGGGCCGCGTCAACCCGGACGTGCGGGCGAACTATCTGGCCTCGCCGCCGCTGGTCGTCGCCTACGCGCTCGCCGGCTCGATGCAGGTCGATCTGACGCGCGATCCCATCGGCCAGGACAAGCAGGGCAAGCCCGTCTATCTCGCCGACATCTGGCCGAAGGCGGAGGAGGTGCAGGACCTCATCGAGACGACCATCACGGCGAAAATGTTCAAGACGAAATACGCCAGCGTGTTCGACGGCGACGCCAACTGGCGCAGGGTCAAGGTCCCGGCCGGCCTCACCTACGCCTGGGACATGGGTTCGACCTATGTGCAGAATCCGCCCTATTTCGACGGCCTGACCATGAGGCCGGCCCCGGTCGCCGACATCGAGAACGCGCGCATCCTGGCGCTCTTCCTCGATTCGATCACGACCGACCACATTTCGCCGGCCGGCTCGATCAAGGCGGCGAGTTCCGGCCGGCCAATATCTCATCGAGCATCAGGTGCGGCCCGCCGACTTCAACCAGTACGGCACCCGGCGCGGCAACCACGAGGTGATGATGCGCGGCACGTTCGCCAACATCCGCATCAAGAACCAGATGGTGAAGGACGAAGAGGGCAATGTCGTCGAGGGCGGCTATACGCTGCACGAGCCCTCGGGCGAGCGCATGGCGATCTATGACGCGGCGATGCGCTATCAGGCCGAGAAGGTTCCCCTCGTCGTCTTTGCCGGGCGCGAATACGGCACCGGTTCGTCACGCGACTGGGCGGCCAAGGGCACGAAGCTTCTGGGCGTGCGCGCCGCCGTCGCGCAGAGCTTCGAGCGCATCCATCGCTCGAACCTCGTCGGCATGGGCGTGCTGCCGCTCGTCTTCGAGGAGGGGACGAGCTGGGGCTCGCTGGGTTTGACCGGCCAGGAGACGGTGACGGTCCACGGCTTGAGCGAAGGCCTGAAGCCCCGCCAGACCCTGCATGCGGAGATCAAGCGGGCGAGCGGTGAGACGTTCAGCGTGCCGCTCACCTGCCGCATCGACACGCTCGATGAGCTCGAATATTTCCGCAACGGCGGGATCCTGTCCTACGTGCTGCGGCAGCTGGCGGCCTAAGCGAGGGTGGCCACTGCCAGGGCCCCCTCCACCACGCTTCGCGTGGTCCCGCCTCCCCCACTTCGTGAGGGAAAAGCGCTTCCGGGGGACCGCCCGAAGGGTGGTGGAGGGGGCGGGGCGCGTCCGCGCCCGCCGGCGCGTTGACGAACCAGAACCAGCCCGAGCGTGAACGGCTCGTCGACAACCGGCAGTTCGCCTCGTCTTGGATCACATGCTAGCCTTCGGCTGGGAGGGCCTCCGAATGCTTCCAAGCGCTGAATTGGCCTCTTTCGTGATCGCCGACATATCCGGCTACACGAACTTCGTGTCCGGGGTCGAACTCGACCATGCCCAGGACATCATCGCCGACATCATGGATACGCTGGTCAGGGCGCTGAGACCCCCGTTCCGCCTCGCCAAGTTCGAAGGCGACGCGGCCTTCGTTTACGCGCTCGCCGACAAGGTCGACGGGTCGCTCCTGCAGGATTTGATTGAGCAGGCGTATTTCGCCTTTCGCAAGCGGCTCCGCAACATCAAGCAGGCCAACAGCTGCGAGTGCCGGGCCTGCAGCCGCATGCAAAAACTCGACGTCAAGTTCGTCGTTCACCACGGCGAGTTCATCCGGCAGAAGATGGCCGGCCGCGAGGAACTCGCAGGCCGGGACGTGATCCTGGTCCACCGCCTGCTCAAGAACGACGTCAATAAGAGTTCTCGGTGGCCACGCCTACGCCCTGTATTCCGACGCCTGCGTCCGGGCGATGGGGATCGATCCAGCGGCGCAGGGTCTCGTCGAGCACTCCGAGGGGATCGAGCATATCGGCGAAACGAAGTGCTGGGTCAGGGACCTCGAAGAAGTGTGGGCGCGCGAAAGCGGGACAGCCCGCAATGTGGTTCACCGCGCCGAGGCGTTCGCGGTGATAGAGAGGGATTTTGCGGCGCCCCGCCCGGCGGTCTGGGAGCATGTCACGCTGCCCGCGCATCACTCCCGCTGGCAGAGAAGCGACGGCGTCGTCGAAAACTCAGCGAAAGGTCGGCGCGGCGCCGGCACGCAGAACCATTGCCTGCACGGCAAGGACGCTGTCATCGAGGACATCCTCGACTGGCGTCCTTTCGACTATGTGACCCAGACCGCCCTTCTGCCGATTCCGGGCGCCCCGAAATTCCTGATGACCTACGCGTTCGAGGAACGGGACGACGGCGGCACGCATTTCGAGTTCCGCGTCGCCAAGCCGAAGCCGAAGGACCTGCCGTTCTACGAGCAAGTCTGGCCCACGGTGGAAAAGAATTTCAACGTGGGCTTCGAGATTCTGCGAACGATGCTGGAAGAGCAGCGAGCATGGCTGGAAGCTGCGGACGAACCGCCGTTGCCCGTATCGCGCGCGCGTTTCGCGACGCAGCCGGTTCACGCGCGATAGGATCAGATCCGCGCACGCCCGGCCCAGGCGTTGACCCACCAGAACCATCCCAGCGCAAACGGCACGAGGAAGCTCAGCGAGAGGACTTCGGCCAAGGTCCGCTCGGCGGCGAGGTCGAGAAGGACGCGCGGCGGGGCCAGCGCATCGTCCGCTGGCGAAGGACACGCAGCGAGGTCCCTGTCGCGCACCCAGTCGTCCGGGCGCGCGGCGGCGAAATCGCTCGAGGCGGGGCGTGCGCCCGAATATTCGTCGAGGGCAGCGGGTTCCAATTTGCGCGGGCGCGGCGCGCTCGCCGGCATGGTGAACGCAATCGTCTTCTTGCTCACGCGGCTTTCCTTTTCCTGGCGCCGAGGATCTCTCGAGCAAGCGCGTCGATCTCGCGCGCCGCTTCGCTGGAAGGCTGAGCCTCGATCACCGACAGCCCCCGCGCCGCGCTCTCCGCGTAGACGATGCGCTGGTTGAGGACGGCGGCGAGCACCGGCACATCCTCGAACTTCGCCAGCGCTTCGGCCGCGTCGCGCCCGATCGCCGTCCGGGCGATGCGGCGATTGATCACGAAGGCCGCCTTCAGGCTGTCCTTCAGCACCTGGGCCTCGCGGATGAGCTGCACCGTGTCGGCCGCGGCCCAGACGTCGTAGGGCGAGGGCTGAACGGGGATCAGCACGAGGTCGCTGGCGAGGATAGCTGAGCGACCGAGGTCGTTCACCCGCGGCGCGCCGTCGATGATGACGACGGAATAGTCCTTGGCGAGCCGGGGCAGGTCGCGATGCAGGGTCGGCTTCGCCATGCCGACGATCGAGAAGGGCGGCTCGCTCTCGCGCGTGCTCGACCACGCCATCGCGCTCCCCTGGGGATCGGCGTCGATCAAGAGGACCCTCTCGCCGGCATGGGCGAAACTCGCCGCCAGATTGATGGCGACGGTCGTCTTGCCGACGCCCCCTTTCTGATTGAGAACGCCGACGATCATCCGGACGCGTTCCTTTGGGTGCGAGAGGGCGGCGCAGCAAACGTCGCCTGTTGCGCCGCACAATTTCCCATGATCCGATGATTCAGGCAAGCCCGGATGCGACCCGGACGCGCGGGCCGGCCCCGATCAGACGCGAAAGGTCAGCCTGACGCAGGGTTGTCTTCGAGCAGCGACCGCTTCCGGAAGGCCTTCGCGGCCTCCTCCGTCATCCATTGTTGGCGCCGCATCTTCTCGAGAACGACGGCGCGCCGAGCGTCAAAACGCCATTTGCTCGCCGCTGCGAAACCGGAACTCCGCGCTCGCGCTGTGAGCAAGGCGTCGGGCCGCCTGTGAAACGCCAGATGGCCGAGCATAACTGGCCTCCTTTGCAGTAGCTTCGCCGCCTGCAACCGCCTGCCCTCGCCTCCTTTCGGAGCCAGCCCCATCACTCTACTTTGGTAGCATACCCCTTCGCCCCGGCGACGCTTTGACGCAGGTCAAGTCGGCAACCGAAGGTGCGGCGCCTATGGGATGGACGGCTCTATCCGGCGCTCATCAGCTTGAGGCCCTCGAGGATCGCCGCCAGTCGATCTTTGCGATCCTTGTCCTCGACCAGGGCGACGCTCGCTCCCAGATCCGCCAATGTGGAGTCGAGTTTCCAGCGCGCGGCGCCCTCGGCGGCGACGTCCGCGGCGAGCTCCTCGGCCTTGTCCGGATCGCCGCTGTCGAAGGCGGCGCCGAGCAAGGTCGCGCGCAACCATTCGTCCGCCACGCCGCGTTTCTTGGCTCTTTCGCAGGCGGCGACAACGAGCGTCGAGACCGATTCCGCCCGCTGGTCGTCGCCCTTGCGCTTTCGGACCAGATAGAGACGCGGCAGATTGCTGGAGCAATAGTACTCGTTGAGGTCGAGCTCCATGCCCCGCTCGTAGCTGTCGATGCTTTTGTTGAGGTACATCAGCCTTTCGCCGGGTGTCGCCGCCTTCGCCAACAGGCGCTTGTATCGGCCGCCGAGCAGTCCGAGACGCTCCGGCGTCGGCCCGGAGGTCGCGACCAGGGCTTCGAGCTTGGCGATCGCTTCCATGGGCTTGCCCGAGTTCGAGAGGGCGAACGCGTTCAGTTCCCGAACCTCCTCCTGTTCCGCAATATCTTGCGGAAGCTTGCCGATAAAGTCCGTGATCCAATTCCAGTCGTCAGCGTTTTCGGCGCTGTCCTTCATCAGGAGCAGGAGGGCGAGCGCGGTCGGCGGGGTCACCGGAGGCTGCCAATATTGCGCGACGAGTTCTTTCGCTTGCGGCATGCGGCCGGCGCGCGGCAGGGCGCGTACCGCGCGAACCTCGCCCTGAAATGCGGCCGTCGCTGCCAGCACGTCCTTCATCGTGGACGCTGCCGATTCGTCCACCTCATCCGGGTATCCCTTGATCGCCGAATGCATCGGCGAGACGCCCCTTGCCAGGCTCCGGATCGGTTCCTTGATGGCGGCCGATATGGCCGCAGCCGTCGCCTCCGCGATGCCGCCCTCCGGCATCGGATAGCGAACCGTCCGGTTCTGCGCCACGTCGAACAGCTGCTTCGACCAGTCAGCGGCGAGCAGGACGCAGCCCTTTTCCCTCGCCGCATGGCGGATCCCGACTTCGTAGTAGACGTTGCCGTTCGGAATCGTCATGTCGGCGAGCACGAGGTCGGCGAAGTAAAGGCGCTCGATCATCTGGTTGATGATGAGTGCACCGGTGTCCTGATCGGCGCGCACCGGCTCGTAGCCGAGCGCGATGATGGTCGGCGCGAAGGCATGATCCCACAACGCGTTGAAATCGATTTCCGGAACGCCGCGCCCCGCTTCGGCCTGCGTCGCCTTCCGTCCATAAGGCATGATCATGAAGCAGATTGGTTTCGGCACTTGGACCCCTCATCTTGTTGCGCTTTACACATTTAGCGAGGTGTGCACTATTGCTTTGTTAGCCGGCCTCCCGCCACAGTTTGCAAACGGACGTTTTCGATTCGCAGCCGTATTTCCGACCGCAATATTTTCAAATCCGCTGGCAAATCATCTGCATCATTAGTTTCGCTCAATTTTCCCGCAAGGAGGTTTGCTTCTAAGTAATTCGACAGAGCTTCACCAAAATCCCCTTGACGCGATCGAATGTCGCCAACCCTAATTAAAGATCTAATTAGGGTCATCTGCACTTCAACATTATTCAGACCAGCCTTAGTCGCAGCTTTCATTGCTGTAGTATAATCCCGAAACGCGCGCTCCAGCTCGACGGAAGCGTTTTGATCAAGCCTTCTGGCTATTTCCTCTAGTCTTTTTCCGGCTTCTAACGTCGTAGGTGCATCGCTACCAAAGAGTTCCCGACAAATTTCAACCACTCGTTCTTGATATTTCATGGCTTCCGCAAAATTCTCTTGTAATAAACACAAATTAGCTAAGTCACGGAGAGCTGCAACGGTATCGGAATTCGTATCGCCGCGTTCCCGCTCGATTATACGCACGATGTGCATAGACGTGCTGATGGCACCAGAAAGATCTTTGGCTGCTCGAAGCGTCTTCACAAGACTATTATACGCGTCAAGTTGGAGTTGGACTTTACCGCGCCGATTTCTCAATTTCTTAACCACCAGCTCCAATAAAAATTGAGACTCTGGCAAGCTTTCCTGTTCTCTTAGTCCATCTGCGATTGATATAAACGCATTTAGACCGCTGTCTGCAAAAACGTCTTGATCACCCTCTAAAAGATCTTTAACGTCCTTCAGGAAGCTCCTTGCGCCTTTGTCCCCCACTCCACGTAAAATTGCAGCAGATCGAAGCAGACATTCAGTAGCAATCCAACGCAGTTTTACCGAAAAAGTGGGAAAGTCTCTGAACAAATTCTCCAGCAACGCCATTGCTCGCGACCTGTCGCCCTCGTCCACGAGAGAAGCCTCGATCAGGTTTTGTAACGCTCTAAGTGTTGATAAGTTCTGTTCTCCATGCAGACGCAACGATAAATCAAAAATCTCTTGCAGTGTATCGATAAAATAACGCTTTGAGTGGATAGTCTCTTCGCTCGTAATCTCTTTTTCGAGAGATTCCAGCCGCTTCCTATCTCTACCCCTTTGGGGATCTTCCCACGGCGCAGCAGAAGAACAAAGCCATTCGACGAGTGATTGGTAGCTTCGGAGTAACGAAAGCCGGTCGCTGCTTTCTGGATCAAGCGCGACAACCGGCTCGCCATAAGAATATTCCGGACTATGTTGAATTTGAATTTCTTGGAAGTATGTCGAAAGATCGCACGTCTCTAACCCGTAAGCGTACCCAAGTATGCGGCTGAATTGTGGTTCATACCCCTCCAGTTTTTTTGTTTTATCACCTTGCCTCCACTCTCGCCTAAGAACCTCATACTGACCGTCAATCCGAGACGGTAACGGGTAAACCATTAGCGCTCGAAGATCCGAAGAAGCGCGTCGATATTCAGTACACTGTTGTATTAATGCTTCAACGCCAGTTAAGCTCTGTTGATTAGGAGTAAAGACGACAACGAGTTTGTCTGGTAGGAGAGAGGTACAGATGTTACTCGTGTCAGTCATACCAGTGCGAGAGTCTACCAGGACCGCAGCGTAAGTCTGTGCTAGCCGCTCCGCAAAAGCTTGATATAAAGTAGGACACTTGCTATAAATGCCTTTCCAGTCGAGAGCCGTCAGTCGGCTTTGATAGTCCTCGTCCATACGCCCAGCAGGCATCAACTTCACGTTCGGAGCTCGCGTCGGTACCATGAATTCCGAGAGAACGATTTGATCAAGTACACCGTCAGCATTTCCGCGCCGTGCGTGCCTGCCCTTTAAAAGGTCTTGAACTCTGGTGAACAACTCCACTAAGCCTGGGTGGGAACACAGAGATTTGCTTTTTTGAGCGAGGTAGTAGTGTTGCCCAGGTGCTTCTAGATCCCAGTCGAGTACAATTATCTCTTCATTATTGGTTAGGCTTCGTCCAAGGAGACAAGCAACATTGGCCACGGCCATGGAGCGGCCAGTGCCCCCCTTATAAGAGTAGAAAGTAATAACTTCGTGAAGAGGAGACAATTGGTTGAAAGACTCGGGTGTCACGGACGCTGACCAGGGAACGGTTGAGTTTTTTCTTGGGCCGTTGAACGCTTTAAACGTCTGACTAGCCGTGGAAAGTTGTACTTACTACATTTCGCGAACAGCTCGTCATGGACAGGTTTCATTTTGTCGCATAGTGTTGTAACGTACTCACCAATTTCATCTAACTTTTTGGTCAACGCCGGATGATCGTCGAAATTAAAGTTCGTGCTCGTCGATTGTCGGGTACAGTCAAGGTATTGCAGGTCTGCGGTCAATTCATCGGGCAAACTGCGATATTTTCTGAAAATAATTGGGACAAGTAAGCGATATCCATGCAGTTGATCTCCAATAATTGTGCGTCTAAATTTTTCGAGAGCGAGCATAGTTCGCATTTCTTTTAGACAGTAGTCCGATTCTTGATACGATGGCCAATAAAGAACTACCATACATGCGCTCTGACAAATTGCCTTGGCCAGTACTTCGTTGTATTGATAGCCCGTCTTTAATCGGTCTTCATCGAAGAAAACCTTGTGATCATGCGTGTAAGGTTCGATGTGATCCTCCAGCGCCCTTTTAGTTACCTGAATTAGCTTCTCCTCAAGGCTGCCTGTTCCCGGCCTAGCGGGGTGGCGGTAACTAATAAAACAGGCATGTAGCGTCTTTTCCACAGTTTGCTTTTTTATATTGGAGTGAATGGACTTGTCTAGTAGATGGTCGGGCGGGTCGGTACTTAGCCTCCGTCAGCCCCATAACCTCCTCGTGTCGAGCCAGATCGTGCGGCCCCCGGATTTGCGGACTTCCTCCATCATGTGGCGCGTGCCGCCCGGGCCGTCGCCGCTCTCGCCGTTCCACAGGCAGACGAAGTCGACCTTGTCGCCGCCGAAGCGCGAGGCGGCCTCCAGCATCCAGCGGTTGTTGCGCTCGTAGGGGTCCTCGCCCGGCGGGGCCGGTCCGAGCTCGATCGGCTGAACGTGCAGGACCGCGCGCGCCTTCGCCGCAAAAAACCTGGCGCGCCAGTCGGCGTCGGCGAAGTCGACCGATTTCTGCAGAAAGGTCGCCTCTTCGAAGGGAATATAAAGCTCGAGCCGCGCCGAGCGCGTGAGCGCCGCCTCGGCGAACAGGAGGTCGCCGCCGCAGGCGCCGCCGCAAATGCAAAGGTCGCGAGGCCCGACATCGAGCTCGGCGAGCGCCGCCGCGATGGCGCCGCCCGCGACGGGCTCCTTCTCCGCCGGAAAGCGCGGCTTCGCGCGGCCGGGCGCGTCAATCATATGACCGCTGAACAGCACGACCTTGCGCGGCGTCTGATCGTCCGGCTCTGCCATGCGCCTCGCCGTTCCCGTGAGTTAAGGCCTCGTTCCTCTGTCGCCTAGACGAGGTCGAACGCGGCGGGCAGATGGTCTTCCTTCACCTGCCGCGCCGCGGCGGCCGTCCCGAGTTTCGCAAGATCGTCCATGTTCGCCGGATTATCCATCTTCGCGATCTGGGCGATCTTGTCGGGCGTGAGTTCGATGCCGAGTTCCGAGCTCAGCCAGTCCTTCTCGAGCGCGACGTTGTAGCGCGCGTAGGTCGCCAGCTGCGGCCCAGCCTGACTGTCGAGCTTCATGTCTCCGACCGCGCGATCGATGATCGAGGGCGTCAGGCAGTTCGTCAGCCACTGGAGCATGCCGTGATTGACCCGTCCGCAATCGGCCATCAGCGACTGCAGCGCGCGCAGGCCCTGCGCCGCCGCCGGCAGCGACACAAGCGCCTGCGTGGTCTGGGTCTCCCTGGTGGTTCCCGTTCCGACGGAGATGAGAAGGATTTGATCCTTGCCGGTCTTCCAATGGAAGCCGTGGCCCTGAAGCGCCGCCAGCATGAGGAGTTGCAGCGCCGGATCGTTGAACGGGCTCACGCCCCCGTCGACAAAGGCGGCGTCGACGACCGAGCCGTCGCGCGAGGAAATCTTGATCTCTTCAGGCTCGAAATAGGTCGGCGCCGCCGTGCTGGCGCGGACGATCTGGGTCAGCCGCAAGGCGCCGTCCTGCTTGGCGTAGCGCGCGCCCGGGCAATTGTGCAGCGGCCATGGACTGCCGGTGTCGAGCCGCTTCGTCATGATCATGAGGCCGGTCTTGATCTTGTCGCTGTCGAGCGTCGTGTCGGCGCCGAGCCGGTCATCCAGCGCCTTCTGCAGGGGCCCTGCGGGAAACTTCGGCGCGAGCAGGCCGCCGAGCCCGAATTTGGCGGACAAGCCGGGTACGAAAACGCTCGCTCCGATATTGCGGTAAAGCGCCTTCAGGTCAGCGACCGACATGCCCCAGGCGAGCCCCGCCGCGATGATCGATCCGGTCGATGTGCCGCCGATCAGATCGAAATAGTCGCAGAGCAATAAATCCTGCTTATTGTAGCGCTTACGCAGCATGGACTCGATCGCGGCGAGATACTCCAGGGTTAAAACGCCGCGGATTCCGCCGCCGTCCAGCGACAAAATGCGCTTTGGCGCGTGGCCCGGGTCGAGATGTTGCTCTTTGGTCAAAGGCAATGGAATTTCCCCCTTGCAACAAGCTTTGCGGCCGCCTCACGCGCGGCCAGAATGATCAACGCGCAATTGTCCTCCCGCGTCTCCGGGCGTGTCAAGGCATGCCGGGGACTGCCGCGCCTGTTCAGGCGCCCGGACTCTCGGACGCCGCATGAATTCCGTCCAGCTCCGGCAGCAGGACGACGCTTTCCTGCTCGTTCGGGTCGGTGCGGGCGACGACGGCGGTCGCCGGCTCTGTCTGGCTCAAATTGTAGGGCAGGTGCGGCAGGTTGGGGGGAATGTAGACGAAGTCGCCCTTGCGGTTGACCATGTGCCTCTCCAGCCGGTCGCCATACCACATGCCGACCTCGCCGCTCAGCACATGCAGCGCCGTCTCATGGCTCTCGTGCTTGTGCGCCTTCGCCCGCGCGCCGGGCGGGATGGTCAAAAACTGCATATGGATGCCGCGCGCGCCGACGGTCTCGGCGGAGACCGCGGGAGCGTAGGTGAAACCCTGCTTGCCGACGAACGGTTCGCCGGCGCGCAGGCAGGCGCAGGTCGATGGGTCAGGGGTCCTGCTCATGGATTGCGTCTCCGTCCCGTCGGGGTTCGCCGAGATGTAAGGAAAGTCGAGCCAGGGCGCAATGCGGCCATGCGCACAACTCTGAGATTGCTCGGCAATCCAGATTTCTTCGACATTTCCTCGCCAAGCGGCGAAACCCGTGCTATCGTTCTCTGTTCGTTCCCGAGAAGAGCGCCATGCCTGGAAGATGGCGATGACCGGGCCGGCCCGCAGGAAGAGGGTGAAGGAGATTCTTTTTCGAGCCCGCCCCCCGCGCAAAGCATTGAAAAGTCATGATTGGCGGAAGAAAATTGCAGGAAATGGCAAGAAATGGCAAGAAATTGAAGGCGTTTTGACGCCTTTCAGCACTCTTTTGAAGCGCAGGCGATGCCTTCGGCGCGAAATTGAAGGCAGTGGAACGGCGACGAAGCCCAGGGGCCAGCTGACTTCGGACCCGGCCTTGGTCGCATAGAGGCGCTCCCAAGGCGCCTTCGACATTCCGCGGTCATCGAACCCGCGCCTCGGGATCGTTGGCGAGCAGGATCGGCTCGCCGTGTGGCGTGGCCGCCGCGGCGCGCGCCCATGCCGCCTTCCGCGACGCCAGCGCCGAACGGCTCGCGGCGCCCTTCTCGACGACCAGGCTTTCGAGCGCCGCCAGCCAATGATGGTAGTACGTATCGCCTGCATCCGCATGGCTCGACAGCGGCGCACCCGCAATTTCGCGCGACAGCGCTTCCGTCCACTCGGGCCAGCCGAACAACCCGGCCTCATGCAACGCCACGACCATGGCGAAAGCCTGCGCCTCCCAGGCTTCGTTGAAGATCGGCCCTTCGCTGTCACGCGGCGCCGGACGAAGGGCGTCGCCGGCCCCGCGAACAGCGCTCTCAGCGATCACTCGGCCACTCCTTCGAGATAGCTTTCCCAGGCGTCGATCGACACCTCGAGGTCCGGATCGCTGTCGCGGCCCCAGATTTCCGGGCCGGAGAAGCGGATGCAATAGAGCCATTGGGGGCTCGGGCCGAGGCCATGGGCGTTCGCGTCGGGGAAGACAAAAACGCCGTGAACCTTCTCCACCCGTCCGCGCTTGCCGCGCGCATAGCGCGGCAGCCTCGTGTGACGGCCGGGGTTGATGTTCAGGGCGCGGACCTCATCCCCGACAGCGAAGCGCGCAGGGGAGGCAGGCGGACGGTCGTAGGGCGATCCCCCGGCCAAAGCCTCGACCATGGCCGCGGCGGTAAGGGCCGGACGCGTTGGCTTGGCCGGCTGCAATGAGCGACCCGCGGCAATTTCCTCAAGTCCCGCCAGTCGGGCCGCGACAACGAGCTTCTCCAAGCCCTTCAGCCAGACTTCGTAGTAGCTCGAGGAGAGATAGTCGACGGGGTGGAGCGTCTCATTGGCGTGCCGCGCCATGTCGATGTTCCATTCGCCGAGCGCGCCGGCCGCCGTCCTCAAAGCAAGGACGCGCTTCTCCCAGTCGGCATGGAAAACCGGCTCATCCCGTTCGGCGCCGATCGGGCCGAAGCCCATCAATCCCCCAAGGTCCTGCGCGCCATTCATGCGGGCGCCTCCGCGGACAGCGACCGAGGATCGGCGGCGAGGCCAGCGCCGATCATCGAATCCCGCGTCACCAACCGAGCCAGTTGCGCCTCGCTCCAGCCGTCGGTTCCGGCGGGGCGCATCGGCACGACGAGATAGCGGATCTCGGCCGTCGAATCCCAGACCCGGATTTTCGTCGATGGCGGCAACTTGACGCCGAACTCGGCCAGGACCCCACGCGGATCGATCACCGCCCGCGAGCGATAGGGCGCGGACTTGTACCAGACCGGCGGCAGGCCGAGCACCGGCAGGGGATAGCAGGAGCAGAGCGTGCAGACGACCAGGTTGTGGACTTCGGGCGTGTTCTCGACCGCGACCATATGCTCGCCCTGCCGTCCGGCGTAACCCAGCGATCCGATCGCCTCCGTCGCGTCGCGAAACAGCCATTCCCGATAGGCCGGGTCGATCCAGCTCCTGGCGACGACGCGGGCGCCGTTGCGCGGGCCGATCTTCGTCTCATACGTTTCGACGATCGCGTCGAGCGCCGCGGAATCGACGTAACCCTTTTCGACCAGCAGCGATTCCAGCGCGCGCACCCGCAGGGTGACATCGGACAGTCCGCCGCTGTCGGAGTCATGCGCGTGCCCATGCGATGCGCCGCCGATCGGGGATGGCTCCATGGCCGCGCGCTCCTCGTCGTCAGGCCTCTCGGCTTCTGGCCGCCGAAGGCGCCTGTGAAACTTTAGCCGAAGGCGGGAACCCCGGCAACCGGGCCGAGCCGGCGAGGCGCAGTCAGGGCGCGAAGCGCACCGCATGCGCCGGCGGCAGCGTGTGGGTGACCTCCCGCCAGTGGTCGCCCTGGTCCTCGGTGACGTAGAGGCCGCCGGTCGTGGTGGCGAAGGCCAGCCGGTGGCCGCTCTCGTCGATCGCCAGCGCATGGCGATAGACGACATCATAGGCATGACTTTGCGGCAGCCCGTGGCTGAGGACATCGAATGTCGCGCCGCCGTCGCGGGTGCGGGTGACGACGAGCCTGCCGTCGACGGGAACGCGGCGCTCGTCCTTGATCGCCGGCACGAACCAGGCCGTGTCGGGCTCGCGCGGGTGGACGGCGACGGCGAAGCCGAAGGAGGAGGGCAGAACGTCGAGGATCTCGCGCCAGCTCGCCGAGCCGTCGTCGCTGCGGAAGATGCCGTTGTGATGCTGGACCCACAGCCGGTCGGGCGCGCTCCCGCATTGCACAACGCGGTGGGGGTCCTGCACGTTGGGGTCGCGGCTCATCTCCGGCGGCAGGAAGGCGGCGAACATGCCGTCGGCGCGACATTCCCAGGCGCTTCCGCCGTCGCGCGTCTCCCACACGCCGCCACAGGAAACGCCGATCCGGATCACCGCGCTGTCCCGCGGATCGACGCAGATCGAATGGATCGCCGGCCAGTCGGCGCCGCCTCCCATCCATTGCTGACGCTTCGGATTGTCCCAGAGCGAGTCGATGAGCTCCCAGCTCGCGCCGTGGTCACGCGAGCGGAAGAGGGCGCCGGGGATCGTTCCGCACCAGAGGAGCCCGTCCTCCTCCAGCCCGCCGGTCTCGAGCGAAAAGACATTGATCAGGCTGTAAGGGATATCCCTGCCCCAGCCGTCCCGGTCCGTGATGCCTTCCGGCTTCGGCGGATAGGCGGGGGCGGCGATCTCCTTCCAGACGCCGTCCGCCCGGCGATGCAGCTTGACGCCGAAATGGCCGTGATTGAGCACGGCGTAGTCGTAGCCGCTGCGCGGGTCATGGAGCGCGAGAGTGACGTTGTCGCCGAGGAAGTCTACGTGCGCGACCCGCCAGCCGTCCTTGTCGCGTTCGACCCAAAACAAGCCCTTGCGGGTCGACACCGCCAGTCTGTCGCTCATCCGCCCCTCCTCCGCTACCCGCCGGACAGAGCCTGCAGGACGTAGATCGCGCTGGCGGCGGAGACGGGGTCGCTCAGATGGACGCGGTCGCGCAACGGCTTGCCGTCGACGACGATCGCCATGTGGCGGCGCAAGCCCGACTGGTCGTCGAGCACGTAGCCGCGCAACCGCTCGTTCGCGCGGAAAACCGACTCGAGCGCCTCCCGCACCGTCGCGCCATCCGCCTCGGTCGCCGGGCAGTCGATGTGCCGGCTAAGGTTGGGGGTGAAAACGATGCGCGCCATGGGGCGAAACCGTGGCGCGCAATCGGGACCGAATCAGGGCGGAGCCTACTTCACCAGCCGCGGACCGCCGGCGCGCGGAACCTCGTTTTCCTGAACGACGCCGAGCCGCCGGGCGACCTCGGTGTAGGCCTCGATCATCCCGCCGAGGTCCTTGCGGAAACGATCCTTGTCGAGCTTGTCGTTGGTCTTGACGTCCCACAGGCGGCAAGAATTGGGGCTGATCTCGTCGGCGAGGACGATGCGCATGTTCTCGCCTTCCCACAGGCGTCCCGTTTCGATCTTGAAATCGACGAGGCGGATGCCAACGCCGAGGAAAAGACCCGACAGGAAGTCGTTGACGCGGATGGCCAACGCCATGATGTCGTCGATCTCCTGCGGCGCGGCCCAGCCGAAGGCGGTGATGTGCTCTTCCGACACCATCGGGTCGTTCAGCTGGTCATTCTTGTAATAAAACTCGATGATCGAGCGCGGCAGCTGGGTGCCTTCCTCGAGGCCGAGGCGGGTCGACAGCGAGCCCGCCGCCACGTTGCGCACGACGACCTCGAGCGGAATGATCTCGACCTCGCGAATCAGCTGCTCGCGCATATTGATGCGGCGGATGAAATGCGTCGGCACGCCGATGTCGTTGAGGCGCTGAAACAGATACTCTGAAATCCTGTTGTTCAGGACCCCCTTGCCCTCGATCACCTCGTGCTTCTTGGCGTTGAAGGCGGTCGCGTCATCCTTGAAGTGCTGGATGAGCGTCCCCGGTTCGGGCCCCTCGTAAAGAACCTTCCCCTTGCCCTCGTAGATGCGTCGGCGGCGATTCATGCGATGAGACCGTGGCTTGAGGAAATCCATGCACGTGGCCTTTTCTGGTGTGATCCCGTCGCAACCCGCGAGCGCGGAGACGGAATATGGGGATGTGGACCGCATAAGCCAAGCATTGGTCTTGTCCGGACCGGGGCCAGCCCCGGGAACGCAACTTAGCCGATCGGGGGCGCCGGCACAAACGCTCGAAGAGGCCGCCGGACCGCTGGCTAGACAAATTGTCTAGAGGGAAAGGGTCGACAGGACGTTCAGTCGAAAGCTAAATGCTCAAAAGAAAGAGTTAGGGCAAGGGACAATTCGTTTTCTCCTCGGCGCTTGAGTTTGCTCGCAATATTGGCCAGACGGCCAGCTAGGCCCATCGTCGGGAAGGACAAGGAAGCCGGATCTTCCTCTGTCGTGAGGCGCAAGCCTCGCTCTATTTCAGCGCGGGCAAAAACCCGCAGCGACGATGGTTAACGCGGGAGGAGGCAGTGGATCAATCAACATTGTTACGAATCGAAGCCGATCCGAATTACCAGAAGCTCGTCGCCGAGCGGAAGTCCTTCGGATGGACCCTCGCGATCATCACCCTCATCATCTACTACGGCTTTATCGCCGTCATCGCTTTCGCGCCGGGGGTGATCTCGACCAGGGTCTTTGGCGACATAACGGTCGGCATCATTCTTGGACTCGCGATCATTCTGGCCTCGATCCTGCTGACCGGCATCTACGTGATGCGCGCCAACAGCGAATACGACGACCTGACCAAAGCGATCGTCAATGCGATGAAAATAGGGGGAAGGAAATGATCCGCCGCGTTCGGTCCGGCGCGCTCGCCGGCGCGCTTAGTCTCACGGCTGGAGCGGCGTACGCCGCCGGCCCGATCGAGGCCGGGACGATCCAGCCGACGGACTGGACCGCGGTCCTCATCTTCCTCGCCTTCGTCGTCGTGACGCTCGGCATCACCTATTGGGCGGCGCAGCGCACGCGGACGACCAAGGACTTCTACGCCGCCGGCGGCGGCATCACCGGCTTCCAGAACGGCCTGGCGATCGCCGGCGACTACATGTCGGCCGCCTCGTTCCTCGGCATCACGGCGCTTGTCTACACCAGCGGATATTACGGGCTGATCTATTCGATCGGCTTCCTCGTCGGCTGGCCGTTCATCATGTTCCTGATGGCCGAGCCGCTGCGCAACCTCGGCCGCTTTACCTTCGCCGACGTCGTGTCCTATCGCCTGGAGGCGACGCCGATGCGGGCGATGGCGGCGACCGGCACGCTGGTCGTGGTCGCGCTCTACCTGATCGCGCAGATGGTCGGCGCGGGACAGCTGATCGAGCTCTTGTTCGGCCTGCCCTATCTCTGGGCGGTCGTCGTGGTCGGCGTGCTGATGATCATCTACGTCACCTTCGGCGGCATGATCGCCACCACCTGGGTGCAGATCATCAAGGCCGGGCTCCTGCTGTTCGGCTCCACGCTGATGGCGCTCCTGGTGCTGGCGCAATTCGGTTTCGACTTCAACGCGCTGATCGCCAAGGCGGTCGAGGTCCATCCGGGCCACGACAAGATCCTCACCCCCGGCTCGGCGGTCGCCAATCCGATCAACGCCTTCTCGCTCGGGCTGGCGCTGATGTTCGGCACCGCCGGCTTGCCCCACATCCTGATGCGCTTCTTCACCGTCAGCAACGCCAAGGAAGCGCGCAAGTCGGTGTTCTGGGCGACCACATTCATCGGCTATTTCTACATCCTCACCTTCATCATCGGCTTCGGCGCGATCATTCTGGTCGGGACGAACCCCGCCTATCACGTCGGCAACGACATCAAGGGCGCGCTCCTGGGCGGCGGCAACATGCCCGCCATCCATCTCGCCCAGGCGGTCGGCGGCGACCTGATGAAGGGCTTCATCGCCGCCGTCGCCTTCGCGACGATCCTGGCGGTCGTCTCGGGCCTGACGCTGTCAGGCGCGAGCGCGGTCAGTCACGACCTCTACGCGAGCGTCTTCCGGCGCGGCAGGGTCGAGGAAGGCGCCGAAGTCAGGGTGTCGCGGATCACCACGGTCGTGCTTGGCGTTGTCGCCATCATTCTCGGCGTTCTGTTCGAGAAGGTGAATGTCGCCTTCATGGTCGGACTGGCCTTCGCGGTCGCGGCCAGCGCCAACTTCCCCGTTCTGCTGCTCGCCATGCTGTGGAAGGGACTGACCACCCGGGGAGCGTTCATTGGCGGTTTCGTCGGCCTTATCAGCGCGGTGGTGCTGATGGTCTTCAGCCCGTCGATATGGGTCTCTGTGCTCGGGCACGACAAAGCCGGCGCATGGTTCCCCTACGTGTCGCCGGCCCTGTTCACCATGCCGCTCGCCTTCGCCTGCTGCTGGCTCTTCTCGGTCACCGACAGGTCGAAGGCCGCGGTGAAGGAGCAGGCGGCGTTCGAAGCGCAGTACGTCCGATCCCAGACCGGCATCGGCGCGGACGTCGCCACGGCTCACTGACGGGCGAATGATAAAGCGCGCCCGGCCGGTGGCCGGGCGTGTTCTTTTTTGGGAAGTCCCCGTCCCTTGTCAGGGCCGTCGACGCCGCCGCTGCGAGAGCTCGACGACCAGGCCCGGGACGAAATAGGCGAGCGCCACGAGGACGAAAAGCGCGAGCGCCCCGATCGGGCTGAAGAGCGCCAGCGCGGTGGCGAAGGCGTAGACGCCCATGCTGACGAAGTCCTGCGTCTGCCGCGGCCGGAAGCCGGCGACGAACTCGCCGTCGTCCCGACGCTGCGCAGCGATCGTCGAAACCACCAGGTGGAAGGCAAGCGCGCAGGTCAGCTGCAGCGCCCCGTAAATCATGGTCGGGAAAGGGGCGATGTCGGTTCCCGCGACATAGGCGGTGGCGAAAGGAATGAGCGACAGACAGAAGAGAAGCGCGTTATTGGCCCAGATGAGTGTGGCCGTCACTCGCCGCGCCGCGGTCAAGAGGTTGTGGTGGTTGATCCAGTAGATGGCGACGAAGACGAAGCTGAACAGATAGATGGCGAACGACGGCCACAGCTTCAGTAAAGCGGCCGGCTCGGCGCTTTCCGGCGCCTTCAGATCGAGCACCATGATCGTGATGATGACGGCGATGACGCCGTCCGAGAAGGCCTCGAGGCGGGCTTTCGAGAAGCGTTCGTCGCCCTCCGCCATGCGGCGCCGTCCCCGCTAAAGAGAAGAGCCGCTCCTGGTTTGGAACGGCTCTTCCATTGTCGCGCCCTTGCTCGCTCGCCCGGGCCTTAGGTCTTGCCTAGCGAACGCTACGCGCGAAATCCTTCGCAGGGACAATAACCCAGGCCTTATCGATCATGCAGGGCTGATGACAATGAGACACTGGATCACCTCCTTTCGGCTGTTGACGACGCGCTCAATGTTAAAGCGATTCGCGGAATTTGAAAGCGGTAATTTTTGTTGCGGGGTTAAGGACTTGTTAATATCAGCGAAAGCGGGCCGACCGATCGCCCTGACGCAAAGGGGCGCGGCCCGGCGCGCCCAGATGATCCGAAAGCGCGTCCGGCGCGTTTAAATAGTTGGTCAATCCTGCTGCGCTGGGGTCCGGCGCGGCCACGGCGGCGGAGGTTCAAGTCGATGTCCAGCTTCGTAGTTACGCGTCGGGCCGCGCTCGGCGCCCTCGGCGCGATCGTCCTTGCGCCCGCGATCTTTCTTCAGGGCGCGCTGGCGCGGCCCCCCGCGGCGGTTGGCGGCATTCATGTCGACGTCGCGCCGCTGCGCGCCAATTCCGGCGATCCGACCGCGGCCTGGGTGGCCCAGCAACTGACCGCCGATCTTGCTCAAGCCTTCGCCCGCGCCGGTCAGGGCGGCGAACCGGTTTCGGCCCGCATCGACTATGTCATCCTCGGGCCAAGCAGCGGCGGCCAGGGTCCGCAAGGCTCGGCGCCCGACCAGATGATCGGCGAGGTGACCGTCGCCGGGGTGACCCATCCGCTCCGCGCGACGACCAGCTACTATCCAATGGCGGTCGATCAGGCGCTCGTCGAACAATCCAACTTCGACCGGATTGCGCAGCTCTCGCAGGCCTTCGCCTATTGGGCGGCGCGCGGCTACTGAGGTTCAGGCCGCCCCGGCGACCGCCTCGCAGACGTCGCCGACCAAGAGGTCGACGAGCGCCTTGTCGTCGGCCTCGCCCATGACGCGGATCACCGGTTCGGTCCCCGAGGGGCGGACAATCAGCCGCCCCCGGTCGCCGAGCCGCGCCGTCGCCTCGGCGATCGCCCTGGCGACCGCCGGATTTTCGAGCGGCGCGCCGCCGTTGAAGCGGACGTTGCGCAGCACCTGGGGGAGCGGCGCAAACCGGCCGCAGACCTCGCTGACCGGCTTGCCGAGCTTGTGCACCACCGCCAGCACCTGGAGAGCCGAGACAAGGCCGTCGCCTGTCGTCGAATAGTCGGAAAAGATGATGTGGCCCGACTGCTCGCCGCCGACATTGTAGCCCTTCTCCCGCATCCGCTCGATCACGTAGCGGTCGCCGACCGCCGTGCGTTCGAGCGTCAGGCCGAGGCTCTTGAGATGGCGTTCGAGCCCGAGATTCGACATGACGGTGGCGACGACGCCCGGCTTCGACAGGCGTCCGTCGTCGCGCCAGCTTTCGGCGATGACGGCGATCACCTGGTCCCCGTCGACCACGTGGCCCTTCTCGTCGACGATCACCATGCGGTCGGCGTCGCCGTCGAGCGCGATGCCGACGTCGGCCCGCATCTCGCGCACCTTGCGCGCAAGCGTTTCGGGCGCGGTTGAGCCGACCTCGAAATTGATGTTGAGCCCGTTCGGTTCGACGCCGATCTTGATCACCTCGGCGCCGAGCTCCCAGAGCGCCTCGGGCGCGACCTTGTAGGCGGCCCCGTTGGCGCAGTCGATGACGACGCGCAATCCTTCCAGCGACACCTCGCGGCTCAAGGTCCGCTTGGCGAATTCGATGTAGCGCGCCTGAACGTCGTCGATGCGCTTGGCGCGGCCGAGGTCGGGCGAACGGGCGAGCATCGGAGCGACATCGCCGTCCATCAGCGCTTCGATCCGCGCCTCGACCTCGTCCGACAACTTGTAGCCGTCCGGCCCGAAGAGCTTGATGCCGTTGTCTTCATAAGGATTGTGGGAGGCCGAGATCATCACGCCGAGATCGCAGCGCATCGAGCGCGTCAGCATGGCGACGGCGGGCGTCGGCACCGGCCCGAGCAGCAGAACGTCGACGCCGACGGAGGCGAAACCGCCGACCAGCGCGTATTCGATCATGTAGCTCGAGAGGCGGGTATCCTTGCCGATGACGACGCGGTGGCGATGGTCGCCGCGCCGGAACGCCAGCCCTGCCGCCTGGCCGACCTTCAGCGCCACTTCCGCAGTGATCTTGGCGTTGGCCCGGCCGCGAATGCCGTCCGTGCCGAAATATTTCCGCCCCATCCCCTGGCCTCCTCGGCGCAATCCTGGCGAAGGTCGATCTCAATACCTCATGAAAAGCTTACCAAGTCTTCACAATTCGTTTCCGGCCGTTCATGTTCCTGTCGTGATCCCGCGGGACGTTGCCGCCGCCTGTCCCGGCGCCTAGACTGCGACCCTCTGCGGGCCGCCGCATACGGGGAGACGTCGTCCATGATCCGAACCGTCGCTACCAAGCCTTTTCCCGACCAGAAGCCCGGCACGTCGGGCCTGCGCAAGAAGGTCTCCGTCTTCCAGGAGCCTGGATTACCTCGAAAACTTCATCCAGTCGATCTTCGACTCCCTCGACGACTTTGCGGGAAAGACGCTGGTCCTCGGCGGCGACGGCCGCTACTTCAATCGCGAGGCCATTCAGATCGTCGTGAAAATCGCCGCGGCCAACGGCTTCGGCCGGATCGTGATCGGCAAGGGCGGGATTCTTTCGACGCCCGCCGCCTCCGGCGCTCATCCGGCATCTCAAGGCGTTCGGCGGCATCATCCTGTCGGCGAGCCACAATCCGGGTGGCCCGAACGGCGACTTCGGCGTCAAGTACAACATCGGTGCCGGCGGCCCGGCCCCGGAGAAGATCACCGACGCGATCTACGAGCGGACGAAGGCGGTCACCGCCTACAAGATCTCCGACGCGCCGGACGTCGACATCGACCGGCTCGGGGAAATCGAGGGTCGAAGGGACGGTCGTCGAGATCGTCGATCCGGTCGCCCAGTATCTTTCGCATGATGCAGAGCCTTTTCGACTTCGACGCCATGCGGGCGCTCTTCGCCTCCGGCTTCCGCATCCGCTTCGACGCCATGCATGCGGTGACCGGCCCCTACGCGCATGCGATCCTCGAGCGGGAACTCGGCGCGGCGGAGGGGTCGGTGGTCAACGGCACGCCGCTGCCCGACTTCGGCGGCCATCATCCCGATCCGAACCTGACCTACGCCAAGGACCTCTATGATCTCATGATGTCGCCGCAAGCGCCCGACTTCGGCGCCGCCTCCGACGGCGACGGCGACCGCAACCTCATCCTCGGGCGCGGCATCTATGTGACGCCGTCCGATTCGCTGGCAATGCTTTCCGCCAACGCCACCCTCGCCCCGGGTTACGCGAACGGGCTCGCCGGCGTCGCCCGCTCGATGCCGACGAGCGCGGCGGCCGACCGGGTCGCGGCGCATCTCGGCATCCGCCATTACGAGACGCCGACGGGGTGGAAGTTCTTCGGCAATCTCCTCGACGCCGGCCTCGCCACTTTCTGCGGCGAGGAGAGCTTCGGCACCGGCTCGAACCACATCCGCGAGAAGGACGGCCTCTGGGCGGTGCTGCTCTGGCTCAACATCCTCGCGCGCCGCCGGATCCCCGCGATCGACCTCGTGCGCGAGCACTGGAGAACGTACGGGCGCAACTACTACACGAGGCACGACTATGACGAGATCGACGCCAAGGCGGCCAGCGGCCTCATGGACAATCTGCGCGCCATGATCGCGACCCTGCCGCGCAAGACGTTCGGCGCCGACAGGGTCGAGGCGATGGACGACTTCGAATATCACGATCCGGTCGATGGCTCGGAATCCGATCATCAGGGGATCCGGGTGATGTTCGAGGGCGGCTCGCGCATCGTCTACCGCCTCTCCGGCACCGGCACGGTGGGGGCGACGCTGCGCGTCTATATCGAGCGCTACGTCCCGCCCTCAGGCGACCTCGGCCAGGACACCCAAGCCGCGCTCGCCGACCTGATCGCCCTCTCGCGCGAGCTCGCCGGCATCGAAGCGCGCACCGGGCGGAAGGCGCCGAGCGTGATCACCTAGACTAGAGGTCGGGCGCCCGCCGGAAAACGCCGAGCGCCAGCGCATATGTGTCTAGTCACGCCCGCGTGATCGTGGCGAACGTTGTCATCCGAGCTTCAGGCAATATTCTTTCGCCCGCAGATTGAACAGTTGGGGCGTCAAACCCGTTTTCTATTGTGTCCCTTCGCAGCGATGGGACACCGAAAACACGGAGTTTGACAATGAAACGCATCCTTCTCGCTTCGGCCGCCTGCCTGGCTATGTCATTGCCGGCGATGGCGCAATCCAACGGCAGCCAGGCAACCCCGGCTCCGCAGAGCCAAAACCTCCAGCAAAACCAGCAGCAAAACCAGGCGGCAAACGAGCAGCAGACCATCCAGCCGTCGAGCCTGAGCAAAGCCCAGGTCAAGGACATCCAGATGAACCTCAACAAGGCCGGCTTCGACGCGAAGAACGTCGATGGTGAGTGGGGTCCGGCCACCAGAGAGGCGATCATGAACTTCCAGAAGGAGAAAAATCTGCCTGGAAAGGGCGAGCTCAACCAGCAGACTCTCGCCGCGCTGGGCGTCAATGTGAACAACCAGTCTCAGGCGACGGCCAATCAGAACGGACAACAGCAGAATCAGATGAAGTCGAACTCGACCGCCTCCATGTCGAAGCACGGCAGCGCGATGGGTAACCAGACCGGCTCGACCGGCAACCAGACCGGCTCGATGGGCAACCAGAACGGTTCGACCGGCAACCATACCGGCACGAATCCGAAAACGCCTTGAGCCGTCTTGGCTGGGAAGGGTTGAACACCCGAACCACGGTTTAGTCTCGCGAAACAGGGTCGGCGAATTGCCGGCCCGCAATATCACGGAGATCTCTGACCAATCCAGGTGCAACTTCGCCGTTAGGACAAGCGGCACCTGGGCATCACGGGCGAGGCCATCATCGCTTCGACAAGTCCACGTCAGGCCGTGGCCGTGCGGGGCGCAAGCTCACTCAGGACCGTGGCCGACCCGGCGCCGCACCGCCTCAGGCAACCGATCGCCGTGGCGAGTGGAACGGAGGCGGGACGGACGTGATCGGCGGCGAGGAGGAAAACCGATCCAGACATGGGGTTTGGGGAATTGGGAATGAACACCGCGACGACCTCGCCGCCGAGCGAGTCGGTCTGGACCCCGATCCGCCACGCGTCGCCCAATTGCGCGAACACGACCGGATGGTCGGCCATCTCGCCGAGGCCCATGACGCTCGCGCCGGCCTGCTTCAAATATTCGTAAGCAGGGACCTTTGAGAGCACGGTAAACTCGAGCTCGGCCACGATTTGTTGCGCCGGCCGGGTGCGGGCGAAGAGACCGGCGAGAAAGCACGAAAGCGCAATGAGGACGATCGCCAGAATCGCCTCCGTCGTCGTCCCGGAGACCAATCTGTCCGGGATGATCGCGGCCACCGGTTTCAAGCCGCGCCGGGCGATCTCGAACGCCTTGCTGAGAACGAAGAGGAGCACCACAATCGGCGTCAGAAACAGGACGCCTCCGAGGATGGTCGTCCGCAGAAAATGGGAAATCGCTTTCATCCGGTCTTCCTGTTGCAGCTTCTCTCGGCGTCGTCTGCCGCGCCCTCACTTCGCCTCGCAGCATGGATCGGTCCGCGGCGAGAAGAGCAATCGAAAGATGAGACGGCGATGCGTCTCGACACGCCAAAGGCGAGCGGACCACAAAACGATCCGTTCGGCAAGAAAATGTGGATTTTTCAGAAATAGCAAAGGTGATTATCTGGCGACCAAGCGGACGCTGACGCTATCCGCCGTCTCCCGTTGCGCCCGCGCCCGCCTCGGCGTATCACGGTGGCAATCAGGGCGCTGAGCGCGGCTCGCCACTCCCGGCGGCAACCGCGGCGCAACAGCCCCGGTTTCTGTCGAGACGGGGCGGAAGGGAGCCTCCCCCGTGAAGACGATCATCGAACCCTTCCGCATCAAGTCCGTCGAGCCGCTGCGCCTGACCTCGCAAGAGGAGCGGCGGGCCTATCTGGCGGCGGCGCATTACAATCTGTTCGCGCTCGATTCGGACGCCGTGCTGATCGATCTTCTCACCGACTCGGGAACCTCCGCCATGAGCGCCCGCCAATGGGCGGCGATCATGGTCGGCGACGAAAGCTACGCCGGCTCGCCCTCGTTCCATCGCTTCGAGGCCGCGGTCAAAAACCTGATGCCGTTCCGCCACGTCATCCCGACCCATCAGGGCCGCGCCGCGGAGGCGATCCTCTTTCATCTGATCGGCGGACCCGGGCTGAAAATTCCCTCGAACACCCATTTCGACACGACGCGCGGCAATATCGAGGCGACCGGCGCCGAGGCGATCGACCTCCCGGCGCCCGAGGGTCTCGATCCGGCGGCGCCGCATCCGTTCAAGGGCAATATCGACCTCGCCCGCCTCGAGGCCTTCCTCGAGGCGCATGGCGACGCGGTTCCCTGCGTGATGATCACGGTCACCAACAACGCCGGCGGCGGGCAGCCGGCGAGCCTCGAGAACATCCGGGCCGCGGCGGGACTGGCGCGCCGCTTCGGCAAGCCCTTTATCATCGACGGCTGCCGCTTTGCGGAAAACGCCTGGTTCATCCGGGAACGCGAGCAGGGGCAGGGCGGCAGGCCGGTCGTCGACATCGTGCGCGACATGTTCGCCCTCGCCGACGGCATGACCATGAGCGCGAAGAAGGACGCCTTCGCCAACATCGGCGGTTGGCTCGCGCTCAACGACGACGCCCTCGCCGAGCGCGCCCGCACCCGCCTCATCCAGACGGAGGGCTTTCCGACCTACGGCGGCCTCGCCGGGCGCGATCTCGAAGCGATCGCCCAGGGCCTGAGCGAAATCGTCGACGAGCATTATCTTGCCTATCGCGTCCGGACCAACGCCTATATCGGCGAGCGGCTCGTCGCCCTCGGCGTGCCGATCGTGCAGCCAACCGGCGGGCATGCCGTTTTCGTCGACGCGCGCGGCTGGCTCGAGCACATTCCGCCGCTCGAATATCCGGGACAGGCGCTGGCCTGCGCGCTCTACGACGTCGGCGGCATTCGCTCGTGCGAGATCGGCACGGTGATGTTCGGCCGCCGGCGGGACGGCTCGGAGACGCCGGCGGCGATGGACCTCGTGCGCCTCGCGATGCCGCGGCGGGTCTACACCCAGTCGCACGCCGACTATATCGTCGAGACCTTCGCCGAGATCGCCGCCGTCAGGGAAAAGCTGTCTGGCTACCGCATCGTCTGGGAGCCGTCGGCGCTGCGCCACTTCACCGCGCGATTCGAACCGCTGGGGGGCTGACAGCCGTCGCTCGCCGGTGGAAGATTCAGATAGTCGTCACTTTGGCGAGAACCAGTTGTACATGTGTAGAATACGCCTGAGAAGAGCGATGAATTCTCTGCGATCCAATTGACCGCGCCGTTGACTGATGTAAACTAAGCGTTCTCGAATTCGACGCTCAACAGGGGAACATTAGCAAGTGAGAACGCGACAATGAGGATTGCTACCGCCAGCCGTGAGACGCCCGCTGCCAGGCAGGACGAGTCAACGTATTTCCAGACCTTCCGGCACGGCGACACCGTGCGGCGCCGGGATAACAATGAGACCTGCGTGGTCATCGGGTCCTGGGATGAATGGCTTTGGCTCAATCCAATCGACTACCGCGACGCCACGCCGTTCACCGGCCGCGCCTGCGACTACGACCTTATTGGGCGGGCGTAGTTGCGAGACTGAGCGCGCTCCAAATTTGGCAGCGGATTGACTTGCCGGCGCTCGCATGTATCCACACTATTGGATCAACTGACGCAGGCTCCCGCTTCCTTCATGGCCGAGACGGCGTTTTTGGCGCCGTGGAACGGTAGAAAAATCGTCAACAACATTTCGAGCTCCCGCTATATACTGCGAGAGCTCGATGTAATTCGACCCGCTACGCCGGTTCTCTGATCCGTACGCCGACCGATTCTCCGTGGTGAATTTCCGGTCCGGATGTATTCGGGGCCGCGGCCTCCGGCGCAATAGACCGCGTCATATTCCTTCAGCTGCTTCTCAGCCTCTGAAAACGTCGTGTTAATCGTGAAGAAATGGCCGAGCGAGCCTAGTATCGAGTGGACAACGGCTCAAGCCAGACCTCTCTTCCGGACGTCACAGATTAGTGAGCCTTTCAACATACGTTCTAAATTCTGGGGAAAATCCGAATGGATTTTCCGCCCACCATTCTCTTACACCAGCCGACGCAAACACGGCCTTGATGCCGCTCTCTTCAGCCATAACAATGCCAAAATCGCCTGCGCCCAAACGTGCTTGCGTAAACATGGTCTCGCAAACATGCAGGTAGGCGCGTACCATTGAGTCGAAACGCCACTGGTCTTCCCGCGTCATCGTGCATCTGTCACTCATTCCCAAAAGCCAAATTCTTGTGACCTCGCTGTTCCGCGCCCATAGGAGGTTCAATCGGTTGAGGGCCTCGGAGACGGCGTGATGAGACGCCGCTCGTGTGGTTTTCGTGTTCTGGCGAATTTGAACGCCTACGAAGATGAGCGACGCGACGACGGCAACTGAGCCGACCGTCTGTGAGATTTGCGAGATCTCAGCGAGCGTCATCAGACCTCTGCCTTTTCTTCATCGTCTCAAGATCATCGCGCTGCCAGACCCCGCGCACCCCGGCCGGCGAAATCGAATGGCCAAGCTTGCGAAGCTCGTTGGCGATGCGGATCTGGCCATGAGCCGGCCGGTCCAGCGAAAGCTCGACGATGATCGCTTCGACCTCGGGCGGCGTGCGGTTCTTCAGGATCGGCTTACGCCGCGTCAGCTCCCGCAGCGCCAGTTCGCCGCCGGCGTCGTAAAGCTCCTTGAAGCGATAGAAACTGTCGCGCGAATATCCCATCATTTTGCAAGCCTGGCCGACATTGCCGAGTTGCCTGGCCAGCTCCAGCAGCCCAACCTTGGCGCCGATGATTTTCCGTTCCTGCGTCATGATCGGTGTCCTTTCGAAACGCCGAGGCCGGGCGCTGTGCACCCCGACCACTCCGCGCCCGGCCTCGGCTTTCGCCTCAGCCATGACACCAGGAGTGCTGGTTAAACGGCCGCTCGACGACCCTTGAACAGGAGCGTCATGAAAGCGAGGTCAACGCCACGAGGCATGATCGCCGCGGTGCCCATCACGATGCTCGCGACCGGTCCGACAATCACCGAGCGTCGATGACGGCTAGCAGCGCTTAGCACTGCGCGGGCGACGGTCGCCGGCCCCACAGTCGGGAACAACTTCAGCACGAGCGTCGATTTTAAGTCGGCCTTACCGGTGTCGGCGAAGCTCGTGCGCACCGCCGGCGGATGGATGGCGGACACCGAGACGCCGTGCGCTCGCAACTCACTGTCCATCGCCTGGCTGAGATTCGTGACGAAGGCCTTGGAAGCCGCGTAGGCGGCGAAGTAAGGCACTGGCCGAGTAGCGACGGCCGCCGACATGTTGACGATGCAGCCTGCGCCTCGCGCCTTCATCCCGCGCGCGGCCCAATGGCTGAGGCAGGCCACCGCGTTCATGTTCACGCGGAGCATCTGATCGATCTTAACCCAATCGGTGTCCACGAATGCGCCCGAGACGCCCTGGCCGGCGTTGTTCACCAGCACATCGGGCAAGTAGCCTCGCGCGTCCAATTGAGCGAGAAAACCGTCGAGCGCGGCAGCGTTGGAAAGGTCGAGAGCTGCAACCTCGACGCTTCCGGGGCGGCCCAGTGCGGCGGCGGCGGCGCGGAGCTTAGTCTCGCCCCAGGCGACCATCAGCACACTGTCTCCCTGGGCGACCGCTTGGCGGGCGACTTCAAGACCGATGCCCTCGCTAGCGCCGGTGATGAGTACGGTTCTGGACATGACGGTTCTCCGAATGTTGGCTTTGGATAGAAGGAGCGGCCCCAGATGCGGCGGTCGCATCGCGTCGGCAGTCATACTGTGAAGGTCGCCTGTGTCCCGCGGGACCAGAAAGGATTTGAGGGGACGCCGGCGGCCGGCCGGATTCAGGGGAGCAGTCAGGCGGCGAACACCGCCTTGATCTCGGCCGCCACCTGAGGGGCATTCTCGTCGAGCACGAAGTGGCCGGCGTCGAGCCAGACCAGCTTGGCCTCAGGCAGGTCATTCAGGTAAGCGCGCGCGCCTGGCGGGATGAAGAACGGGTCGTTCTTGCCCCAGACGATGAGCGTTTTCGGCTTGTGCGCGCGGAAGGCGGCCTGCCACTCGGGATAGAGCGCGATGTTGGACTTGTAGTTCTCCAGCAGGTCGACCTGGTAGTCCTGCGTCCCGGGACGGTCGAGCAGCGCCTGGTCCAGCACCCAGTTGTCGGGATTGATCGCTTCGGGATCCTTGGCACCGACGAGCCAGTGGAACTTGGTGCCTTCCAGGCTGACGAAGTCGCGTGCGGCCTTCTCGGTCTCCGGATTGCGGTTCTCCCACAGAGGCAGCAGTGCCTGCTTGGGTGCGTCGCCGACGCCTTCCATGTAGGCGTTGGTGTTCTGGATGATGAAGCCCTTCACGCGCTCCGGGCGCTGGGTGAACAGGCGGAAGCCGACCGGGCCGCCGTAATCCTGCATGTAGAGGATGTACGAGGTCAGCCCCAGCACATCGACCAGGCCCGCAACATGGGCCGCCAGATTGTCGAAGGTGTAGGTGAACTCGCCACGAAGCGGCGCATCGGAATGGCCGAAGCCAATATAGTCGGGGGCGATCAGGTGGAAGCGCTCAGCCAGCATCGGCATGAGGTCGCGGAACATCTGGCTGCTGGTCGGCAGGCCGTGCAACAGCAGGACCGTGGGCGCGGCGGGGTCGCCAGCCTTGCGGTAGGAGACCTTGCGGCCCTTCACATCGGCGGTTCGGTGATAGATGCGGGTGGTCATTGGGAGCTCCTTCGAGTTTAGGGCGCTTGCCCGGCGGGGCGCGGCGCCTGCCGTTGTGTTCGTCCCGTACTTTTCGTACTTTCCATAAACCGCGGGCAGTCGCTAAGATCGAGAAGAGACCTCTCGCTCCACGGAAGGCCCCCTTTGGATCGTCTCGATGCCATGTCGGTGCTGCTCGCCGCGGTCGAGAGCGGCAGCCTGTCGAAGGCGAGCCGCAAGCTGCGACTGCCGCTCGCCACGGTCAGCCGCAAGGTGGCTGAACTCGAGGCCCATCTGAACGCGACTCTGCTGATCCGTTCTGCCAAGGGGCTAGAGCTGACGCCGGCCGGCCGCTCCTATGTCACCGGCGCCAAGGCTATCCTGGAGCAGTTGAATGAGGTCGAGCGCGCGGCGTCGGGCGAATACACCGAGCCCAAGGGCGACCTCGTGGTCAGCGCGCCCATTATGTTCGGCCGACTGCATGTGCTGCCGGTAGTGACGCGGTTCCTCGAAGCCTTTCCCGACGTCGCCGTCAAATTAACGCTGACCGATCGGGTGACGCATTTCCTCGACGACCAGGTCGATGTGGCTCTACGCATCGGCGATCTGCCCGACAGCGGCCTAATCGCCACGCGCCTCGGCACGGTGCGGCGCGTCATGTGCGCCAGCCCCGACTATCTGGCGGTGCATGGCGTGCCAACGACGCTCGAGGAGCTGGCGCGTCACGCCGTGATCTCCTTCGACAGCGTGTCCGGGCTCACCACTTGGCTCTTCGAGTCCGCTGGCGCCGAAGTGAGCACCACCTTCCGCGCGCACCTGAGCGTCGATACCATCGACGCGGCAATCGACGCCGGCCTCGCCGGCATTGGCCTCGTCCGCGCCGTCTCCTATCAGGTTGCCGATCTCGTGCGCGCCAGCCGCCTGGCGATCGTGCTCGAAGCCTTCGAGCCGTCGCCGCGGCCAGTGCATCTGGTCTACGACAGGCAGAACCGCCTGCCGCTGAAGTTGCGCGCCTTCATCGACTTCGTCGTTCCGCGCCTGCGCGCCCGGGTGGCGCAGGCAGCTCTTTAGAGCCCAAAAAGCAATGAGCGAGTGGCCGAAACTCAGCTCAGCCTCTCTGAACGACCAACAGGCAAAAACGCCCGCAAGACCGCTGCAGCCTGCGAACGCTTGAGCCCGGCGCCCGGTGAACCGGGCCGCCGTTTGTTGCCAAAAATGTTGACGGCGGAACCGGGTGTCGGGCGTCTTGCCATTGCGGGGCAATCGGCTGTTGGATGGGCTTTCCCAAATGGAGCCCCTGGTCGTGGCCGAGGGAAGGATCGAACAGGCCCTGCCAACCGTCACCGGCTTCGCCGCCAGGCTGACAATTGCCGTCCTGAGGAAGCACAATGTCGCCGTAGCGCCGATGCTGCGCCGCGCCGGTCTCTCGGAGCCCGATTTTGAGGGTCGGCCCCGTCGCATCTCGGCGGCATCGCAGGGCAAATTTCTTGAATATGCAGCGGAGGCGATAGAGGACAGCGCTTTCGGACTTCACTTGGCCGAGGAAGCCAATCCGCGCGAGGCGGGGTTGCTGTTTTACGTCGCGTCCGCCGCGACTGACATTGGCGAGGCGCTGGCCCTCTTTGCCCGCTATAGCCGGATCGTCAACGAAGCGGTGCGCATCAAATCCGCGCGTACGCCGGAGGGGATCGTCGCCGAGATCAGCTTCGCCGGTCTTTCCAGGCACGCGGTGAAGCAGGTGACCGAATTTGGCGTCGCCGTCACGATCAAGGGGTTACGGGAGATCGCCGGTCGGAGTATCCGTCCGACAAAATTGAGCTTCATCCACGAACGCAACTCCGACCTGCGGGCGTTCGAGCGGTTCTTCGGCTGCCCGATCGCCTTTGGCGCTTCACTCGATCAAATCGCATTCTCCAACGAGACGATGGCGCTGCCGCTGGTCACCGAAGATCCCCACCTGCTCGAGGCTCTTAAACCCATTTGCGATGAGGCTGCCAAAGAGCGCAGCACGACGGTCGGCACGCTCCGGGCCGCGGTCGAGAACGAGGCGCAAAAGCTGCTGCCTCACGGCAAGGCGAGCCGCTACAGCGTCGCCAAGACATTGGGCCTGAGCGCGCGAACGTTGACGCGGAAACTCGCCGACGAGGGCACCAGTTACGAGCGGGTTGTCGATCAGTTGCGGCAAAGCCTTGCGCTCCAATACATCAAGGAAACCGGCGTGTCGCTGTCGCAAATCGCCTGGCTGCTCGGCTACGAGGGCTCAACCTCCTTCAATCATGCCTTCAGGCGATGGACAGGCCGCCCGCCATCCGCGGCCCGAAACGAGAAACTGCTTCCCGCATCCTTCTGAAGACCGGCGCCGAGAGTCGTTCGGGCTCGCGGGAGACCCGGGCGACAATGGCCGAAAAGCCAGATAGCGACCGACTTCAACATTTCACATCCCGTCCGGCGGGCCGCGCTCCATCGGCCCGAAAAATCAAAAAACTGGCACAAGATCACAGGCACGACGGCTGAGTTTGATTAGAAGGAGCCCCTTCTGCAAAGTCGCGCGGTCGGGAAAAACGGGCGGCTCCCGTCGTGGGGGCCGCCCGTTTTTTGTCTCGGCAGGTAGCGATCGTCGTTGCATCACCGGGTCGGAGCGCTGCCGCTTCTGGACTGAAGCGCGGCGAGCGCTTCCCGGGCGGCCCGGACCCCGCTGTCATGCGCCCCATGGGCGGTTGAGAAGTCCTGGCCGTTCGTGGCCTCTCCGGCGAAGAACAAACGGTCCTCGAACGGGCGGGCGAGCTGTCGCCGCGCCGCGGCGTGGCCGGGCAGGGCATAGCTGTAGGCGCCGCCGATGCGGGTGTCGCGGCTCCAGGAGGAGGCGACGAGCGGCCTGAGGCTCCGTCGGGCCTCGCTGCCGAACAGCGCGACCAGCTGCTCGATGGCGTAGTCAAAGCCGGCGGTCGGACCGTTCTCCTCGATCATCTCGGCCCCTTCGCCGCCGAAGAAGCACTCGATCGCCGTCCCCCCGAACGCCCGAATGTAATAGGCCGCCGTTCGCGCATCCCGCGGATTGCCCAGGACGTGGGTCTCCGGCGCGAACGGGCTCTCACCGACCACTTCGAGATAAAGCTTCTCGTTGCGGCCGAGGGGCAGGAAGCCTGCCGCCTCCCGCCACGCATCGAGTTCGTGGGGCAGCTTGATCGCTCCCGCGGCGAGAACGGCGGTGGAAACCGTCAGGATCGCGGTCTTTGCGTGAATGCCTCCGCGCGGCGTCTTGATCGCGACGCCTTGCGGTTCGAGCTCGATCCCCTCGACCGGCGTGGAGAGCCTGACGACGGTCGAAAACGGGAGGCTGGCGACGATCAGGTCGCCGTAGCCGTGCGCCGCCCGCCAATTGGTCCGTGTCGAGGCCGAATCGTAGGCGAGGTAGTCGGTCACGGAGATGCGTTCCAGCCGGGCGCCGCTGATGAAGCCGCTGATCGCCTCGAGGTAGTCATTCCATTCGCCCCCGGGTGGCAGCGCGTCAGCAGCGCAGTCGCTCGGCGGCGGCGCGGCCGAGATGCGCTCGAGCCAGGCGTCGAACGCCGCTCCCGCCGCTTTCCGTTCGCTGGGCGAGAAGCCAAGATGCCGGTGCTGCACGCCCCATCTCGCCGGCTGCCGATCGACAGCGAGGCCGGCCTCTTCGGCGATCCGCGCCCACGAATTGCGATCGCCCGAGTGCAGCCAGCCGCAACCGAGATCGAGCCGATGGCCGGCTATCTCATACGTCCATGCGCGTCCCCCAAGGCGGCTCGTCGACTCCAGCAGGAGCGTCGAACGCCCGCTCCCCGCCAGCTCCCGAGCCGCGCCGATCCCCGCGGCCCCGCCGCCAATGATCAGGACGTCAAAGTCAGAGTTCATGGGGTCTCGCCTGGCCGGGCCTGGTGTCGGTCATCTCGTCGGCGATGAGGGCCTCCAATCCCTTTTCCGACGTGTCGGTCGTCATATCGCCTCGATCAGCGTTTCGCCGCGCTCCAGCGCCGACAGAATATCTGGCAGTGCTGTCTCGAACCAGGAAAGCAGCTCGCGCCGCCGGGTGTTCGGCAGCCTGATCCAGACGACCGCCGGACCGTTTTCCGTCAAACCCTTGCGCTGCGCGAAATCCTCGTCCTTGGTGACGATGGCGGCCCCCGCCTGCAAGGCGTAGTCCCAGATCGCGGCGTCGGGCGCCGCTTGCAGCCGACGGTCGGCGACATGCTCGGCCTCGTGCCCCTTGGCGGCCAACCAGCGCGCGAGCGCCGGCGGCAATTGCGCGTCGACGAGAAACCGCATCAGCCGAAGCGCAGCACGGGATGATCGCTCTGCCGCGACGCATATTCGAGCGCCGCGGTGATGTCGCCGGCTTCGAGCAATGGGTAATCCTGAAGAATCTCCTCACGACTTGCCCCCGCGGCCAGGAGGTCGAGCACGTCCTTGACGCGAATTCGCAAGCCCCGCAGGCAAGGCCGGCCACCGCACTGGGCGGGATCGATGGTGATCCGGTGGATCTCGCTCATCCGCTGTCTCCTGGACTCGAGTAGGGTTGCGGCGTCGCTCACAATAGCAGCTTCGCGGAGAACGCTATGGTCAAGCCGCGGCCTCTTCGGTCTCCGCCTCGTCCATAATCTCGTCCTCGTCTTCGCTCCCGGTTCCTTCGTCGACAGGGTCGAGCTCACCGTCTTCCGGCATCAAGAACCACACGCAACTGACGGCTTTTTGAAGATTCAGCGGTCCTGGTCGGCCGGCTTGGCTTTGAGGACCGCTTCGTTGCCCATGTGACAGGCGAATTCGAATTCGTTCGTACCGTCATCGAGGACTTCGGCCGAGCCGGCGCAGATGGCCTCATCCATTTCGTCGAATCCTTGCCAGGTGAAGTCGATCGAGGACGGCCTGTATTTGATGTCGAGCATCGGCCTGAATGGCGCCGAAGGCGATCTCGCCGTGGCCGTCACGGTCGGCCTCGACGATCCGCCATCGGCCGACGAGCTGGCAATCCCGAGCCGTCATCTTCCACCTACCCCCTGGACAGCTCTACCGCCGCAGCGCCTCCAGCACCTTGGTCGACGCCCGGCCGTTCACGGCCATGCCCTGCTTCTGCTCGAAGTCGGCGATCGCCGCCTTGGTCTTGGCCCCGATGGCGCCGTCCGGCTGGCCGACGTCGTAGCCCTTTTTGGTCAGCAGCGCCTGCAATTCGCGGCGGCCGGCGCGCGACAGGCCGGGGTCGTCGGTCGGCCAAGGGGCGACGATGCCGGGGCCGCCGGCCAAGCGGTCGGCCAGCACGCAGGCGGCCAGCGAATAGGACTCAGCCGCGTTGTAGGAATAGACGACGTCGAAGTTGCGCGTCACCAGGAAGGCCGGGCCGTTCGCCCCGGCCGGCAGGAAGAGCCCGGCGTCGCCCTCGCCGAGCGGCCTGCCGTCGATGCGGGCGAGGCCGCGCGCCGCCCAGAAGGACATCGGCTCCCTGGCCTTGCGACCAGACGGCCCGGAATAGCCGGGCGGCAGCCTGACCTCGAACCCCCAAGGGAGGCCGGGACGCCAGCCGGATTTCCGGAAGTAATTGGCGGTCGAGGCGAGCGCCGCGTCGGCTGAATCGACGATATCGCGCCGCCCGTCGCCGCCGGCGACCGCGAGCCTCAGATAGCTCGAGGGCATGAACTGGGTCTGGCCGAAGGCGCCCGCCCACGAACCGGCCAGCTTGTCGGCGGGGATGTCGCCCCGGTCGATGATCTTCAGCGTCGCCATCAGTTCGGAGCGGAAATAGCCGGCGCGCTCGCCCAGGCAGGCCAGCGTCGAGAGCGACTGCACCAGCGGCCGCTCGCCCATCTCCGTGCCGAAATTGGATTCGACCCCCCAGATCGCCGCCAGCATGTAGCGGCTGACGCCATAGGTCTGTTCGGCCCGGGCGAGCGCGGCGGCGTTCCTCGCCATCGCCGCCTTGCCGTCGGCGACCCGCTCGTCGTCGACGAGGCCCGCGACATAGTCCCAGATCGGGGTCTTGAACTCGGGCTGCTGCTTCTGGAAGTCGAGCACCTTCATGTCGGGCGTGACGCCGTTGAAGGCCGCCTCCAGCGTCGCGCGCGACACGCCCTTCTGCGCCGCCTCCGACTTGAGCGCGGCGACGCAGGAGGAAAAGTCGGCCCTGGCCGGGGCGGCGAGCGCCAGAAGGCAGGCCGAGGCGACGGCGCAGAGGAACACTGTTCGATTCATGGGCCCGATCATCGACGATTCTCGTTCCCGCGTCGATGCGGTTTTCCGGCGCCTCGCTCTGGCGTTCGCTATCGCAAGGGCGGGCGCTGCAGCCGAACCTCGTTCAAGCGCTGATCCGCCTAGCCTGATCCCGCTTCCTCCAGCAGAATCGACACGAACGCATCGGGCATTTCAACATTGCAGTCGTGGCCCGTCGGCAATTCGTGATAGCGCCATCCTTCCCGTTTGGCGCGATCGGCGAATTGCCGAAAGATCGGGCGCGCCGGATAATCCTCGGCGACACAGGCGATGTAGGCGCGAGGCAGTTTTGCCGCTGCGTTTGTCGGAAGCTTGATCGCCTCGTCGAAACAGCGAAGACTGAAATCGGACAGCTGCGCCCGGACGAAATCGCGAGCCTCTCCAGGTTTGAGGCCCCACATGTCCAGACGCAACTCGCTGGCGGGCAACCGCCATCCTTCTCCATCGCCCACAGCCTGCTGCCGCATTCTTTGCGCAAACGCTTCAGGAAACATCCCCAGCGCGGACTGACCGTCGGAGGGAATGAAGGCGTCGACATAGACGAGGCGGCTCAGCCTAGGGAGGGCTTGTTCCGCAACTCCGGTGATGATCATGCCCGCATAGCTGTGGCCGACAAGCGTCACGTCATGAAGATCGCGCGACGACAAGAAACTGACGACGTCGTCAATGTGGGTCGAAAGGCTGATCGCAGCCGAAAGCGGGGTCCCGTCGTTTTCCAGACCGCTCAACTTCGGAACGGCCACGGTATGTCCGGCGGCCCGGAGTCGCGGGACGACGAGGTCCGAGGTGCAAGCCGTTTGCCAAGCGCCGTGAACGAGCACGAATGTCGACATTCGGCCGGGTCCGCTGGTGGGCTGTTGACCGGTGTCTTCTACGATCAGACGGCGTCATCGCGCAATCCGCAATCGTTACGTTCACTCGCCTGGGTGGTCGCCGCGATTGTCGGTCAGGAAAGCGCCAAGCGACTTGAGGCCAGGCGGATCGGGCATTATCAGTTAGAATGGCTCACGAGGAGGCGGAACGATGCCCTGGTCCCTCACCGTCGGCCGGTTCGGCGGCACGGCGGTCAAGATCCATATCACCTTCCTCTTGTTCCTCGCCTGGATCGCCTTCAGCGCCTGGGGGCGGGGCGGCCCCGGCGCGGCGATCGACAGCACGCTCTTCATCGTCCTCCTCTTCGCCTGCGTCGTCCTGCACGAGTTCGGCCACATCTTGGCGGCGCGCCGCTACGGCATCCAGGCGCAGGAGGTGACGCTGCTGCCGATCGGCGGCGTCGCCAGCCTGCAGCGGCTGCCCGCCGACCCGCGGCAGGAGCTCGTGGTCGCGCTCGCCGGGCCAGCCGTCAACCTCGTCATCGCGCTCGTGCTGATCGCCGCGCTCGGCGCCTTCCATACGCGGGACCTCGACATCGACGACATCCGCCTGTCGCTCGCCGGGCGGCTGGCGGCGGCCAATCTCTTTCTCGCGCTCTTCAATCTGATCCCCGCCTTTCCGATGGACGGCGGCCGCGTTCTGCACGCCCTCCTGGCGATGCGGATGGCCCCCCAGCGGGCGACCGACATCGCCGCCCGGATCGGCCAGGCTTTCGCCATCGGCCTCGGCTTCCTCGGCCTCTTCGGCAATCCGCTGCTCATCTTCATCGCCATCTTCGTCTATATCGCCGCGGCCGGCGAAGCGCAGATGGGCGCGGCGCAGCAGGCGCTGAAAGGGCTTCTCGTTCGCGAGGCGATGGAGACGCGCTTCACCCCGATCCCGATCGAGGCGACGCTCGGCCAGGCGGTCGATGCGCTGCTGGCGACGGCGCAGAACGAGTTCCCGGTAGTGGACGCGTTCACCAAGCCGGTCGGCCTTCTCACCCGCGAGGACATCCTGGCGGCGGTCAAGCGCCATGGCGGCGAGGAGCCGGCGAGCGCCGTCATGCGCGCCGGCGTCGACAGCGTCCGGCCGTCGGCTTCGGTCGACAGCGTGTTCGAGCGCCTGCAGGGTCGCGACTCGCCGGCGCTCTTCGTGACCGATCCGGATGGCCGGATCGTCGGCCTGCTGACGCGGCAGGCGCTCGCCGAAGTGATCCTCATCCGCTCGGCGCGCCCCGACTGGCGCTTCGAGCGGCGGGCGTGAGGAGGTCGCGCCGCATGGGGTCTTGGCCGGTTGACAGCGCAATCCGTGCGGCGAATATGGCGCGCGATCCGAGAGGCGGAGTTGGCGAACCTCAACAGAATCCTGTCTTTCCACCTGTTTGCGCTGGCGCTCGCCGTCGCCAGCCCGGCCGCGGCCGACTTGCGCATGTGCAACAATACGCAAAACCGCGTCAGTGTCGCGCTCGCCTACACCGATGGCCAGGGCTGGGTCAGCGAAGGCTGGTGGAACCTGAAATCGCTCGATTGCGCGACGCTGCTGCGCGGGGCGCTGGCGGCGCAGTACTATTACGTCTATGCGATGGACGAGCGCGGCGGCGAGTGGAAAGGCAAGGCCTTCATGTGCACCTCGGACCGCGTGTTCAAGATCGAGGGCCGGCAGGACTGCTTTATGCGCGGCTACGACCGGACCGGCTTTTTCGAGGTCGACACAGGCAAGGACGCCAAGAGCTGGACCGTGCAGTTGACCGATCAGGCGAACGCCGCCAATCCGTAAGCCGTCATCTTTCGTCCGCGGAAACGGGACTATAACGTTGGGGCGGCGATCGCCGCGCCGATTTTTCATGGGAGGAGCCCTTGCATTCGCGTCGCAGCCGGCGGGTGAAGATCGTCGCCACGCTCGGCCCGGCCTCGGCCGACCGCGAGACCATCGCCGCCCTGTTCGCCGCCGGCGCCGACGTCTTTCGCATCAACATGAGCCATGCCTCGCACGACGCCATGCGCGAGAGAGTGGCGATGATCCGCGCCCTCGAGGAGGAGGTCGGGCGGCCGATCGGGGTCCTGGTCGATCTGCAGGGGCCGAAGCTGCGGCTTGGCCTTTTCGTCGATGGCGGCGCCGAGCTGCAGAAAGGTGAAGTCTTCGTGCTCGACAACCTCCCCGATCCCGGCTCGGCCGGCCGGGTGCAGTTGCCGCATCCGGAAATCCTGGGCTCGCTCGCCCCCGGCCACCGGATACTCATCGACGACGGCAAGGTGATGCTGCGCGTCACGGAGGCGCAGCCCGGCCGCGCTTCGACCATCTGCGAGGTCGCGGGCCGCCTCTCCAACAAAAAGGGCGTGAGCCTGCCCGACACGACGATCCCCACCTCGGCGATGACCGACAAGGACCGCTCGGATCTGCTGGCCGCGCTCGAGGAGAACATCGACTGGATCGCGCTCTCGTTCGTGCAACGGCCCGAGGATGTGGCCGAGGTCAAGGCGATCGCCAGGGGCCGGGCGCTGGTGATGGCCAAGATCGAGAAGCCGCAGGCGGTGTCGCGGCTCGAGGAGATCGTCGCGGTCGCCGACGCCTTCATGGTGGCGCGCGGCGACCTAGGCGTCGAAATGCCGCTCGAACGGGTGCCCGGGATCCAGAAGACCCTCACCCGTCTCGGCCGCCGCCTAGGCAAGCCGGTCGTGGTCGCGACCCAGATGCTGGAATCGATGATCACGTCGCCGGTGCCGACCCGGGCCGAGGTGTCGGATGTCGCCACCGCCGTGTTCGAAGGCGCTGACGCTGTCATGCTCTCGGCCGAGAGCGCCTCCGGCCAATATCCGCGCGAGGCGGTGGCGACGATGAACAGGATCGCCGAGGCGGTCGAGTCCGAGGGCCTCTATCCCTCGATCATCGAGGCGCAGCGCGCTCGGCCTGAGGCGACCGGCGCCGACGCGATCGCGGAGGCGACTCGGGATGTCGCCGAAACGCTCGGCCTCAAAGTGATCGCCGCCTGGACGGCGTCCGGCGCGACCGGTCTGCGCATCGCGCGAGAGCGGCCGCGGTCCGCCATACTGGCTCTGACCCCGCATGAAGAGGTCGCGCGCCGCCTTACGGTCGTCTGGGGTCTCCATCCAATCGTCACCGACGACGCGCGCGACGAACGGGACATGGCCGAGCGCGCCTGCCGCTACGCCTACATCGAAGGGTTCGCCGCCGAAGGCGAGCGCATTATCGTCGTCGCCGGCGTGCCGCTCGGGACGCCGGGCGGCACCAACAATCTGCGCATCGCCACCGTCGCCAGCTAGTCTAGTGTCCGTCCATAAACGCATGATTTTTCGGCTGGAATCAATCGCGTTGGCGATGAACTGGGCCGTTTGGGAGCCATTTCGTTTGCTGTGGCTGCTGCGTGGGCTGATCCGGCCGCCAAGTTCAGGAATTCAGAATGAGAGGCCGACTCGGGCTCAACCAGGCTTGCGCGCCTTCGGCCGAAGACGAGAAATCAGGTCGGCTTGAGCCGGGCAAAGAGGGCGAGGTTGTAGGCGACGACCGAGGACCAGACGTAGGCCTTGAAGTGGTCGAGCCCGCGCCAGACGCAGCGCGCCAGACCATAGGCGCGCTTCAAACACGAGATGTCGGATTCGATGCCGGCTCGGAAGTTGCGCAGCTTGCGGTAGACCCAGTTGCTCTTGACCATGTCCTTGATGCGCAGGCCGGCCTTCTTGTGGAAGGCCATGTCGTGGACGCCAAGGGCCTTCGCCTGGGCGAGATTGTCACGGCTGGCGAAACCGCCGTCGGCGGCGGCCTGTCGGGGCGACTCGCCGTAGAAGGCGATATGGCGCTTCAGCATGGGCAACAACCGTTCGCTGTCCGCCGGATTGCCGGTCTCGATCACCAGGTCGAGGATCAAGCCGCTCCGGCCGGTGGTCAGGTTGAGCTTGTGGCCGTACTGAACCTTGCGGCCGCCTTTGACGATGATGTCGGCGTGCGGCTCGAACAGGCTGACGATCTTCTCGTTGGCGGGAACCGCCTCGCCATTAAGAACGCGACGCTCGGCCTGGGCGATGATCCGCTCGATCAGCAGACGATAGTGACGGAGCTCGGCCTGCCACAGCGTGACGGCGATCGGGTCCGGCGCCTGCCATACCTGCGTTGCGGCCTGATCAACATAGGCCAGGGTCGCCCGGGTCAGCTTGATCAGCTCACGATAATGCTGGACCCGTTTCAGTCGGTCGCGGCCATATTCGATCGCGCGCGCTCGCTTCTTCGCCGCGCGCCGATGATTGCGCCACTCGAGACCGCCGACCAAGGCCTCGGCCGCCTTCAACAGCCGCACCATCACGCGGGCCGCATCCCAGAGAAGACTGCTGTCGCTCGGCTCATGCATGAGCGCGGCGGCGACCGTGCTGTCCAGCCGCACGACCTTGCCGGTCTCGACTTTCTCCTGACGCGCGCTGGCCAGCAGGACGCGATTGATCGCCTCCCATGTCTGGGCCCGGATGGCGCTGATGGTCCTGTGCAGCACCGACTTCTTCGGCGTCCACGACAGCGGCAGCCGCGCGAAGGCGCGAAACGAGGCCGAGTCTTCAAGATGAAACGCCAGCTCCTCATAGCTCAGCTGGCGATGCTGCTTGAGAAGCGCGCAGCGCAAGACCGACTCGGCCGGAAGGCCTTCTCGCCCGGTCTCCTTAACGCCGTGTCGGCGCAGATCCTCCGCCGCCAGCCCGATGAGCTCGCGATGCTCGTCCAGCCACTGCGACATCGCCTTCAGTTCCTGGCCGATCTCGTGGTCGGCGAAGAGATCGAATATGCTGGCCTGGACGGTGCGTTCCTGACGCATTGTCGGGCTCCGGCGGTGGCGGTTTCGCCTTCCGAATCAGTGGCTTGATTCGAAAGCTTAGCCGAAACCGCCGGGCCTTGCATTCGTAAGGACAGCGATTCAACAAATAATTTCAAAAACTTAGCGTTTATGGACGGACACTAGTCTAGCGCGGCGCCCGGTCGCGACGCGGTCGCGGCCAACTCCGCCGCCACTTCGAGCCGCCTTGCCAGTCTGCGCCAGCCGTGCGATCCGATCGCGCCAACGCGGCGTCGCCGGCGCGAAGGGGAGCGCGTATCCCCATCCGGCGCCGTGCGTCGCCTTTTCCGGGGGAAGAAGGAGTGGGGCGGGGCGCAAGACTTTTGCGCGGCCGGCGCGGCTATCCTTCAGCAATCGTATCGGAGGCTTTCATGACCGGGTTCCGGGCGATGCCGGGGAGTGGCGCGCCGGGCGGAGGCAAGATCGGCAGCGGGCTGCTCACGCTCGAGACGGCGCCGGCCATGCAACACGCCGCCGATGTGAAGCATTCGCGAGCGTGGCGCGGATGAAATTCAACACCCGCCGGATCGGCTTCACCGTCTTTCTCGGCGCGCTCTCCGCCCTGCCGGCGCTCGCGATCGACATGTCGCTGCCGGGCCTCGCGCTGGTTCAGCACGACCTTCGCGCGACGCAAGGGCAAGCCGGGGCGGTGATCGCCATCTTTCTCGCCGGCTTCTCCACCGCGCCGCTCGCCGTCGGTCCTTTCGCCGACCGCTACGGCCGCAAACCGGTGATGCTCGTGGGCCTTTCGCTGTTCACGCTCTGCGCGCTGGGATGCGCGCTCGCCCCTTCGATCGGCGCGCTCCTGGGCTTCCGACTCATTCAGGGCGTTGGCGCCGGCACTGTCGGCATCCTGCCGCGCGCCATTATCCGCGACCGGTTCGAGGCCCGCGAATCACGCCTGCAGATCGCCGCGGTGTCGCTCGTCTTCAGCGTCGCGCCGCTGGTCGCGCCGGCGATCGGCGCCGTGATCCTCACTTTCGCGCCTTGGCGCGCGATCTATTTCGTCCTGACCGTCGTCGGCGCCGCGCTCGTCGCCGCGAGCTTCGCGCTGTTCAAGGAGTTGCATCCGCTCGACAAGCGGCGGAACCTCAGGCCGGCGACCGTGCTCGCGGGCTACCGTCGCGCGCTGACGAGCCCGATGTGCGCCGGATTTGCCATTGTCAACGGACTCGTCTTCGCCGGGCTCTTCGCCTACGTCAACACCTCGCCGCTCCTTTTCATCGAAGGTTACGGGGTCTCGAAGGCGGCTTTCGCTGGGCTCTTCGCCATCACCGCCTCGGGCGTCTTCGTCGGCTCGACGGCCAACAACCTCATGCTCAGGCTGCATGTGCGCCCCAGGAGGGCGCTCGACCTCGCTCTGGCGCTCGTGTGCCTCGCCGGCCTCGTCCTGCTGGCGATCGGGGTCGCCGGCGCCGGCTCGCCGCTGATCGTGGCGCTGCCGGTGATGGTCTATATTTCGTCGTTTGGCCTCGTCTTCCCGAACGCCTCGCATGAGGCGGTGCATCCGCTGCCGGAGATCGCCGGCGTCGCCTCGGCCGTCCTCGTCGCCGTCCAGATGCTGTGCGGGGCGCTCGGCGGCGCGATCGCCGCGGCGCTCTATCGCAACGCATCGCCCCTTTCGATCGGCCTGGTCATGAGCGTCGGATCGATCGCCGCCGCGTCGCTCTATGCAACGTGGCTAAGGCCCGGCGTCAAGGAGTGAAAGACGGCGGCCCGGCGCCGGCACGGGAGCATGATGGGCGGTTGCAGCTCCGTTTCGGCCGCTTGCTGTTGAGGATGACGACAATCCGGCCGGACGGCGTACGCCGCGCCAGCGCGAGCGGTTGGCGGACATTTTTCGGCTTCAAGCTCGGCGCGGCTACAATACCCGCCGTCAGCTTCCGAGAGGAGATGAAGATGTCGATTGCACCAAAGCGGCGCCGGACAGCGAGACTAACCGCCCTCGCCATCCTCCCCATCCTCATCGCTGTCGCCGGCGGCGCATCGGCTCAGACGGGCGCGTCGCCGCCCGTCGGCAACGCGGCGCCGACGGCCGACAACGCCATCCTCCTGACCGTCTTTCTGAAACACGACCAGTCCCGTCCGCTCAGCGAACTGGACGCCCAACTGGCCAGACAGGGCTTCTACAAGGCGTTCCCGCCGCCCGGCATCGAGGTCGTGAGCTGGTATATCGAGATGGGCATCGGCCAGGTCATCACGCTCCGCCTGCCGGCGTCGCGGTTGCGCGAGGTCAATCGCGTCCTCGAGAACACCGCGTGGGGCGCCTACCGCACGGAGTTCTATCCGACTTACGACTACAAGGCGATCGGCCTGGCCGAGCACGAGAAGGCGCAGCAATAGCTCTGTTGTCGTCGTCGACTGTCACGGGGTCGACGCCGCGCAACGGGACGCGGGAGCACAGAAATCGCCGCGCCTGGAGCATGATTCGGTGTGCTCGAATATCGCCTTTGCCACCCCCGGGTCGAAGATCCCGGGGGAAGCAATGGAGACGTTCCGCCCGCGTTTCAGCGACCAGGTTTCACGTTTCGCCCCGCGAACCGTGGCGAGGCGGCGCGTCGCTTGGCGTCGGCTTCGAAATGCCGCTCGATGAAGTCCCTCGGCAAGATCATTCGTCCCATGGATTTACAAGATCGAGATTCAGCGCCTCGAAGTCTCGCGTGTTCCGCGTCGCCAACGTGAGGGCGTGAATCAAAGCGGTGGCGCCGATGAGCGAGTCGAGCGGCGTGATCGCGCGCCCGACCGTCTCGCAAGCGCCGCGGACGCGACCCGCGGTCTCGGCGATCCTTTCGTCGACATGAAGAATCCGATCGGCGTAGGCCTCCTTGATGGCCTCGAGCCAGGCTTCGATGCGGGTCCGTCGCCCGATGTCCCGCATGCGGGCGAGGCCGTAGGCGAATTCGTGAAGCGTAACGACGCTTAGCCACATGTCTTCCGGTCGCGCCAGGAAGGCTTCGACCTTCGGCGACGGAACGGGCCTGACGACCTCGGAAAGAACGTTGGTGTCGATCAGATAGGATGGGATCACGAAACGGCGCCGTCTTCGGCAAACGGATCGCCTCGGTCGCCGGATCGAGGCGGCGCCTCGATTTCTGCGCCTCGCGGACGAAGGAATCCAAGAAAATCCAACAGCATCCAAACCAATAGGTGAGGGAAAAGTGGGAGAATCCTGCGGATTCCAAGAAAGTTCAAACCTGGGGCTCGGCGCCGTCTCGCCGACAGCGAACTTCTTTTAACCCTCGATCCGTTGCAAGCCTTTGACCAACACGGATCGGCTCAGGCCGCCTCGATCGCGAGGCCGCGAGGCGTCTCGGCGATGCGGACGCTTCCCTCGCCGATCATGAAGTTCACGTGCGCCAGCGCCTCGCCGAAGGCAAACACGAGCTGGTGCGGGTCGTCGATCGTGCGGCCGAAGATGACCGGCACCAGCTCGGCCACCGTCCGAGGCTCGATCTGGCAGGCCCTGAGGATCGCCCCGCAACGCGCCCAATGATGGGCGATCAGTTCGTCGGCGCGACCATGGAGGCCGACGAAGGGCAGGTTGTGGCCGGGCAGCGCAAGGACGTCCTCCGGCAGCGCCCGCTTCAGTTTCCCCAGCGAGCGGATATAGAGGCCGAGCGGATCGCCGTTCGGGTCGACCGCCTCGACGCTGACATTGGGCGAGATCTTCGCTAGGATCTGGTCGGCGCAGAGGATCAGATTGTCGTCGGCCGAGTAGAGCATCGCCTGTTCGGGCGAATGGCCTGCGCCGGTCATCACCTCGAACCTGTGGCCGCCGATCGTGAGCGCGTCCTCGGCGACGATGCGCCGGAACGTCCTCGGCGGCGGCGACACCATGCGAAGATATTGCAGCCCGTTGCCGAGCAGGATCTCGGTCGCCTCCTCGCCCAGGCCGTGCGAACGGTAGAAGCCGCGATAGGGCTCGGACCTGAGGCCCTGCGGGTCGAGCCGGATGCTGAGCGCCATCATGTATTCCGTGTGGCTCATCGCCAGCTGCAGATCGAAGCGCTCGCAGAGCCAGCCGGCGAGGCCGATATGGTCGGGATGGAAATGGGTGGCGATGACGCGGGTCAGCCTGCGGCCGGCGAGCGGTCCGGCAATGAGCGCCTCCCAGGCGGCGCGCGAGGCCGCGTTGTCGATGCCGGTGTCGATGAGCGCGAGCCCGGCGCCGTCCTCGATCAGGTAGATGTTGACGTGGTCGAGCCGGAACGGCAACGCCAGCCGCGCCCATAGGATGCCGGGCCGGATCTCGATCGCCGCGCCGGGCGCTGGCGGCGCGGCAAAAGGAAACTCAAGCGTTGGCGGCGTCGCCAAGATCGTCATCGTCCGTCCCCAGATCCTTCGAGCGGCGAGAAGCGCGGCGCCTCGCGGGCCTCGAGCCGGCCCTCGGCGTCCCGCCGATAGACGCCCCGCGCGGCGTTGTGCGGATGGACCGCCGCTTCGGCCAGGCTCAGCACCGGGGCGAAGCAGGCGTCGCCGCCTTCGAGCAGCGCGCGCCAGTGACTGCTCGGCCGGCTCAGGAACAATTGGTGAAAGCGGGCCTTGAGCGCCGGCCACGCGGCGGTGTCGTATTGCGCCCTCGGGTCGACGTCCGCAAGTCCGAGCCTTGGGAGGAGCAGGGCATAGAATTGCGGCTCGAGCGCGCCGACGGTCACATAGCGGCCGTCGGCGCAAAGGTAGGCGTCGTAGAAGGGCGAATCGTGGAAGATGCTCGGCCGATCGGAGTCGAGCATCCCTCCGGCGCGCGCCCAGAGCGCAATGCCCCCGAGGCTCGCCACGACGTCGACGATGCTGCAGTCGACGACCGCGCCCTTGCCGGTGCGTCCGGCGGCGAATACGGCTGAGACGATGCCGAAGGCGAGCCCGAGTGCGCCGCCCGCGTCGCCGAGGACCGTCGGCGGCGCGATCGGCGCGTCGCCCGGCCGGGCGGCAAGCGACAGGACGCCGGACAATGCGAGATAGTTGAGGTCGTGGCCGGCGGCCTGCGCCAGCGGCCCGTCCTGTCCCCAGCCCGTCATGCGGCCGTAGACGAGCCGGGGATTGCGCCTGGCGCAGTCGGCGGGCCCGAGCCCCAGGCGCTCCATCACCCCGGGCCGGGCGCCTTCGATCAGCGCGTCGGTCCCCTCGATCAACGCCATCGCCGCCTCGACCGCCTCGGGCTGCTTGAGATCGAGGGTCTTGACGCGCTTGCCGCGGCGAAGCGGGTCGTCGCCGCTCGCCGGGTCCGGATTGCCGAGCGCCGCCTTGTTCGGGCGGACGATCGCGACGACCTCGGCGCCGTGGTCGGCCAGCATCCGGCCGGCGAGCGGGCCGGGCCCGATGCCTTCGAATTCGATCACTTTGAGCCCGGTCAGCGGACGCATCATGCTAGGGCAGGCGACGAGGCTGGAGAACTGGATTTGGCATACGTAACCCCTGACTCATGCTTCCAATGAATTTTTCATGCTTCAGTCCGCCAGTTTTCGCACATACTGTCTGAAGGCGACACGCGCTATGAACAACGCCAAGAGTGGGTACATGGATACAAGCATCGCCTCGGCGCCCGGCGTGACGATGAAGGAACATGGGTTGGAAGCGCCGCTTCCGGGCGGCAGATCGGGCTATTTCAATTTCTACTGGCTGCGCGACAATTGCCCGAAGTCGTTCGACAGAGAGACCCGGGAACGCACCTTCGATATTTTTCACGTTGCGCGCGAGCCGCGCCCGGCCTCGGCGAGGATTGCCGAAGGCGCGCTTGAAATCACCTGGATGGAAGACGGGCACATCTCGCGTTACCCCCTGGAATGGCTGTCGCAATATAGCGAGGGCAGGCCCCGCTCGGATCCGGCCGATCTTCCGCGCCGCGCCTGGTATGCAGATCATTACCCCGACATCGCCCGGTTTGCCCAGCCGGAGTTGATGGAGGACCGCAAGCAGGTGGTGAAGTGGATCGAGGCCCTGCTGGTGGAAGGCATCGCCATTCTCGCCGATATGCCAGACAGCGACGAGGCGCTGACCGCGACGGTGCGCCTGATCGGCCATGTCCGACCCACGTTCTTCGGGGAGTATTTCGACGTCAAGACGCACATCAATCCGACCAACCTCGCCTACACCGCCAAGGCGCTGGAATTGCACACCGACACCCCCGCCGAGGAGATGGCCCCCGGTGTGCAATTCCTGCATTGCCGCGCCAACAGCGTCGAGGGCGGCGAGAGCCTGTTTCTCGACGGGGTCGCCGCCGCCAATGATCTGAGAGGGGAATTTCCGGAGGACTTCAAGCTTCTGTCAGAGACCTCGATCCCCTACTATTGCGAGCATGACAGCTACGACATGCGCTCGCGCCAGCGCGTGATCGAGCTCGACGAACACGGCGAAGTCTGCGGCGTCACGATCAGCCAGCACATGGCCGACATCTTCGATCTGCCGCAAACTTTCCTCGATCGCTATTACCCGGCGTTTTGCCGCTTCGGCCGGATGCTGCAATCCGACAAGTACGTGATGCGCTTCCGGTTGAACGCCACGGAATGCATCGTCTTCGACAATCACCGCATTGTGCATGGCCGCTCGGCCTATTCCGCAACCAGCGGGGAACGCTACCTGCGCGGCTGCTACGCCGATCGTGGCGAGATACGCAGCGCCTATCGCGCCTTGACGACGGAGGGGAGGTTCAAATGAACGAGACCAGTATTTCATCCCATCGGGATCTTGCCGACGACGAAGTGTGGCAATTGCGGATCGACCTGGCGGCGGCCTTCCGTCTCGCCGTCCAGTTCGACTGGCATGAATCCGTCGGCAACCATTTCAGCGCCGCGGTGTCGGCGGACGGCAAGCGCTTCCTGATGAACCCGAGATGGCGGCATTTCGCCTCGATCCGCGCCAGCGACCTCATGCTGCTCGACGCCGACGACGAGGACGTGATGAAACGTCCCGACGCCCCCGACCCCTCGGCCTGGACCATCCACGGCACGATCCATCGACGGCGCCCTACGGCTCGCGTTCTCCTGCATTGTCACCCGCCCTATGGCACGGCTCTTTCCACGCTGAAGGACCCGTCGATGAAGCCGATCGACAACAATACGGCGCGCTACTTCGGCAGGCTTGCGTTCGACCTCGATTATGGCGGCATCGCCGACGAGGCGGAAGAAGGCGAGCGCCTGGCGAAGGCGCTCGGCAATCACCAGACTTTGCTCATGGGCAATCACGGCGTCACCGCGACCGGCGACACCGTCGCCGAGGCGTTCGAGGACCTTTACTTCTTCGAGAGGGCCGCCAGGACGCTGATCCTGGCCTATTCGACAGGCAAGCCGCTGAATGTCCTGTCGGACGAGATCGCCGAAAAAACAGCGGAGGGTTGGCGCCCCTACAAGGGCGCAGCCTTCGCTCATTTCGATTACCTGAAGACGCAGCTCGACAAGACGGATCCGTCCTACCGGCAATAAGTTCGGTCCTCCCCTGTCGACCCTTGTTTTTGGCGGCGCCGGCAGCTTCGACCGGCGCTCAGGCCCGCTCTGGAAAGAGCGCCTTCAGCCCCTCCGCGGAGGCTTGGGCCACGCCGCGTTCGGTGATGAGGCCGGTCACCAGCCGAGCGGGGGTCACGTCAAAGGCGGGGTTGGCGGCGCGGCTGCCGACCGGGGAAATGCGAACGCGCGTCACCACGCCGGTGTCGGCGAGGCCCTGGACGAAGTCCACTTCATCGGCGCTGCGCTCCTCGATCGGAATCTCCTTCACGCCGTCGCGGACGGTCCAGTCGATGGTCGGCGAGGGCAGGGCGACATAGAAGGGCACATCATTGTCGCGCGCCGCCAGCGCCTTGAGATAGGTGCCGATTTTGTTGCAGACGTCGCCGTTGGCGGCGGTGCGGTCGGTGCCGACGACGACCATGTCGACAAGACCGCGCTGCATCAGATGGCCGCCGGCGTTGTCGACGACTACGGTATGCGGCGTCCCGTGGTTGACGAACTCCCACGCGGTGAGCGAAGCGCCCTGATTGCGCGGCCTCGTCTCGTCGACATAGACATGGACCGCGAGACCCTCCTCCATCGCGAGATAGATCGGCGCGGTCGCTGTGCCGTAATCGACCGTCGCAAGCCAGCCGGCGTTGCAGTGGGTCAGAATGTTGACCGGCTGACCGGGCTTTTTCTTCGCCGCCAGGTCACGAATGAGGGCGAGGCCGTTGCGGCCGATGGCGCGGTTGATCGCCACGTCCTCGTCGGCGATCTCCGCCGCTTGGGCATAGGCGGCGGCCGCCCGCTTGGCCGGTTCGAGCGGGCGAAGACGGCTGCGCACCGCGTCCAGCGCCCAGCGCAGGTTGATCGCCGTCGGCCGCGTGGCGTGCAAGCGCTCCCAAGCGGCGTCGAGCGCCGCGTCGCCCGGATTCTCGCGCATTGCGAGCGCGGTCCCATAGGCGGCCGTCACGCCGATCAGCGGAGCGCCGCGAACCCACATGTCGCGGATTGCGGTGGCGGCGTCGGCGACGTTGCGCAGCGTCGCGACCCGAAACGCATGCGGCAGCCAGCGTTGGTCGATGACGTCGACGCCCGCACCGTCGTCATTCAGCCATATCGTGCGATAGGCGCGCCCATGGACCTTCACGCGCATTCTCCTTCGAAGCATCGTCGCCGACTGCGGCGGCCAGATACCACAGGAAGGGAGCTCGACGGAATTCAGGCGCCCGGACCTAAATAATCGGGTTCATCTCCCGGCCGCTTGAACCCTAGTGTTGCTCATTGAGATCGGCGAAGCTGAGGCGGGTCTCTTTTCGGGAGGGCAACGATGGCGAGCGAGACCTCGACGGCTCAGCGCCAGCGCGGGGGAAGAGCCAGGCGCCAACGCGAGGCTCAGCGTACGCAACCAATCATCGCCGGCGCCAAGCGCCAGATCCCGACCGTCGAGCTTCTCGGCGAGGAGGGCCTCGCCCGCATCGAGGCGACGGCAGACGCCATCCTGCAGGAGGTCGGCATGGACTTCCGTGGCGACGACGACGCGCTGCGGCTGTGGCGCGACGCCGGCGCGGACGTCGACGGCGAGCGCGTCCGCTTTCCGACCGGACTCTTGCGGGCGATTCTCAGAGCCGCCCCGAGCGCTTTCGTCCAGCACGCGCGCAATCCGGCGCGCTCGCTCAAGCTCGGCGGGAACGACGTCGTCTTCGCCCCGGCCTACGGCTCACCGTTCGTGCAGGACCTCGAGGGCGGCCGGCGCTACGGCACGCTCGCCGACTTTGAGAATTTCGTGAAGCTCGCCTATGCGATCCCGTGGCTGCACCATTCCGGCGGCACCGTCTGCGAGCCGGTCGACGTTCCGGTCAGCAAACGCCATCTCGACATGGTCGCGGCGCATCTCAGGCTTTCCGACAAGCCCTTCATGGGCTCGGTGACGGCCGAGGAGCGCGCCGAGGACTCGATCGCCATGGCGAGGATCGTCTTCGGGCTCGACTTCGTCGACCAGCATTGCGTCGTCATGGGCAACATCAACGCCAATTCGCCGCTTGTATTCGACGGCACGATGACGAAGGCGCTCCGCGCCTACGCCCGCGCCAATCAATGCGCGGTCGTCGTGCCGTTCATTCTGGGCGGCGCGATGGGTCCGGTGACGAGCGCGGGCGCGATCGCGCAGGCGCTCGCCGAGACCATGGCCGGCTGCGCCCTGACCCAGCTCGAGCGGCCGGGCGCTCCCGTGATCTTCGGCAATTTCCTCTCCTCGACCGCGTTGCGGTCGGGCTCGCCGACGTTCGGCACGCCGGAGCCGGCGCTGGGCTCGCTGGTGGTCGGACAGCTCGCGCGGCGGCTCGGGCTTCCGTTGCGCTGTTCGGGGGCGTTCACCTCGTCGAAGATTCCTGACGGGCAGGCGATGCAGGAAAGCACGATGTCGATGCTCGCCGCCGTGCAATGCGGCGCCAATTTCATCCTGCATGCGGCCGGCTGGCTCGAGGGCGGTCTCACAATGGGCTACGAGAAGTTGGTGATGGACGCAGATTTCTGCGCGGCGCTCCATGTCTGGATGCGGGGTCTTCCGGTCGACGACGATGCGCTGGCGCTCGACGCGTTCCGGGAGGTCGGGCCGGGCAAGCACTTCTTCGGCGCGGCGCATACGCTCCGCCACTACGAAACCGCGTTCTGGGAAAGCGCGGTCGCCGACAACAACTCCTTCGAGCAGTGGCGCGACGAGGGGATGAAGGATGCGCGGGATCGCGCCAGGGAGCGATGCAAGCGTCTCATCGCTGAGTACGAAGAGCCCAAGCTCGATCCGGCGGTCGGCGAGGAGCTGGCCGACTTCGTCAGGCGCCGAAAAGCGGAACTGCCGGACCAATGGCACTAGCGGCGCTGTCGACCGTCGTCATCGCCTTCGAGACCGAGGCCGAGGCCAAGGCCCGCCTCGAGGCCTTCGGCTATGCGCCTGAGATCGCCGGCGAGATCGCGGTCTATCTCGCCCAGTCGACCGATCTGCCGCAGTTCGCCGGCGAGATCGCCGAAGCGCTCGGGGCCGAGGCAATCGAGGCCCGGTTCGTTCCGCTCGGCGAACTTCCCTCGCGCCTGAGCGAACTCGCGCCGCGCCGCGATGCGACGATGGTATGGGCGTTGACCGACGGGGTGCGGTTCTATCGCGGCTCCGCAGTCCCGGCGCTCGCCCGGCTTGAAGGCTTCGCCCGTTTCGGCAGTCCGGCGCGCGCCGCCCACCTTTGCCAGGACAAGTTCGCCAGTCTTGCGCTCGCCTCAGCCGCCGGTCTCGCGGTCCCGCCGACTCGACTCATGGAAGGAGAGCAGGAAGTCGCCGCGCTCGGCGATTGGCCGGCCACAGCGGCGCCGCTATTCGTCAAGCCCAACACGCTCGGGGCCAAGATCGGCATTTTCGCCGACAGCCTGTGCCAGACCCGTGGCGAGGCGGTCGACCGGGCGAAGCGCATCTGGAGCCGCTATCGGGATCGGGCGCTGATCCAGCCGTTCGTTGAAGGCGACGACGCGCGCGTCAGCTTCATCGATCTGGGGGGCGATCTCGCGAGCCAGCTCGGCGTCGAGCGCGTCGTCAAGGATCCGGCGAGCGAGACCCGAGGCGCCTTTCTCACCATGAAGGACAATGAGACGCTGTCCGGCGCAAGAGACACCAAGGGCGCGCGCGGCGGGTTCGGGCGTGACCGGCGGGCGGCCTTCGTCCCGCGCATGCAAGACCTCCGGGGCGATACCGACGAGCGCTCGCGCGAGGCGGTCCGGCGCATCCTCGAAGCCTCGACGAAGCTTCAGCGCCTGCTCGGCCTCAGCGACTGCTTTTCAATCGATTTCCGCATCGACGCGGCCGGCCGCCCCGTGTTCCTGGAGTTCGAGATCTGTCCGGCCGTAACCATCTACGATTTCCAGAATTATCTCACGCGGCGCGGGGTGACGCTCGGCGTCGCGCTGGCGAAGGCGATGCGGCTCGCCTTCGCCCGGCGAACCGCGATGGAGGAGGCGTGAGGCCGCCGGGGCCGCCGTTGCACGGTTTTTGCAATAGCGTTAGCGTTGGTTCGCTTATGCGTGGCGTGTCTGAAATGTGGTCACAAATGCCAGTCTCCCTGGACGCGAGCAGGGATCTGCGCCGTGATTTTGGGCGCGCGGCGCAAGAGTTCATCACCGCATCGATGCCATTCAACGGCGGCGCACGAGCGTGCCGCCATGGATGAAAACATCTTACAATGTGGAAGAACGACGAAAGGGAGAAAATCAATGATCAGGGAAACGCTCAAGAACCGCTTTTCGCGAAAATCGCTGAAGACCTGGGCCGAACAGGCGAAAGAGGGCGCGATCGACCGCCGCGAGTTTCTCGCCCTGGCGACCATCTTCGGCGCCTCGACGGCCGCCGCCTATGGAATGCTCGGTCTGGCCGCGCCGACGGAGGCTTTCGCCGAGGAGCCGAAGAAGGGCGGCGTTCTGCGCCTGGGCATGTTCGTCAAGGACCAGAAGGACCCGCGCACCTATGATTGGCCGGAGATGGGCAATGTCGCCCGGCAGTTCCTCGATTCCCTCGTGACTTATACACGCGAGTTCACCTTCGAGCCCGCCTTGCTGGAGAAATGGGACGTCAATTCGGACGCGACCGAATATGTCTTGCACGTCCGCAAGGGCGTGACCTGGAACAACGGCGACGGCTTCAACGCCGACGACGTCGTTTACAACCTGAACCGCTGGTGCGACCAGGGCGCCGAAGGCAATTCCATGGCGACGCGGATGGCGGCGCTGATCGATCCCGCGACCAAGAAGGCTCGCGACGGCGCGATCGCGAAGGTCGACGACTACACCGTCAAGCTCAGTCTCAAGAAGCCGGACATCACCGTCATTCCGGGCATGTCGGACTATCCGGGCCTGATCGTTCACCGCGATTTCGACAAAGACGGCAAGGATCTGATCAAGCATCCGATCGGCACTGCCGCGTTCGAACTCGTTTCCTTCGAAGTCGGCAAGAAAGCCGCTTTCAAGCGCCGAACGGACGGCAAGTGGTGGGGCGGCGAACCCTATCTCGACGGCGTCGAGTTCGTCGATTACGGCCCTGACATTTCGGCGACCGTCAGCGCTTTCGAGTCGAAGGAGCTCGACTGCACGATGAAGACCGATGCCGCCTATGTCGCCATCATGGACAAGTCCGGACTTGTTCGCTCGGACGTCAAGACGTCGGCGACAATCGTGGCTCGTTCCAATGTCAAGCAGAAGCCCTATGACGACCAGAAGGTGCGCAATGCGCTGCAGATGGCGGTCGACAATCCGACGATTCTCGCCCTCGGCATCGACGGACTCGGCACGGTCGGCGAGAACCACCATGTCTCGCCGATCCATCCGGAATACTACCCGTTGCCGAAGAAGTCGCGCGATCTCGAGGGCGCGAAAAAGCTGATGGCGGCCGCCGGCCAGATGGATCACGAGCACGAGCTCATCACCAGCGACGAGGAATACTACAAGAACACCGGCGACTTCGATTGCCGCGCAACTGCGCGAGGCCGGCTTCAAGGTGAAGCGCACGGTCCTGCCGGGCTCGACCTTCTGGAACGACTGGACGAAATATCCCTTCTCGATGACCGACTGGAACATGCGTCCGCTCGGCGTCCAGGTTCTCGCGCTCGCCTATCGCACGGGCGAGGCCTGGAACGAGACCGGCTATTCCAATCCGGAGTTCGACGCGAAGCTCGAGAAGGCGCTGGCGACGCCCGATCCCAAGGACCGCAAGCTCATCATGAAGGATCTCGAGCAGATCCTCCAGGATTCCGGGGTCATCATCCAGCCCTACTGGCTGACCCTCTATAATCACCGCACGCCGCAGGTGATGAACTACGGGATGCATCCGCTTTACGAGACGCATCTCGAGCGCGTGTGGCTCAACGCCTGACAGGGCTCGCGGCTCCCCGCCGCCGGAAGTCTCGCTCACGCGGGCGAGGCGCCCGGCCGCTCGGGCCGGCGCAGGAGGGATGAGACGATGGGGTCGTTCCTGGCCCGCAGGCTCGGCGTGATGCTGCTGACCATGCTCTGCCTGACGCTCGCCGTCTTCTATCTGGTCAATCTCCAGCCGAACCTGCGCAAGCTGGCGATCAGTCAGACGGAGATGCATGCCTCGGACCAGGAGCTCGAGAGCTGGCTGACGAAGAACGGCTACCGGCGGCCATTCTTCGTGCGCTACGCGATCTGGCTTGGCCTCTGGCCGAGAGACCCAAGCCTCGATCCGGCGACGGGCAAGGGGGTCCCACGCTTTTCCTGGTGCGACGAGCCGACGACGCGCCAGCTCTCCGGGGTGCTCGAGGGCAATCTGGGCTGCTCGACCAAGTTCAAGGTCAAGGTCGTCGAGAAGCTCGGCCCGGCGCTGGAAGCCACCGGGATCCTCATGTTCTGGGTCATGGCGGTCATGATCCCGGTGGCCCTCCTCGTCGGCGTGGTGTCGGGCATGCGCGAGGGGTCCCGGACCGATCGGGCGCTCTCGGTCGTCTCGATCGCGACCACGTCGACGCCCGAATATGTCTCCGGCGTCGTGCTCACCATTATCTTCGCCACCTGGCTCGGCTGGCTGAACGGCTCGGCCGCCTCAGCGACCGAGGGGCATCTGAGCTTCTATAATTTCGCCCTGCCGGTCGCGACAGTCGCAATCTACGGCATGGGCTATGTGGCGCGCATGACCCGCGCGTCGATGATCGAGGTGATGAACGCGCAATATATCCGCACCGCGCGACTGAAAGGCCTGAGCTTCCCGGCGATCGTGCTGAAGCATGCGCTGCGCAACGCCCTGATCGCGCCGTTCACCGTGATCATGCTCCTCTTCCCGTGGCTCCTGACCGGCGTCGTCATCGTCGAGGTGATGTTCCGCTATCAGGGCTTCGGCCAGGCGCTCGTCGACGCCGCGGGCAACAACGACATCGACCTCCTGCTCGCCTGCTCGATCGTCTCGGTCGCGCTGGTGCTGGTGACGCAGCTCATCTCCGACGTGGGCTACGCCTGGCTCAATCCGCGCATCCGCGTGCACTAGTACCCACTATCGCTGATCGTTGAGTTGTGATTCAAGGTTGCATGAGCAGCCTTTTGCAAGCGACACCGATCGTATTGACGGCCGAGGAGCGGGCTGAGCTTGAGGGTATGGCGCGTTCGACCAAGTCGGAGCACCGCACGCGCTTCAAGGCGCGGATCGTGCTGATGGCCGCCGATGGCGCGGCGACGCGGGCGATTGGCCGGGCGCTCGGCTGTACCACCGGCACGGCGTCGAAATGGCGGGTTCGTTGCGCGAAGGACCGACTTCCCGGGTTTTCGGAAGTTGGCGATCGCGGGGCCGAGGCCAGATACGACAAGGAGACGGACCAGCGCATCCTGGCGGCGCTCGACGCTGCGCCGCCGGAAGGCTACGCAAACTGGACCGGGCCGCTGATCGCCAAGAGGCTTGGCGACGTTCACGTGCAATATGTTTGGCGTTTCCTGCGCGCGCAGAAGATCGACTTGTCGGGGCGCAAATCCTGGTGTCAGAGCAACGACCCGGAATTTGCGGCCAAGGCCGCCGAGATCGTCGGGCTCTACATGGCGCCGCCCGACCATGCGATCGTGCTCGCCGTCGACGAAAAACCGTCCATTCAGGCGCTCGAACGCGCGCAAGGCTATCTGAAGCTGCCCAATGGGCGCGCCATCACCGGCCAGTCGCACGATTACAAACGCCATGGGACGACGACGCTGTTCGCCGCCCTCAACGTGGCGAGTGGCGAAGTCGTTGGCCGCCACTACAAGAGACGTCGGCGCGTCGAATTTCTCGACTTCATGAACAGGGTCATCGCCGCCTATCCGGAGCGCGAAATCCATGTCGTGCTCGACAATCTCTCCACCCACAAACCCAACCGCGACATGTGGCTCAAGCGCCACAAAAACGTGCATCTCCATTACACGCCGACGCACGCCTCCTGGCTCAGCCAGATCGAAATCTGGTTCTCGATCCTGACCGGGAAGTCGCTCAGCGGCGCCTCGTTCACCAGCGTCGAGCAACTCGTCGCCCACATCGACGCCTTCATCGCCGACTACAACCAAACCGCCAGACGCTTCGTCTGGACTAAATCCGAGGTCCACCAAAAACGCCTCAAACCATGCTTCGCCGACCAATGATTTTGGGTACTAGAGGGCGCTCGTGCAGTTCCTGAGCCCCGGCCAGATCGTCTTCCGGAGCTTCGTCCAGCTCTGGCCGGTGTGGGCCAGTCTCGCGATCGTCCTGGGCGTGAGCCTTGTCTTCCAGCGAAAGCTCGGCCTTTACGGCCAGGTCGTGCGGAGCGGGGCGGGCTTCATCGGCCTCTTTCTCGTCGGCTTCTGGCTGTTCGCCGCGGTGTTCGGCAGGGCGATCGTCCTCTTCGATCCGCTCGGGCAGATCGCCGTAATGAGGGACGCCTTGCCGGGCGCCATCGATCCGCACTCGGGGCTGCCGTACCTTTTCGGCGGCGACAAGGTCGCGCGGGACGTGTTCAGCCGAACGATCGCGGGAGCGCGCATCGTTCTGATCATCGCGCCGCTGGCGACCCTGCTGGCGCTTTCCGTCGGCATCGCGCTCGGTCTGCCGGCGGGGTACTTCGGCCGCCGCGTCGACGCGGTCCTGTCGTTTCTGGCCAACCTGGTGCTGGCCTTCCCGGTCATCCTTCTGTTCTATCTCCTGGTGTCGCCGGGCATTCTCGAGACGCCGATTCCCTATGCGCTTGCCGGCGTTTTCTTCGCCTTTCCGATCGCCCTTTTGAGCGTCTTCTTCGTCGCCGGCTACCGGACGCAACCGGCGAAGCTTGCGATCCGACTCGCGCTGACGCTGCTCGCCGGCGCCTGGCTCTTCGCCACCTTCGTCTTCAACGCCGATCCGTTCGGCCTGCTGCGGGTCAGTCCGAGCACCCTCAACATTTTCGTCGCGGTTGCGCTCGCCTCGGGACCGGGCATCTTCCGCATCGTCCGCAGCCTCACCCTCGATATCAAGACGCGCGAATACGTGTTCGCCGCGCAAACGCGGGGCGAAAGCCCGTGGTACGTGATGCTGTGGGAAATCCTGCCGAACGCCCGCGGGCCGCTCATCGTCGATGCGTGCCTGCGCATCGGCTATACGACCATTCTGTTGGGCGCGCTCGGCTACTTCGGCCTCGGCATGGCGCCGGAGAGCCCCGACTGGGGCACGATGATCAAGGAATTGAGCAGCTTCATCCGCATCTACGTTCATCCGGCCCTGGCGCCGGCGCTGGCGATGTTGTCCTTCGTGCTCGGCCTGAACCTGCTCGCGGACGCGATCCGCGAACAGTCGCTGCGCGATTGAGGAAGCGCGAAATGGCCGAACCGATCCTCGAAATCGACCGCCTCGGCATCTCGTTCTTCACCCGCGCCGGCGAGATTCCGGCGGTGATGGATTTCTCCTGCAAGGTCATGCCCGGCGAGGCGATGGGACTCGTCGGCGAATCGGGTTGCGGCAAATCGACGGTGGCGCTCGCGGTGATGCGCGATCTGCCCGGCGCCGGCAGGATCACCATGGGCTCGATCCGCTTCGACGGCCGCGACATGGCCTCGCTCACCGGCCAGGAACTGCGCGCCATTCGCGGCTCGAGAATCGCGATGGTCTACCAGGAGCCGATGGCCTCGCTCAACCCGACCATGCTGATCGGCCGGCAGCTGATGGAAGTGCCGCTGATCCACGACAAGGTCGCGACGGAGGAGGCGCGCGCCAGGGCGCTCGACATGGTCAAGGCCGTGCGCCTGCCCGACCCCGAGCGCATTATGCGGGCCTATCCGCATCAGCTCTCCGGCGGCCAGCAGCAGCGCGTCGTCATTGCCATGGCGCTCCTGTCGAACCCGCGCCTCCTGATCCTCGACGAGCCGACGACCGCGCTCGACGTGACGGTCGAAGCCGGCATCGTCGCGCTGGTCAAGGACCTGACCCGGCGCTCCGGCGCATCCTCGCTCTTCATCTCGCACAATCTCGGTCTGATCCTCGAGACCTGCGATTCCGTCACCGTCATGTATTCCGGCGAGGCGGTCGAGACCGGTCGGGTGAGGGACGTGTTCGGGGCGGCCCGCCATCCCTATACGCAGGGCCTTTTCCGCTCGATGCCGTTGCCCGCAACGAACAAGAACGACAATCCGCTGGTTCCCATTCCTGGCCAGCTGCCGCTGCCGCACGAACGGCCGAACGGATGCAACTTCGGCCCCCGCTGCCCGCACTTCGTCGCGGGCCTCTGCGACAAGGCCGAGGCGCCGATGTTCGAGGTCGCGGGCAGCGGCGGGCATCAGAGCCGGTGCTTCAGGATCGAAGCGATCGACTGGTCGGCCTCCGCAGGCAAAGCCGATCTCTTCCGGCCGGTTACGATCGGTCCGGAGGTGCTCGAAGTCGACAGGCTCAAGAAGCACTATCGGGTCGCGGCGAGCGCCCTCTTCTCCGGCGGAGAAACCAGAGCCGTCAAGGCGGTCGAGGACGTGTCGTTCGCCGCCCGGGAAGCCGAGGTGCTGGCGATCGTCGGCGAATTGGGCTGCGGCAAGTCGACGCTCGCCAAGGTGCTGCTCGGGCTCGAGACGGCGACCGAGGGCCTCGTGGTGTTCGACCACGAGGCGATCCAGAACCGCCCGGTCGAGCGCCGCCCGGTCGAGACCATCGCCTCAATCCAGATGATCTTCCAGAATCCGTTCGACACCCTGAACCCCAGCTACTCGGTCGGTTCGCAGAATTCTCCGGACGCTGCAAAAGTTCCGGGTGGGCAAGAACGACGCCGAGCGGCGCGAGACGATGCTCCGGCTGCTCGATCTCGTGAAGCTGCCGCGCGCCTTCGCCCGCCGCGCGCCGCGGCAATTGTCAGGCGGGCAGAAACAGCGCATCGGCGTCGCGCGCGCCTTCGCCGGACGGCCGCGGGTGATCATCGCCGACGAGCCGATGTCGGCGCTCGACGTCTCGGTGCAGGCGGCGATCAGCGAACTCCTGATGAACCTGCAGCGCGAATTGAAGACGACGATGGTGTTCATCAGCCACGACCTGTCGGTGGTGCGCTATCTCGCCGATCGGGTCGTCGTGATGTATCTCGGCCATGTCGTCGAGATGGGCGCGACGGAACAGATTTTTTCGCCGCCGTTCCATCCGTACACGGAAGCGCTGCTGTCGGCGATCCCGATCGCCGACGCGACCGTGAAGAAGCGCCACGTCGTGCTCGAGGGCGAGATTCCCTCCGCGCTCTCGCCGCCCGCGGGATGCCCGTTTCAGAACTCGCTGTGGCCATAAGGGTCAGGTTCCGGGGGGCTTATGCGAGCGCGTCGTCCCGCCGGCCCGCATCGTGGCCGACGGACACACCATCAAATGCCATCTGCCCCTCGGGGACCTCGAGCGGATGGAGCCGGTGTTCTCGTGACGAAGCTTTTCGATGGCTGTGGAGGGCGGGGACAAACGGGTTCAAGCTGATTGCGCGAACCGACTTTCGAGGCGGACTTCGAGGACCATGCCTATGGCTACCGCCTCAAGCGTAGTCGTGGAATCGTGAACCTCCGCCGGAGCGAGAGCTTTGGCCTTCTGCGGCTCGACTTGCGCCGTGAAAATTTGTCGATAGCCAATGGGTGTCGATGGCCGATTTGGTCGATAGTGAATTCGGGGTCGTGTCTCAGTTTGAATTTTGGGTCTGATGATAGCGGCGGTTGGCCGAACGGCAGCAACGGTGCGGGAAGCGGGCCTCTCCGGGCAGCCCTGCCCGGAGTCCGCCCGAAGCAGATGTTGTTTTCCGTCGAGTGCTGTGATTGGTCGCTCCGAACCTCTGCATTGGCGAGGCGCCGAAATCTGACCGTACCACCGGGAAAGCCGGCGCCCTCGTTGACCCGGCGTCGGGCGCCTCTGGTCGAACGGAAGCCGCTCGCGAACTATTTTCGAGCGAGGGCGATTTTTCACTTGCAATCAGTTCCGGGCCATCGTTAAACGATTTACAGTAAATCGTTTTACAGGGAGCGAAGGCCTAAGCGGGATGATCGAAAAGACGCATTCGATCAACGATGTGGCGAAGCTGGCCGGCGTTTCTCCGGCTACAATTTCCAACGTTCTGACCGGCCGAAAGCCGGTCAGCGCCAAACTTGTTAAGAAAGTCGAAGCCGCGGTCAAAGCGCTCGACTACCGAGCCGATCCGCGCGCCTCGATGCTGCGCTCGGGAGAGGCCAAGATCATCGCCGTGGTCGTACCCGATCTCGACAACCCGTTCTTCACGTCCGTCGTCTCGGCCGTCGAACAGTGTCTCGGCCAGGAGAGCTATGAGGTCATCGTCGCCAGCTCCCACGGCGAAGAGTTGGTGGAGAGATCCCGGCTCAAAGCGATCCTCGCCTGGCGTCCGGCAGGACTGATCGTCATTCCTTGCTCTGACGAGTTTCCGGGCCGGGAACTGATTGAGTCATGCAGGACCCCCTACGTGATCGCGGACCGGGTGACTGGCAATCTGAGCGCCGACACCGTCTCGGTCGACAACGAAGACGCCGGCGCCATTGGCGTTCGTCATCTGATCGACCTCGGCCACAAACATATCCTCATCGTGGCGTCATCGCTGAGCCTCGCCAACATTCGGCAACGCTGCGGCGGCGCCCGTGAGGTCATACGGTCGCGTGGTTTTCCGGAGCCGCCGATCGTCGAACTCGGCTTCACGATCGACGAGGCGTCCGCAAGGCTCTCGAATTGGTTTGATGAGAATTCGCCGCCGACAGCGATTCAGGCGCTGACGAATTTCACCACGCTGAGCGTGCTGACGACGCTGGCTGAACGCGGCCTCCGGATGCCGCGCGATATCTCGCTGATCGGCTTCGACGACTACACGTGGATGAGCGCCAGAGCGACGCCCTTGACGGCGATTTTCCAGCCGGTGCGCGAGATGGGCCGGGCCCTTTGGGAAACGTTAAGCGGGAGGATCAAAGGAGATCTCTCGCCGGCAAAACATGTCCTGCTGCAGTGCGAACTCAGGGTTCGCGCGTCGACCGGCCTTGTCCCCGATGCGCGACCCGCAATCCGTCTCAGGGAAGAGGCGGTATCGCCGCCCGCGGGAATGGCGGTCCGCTGACGACGAATCATACGGAATTCTGGGTCGAGTTCTGATCCAGAGCAGCCGGATCTATCGATCCGCAATTTGCCTGAGTGGCAAACAAAGGGAGGTTAGTGAGGTCATGATGAAAATCTCTGCAACTAGACGCGCCTTGTTGGCGGGCGTCGCCTTCGCCGCCGTGCTCGCCACGGGCGCCTTCGCAGCCGACAAGCCCACGATGGGTATCGTCGTGAAGATCGGTGGCATTCCGTGGTTTAACGCCATGGAGACCGGCATCAAGGAAGAGGGAGCCAAGGACGGCGTCGACGCCTACATGATCGGGCCGACCAGCGCGGATCCAGCCTTGCAGGTGCGTGCGATCGAAGATTTGATCGCCAAGAAGGTCAACGTGATTGGCGTGGTCCCTAACGACGAGAAGGCGCTGGAGCCCGTACTCGAAAAGGCGCTCCAGGCCGGCATCAAGGTCGTCACGCACGAAGGCCCCGGCATCAAGAACAAGGACTGGGACTTCGAGTTCACCTCGTCCAAGAGCTTCGGCGAGGCGCACGCGGAGCTGCTCGCGAAAGCGATGGGCGGCAAGGGCGAATATGCGGTCTTCGTCGGCTCTCTCACCGTTCCCCTTCACAACGCCTGGGCGGACGCGGCGATCGCCTACCTCAAGGTCCACTATCCCGATATGAAGCCGGTCGGCGAGCGCTACGGCGTCGCCGAGAACGTCGACGACAGCCGCAAGACCGCGCTCGACCTGATGGCCGCCCATCCCGATCTGCATGGTTTCCTCGCCTTCGGCAGCCAGGGTCCGATCGGCGCCGGCCGCGCGATCGAAGAGAAGGGCGACGTAGGAAAAGTGTTCGTGGTCGGGCCGCTCTCGCCCGGGCAGGGACGCAAGCTGATCAAGGAAGGCGCCATCCTGGGCGGGTTCATGTGGAATCCGGCCGAGGCGGGCCGCGTGTTCGTCCGCGTCGGCAAGCTGTTGGCAACTGGCCAGGAGATCAAGGATGGCATGACGATCGAAGGGCTCGGCGTCGTCCATCCCGATCCGAAGACCCACAACATCATCACCGTCAACCTCCTTCCGATCAACAAAGACTCGGTCGACAAGCTCGCCGGTCTCGGGCTCTGACCGAAGCGCCTCTCCCGCGAAAGCGGCGCGAAAGCGGGAGAGGCGCGCCCCACGCGGGTGGAAGCTTTCGACGACAATCCGGAACTCGCGATGACAACAATGACGGCGCCCGCGCCAAAGCCCTCCATCCCCGCCTCCGAGGCGATCCGCTTCGAGCACGTGTCGGTGCGCTTCGGCGGCGTGCGCGCGCTCGACGATGTGTCGTTCTCGGTCGGGTGCGGGGAGGTGCATTGCCTCGCCGGCGAGAATGGCAGCGGCAAGAGCACGCTCATCAAGGTCATCGCGGGTGTGTATCAGGCGGCGCCCGGCGCGCGCACCGACTATTTCGGCGAGAGCATCGCGGCGCCGACACCCCAACTCGCCCGACGCGAGGGCGTGGCCGTCATTTGGCAGGACCTTGCGCTTTTCCCGGAAATGACAGTCGCCGAGAACATTGCGTTCGATGGTCTCGTGGGCGCGCTGCGGCTCGTGAACTATCGCGCCATTCGCGAGACCGCTCGCATTGCGCTCGCCAAGCTCGGCGTGGAGCTCGACCTTGGCGCACGGCTGAACAAGTTGCCAATTTCGGGTCGGCAATTGGTCGCGATCGCGCGCGCGCTCGCGAGCGACGCAAAGCTCATCTTCATGGACGAGCCCACCGCCTCGCTCACGCAGGCCGAGACGGACCATCTGCTTGCCGTTGTGCGTACGCTCTCCGCCGCGGGAGTCGCCGTGGTTTTCGTCAGCCACCGGCTTGCGGAGGTGCTCGACGTGTCGAGCCGCGTCACCGTTCTGCGCGACGGACGATTGGTCGGCGTGTTCGACGCCGCCGGCATGACGCAGTCGCGGTTGACGGAATTGATGACCGGCAAGCGGTTCGACCAGTCCGTCACTGCCCGCGACGTCGTCGATGCGCCGATCGTCCTCGAAACCGCGGGCCTGACGCGGCAGGGCGAGTACTCGGACATCAATCTGACTTTGCGCGCCGGCGAGATCGTCGGCCTCATCGGCTTGATCGGAGCCGGCCGCACCGAACTCGCGCATACGCTGTTCGGCATGTCGCGCGCCGATTCCGGCTTCATCCGCCTCTCCGGCTCGCCCGTCGCCTTCGCCAACAACCGGGAAGCCACCGCAGCCGGGGTCGCCTATGTCTCTGAGGATCGTCTCGCTCTCGGTCTGGTGCAGCCACAATCGATAGCCGACAACGCCGTGATCACGACCTTGAAACAGATCTCCAACGCCAGCGGTTTGATCTCCGAGGCGAAGAAATCCGCGGCGGTCGCCAAGGCCGTCACCGAATTCGCGATCAAGATCGGCCAACCCGAGGACGCCATATCGACGCTATCGGGCGGCAATCAGCAGCGGGTCGTGCTGGCGAAGTGGCTCGCAACATCGCCGAAGGTCTTGATCCTCGACTGCCCGACGGTCGGCGTCGATGTCGGCGCGCGCGACGGCATTTACAAGATCGTTCGTGGGCTCGCCGAGCGCGGCATCGCCGTTCTCATGATTTCGGACGAAGTCCCCGAGGCCTATTTCAATTCCGATCACATCCTGCACATGGCCGGCGGCCGCATCGTCGCGGAATACGACCCGAGACGCATCTCAATCGGAGAACTGGAGCGCGCCGTCTATGCGTGACTATTTACGGACCCACGAGGGCGAGGTGCGCCTGTTCGTCGTCCTGACGGCCTTGACGCTGTATCTGGGCTTCGCCTCGCCGATTTTTCTCAGCGCCGGAAATTTAGCGTCGCTGCTGAACAACAATGCCGTCAACGTCATTTGGGCCGTCGGACTGCTGGTGGTCCTGATCACCGGGGGCATCGACATTTCCTTCGCTGTCGCTGCGTCGGTCGTGCAATACCTGACCGCGCTCGCGTTGCTCGCCCTCGGCGGAGGCAATTGGATCCTTGGCCTCCTGTTTGCGGGCGCTTTCGGAATCGCGCTCGGTTGCGTCAACGCCTCCCTGATCGCGGGTTTTCGGATTATCTCGATCGTCGTCACCATTGCGACCTTCAATGCGTTTTTCGGTTTGTTGATGTTCACGACATCGGGCAAATCAATCTACGATTTGCCGAACTGGTGGACCGATCAATTCGCCTTCTTTTCGCTCGGCGCAGGCGGCGCGCTCACTCTGCCGGTGGCCGCCATGGTCGCGGCGATGGCGGCGACCTGGTTCCTGATCTCGCGCACGACTACGGGCCGCCAGCTCTATGCTTTCGGCGACAACCCGGAAGGCGCGCGTCGCGCCGGCGTCGCGACGGTGAAGATGCAGTTCATCGCCTACGGCTGGATGGGATTGATGGCGGGCATCGGCGGCCTGATGCAGGTCAATCTCGCCCAAGAGGTCGTTCCGAACGCTCTTATCGGTCGCGAACTTGACGTGCTCGCCGCCGCCGTGCTCGGCGGCGCGCGGCTCGGCGGCGGCCGCGGCTCGGTGTTCGGCTGCTTTCTCGGCGTAATGCTGGTGGCGGTCGTGCAAAACGGGCTCAATCTGCTCGGCGTCTCACCCTACGCCTTCAAGATGCTGATCGGGTTGACGATCCTCGTAGCCATCTCACTCTCGAACTTTGATCTGGGAGCGCTCCTGGCGGGCGGATCGAGGAGGCGTGGTCATGTCGGTAGTCGCTGAGCGTCTAGGTCGCGTGTTTGGGCGCGATGTGTCCGGGCTTCTCGGGTTGTTCGCGCTCCTCGTGGTCGCCTTCGGCCTGACGACGCCGCAGTTCTTGAGCGTCGCGAATTTCGATTCGATCGCGTTTCAGTTGCCGGAACTTGGGCTGCTGACCCTGGCGATGCTCGCGCCAATCGTTTCCGGCGGAATCAATCTGGCGATCATCGCCACGGCAAACCTCAGCGGCCTGACGCTCGCCTGGATTCTCAACATGAGCGGTGGGCCGCAAGCGGGCGTCTTCGCATTCGTGGTCGGCGCCAGCGCGGCGTTGGCGGTGGGCGGCGTGTCGGGCGCCGCCATGGGCGCGACGATCGCCTATTTCGGCGCGCATCCGATTCTCGCCTCGCTCGCAATGATGATCTTCCTCAGAGGTCTGGGCGAATTTCTTACGCGCGGCGGGGATATTTCGGGCTTTCCCAATTTCCTCGGCGAACTCGGCCACGGCGTGATCCTCGGCGTTCCCGTGCTGATGCTCGTCTTCACCGCGGCGGCGATCCTCTGGCACGTGCTGCTCGCGCGCACGCGTCATGGCTTTGCGGTGGCGATGATCGGCTCCAACCCGCGGGCGAGCGAATATTCGGGAATTCCTGTCAAGCGCTCGCTCACGCTGGTCTATGCTCTCTCGGGCGTCATGTGTGCGCTTGCGGGCATCGTGATGCTGATGCGCTTCAATTCGGTGCGCGAAGGCGAGGGCGAAGCGCTGTTGCTGGTGACCGTGCTCGCGTGCTTCCTCGGCGGCGTCGATCCGTTCGGCGGATTCGGGCGCGTCGCGCCGGTGTTCGTTTCGCTGCTGATCCTGCAAACGCTGTCGTCCGGCCTCAATTTGCTCGGCGCGAATCAGCATCTCTCCACCGCCGTTTGGGGCCTGTTCCTGATCGCCGTGATGGTCTTTCGATTTGCGGTGCCGACGCTTCGAGCGCTGTTCGAGATAGCCAAAAAGTAGCGCCGTGCAGCTTTGATGTCAGCGCCGGAAGCTTTGGTGTCAGCGCTCGATCCGTTGTGCTTGGCGCAAACAAGGCAGGCTTGTTGGAGGCGCCATAGCCGGGGCCGCCGGCTCTGAGATCTCGAGCAACCATAACTCTTTCGTCAAACAGGAGACGTAAATGAAATTCGGCATTTATTACTCATACTGGGAGCAGGAGTGGAGCGCCGACTGCCTGAAATACGTAGAAAAGGTCGCCAAGCTCGGCTTCGACATCATCGAAATCGCGGCTCATCATTTGAACAGCTATAGCCCGGCGCATATCGACGAAGTCCGCCGTTCCGCCCGAGACAACGGCGTCACAATCACCGCAGGGCTAGGCCCGTCTCCCCAGAAGAACCTGTCTTCCGCCGATCCGGCGATCAGAAAAGCGGGACGGGTCTTCTTCGAAGAGACACTCACCAACCTCGCCAAACTCGATATTCACGTGATCGGGGGTGCCCTCCATTCCTACTGGCCCATCGACTATTCCAGGCCTGTTGACAAGGCGGGAGACCGGGCGCGAGGCTTGGAGGGTATTTCCAGCCTCGCAGATTTCGCGGCCAATCTCCGCATCGACCTTTGTCTGGAAGTCCTCAACCGATTTGAGAATCACGTTTTGAACACCGCCGAGGAGGGGGTCGCCTTCGTTCGCGAGGTCGCCAAGCCCAATGTCAAGGTGATGCTCGATACGTTCCATATGAACATCGAGGAGGACAGCTTCGGCGAAGCGATCCGCACCGCCGGCCCTTTGCTCGGCCATTTCCATACCGGCGAAAACAATCGCCGCGTTCCCGGTAAAGGTCGGCTCCCCTGGCACGAAATCGGGACGGCGCTGCGGGAGATCGGTTACAGCGGCGCGGTTGTCATGGAGCCCTTCGTCAAGGTAGGCGGCGGGGTCGGCAGCGATATCAAGGTTTGGCGCGACCTTAGCGACAACGCCGAGGAAGCCCAGATGGACGAAGATGCGCGACAAGCTTTGGCGTTTTCACGATACGTGCTCGGCTGAGGATCCCGACTCTCTATCTTAAGCACGGACGCCGTCGGTCGAGCGCCGCGAGATTTGGTTACAATTCTTTGGCGCGTGACCGTCGGAACGATCTGACTCTCCCTCGAAGTCGGCGGCGATCGATGAGCGCTGGCCCACGAATGACCGCACTTGGCGCAACCCCACCGTAGCGCCGTCGTCTGCATTCCGGCTGATTCCTTCCGTACGGAACCATCGGGAATGGGCAAAGGGTCCGAAATCAGAACTTCAAACTGAGACAGTACCCGAATGTGGTGCCGATAGCGAATTCTGTTGCAGAAAATCAGAATATCGTCTACAATGCGTATAATGACTCCCAGACCCTTCTTTGTCGCCATCGCTGCGCGGGGAGCCGACCCCAATACGATTGCTCGAGACTCGGGGCGGTCGCAAATCAGTTTTCGGCCGGGTCGCTCGCAAGCCATTGAAATCCCTCGATTTCGGACGAAGGAATCCAAGAAAATCCAAGGGAAACCAAACAGGATTTGAGGGGGGTATCCAGGAGAAACCTGCGGATTTACAAGAAAATCCAAGCCGAAGGCCGGCCGGTCTCGATCCGTAGGAGCCGAAGGGGGTCCCTTAGGTCGGGGCGCGCGCTCCGCAGGGCTTCGCCCCGGCATCGGCTCGATCCCATCACGTCGCGCTTGGGTCATGCGGGAGGCGTGGTCCCGCCCGGCCTGTCCCGCTCGCGCATCGAGGCCAGCGCCTGGGCGAGCGCGCGCCTGAGGCCGTGCATCTGGTCGATGAGATGCAGGACGACGTCGAGCCCGGCATCGTTGACCCCCATATTGTGCTTGAGGTCGTGGATGAGGCGCGCCCGGGCGAGGTCGAGCTCGGTGAAGTCCCTTTCCGCTGCGCCGGCAGCGGGGATGAGCCATTGCTGCTCGATGCTGATCTCGTAGGTCGCGCGGTCGAGGCGCGCCCGCTCGAGGAACTCACGCTCGTTCATGGGTCACATCTCCCTGCGCGGGTCATAATCCGCCGGCGGCGTCCAGTCCGACAGAAAGGCGTCGAGGCTTGCGTCCGGCGTCTTCGGCATCACGACCTTGAGCCTGACGAGCTCATCGCCGGCGGCGCCGCGGCGCCTGACCCCCTTGCCCCGTAGCCGCAGCGTGTCGCCGGTGTTGGAGTGCGGCGGGATCCTCAGCATGACGCGCCCCGTCGTCGTCGGCGTGCGCACTTCGCCGCCGAGCGCCGCCTCCTTGATGGTGATCGGCAGTTCGACCTGGATGTCGTCGCCCTCGCGGGTGAAATAGGGGTGCGGCTGGACGACGATCTGCACCAGCGCGTCGCCGGGCGGGCCTTCGCCGGGGGAAGGCGCGCCCTTGCCCTTGAGGCGCAGGACCTGCCCGTCCTCGACGCCGGACGGGATACGAACTTCGAGCGTGCCGCCTTCGGGCAGCGTGATGGTCTTGGTCGCGCCGTTGACCGCCTCGAGGAAGGGCACGGTGAGCTCGTAGTGCAGGTCGGCGCCCGGCCGGCGCCGCGCCTGCTCGCGGCTGCGACGGAAAAGCTCGGCGAAGAGGTCGTCGCCTTCCGCGAAGTCGGCGTAGCCCGAGGCGCTTTCGTAAGGATTGCCGCCGCCGCCGGCGTATTCGCGGTAGTAGCGCCCCTGCGGCGCCCGCTCTGCGCCGGCCGCGTCGATCTCGCCCGCGTCATAGCGGCGGCGCTTCTCGGGGTCGGACAGGAGGTCGTTGGCGCCCGAGACTTCCTTGAACCTCTCCTCCGCGCCCTTGTCGCCCGGATTGAGGTCCGGATGCAGCTTCTTGGCCAGCTGCCGGTAGGCCTTGCGGATCTCTTCGGGCGTCGCCGTCTTGGCGACGCCAAGGACTTCATAGGGGTCTTTCATCGCTTGATCCGTGCGCGGCGGGACCAACGAGGTTTAGCAGACTAAAGGCGGGTGTCTCCAGACGTTAGTTCCATGCAAGGGCGGATGCCGACGCCTGCGACCTGGGCAGGCGCCGATCAGGAGGCCGCCTTGCGTCGTGTCGAGACCAGCGACATCCGCCGGCTCTGCGCCCCGCCGGGGTGCTTGGGAAGCTTCTCGGCAATGCCATAGAGCCGCTCGCGCCGGTCGATCTCATTCATGACGTCGGCGGGCGAGACGCCGCACTCGGCCCAGAGGACCGCCAGGTGATAGAGCACGTCGGCGCTTTCGAGGATCACCTGCTCGCGGTTCATCTGCACCGCTTCGAGGCCGACCTCGGCCGCCTCCTCGACCAGCTTCTTGGCCATCTTCTGAACGCCGTCGCGGAAGAGCTTGGCCGTGCGCGAAACCGGAGCGCCCCGGTCGCGCGCTTCTGAAACCGCGGCGAAAAGCCTGTTGAGCGAATCAGCCATGATCACCCCTTCGAACAGGGGATGATACTGCAGGGCGGTTTACAGACTGTGACAGGATCTTGTCGCCGGCCAAAAATTTTTCGTGATTCGAAGGACTTGCGATGGAACAATCGGAGCTTCAGGCCGCCAACGCCGCAAACATTCCTCTGCCGTCGATGCCGCCCGTGAGCGGATCGATTAGATTCTCCGGATGCGGCATCAGGCCAAGCACGTTGAACCGCTGGTTGAAGACGCCGGCGATGCTGTTTGCCGAGCCGTTCGGATTCGAGCCGACGTCGACCCGGCCGTCGACGTCGCAATATCGAAACGCGGTCTGACCGTTCCCTTCGAGCGCCCTCAAGGTCTCTTCGTCGGCCTCGAAAGCGCCCTCGCCGTGCGCGACGGCGAACTTGACGACCTGCCCGGGCGCATAGCCGGAGGTAAAGCGGGTGGCGACGTTCTCGACCCGCAAGTGCTGCATTTTGCAGATGAAACGCAGCCCCGCGTTCCGCATCAGCACGCCCGGCAGAAGGCCGGCCTCGCAGAGAATCTGAAAGCCGTTGCAGATGCCGAGGACCAGTCCGCCTCGGGACGCGTGGTCGCTGACGGCCCGCATGATCGGCGCCCGCGCGGCGATCGCGCCACAGCGCAGATAGTCGCCATAGGAAAATCCGCCCGGCAGAACGACCAGATCCGTTCCCGCCGGCAGGTCGCGATCGGCGTGCCAGACGATACTCGGGGGCCGCCCGGTCGCCCGCCGGAGCGCCTGCGCGACGTCGCCTTCTCGGTTGGAGCCGGGGAAGAGAATGACCGCTGCCTTCATCGATTCAGACGATCTCGATGGCGTAGTTCTCGACGATCGTATTCGCGAGCAGCCGCTCGCACGCTTCCCCGAGCCTTTTGCGCGCGCTTTCTCCATCGTCGGCGTCGATCTCGATGTCGAAAATCTTGCCTTGACGCACGGCCCTGACGCCTTCGATCGACAGAGACCGGAGCGCGCCCTCGATCGCCTTGCCCTGCGGATCGAGCACTCCAGACTTGAGGGTGACGGTTACGCGCGCCTTCATGGTTTGCCGCTCCGAGTTGGGTCAGGCGGCGTGAGAGGTCGGCGCCATCGTCAAGAGCGCATAGAGGGCCGTAGGGTCGCGCGTCCCGCGCAATTGCGCCGCGATTGCCGGATTGCGCAGGAGGCGCGCGCTCATCGCCAGCGCCTTCAGATGGTCGGCGCCGGCCGACTCGGGTGCGATCAGCAGGAAAATCAGATCGACCGGCAACCCGTCCGGCGCATCAAAATCGATGGCCCGCTCGAGGCGGGCGAAGACCCCGAATATGTCGCCGCACTTGGCGAGTTTGCCGTGCGGGATGGCCACGCCGTCGCCAACGCCAGTGGACCCGAGCCGCTCGCGTTGCAGGATCGAGTTCGAAAATCTCGCGCGCCGGCAAACCGGAGACGAGCGCCGCTCGCTCGCTCATTTCCTGCAGGGCCTGCTTCTTGCCATTGACCCGCAGCGCCGCGAGCACTGCATCCGGCTTAATAAGTTGGGATAACGACATTTGTGTTCCGAATGCCCGTCAAAGATATCGCCCCCGAGCCGCCGCCTCAGTGCGGATCGACCCATCCGATGGCGCCGTCGCGGCGTCGATAGACGATGTTCACCCGCCCGCTTCCGGCGTGCTCGAAGACGACGACGGGCGCGCCGGTGAGATCGAGCTCGGCGACGGCCGACGCGACCGACAGGGACTTCAAAGCTTCGGTTCCCTCCGCCACAACGACGGGATTGAAGCCTTCGGGGGGTTCTTCCTGTTCCTCATGCGGCGACTTAACCATATAGGTCGCAACCTTCGCCTTGCCATTGCTGGCGGCGGCCCCATGTCCCTTGAGACGCTGTTTATAGCGCCGCAGCCGCCCTTCGATCTTGTTGGCAGCCTGTTCGAAGCACGGGTAGGGCTCATGGGCTCGCCCCTCCGCATGCAGCGAGACCCCCGAACTCAGCCGCAAAACGCAGTCCGAGCGATATCCCGAACCTTCCCGGGTGAGGACGACGTGACCGTCCACCGATCCGTCGAAGTAATGGGCAACGACGCTTTGCACTTTTTCCAGAACGTGCTGACGCAAAGATTCCCCGATGTCGAGGTTCTTGCCGGACACTCTCAAGGTCATCGGATTGTTGGCCTTCTCCAGCCTGGCGGGACCCTTCGATCACCGCCGCTTGCTTGCCCGCCGCAGTTCGGCGCTCGTGTCGCCGTCGAATCTCGAGCAGCCAGTCGGAAGGTAGCGTTAGGAGCCTGTCTCAGCGATGTCAATCGTTGCGATAAGCATTTGTTCCTTAAGGCAAAACAGATTCATAGCTCGACACCCAAAGAATCGGTGCGCACGCGCGACGGGCGAACGAGCGCGATCTTCAGCTTCCGCCTTTCGACGGATGACGGGATCTTGAGACTGTCGCGATATTTCGCCACCGTGCGGCGCGCCACAACTATGTCGGCCTTTCGCAGGCGCTCCACGATGACGTCGTCTGAAAGCACATCCCGGGGATCCTCGTCCTCGATCATCCGCCGTATCCGCTGGCGCACCGACTCGGCCGAGTGCGCCGGACCCGAATCGGAGGCGATCGAAGCAGTAAAGAAATACTTCATCTCGAAGAGCCCGCGCGGCGTCTGCATGAACTTGTGGGCGGTCGCGCGCGATACGGTCGATTCGTGCACCCCGATCGCTTCTCCGACCATCTTGAGGTTGAGCGGCCTCAGGCCACCGACGCCCTCGACCAAAAACGTGTCTTGCCGCCGGACGATCTCGGTTGCGACGTTGAGGATCGTTCGTGCGCGCTGCTCGAGGCTCTTCGTCAACCAGTTGGCCGACTGGAGTTGCGCCGAGATGTATTGCTTGTCCTCGTCCCGTTTCGCGCCGCGTCGTATCTCAGCCGCATAGACGTCGTTGACCAGCACCCGCGGCAGCGCCTGACTGTTGAGCTCGACCCGCCACGTCCCGTCTCGCCCGGCGCTGACGTAGACGTCGGGAATTGCCGGGGGACCGGGCGGGTCGCCGAATGCGCGCCCTGGTTTGGGCTCGAGCCTCTTGATCTCGTCGATCATGTCGAGAAGATCCTCGTCGTCGACGCCGCAGGCGCGCCGCAACACGGCGTAGTCGCGCCTGGCGAGCGCCGGAAGGTTATCGATCAAGGCTTGCATGGCCGGATCGAAGCGGTTGTGTTCGCGCAACTGAAGCGTGAGGCATTCGGCCAGGTTTCGCGCGAAAGCGCCGGTCGGCTCGAGGCTCTGCATGCGGATCAGCAACCGCTCGACAAGGTCTGCCGAGGCTCCGAGCCGCTCGGCGATTTCGGTCAGGGAGCCGACGAAGTATCCGCTATCGTCGACGCCGTCGATTAGCGCCGAAGCGATCATGCGCTCGGCCGGATCGGCGAGCAGAACCGCGGCCTGTCGCGTGAGGTGCTCGCGGAACGAGAGGCTTTCCGCAACGTAGGCGTCGAGATCAGTCGTATCGGCAAAATCACGGCCGCCCCCGCCGGCCGGCCAGGAATTCGGCGACAAGCCGTTCGCCGGCCCAACCGCGTCACGGCGGTCCGACTCGAAAGCGTTCTCGACTTCCGTGCCGAGGTTCGCGGCCAGACTGGCGGCATCCACCTCGAGCAGGTCCGATGCCCAGTCGCCAGCCTCGACGCCTTCGTCGCCGCTTGGGCCTTCGGGCTCTCGTTCGGACGCTTGCGGCGCTTCGGGGCTTCTCATCTCGCGATCCTCGGCGAGTTCGAGGAGCGGATTGCTCGCCAGTTCGGTCTCGATGAAGGAACTCAACTCGAGGTTCGGCATCTGCAGCAGCTTGATGGCTTGAAGGAGCTGTGGGGTCAGAACCATCGTCTGGCCCTGCCGAAGGGTCAATTTGGCCGAAAGCGCCATGCGAACTGTACTACCTCTGTCGTATTAAACTATCTGCGGCTCGTTTTTTGCATAACCTGCGCTCCATAGCCATAACCTTCCTTCGTAGGGGTTGATCTCCGGCAAGCGTCGGCCAGCGGACGCTGGCGCGGAAAATCATATAAAGACTTGCTTATATGTTTATTGCTTCGGCGGGACAGGGCTGGTATACGGCGGCCGCAAGGAGCAGGGACCATGACAAAAGCCGCTGACTACGCTGTCGCCGATACCGGTCTTGCCGGTTTCGGCCGGAAGGAAATTGCCATCGCTGAAACGGAGATGCCGGGGCTGATGGCGACCCGGGCCGAATATGCCGCCGTTCAGCCGCTCAGGGGCGCCCGCATCGCAGGATCGCTCCATATGACGATCCAGACGGCCGTCCTGATTGAGACATTGAAGGCATTGGGCGCCGACGTCCGCTGGGCTTCCTGCAACATCTACTCGACCCAGGATCACGCCGCCGCCGCCATCGCGGCGAGCGGCACGCCGGTCTTCGCGGTCAAGGGCGAGAGCCTGAAGGATTATTGGGACTACACCCACCGCATCTTCGAATGGGCTGACGGCGGTTCGCCCAACATGATCCTCGACGACGGCGGCGACGCCACGCTCCTCATCCACCTCGGTCTCCGGGCCGAGCAAGGGGACTTGAAGTTCCTAGAGGCGGCGTCCAACGAGGAGGAAGAGGTGCTTTACGCGGCGATCAAGTCGCGGTTAAAAAGCCATCCCGGCTGGTACAAGCGCAACGCATCATCGATCCGCGGCGTGACGGAAGAAACGACGACCGGCGTCCACCGGCTCTATGTCATGGCCAAAGAAGGCAAGCTTTTGTGGCCGGCGATCAATGTCAACGACAGCGTCACCAAGTCGAAGTTCGATAACCTCTACGGCTGCCGCGAGTTGCTGGTCGACGGGATCCGCCGCGGCACCGACGTGATGATGGCGGGCAAGGTGGCGATGGTCGCGGGCTTCGGCGACGTCGGCAAAGGCTCGGCGGCGTCGCTCCGCAACGCCGGATGCCGCGTGATGGTCTCGGAAGTCGACCCGATCTGCGCGTTGCAGGCGGCGATGGAGGGTTATGAGGTCACGACCATGGAGGACGCCGCGCCACGCGCCGACATTTTCGTCACCGCCACCGGCAACGTCGACGTCATCACCCTCGACCACATGCGAAAGATGCATGACCGGGCGATCGTCTGCAACATCGGCCACTTTGACTCGGAGATCCAGGTCTCGGCGCTTCGCAACTACAAATGGAACAACATCAAGCCGCAGGTCGACGAAATCGAGTTCCCCGAGGGCAAGAAGATCATCCTCCTGTCAGAAGGCCGCCTCGTCAATCTTGGCAACGCCATGGGCCATCCCTCTTTTGTCATGTCGGCCTCGTTCACCAACCAGACGCTGGCGCAGATCGAGCTCTTCACCAAGCTTGGCCAGTATGGCAAGCAGGTCTACACGCTACCGAAGCACCTCGACGAGAAAGTCGCTTCGCTGCATCTGGCCAAAATCGGCGCGAAACTCACCGAGATGACGCCGGAGCAGGCGAAGTACCTCGGCGTCCCGCAGCACGGGCCGTTCAAAGCGGAAAGCTACCGGTATTGAATGAACTCATCTTCCTCGGCGCATGGGGCAGCGGGATCGCGAACGCACGTCGTTCGTTCACGGAGTTAATGTTCGCGGGACCGCTCTGAGCCAAGGTCTCTCAACCCGCGTCGCGGTCAGCGCGAGTTGCCAGGTCCGACGGGGCAGCCGCCGCCAGACCCATCGCAAAATCCCATAGGTCGGCGTCTGTCCCTGCCAGAGCCCCTTCCGGCCAGCGGTTTCCTCCCTTGGAGGCTTCGGACGCCGGCCAAAGTCCACGCCGCGCATCACCGCGTGCCCAGGCCGGCATCCGAACCCTACCCAGAAGCAGTGCAACCGCTGCGACGATCCGCGTGAGGCAACCAGCGCCAACGGCCTGCGACGGCGCTCTTAATCCGAACTTCCGGGCGGGGTAAGGCGAGAAGGTGAGGTTTTGTGCCGGATCGCGGGGACTGGCGGTGATTTTGTAGGCATGTAAATATCTGCTTGCGTTCGGCTTGAGGCCGTGATTCAAGCTGTTCATGTACGTCACGCGCATCCCGAACCGTGATTCGCGCCCCGCCGTCCTGTTGCGCGAGAGCTATCGCGAGGGCGGCAAGGTCAAGTCGCGCACGCTGGCCAATATCTCCGATTGGCCGGAGGCGAAGATCGAGAGCCTGCGGCGGGTGCTGGCCGGCGAGGCCCTCGTGCCGCTCGGCGAAGAGCGCTTCGAGATCGCCCGCGCGCTGGGGCACGGCCATGTCGCCGCGGCGCTCGGGACGGTGCGCCGGCTCGGGCTCGACAAGATGCTGCCGAAAGGGCCGGACCGTCCGGCCAAGCTGATCCTGGCGATGATCGCGGCGCGGATCGTCGAGCCGGCCGCCAAGCTCGCCACCGCGCGCCAACTCAGCGAGGCGACCGCCGCCCACTCGCTCGGCGCGGTGCTGGACCTCGGCGCTGTCGACGAGGACGAACTCTACGCCGCCCTCGACCTGTTGGGCCGCAGCCAGGCCGACATCGAGAAAGTCTTCGCCAAACGCCACCTCGAGGACGGCGTGCTCGTGCTCTACGATGTCACTTCGAGCTATTTGGAGGGACGGCGCTGCGAACTGGCGCAATTCGGCTACAGCCGCGATCATCGTCCCGACCGACCGCAGATCGTCTTCGGGCTCCTGTGCACGCCGGACGGCTGCCCGGTCGCCGTCGAGGTGTTCGAAGGCAACCTCGGCGACCCGAGCACCCTCGCCAGTCAGGTCAAGAAGCTGCGCATGCGGTTTCGGCTGAAGCGCGTCGTGCTCGTCGGCGACCGCGGCATGATCACAAAGGCGCGCATCGACGCCGATGTCGCGCCCGCCGGCCTCGACTGGATCACCGCGCTCCGCGCGCCGGCGATCAAGGCGCTCGCGGCCGAAGGCGGCCCGCTGCAGCTCTCGCTGTTCGACGAGCGCGACATGGCGGAGATCGTCTCGGGCGACTATCCCGGAGAGCGTCTCGTCGTCTGCCGCAACCCCCAACTCGCCGCCGAGCGCGTGCGCAAACGCGTCGAACTCCTCGATGCGACCGAGATGGCGCTGATCAAGATCCGCGCCATGACCGAGAAGAAGCGCAATCCGCTGCGCGGCGCCGACAAGATCGCCCTCAAGGTCGGCGCCGTCATCGACCGTCGCCGCATGGCCAAGCATTTCGACCTCGCCATCACCGAGACCGGCCTCGCATGGTCGCGCAGAGCCGAGGCGATCGCCGCGGAGGCCGCGCTCGATGGTATCTACGTGATCCGGAGCTCTCTTCCCGCGGACGGCTTCGCAGCCGCCGACCTCGTCCTCGCCTACAAGGGCCTCAGCCACGCCGAACGCGGCTTTCGCGACATCAAATCCGGCGACCTCGACGTCCGTCCGATCCACCATCGCCGGGCCCACCGCGTTCGCGCCCACGTCTTCTTGTGCATGCTTGCCTACTACGTCGTCTGGCACATGAAGCGCGACCTCGCCCCGATGCTGTTCAAGGACGACGATCTCGAAGCCGCCGCCGCTGAGCGCGCCTCCCCCGTCGCCAAGGCCAAGGTCTCGCCCGCGGCGCGCCGCAAGGCCATCGACAGGCGCACCGAAGACGGGCAGCCCGTCCACAGCTTCCGCACCCTACTGCAGGACCTTGCCAATCTCACTCGAAACAGCGTCCGCTTCGGCGACGCCCATCCCACGACAATCCTGTCAAGGCCAACCCCAACCCAGACCCGAGCCTTCGAACTCCTCCGCCTCAAGATCGCCGCGTAGGCAGAACTCGATTCCCAGATCGAGTCACATCAATGGCTTGCGACCAGAAGCGCCGGAAGTTCGGCTTAATGACCACTCAACGGGCAGGTTGCCAAGACGGTGGAAAATGGCCTACACACCGCCTCCGACCGAACGTCGTCGCGTCGCGATCGGGTCGCCGCAATAGCTCAGCTGGTAGAGCACGTCATTCGTAATGATGGGGTCGGGAGTTCGAATCTCTCTTGCGGCACCAATAAAATCAATAAGTTGTGACTTACCGTGTGATACTAACTGCAATCAGGTAAGCGTGAGGTAAGCGATCCCGGGGGCCGCTAGGAATCCCAAGGGGGCAGCAAAAGGTGGCGTTGCGCCTCCACTTCTGGGCATGCTCACCGACCGGCAATGGCACTACGGATGCGTTCGTGCGTCGTGACGGCTATTTCGACCGTAAAAAGAACACCGTTGACCACCGCGCACCCGTGCTTCATGCTCGTCCAAAGGGCAAGGCTGCTTGAGCGGAATCGCGACGGCGAGAGGCTCCACCATGCAAAGAGCGCAACAAAGACCGCATGGAATGCTACTCTGTCTTCTTGTGTGTGCCGTTTTGAATGGTTGTGCAAGGCCGACGGAAGCTCAGCAGACCGTTAGCCGCACCGGAGCAGCTATTAAGGAAGCTCGTTCGGAGGTACACGCCTGCATAGCGGCTAATCGTGAACAACCTAAATACACGGAGATACTTTCGCATTATCCGGACCTGGAATCTCATCAATACACCATAGAACAGTTGTCCGATAAGAATGTTCCCACAACCCAGGAGGCTCGTCTTGTGGCGTCCTTGTACGACGGTTCCGAAAAATGTCGCGCCTTGTGGACCAAAGTAATAGCAGAAAATCGACCTGACGTGATTCCCATAGTGGATGAAAGTAACAACGCTTTAGCAAGAATCACCATGAACCTTGTTCAACGTAAGATTAGTTGGGGCGAGGCGGCGCAGCAATCTCAAGCAGTTAGCGCCGAGATAGACGAAAAAATAGCGACTGCGAACCGCCAATGGGGCAGTGACTTACAAGCTTCCAACAATGAAGAAATTGCGCAACGCCGGGCAGCCGCCGGCATTGCTTTGCAATACATGCAGAATCAGCAGATGATTCGTCAGTAGCAAATCGCTAATCAGCAACAAAACCTAAATCAGCAGCTTATGATTAATTCACTAAGTAGACCGGTTACAACAAACTGCTTTGCTACCGGATCAATGCTTAACTGCACAAGCCAATAACTCTGGCTATGTCGGCGCAAGGGTCATCAGCGCCGGGGAACGCTCCGCTCGTCAGGAAACAGAGCCGCCGTTATAAACTAGAGCAATCAAGTACACGTTATCCAGCGCGCACAACTCTCCCAGGCAGCCCTTGACGGCCCTTTTGGTCGCCGCAAGCATCGTCATCCTGCACGACGAAGCACATTCGCCACCGTCTGGGCCTCCCACTTCCCGCCCCGCGCGGTGGCAATGCCGCGACCGTTGAGCGCGGCGGCGATTTCCCTAAGCGACCTCGCACCGGCGGCTTGCGCTTCGCGAATGGCCGGCTTGACCAAATCCGCAAAAGTATCCGCCCCCGCCTTGTGAGCGGCGTTGGCGATGGCGCGAGCCTCGAATAACCGAGGGTTCCCGAGCGCCTGCCCACGGGCCTTTGCGGCGGCCAGGGCGGCCACCGTGCGCTGAGAAATTACCGCGCGCTCTTTTTCGGCGAGGGCGGCGAACAGGTGCAGCATGAAAGGATCGGCGTCCGCACCTAGTTCGACGCTGATAAAGGGCACCTTCTCGACCATGAGACGGGCGACGAAAGCAACGTCCCGTGACAGCCGATCGAGCTTAGCGACGACAACGGGCGCCTTCCCGTGGCGGCGGGCGGCAGCGAGAGCGGCGGCGAGTTGCGGGCGGCGCTCGATTGCGTCCGCGCCCTTGCCCGTTTCAATTTCGATGAACTCCGCGACGATCTCGAAGCCCTCGGCCTCGGCGAAGCGGGCCACGGCAGCGCGCTGAGCGTCAATGCCGAGCCCGGAGCGTCCTTGCTCGCGAGTGCTGACCCGGAAATAGGCGACCAGCGGCTTCGACATTGCGGCGATCCTCAAAAGCGTCTCTGTAAATGACTATACGACCGTTTGGAATTTTTACAATAGGGAAAATGAAGGCCAGCAATGAAAAAATGCCGTTCAAAGTCGGTGAGCGAGCGGTTCCCCGTTTTGCGACGGGTTCACTCCCAATAGTCCACCCCGCCGTGGTTCGAGCATGTTCCCCGGCGGTGTTCCGAAAAGCTTTCGCTGCCGTCCCGACAATGCGCAGTGTGATGAAGCTGCTCGCTGCCGCAGGATGGCGAGTGCACGAGGTGATCGGATGAATTGACGTAGTAGTTGTTGTTGCAGGGATAGCTGGCCGAATAGGCCGGTTCAAGCAAGGCGACGATGGCGGCAGCGGCAAAGAGAATTCCGTGCATCATCGGCGTCTCGTCGTCCCTCAAAAGGCGGCTCGTTCGCTTACCCGAGTTGTTCAGGTCCTGGGATCAAGACGCGGTTTGAACGACTAGGCACCGGAAGGGCGCTTGAGCATGCCCGTCTTAGCGAACAGCGCCATTAAGGCCCGCGCCCGCATTTCGTCCGTGATGACGACGTGCTCGATCGGGCCGCGGTCATGACCGGAAAGCTCGACGCCTTGAAGGGGCTTGCCAAACCCGCGGTCCAGAATGGCGTTCGCGGCCCCTATACGGGCCGCCGGCGGCGCTTTCGGGTTGGTCATGATTTTAGCTAGCGTCTCGATTGCATGAGGGCTGTGCGAACGCGCAAGCTCAATCATGTCGCGCAACTCTTTTGGACGGCCGCCAGGATTGCCAGACTGGCCCTTGGCGAACGGTCTGCCACGAGTGCTCATTTGCTCAGCCTCGTTGTTCTCAGCGGTCATTGCAAACTCCTTCGATAAATGCGCTGTGATGCCCCGCTCGCGGTTCGAACTGTGATCGCCGCGGCGGTCACCTCGATTACGTCCGGGTCGCCGACGAACCATGCCGCGCCTTGCAAGCTGACGTTGGCGTAGGGTTCAGCAATGGCGAACAACTCGTCGAGGCTCCAGCCAAGGCGGACGGCTTCGGCGGCCCATCTGCTCGCGAACCGCACCGCGCCTTGCCGCAGCCGCTTAAAGCGCTCGGGCGAGACATCGTCCGGGCAGGGATGCGAGCGCAACCGATCGAGATAGGACGCGATAACTGGCCCATGCGTCCCAACTGTCCCGACTGTCCCATGCGTCCCGTTCGTCCCGCTCGCCAAGGACCGTCCCGCTGGGACAGCGCTAGGGACTGTCCCATGGGACAACGCCAGGCGCTTCAGTGCGGGGGCGAGCACGCTCACGGCGCGCCCTCCTTGAGCCGGCGTCCGACGGTCGATCTAGGCAGACCGGTGCGCTCGGCGATGTCACGGACAGACAACCCTTCGGCCTTGAGCGTCGCAAGCGCTTCATCGGAATTGTCCGCGACGATCTCGCTCGTTGACCATCTGCTATTGGCGAAGCGGGCTTCGAACGGCTCGGCGTCGTCGCCCCAGAAACCGCGCGATTTGGTAAACCGCACTTCGAACCGCGCGCCTTCGCTCGCCTGGTATCCGGGCGGACGGGTCAGGCTGACGACGCTATCGAGCACGTCTTCCTTTCGAGAGGTTCCCCGCTGGCCGCCACCTTTGCCGGCGTGATGGATCAATAGGACCGATCGCCCGGCCGCGCGCTGGGCCAACAGCCAACTTTGAACCGGCCCGAAACTGTCCGCCTCGTTCTCGCGGAGGCCCCGCGCGATCGTCGAGAGGTTATCGACGATGACGAGCTCGGCGTCGCCGATCGCGCAGTCATAGAACCGCTGCGCCTCGGGGTCGGCGAGATCGGGCAGGCCGTCCGGCTGAATGTCGGCTGCGGCCAGCCGAAAACTGGCCGCGGGCGCATCCGTCATCGACGCCGCGACAATGGCCATGTATCGGGCTTGTAGCACGGCCGCCGGCATTTCGCCGTCGATGTACAGGACGCCGCGCGACTTCGGCGCCCGCCACCGCAAGAATTCCGCGCCGGTCGCAACGGCGTGCGCGATACCGAGCGCCATCCACGTCTTGCCGACGCCGCGGGGGGCGAAGATCATCGTCAATCCCTTGTCTGGCAACCACGGCGACAGCATCAAAGAGCGCGGCGGGAATTTCGCTGTGATAAGTTCCGCGCCGTCGAGAGTTTTGATGCCTCTCTTATATGCGGGCTCATAGGCGAGCGGCGCGCGGTCGCGCTCGGTCTTTCGGCGTTCGTCATACGCCTTCGCCGCGTCGGCGCACCACTTGTTCTTGCGGTCCTGCGGCCAAGTCGAATAATCCTCGGGATGGACGAACCCGCTCATGGCGCGCTCGCTTTCTCGCCGTCCGCGGCGAGCTCTCGATAGAGTTTCAACGCTGCGATGAGAGACGAACGCGCTTCCAACAAATGATGACGGGTGGGCTCAGCGTCGCCCCGCCACGCCGCTTCGGCGGCAGAGCGGGCGTGACTGGCCGTCCAGTCGGCCATGTCCATCAGGACTTCGAAGAGAACTTCCCGCCCCGCGGCAAGGGCGATCGGGGAAATGCATGGAGGCGCGCTCATCGGCCCAACTCGCGCGTCTCGAGGCCCCAGGCGGCGAACGCCAAGCGCGCATCGTCAATCGAGCGCACGATGGCGGGCGGCGTCCCGAGCGCAATCAGAGCTTCGTGAATGGTGAGCTGTTCGGGCGAAGGCCGGCCCCTTGGCGTCTTCACTTCGAGAAAGCAAGCCCGTCCGCTAGGCGCGATTAGCACAAGGTCAGGCACGCCGGCGACAACGCCGGTCCATCGCAGCCGCGCGGCCTCTGCCTTTGTTCTCAAACCCCCGTTCGGAACGGCGAAAACGAGAACGCCGGGCGCAACAAGCCGGATCCATTCGACGATGGCTGCTTGAATTCTCGCTTCCGCGTTGAGATCACGGCGGCGCAGCGCTTGAACCGTGGACGTCTGCGCGTTATTCTTCAAAGAGAATTTCGCCAACGCGAAATTGCTCTTGGAAGCCCGGCCCGCCGCCAGCGTGGCCGGGTTTCGTTTTGACGAGCGCATCGATCAACCGGCGTCCTGGCCGGGCTTACAGCGCGCTTCCGCCCATGCAATTAGGTCATCCACCTTATAGAGAGCGCGGCCGCCGAACCAAGCGTCAACTCGCGGTCCCTGCCCCGTCGAAGGCACGCACAACTTTTCCAGGTAGCGTTGCGAGATTGGAAAACCCCGGCCGCTCAAGAATTGCGCGGCCTGTTTCCGGGTTAGCCGTGCTGGCGTCGCCTCAGCAGTATGAGACATATATGCTTCTCCGCGTTTGTGATTACCGACGCGGACAACATGACGGAAGCCGTGGCGGCGCGTCACTGCACGAAACATCTACAATTTTCGTGCACCTGATTTATAGAAACCAGGCAACTTCCTTGCTTCTGCGGCGCTTTGTGTGACGTAGCGGCCTTCGGTTTGGTCAAGTTCTAACTTCGCCATCACCTCGCCAACGGCGTCGGCGTGAGACTTTCCTGCCGCTATCGCGTCAAGAACGGCCATGCCCGTTGCGAGCTTCTTTTCATACGTTTGAATTTTGCGACGCGTGGCCTGAGTACGCTTGAATACAAAACAGTCCGAGTTGCGAAGATCGATTCGGGCCTTACCTTCGTCGTTGCCAAGCAAAAGCGCGCGCGTCGGATTCAGCAATTCGGCTAGCTCTTGGCGGAGCCAACGCGGAATAGGAATATCGGTAGCAAGCAAGTGCGCCAGCGGTTTCTGGTCTTCCTTGATCATGAGGGCCTTAAAGGCGCCCCGCCATCTTTCGTCTTCGCTCATCCGGCCCTCAAGGAAACCACATTGTTCTGCGGCTCAACGATGCGCTGAATAAGCGCGGCGAGGGCCTCGAAGGCCCGCTTTTTCTCGTTGAGATACGCATACCGATCATAGGTGCCTCGAACGCCAGATATGACGTGGCCTAGACACCGCTCGGCGATATCGGCGCTCACGCCCGCGCGGCTCATGAGGGAACGCGCGGTGCGGCGAAGATCGTGTAGCGTCCAGCCTGTCACGCCGCACGCTGCATCGAACTTCGCCTTTGCCTTTGAGTAGCCGCTAAAGGCGTGCTCGCCATCAGTCGTGAAAACGAGTTCGCCCTTGCCGATCTTCGGCAGTCGGGTCAGCACGTCGAGCGCAGGCGCCGACAAGGGAATAACGAGTTCACGGCCGGTCTTGTACCGCTCTTGGGGTATCGTCCAAACTTCGCCCACAATCTCGCTGCTGGCCATCTGAGCGGCTTCTGTGCGGCGAGCAGCAGTAAGCAACAGGAATTGGACGAAAGGCCCAAACAGGCCTTTGGAGGCCTCTGCGGCGGCCCACAACGCTCTTAGCTCGTCATCGGTAAGGATACGCTGCCTCGCCCGTTCTCGGGGCTTGGTGCGGCTCATGCCGCGGACGATCGGGCTGCGGAAATCGTCCGATCGGGAGGCGTGCCAAGACATCACCCGCCGGATGAACGCCAGGGTTTGGTCGGCCGCCGAAGGCCCTCGCCCGTCATCGATCTTGTCCAGCAGCCGGACGATATCGCTGCGGCGAATCTCGCCGATCGGACGTGCGCCGAGCTTGGGATACACGACCCGCTCAAGGACGGCCTGCCTTTGGCTCATTGAGCGAACGTTTTTGGTTTCCCGCTTGATATACGCCTCGGCGACGCTCCGGAACGTGTCATCGCCGGCCTGAGCGGCCTTCCGACGCTCGGCGAGCGGATCGCCGTCGCGTGCAACGTCCCCGATGAGCTTCTTGGCTTCCCGGCGAGCATCTTGAAGCGTGAGCCCCGGCTTCAGGTGCATTCGCCGCGACCGGCGGCCAATGCGGTATTGCACCACGAATGCTCGATGGCCTTTCGAAGTGACCATGAGGCCGAAGCCCGGCAGCGCACTATCCCAATGAAAAACCCGGTCTTTCGAGGCGTCTGGCGCCGGCGGTTTGGCGACGAAATCGGGGGTCAGCTTCACTCTCATGACGTGGACTCAGGGTAAGCACGGGGTAAGCAACCCCAGTGTATGCCAGAGTGTGCGGGAGTGTGCAATAGAGAATGGAGAAACAGTCTATATTTCAGAGTTTTGTGCGCCTGCCGGGAAAAGGAGTGCGGAAAACGGATATCGGAGAGGACGAGGGGCGCATTTTTCGTAATGATGGGGTCGGGAGTTCGAATCTCTCTTGCGGCACCACTCGTCAGTCTTTTCCCGCGGGTTCAATCGTGTACTGATTTGAACCTTTGCAGGTCATACCTCCGGCGTCGCCGAGCCTCGCGAAGCTGCCTGCGCCCCAGGACATGGTCGGCCTGGAGCCGGACCTGAGTCGCGACGCGCCCTCGCGGGATCAGGTGTTTATCTGGGCATGGCACTGTCGAAGTTAGCCGCCTAACTCGCGCAACGCGACCCGCCCCACGCTACGCGATGCACCCGCAACTCGCGGGACACTATGCACCGACCGAATCCCTGAAACAGGCTGAACGTGCGTAAAGCGACTTGGACGCCGTAGCGCATCTTTCGCCTCTCGTTCATTCACAATCTTGAGAGCAGACTGCCCGGTTGACCTCGCTCAAACGCGCACCCCTACCAGCAGCCGATCATAGTGAACTTAACGGAGGAGGAACTTGGTCGTCATGGCAGTCGATCGATTGTCTCGTCGCGATGTTCTCGGCGGATCGGTCTATGTGACCCTAGGCTCCGCCGGCGGTATGCCCCAGTGGGCGGCTGCGGAAGTCGGCAAAAGCGAGCCGTCGAGCGCCGAGACGCACGATATCGTTCTCAACGTGAATTACAAGGATCGCCCGCTGAGAGTCGAGTTGCGCATGACGCTTGCCGAAGCCCTCAGAGGACCGCTTCGTCTGACGGGAACGAAAATCGCCTGCAATCGCGGTGCGTGCTCGGCCTGCACGGTCTGGCTCGATGGCTCGCCGGTCTGCTCCTGTATGACGCTCGCGGTCGAGGTCGGGCGGCGCGCCGTCACGACGATCGAGGGCCTGGCGCACGGGGACCAACTCCACGCGGTCCAGGAGGCTTTTATCGCGCATGACGCGATGCAATGTGGCTTCTGCACGCCGGGCATGACGATGAGTACGGCGGCGCTTCTGGAGCGCAACGCCGATCCCACGGCCGAGGAGGTTGAGCGCGCGATCAGCGGCCACATCTGCCGATGCGGCAGCTACCCCCATGTCGTCGCGGCGACGCTCGCTGCGGCCAAAGCGCGAAAGACCTGAGCCATGGCCGAGAACAGCGGCATGCGCACCGAAACGTTCCCGTCGGCATCGTCGGCGTCGGCCTGCACGGCGAACAGCGGCTGGTTCCGGCCGACGAGCCGCCGCCGTTGCCCCCCAACGCGGAGCTTGCCGTTATCGGCAAGCCGCATCCGCGACTGAACGGCCGGGCCAAGGTCACAGGCGCGATCCGCTACACGGCCGACATCGCGCCGCAGGGCCTGCTCATTGGGCGTATCTTGCGCTCGCCCCATGCGCACGCGCAGGTGCGCGCCATTGATACGTCAGCTGTCGAGCGCGATCCGCGGGTGCGGGCGATCGTTCGCGCAATAAACATCGGCGACCCCGCGCATTCTGTCGTTCGCTACGTCGGTCAGCCAGCGGTCGCCATCGCGGCGACTTCGATGTCCGCGGCCGAGGATGCGCTTCGCCTCATCCGCATCGACTTCAGGCCGCTGCCCTTCGTCCTGGATATCCACGAGGCACGCAGGCCTGAATTGGCCAAAGTCTACGACGCGGCGTCCGCGCCAGGAAATTCGGTCGGAGAGATCGTCGCCCAGATCGGGCTGCCGCTCGAAGGCAACGTGCGAGGTCCCGCCCAGGCGCGCCGAGGCGACGTCGCGCAAGGCTTCGCGAACGCCGCCGTCGTCGTGGAAGGCGAATACCGCACGCAGGTGCAGACGCATTGCTGCATGGAGCCGCACGGGCTCGTCGCCGATTGGCGCCCCGACGGACTGACCGTTTACATGTCGACCCAGTATACGACCGGGGTGCGCCGCGAACTCGCCAAGGCGTTCGATCTGCCGCTCGAGAAGGTGCGGGTGGTCGTCGACGGCATGGGCGGCGGCTTCGGCTCGAAGTCGACCCTCGGCAACTACGGCCGCCTCGCAGTCGCGCTCTCCCGTCAGGCGAACGCTCCGGTGCGGCTGACGCTGACACGACCCGAGGAGCAAGTCGACTCGGGCAATCGGCCAGCCACCGATCAGCGTATCCGGATCGGCGCGCGGCGCGACGGGTCGTTGACCGCCGTTTCGGTCGAAAGCCACGGCACCGCCGGCGTCGGGCTCGGCACCGGGATCGGCAATTTCGCCCAGTCGCTTTATGAGTGTCCCAACTTCGAGTCCGCACAATATGACGTTTTTACCAACGCTGGGCCGGGGAGCGCCATGCGCGGCCCCGGCAATACGCCGGGCGCCTGGGGCATGGAGACCGCGATCGATGAACTCGCCGAGCGTTTGGCGCTCGATCCGCTGGAGTTGCGCGAACGCATCGATCCGAGCCCGGTTCGTCGCGAGGAGCGGCGAATTGGCGCCGAGAAGTTTGGCTGGTCGAGCCGCCATTCGCCGGGCGCCGATCCCGGCCCGATCAAGCGCGGCATGGGCATGGCGCAGTCGCTTTGCGGTGCGAATGTGCAGACCGCGTCCTCGATCGAAGTACGAATCCATCGCGACGGATCGGTCGAGGCGCTGTCGGACGTTCAGGACATCGGATCGGGCATTGGCGTCGTCATCGCGCAGACGATCGCCGAGGTTCTCGGTCTGACGCCCGATTGGATCACTGTGCGGATTGGCGACACCCGTTACCCCCCCTGGGCCCCCCTCCTACGGCAGTCGGACGACAGCCTCGATCACGCCGCCGGCGCGTGTCGCGGCCTGGAAGCTTCTACAGCAACTGCTGGGCGAGACGGCGCTGGCGCTCAACGCGGCGCCGGGCGAGCTCGTCGCGCGCAGCGGAAGGGTCGAAACGCTAGGCGAGCCGAAGCGCGGCATGAGCTTCACCGATGCGGCGGCGCTGATCAACGGGGATATGCTGTCCGTTACCGAAACCCGAAGCGAGGATTACGGGGGTTTCCGCCGGACAATGGGCGAGGCTGCGCTCGCGCAGCAGGATATCGGCGGCGTACAGTTCGCCGAAGTCGCGGTCGATACCGAGACTGGCATCATCCGAGTTCGAGCGGATCCTGGCGGTCCAGGACTGCGGACGGCCGATGAATCCGCTACTGCTCGAAAGCCAGATTCAAGGCGGCGTGCTGATGGGCCTGTCTTACGCGCTCTACGAAAACCGCGTCCTCGACCGGAGCACCGGCCGCATGGTCAACGCGAATCTCGAAGCCTACAAGGTCCCCGGTCCCCGTGAAGCCCCGGCGATCGAAGTCTTTGTTCTCGAGAATTATCAAGGCCGCAGCGCAACCGACGCCTACGGCATCGCCGAGCCCGCCAACATCTCGACCGCGCCGGCGATCGGCAACGCCGTCCACAATGCGATCGGCGTCCGCCTGCGCTCGCTGCCGATGACGCCCGCGGCCGTGCTGGCGGCGCTCGGAAAACTGCCCTTGAGGATCTGACCCGATGCGCAACTTCGCCTTCGTCAAGACCGAGACCGTTCCGCAGGCGGCGTCACGCGCGGAACTCGTCGCTGACGCGATGCTGCAGCCGGACGGCCACCCGCGCTCCGAGGATGTCGGAATTCTAAAGGCCGGCGGAATCGACCTAATCGACCTGATGAAGGAGGGCCTGCTCGCTCCGTTCGAAGTGACGAGTCTAAGCCTCGTCCCGGGCCTCGACGCCATCGTGCCGACGTCAGACGGCGGTCTCAGCATCGCATCGATGGTCACCCTCGCTCGTCTCGCGGCCGACCCTGCGATCCGCGAACGCTATCGGGCGCTCGCGGAGGCTGCGGGTGAATCGGCGAGCCCCCAGATTCGGGCCGTCGCAACGCTCGGGGGCAACCTTCTGCAGCGTCCGCGCTGCTGGTATTTCCGCGCGGTCGAGTTCCGCTGCCTGCGCAAGGGCGGCGGCCATTGTTTTGCAATTTCAGGTGAGAACCAGTATCACGCGATCTTCGATAACCGGTTCTGCGCAATCGTCCATCCCTCGACGTCGGCCACCGCGCTCGTCGCGCTTGGCGCCGAGGTCGAACTCACGGACGCCGATGGCGGGGTGCGGCGCCTGGCGCTCGAGGACTTCTTCGTCGGGCCGGATCGTGACGTTCAGCGCGAGAATGATCTGAGGGGGAACGAGGTTCTCACCGCTATCCTGCTGCCGTCTTCGTCGGGCCTGCGCATGAAGCACCTGAAGCTCGCGCAAAGGGAATCGTTCGACTGGCCGCTGGCCGATGCCGCGGTCGTTCTCGATCTGGGCGCGGGCGGCGAATGCAAGCGCGCCTCGATCGTGCTCGGCGCCGCGGCGCCGAGGCCATGGCGGGCCCGCGCGGCCGAGGCCGCGCTGAAAGGAAAAACCATCAATGTGGAACTTGCCGCCGAAGCCGGACGCGCCGCGCTCGAGGGCGCCACGCCGCTCTCGGGCAACGCCTACAAGGCGACGATGTTCGAGGCGCTGGTGAAGCGAACGATCCTGGCGGCGGCGGCCTGAGAAAAGGAGACGCAATCATGTTGACCAGACGCGAAACCGCTGCCGGAATCGCCGCAGCCACGCTGGCTCTCAGCGCCGGGGGCGTCGCGTCCGCCGAAGACCCGGCCGCAAGGCCATTGCCGGCGCCGCGCTCCTCGGGCGGCATGCCGCTGATCGACGCGCTGAAATTGCGCCGATCGACCCGCGCCTATTCCGATCGTCCGCTCGAGCCGCAGGTTCTGTCCGACCTCCTCTGGGCGGCCAACGGCGGCAATCGGCCGAGCGGCGACCGCACGGCGCCCTACTGGCGGCACATCATGGTAATCGACATCTACGCTGCGATGGGCGACGGCGCCTGGCTCTACGATCCGAAAGCGCATGCGCTCGTTCTTCACGCAAAGGCCGACCTTCGCGCTGAATCGGGAACGCAGGACTTCGTCGGCGTCGCGCCGCTCGATCTCGTCTACGTAGCGCATGGCGAACGCATGACGGACGTCGGCCCTGAGGAACGGCGCCTGTTCGCTTCGGCGGACGCCTGCTTTATCGGACAGAACGTTTATCTGTTCTGCGCGTCGGAGGGGCTCGCCACCGTATTTCGCGGCTCCGCGAACCAGGTGAAGCTCGGCGCGGCGCTGAACCTGCCGGAGGGTCAGTTCGTGACTTTCGCGCAGACAGTCGGATATCCGCAGGCCTGATAACCGCTCTTGGGGACCATGCAGCCAAACGCCGCGCCTTTTGAGCCTATCGCGCTGCCGGCGCCGAAGCTCGAAGGCGGCTTATCGCTTGCTGACTCGTTTCGGCTGAGACGGACGCAGCGCGAATTCAGCGACCGACCGCTTTCGCCGCAGATGTTGAGCGATCTTCTGTGGGCGGCGTGCGGGGTCAATCGCCGAAACGGTCCGTTCGGCGGCGCCGGCCGGACCGCCGCCTCGGCCAGCAACTCCCAAGAGGTGGACGTCTACATCGCCATGCGGGAGGCAGCCTGCCGTTACGAACCGGCCTCACATAGCTTGATTCCCGTCGTGTCAGGCGATCTTCGCCGGCTCGCGCTCGGAGTCCGACAGGGGGACGGCGGCTCGAACGCGCCGGTCCGGCTCATCTATGTCGCCGACATTGGCCGGCTTGAGCGTACATCGGGCTTCGAGGAGCCGGGTCTGCATGATCCGGAAGTGCAAAAGTCTTATTATTTCGTGGATGCCGGCCTCATCGCGGGCAACGTTTATCTGTTCGCCGCCTCGCGCGGGCTTGCCGCCTGGTTCCACAATTGCGACCGGCCGGCGCTTGCGGCAAAGCTCGGCTTCGGCAACAATCAGAAGCCGTTGTTTGGTCATACGGTCGGCTTCTCAAAGCAGACGCAACGCTGAACCCTGCGGGAAATGCGGTTTCTGATCACCGGCAGGGGAGGGCGCTGTCACGTTGAACACAATGAGCGCTTGCCGCGACCATGACGAAAAATCATATCGCCGTTCATGCGGAAGTCCTTGCCATGGCCCAGTCTAGGCCCACCGTCCTCATTCGCGTCATGGTCTTCTCCCGGCGCGACAACGCGAGCCCCGAAGCGGCGCAGCGACCCAGCCGCCGCCGTCTTTCAGCAACCCCCGATTTTCAGCGTGACCATGCTTGACGTTCGACACATTGACCCGGAAATGGAGGCGGCGGAGTCGGAACTATGATTACGAATGACGCCGACCATTTGGAAACGAGCGCACCTGATCGGGGCGCCGCAGCGGGTGCGCGTCCGGCTTGGGCGCGGGCCTGGTTGCGCGCCCTGGAGAGCACAGCGCGCGCGACCGGCGATCCCGAGCGCATTCTGCCGCGGGCGGTGAGCGAGTGGGCGCAGAGCTACGGCGACACGACGGCGCTTGTCAGCGACCGCGAGAGCTTCAGCTTCTGCGCGCTCGAGGCGCGGATGAACCAGTATTCCCGCTGGGCGTTAGGCGCAGGCGTCTCGAGCGGCGAGACGATCGCCCTCGTCATGGGCAATCGGCCCGAATATTTCGCCATCTGGCTCGGGCTCACGCAGGTCGGCGCGGTCGTCGCGCTGATCAGCCCGGATCTCCGCTCGCCGGCGCTGGCTCATGCCTTGAAAGTGGCCGAAGCGCGACGCGTGATCGCGGCTCAAGAATGCGGGGACGTCTGCGTGGCGGCAACCGGGGGTCCGGACGGGCTGGTCGAGATTTGGCTCCACGGCGGCGAGCGCTCCGGGGGGCGTCGAATCGACGTGGCGGTCTCGACCTGCAGCGGCGAGCCGCTTGCGCCGAGCGAACGTCGTCCGGTCACGCTCGCCGATCGGGCGTTGCGGATCTTCACCTCCGGAACGACCGGTCTGCCGAAGGCCGCCGAGGTCAGCCACCGTCGAATCGTCGTGTGGACCCATTGGTTCGCCGGCCTCGCGGAGCTGACCCGTGAAGACCGGCTCTATGACTGCCTGCCGATGCATCACAGCGTCGGCGGCATCGTCGCGATCGGCGCTCCCCTGGTGGTCGGCGGTTCGGTCGCCATCGCCGAGCGCTTTTCCAGGGAAGCCTTCTGGGGCGATGTCGCGCGCTGGAATTGCGCGGCGTTTCAATACATCGGCGAGCTCTGCCGCTATCTTGCGGCCGCGCCGGCGCGCGCCGAGGACAAGTCCCACGGGCTCCGGATCGCCATCGGCAATGGCCTTTCGCCGGAGGTTTGGCGCGCCTTTCTCGAACGCTTCGGACCCGTCCGCATCCTCGAATTCTACGCGTCGACCGAAGGCAATGTCTGGCTCTACAACGTCGAAGGCAGGATCGGGTCGATCGGGCGGGTCCCGCCCTATCTGGCGCTGCGCGAGCCGATCGCGCTCGTCCGTTTCGACCCCGAGTCGCAATCGCCCATACGCGGCGCGGATGGCTTCTGCGAGCGTTGCGACGACGACGAGATTGGCGAGGCCCTCGGGCGCATCGGCGAAGCGGGCGACGCGCGCTTCGAGGGCTACAGCCAAGCAAGCGAGACGGAAAAGAAAATCCTGCGCGACGTGTTCAAGGCGGGCGATGCGTGGATGCGAACCGGCGACCTCATGCGTCGCGACGCCGATGGCTTCTATGTTTTCGTCGACCGGATCGGCGACACCTTTCGTTGGAAGGGCGAGAACGTCGCGGCGCTCGAAGTCGCCATGGCGCTACGCGCCTGCCCGGGCGTCGCAGACGCGATCGTCTATGGCGTGGCGCTTCCCGGCGCCGACGGGCGCGCCGGGATGGCGGTCTTGCGGACCGACGGACGGCTCGATCTCGATGCGCTTGCGCGTCGGCTCGAAACCTTGCCGCGATATGCCCGGCCGCTGTTCTTGCGTCTGGCCCGCGAGATCGAAACCACGGAAACCTTCAAGCCAAGGCGGCGCCTCTACGTCGAGGAAGGCTTCGACCCGGCGCGCGTCGCTGATCCGCTTTACGTCTTCGACGGCGAGCGACAGGCCTATGTCGCGCTCGACGCGAACCGCCATGCCGCGATTCAAAGCGGCGACATGCGCTTCTGAGCGATGAGCCCAGGTCCGGCGGAGGGTCGTCCTGCCCCCTCGGGGCTCCGATCAGCGAGGGGTCCCGGCGGCGCTGCGCCAAACCGCGAGGTTCGGCGCCTCACGCGAGCGCTTCGTCATAGAGGGCGACAAAATCGCCGATTGTGCGGGGATAGCGCGACGCGGAGACCGACGTGAATGGATCGCGACCCGTGATGTCCTCGAGGCGAGAGACCAAGATCGCGAAGCAAAGCGAGTCGAGCCCCGAATCAAGCAGGGCAAGGTCGTCAGTGAGAGGCGACAAGCGCTTCTTGTATGCCTCGGCGACAGCTCGAATTTCCGCGAGAATTATCAATCGATGGGACAGGTCGTCGCTCTTGTGTTCAAGGTAAACATTCATCGTAAACCACATGGTCATGCCGAAATCAAGCCTGTCGATGATGAATTTCATTCGGGCCGAGAGGCCGCCGGAATCCCACGGACATCGCGGAGGCCTAAAACATTGTTGACATGGTGAGTTGCGTTGACTTAGCGTAAGGTCAGGTTCGATGGGTGCTTTAGGGCGGCACCATCGGGGACCAACGTGTGAAGAGTATGAACCTGGTTCTTTGCACCGAAACTGGGCGTCGCCGAAGGGCTGTGGTCGCGACCAACAACTGCGTTGCGGTGCGCCAGGATCGCTTGGCTTGGTTCCTCCTGCTTGGGGATTCGGTAGGGGAGGTATCCATGGACATATTTGGACGTATCATCGACAAAGTGGTTCGAGTCATACTGCGCAACCAATACGAAGGCAAAATACTGAGATGGTTTTTCGAACGCCGATACGGGATTAAGGTGGGCCTGTACAGCTTCGGGTGCTTCGAGCGTTGGCGCATAGCGCCGGGAACGATTGTGGGACGCTATTGTTCGATTGCGCAAAGTGCGCGCATAATGGACGGCAATCATCCAGTTCATGCAACTTGACGTTGGCGGTTCTCATGGCCTCGTATACTCCGGCGACTGCATCGCGATGGAATGCAGGCTGAATCATTCGCCGTTGTTGTTTCCAAAATTCACCTTCGCTAACCATTAGGCCGTTGCCCAATAACATCGCAATGCGTTTTATGGCTTGTCCCTTTCTGTAATTTTCCCAATTATTCCTTAGAATATGCTGGGCATATTCGGGAGAGCTGGCAACATAGACGTTTTTTCCAAATATCTTTGCCCGATATATATCGCCATATAATTTGAAATTACCCGCAATCCAACCGAGCATATCTTGCTGAGGGTCGAACTCGGCGGGCGGTCCCGAAGGTATTCTACCCTTTTGTTCGCCCAGCATCTTCGAGCCTCCAAAGAAGGACCTGGATTGGACATATCGCTCAATTTAGGAACGAGAAACGTCAGCGCTGCAAGGCATTTTGTTCAATCCGTCGTCGCCAGAAGCCCGACCTGAAATGGACTGCCGCGCTGAGGACGGATGGGATCGGAGACGATCGCAGTACGATCGCAGAGGCTGGGGTTGACGCGACTCTCGTTTGAGGCGACGGTCCCATGAGGCTGAAGGCGAAGGCGACCGCGCGAGCTCTTTCCCGGATTTTAAAGTCCGATCAAAGTGCGCGCGGCAGCTGGCCGGCGGGGCGCAATGACGACATTTCATATCGAGATCGTAAAACCGTCCCATTACGACAAGGACGGCTATGTCATCCAGTGGTGGAAGGCCTGGATTCCTTCCAATTCCATGGCCTCGCTCTACGCCATTGCTGAGGATTGCGCCGAGCGGAAGGTTCTCGGCGAAGACGTGGCGATCGAGGTCGACGCCTACGACGAGATGAACACGAAGATTGCGGTCGGGCGGATCGCGGCGCGCATTCTGCGGCCGGGCCATTCCGGCATGGTTTGCCTGGTCGGCGTCCAGTCGAACCAGTTCCCGCGCGCCATGGCGATCGCGCGCCAGTTCCGGGCGCTCGGCGTCGCGGTCGCCATCGGCGGCTTCCACGTTAGCGGCTGCATGGCGATGCTGAAGGAGCTGACGCCGGAACTCGAAGAGGCGGTCGATCTCGGCATCCTGCTCTACGCTGGCGAAGCGGAAGAGCATTTCGAGAGCTTCCTCAAGGACGTGCACGCCGGGACGGCGAAGCCGGTCACCAACCGGATGGACGACCTGCCGAACCTGCAGGGGGTGACCATCCCCTATCTGCCCCGCCGGCTCGTCCGCCGCTACGACGGCGTGCTGTCGTCGTTCGACGCCGGCCGCGGCTGCCCGTTCCAGTGCTCGTTCTGCACCATCATCAACGTGCAGGGACGCAAGTCGCGTTATCGCAGCGGCGACGACATCGAGCGCATCGTCCGGCAGAACGCAGCTCAGGGCATCTCCCGGTTCTTCATCACCGACGACAATTTCGCCCGTAACCGCAACTGGGAGGCGATCTTCGACCGGCTGATCGAACTGCGGGAACGCGACGGGCTCAAGATCAGCTTCCTCATCCAGGTCGACACCCTGGCGCACAAGATCCCGGGCTTCATCGAAAAGGCCGCCCGCGCCGGCTGCCGCTACGCCTTCATCGGGCTCGAGAGCATCAATCCGGACAATCTCGTGCAGATGAAGAAGAACCAGAACCGGATCACCGAATACCGGAAGATGTTCCAGGCGTGGAAACAGGCAGGCATGATCACCTATGCCGGCTTCATCATCGGGCTTGCCGGCGACACGCCGGCGAGCGTTAAGCGCGACATCGAGATCGTCCAGAAGGAATTGCCGGTCGATCTCCTGGAATTCACCATGCTGACGCCGCTGCCGGGCTCGGAAGACCACCAGAAGTTTCATGAGAAGGGCGTCTGGATGGATCCGGATCTCAACAAATACGATCTCGAGACCGCCACCGTCGAACATCCGCGCATGAGCCGGGGCGAGTGGCAGCAGACCTACTGGGACGCCTGGACCTGGTACTACAGCGACGCGCATGTCGAGCGGATGATGCGGCGGAACCTCGCCTACGGCATCAATCCCGTGCGCCTCCTGCGCGGCGTCTTGCAGATCTATGGCGCGATGAATTTCGAGGGCGTCCACCCGCAGCAATGCGGCTACTTCCGCCGCAAGGACCGCACCCAGCGGCGCCCCGAGCTGCCGCGCGTCCCCGCCGCGCTCTTCTATCCGGCCCACGCCTGGCGGACCGCGGTGAAATACGGGCGGTTCGGCCTCTACGCGCTGAAGCACGTCCGCACCCGCTATCGCCTCCAAGCGGATCCCGCCGCCAAGGCCTATACCGACTTCGCCATCACGCCGGTGATCGACGCGGAGGAGGAAGCGCTGGAAATGTTCGCGCTGAACGACTCGGCCCGCGCCGCGGTCGACAAGGCGCGACGCCAGGCCGAGCGCCGCCGGCAGGCGCAGGCGCACGCCGCCGAGGCCTAGCGGAGACCCCTGCCCTTGACCGCCGAGACTGACCTCGCCGCCCAGGTCCGGGCCGCCCTTCAGGACATCGAGGGGATCAGCGAGATGAAGATGTTCGGCGGGGTCGGCTTCATGCTGCATGGCAACCTGATTGCCGGCGCATCGGAGCGCGGGCTCCTGTTGCGCATCGGCAAGGCGCGGCAGCGCGAAGCGCTGGCCGAGCCCGGGATACGGCCGATGGAGATGCGCGGCCGCATCATGGAGGACTACGTCTACGCCGACCCGGACTCGGAGGCGGCGGTCGGGGCGTGGCTCGAGCGCGCGCTGGCGTTTGTCCGGACGCTGCCGCCGAAAGCGGCCAGGGCGGGCCGCAAGCGGAAATGAGACGCCTCTTGTCCCGGCGCTATTGAGGAAGGCCTTCAATGGCGAAAGCACGGAATTTCCCGTACTTGTCGCCGACCTTCCGCGCTTCCTTGTACTGTGCTGAATTGCGCCAGGCCTGGACGGCTTCGAGGCTGTCGAACTGGTTGATGGCGACGCGCGTGCCGGGTGACGCTCCTTCGAGCGCAACGATATTCTGCCCGGCGGCGACGAGGCGGCCGCCCGACGCCTTTACCGAGGCCTGGGCCAGCGGGACGTAGTTCTTCTGGTAGGCATCCAAATTAGTGATATCGATCTCGGTTACGACAAAGGCGGGCGGGGCGGCCGCCGCGTGGAGGCCCTGAACGGCGACAGCGCCAATGGCGGCGCCGGCCAGCAAAGCGAGCGCCGCCGCAAATCGAGTTTTCATCGCTTTCCTCCAGATTGCGCCAATCCCGCGCCAGACCATACATATCTCTTCAGGCCGGGGCCTTTCCGGCATTGCTCTCGCCGACCCGCGCGGTCTTGACCGTGTGTTCGGCGATGATCCGCTCCTCGTCGGTCGGGATGACGAAGACGATGGTCGGCGACGACCTCGCGCTGATGATCTGCGCGCTGGCCCGATTGGCCTCGACGTCGATCTCGATTCCCATCCACTCCATGCGCGCGAGCACCGCTTCCCTCACCCGCCAGGAATGCTCGCCGATGCCGCCGGTGAAGACGATCGCCTCGATGCCGTCGACGGTCGCAGCGAGCCCGGCGAGCTCGCGCCGGATGCGCTCGACGAAATAGGCGATCGCCTCGCGCGCCGCCGGGCTGTCGGAAGCTTCGAGCTCGCGCATGTCCTGGGAGATGCCGGACATGCCCTTGAGGCCGGATTCCTTGTAGAGGAGATCTGTGATCGCCTCCGCGCTCATCTTCTTCTCGGTCAGCAGGTAGAGCACCACACCGGGATCGAGCTGGCCGCAGCGGGTGCCCATCGGCAGCCCGTCGAGGGCGGTGAAGCCCATGGTCGAGGCGATTGAGCGCCCGTCGTGGACGGCGCACATCGAGGCGCCGTTGCCGAGATGGGCGATGACGACGTCCTCGCGCACGATCTGCGGCGCGATACTCCGCAGCGTCTCCACGATGTACTCGTAGGAGAGCCCGTGAAAGCCGTACCGGCGGACGCCCTCGTCGTAATAGGAGCGCGGCAGCGCGAAGGTGTCCGAAACGAACGGGTGGCTGCGGTGGAAGGCGGTGTCGAAACAGGTGATCTGCGGCGTTCCCGGAAAGGCCTGCATCGCCGCCTCGATGCCGGCGATGTTGTGCGGCTGGTGCAGCGGCGCGAGCGGGATCAGCCGCTTCAGCTTGGCCAGCGCCTCGGCGTCGATCGCCATCGGCTGAACGAGATCCGGGCCACCGTGCACGACGCGATGGCCGACGGCCGCGACGGACTTGTCGTAGTCCTCCTGGCGCAGCCAAGCCAGAATGGCGCCCATCGCCGCGCGGTGGTCGAAGAGTCCGTGCAACGGAGCGATCTGGAGCTGGTCTTGTTCTCCCGAAGCTGATTTGACCGAGCCTTTCGGCGTCGCGCCCAAGCCTTCGATCTGACCGGAGGCGAGCAGATTGAGCGTGCCGCCGCTGACGACGGCGAAGGCGGCGAATTTCAGCGACGACGAGCCGGCGTTGAGAGTCAAGACCAGATCGGCCAAAAACGTCACTCCCCTGCCCGGGCGATCTTCCGCATCCCGACGATCCTCCGCCTCCCGGACAGCCATTTACGCGCTGCCAAAAGTATCGCCCACGCGTGACACTCGCGCGAAAAGTCGCTAATCGCAAGCGCCCGCGTTCTGCGACGCAGAGCCGCCGGAGAGATTGAAGGAAACGCTCCCGTGGGCGATCCGTCGCCGACGTTGGCGCGGGAACGGCTGTCATCGATCGGTCCTGGCCGTCTTGTCTTAGCTCCCACTCTTCCTGAACCGTCGGATTGAGATCCCATGAACTTCTTCCAGCGATTCACGTTTCTGTTCTCGGCGCCGATGTTCGACGCCGACGACCTCGAGGGCCTGAGGGTCAACCAGATCGTCGCGGCGATCGAGCGGATGGGCTTTCAGGTGGTGAAGGCGCGCCGGCTCGAGGATGCGGAGATCGCCGTTCAGACCGACGCGGCGATCGGCTGCATGGTGGTCGACTGGGGTAAGAAGGGTCTCGAGGGCAAGGCGGCGTCGCTGATCAACCTCATGCGCAGGCGCGGCCTCGACATGCCGATCGTCATTCTCGTCCGCCGCAAGCGCTTCGAGGACATTCCGGTGGAGGTGCTCGACTTCATCGACGGCTACGTCTTCCTGGCCGAGGAGACGCCGGAATTCATCGCCAAGAATCTGGTCTCGCGTCTCAAGCAATATGCCGAGACGCTGAAGACGCCCTTCTTCGGCGCGCTCGTCGATTATGCCGAGGAGGGCAACCAGCTCTGGACCTGCCCCGGCCACAACGGCGGCATCTTCTACAGCCGCAGCCCGATCGGCCGCATCTTCGTGGAGCATCTCGGCGAGGCGATCTTTCGCGACGACCTCGACAATTCGATCCTGGAGCTCGGCGACCTCCTGACCCATGAGGGCCCGGCGCTGCAGGCGCAGAAGGAGGCGGCGGTCATCTTCGGGGCGGAGAAGACCTATTTCGTGCTGAACGGCACGTCGTCGTCCAACAAGATCGTGCTGACCAACCTCATCGCCGAGGGCGACCTCGTGCTCTTCGACCGCAACAACCACAAGGCGGCGCATCAGGGAGCGCTGCTGATGGGCGGCGGCATCCCGATCTATCTGTCGACCGACCGCAACGCCTACGGCCTCATCGGCCCGATCCGGCCCGACGACCTGGACGAAAAGGCGATCCGGGAGCGTATCCGGACCAATCCCCTCGTCGGAGACAAGGACGCCTGGCGACGCGAGCGCCCGTTCCGCGTCGCGGTGATCGAACAATGCACCTATGACGGCACGATCTACGACGCCGAACGCCTCGTCGAGCGGATCGGCCACCTGTGCGACTACATCATGTTCGACGAGGCCTGGGCGGGGTTCATGAAGTTCCATCCGCTCTACGAGCGTCGGTTCGCCATGGGGCTCAAAGGGCTCAGCGAGACCTCGCCGGGCGTCGTCGCCACCCAGTCGGCGCATAAGCAGCTCGCCAGCTTCTCGCAGGCCTCGCAAATTCATATGCGCGACCGTCACATCAAGGGGCAGCGCCGCAGGGTCGAGCACCGGCGCTTCAACGAAGGCTTCATGACCTACGCCTCGACCTCGCCCTTTTATCCGCTGTTCGCCTCGCTCGACGTCGGCGCGCAGATGATGAAGGGCCGGTCGGGCGAAGTGCTGTGGGACGACACGATCCGGCTCGGCATCGAATTGCGCAAGAAGCTGCGCGCGGTCAGGCGCGAGTTCGACGAGAAGGAGCGCGACCCCGCCCGGCGCTGGTTCTTCGATCCCTTCGTGCCCGATCGCGTGTCGATCCGCGACGCGGCTTTGCCGGGCGGCGCGCACGACGTGCCGTGGGAGAGCGTGTCGACCGACCTCCTCGCCCGCGACCCGCGCTATTGGGCGCTCGCTCCGGGCGAAGCCTGGCACGGCTTCACCGCGCTCGAAGAAGGCTTCGCCATCACCGATCCGGCCAAGCTGACGCTGCTGACGCCGGGGTTCGACCGCAAGACCGGGCAATACGAAGCCCATGGCGTGCCGGCGCCGGTGGTCGTGCAGTATCTGCGCGAGAACCGGGTGGTGGCGGAGAAGAACGACCTCAACTCGATGCTCTTCCTGCTGACGCCGGGGGTCGAATCGAGCAAGGCCGGGACGCTCGTGTCGTCGCTCGCCGCCTTCAAGCGGCTGCATGACGAAAACGTCCCGCTCGAGGAGGCGATGCCGGAATTCGTCGCCAGGCGCCAGGCCCGCTATCGCGGCAAGCGGCTGCGCGAGCTTTGCGCCGAGATGCACGCCTTCTTCCGCGAGCACGACGTCAGCAGCCTGCAGAAAGCCCAGTTCGCGCTGCGGCACATGCCCGAGATGGCGATGACGCCGCGCGAGGCCTCGCGGCATCTTGTGCGCAACAACGTCGACTATGTGCCGCTGAGCGAGCTCGAAGGACGGATCGCGACCACCCTCTTCGTCGTTTACCCGCCGGGGATCGCGACCGTGGTGCCGGGCGAGCGGCTTGACGCGCGCGCCCGGCCGATGCTCGACTATCTCAGGATGTTCGAGAAAAGCTCGAACGTCTTCCCCGGTTTCGAGTCCGAGATCCAGGGGCTTTATCGCGAGGCGGACGGATCCGGGGCGGTTCGGTTCTATACCTATGTCGTCAGAGAGTGATTCGGCCCTGGACGCCAAGCGCATGAAATCGGAAGCCGACAGGGAAGAGCCCCGAGCCACGGACCCGCAGGCGGCCGAGGACGTGCTGGTGCGCAACTCGCGCGACGCCGACGTTCCGGCAATGCTGGCGATCTATCTGCATCACATCCGGCGCGGCGTCGATCCGGGCGTCGATGGCGACTTCGAGACCCCGGACGCCGAGGACCTCAAGCGCCGGCGGAAATCGATGCGCGGGCGCAAGATGCCCCATATCGTGGCGGAGCATGCCGGCGTCGTCGTCGGCTACGCCTACGCCGTGCCGTTCCGCAAGCGGCCCGCCTACCGCTACACCGTCAAGCATTCGATCTACGTCCGCGCCGATCAGGTGCAGCGGGGCATCGGCCGCCAGCTGATGGCGGCGCTGATCGACGCCTGCGCCGCCGCCGGCTTCCGGCAGATGATCGGCTATATCGACGCCGCCAATCGCGCCTCGCTCGGCCTGCACGAGCGGTTCGGCTTCCGCCAGGTCGGCGCTCTGCCCTCGGTCGGCTTCAAGTTCGGCCGCTGGACCGACACCGTGATGGTCCAGCGCTCGCTCGGGCCGGGCGCGACGGAGCCGCCGGAGATCTAGGGCCGGGACGCGCGGCCGTTTTTCTGCGCTGGGTCCAATTTCAGCGGGTGCGACCCGTCATCACGCCGCGAATGCTGCGAATCAATTTTTTGGCGCCGGCGGTTTGAACTGGGCCTCGATCGTGTCCATCAAGGGATTCGATAGACCGGCTTTTCTGAATTCAGCGAAATCGCTCAGAACGTCATCTTCCCATTTTTTGCCCCTTTCATCATTTTGGTAGCGAAATCGGAGATATATGTTTCGAGCCTCGTCAGTTCGATTCAAAAACATCAGCGCATGGGCTCGATTCAACTGAACCAATAAACTACTGTCTTGGGTCGAGTTGTTAGCCAGATCCGCGCTCTTGAGAGCGTCAGCGAATTGGCTTTTCAGTTCAAACGCAAAGGCCAAGTCGCTGAACCCCTCTCCGGCTTCGGCCAAATCCTTCCAAGCATCTTCGTCCTTCGCGTCTAGTTGGATTGCGCTATTCGCCGATGACGCCGCTTCCTGATAGGCGCCGAGGGATCGATCAAGATCTCCTCCCGACTTTAGAATATCGCCAATCCTTAAGTTTGATACCGACGCGTCTTTGAATAATTTGCCGCTGGTTTTGTATTCTTCAATTGCGGACTTGACCGCTGACAGACTTTGTTTGTAGTAATCGAGTTGCTTGTCCAACACATGCTCCGCGCCGTATAAACTGGCAATATCGCAAAATACGTACCAAATGTTGTGAGAGTGAACTTCGCTTGGTTCAATACCATTTATTTTTTTAGATATTTCAATTGCATTGTTCGCGTGAACAATTGCGTCATCAAAATGCTTCTGGACGGCCAAAATATGGTACCTGAAATATTCAGTCAGCGATTGTGTGAACAGCCAATCAGCGTCGTTCGGGCGATTTGCCAAGAGATCGTTCATGATGCCGTTTGCTTGGTTGAGCGCGACGATGGCGTCGTCGTATAACTCCTTTCTTCCATTTTCGAACACAAATTCACTCCGGGCGACGAGCGCGCTCGCTATATTTCTCTTGAATTCCAAATTGTCGGGAAATTCCCTGGCCAGTGAAATTCGGACTTGCTCAATCGCCCGATAGGACGACAGCGCAGGATCGACTAATTTTCCCCGCTTATATATGTTGATCAAGGCTTCATTAACATCAATAACATCGCTATCGAAAAGCAGATTACCGGGAAAGCTCGATTCGATTGATTGCAGGGCTTGCTTCGCTCGCGCCGCCGCTACGAGAGCGCTATCGACTTCGGGTTGAGCCAGCCCCAGCAGCACATTTGCTCCCACCGTGAGCGAGGAGGCCAAATTCCATTTTTCCAGGGGAGACTGATCGCTTTGGATCAACGCGCCTTCGATGATCTTCACGCTTTGCGAAATGAACTCCTGCTTTCTGCCTGCGTCGGTCTGCCAAGCTGATAACCCTCCGCGGTACCAAAAGACATTTCGGTACCCGGCATGCAGGGCGCGCAAGGAGGCATTGTAGGACTCCCAGCAAACCGAGCCCAAACAGAAAAATACAAGTTTTGTGTCTAAATTCCCGTTGGTTAAATTGTCCAAGCGCATCTTCAATTTAGATTGTGTATCATCGTCGAATGTTCCGGCAGATCCGGCTGAAGGAATGCGGATCGCATGAGGAATAGTCCATTCATGAGGTGTATTCAACGAGTCTATCAACAGAATGTCCGCGCTTTTGTCTTGCAAAGTCACAAGCCCAGGAGTGGTCAACCTGGAAGCGCCGGGTATTGACAGCGGTGTCTTCGAGCCGACGTTTGACTGCAAATCCGACCTGGGCGCAACATTGTAATCGGTCAGCTCATCGGCAACATTGTTCCTGGCGAACTGGGCGGCGGCCGCCCGTTCATCAGCGAGTTTCGCCTGTTCCCTGGCGAAGTTCGTCTGCATTTCCGCAAACTTCGCCTTATCTTCCGCAAGCTTGGCGCTTTCTGCTGCCGCCGCCGCAATCCTGTGAGCCTGCTTGACTTGGTAAACTGCAAATCCCGCCGCGGCCAGGCACAGGCAGGCCGCGACGGCCCAGCCCGTCCAACGCCGGCGGATGCGGTCCAGTCGGCTTTTGTCCAAAAACCGCGAAGCCAAGTCAAAATCGCCGCCGTATCGGGCGGCCCAGGCCGCGTTCGGGCGATCTTTCTGTCGCCACGCCGTCGCCCTGCCGAGATCCGGCATCCGCAGCAGGCCAGCCTCCCCCTTATTCCACAGTTGTGCGGTCTTCTCGATCAGCCGGTAGGTTTCCGCCATTTGAAATTCGTCGCGGGCCCAATTGCGAAGCTTGCGCCATTGTCGGATCAGGCTCTCGTGACTGATGTCGACCACCGTCGCGGGCGTCAAAGGGGCCGGTCTGGCCGGAGTGAGAAAATTCCGCCCCGGCGCGCGAAACGCCTCGACGACGGGATAGAACTGCGACGGGTCGACCTCCGCGACCAGAGCGATCTGCTGGATCGAAGTCGGTCGGCGAACGTCACGGCCGATGTTTCCCTCGGTCTGGACCAGCGAGCGAAACAAAATATTGGCAAGCCTCTGCTGCTCAGGGGAGAGCGCCGACAAAATTCTATCGGCATGATCGGAGAGCGCGCCGTTTCCTCGCGCCACGTTGGATGCAGAGGCAGCCGCAAGGTCGCCGGTTTCGTCCCAGGACCCCGGGCCGACTCCGCCGAGCTCTTCATAGGCGGCAAGGGTCAGCACGATCTCCCTGCCGTCGGCCTTGCCTTCAGCCTTTCTCCACATCAACATCAAGATGTGTTGCATGAGCGGCAGCTCGTCGGGATTTGACCCCAAGTCGTTCAAGAGGCGCGTGACGAGCGCTTTCTCGACGCGGCCCCCGTAGACCAGCGCCGGCCCCTCGATCGCCTCCTGACATTGCGCGCGCGACAACCGGGGCGTCAGGAATTGGCCGTCGTTGATGGCTTCGGCCAGACCCGTGAAGCGGGCGCACTCGCCAAGAAAATCGGACCGCATCGTAATAACAACAAAGATACGTTGCTTTCGCCGAGCGGCGCTGAAGAGCAGCAAGGCAACGAAAGATTCGATTTCGTCGCTTGTGTTGCCGCGGCGATAGCGGAAAATCTCTTCGAACTGGTCCGCCAGCAGCAATATGTTCTGGTGTGGCGGAAATTTGATCTCTTCGAGCCAATCGACCAAACCCTGGGGCCCACGCGCCAACCGGGCGTCGATGATCGCGATTTCGTCCGGCGTGAAGTTTCGGCCCAGCGCCTGCGCCAAGGCTTGGCTTAGTCTGGCGAGCGGCCGATCGCCGGGCCGAAAGTCCGCGATGCACCAATCGGGGCCGGCCTCGGCGAGCAGGCCGCGATCCAGCGCATCGAGCAGTCCGGTTCGCACCAGCGACGACTTCCCCGATCCGGAGGCCCCGGTGACCGCAAGAAATCGATGCGCCGCGAGGCGATCGACCATTTCGTTGATCGTTCCCTCGCGTCCGAAGAAAATGTGCGTTTCGTCACGGCGAAAAGAGCGCAATCCGGGATAGGGCGTGTCGTCGGAATTGGGTGGCCCGACATCGGTCACGCCCTTCGTGGTGCGCTCGCCTGTAAGCGGCGTCGCTTGGGCTTCCTCGATGTTGCTCACGCGTTGCGTGATCCTCTCGACAAAGCGCGCGGTTCGGAGAACCGCGCGAATTAAACCGCGAAGGCCTGCTTGATGCGCGCCACAGCCTCGTCGATCTGAAATGTCGTCATTCCCCGAAGCCTGATGGGAATGACAGCCGGCGCTTCGCTTAATGCATTGACCACCGCGAGCAAGCGCGGATCTTTCTTTCGACGCGGCGAAAGTTTGCGATATTGCTGCAGTTGGCTAGTCACCCAAGTCTTCCCGGCCTCTCCGTAAAGGACGATCAGCGCGTCGCAATCGATCAGTTTCGGTTCGATTTTGTTCTGGATCGCTTCGGCCTTGTCGCTCGGCTCGTAGTCCGGCATTTCGCAGTCGAAGCTATCGTTCAGCCCATCGAGCAGAGCGTTGGCGCGGTCAATGTCCGCCGGAGCCGCGTTCACAAACAGGAATGGAGCCCGGCTGGAATTTGGGGGCTCGGCCTTGGTCAGCTGCTCCACGATCGCTCGTTTGAAGTCCTCGAAGGGCGTAGCTTGAACAGTGTCCAACGCCAACAGCGCGCGTTGTGAATTGCTGACGCCCTGTCCGATGTTCAGCTCGGGGCTGCGCCATTGCACGATGGGAATGTTTCTCGATTTGGCCAGGTCATACTGCAGCCGGCCGAAACCTTCCGGCACATCGGGCGGGGCTTTGCCCGCGTTTGGGCCCAGCAGTTGAACGAAGGCTTCGCATTTCTCGATGTCGGCCAGGAACGCCGGCTCGAAATCCGCCCGGCCAAGGCGGTAGCTCCCTGAGGGCAGGCAACCGATTCCCGCAAGATCGAGGTAGCGCCGAACATCATCGCGACGCGCGTCGAGATCGTCGGTGACTTCGGCCAATAGAACGTAAGCGCTCTTGCTTACGCTCCGGGATTCGACGATCGCGGGGAAATTCGAGTTGGCAGGCGGGGCCCTTCGCTCACGCAGTTCCTCAAGTTTGACCACGATATCGGCGCCCAGGTCGCCGACCTTGGAATAATATTGCCGATCCTCGACAATGTCATTGCGGGGCAAGGGATATCCCAAAACGCGGGATTTCCGGTTAGCGTCAACAAACCAGAATTGATATTTTCTGAGATCCCGGAAAGATTCAGGGATATTACGCTGAATCTCTCCGATCTGATCCATGCATACAATAAACAATCGCTTCTCCGAATCTTTTTCGACCCTATCCGTAAACGCCTGAACTTCCTGCAGGCAGTATTCCGATGTCAGATAGCCCTTCGACAAAATAGCCAGGAAAAGCGCCGACTTTCGAACTTGTTCGGGAATTTCACCGTGGATCTGGTGGTTGCCACGCAGATTCTGATTGTCTCTCCAGACCGAAAACGCATCCTTCCGGCCGAGTCTCATTCCGAGTTCGGCTTCCAGCACGCGTATTAGAGCATCGACCCAACCATGATCCGCGGGCTCGATAGGCTCGTTATCGACATGCGCATAGCTGACGAACAGGTCGAATTCGCATCCCGGAACGTAGGCCATGAAAGCAATTCCCGGATCGGCAATAAGCCCATTATAATCCAATGCACAAAAATCGAAATAGGGCAAATTCGCTATTGGCACTAGGGCAAATTGGGTCGCGCGAACGATCACGGCCGTCCCCGTCGATGCCGGCGCCGCCGCCGGCTTCCGGCTGATGATCGGCTGTATCGACGCCGCCGACAGCGCCGCGCTCGAAATTCTTGACGGCCACGCTCGCGCGCCGGACCCAAGAAAGCCGGTTTTCCGCCGCGCGCCCGCCTCCCTCTCGTTTTCCCTGTTATGGAGCGGAACAGGGAAATTGATTTCCCTGTTCCGCCCTCATGTTCCGCATCAGCAAATCGTCTCAAGCGAATTAAATGCCATGGATTTGTGCACTAAATGGAGGGCGGCGGGAGCCATTCTTTCGGTTATCAGCGATTAACAGGGATTAACAGGGACGAACAGGCGGAGCGGCCCTGCTTGCCGCCACCTTGTCAGAGCCGGCCGGCGGCCAAGGAATCGACAAGATTTTCCTTGCCCGGCGCCTCGCTTCTGGGCCTGCGCAACGGAGCCGCCCTACAGAGCGGGAGCCGGCGCCCCGACCGTCCCATCGGCGTTGGCCTCGCAAACCTCGATCCAGTGATTGTCCGGATCCTGAAAATACGTCTGCCGGACGCCATCCGCCCGGATCGAGACCTTGCCGGGCTCGCCGTTCAGATTGACATGCGTGATCCCCTTGCCGACGAGCTCGCTGAGCGTCTCGTCGAAGTTCGGCGTCGAAAGACAGAAATGCGCCGCGATCGGGCGGGGCGGCGGCGGTTCGTCAGCGCCGGTGATGAGATGGATGGCGCGATGGCCGTCGAAGGCGAACCAGCGGATCGTTAAGCGGCGGGTTTTGTTTTCGATCTCCTTGAGCCCGATCGCGTCGCGGTAGAACGCTGCGCTGGCGCCCAGATCGCGCACGCAAAGCGAAATGTGATCGATACGAAACTCCGCGCTCATCGCATTCTTCTCCCTCATGCCGTTTCCATCAGCTATCCTGGCGACGTCGCAACGGCCCCGCCGGCGCCCTCGGCGTCAGGAATGCCGCCAGCCCGGCCGCTGATTTCACAATCCTGACCTTCAAGACGCCCTCGCGGCCGCGCGCCTCGACCTCCCGCCCGGGCAGATCGTCCAAGTCGAAGCCCGCCTGGGCGTAGACTTCCTCGGAGATCAAGACTTCGCAGCCGAGAGACTTGGTCAGATCCTGCAGGCGGGCCGCGACATTGACCGGATCGCCGATGACGGTGAACTGGGCGTGACGTTCGTGGCCGATGTCGCCGGCGACGATCATCCCGGCATGCACGCCGACGCCGAAGCTGAGCGGCTCCGGCAAGTCGTGGGAGAGCGCCCGGTTCAACGCGCCGACATTGGCGCCGATCGCCGCGCAGGCGGCGACCGCCTGCCGGCAGGCCGTTTCCGGGCTGACGCCGAGGCCGAACAGCGCCAAGAGCCCGTCGCCCAGAACCTGGTTGGGCTCGCCGCCCGCGGCGATCACCGCGCGGCTCACGGCCTTGAGGAACTGGTTGATGATGAACACCGTATCGTAGGGCAGCCGCCGCTCGGCCAACCTGCTCGATCCGCGAAGGTCGACGAACATGAGGACCAGGTAGCGCTCGTCGCCGCTGCTCGCCGGCCAGCCGCGACGGACATCGGCAATGGCGGTATGCGGCGGCAGCAGCGGCACGAAGACGATGTTCGAAGTCGGCCGCAACTGGCAGGCGAGCCGCACCCCGACGCCCGCGCCGACCCGCTCCAGCACCGCCTGCTCCGCCGGACTCGCCTCGGGCAGGTCGTCGAAGCTTCCCAGCAAGCGGATGCGGCAAGTGGAGCAGCGGCCGCGGCCGCCGCAGACGTGCGCATGGGGGATGTTGTGGAGCAGGCTCGCCTCGAGCACGCTGAAGCCCCGCGGCACGCGAATGGAGCGATCGGGATAGGTCAGTTCGATCAGGCCCACGCGGCGTTCCCGCCACCGTCTGAGCGCTCGAGCCAGAAAAGCGGACGCAAGGATCGCCGCCAGGACCGCGAGCGTCTCGTTGCGATAGCGCACGAGACGAGCGTTCTCCGCCGGGGTTCCAGAGCGCTCCGGCGTCGTCTGTTCCGCGAGCCACGCCCGGTCTTGGGCCAGGCGCTCGATCTGCTTGCCGCCCTGGTAGAAGCCGAGCAGCGCCAGCGCCGGCAGCAGCACCGCAAACGAGAGCAGAAGGCTTCTGATCCGCGGATAGACCGGCTTGAGGCTCAGCCAGAAATGGACGCCGATCGAACCGTGGATCCACACGATCAGCGTGAGCGCGAACTGCTGCAGACTGGCCGGCGGCGAGAAGACCCAGAACTTGAGCAGTTCCTGGACGTAGCTCTTGTCCGTGTCGAACAGGCTCAACGACACGCGCGTGCCGATGAGATGGTCGGCGAGGAGGAATGGAATCGAGAGCCCCAGCGCCAGCTGGACGGCCTCGAGTCGCGTCCAGCGGAACTGGCGCCGTTGATAGAGGGCCCAGAACCCGAGGGCCATGTGGGTGGCGAGCGCGGCGTAGAGGAGGATTGCGCCCGGCGCCGACTGCCACAGGAGCTTCTGCAGCGCGAGGCCCCGGTTCATCGCCTCGATGGAGATGTTGCCGAGCGCATGGTCGACGAAATGCAGCGTCACATAGGTGAAGAGGACCAGGCCCGAAGCGAGCCGCACCTGGCGCAGGCTCGGGCGCCAGGCGCGGCGGCCGGGCGCCGAGCGGGCCAAGCGAAGGTTTTCGATCCGGGCCGCCATGCGGCTCGCAGGATAGCATCGTGGCGAGCAAACGCCGAAACCGCCGCCGCGGTTTTGGCTTGTCGGATGCGTTGGAATGGCGCAGATTGAAGCTCCGGCTCGCTGTCAACCCAGAAATGTCGGGTTCAGCGTCGGGGCGAGATCCCATGGCGGATGTCATTCAGGCGATTTTCGTGACGCCGGGTCTGGCGTTCGCCAGGCTCGGCGGGAGTTCGACGCCCCAATGCGCCTACGACTGGATTGATACGCTGGCGCCCCGCGCGGACGGGGAAACAACGATTGCGCCGACCTGGACGCTGATGGTCCAACCGGATGGTTCGCTGCAGCCGTTCATGCCGGACTCGATTGCATTTCGCGACGGGGACCTGATCCGACCGGTGGCTCCCTTCTATGAGGTTTGGGCGAGGGTCGGGGACGCTGGCGCCGCCCCGGCCAGTGGGCGGGACGTCCCGCTGACGCCTGCCTTGCTGCAGGCGAACGGCTTGGCGCTTGCGGCCCTCCAGTTGACGGTTACCGCGCGAAATCTGAAGGCGGCGCGACGCGCCGGAAACCCGCAACTTGCGTTCGGTACGTTTCCGGCTTTGACGATCAGCGCCAACGACAATTCCCGCGTTCCGATCCTTGCGGTCAACCCGACGACGGCGCCGACGCCGATGATCCCTCACGGTCGCAGCATTCCGCTGGGAAGCGTGCAATTCCTGCGCAGCATGCCCCAACCCGCGGGCGAGCCTTGGTCCGACGCGGTCAATGTCGAAACCCTTCGTTTCCGGTACACGCCGGGGACGGGCCTTTTCTACGGTCCGCCTGAGGCGGCGCGGGCAGCGCCGCAAAATGGGCGACCCGCGCCCGCAGTCCGGCCGGAGAACGCCTTTCTCAACGCCGACGCCGGCTGGCGGGGAACCTCGACGAACCAGTTGGTGGAGCCCGGCGACACTTATGACGTGATCAACCAAAGCCAGAGCCCGGACCCAAGCTTGCCGTCGCCCGGATTCGGACCGTCGCTCGGCGTCGTCGACGATACGTGCGAGGTGCATTTCGAAGTTTCCCTGCAAGGTGGCGCGGCCGCGCGAACGCTGACGGCGAGAGCGGTCGCATTCGTGGGCCCTCCCGATTTCGCGCCTGATCGGCGGCCGTTCCTGTCGACGGCGGATGAACTCAATGACCGCGGCGCCGACGCAGGCGCTCGCAACGCCGCGGTCACCGGCGCCGATCTCGATCGTTGGGTCGCCGATCTCTTCCAGCGCGTCTATGAGACGGTGTCATTGTTCAACGTCGATGCGTACCGTCGGGATCGGGCCGCCAATTTGCCGGCCGAGAAGCTAAAGCCAGTGGATATCGACGGCGGCGCCCGCGCGGATCCGACGCGGGCGATGGGCGGCCGCGACGCGTTGCGCAACGCTCTTTACAAGTTGGCCGCGCCGACCGCCGACGATCCTCTGCCGCTCAGCGAGCACGCCCGCATGCGGCACCGGGCGCTGTCCGATCTGCAGAACCTGATCGAGGTCGTTTCGCTCGACGCAAACCGCATCACGGCCCTCGTTCGACCGCCGTTCGAGGTCGAGTCCTTCGAGGATGGAAATTCGACATCGATGCGGATGCCACCCTTCATGCGCCAGTCCAACGCGCTGCCGCTGACCCTTGCCAGGTGGCAATACGATCTCCTCTTGCGCTGGGTCGAACGGACCGCGGCGGACCTGGCGGCCCTGCGCCTCGAATTGGTGGAACGGCCGCGGGCTCGCGTGTTGTCGCCCGCGGCGGCGGCGAGGCGCGCAAGCGTGCTCGCCCGCATCGATGCCGCCGCGGCCGTGCAATAATGCACGCTACGTCGATCATGCCCGCGGCCCCGCCGGCGCCAAATCACCGGCGGTTTCGGTCTGGCGCAGGCGAGCGTCTGCTCGCGGTTCCGCACCCGCGCATCTTCGATCTGTCGTATGCGCATGTGATCCATGCGCCAAAATGTTCCGATTGGGTTGAAACGCGATGAACCGGGCGCGTAGGGGGCCAAACCATGTCGACGCTTGAGCCGCCCAAGCTAATTCCGCGCAACGCCGCCGCTGTGCGCCGCTTCGCCGACCCTTCGAACCTGGTTTCGATGACGGCCGGGAATCCCGTCTCGACGCGGTTGGAATCCGGAATCGGCAATTGCTTTCCCGGTCTCGAATGCGACCTGCGCAATCTCGAGCGGCGTTTCTTCCCCTTCCTTGAGATGGACTCGGTCGACAACTCCATTGTTTTGGCGAGCGTCGATACCGACGGCGTCGCCCGCGCCGAGGCCGCGGGCGATCTGTCCCAGGCCGACGCGAGCATCTACGCAGCCCTCGCGGACGATCTCAGAGGCGGGCGCTCGGTGCTGGCGTCACGGCTCACCGGCACGTTCGGCGTCCTCGGTCCGCTCAGCTTGAATCTCGGGCTGCCGGCCCTCGGGGACGCGCCGGCAGTCGATGGCGACCTCGCCACCCCTAGCGCCGGCCCCGGCCGAAAGCCGCCGGACGCCTGGACGGCTGTCCGGCTGTTGACCGAGGGGACCGACGTGACGCTTGTTTTCGTCAATGACGGCGGGCCGGAGACATTGTCGCTGACCGCGAAGCGAGCGCGCTATCTTGACGACAACGGCGCCCTTGCCGCCGCGTTCCTGCCGGGAGAGTTGTCACAGTCCCTGTGCAGCCCGTGGACGCACGATTTCCGGGATTGCGGTTGCTTCTACTGGGCCTCCAACCATCCGGACATCGTTCAGCCGGTCCTGCCACCGGGGACGCCCGCAGGACAACCCTGGAATGCCCCCGTCCCCTGGGAACGCCGCGACAGGACCATCCGGACGACCCCGCCGGCGAAAGCTACGGAGGCCCCGTCGGCGCCCGTCGAACTGCGCTATTCCGAGATCAACAATCGCTGGCAGGAGCTCCATTTCGTTGTCGCGCGCCGCGAGATGACGGCGCCGTTTTCCCCGACTGCGGTTCAGGGCACGCCTTTTCGCGATCGGACCGAGCTTCTGGCGAATCTCAACTACGCAGCCGGGGTCGAACTGGCCGTTTTGCAGGAATATCTCGCCGCCGCCTTTTCGCTGAAGCCGGATAGCGACCGCTCTCTCCAGGCAAATCCGGATCTGCCCGGCGATGTGAAGGCGGCGCGCGCCGAGCTCATGCGCATCGCGATCGGAGAGATGCGCCATACGCGGGTCGTCAATGACGTGATCCGCGGCTTGTCGGACCCCGGTCAGTTCGAACCCGCGTTACGGGTGGCAAGTCAGGTGCCGCATCAGAACCCCGGACCCTTTCGGCCGGTGATGGCCCGCGCAGCGACGAGACAGGCGATCGACGATTTCATCCAGATCGAAGCGCAATCGACCGGGGTCGATGGTCTCTACAACAATATACTCGCGACGTTGCAGTTTCCGCCCGCGGACGTGAAGAGCCGCGTGACGGACGAATGGACCCAGGCGATCCGTTCCGTTATCGCGGAAGGCGAGGATCATTTCGAGACATTCCTCAACATTCAGGAATGGCTCAGCTCCCACAGCGAAACGGACTATCTGCGCTCGCTGGCGCCGGCCCGGCCTCCCGTGGGGAATCCCGAGGATGCGGCGCTGCAGGCAGCGTACGCGTCTGTCCTGAATAATCTCTACACAGGTTACAAAAAAGGACGTTTCCTCGGAGCCAACGAGATCAATGCGGCGCGCGCCTCGATGGTCGGTCCGGACGGGATCGTCGCGAAGGCCGAGGCGGTAGCGCGCCAAAACTTTCTGGTCGCGTTCGCCACGCCGGCGGGCGAGCGATTTGCCCCGATCGATCCTCCGGGGTTGCCGGTCGTCTGATCGCCTCAATGCCGATGGGAAGCCTTTGGGGCGTCACCGAATATCGCCGTTTTCCTTCGAGCCTAGCGCGACCCCCACGCCCTTGTCGACGAACTGCAATGTGAAGGTCTTCATGTAGTCCGTGTCGGGCTTTACGATCCCGGCCTTGACCATTTTGTCGAAGAAGTCCTTGACCCGCGCCGCGGTCATCGCGCCGATGCCGAGCTTCAGCGCGTCGCCCGAATCGACAATGCCGTATTGTTTGAGCTTGGCGACCGAATAGGCGATTTGGCCGTCGGTCATGCCTGGGTTGGCGCGCTTGATCGCCGCATTGGCTTTGGCGTTGTCGCCGTAGAGATAGTGCTGCCAGCCGATCGCCGAGGCGTCGACAAAGCGCTGCACGAGGCTCGGATCCTTGTCGACCGTGTCGCGGCGCGCTTCGATAAGAGATGAATACGTAGAGTAGCCGTAGTCCGACAGCAGGAAGACGTTGGGCTTGAAATGCCCCCGCTGCTCGACGGCATAAGGCTCCGAGGTCAGGTACCCCTCCTGGATCGAGTCCTTGTTAATAATGAACGGCGCCGAATTGAAATCATACGGCTTGACCACCGAAAGCTTGAAGCCCCAGGCTTTGATCATCCAGGCGTAGAAGGAATAAATGCCGCCGGCGCTGACGTAGGCGATCGTGGCTTTCGGCAGATCGGTCCATTTGTCCAGGCCGACATCAGGATGCGACATGAAGATCTGCGGATCTTTCTGGAAATCCGCAGCCACCGCGACGATTGGAATATGCCGGCTCTCGGACAGGAAATTGCCGAGCAGATCGCCGCCCTGGAAGAAATCGATCTTTCCCGCAAGCAGCAGCATGCCCCCGTTCGCCTCCGGACCGCCGGGCAGAATGGTGACGTCGAGACCGTATTTGGCGTAGGTGCCGTCGACGACGGCCTGGTAGTATCCGCCCGCCTCGGGATCGGCCAGCCAGTTGGTGCCGAACGTCACCTTGTCGAGCGCGTGCGCCCGCGTGGCGGAAAGCCCGGCAAGGAGGAACCAGCAAGAGCAGGCAAGGAGCCGTTTTCCGCCCCGGATCGCAGGGCTCACCTGCCCGGCCCCGTCGAGCGAAGATGAACGCCGTTTTTCTTTTGGCTTTGCGGGTCGAGCCATGGGTCGCCTTCTCGCCAACGGATGCTGGCGGCAACAAAACCTTTTGCCGGCAGGATTTGATCCGCCGACGCCCCGGCGAACTGAATTCCGCAGACCTGGACGTGGGATGCCGGGAACCGGCGCGACCGAGCCGGTGTTGCTTTGCCGAGGCGGCCGAGGCCGGCCCGCCTTCTTCAAGAGGGAATGAGGACGATGGCGTCGCATCAATCCAAGTCGCAGAAGGAAACCGTCGGGCGGGTGATGCACGAGTATAAGCACGGCGAATTGCGGACTCGGGGTGGGAAAGAAGGTCAAAAACCCCCGGCAGGCGATCGCGATCGCGCTCAGTGAAGCCGGCGCCTCCAACGAGCAAAGCCCGCGGGAGAACGAACGCAACTACCGGAGCACCAAGGCGAAGGAGCGGCGCGGCGAGACGGCGCAGGCCGAGACCGAAGGCAAGCAGTCCCGGGGATCCGGGGCGAAAGGCGCGCCGACACGCGCCGAACTCTACCGTCAGGCCCGCGAGAAGGGGATTTCAGGCCGCTCCAAGATGAGCCAGAGCGAACTCGAACGTGCGGTCCGGGGTGGATAGAGGCCCGATCGCGGCCGGCGCCCAGGCGAAGCGGCGAGGCGATTTCTCAGGCCCTGGACAGCGGCGGTGAACGACGACGAACTCGGAGATCTGGCTTTGGCGACGGCGCTGCTGGTCGTCGCCGGCTTTGTCGATGCGATCGGTTTTCTGACCCTCGGCCACCTCTTCGTCTCCTTCGCCAGCGGCAACTCGACGCAATTCGCCATCGGAATCGGCGGGGTCCACTTGGGCAAGGCCGCGGCCGCCGGCTCTCTGGTCGGCGTGTTCGTCGTCGGCGTCGTCGGCGGCAGGCTCATCGCCAACGCGGCGAAGGCGTGGCGCCGGCCGGCGATCCTGCTCGCCGAGACGGGACTGCTCGTCGCTGCTGGGCTCGCGCCGCTCCCGGGCGCAGAGGCAGCCTACCTCATGGCGCTGGCGATGGGCGCGCAGAATGCCGTCGTCCACAAGGCCGGTCAGACGAAGACCGCAGTCAGCTACGTCACCGGCACGCTGGTCAATCTCGGCGAGCGGCTCGCCGACGCGCTCTCATCGACCGGGCCGGCCACGGCGTGGCTGCCCTATCTCCTGCTGTGGGTCGGGCTCATTTGCGGCGGCGTCTTCGGCGCGATCGTCCACGGCGAACTGGGAACTCGGGCGCTCCTGTTCCCTGCCGCAGGCGTGCTGTCGCTGGCCGTCGTGACCGCCCTCTTGGCATGGCGCGAACGCCAGGACTAGCCCGCTCGTCCCGCTTTTCCGCGGCAAGGGTCGGGATGGCGCAGGCTTCACCAAACGATCAAACAGCGCGGATACGGTCGCCCGCCGGGCGTTGCTCACGCAGGCGGACGCGGATAGGGATGAAGGCCCGCGCCCTCCGGCGGCGCGCGGACCAAGGAGGATCGATGAAGATTGCTTTCTTCGGCGCCGGCCTGATGGGCGCCGGCTTCGTCCGCCGCATGATCGACAACGGGCATCAGCTCAACGTCTGGAACCGTGACGCCGCCAAGGCGAAGGCGCTCGAGCCCGACGGCGCCAAGGCCTTCGCCGATGCGGGCGCGGCGATCGAGGGCGTTGAGCGCATCCATCTGTCGCTCGCCGACGACGCGTCGGTCGACGGGGTGTTGGAGCCGCTGGCGAATTCCATCCCGGCGTCGACCTTCATAATCGACCACACGACGACCGCGCCGACGCCGACGGTCGAGCGCGTCGCCCGCTGGGCCGGACGCGGCAAGGTCTTCATCCATGCGCCCGTCTTCATGGGGCCCGTCAATACGCGCGAGGGCACGGGCATCATGCTGGTTTCGGGCGACCAGGCCCAGATCGCGGCGCTCATGCCCGAACTCGAGAAGATGACCGGCCGGGTCGTCAACCTGGGGCCGAAACCCGGTGCCGCCGCGGCCTACAAGCTGTTCGGCAACCTGACGCTGATCGGCATGATGGGGGTGGTGGGCGACGTCGTGCGGCTCGCCGATGCGGCCGGCGTTGCGCCCGCCGATGCGGTGGCGATGTTCAAGCAGTTCAATCCCGGCGAGTTGCTGGCCTCGCGCGCGGCCAAGGTCGCGTCCGGACCCTATGAGCCGCCGGCGTTCACCGTCGAGATGGCTCGCAAGGACGTGCGCCTGATGATCGACGAGGCGGCCCGCCATGACATCGCGCTCGCCCTCATGCCGAGCGTGGCGAAGCTCTATGACGAGGCGATCGCGCGCGGCGAGGGCGGCCGCGACCATACGGCGGCGTTCCGCTTCCCGGTCGAGGGATAATTCCGGGCTGTTCCCGAAGTGACGGGATGGGCGCGGCGAAGGGAAAAGGATACATGTTTCTGCAGCGACTGATGAAGCGGCTCGTCGCCCTTGGCGCGGCTGCGACCTTGGCGGCAGCCTCGACGGCGTCCGCCTGCACGGGGATCATGCTCAAGACCGCGGACGGCAGCATCGTCCATGGACGCACGCTCGAATTCGGCATGTTCATCGACACGAGCGTCGTGCTGGTCCCGAGAGGCTACGCCTTCACCGGCCAGACCCCATTGGGGCCGGGCAAGCAATGGACGGCGAAATACGCCGCCGTCGGCGCTATCGCCTTCGACGATCTCGCCATCCTCGACGGCATGAACGAGAAGGGGCTCGCGGTCGGCGCCTTCTATTTCCCGACCTTCGCCGACTACACCCCGACGACGCCCGAGAACCGCGCATCGTCGATGTCGATGGCCGATTTTCCCAACTGGCTGTTGACGAGCTTCAGCACGGTCGCCGAAGTGCGGGCCGCGGTCGAGGCGCAAGAGGCGATCGTCGCGCCGACGCTGCTCAAGGGCTGGCCGCCGGAGCCGCAGCCCTTCCACTATGTCGTCTACGACAAGACGGGCGCCAGCATCGCCATCGAGCCGATCGGCGGAAAGCTGAAAGTGTTCGACAACCCGCTCGGCGTGATGACGAACTCGCCGAGCTTCGACTGGCACATGACGAACCTCAGGAACTACATCGCGCTCAATCCGCGCAACGTGCCGCCCGTGACGATATCGGACACGACTTTTCGCCAGCTTGGGCAGGGCTCCGGCATGCTCGGCCTGCCCGGCGACTTCTCGCCGCCGTCGCGCTTCGTCCGGGCCGCCGTCTTCAGCGCAACCGCGATCCCAGAGAAGACCGCCGAGCGCGGGATCTACCAGGTCTTCCACATCCTGAACAATTTCGACATTCCCGTCGGCGTCGCCCGCGAGGAACACGACGGCGTCGTGCATACCGACTACACGATGCTGACAGTCGCCCGCGATCCGCAGGCGCTGAAATATTACTGGAAGAGCTACGAGGACCAGACCATCCGAATGGTCGACATGAACGCCCTCGACCTCGACGCCAAGAGCGTCGTCAAGCTCTCGACCAAGGGCGAGCAGACGGCGGTCGACGACAGCAAGGAGATGAAGTGAGACGATCTCCGGCGCAGGCCATGCGTAAGCCTTCGTCGCCGATCTGTTAGCTCGCCGAGGCGCCGTCGCGCCGCTATCTTCTGCAGCTCGTCGGACGGCGTTGGACGCTTGAGGAGGCGGGAGCCTGGCCCAAGGGCGACGCCGTAACGCGGATCGTCTGCATCGGGCCGCCCGCGGATGGTGGTCTTCCCGGCGCCGCGCTCTCGCCGCTCCTGGCCGCGACCTGACGCCCGCCGGCGCCGCCGCGGCGCCCGGCATCTCGCCTCGCGATCCGACCAGCGGCAGTTTCGCACGGCATGTCTCTTGCTTGTCCTCGACGGGCTGACGCGCCGCCGGCCGCGGCGCAGGGCGAGCGGGAGGAGGAGCGATGCCGGCATTGAGCGATGCGCCTCGAGGACGCGCGCGTCCGGCGGGCGAGGCCTGGCCGCGTTCGCCGCAAGGCCGCCGATGATGGGAACCGCCCCGCTGATCGAGGCCCGCGGCGTCGTCAAGCGGTTCGGCGCGCTCACCGCAAACGACGTCGAACATTTCGCCGTCGGCGCCGGCGAGGTCGTGGCGCTCCTGGGTGAGAATGGCGCGGGAAAGAGCACCCTCTGCAAGATCCTCTACGGCTACTACCGGTCCGACGCCGGCGCGTTCTTCGTCTCGGGGAAGCCGGCGAGCATCGGCTCGCCGCGTGAGGCCCGCCGTCTCGGAATCGGCATGGTCTTCCAGAACTTCAGCCTGATCCCGGCGCTCACTGTCTGGGAAAACATTGCGCTCTTTCTGGACGATGCGCCCTGGACGATCGGCCCGGCAGACATCCGCCGCCGGGCCGCCCGGCTGGCGGAACGGCTGCGCTTCGGCGTCGACTTCAGGCGTCCGGTCGGCCGGCTCTCCGTCGGCGACCAGCAGAAAGTCGAGATCCTCAAGCAATTGCTCGCCGGCGCGCGCCTGCTCATTCTCGACGAGCCGACCAAGGTTTTGGCGCCGCAGGAGGCGGACGGGCTCTTCCGCAACATCGCCGCGCTGCGCGACGAGGGCCACGGCATCGTCTACATCACCCACAAGCTCGGCGAGGTCGCCGCTTGCGCCGACCGCGTCGTGGTCATGCGGCAAGGCCGCGTGGTCGGTTCGGCCCCCGCCCGCGACGCCAGCCAAGCCGAGCTCGTCGGCATGATGTTCGGCGCGTTCGCTGCCCGGCCTCCCCCAGCGTCCGCGCCGCCTTCGACCCGTGGCGAAGCGGCGCTGACGCTCGAGCGGATCGACACTCAGCCGGGCGACGGCTCCGTCGCCTTGCGCCGGGTCTCGCTGCAGTTGCACGGCGGCGAAATCCTCGGCGTCGCGGGCGTGTCCGGCAACGGACAACGCGAGCTCGCCGACCTCGTCCTCGGGCTCGTCCGCCCGAGCCGCGGCGTGAAGACCCTGTGGGGCGAGGATGCGGGCGGCTGGCCGGTCGCCAAAATCCGCGCGCGCGGCGTCGCCAGCATTCCCGACGATCCGGCGACGCTGGCGCTCGTCCCCGCGCTCGCCGTTCGCGAAAATCTCGGCCTCGGCTTCGGCCGGCGATACCATAAGGGCCTCGGGCTCGATTGGCCGCGGCTCGTCGCGGACATGCAGAGAACCGCCGCGCGCCTCGGCCTGCCGCCGACCCCGCTCGAGGTCAGAGCCGGCAGGCTTTCCGGCGGAACCCAGCAGCGCGTCGTGCTGACGCGCGAGCTCGCGCACGCGCCGAGGCTCATCGTCGCCCTCTATCCGACGCGCGGTCTCGACACACGCAGCGCCGAGGGCTTGCGCGCCGCGCTCCTCGAGGCGCGCGCCGCGGGCGCCGCCCTCCTCCTCTTCTCGGAGGAGCTCGACGAATTGTTCGCGGTCAGCGACCGGATCATCGTCATGCGCGGCGGGACCATCGCCGGCGAATTCGCCCCCGACGCCTTCGCCCCCGAACGGATCGGGCCATGCATGGCGGGAGCGGCCGATGCCGCGTGAGCTTTCGCCCGCGCGATGGGCGCAGGCGGCCCTCGCCATGCAGCGGGGCGCTTGGCGCGCCTTCATCGTCGTCGCCGCGGCGTCGGCGGTCTTCGCGGCTCTCCTCATCGTCGACGGCAAGGATCCGCTGCGCGCCTATCGCGACACCCTCGTCTACGTCTTCGGCAATTCCTACGGCTTCTCCGAGCTCTTCGTCCGGATGTCGCCGCTCATCCTGACCTCGGTCGCGGTCGCCGCGCCGAGCCGTCTCGGCCTCATCAACGTCGGCGGCGAGGGACAGCTCTACATGGGCGCATGGCTCGCGACCGCCGCAGCGCTGCGCTTCGCCGACTGGCCGGCGTGGGCGCTGCTGCCGCTCATGACGGCGCTCGGCTTCCTCGGCGGCGCGCTATGGGCGACGATCCCCGGCCTGCTCCGCGCGGCCAAGCTGGTCAATGAGACGATCTCGACGCTCCTGCTCAATTACGTCGCGCCGCTGATCGTCAGCTACTTCATCTTCGGCCCGTGGCGGAGCTCGGAAAGCGCCTCCTATCCCGAGTCGCCGGCCTTTGTCGACGCCGCGCGCCTGCCGACCCTCGACGGCACGCGGATCCATCTCGGGCTCGCCTACGGCCTCGTCTCGCTCTGTCTTTACGGCTTCGTCATGAGCCGCACCCGCTTCGGCCTGGAGATCCGGGCGATCGGCGGCGGGCCTGAAGCGAGCCGCCGGCTCGGCATTCCCGTTTCCGCCTATATGATCGCAACCATGGCGGCCGCGGGTGGCGCGGCGGGCCTTGCCGGAATGGCCGAAGTCTCCGCCATCCAGGGCCGGCTCGTGGCTCAGCTCTCGCCCGGCTACGGCTTCATGGGCTTCCTCGTCGCCTGGCTCGCTGGCGGCGGCGCGGTCGGCATCGTCGTGATGGCCTTCGTCTTCGCCGTCCTGAGCTCGATCGGCGACGTGCTGCAGATCAGCCAGGGCGTGCCCTTTTCGGTGATCAACCTGCTCATGGCGGCGATCCTGTTTATCGTCCTCATCGAGCGCGGCAGGGGCGGCGGGCGATGACCCCGCCATTCTTCATCGCGGCGCTGTCGAGCGCCATCCTTTCGGGCACGTCGCTGCTTTACGCCACGCTCGGCGAGCTCGTCGGCGAGCGCGCCGGCATCGTCAATCTCGGCCTCGAGGGCCTCATGCTGATCGGCGCCTCGACCGGCTTCGCCGCCGCCTCTCTCACGCTGAACCCCTACCTCGGCGTCGCCGCGGCGGCGCTCGCCGGGGTCGCCGCCAATTGTCTTTTCGGCTACGTCGTCGTCTCCCGCCACGCCAACCAGCTGGCGGCGGGACTGAGTCTGATGTTCTTCGGCCTCGGCGCGAGCGCGCTCATCGGCCGCCCGTTCGTCGGCGGGCTCGCCGTCGGCCTGCCGCGCCTCGGCCCCTTCGACGCCCTGGTCTGGCTCGCCCTGCCGACGGCGGCGCTGCTCTGGGGCGTTCTCTACCGCACCCGCTGGGGCCTCACGCTGCGCGCGGTCGGCGAGGCGCCGGCGGTGGCCTTCGCCGCCGGCCGCCGGCCTGATCTCATGCAGTATCAGGCGCTGACAGTCGCCGGCGCCCTCGGGGGCATCGCCGGGGCGCATCTGTCGCTGGCCGTCGCGCTGACCTGGGACGAAGGCATGACCGCGGGGCGCGGCTTCATCGCCATTGCGCTCGTCATCTTCGCCGGATGGAACCCGCTCTGGGCCGTCGTCGGTGCGCTGATCTTCGGCGGCGCGGAATCGCTGCAATTGCAGTTCCAGGCGCGCGGGCTCGACGTGTCGCCGTTCCTGATGAACATGGTTCCCTACCTTCTGACCCTGCTGGTTCTGATCCTCTGGGGCTTGAGGGGCCGATCCGCCGCGCCGGCGGGGCTCGGCCGCACTTTTCTCGGGGTGGAATAGGCCGCCCCGATAATGACGCGAGGACATTCGCCATGACGAGACTGCGGCTCCTTCTGTTCGCCTTCTTCGCGCTCGTCGCGGCCTGGCCGGCGGCCGCCGCCGACAAGCTCATCGTCGGCGCCATCTACGTCGGCTCGATCAACGACTACGGCTACAACCGTTCCATGCACGACGGCCTGATGGCGATGAAGGCGGCGTTGCCCGGCGTCAGCGTGCTCGAGGCGGAGAACGTGCCCGAAATCGGCCGAGGCCGAGCGGGTCATGGAAGGCATGATCCAGCAGGGCGCGAGACTGATCTTCGCCACGAGCTTCGGCCACCAGCAATTCGCCTTCAACCTCGCCAAGAAGCATCCGGACGTGGACTTCGAGCATGCCGGCGGCTGGATGCAGGCGGCCAATTTCGGCAATTTCTTCGGCGACACCCAGGCCGCCTGGTACCCGATGGGCGTGGCGGCGGGCCTGATGACCAAATCGAATACGCTCGGCTTCGTCGCCGGCGTGCCGATCGGCTATGTCATCGGCAACATCAACGCCTTTGCGCTGGGCGCGCGGTCGGTCAATCCCAAGGCGGAGGTGCACGTCGTGACGACGGGCAGCTGGTCCGACAAGGCGAAGGAAGCGGCGGCGACGAACGCGCTGATCGACGACGGGGCGGACGTCATCGCCATGCATGTCAACTCGCCGGCGACGGTCATTCAGGTCGCCGAAGGCCGCGGCGTCAATTCGATCGGCTTCCAGTCGATCGAGGCCCGCGCGCTCGCGCCGAAAGGCTGGATCACCGGCCTCGGCTTCACCTGGGGACCGTTCATGACCGCGACCGCGAGGAGCGTGATGGACGGAACGTTCAAGCCGGCCATGGTGCGCGAGGGCCTGGGCCAGATGATCGCCATCGCGCCGTTCGGCCCCGCAGTTCCGGAAAAGGTGCGCCAGGAAGTGACCGCGGCGGCCGACAAGGTCGAAAAGGGGTTCAATCCGTTCACCGGGCCGATCGTCGACAATACCGGAATCGTCCGCATCAAGGAAGGCGAAGCCTGGGGTGGCGACAAGATGGGAAGCTTCGACTGGTACGTCGCCGGCGTGATCGGAAAGGCGAAATAGCATGGCCGAGCCTCTCGATCCCGCGGCTTATGTCCCCGAGGCGGCGAAGGCCGTCGGCCTGACCATCGCATCTCAAGATCTCGGCGACGTGATCGGCGCCTTCGCCGTACTGGCGCGCGTGGCGGGCCAGCTCATGGCGACGCCCTTGCCCGAGGCGCTCGTGGCCGCTGCCGTCTTCACCCCGGACGAGGGAGAGGCGCGATGACCCCGGGCAGTCTCGGCGAGCTTGCGTCCTCCGTCCGCGCCCGCAAGCGGAGCGCGACGGAAGTCGTGAACGAGGCGCTGGCGGCGATCGAGAAACGCAACGGCGCGATCAACGCCTTCACCGCGGTCACGACGGAGCGGGCGCTCGCCGAGGCCGCGGCGGTCGACGCGGCGGTCCACGCTCGGCTCGACCCTGGCCCGCTGGCCGGCGTGCCGTTCGCGGTCAAGAACCTCTACGACGTCGCCGGCCTCGCGACGATCTCCGGCTCGCTGATCGACCGCGACCGCCCGCCGGCCGCGCGCGACGCCGCGCTGGTGCGGCGCCTCAGCGCCGCAGGCGCGATCCTCGTCGGCGCCCTCAACATGGACGAATACGCCTTCGGCTTCTCGACCGAGAACACGCACCACGGTCCGACCCGCAATCCGCACGATCCCTCGCGCATCGCCGGCGGCTCGTCCGGCGGCGCCGGCGCGGCGGTCGCCGCCTCGCTCGTTCCGCTGGCGCTCGGCTCCGACACCAACGGCTCGATCCGGGTGCCGGCGGCGCTCTGCGGCGTTTTCGGACTGAGGCCGACCTTCGGCCGGCTGAGCCGCGCCGGCATGCGGCTCTTCGCCGCGAGCCTCGACGTCGGCGGCCCGTTCGCCCGCTCGGCCGAGGATCTCGCCCTCGCCTATGACGCGCTCCAGGGCGCCGACCCGGAGGACCCGGCCTCAGCCGCACGGCAGCCGGAGCCGGTCCTGCCTGCGCTCGCAAAAGGCGCCGACGGCCTGCGCATCGCCGTCGCCGCAGGCTATTATTTGAGCCAGGGCGAGCCGGCGGCCTTCGCCGCGGTCGAGCGCGTCGCCGCCGCGCTCGGCGTATCCCAGCCGATCGAGCTGCCCTCGCCCGGCCTCGGGCGGGCCGCGGCGATGATCATGACCTCGGTCGAGGGCGCCGAGCTGCATCTCGCCGATCTCATCGTGAGACCCGAGGACTTCGATCCGAAGACGCGCGCCCGCTTCCTTGCCGGCGCGCTCGTCCCCGCCGCCTGGTACGTCCATGCCGAGCGCTTCCGCCGCTGGTACTGCCGGCAGATGGCCGAAGTCTTCGCCAAGGTCGATGTTATTCTGACCCCCGTCACGCCCTATCCGGCCTTTCCGATCGGTCAGGGGTGGATCGAGCTCAACGGCGCGCGCCTGCCGGCCGCCGGCCATCTCGGTGTCTTCACCCAGCCGATCTCCTTCGCCGGCCTGCCGGCGGTCGCCGCGCCGGTCGCCGATCCGGGCCCTCTGCCGCTCGGCGTCCAGATCGTCGCCGCGCCGTGGCGCGAGGATCTCGCGCTCCGGGTCGCCGCGGCAGCCGAACGGCTCGGCGCCGTCGCCGCGCTCACCCCTCCCGCGCTCCCCGTTGAGGTTCCCGCTCCATGATCGAGATCAACATCCCCGAGGTGGTCGCCGAAGTCACGGCTGCCTTCGCCCGCTACGAGAAGGCGTTCGTCGCCAACGACGCCGCCGAGCTCGACCGGCTCTTCTGGGCGAGCCCGTATGCATTGCGCTACGGCGTCGCCGAGAACCTCTACGGCTACGACGCCATCGCCGCCTTCCGCGCCAGCCGGCCGCCGATCGACATGACGCGCCGCCTGATCAACACCGTGATCACCACCTACGGCCGCGACCTCGCCACCGCCAACACCGAATTTGAGCGCGTCGGCGCGACGACGACCGGGCGCCAGAGCCAGGTCTGGCTCCGCACCGGCGTCGGTTGGCAGGTCGCCGCCGCCCATGTCAGCCTGATGCCCCAGCCCGGGCCGCGGCCGGCCGCGACGCGGGGGTGAGCTTCGCGAGATGGCGGCTTTCGGGAGAACTGGGCCGGACCCATCGAACCGAGTCTTCGGGCTCACGCCGCGATGCGCGCTAGTCCAAGCTGAGATCTTCTGATGCTTTGTACATATCGAAACGACGGCGCGACGAATTTTTTCGCCGCGCAATTTGCGAGGTAAGGATTACGTTAATCTCACCGAGGATAATGCGTCATTGTCGATGCCGACGGCAGTGACCGACGGGTAATGGCCAGGACCAAATCCCTCCAGATTGCCCTGCGGCGAGTTGAAATTCTCGTCCTTGAAGAATTGCCAAGTCCCGCTGACGATGACGAAGGAAGACACTTTGTCGTTCCAGTTGCCGTTGATTCCGCTGCCGACGCCGCCGAGGGCGAGTTGCGTGAAACGGGGCGTCGTCCCGAAAATGTGGGTGTGCAAACCTCCAAAATCGGTATCGACGAAAATAATGAGTTCGGCCATGTCGTCCTCCTCGGTCCGGCTCCGACCGTGTCGGAGCAGCGGTCAACCTGACCCGCCCCGGCGAAATTGTCTGTGACGTAAGTCACACAATCGCGGGAGGGCGACACATCAGGCTGAACTCGAAGCCAAATTCGCCGGGAAACATGGGAATTACTTTCATTTTTCAGTTCAGAACATGGCCTTGACGCCGCGCAGCGTGGGAAGATGATCGCCGGCCTTGTCCACGGATCGGCGCCTGCGGAACAGCCCCGGACAATCGTTGCCCGCCCGTCCGCGCATCGGTAGGCTTCGCCCAATGGACGGCGACGCTTCTTTTCCCGTGTTCGACCTCGGCCGGTTCGAGGCGGCCTCACCGGCGGAGAAGCGGGCGCTCGGGGCCGAGATCGACGCCATCTGCCGGGCGACCGGCTTTCTCGCCGTCGCCGGCCACGGCGTGCCTGAGGCGACGATCGAGACGGCCTGGGCGAAAGCGGCGGCCTTCTTCTCGCTGCCCATCGAGCAAAAGGAGGCGGCGAAGGCGCCCTATCCCGGCTATCCTTACGGCTATCTTGCGCCGGAGACCGAATCGCTCGCCCGCTCCCGGGGCGTGGCCGCCCCGCCGGACAAGAAGGAGAGCTTCAACGGCGGCCCGGCGCGGGCGCCCGCCGGCCTCGCCGACCCCGAGGCGCTCGGCTTCTGTTTCGCCCCGACGATCTGGCCCGACGCGCCCGAGGGGTTCCGCGAGGCGTGGACCGCGTACTACGCGGCGATGGAGGATCTGGCGGCGCGGACCATGCGCGCCTTCGCGGTGGCGCTGAAGCTGCCGGACGACTTCTTCGCCCCCTTCATCGACGCGCCGGTCAGCGCGCTGCGGGCGCTGAACTATCCGGCGCTCTTGGGCCCGCCCGCGCCCGGGCAGATGCGCGCCGGCGCCCACACCGACTACGGCAGCCTGACGATCCTTTTGCCCGAGTCCGGCTCGCGCGGGCTCGAGATCCTCGCCCCCGACGGCGCCTGGGTCGAGGTCCGCCCGCGTCCCGGCGCCTTCATCGTCAACCTCGGCGACCTCATGGCGCGCTGGACCAACGACCGCTGGACCTCGACCCTGCACCGGGTCACGATCCCCGCCGACGGCGCCGCAGCGCGCCGCCAGTCCCTCGCCTTCTTCCACCAGCCCAACTGGAACGCCGAAATCACCGCGCTGCCCGCCTGCCTCGCCCCGGGCGGGAGGCCGAAATACCCCGCGGTGCGCTCGGGGCCCTATCTGATGAGCAAGTTCAAGTCGACGACGACGTGAGGTCCGTGTAGCGCGCGGCTGCCTGAGCGGCATCCCTGGACGCCGCTCCGCCCGGTTCTAAACGTGTCCGCCGTAGGGACCGAGGCCGCCGACCAGCCAAAGGATGAGGAGGATCACGAGGACGAGCCCGAGCACCCCGCCGAGGCCAGGCCCTCCATACGTTCGGTAGCCATAATATCCGCCCCCTCCGCCAAAAATCAGGAGGAGGACAATGATGAGGAGGAGGACGCCCATGCCAAGCTCCAGCGGAATTTGATCCGACGGTCTGTCGGACCCCGTCCGCCCCAACGCGCGCCGCCACAATTCGTTGCAGAGAAGCCGCAAAATTGTCCGGCCTCCGCGTCGTCAAGGGCATGACTTGGACGCCAAGGTCTCCTCTGCGAGTTCACCCGAGCTCGCGCTCTCGCGGCCGGAAGGCCATGGAGCGAACGTACGCTCGGCCAAGGCCAGCTTGCCGCTGACGGCGCTTACCGGTGAAGATCGAAGGATCGCAAAGCGATTTGGCGAATTTTCGATTGCAAATTGGTAACGTATATGATACCAAATGGCCGAGCTTAGGATTCTCGTCTACGCGGACTCCGACGGACGAGCCCCGTTCGAGAGCTGGTTCCGTGAACTGGACGCGCGGGTGCAGGCCAAGGTTACAGTGGCGCTCGATCGTTTGAAGCGGGGCAATGTCTCGAACGTCTCCGGCGTCGGAGAAAGCGTTTTCGAGTTGAAGCTGGATTGGGGTCCCGGCTACCGGCTCTATTTTGGCAGAGACGGCGACAGGATCGTCATTCTGCTTCTCGGAGGAACCAAGAAGCGTCAAAGCCGCGATATTGCGACGGCCAAGAGCTTCTGGCTCGATTACAAGTCGCGCAAGCCGGCGCGGCCAAATTGAAGGAGGAGAGGTCATGCCGCTCACCCGCAGCTTCAACGATTTGATCAAGTCCCGCGTCGCGGCGGACCCCGCCTTCCGGCAAGCTCTGTTGCAGGAAGCGGTGCAGACCATGCTCGACGGCGACGTCGCCACTGCCAAATCCGTGCTGCGCGACTACATCAACGCCACGATCGGCTTCGAGCGCCTCGCCGCGGCGACCGGGACGCCGGCCAAGAGCCTGATGCGGATGTTCGGTCGGCAGGGGAACCCTACGGCGGAAAATCTCCTCGGCGTCATTAGCGTGCTGCAAAAGCAAACCGGCGTGCGCCTAGAAGTGGCGGCGGTCGCCAACGCGGCGTGACAAGCCCCGGATCGACAGCATCGATGTCGCAATTCGCCTTCCTCGCCGCCGAATTCCCCGCCGTTCACGAACACGCCGCGCGGGCGGAAGACCTCGCCTGGGCCGATCCTCGCGCCGCCTGCTTCTATGCGCGCTTCGCGCTGGAAACGATGGTGCGCTGGCTCTATCGCCACGATTCGAGCCTGCGCGACCCCTACGACACGACGCTGGCGGCGCGCATCCACGAACCGACGTTTCAGAAGCTCGTTGGCCCGCCGCTGGTCGCCAAGGCGCGGATCGTCAAGGACCTCGGCAATGCGGCGGTCCACGAGGCGAAGGCCGTGCCGCAGGCGCAGGCGGCAACCGCGCTGCGCGAACTGTTTCATCTGTCCTATTGGCTCGCGCGAACCTATGGCCGAACCGTCCACCCCGACGCCGGGCTCGTGTTCTCGCCTGAAGCCTTGCCGCGAACCTCCACGATCGCGGTCGCCAAGCTCGGCCAGTTGCAGGAGATCGCGCGCCGCTTCGCAGAAACTACAAAGGATCGCGAGGAGACGGAAAGGCGGCGCCTCGCTTCGGAAACCGAGCGCGAAAAACTGAATGCCGAGATCAAGGCCTTGCAGGCGCAAGTCGCCGCGGCGGAGGCCGCCAATGCCAAGGCGCCGGACACGCACGACTATGACGAAGCGACCACGCGCGACGCGTTTATCGATCTCCTGCTCGACGAAGTCGGCTGGACCTTCACCAAGCCCGGCTACGATACCGAATACCCGATCAAGGGCATGCCCAACGCTTCCGGCGAAGGTTTTGTCGATTACGTGCTCTGGGGCGACGACGGCAAGCCGCTCGGCCTCGTCGAGGCGAAGCGCACCAAGCGCGACCCGCGCGTCGGCCAGCAGCAGGCAAAACTCTACGCGGATTGCCTCGAAAAGGAATTCGGTCAGCGGCCGATCATCTTCTATTCCAACGGCTACGACCATTGGCTGTGGGACGAGATGCGCTATCCCCCGCGCCCAATCTCGGGTTTTCTGAGCAAGGACGAACTCGAACTCGCGATCCGCCGCCGCTCGACGCTGAGGCCTTTGGGGTCCGTCGACGTCAATCCTGATATCGTCGAGCGCTTCTACCAGACGCGCGCCATCCGGCGCGTCGGCGAGGCGTTCGAGCGGGACAATCTGCGCCGTGCGCTGCTGGTCATGGCGACCGGCGCCGGCAAGACGCGAACGGTGATTGCGCTCAGCGATCTCCTGATGCGCGCCAACTGGGCGCGACGTATATTGTTTCTCGCCGACCGCATCGCGCTGGTGAACCAGGCAGTCAACGCCTTCAAGAAATTTCTGGCGTCGGCCTCGCCGGTGAACCTCGTCACGGAAAAAGACGCGACGGGACGGGCAATGTCTCGACCTATCCGACGATGATGGGGCTGATCGACGAAGCCGTCGGCGGCAAGCGCCGCTTCGGCCCCGGTCATTTCGACCTCGTCGTGATCGACGAGGCGCATCGCTCGATCTATCGCAAATACGGGGCGATTTTCGACTATTTCGACAGTCTCGTGGTCGGATTGACGGCGACGCCGAAGGACGAGGTTGACCGCGACACCTATCGCCTGTTCAACCTGCAGCGCGGTGTGCCGACCGACGCCTATGGTCTCGACGAGGCGGTGAGGGACGGATTCCTCGTTCCGCCAAGAGCGGTTTCCGTGCCGCTCAAGTTTCCGCGTGAGGGGATCCGATATGACCAGCTCTCAGAGGAAGAGAAAGAGGCTTGGGACGCAGTTGAATGGGACGAAGACGGAAGCGTTCCCGTTCAAGTCGAATCCGCCGCCGTCAACAAGTGGCTGTTCAATGCCGACACCGTCGACAAGGCGCTCGAACGGCTGATGACCGAGGGCCTGAAGGTCGCGGACGGCGATCGCCTGGGCAAGACGATCATCTTCGCCAAGAACCACGATCACGCGGCTTTCATCGTCGAGCGCTTCGACGAGAACTATCCGCATCTCAAGGGATCGTTCGCCCGCGTGATCGATTTCAAGACCGAGTACGCCCAATCGCTGATCGACGATTTCTCGCGGCCCGAGAAAGCCCCGCACATCGCCGTCTCCGTCGACATGCTCGACACCGGCATCGACGTGCCTGAGGTCGTCAATCTCGTCTTCTTCAAGATCGTCCGCTCGAAGACGAAATTCTGGCAGATGCTCGGCCGCGGAACCCGGTTGTGCCCCGATCTGTTCGGCCCCGGCCGGCACAAGGAATATTATCTCGTCTTCGATCTCTGCCAGAATTTCGAGTTCTTCAATCAGAACCCCGAACTCGCCGATGGCGCGGCAGGCAACTCGCTCACCAAGCGCCTCTTCGCCGAACGCGTGCGGCTCATTGTGGAGATCGACAAGCAGTTCAAGCCGATCGAGCCGATAGGGGACACGGGCGAGTATCGCCAAGTCCCAACTCCGGTTTCTCACGCCAGCGAGCCGGGCTCCCCGATCGATGTCGAGGCTCAGCACCGGGCGTTGCGCGGCGATGTCGCCGGCCAGCTGCGCGAGGAAATCCTGGCGATGAGCGTCGACAATTTCATCGTCCGCCCGAAGAGACGATACGTCGAGAAGTTCGCAAAACCGGAGATCTGGTCGAAGCTGGGAACGAACGAAAGCGACGAACTCATCGAGCATGTCGCCGGGCTGCCGAGCGCACTCGAAGACGAAGATCTTGCGGCGAAGGAATTCGATCTCCTGATCCTCAGGACGCAACTCGCAGTCTTGCGCGCCGAACCGACTTTCGCCGGCCTTCGGGACAAGATCATCGCCATCGCCGGATTGCTCGAGGAGATATCGAATGTGCCGATGGTAACGAAGGAAATGGAATTGATCCTCGAGGTTCAGACCGAGGACTTTTGGCGCGACATTGCGGCTACGACGCTTGAAACCGTCCGCCGCCGCTTGCGCGCGCTGATCAAGCTGATCGAAGTCAAGCGGCGGCCAATCGTCTTCACCGACTTCGAGGATGAAATCGGCGCGAGCTCGGAGATCGAGATTCGCGGCGTGAATGTCGGAACCGACATGGATCGGTTCCGGGCGAAGGCGCGCCACTTCCTGAAAGACTACGTCAATCGGCTTGCGGTCCTGAAGCTGCGCCGCAACCAGCCGCTGACGCCGACGGATCTCGACGAGTTGGAGCGCATCTTTGTCGGGGCCGGCGCCGACCCGGCGCAGATGCAGGCGATCCGTGCGGGAGGCGGACTTGGCGTCTTTGTGCGCTCGCTGGTTGGATTGGATCGCGAAGCCGCGAAGAAAGCCTTCGCCGATTTCCTGGCGGCGCGGAAGCCGACGGCCGACCAGATCGAGTTCGTCAACATGATCGTCGACCACCTGACCGATCGCGGCGTGATGGAGCCCCGATTGCTCTACGAGAGCCCCTTCACCGACATCAGTCCCCTAGGCGTCGAGGGAATTTTCGGGTGGCAGGGCGCAGCCGAAGTCATCTCGATCATTGACGGCGTCAATCGGCGAGCCGCGGCGTAGCCTCCTGCAGCCTTGGCCGCGCGATCTGAATGAGGCCAAGTTAATTACAATTATAATTTGTATTATTGTCTAGATCTGAGACAGCGGCCCGGCTTCAGCGCAGTCCGGAAATCGTGACAGTTTTTCACGCTTAAACCGTTGGAATCGCTTCCACGCGACCAGGCGGCCCTTCACCCGCCCCGAGCCGCTTCAGCCAGGCCTTCGCCTGCCGTCGCACGTTGGCCGGGGCCGTGCCGCCGTAGGAGGTGCGGCTCCTGACCGAGCGCGCGACGCCGAGGACGGCGAAGGCCTCCTCGCTGATGCGCGGCTCGACGCTCTGCATCTCGGCCAGCGTCAGCTTCTCCAGCGCCACGCCGCGGGCCGCCGCCAGTGCGACGATGCGGCCGGTTAAGTGGTGGGCCTCGCGGAACGGCATTTTCAGCGCCCGGACCAGCCAGTCGGCGAGATCGGTCGCGGTGGCGTAGCCCGCCCCGGCCGCCGCCTTCATCCGCTTCGGATCGGGGGTCATGTCCTCGACGATGCCGGTCATCGCGGCGAGGCAGAGCATCAGCGTCTCGAGCGCGTCGAAGACGCCCTCCTTGTCCTCCTGCATGTCCTTCGAATAGGCGAGCGGCAGGCCCTTCATCACTATCAGGAGCCCGACGAGCGCGCCGGCGACGCGGCCGGTCTTGCCGCGGACGAGCTCGGCCGCGTCGGGGTTGCGCTTCTGCGGCATGATCGAGGAGCCGGTCGAGAAGGCGTCGGAGAGCCGGACGAAGCCGAACTGCGGCGTCGTCCACAGCACGATCTCCTCGGCGAAGCGCGAGAGATGCGTGGCGGAGATCGCCGCGGCGCTCAAGGCTTCGAGGGCGAAGTCGCGGTCGGCGACGCTGTCGAGCGAATTGGCGGTCGGCCGGTCGAAGCCGAGCGCTTTGGCGGTCATGTCGCGGTCGATCGGGAACGAGGTGCCGGCCAGCGCCGCCGCGCCCAGCGGGCATTCGTTGAGGCGCTTGCGCGCATCGCGGAAGCGCCCGGCGTCGCGCGCCAGCATCTCGACATAGGCCATGAGATGATGGCCGAAGGTGACCGGCTGCGCCGATTGCAGATGGGTGAAGCCGGGCATGACCATGCCGGCGCAGTCGTGCGCGCGCGACGCCAGCGCCCGCTGCAGCGCCTCGATCTTGAGGATCAGCGCGTCGATCGCATCGCGCACCCAGAGGCGGAGGTCGAGGGCGACCTGGTCGTTGCGCGAGCGGGCGGTGTGCAGCCGCCCGGCCGCCGGGCCGGCGATCTCGGCGAGCCGGCTCTCGACGTTCATATGGATGTCTTCGAGCGCCCGCGAGAAGGCGAAGGTCCCCGCCTCGATTTCGCCTTTGACTTCAGCCAGAGCCTTGACGATGGCGGCCGCGTCGGCGGCGTCGACGATGCCCTTCCGGGCGAGCATGGCGACGTGCGCCTCGGAACCTCTGATGTCCTGGGCGGCGAGCTTGCGGTCGAAATCGATCGAGGGGTTGATGGCCTGCATGATCTCGGCCGGTCCGGCGGCGAACCGTCCGCCCCACATCGTGTTGCTCATCTGGCGTTGCTCATCGGATGCCGCCCCTGGATGGAAAAGAGGATGACGAAGACCGACACCCCGCCGCCGCGCCGCCGCCTTGTCTTGCCGGCAGTCGCTCTCGGCGCGCTCGCGGTCCTTGCCGCGGCGGGCGTCCTATACGGGACGGCGCCGCCGCCCGGCAAGGTCGCGGGCGCCTGTCCGGGCGCGACGAAGGCGCTGGCGGCGCGGCTCAAGCCGCTCGCCCGGGGCGACGTCGCCGCGGTCGCCATCCCGAGCGAGCCGCGCCACGCGCTGCCGCTCGCCTTCAATGCGCCCGACGGCGGCAAGTCGACGCTCGCCGACTTTCGCGGCCGCGCCGTGCTCCTGAACCTCTGGGCGACCTGGTGCGTGCCGTGCCGGGCGGAGATGCCGGCGCTCGACCGGCTGCAGGCGGAAGCCGGCGACAAGAGCTTCGAGGTGGTGGCGGTCAATGTCGATACGGCGCGGCTCGAGCGCCGGGCCGCTTTTCTCGACGGCATCGGCGTCAAGGCGCTGACGCGCTACGCCGATCCGAGCGGCGACGCCTTCGAAGCCCTGCGCCGGGACGGCAAGACGCTGGGATTGCCGGTGAGCCTCTTGATCGACAAGGACGGATGCGAGATCGGGGTCGCCCAGGGCGCGGTCAAGTGGGACTCGGCCGACGCGCTGTCGCTGATCGGGGCGCTGAAAGGCGGATGAGGCGGCTCAGGCGGCGGCCTTCGCCTCCCCTCGGCCGATGAGCGACAGGACCTGCGATTCCGGCACCGGCATGCTGAACAGATAGCCCTGCACCTCGGCGATCGTGCCGAGCGCTTCGATGACACGCATCTGCTTTTCCGTCTCGACGCCCTCGATCAGCACCGTCATGCCGAGCTTGCGGCTCATCTGAGCCACGCTTTCGACGACGATGGAGGCGCGTTCTTGAAGGCCGAGGCCGATGGTGAACGAGCGGTCGATCTTGATGCGGTCCAGCGGGAAGGTGAGGAGGTAGCTCAGAACTCGAGTAGCCGGTGCCGAAGTCGTCCAGCGAGATGCGCAGCCCTTGCGCGCGCAGGGCTTCGAGCACGCCGCGGGCGTCGCTGCGATTGTCGAGAAGGGTCGATTCGGTGATTTCGATCTCGAGCCGTTGGGGCGCGAGGTTGGCGGCCTGAAGCGCCTGGACGATCCTCTTCTCGATCGTTCCGCCGCGAATTTGCGATGAGGACACGTTGACGGAGACGCTGATGTCGTCCGGCCATGAGGCGCAAGCGGCGCAGGCGCGGCGCAGCACGGCCGCCCCCATCTCCTCCATGAGGCCGATCTCCTCGAGGATCGGGATGAACTCGGCCGGCGACACCGGGCCTCGCAAGGGATGGCGCCAGCGCGCCAGCGCTTCGAAGGCGACGATCCTGCGCGTCCGGACATCGACGATCGGCTGGAACTGGACGTCGATCGCCTCGTTGGCCACGGCGGCGCGCAGCTCCAGTTCGACGAGGCGCCGGACCTGGATCCGGGTGTCCATCGCCTTCTCGAACGCGCGCCAGCCGCGCCGCCCGTCCGCCTTGGCGGCATAGAGCGCAATATCTGCATTCGACAAGAGCGCGTCGGGCGAGACGCCGTCGTGCGGCGCGCTGGCGCTGCCGATGCTGGCGCCGACGATGACCTCGCTGCCGTCGATGACGACGGCCCGGCCGACCTCTTCGATGATGCGCTTGGCGAGCGCCGGCGTCTTCAGCCCGGCCTCGCCGTCATGGTGCAGGATGACGAATTCGTCGCCGCCCCAACGCGCGACGAGATCGCTGGGGCCGATGATGGCGCGGAGCCTTGCGGCGATCTCCGTCAGGAGCTTGTCGCCCGTGCGGTGGCCAAGGCTGTCGTTGACCTGCTTGAAGTCGTCCAGATCGAGGAACATGACGGTGACGTCATCGAGCGGGGAGCGGTCCGGGTCCAGCGCCTGTGCAAGCTGATCCTCGAAGCTGCGACGGTTGGGCAGTTGGGTGACGCTGTCGAAATGCGCCATCCGGTTGATCCTGATTTCGGCGTTGCGGCGCTCCGTCACGTCCTGAATCACCAGAACCCGTCCCTCGTCCTTCATTCGGTGAACGACCGCCTCGATCGCGCGACCGTCCCGCGTCTCGAACGGAATGGTGACGTCCGAGTCGCCGCTCCTGCGGCCGAGGACGGCGCGCGCCAAAGTGGCGCGACTCGGCCCTGAAGTCAGGCTCGGCTGGATCAGCCGACGAAACACCGAGGGGATGGATCTGCCGGCGAGCGGCTCGGTGAGCGGGACCCCGAAGATCTTATGGAACTGCTCGTTGGCCAGAATCAGCCGGCCCCGCCCGTCGATCATGCACAGGCCGTGCGACATGTTGTTGAGCGCGGTATCGAGCCGTTCCGCCAGGGTCGCGCTCTGGATGCGAGCGGCGGTTTCGGCGCGAAAGGTCTCCTTCAGCCTGATAGAAGAAGCCTTGATGAAGGCGAGAAGCGGAATGAACCCGACGACGATCATCCAGGGATACCAGCCCCCGGCAAGCACCATCGCAGCGCTCAAGGGCGCGAAGGCGACGAAGATCTGCGCGTTGATGCCCCGGTCGATGGCGAAACTCCGGGTCCACATGCCGAACGCATAGGGAATGGTGATCGCCGCGGTGAAGAAGCGCGTGAAGGCGTCGTCGGTCACCAGGAACGCGACAAAAGTCCAGACGGACAGCGCAAGCATGAAAAGAACCGCGCCGACAAGGAACCTCGTCTCCCGTCGGCGGGCATCCTGGATGGTGGCGCTGGGCAGGTTGCGGGCATGCGAGACCATGAAGCCAAGACGCAGCAGCAAAACGAGCCCGATGCCCGCCGTGCACGCCCACAGGCTTACGCTGTGGGAGGCGAGCGCGGAAATGACGCCGGCCAGAATCATCGCGCTGCCGGCCAAGAGCAGGCCGCTCACGTCAATCAAGAGGCTGTCGATGAATCCAATGTAAAGTTCGTCCGGGATCTTGTTGCCGCTGGCGCCATTGCCGCTGGCTAATCTCGACCTCATCGACAACCCTGACTCTCGATCAATGGCCTGATTTTACTCCTGTAAACACTTTCGCTTGTTCATTACCAATCTGTTAGGAGAGCGTGCTATAAGGGGCCGAATTCGAAGGTAATGTTGTGATGGGCGTTAAAATTTCCTCCCTTTCCGACGTGAAAATGGCGACGGGCGACTCGCTCCCGTCTGGGAAAGCGCCAGTCCATGAGAAGGCGTCGACACGCTCTTTCGGCAGGCTCGAGGGGTCGGAGTCGGTCGTTGTCGGGATTCTCGACGCGACGGATTTCGAGTTTGCCCGGCCGCTCATGCCGGAGCTGCAAACCTACGTCGACTACTCCGATTGGCTTGACGTGCGCCAGGGGGCGCAGATGGGATTGGCGATGGCTGGCGTCGACGCCCGCGTCGTGACGGTCGATTTCCAGCGCTTCATCTCGTGGTGCGAGAATTGTCGCGTGGCCCCGAGCGAATTGGCCCTCGACGCATATGCGAGAATGGTTGCCGAGTTGGCGCGGCCGGCGCAGGGTCGCCCCTGAGTTGAACTGCCTCACTCGGTTCCCGCCCAAATTGCAGATCTGACGCTCAAATCAACTCTACCTGTCGTTTTCGCAACCTTGGCGTGCAGAACGGTAGAGTGCAATTTATCGCGCAAAAAGACGTGGCCGATGTTGACTCCGTTCAACTTTGATCACAAAATATCAAGGTTAGTTAGTTCTCTGGCATCGCGGGGCTGAAATGAACAACGAGCAAGAAACAACGCTTGTCATGCGAAATAGGGGAAGCACGAGGTTCTCCGACAAAATATATCGTTTACTCCCCTACGTTGAACATCGTTGCGCCTCCACGGCCGAAGATAGAGAAATTGTCTATCGTGCCCGATACGCTGCCTACAGGAGGCAGAATATTATCGAGTGTATTCCTGGTTTGCGTCTTTATGACGCCGAATATGACGATTGCTCAAATGCGTTCCTTACCATGACCTCAGTTAGCGGAGAATTTGCCAGTACGTTTCGGGTTCACATCGCGCAAAGCACGAAGGAAAAACTTCCATCGCGCGCGGTTTTTTCCGACTTGATTGACCCTTATTTGGATGCCGGATGCACTGTTGTCGATCCGACGCGTCTCGCCGCACAACTGGATATATCGAGAAGGCTGCCGGAACTGCCATTCCTGGCGCTTCGCCCCGCCTGGCTGGCGGCCGCCCACTTCGACGCCGACATTGTCCTTGCGACCGTCGCAGCCGACCACGTGCCGTTCTATGAACGCGTTTTCGGCTACAGGACGCTCTGCGGGCCGCGCGACTATCCCTTAGTGCGCTTCCAGATCGTCTGCCTCGCCTTGGATTTTCTGGCGACGAGGCATGCGGTCGAAGAGCGTTATCCCTTCCTCCGTTCGACGGAAGCGGAGCGCAGAGCGCTGTTCGGCGCCGGTCGTAGAGCGTACGCTCTCCCTGGCGAGATGGCGCGGCTCGAGGCGATCGCGACCGGCGCGGCGCGCCTGGCTCCCGCGCACTGAAGAGCGAACGCCCGCGGCTGGCCGAGTTGGTGCCGGCCGGCCTTTCATCGAGTGAAGGGCGCCATCCCCTCGCGGGCCAGCCGATCGGCGCGTTCGTTGTCTTCGTCGCCGGCGTGCCCGCGGACCCACAGCCATTTGATGTCGTGCCGCTCTGCGGCGGCGTCGAGGCGGCGCCAGAGATCCTCGTTTTTCACCGGCTTCCGGTCAGCGGTGCGCCAACCGTTGCGCTTCCAGCCGTCGAGCCATCCGGTGACGCCGCTGCGCAGATATTGGGAATCCGTGTGCAAGCTGACCGCGCAGGGGCGGGTCAAAGTTTCGAGCGCCTCGATGGCGGCCGTCAACTCCATGCGGTTGTTGGTCGTCCGGGCTTCGCCGCCCTTCAGTTCTCTCTCGTGCCGACCATACCGCAAGATCGCGCCCCAGCCGCCAGGACCAGGGTTGCCGGAGCATGCGCCGTCGGTCCAGATCGACACGCGTCCGCTCACCGCATCAGACCGTAATCGGCTGCCGTCTTCACCCGCTGATGGAAGCGCAGCTTGTCGCGATACTCGAGCGGGTTTTTCGGCGCGACTCTCGCCCCGGCCGGCACGTTTAGCCAGTCGACCAGCCTTGTCAGCATGAAGCGCAGCGACGCGCCGCGCGCAAGAATCGGCAACGCGCCGATTTCGGCCGGCTCGAGCGCGCGCACCCCCTCGTAGGCGGAGATCATCGCCCGACCCTTGGAGACGTTGAACGCGTTGTCCGGCTCGAAGCACCAGGCGCTGAGGCAGATCGCCAGGTCGTAGGCGAGCGCGTCGGTGCAGGCGAAGTAGAAATCGATGAGGCCCGAAAGCTTCGCGCCGAGAAAGAAGACATTGTCGTTGAAAAGATCGCCGTGGATCACGCCGGCCGGCAGGCCCGTTGGCCAGTTCGCCTCGAGAAAGCCGAGTTCCGCTCCGCTCTCCTCCCGCAACTGCGGCGCGACTTCGTTCGCCCGCGCTTCGGCGGCGTGAAAGAGAGCTGGCCATCCCTCGACCGACAGCGCGTTGACGCGTCTCCGCGGAAAATCGGCCCCCGCCAGGTGCATGCGCGCAAGCGCCCGGCCGACTTCGCCGCAATGTCCGACATTTGGGCGGCGGATCCATAGGCCGTCCAGAAAGGTGACGATCGCCGCCGGCCGGCCGGCGAGCTCGCCGAGCGCCTCACCAGAGCGATTGCGCACCGGCTGCGGACAATTGACCCCGCGCTGAGCGAGATATTCCATCAGCTCGATAAAGAAGGGCAGGTCGCCGGCCTTCACCCGCTTCTCGTAAAGGGTGAGGATGAATTGGGTCCCCGTGGTGCGCAAAAGGAAGTTGGAGTTTTCGACCCCCTCCGCGATGCCCTTGAAGGAGATGACCTCGCCGATGTCGTAAAGGGCGAGAAAATCGCTCAGCGCTTCATCGGAAACTTCGGTGTAGACAGCCATGCCCCATCGATAACCGGCAGAAAGAGGCACCGCTTAGCCGCGCGGGGTCAATCGGTCAATCGGCGCATTGCGGTAGGTTGCGGTAAGTCGCCGCATCGGGAAGCAAGATCCCGCGCCTTCCGGTTTGAACTCTGAGCCAGTTTGAATTATAGCTTAGACCGTCGTCTTCGAGCGACGCCGCAGTTGAACGATGAATTGAATCACCGCCCATCGGTGACGATCGTTCTCTCGGCTTTCCAAAAATCGCTTGTCGAATCGCTGTTGCCCGGAGGAACGGCGGATTGCTAGGGGCTGCACGCGATGCGAATTGCGATCATCGGCACAGGTTACGTTGGGCTCGTTTCCGGGGCGTGTCTCGCCGACTTCGGGCACGAAGTCGTCTGCGTCGACACGGATGAGGGCAAGGTCTCAGCTCTGCGCGAGGGCCGCGTCCCAATCTATGAGCCGGGGCTGGAAGAGCTGGTCCTGGCCAATCATGGCGCCGGCCGTCTCTCCTTCACCACCCAGCTCAAGGAGACCGACGGCGCCAAGGCGGTCTTCATCGCCGTTGGGACGCCATCGTTGGCGGAGGTCGGCTCAGCCGACATGCATTATGTCCATGACGCCGCGCGCGGAATTGCAGAGGTGATCCGCGAATTCACCGTGGTCGTCGTGAAATCGACGGTTCCAATCGGCGCAGGGGACGAGGTCGAACGGATCCTTGCCGAGCGGGCGCCCCGCGATCGCTTTTCCGTTGTCTCCAACCCGGAATTCCTGCGCGAAGGCGCGGCGATCGAGGACTTTAAGAGGCCCGATCGCGTCGTCATCGGCGCTGAGGACGAGCGGGCGCGCGATGTCATGCGAGACATTTACCAGCCGATCGGGCGCGAGGGCGGCAAAATCCTCTACACCTCTCGGCGCAGTTCGGAGATGATCAAGTATGCAGCGAACGTTTTCCTGGCGATGAAGGTCACGTTCATCAACGAGATCGCCGATCTTTGCGAACGCGTCGATGCGGACGTGCTGGACGTGTCGCGCGGCATCGGCCTCGACGACCGGATCGGCGCCAAATTCCTGAACCCAGGACCTGGCTACGGTGGCTCCTGCTTTCCCAAGGATACGCTGGCGTTGACGAGGTTCGCAGCGGAGGCGAAGGCGCCGATCCGGCTGGTCGAGACGCTGGTCGACGTCAACGAAAAGCGTAAGGTTGCGATGGCGGCGAAGGTCGTAAAAGCCTGCGGCGGCTCCGTCGCCGGAAAGCGCATCGCGGTTCTCGGCCTGACCTACAAGCCGAAGACCGACGACATGCGTGACGCTCCGAGCCTCGTGGTCATTCCGGAGCTGCAGGCCGCCGGCGCCAATATCGTCGCCTATGACCCTGAAGGCATCAAGATGGCTAAGGCTTTGCTGCCGGGCGTCGAGTTCTCGGCGAGCGCTTACGCCTGTCTCAAGGGCGCCGACGCGGCAGTCGTCATCACGGAATGGGATGAATTCCGAGCCCTCGATCTCGCGCGCGTCAAGGCCAGCCTCGCGAAACCGATCCTGGTCGATCTGCGCAACATCTATCCGATCAAGACGATGAAGGCGCTTGGGTTCCGCTATGTGTGCGTCGGGCGCGGGTACAACGGCGAGGGCTGACGCTTGAAATTCCGGCTGCCGCTGGGGTTATACTTCCGGACCATCTCTCGTTCGGCCCGGGTCGGAGAGCTTCAATGCAGACAGCCGCTCCTTCACGGTTTATTGCCGCGCGGGGACTATGCGGTAACTCGTCCCGTAAGGAAACCGCCCGGTGCAGTCGCCACGCTGGCAGAACGCCGTCGGTTCGTCCGGGCGTATCTTCTGCAGCAGAAATGGAGCTGGCTTCAGCGGCACGATGAATCGCCAGGTCCTTCAATTGAATTTCGGATGGGGATATCGATGGAGATCGTCGCGTGCGAGTTGCAGAAGCATACGATCGGCTCGTCCACCTTTGCCTGCCGTCGGAATTGAGGGATTCTTCAGTGGGGAGACGATGAAGATCGCGGTTTACGGTCTGGGATATGTCGGTCTGACGGGCGCCATCTGCCTCGCGAGCGAAGGGCATGACCTTATCGGCGTGGACGTAAGCGACGACAAGGTCCAAAGGATCCTTTCGGGCGCCTCGCCGATCCGCGAGCCGGGGCTCGACAAGATGCTGGCGGAGGCGCTCTCGAAAGGCAGGCTTCGCTGCACGACCGACCCTACAGAACCGATCCGTTCATGCGAGATGGCGATCGTCTGCGTTGGTACGCCGAGCGCCCCCGATGGCGCGCACAACATGCGCGACATCGCCGAAGTCACGCGCCAGATCGCCAACGCCGTGCGCTCTGTCGACCGCAAGGACAGGCTGACCGTCGTCTATCGCAGCACCATTCGTCCCGGCACCGTCGATGGCTTGATCATCCCGATCTTCGAATCCGCTCTCGGAGACGTCAGCAGCCTTATCGAGATCGTCTACAACCCCGAATTCCTTCGCGAGGCCTCGGCAGTCCAGGATTTTTTCAACCCGCCCAAGATCGTCGTCGGCACGCATGACGGCTTGCCCTCTGCCCGTGTCGAGGCTTTGAACAGGAATTTGCATGCGCCGACGTTCACCGTGAGATTCCGCGAAGCGGAATTCACCAAATTCGTCGACAACAGCTTTCACGCGCTGAAAGTTGCCTACGCCAATGAGATCGGTCGCCTCTGCGTCAGCCTCGGCATCGACGCCAAGGTCGTGCATGAGATTTTCATCTCCGACACGAAACTCAACATTTCCGCTTCCTATCTCCGTCCGGGGGGGCCGTTCGGCGGCTCCTGTCTGCCCAAGGACGTTCGCGCGCTGCAGCATATCGCGGGCGACGTCGGCGCGAACACCCATGTCATCGACGCCCTGATGCGCTCGAACGAAGCGCACAAGCACTTCCTCTTCAGTCGAGCCGTCAACGGGCTCAAGCCCGGCGCCAAAGTCTTGATGCTCGGCCTCGCGTTCAAGTCCAACACGGATGACTTGCGCGAAAGCCCGAACATCGATCTTGCGCGGAAATTGATCCAGAGCGGCTATTCGGTGTCGATCTTCGACCCGTCGTTGAAGCCTGAACGGCTGATCGGCCAGAATCTGGGTTACGCGTTGTCGCATTTGCCCAGGCTCGGCGACCTGCTGGTCAGTAAGGAAGTCGCTGAAGCCGGGGATTTCGACCTCGTCATCGATACGAACGGCGCCGCGCGCGCCGGGTCGCCGACCCGCGGGCCGGTCTTGGATTTCCACGCATTATGAGGAGGCTGAGCGGACTGGCGAGTTGCCGTCCGTCCGAAAACAAATCTCAGCCGCGCCGCGTCTCGCCCGCACAAAAGGCGCCTTTAGGGATTAGGATTCGATAGCGATGAACGAGCAGGTCCAACTCCCATCGCTCCGTGACCGGACGGCGCTGGCCGGGAAAAAAATCCTCATCATTGTCGAGAACCTTCCGGTGCCCTTCGACCGGCGGGTATGGCAGGAGTTGCTGGCGCTCGTCGACGCGGGCGCCCAGGTTTCTGTCATCTGCCCAAAAGGCAAAGGATACGAAGCCGACCACGAAATCTTCGAAGGCGTCAACATCTACCGCCATGCATTGCCGGCCGAAGGCGCCTCCGCCCACGGCTACCTGCGCGAATACTCAAGCGCGCTCTTTCACGAATCCCGGCTTGCCTGGCGGGTGTATTTCTCGCACGGGTTCGACGCCATCCACGGCTGCAATCCGCCCGACCTCATTTTTCTGGTCGCGTTGCCGTTCAAGCTCCTCGGCAAGAAATTCGTCTTTGATCACCACGACATCAATCCCGAGCTCTACGAGGCAAAATTCAATCGCCGCGGCTTTTTTTGGCGGCTGCTCGTCATGTTCGAGAGGCTGACGTTCTTTTTCGCCGACATCGTCATCTCGACCAATGAAAGCTACCGCAAGATCGCAATCGAACGCGGCCACAAGCGCGCCGACCGCGTATTCGTTGTCCGAAGCGGACCGGACCTTCGCCGCGTGCGCCTCCTGCCGGTCGACCCGGCGTGGAAAAAGGACCGACAATACCTGGTCGGCTTTGTCGGCGTCATCGGCGACCAGGAAGGCATCGACCTCCTGCTTGTCTCGGTCCAACACCTCGTCCGCGATCTCGGCCGGACCGACATCCATTTCGTCCTGGTCGGCGACGGACCGAGCCGGAAGCGCATGGAGGCTTTGTCGCGCGAGATGGGACTGGCCGACTACGTCACCTTTCTCGGCCGGGCGCCGGACGAGCAACTGTTCTCGGTGCTCTCGTCGGCCGACGTTTGCGTCAACCCCGACCGCGTCAACCCGATGAACAATCTCTCCACCATGAACAAGATCCTCGAGTACATGGCGATGAAGAAGCCGATCGTGCAATACGACGTCGTCGAAGGCCGCGTCTCCGCAGCCGACGCCGCGGTGTACGCGAAGCCCAACGACCCCGTGGATTTCGCCCGGAAGATCGTCGAGCTGCTCGCCGATCCGGCCCGGCGCGAGCGGGCGGGCGAACTCGGCCGCAGCCGGATCGAGAACGAGCTCTCCTGGGGGCACCAGATCCCGAAGCTGACCGCGGCCTATGCGGCGCTGTTCGCGCGATAGCCGCATCTTGGTCGACTGCCTTCGCTACGCGAGCGCCTCGGCATGTCGCTCATCGTCGTCGCGGCGGCAATCCTCGTCGGGGCCCAGCGGATGAAACCGGTCGAGCGGGGCCGCTCGCCGGCTGGTTCATTTCGGCCTGAGGTCGACGCCGACGCCCTTGTCGACGAATTGCAAGGTGAAGGCCTTCCGGTAGTCGATGTCGCCGCTAACGATGCCGGCCTTCGCCATCTTGTCGAAGAAGTCCTTCCAGTGCGCGTCGGTCATCGCGCCGATGCCAAGCGTCAGCGCGTCGCCCGAATTGACGACGCCGTATTTTTTCATCTCCTCGATCGAAAAGGCGATCTGGTTATCGCTGATGTCCGGGTTGTCGGTCTTGATCAGCGCGTTGGCCTTGGAATTGTCGCCGTAGAGATAGTGATACCAGCCGATCGCCGAAGCATCGACGAAGCGCTGCACCAGGTCGGGCCGCTTCTCAACGATCTCGCTGCGCGTCACGATCAGGGTCGAGTAGGTCGTGTAGCCCTCATCGGACAGCAGGAAGACGTTGGGCTTGAAATGGCCCTGCTTCTCGATCTCGTACGGCTCGGCGGTGACGTACCCCTGCTGAATCGAGGTCTTGTTGACGATGAATGGGGCGGAGTTGAAATTGTACGGCTTGGTGTTCTCGTCCTCGAAGCCGTAGGCGAGCTTGAGCCAGGCGTAGAACGTGTTGATCGCCCCCGCCCCGACATAGACGGGCTTGGCTTTCGGCAGGTCCTGCCATTTGTCGAGCCCGACGCCCGGATGCGACATGAGGATTTGCGGGCTCTTCTGGAAGTCCGCCGCGACCGCGATGAGCGGCAGCTTGCTCTCGACGGAAAGAAAATTCCCGATCATGTCGCCGCCCATGAAGAACTCGATCTTGCCGAACAAGAGCAAGAGCGCGCCATTCGCCTGCGGTCCGCCCGGGATGATGGTCACGTCGAGGCCATACTTTTCGTAAGTGCCGTCCGCGACCGCCTGGAAAAAGCCGCCGGCCTCGGGGTCGGCGAGCCAGTTGGTGCCGAACTTCACCTTGTCGAGGGCGAGCGCCGGACCGGAGAGGCCCACCGCCCCCGCCAATGCGGCGAAGATCGCCAGACGCATCGACCGCGCCCTCCGAACCGGCCGGCTCACCACAGCATCGTCCACGACAGGGCGGCCACGTCGGCGTTGGGGTCGACCGGCCCGACCGACTTCTGCAGGTCGCGGATCACGCCGCGAAGGCCGCGCCTGTCGGAGCCCTGGCTCGCCAGCAGATCGTTCATCTGGCGGAGCCGTCTGACCAGCGTCTTCATGAAGGCGACCGCCCGCTCCGGGTACTCCTCGATCGTCTCGATGAACTCCTCATAGGAAGCCGCGAGGCACTCGACGTCGGTCGTCGCCCTGATCGTGGCGGATCGCGGACCCGGCTCGATCAGGCACATTTCGCCGAAGACTTCGCCCGCCTGCAGCGTGCCGACGGTCCTGGCGTTGGCGCCCTGACCGATGCTCACGTCGACCGCTCCGCTGACGATGAAATACGCCGTGTCGCCCTCCTCTCCCTCGCAGATGATGGTGTCTCCGGCCCTGAACCCGACGGCCCGCATGAACCCGCTCCTGAAAGCAACCGACCCGGACCGTGCCACGATTGCCGGCGAAGCGATAGATGTCGCGCCGTCGCGGGTTGCTGGCGGGAGCCTGGCGGCGCCGAGGGACGCTCGCGGCCGCCGTCGCGAGGCGCAGAGCGCCGCGGCGTCCAAGGCCGATGGGAGAACGCCAAGGCGCCGTCATCGCGAGGCGCAGCGCGCGATCCAGGGCTGAACAAATGCGCGCGGCGCCTCGATCGCCGCCTTGTTTCGTTCCTCGGAAGCGCGCTGCCGGGGCGACTGAGATTAGATCGCCAGTAGCCGGTCCGCTGCGCGTCCTTTGTTCGCAGCCCCCGTGCTCACCGAGTTCGTCCGGTTTGGCGCCGATCACTTCTCCCCTCGGAGCCTGGCCTTGAGTGCGGCAAGGTTTCCCCGAACGGTCACGCTGTTTGGGTGAATCGGCCCGAGCGTCTTTTCGCAAATCGTCAGCGCGCGGCGATAGAGCGGCTCCGCCTCAGCAAAGCGATTCGTGCTTACGAACAGAGTGGCGAGATTGTTGCAGCGGTTTGCGACGTCCAGATGCTCCGGCCCGAGACTATGTTCGCTGATGGCCAGCGCGCGGCGTTAAAGCGGCTCGGCCTCGTCGGGCCGTTTCGTCGCTTTGAGCAGTAACGCGAGATTATTCAGCACAGTCGCCAGTTGCCGATGATCGCTCCCGCTCTTTTCGCAGATCGCCAGCGCGCGGAGGTAAAGCAGCTCCGCCTCGTCGATACGGTTCGTCCTGGCGAGCAGGCGCCCGAGATTGTTGAGCTGGAGCGCAACTTTGGGATGGTCTGGTCCAAAGCTCTTCTCGTCAATTGCCAACGCCCGGCGACACAGCAACTCTGCCTCGTTGAGGCGATTTGTATTCAGAAGAAGGTTCGCGAGATTGCTCAACTGGGTGGCGACATGAGGGTCATTCGGCCCATAGCTCTCCTCGGTAATTGCCAGCGCCCGGCGATAAAGGCGCTCTGCCTCGCCGGCACGGTTCGTGCCTTGGAGCAGATTCGCGAGATTGTTCAGGCGGGCCGCAAGCTCAGCATCGCGCGCAGGCAGGGTCGCCTCGCTGATCGCAAGCGCGCGGCGAGACAGCGGCTCAGCTTCGGCAAAGCGGGCCTTCGCGTTTAGAAGCAGATCGAGCATGACGAACACCGCTCCGGTCGGCTCGGCGATCCCCGCGTCATCCGCTCGTTGCGCTACCGCGAGCGCGTGCGGCGCGAGCGGGTCGAGGACCGGCCAGCTTCGCGCGTCCTGCGGGTCGCCGGCGAAGGCGCTATGCATCCAACCCAACGCCTCCACCAACACTTCGCCCCGGCGCCCGTTCATCGCTCGCCTAGCGAAATCCTGCACCAGTCGGTGCATAACGAAGCCCTTCGCCGGGCCCTCCGCGCCAGACGCGCGCGTGATTAGCGAATAGGCATAGAGGCCCGCGCGCGCCTCGTATGCGTCATGCACTACAGTTTCTCCCGGCACGGCGACGTCGAGGAGCGAATCAGGGACTGGGTCTGCGGCAAGCATTGCGAGGCGGTCCAGCAGGCGGCGGCTTTGGAGAGAGAGGTGATCGACAGACGTCGCCCAAGTCGCGGCAAGACCCGTGTCTCGATCATAGCTCATCAGGGACGGATCGAACCAGTCGATCACCTTCTCTCGACTCTCGCGCCACAAGTTGAGATAACGCGCGAAACCGATGCGCTCGGCCGAGATGTAGGCTCCCGCCTGTTCGAGCCCGAGCGCGAGATGACCGAGTTCGTGCGCGATCTCGCGCGCGCGGTCCCCATCATCGACAGCGAGTATGCGATCCTCGCGCGTACGCTCGAGAAGAAATCCGGTAGCGGCCTCCTCGTTCAGCACATCGAGTTCAAGCTTGCGCAACGCCGCGGGAAAGTTCCCAGCGCGCGCCGTGACGATCACATGCCCGCTTTTCAGTCGCGCCATCAGCTTGCTGACCGCTGCAACGGCCCTTTCGTCGTCGACGTTGTCGACGATCATCAGCCAAGTCGGATGGTGCGTGAGCCATTGGAGCGCAGCTTCAATCCTCACGGCATCCTGCACTTCGTTCTTCGCCGGGAGATCGAGAATCTCGGCGCTTGCGAGCGCGGCAAGATTCGCTTCCAGCACGAGGGGACCGTCGGCGCGCACGAACAGAAGCGCGGAGTATTCTGCTTCATGGCGCAACGCATATTCGATTGCGAGCCGCGTCTTGCCGACCCCGCCGAGCCCATGCAGGGCTCTGCCGACGACCGCCGCCTCTTTGCCGGCGGCCAGCGCCTCGCGCAGCTTATTGAGGTCTGCATCGCGTCCAACAAACAGGGAGCCAAGCGAAGCGAACGGCAGGTTACGCGGCCGTCGAGCGGTCGCAGACTTCTCAGCTTTCACAAGCGCCTTGATCACAGACGTGTTGATGACCTGAGCAATGAGATTGTCCTGGTTCGTGAAGGGCGGGTTGGGATAAATGCCGACTGCTCTTAATCGAGCCTGATGGTCTGATTGAGCAGCGCGCGAGGCGTCCGACGCCTTGAATTTCCGGGCGCGCCTACCGATCGGCGCCGGCGTAACGATCTCCAAATCCACGCTGAAGTAGAGCGCGAGCCACGCTTCCCATTGCGTGTAGGACAGGACCGCGCCCGCGTCGATTGCGGCGCCGAGCGGCGGCAGTCTTGGCTTGATATCAGGCCGCCGTGCAAGCAGTGCGTCAACGTTTATTTTGGGAGGTGGGGAACCCGCCGTCTCACCGATGAAATGCACCACCGCATCACAATGTTCGATGTATTCCTCCAGCTTCGCCAATGTGTCGCCGCCCAGCGACTTGAAGTCTTCCTGGATTTTCACCTCGACGTTCGGACGGGTGAGAGCGCGGCGTAAGGCGTTGCGATAGCCGCCGAACTCGTCCGAAACGCAGGAGAGAAACAATTTGACGCCGTGTTCCGCCATCATCCGCGCGCCTCACGACGTCAGGGATTCGCCGTTGCATCTCCAGCGAAGAGTAGCACGGCGTGCGAGCGACCGCCGCGCGTCTATTGACAATCTGTCACCGATTGCTTGGATGCGATTTTGCGCCAAAGGAGTACGAACTCGAGGATGCGCTTACAGGATGATGCAGGCGGCGGCGCAGAGGACCCTCCCCTTGACTTCGAATTCCTTTCGCGCTCCGCTCCGCCAGGCAATTGACGACGTTCGCAAGTCGGCGCGCCGGCCGAACATTTTCTCTCCGATAAGCCGGACCATAATGACTTGTTGTGCACGTTAAATTAACGAATGACAAAATGACAAAGTGACAGCTTTTGGCATCTAAGCTTCTGAAAAACAACAATCGCTGCCAATGAGCCGTCGGCTACTCGTCCGCTACGTCCCAACCACCCCGTCGAGCCAGGCGATCAGGTCGCGGGTCACTTCGTCGCGATTGGTCTCGTTCAGGGTCTCGTGCCGGGCGCCGGGGTAGATGCGGGTCGTGAGCCGCGTGAAGCCGGCGCTTTTGAGGGCCTCGATCAGCCCCGCAATGTTGCTGCCGACGGGATCCCGCTCGCCGGAGAAGACGTAGATCGGCAGGTCGTTGCGGATCGGCGCGAGACGCGCCGGCGCAACCAGGCCGGGCAGCGCGTCGAGAAGGTCGATCGCCAGCTGGTTGGTGATCTCGAAGCCGCAGAGCGGATCGGCGACGTAGAGGTCGACCTCGGCCGGATCGCGCGAGAGCCAGTCGAACCGGGTGCGCGCCGGCGCGAAGGGCTTGTTCAGCGAATCGAACAAAAGCGAATTGACGAGCCGGCTCTTGCCCCGCCTGCCCTGGCGCAACCGCTCGGCGCGGGCGATGAGCCGTCCAGCCGCCGCCAGCGGCGGCGGCCTGCCGTTCGAGCCCGAATAGGCGACGCCGGCCAAGACCTCGCTGTGTTCGGAGACAAACTGTTGGCCGATCCATGAGCCGGTCGAGTGGCCGAGAAAGACGGTCGGCAGGCCCGGCTGCTCGGCGGCGATCTGCCGGTTGAGGGTCCAAAGATCGCTGACGCATTTCGCCCAGCCGCCGGCGTCGGCGAAATGGCCGAGATCGGCCGGAGGGCACGACGGCCCGTGGCCGCGCAGGTCGCTGGCGTAGACGCCGTAGCCGGCGGCGGTGAGCGCGCCGGCCAGCCTGGCGTAGCGGGCGCTGTGCTCGGCGAGACCGTGCGCAATCTGCACGATCGCTCGCGGACGGTCCTGCGGCAGCCAGCGCCGGCCGAGCAGGCGCTGGCCGTCGTCACCGCGAAAGGTGAACTGGCTCCCCGGCATCGCCGCCCTTCTCCCGGCCTCCCTTTCGCGGCCTCGCCGCGCTTTCCGGCATCTGATGCGGCCCGCGACGTGGCGTCAAGCGCGAGGCAGCGCGTATCGCATCGCCAAATTATTCATCTCGCCGAATCGAATCCGATCGGCTATGGGTCAAGTCCCATGGCGCGGTACATCTTCATCACCGGCGGCGTGGTTTCCTCTCTCGGCAAGGGTCTGGCCTCGGCAGCCTTGGGGGCGCTCTTGCAGGCGCGCGGCTATACGGTGCGCCTGCGCAAGCTCGACCCTTATCTCAATGTCGATCCGGGCACGATGAGCCCGACCCAGCACGGCGAAGTCTTCGTCACCGACGACGGGGCCGAGACCGACCTCGACCTCGGCCATTACGAGCGCTTTACCGGGCGCAACGCCAACCGGCAGGATAACATCACCGCCGGGCGCATCTATCAGGAATTGATCGCCAAGGAGCGCCACGGCGAATTTCTCGGCGCGACGGTGCAGGTCATTCCGCATGTCACCAACGCCATCAAGGAATTCATCCTCGAGGGTAACGAGGGCGTCGATTTCGTCCTGACCGAGATCGGCGGCACGGTCGGCGACATTGAGGGCCTGCCGTTCTTCGAGGCGATCCGCCAGCTCGGCAACGACCTGCCGCGCGGGCACGTCGTCTACATCCATCTGACCCTGCTGCCCTACATCCCGACCGCGGGCGAGTTGAAGACGAAGCCGACCCAGCATTCGGTCAAGGAGCTGCGCTCGATCGGCATCCAGCCGCATATCCTCCTTTGCCGCTCGGACCGGGAGATTCCGCGCGAGGAGCGGCGCAAGCTCGCGCTTTTCTGCAACGTGCGCGAAAGCGCTGTCATCGAAGCGCGCGACGCCCGCTCCATCTACGATGTGCCGGCGCTCTATCATGGCGCCGGGCTCGACCGCGAAACGCTCGCCGCCTTCGGCATCGAGCCCGCGCCGAAGCCTGACATGCGCCGGTGGGAGTCCGTCTCGAAGGCCTACCACAATCCCGAGGGCGAAGTGTCGATCGCGGTGGTCGGCAAGTACACCGGCCTCAAGGACGCCTACAAGTCGCTCATCGAAGCGCTGATCCACGGCGGCATGGCCAACAAAGTCAGGGTCAGGCTCGACTGGATCGAGAGCGAGATCTTCGAGGGCGCGGACCCGGCGCCGCGTCTCGAAGGGGTGCACGGCATTCTGGTGCCGGGCGGCTTCGGCTCGCGCGGCGCGGAGGGCAAGATCCTGGCCGCGCGCTTCGCCCGTGAGCGCAAGGTGCCCTATTTCGGCATCTGCTTCGGCATGCAGATGGCGGTCATCGAGGCCAGCCGCACGCTCGCCGGACTGCCGAAGGCCAATTCCACCGAATTCGGCGCGACGCCGGAGCCGGTCGTCGGGCTGATGACGGAATGGATGCGCGGCAACGAGCTCGAGCAGCGCAAGGCCGAGGGCGACCTCGGCGGCACGATGCGGCTCGGCGCCTATCGCGCCGACCTGAAGCCCGGCTCGCGCATCGCGGCGATCTACGGCGCGACTGAAATCTCCGAGCGCCACCGGCACCGCTACGAGGTCAATACCGCCTACCGCGCCCAACTCGAGGCGAAAGGCATGGTCTTCGCCGGCATGTCCCCCGATGCCCTCCTGCCCGAGACGATCGAATTCGCCGACCATCCCTGGTTCATCGGCGTGCAGTACCACCCCGAGCTCAAGTCGAGGCCGTTCGAACCGCATCCGCTGTTCGCGAGTTTCATCGCCGCCGCCAAGGCGCAGAGCCGGCTGGTCTAGATCTAGGCGCTGTGCGTCGGGATGCGTTTGATCTTCGGCCCTCGTACGCACAAGGCGCGCGGCCGGTTAGGCCTTAAATCGGCCCGTCGCTGTCGTCGCGCCACGAAAGGACGCGAAAGGGCTCGTCATCGGTTTTTGCGACGTAGATCACGACTTCCGCGCGGGCGTTGCGGCCGTTGTCGAGCCGGATTCGCGCGTCGACGCGGATGGCCGGATTTGGTGTATCTTTGGCCAGTGCGCGCGCGGGTCCGAGCAGCCTTAACAGCGCCCCGCCATCGACCAAGCTCTGCAGGCGTCCTGCGAGGACCTTCTGCAGCCGATCCGGGGTGACGTCTGGCAGCGCGGACAGCAGTTCGAGAACGTTCTGAAACGGCGCCTGGCGCGGCGGATAATCGAGGCCGGCTTGCTTGTAGGCCTCGACTTCGCCGTTCCGATCGGCCGGGTCCGCCTTCTTGCGCCAACCGATGATGCGCTCGGCGACGTTCGCCGCTTGTGTGGGGTTGACGCCGACGGCGGCGAAGAGACCCTGCAGCATGTTCTTCGGCGCAGCATTGAGGTCGACGCGCGCGCCGGCCTCCTCTCGCCGGTCAAGGTCGACACGGCCAACACCGGTCTAAACTCGGCCGTCTCTACCCGCGCGTCGTTGTCGTCGGCTGCCGACACTGTCTGCAACAGTTCCTTTCCGATTTCCAAAATCCATGCTATCTTCTGCTTTTTCGTAATCTCTGCGCGCGGGCTTTAAGGAGAGGCGGGCATGCATGGAACAGGTCGGCGCTCTATGGCGACGGATCCGAGACCCGGCGGCGGCAACCGGCGGGGAAAGCGGCGACAGCAATTTTTCGGCCTTGATCCGGAATACGGGCGCCCGGTTAAAGTTGTCCGTCAGGTCAGGGGGCGGCCGAAGGCGGTCCCTTGCAAAGGCGCCCGCACAATATTTCGTTCACCGCATCGCCTCGCAAACCACTGATAAGGCTCGTTTCGGACGAGAGAATCCAAGGAAATCCGAGGAAATCCAAATCCATTTTCCCGGGAAAAAGCAGCCTTCCAAAACGTAGCAAGCAATTCCAAATCGGCCAGTCGCTCCCAAGCCCAGCCCGAAATCGCGTCAAGCCCGGGCTGACGCGACCGCCTACGCCGCCTTTCGTCCCCGCCGCGGGGCGGCCGGTTTGGCCGGCTGCGGCGTGGCGTTCTCGTCGAAGAGCTCGGCGAGCTTCTCGGTCATCGCGCCGCCGAGTTCCTCGGCGTCGACGATCGTCACCGCGCGGCGGTAGTAGCGCGTCACGTCGTGGCCAATGCCGATGGCGATCAGTTCGACCGGCGAGCGGGTCTCGACCTCCTCGATGACGTGGCGCAGGTGGCGCTCGAGATAGTTGCCGGGATTGACCGAGAGGGTCGAATCGTCGACCGGCGCGCCGTCCGAGATCATCATCAGGATCTTGCGCTGCTCGGGCCGGCTGAGGAGGCGCTGGTGCGCCCAGTCGAGCGCCTCGCCGTCGATGTTCTCCTTCAGCAGGCCCTCGCGCATCATGAGGCCGAGGTTCTTGCGCGAGCGCCGCCACGGCGCGTCGGCGGACTTATAGATGAGATGGCGCAGATCGTTGAGGCGTCCGGGATTGGGCGGCTTGCCGGCCTGCAGCCAGGCCTCGCGCGATTGTCCGCCCTTCCACGCCCTTGTGGTGAAGCCGAGGATCTCGACCTTGACCCCGCAGCGCTCGAGCGTGCGCGCGAGAATGTCGGCGCAGGTCGCAGCGACCGTGATCGGCCGCCCTCGCATCGAGCCGGAATTGTCGATGAGCAGCGTCACCGCCGTGTCGCGGAAGTCCATGTCCTTCTCGCGCTTGAAGGAGAGCGGCTGCTGCGGGTCGATGATGACGCGCGGCAGCCGCGCGGTGTCGAGCACGCCCTCTTCGAGATCGAATTCCCACGACCTGTTCTGCTGCGCCATGAGCCGCCGCTGCAGGCGGTTGGCGAGGCGGGCGACGATCGGCGAGAGGTTTTGCAGCTGCTTGTCGAGATAGTCGCGCAGACGCTGCAGTTCGTCGGGATCGCAGAGCTGGTCGGCCTCGACGATCTCGTCGAACCGGGTGGTGTAGGCCTTGTAGTCGGGGCCGCGCTTCTCGGGCGGGTGAGGCTGCGGCGGCCGGTTTTCGGCCGCCTCCTCCGCGTCGCCGGCGTCGCCCTCGTCCTCGAGCTCCGATGAGGGCGCCTCGACCGTGTCCATGGCGCCTTCGTCGGCGTCGTCCGACGTGGCGTCGGCGGCGTCGCGCTCCATCGCGTCCTGTGACTGCTCCTCGTCGCCCTCGCCTTGCGCTTCGTCGGGCTCCTCCGGCGGCTTGTTCTCCTCGTCGTCGGCGTCGTCGTCGGCGTCCGCCTCCGAGTCGCTTGTCATGCCGAGCGAGGTCAGGAGCCTCTGCACCAGCTTGGCGTAGGCGCGCTGGTCGAGGATGGCGCCGCTCAGCCTGTCGAGGTCGGCGCCGGCCTTTTCCTCGATGAAGCCGCGCCAGAGCTCGGTCAGGCGCTCGGCGCCGGGCGGCGGCCTGAGGCCGGTCATACGCTCGCGCGCCAGCATGGCGACTGCGTCCTCAAGCGGCGCCTCGTCGCGGCTCCGCGCCTCGGCGAAGGGGCTGCGGTGATAGCGGTCGTCGAGCATGGCGGAGAGGTTCGACGCGACGCCTTGCATCCGGCGCGCGCCGATCGCCTCGACCCGCGCCTGCTCGACGGCGTCGAACAGCGACCGCGACGCCGGGTCATGCGGCGCGTGCCGGCGATGGACGGCGTCGCTGTGGCAGGCGAGCCGCAAGGCGAGCGAGTTGGCGATGCCGCGGAGGATCGCGGCTTCCCGCGGATTGGGCTTGCGCGGCGGCTCCGGCAGCCGCGCCTTGGCCCCGTCTGGCCCGGTCACGAGCCCAGGCTTGTCGGTCGAGAAGGCGATCTCGAGGTCCGGATGGCGCGCCAGCGCCCTTGTGCAGGAGACGAGCGCGCGCTTGAAGGGTTCGTTCGGCGCGTTCGGCTTTCCGCCGGGCTTGCGGTTGCTGGTCGGCTTGACGTCGACGCTCGACATGGAGGGCTTCTCTTTGGGGAGGCCCCGCCGGGGCCCGGCGGGCTTATCTATAGGCTTGGCCTGCGGCGGCCGGCAAGGCGACTGTCGCTCAACAAATGGCCGAGCGGGGCTTCGTTCAACGACCGACGTGCCCCAACAACTTGGCGGCGCTACGCCCATCTTTCAACGGGCCCGCGGTAGAAGGCGACATGGCCGATAAGTCGCGTTCGATCCGCTTCCGAATCAAACTCAGGTCACCGCTGCAGCAGGAGACGATTGCATTCGAGGAAGCGCCAGAAGCGGATCCGAAAGAGAACGCCGATCGCCTTGAGACGTTGTTCGATATTTTGCAGCTTGTTCGATCGGGCGACGGCGACCCAGTGCACGAAAGGTGAGCCCAGGATGGCGAAACTGCGCAGAAACCAGACTACCCGCCCGTTTGGCCTCTCATTTGTTATCGCGAAGGCCTCGCTCGAGGCCTTGCGCCACTTCTGCGTCAGTTCGGTCCAGTTTCGTCGCGCTGGATGGGAGACGACGACGTCGGCGGCGTAACGGAAGCGATAATGGGCCGCGACCGCCCGCCGGCCCCAGTCCACATCCTCCGCGACCTGGCCTCGAAATCCGCCAACGCGGTCGAAGATTTCGCGCGACACGAACATGTTGCCCGACCCCGAGAAGCCGACCTGTTCGATATAGCGCTTGAAGTTGAACGCGAACACCTTTTCGAATGCTTCGACAGCGCTTGGATGGGTGGGGTCGTCGTAGTCGACATCGACCTGACCGCCGACAATCTGAGCGCTCGACAGAGCGGCCAGACCGTTTTCGAGCCAGGTTGGGGTGGGGCGGCAATCGGAGTCGATGAAGGCGAGATATCGCCCGCACGAGGCTTCGACCGCCGCATTCCGAGCGGCGCCTGCGCCCTGGATCGGCGCAGCCACGACCCTGGCGAGGTCGCTGCAAACGCGTTGAACTTCATCCAGCCCGCAGCGGGAGTTGTTGTCGGCGACCACGATCTCGAACTGGCGCCGGGGCAGGGTCTGCGCTGCGAGCAGGCGCATGCATCGCCCGAGGTTGTCGAGGTCGTTGTAGTGGGGGATGATCACCGAGATGAGCGGCTCCCCGTTATCGGGCGTTAAAACTCCCTTCGCGCTGTTCGTGGACGGCTCGTTCGACATGACGTCTCGCGTGGTTGTCCGAAGCGCGGAAGGTGAACAGGCGCCATCCGTTCCTCGCGTGGGTTGCATCTAGGCACGAAACCGAATTGGGCCCAGCGCATTGCGAACCGGCAGAATTTGACAGCCTGCGGCAAGGGCGCTCGTTACCGCAGTTTCGAACAGAGCGGGCGTACAGCCGTAAGCGCTCGGACGGTCGTCGACATCATGGGTATAAAGAATGAGCCACGATCTCGGTTGCGCCGAACGCTGAATCAGGGACGTGATCGCTTGGTCATTCGCCGAGCCAGAGTAAATCTTGCCGGCGCGCAGCGCTCCGAGATCCGCAACCTCTCGATTTGCGCCGGGCAACGTCGACCTGCACGCTGCGAACCGTCCCTGCAACAGCAGTTTGGTCTGAAGATCCATGTCGCCAAATGGAAAGGCGAACGTGCTCAGTCGCAGGTCGCCGAAACGCTCGTGTACAAATTGGGCATTGGCCTCGATGTCTTCGACGAGCCTGGACCGTGCAACGCGCGGAGCGTGAAGATGCGAAGCGGTATGGCAGCCGATCTCATGGCCGTTGTCGATGAGACGATGCAAATCGGTGAGATCGTAATAGTCGATTCCGTCGACCGTCGCATTGTTGAAGGAGCGACTGAGATAGTACGTTCCCGCGGCGCCGTGCCGCTCCAGGATCGGCGCCGCATTACGAACGGCTGACTTTGGGAAATCGTCAAACGTAAATGAGACGATCGGCCGTTCGTTGACCATCCGGACGGTGCGCGTGCGAACGATTGTCGCCGAGATGCGGTTCAGGCGGCCAACCAATCTATTGACCAAGCTCCTGTTCGACATCCTCTCAGTCCGCCGTAGCGCCAGAAGAGAGCTCTTCAAACTCCGATCCGGTCCTGTCGATCAATTTAACCACGTTTCGTTCGGGCAAATCATCAAGTCGGGGAGAACAATAGACATCGTTGTCCGACGAAGGAAAAAATTTCATCTCCTGAAGCACCTGGCGCGCAGACTGATTCCGGCCAGAGAAGTGGAACTTCGCCGACACCCGGTCATATCCCCGTTCAATTGCTCGCCCAATGAGCCAGGCAAAGAACGCATGGTCTACCTTCTTGTGCTGCACGCGACAGCTCATGTATAAATTTTCGACATGGAAACGATCAAGGTCAACGATCGCAAAGCCGATAACGCCATAGTCTCCGAATTTGTCGGAACAAGACAGCACGAACCCGCGCTTGCCGTTTGTAACCGAGGAGAGCAGTTGTTCGACGTCTGACCGAGAGGAGGGTTTCCCTGCATAGTTGAGCTGGTTCGTTCTTTGCGATAGTTCAAAAACGCGAGAAATATTGGCGCGCGTAAGATTTTGTACTGTCAATTCGATCGAGCAAGATTTTAGGAATTCTACGAAAGTAGCGTTGGTCTCCTTGAAGGCGGCCTCTCGCGCCTCTTCGACCCTATACATCACGCGTCGTTTGCGGCCCTCCTCGGTAATGGGCAGATCGAATTCTGGCAGTTTGAGGAGTTCGCCAATTTGCGTTTCCTCAGCAACGCGCATATCCGGGTGAGCCGAAACGACCTCGGCCCGCTCGAATTTCTGATCGTCAACAAAAAGGAACGTGTTCTTGTGGATATTGAGCCTACGTGCGATCTCGCTGATGCTGGCGCTCTTTGGCCCCCACCCGATTTGTGGCGCAAGAAAGTAGTCGCGCAGTCCAAAACGCTCAAGCGCCGCGAGTGCCTCGTCAGGATTGTTCTTGCTCGCAACGGAATGAAGGACACCTCGCTGATCGAGTTCCTTTATCGCTTTAACCGCAACGTCGTTCAGGGTCAGGTTGTCGACGCCATCCTCTATAAGCGTCCCACGCCACAAGGTGTTGTCGAGGTCCCATACGACGCACTTGACCTTGGCCGCCGGTTGGGCGGCGGCGCTCGGAGCCGACGCTGCCATCGCGTCCGCGCGCGATACTGGCGCGATGGGGACCGGATGACGCGCGTGATCCTTCGCGAAGGCGACAAATTCCAGGCAGCTGAAAATGAAGGAATTCTCTTGCGGGGGGGCGACGGGCTCAATCTGCACCAATACGGGCGCATCGAGATCGACAGCCGATCGGATATCCGCGACTGCGACCTCAATCCGATTGTATCCTTTTCGTAACGTGAAATGCTTCTGAAAATAGCGGCCGGTCGAAACCGCGGGTTTGACGGTGAGCGTGAAGACGCAATCACGCGACGTCTCACTAAGGCATTCGATCAAGAACGCGTCGAACGCCGCCGCGGCGAGGCCGCTCGACGCCAAGCGAGTCTCTGACGCGGTTCCATGCGATCGTGACGAGATCCTGTAATGAATGCGGAAGGGGGATAGTGGACAGCAGCCGCGCGATGGCGTTGTCAGCTTTGCGCAGCGTCGCGGCGCGGGTCGGCGATAAGGCCGCTGCGCGAGAAGCCGATTCCAGCTTTCCCCATTTTCGAAAGGAGACCCGAAAGCCAAGGGTCTGTTTTTCGCCCAGGGCGCGCACCGGTTGCGCCCCGTTGGCAAAACGCCGGCACTTCAAGTCCCGCCGTGGGGTATAGAAGGCGCAGGTCGAGTAACATGTCGGCATCACGCATTCGGAACAATGCTCGGCCCAGACCAGCGTCGAGGTAGAAACAATAGCGTCGCGAGTTAAGGTGAAAAACTTCAATGCATCACCGTCGATTTTTATCGACAGTGGTCGGTATTCGCCCACAACAGTCTGAATCATCGCAAAGTGTCCTCGGTGCTCAAGCCCCTGGCAAGCATCACTGTGAACGCTTGTCCCTATATCAGTTTTGCTCCGAGACGCCCAGTATCAGCAACTCAGCGCGCATCCAGAAACCTGTCCGGTCGTCCGACTTCTCCTTTCAATCCGGCCGCCAGTCCCTCGAAGCCGACCGCCATATTGGCAAACGCTCCGGCCACCCCGTAAGTGGCGATGTATGCCAACTGCATCAAGACCGTCCAAGGTAACCAAAGCGGACGATTTGCCTTAACATACAAGATGGTGTTGCGAATATTGAGAAAGACTGAGAGTCGCGAGCGCGCGCGGCGCCCCGGGGCGCTGCCGAGAGTTGTGCCACACTTGTGTGGAACGCGCGATTTATGGGCGTAACCAAGCATCCCTAAGCGTCGCGCCCGCTCGCCCCATTCGAGGTCCTCGTTATAGAGAAAGTACCGTTCGTCCATAAGTCCAATCGTTTCGACGAGCCGGCGTGTGACATAGATGGAAGCGCCAGATGGCCCGCTCAGACGCGTTTCAACCGTCGCTGCGTCGGGCTCAACCGCGAGTTCCGCCCCGCGGTCGATCGCCTCCGCTCGCGAGGCGACCTTGTTCCACTGAAGACCACGGGTGAACACCCTGTCCATCTGGTCGGTGCGAATGATGCAACTGCCAACCATGCCCTTATCATGGCGTCTTGAATAAAGGGCCAGCTCCGCCAGCGCGTGGGCATCGGGCTGCGTGTCAGGATTGAGCACCCATACTGCATCCCATCCGGGCAATGCGAGAAGCGGCCGCAGCCACGCGTTGACGCCGCCGGCATATCCCAGATTCTCGTCCATTTCGGCCACATGCACGGAAGCGCCGTCAACGCCATCGGGCCTGACGAGCCCATAGTTGCGGCTTCGCCGCGAATTCGGCGGCCTCGTCGGCGCGGAGGCGGCATCCGCCTTTCGCCAAGCGGGATCACCCGCATCGAGGTGGGCTGTAAGCGCGTCCATCCCCGCCGCGCCGCCATTTTCGGCAATGAAGACGTTGAAGCTCGGCTCCGCATCCGCCGCCGCAAGAGCACGGAGGCAGTCCGCGATGTCGCCGGGGTTGCGGTATCCAACGATCAAAACGACGACACTTGCCATTTGGTAGGAACCCAGATTGCTGCGTGTCGGTTGCAAACGCAGTCGCCCTGCGTTACGCCCCGCCGGCGATGAAATTTGCTCATTTAGGTCAATTTTTGTCGCGGCGTCAGTGCCCGAGGAGCGCAACATTAACTGACATTGCTAAGGACCGGTGACAAGATATCGTGTGGCGCTTAAAAAACGCCGCAAACTTATGATCGCTGATGGTGTGCCTGCTCGCGACTGTCCGGCAGACACGTTCGTCAGAAGAGTACGGTTGCAGGGCGAGGCGCCGCCGCAACCTTTGCGATAATTTGGGTACCAGCCTGTGGGGAATTGAGTTGTGTCGATTGGCCAGGTCCTATTGATCCTTTGGCGTCGCGGCTGGATCGCAGCGCTGACGCTCATGACAACTCTGATTGTGGCGACGGGAGTCTTGTTTTTCGTGCCTGGTCGGTACGACGCCATCGCCACCGCGAGCATCGATTCGAGCGGGCTCGATCCCGTCAGCGAGGCAGGGGGGGGAAGCCCGACCGCGATCGGACTGATGCAGGGGAACATGCTGCAGCTGGTTTCGAGCCAGCGGGTAGCGCTGGACGTTGTCAAGCGGCTAAATCTGACAGGCAATCCGCGCGTCCAGGAAGAGTTTCGCCGTTCAGACTCTTTCGGGCGGGAGGGCATCGACGATTGGATGGCTTCAAGCATATCGAAGAACGTCGAACCGAAATTCGCGCTCGGCACGAATGTTCTGTCAATCAAATACAAGACGGGCGATCCAAATCAGGCGGCGCTGATAGCCAACGCATTTCTGGCCGCCACGGTCGACGCAACGATCGCGATGAAGGCCGCGGCGGGTGAACAGACCGCACGCTGGTTCGCCCCCCAGATTGATAGCGAGCGCGAGGAACTCGACGCCGCCCGAACCGCGCTGGAAAACTTTCAATCGCAAACGAATCTCGTGGCGCCGACGGCAGCCGCGGACACCGAGTTGAGCGCGCTTATGGCGGTCTCGCAGGAGTTATCCGGCAGCCGAGCGTCCCTGACTGCGATGCAGAGCCGACTCGCGAGCGGCGACACCAACCTGTCCTCCGACCCGTCCGATCCGGATCTCCAGTTGGTCAATGGCCTGAAGGAGAAGTTGACATCAGAGCAAGCTTCGATCGACACGGGCAGAACTCAGCTTGGCGCGAACAATCCGAAGATGTTGTCTGCAGTTGCGAACGTCGCAGCCTTGCGCAAGCAGGTGGCCGAGGCGACGAACAGGATGAGCGAGCATCTCAAGGCGCGAATCGCTCAAACACAAGACCAGATCGCCAAGCTCGAGGTCGCGGAGGTCGCGGCGCAAAAGGCATTGATTGCCGCGCAGGCGAAGCGCGACCGGTTCAACGAATTGGCACACGACGCGAGCCTCCGCCTCGAGCGGGTCAACGCGTTAGAAAAGATGGCGGGGCAAGCGAGGTTGGAAAGCAAACTCACTTTTGCGGGCATATCCGTACTCGACAAGGCCGTGCCCCCGATCGCACCGGCTTTCCCGAAGCCTCAGCTGGTGATCCTGGTCGGCATTGGCGCGGGTCTATCGCTGGGATTGATCCTGGCGCTCCTCGCGGAAATGTTGGATCGCCGCGTCCGGTTCACGGCGGATCTTCAATATGCCTCGTCCGCGCCAGTGCTCGGAATCATTCAGCCCGGCAAACGATTCAAGCGGCTTCCTCGCAGAGCGCGAGCTTCGATTTCTGCGGCCGCCGGCTACTAGTGGTTGAATCCGAGACTTGCTGCCCCTCTGACGCCCGCGAAAGACATGCTTCCGCGGTGTGTTGCGGTGTTTGAGATGCCGGAAGCCGCCGAGACGCCCGTTCTCGTCCACTCGCACGCCCTGTTCGGCTGCGAATTCGGCTATACGAAACGGAACTGGGAGGCTGCGGCGGCGATCGTCGAGGGGGCCACTCCGTTCAACGTGAGGCTGTCGCCAAAGGAGTCCTTGATCGTGGTGTTTCCTCCGCTGGTCGAGACGCTCCCATTCGACGGATTGAGCAGCGCTGCGAGATCCGCCGCTTGGGTCATGCTCGAGTTCAGGAATGAAAACGAAGAGGTCGAAAGCTGCATCGTGTCGGCGTTGGCGCCCGACGTTGCGAAGCCGTTGATGGTCTCGCTGCCATAGTTCGAGCCCAACTCAAATGTCTCCGCGCCGGCGGCCTGGATGCTTTCGGCCGCACGGTAGCCGACCGAAAGGCTGCTTGATCCAACCTGCAAACTTTCGGCTCCCGAGCCTCGAACGATCGTCAGGTTGGCGCCATAAAGGTTCAGCTGGCTTGCCGTCGAACTGGTGTTGAGGCTCTCGGCTAGTAATCCCGATGTGGTGTTGTAGAAAGATTCATAGGACGAGTAGGGCTTGCCCTGCACATTGGTGTAGGCATATTCGGTCGCTGTCCCGGAGTGTGTCCCGGCGACCTGCAGGGCGTCTCCAGCCGTGATGTCGGCCTGGGATTGCGTGGCGTTCAGGGCGAAATTGCCGGCCGTGAGGTTCCACAATCCGCGAATTTTGATTTCGAGATCGGGCGACGCATTGGAGGAATCCGAGGCGAGATCCGCCTCGATCCAGGTGCAGTCGTTCGCGACATCCTGTTGGTAGCGCACCTGGGCCCCGGGGCCGCTGAAGGCGGCCGTCCCAATGAAGCTGAAATTCTGCACGCCCGCCTGACTCACATCGCCGTCGATCGCGCTGAGGTCGATGATGTCCTTGGCCGGATCGAAGTTCGAAATGACGTCATAGTGGCTGCCGGGGGTCGAATCCGAGATGGAGTGGTAAGTGAAGATGTTCTCGCCGGAGCCGCCCTGGAGATATTGCGTGCCTGAGCCGCCGACGAAAATGTTGAGCGCGCTGCCGCCGCACAGATAGACGTCGTACCCAGCGCCATAGAGCGTCGTCGCGACGCTGCCGGCCACAACGTTCGCCCCGGTCGACGTCAGCACCGCCGTCGTCGGAAGCGCGGCTGGCGGCGGGGTCACCGCGGCTGGCGGCGGGGTCACCGCGGCTGGCGGCGGGGTCACCGCGGCTGGCGGCGGGGTCACCGCGGCTGGCGTCGAGCCCAGGTCGAAATTGGCGGCCGTAAGGGTTTGCAGTCCGCGAATCTTGATTTCGAAATCGGGCGACGCATTGGAGGAATCCGAGGCGACATCGGCCTCGACCCAGGTGCAGTCGTTCGCGACGTCCTGTTGGTAGCGCACCTGCGCCCCAGGGCCGCTGAAGGCGGCCGTCCCGATGAAGCTGAAATTCTGCACGCCCGCCTGGCTCACATTGCCGTCTATCGCGCTGAGGTCGATGACGTCCGTGGCCGGATGGAAGTTCGAAATGATGTCATAGGCGCTGGGCGTCGAATCCGAGATGGCGAGATAACGGAAGACGTTCTCGCCGGAGCCGCCCTGGAGATATTGCGTGCCAAAGCCGCCGACGAAATTGTTGAGGGCGCTGCCGCCGCACAGATAGACGTCGTACCCCGCGCCGTAGAGCGTCGTCGCGACGTTGCCGGCCGCGACATTCGCCCCCGTCGACGTAACGAGCGTGGCCGTCGGAAGCCCCGCCGCTTTATAGACCGCCCAGGCCTTGGTCGAGTCGACCGAATTCGTGAAGTCGAATACGACATTGCCGCCGTAGGTCGCCGCCTTTGCGCCGTAAATGTCAAAGTCACCGTACTGGCCGAAGCCAATGTAATTGTCATCGACGGAAATGTTGCTGATCGTATAGCCATTGGACACTTCGTTGCCGGCGTCGACCGTGTAGGCGCCGCCGATGAGATAGTTCCCGGCCACACTGACGTTGCTGACGTTGGCATAGATGGCTTCGACCCGCACGGCCTGACCCATTTCTGTCTCGCCCGGCGAAATCGTCCAGTCGATGAAATTGCCGGTGATGGACGTGTTGCTGCCATTCACCACAACCCCGTCGGCGTGGGCGCCGTTGGTCTGCCAGCTCCCCCCCTGGATATAATTGCCGCTGACCACGGCGTTGGAACCGACGTGGAGCGCGGAGGTGGGCGCGTTGACAAACGAGTTGTCGATGATGTTTATGCTGTTGCTCGCCACAATGAACGTCCCCGCGTTTGGCGAGGGCGTCGTGGAGCCGGTGAAGGTGCAGTTCTCGACCGTGGTGCCGCTGGCGCTGCCAGCCTGCTGGACCGAATAATAGGAGCTCTGCGCGCCGAACGTGCAGTCCTTCACCGTCACGTTATTGGCGTCGATATACAGGGTCGCGGAGCCGAAATTGATCCCGCTCAAGACTGCGCCGGGCTGCGTCACTATGACGGTATTTTCCGCCGCCCAATAGCGGACCCCGGCATACCAAGCGGTCGGCAAGGTCGTATAGTCGATGAGCGAAGAGGCCGAATCAGGATTACCGACAGGCGTGTCGATCCCCGGCAGGGCCGCGCCTCCGTCGGCAACTTGCAACATTTGAAGTTCAGCGCTCGTAATCATGGCATGCTCCCATTTTGCCTAGGAGCCGAACCGTAAGCTGGTCCCGTTGCCGGGCATTAAACTCTATAAGTTGAATTTGGCTGATCGTTGCGGTTGCACTGGCTGGTGACTTTCAACCAATAGTTAATGGAAAGCCTCTGCCTTCAATACTATCTTGCGAGCTTACGAGTGGGCGGTCGCAGTAACGGAATAGAAAAGACGGAGCTCCCGTGCCGCAAAAAAGCGTCATCGACCGGAGATTTTGGTAGATGTTTTGTTCACGCGTCGCTTGCGCGTCGCCGTCGCTCGCTCAGTGGGAGATCTTGGCTCAGCTACCGCGACCCCTCTTGCTTCTGCTCGAGGTTTTCGAGCGCGAGCACGCCAAACTTGCCTGGAGCGAGGCCATCAAACACTGTCCGACGGAAGGACAAGTCGACGGCCAAAGGCTACAGCGAAAACATCCGCTTAAGAATTATCAATTGTCTTGGTAATTATCGAGCTTTCGAAGCGGCGACGTGTCATTAGAAATGTGTTATTTCCACGTCTGGTGCTCAAAGAAAGTTTCTTCCCGGTGTATTCATATGCCTCATAACCACAACCGGCTAGGAAATTGCCAAGCCAGCGGTCCTCAGTAAATGCCTCAATTAGTAAAATAGGCTCATATTTTCTTATAGTTGCGACAGCGCCTTTTATAACTTCGAACTCGGTCCCCTGTACATCTATCTTCATAAATATTGGTTCGAGACACAGTGAATCGAGCGCTTCAACAGAGCAAGCCATGTCAAGTATACGTAGTTTATCTTGACGAAAAAAGTATACACGCTTCTCGTTTATCCACGTTTCAGCGGCAGTACGGTCAAGGGACGCCAGTCCATCATAAATATAGCCCCTGTATGACGGTATGTATAAGATCATTTGACCCGAATGAGACGATAGCCCGATGTTGTGGATCTTGATCCGTGAATCTTTTCGATATCTTTCAGATAATTTCTTGCATAGATTGGCGTTTGGCTCGAAACACTCTATTGTTGCATTTGGGACTGCAAGGCGTATTGACTCAATGGATTGCCCTTGATTGCCGCCGACTGAAGTGGCCCCGGCTTTTAGGACCGCTGGCTTGGTTGGAGGAAGTCTGCTCCGAATGGCTTTGAACGGAGCGGAGCATGACGAAGACACGACGGAAGATTGACGCGGGGCTGAAGGCGAAGATCGCGCTCGAGGCGTTACGCGAACAAGCGACGGTGAACGACCTGGCGCAGCGCCACCAAGTTCATCCGAACCAGATCTACGCCTGGAAGAAGCAGCTGCTGGACCATGCGGCGCGGGCGTTTGATCCGAAGGTCGGGCTGGACGCCGAGGCGTCGTCGGCGCGGGAGATCGAGAAGCTTCACGCCAAGATCGGCCAGCTGACGATCGAGAACGATCCCCGATCAAGTCGGGGACAAGCTTTTTCGCCAAGAGGTTCGGCAAATGAGCGCGCCGGACCGCCGAGCCAAGCTCGATTGCGCGCATGGCGATCTGTCGATCCGCCGGCAATGCGCGATGCTCGGCCTGGCGCGCTCGGGCGTTTACCGCAAGCCGCGACCGGCCAATGACAATGAGTTGGAGGCGATGCGGCGGATCGACGCGCTGTTCACCGCGCGGCCGTTCTTCGGCGCGCGGCGGATCGCGCGGACGCTGAGCGAGGAGGGCTTTCCGATCGACCGCAAGCGCGTGCGGCGGCTGATGCGGCGGATGGGCATCGAGGCGCTTGGGCCGAAGCCGCGCACCAGCAATCCCGTGCCGGGGCACAAGATTTATCCCTACCTCTTGCGCGACCTGACGATCGATCGGCCGAACCAGGTTTGGGCCGCCGATATCAGTGTGCCGCAGGAAGCGGCGTGAGAGATGGGGGTAGGTCCCCCGCGACCGGCTTGCAGGAGCGGGTCGCAAACCACCGTAAGCGGCGCTGGTCAAAAGCCAGGGTCGTGAGCGTTACGGAAAAGGCGCTTCAAAGGCGTCAGGTAGGAGACAGGAAGGCGAACACCCGTGAACCGCCGTTCAAGTGTCGAAAGTGCTCAAACGACGTCGAAACCGGCGAGTGATGTTGCGCCGGGATCAGTCTGGACGATGCCTGCTTACGGGCCAGACGGCGTCCGGCATAGAGGCGGCGCGATCCTGTTTCAGGCTCTTACGTGGAACTGCGGGAACCTTCGGCGGCGATGCCAAGCGAAAGGCCCAAGCCTCAAAAGCGAGGCCGACAGTAGCGAAGCGCCGCCAAGGGACGGAGCCGTCCGTAGTAGCGTCGAGACCGCTGTAATGGCGGGGGAGCGAAGGGACGGCGTCATCTGGCAGGCATGCGAGATCAACCGGGCGACCGGGAGGAATCTCTTGTGACCTGCAAATCGTACGACATTCCCAAGACGCTGGTCTGGGAAGCCTGGTTGCATGTGAAAGCCAATCAGGGAGCCGCAGGGATCGACGCGGAGACGATCGAGCGGTTCGAGACGAAGCTCGCAGCGAACTTGTACAAGCTTTGGAATCGCCTGAGTTCCGGCAGCTATCTTCCGCCGCCGGTAAAGGCAGTGCCGATCCCGAAGAAGTCCGGGGGCGTGCGTGTGTTGGGCATTCCGACGGTATCCGACAGGGTCGCGCAGACGGCGGTCAAGATGTGGCTCGAGCCACGGCTTGATCCGATCTTCCATCGCGACTCCTATGGCTATCGGCCGGGGAAATCTGCGCTGGAGGCGATCGCCGTCACCAGACGCCGTTGCTGGGACCAAGACTGGGTGGTGGAGTTTGACATCCGAGGGCTGTTCGACAATCTCGATCACGGCCTCCTGATGACGGCTCTGCGCAAGCACTGTCAGGAGCCCTGGATCCTGCTCTATGTCGAGCGTTGGCTGAAAGCGCCGATGCAAAGCGCGGACGGGCAGCTGCAGGGGCGCGACAAGGGCACGCCGCAAGGCGGCGTCGTGTCGCCGATCCTGGCCAATCTGTTCCTGCACTACGCGTTCGACCTTTGGGTGACGCGGCATCTGCCCGGCGTCCGGTTCGCCCGGTACGCCGACGACGCCGTGCTTCACTGCAAGAGCCGACGCCAGGCGGAATACGTGCTCGAGCGCATCCGGGAACGGTTCCAGGCCTGCCATCTCGAACTGCATCCGGGCAAGACACGGATCGTGTATTGCAAGGACATCAATCGGACCGAGGAGAATCCCGACATCCAGTTCACCTTTCTCGGCTACACGTTCCGACCCCGCAAGGCGGTGGACAAGTACGGCCGCGTCTATGTGAACTTCTCGCCGGCCGTCAGCCCCGACGCCCTCAAGGCCATGCGGCAGACCATCCGGGGATGGCGGGTCCAACTGAAGAACGACAAGAGCCTGGCCGACCTTTCGGCCATGCTCGGACCGATCCTGAGGGGATGGCAGCAATATTACGGCCATTTCCACGGATCGGCGCTCAAGTCAGTCTGGCGTCGCGTGAACCGGTCCCTGATCGGATGGCTGATGCGCAAGCACAAGAAGCTGGCGGGCCACAAAACGCGGGCCGCCGAGACGCTCAAACGGCTGGCGCAACGCCAGCCCCGCGCATTCGTCCATTGGCCGATGGGTTATCTGTCGTAGGATGGATGATGGGAGCCGGATGAGCCGAGAGGTTCACGTCCGGTTCTGAGAGGGGCCGAAGGTGAAACTCCTTCGGCCTACTCACCCCTACATCCCGATCGGCCACGGCTTTGTCTATCTGGTCGCCGTCATCGACTGGGCAAGCCGGGCGGTTCTTTCCTGGCGGCTGTCGAACACGATGGACGCGTCTTTCTGTCTGGCGGCGCTCGAGGACGCGTTGGCCCGATACGGCAAACCGGAGATCTTCAACACCGACCAGGGCAGCCAATTCACCGGCGCGGCCTTCACCGGCGCGCTGATCGAGGCTGGAGTGCGCATCTCGATGGACGGACGCGGACGCTGGATGGATAACGTGTTCATCGAACGCCTCTGGCGCTCGCTAAAATACGAGGACGTCTATCTGAGGGGCTATGCCGACCGCCGCGAGGCGAAAGCGGGCATCGGAGAATACTTCGCCTTCTACAACGAGCGCCGCCTTCACCAGGCGCTCGGCTATCGCGCGCCGATGGCGGTCTGGCGCGAAGGCTCGGCGGCGCCAGAGGCCTGTGGACATGTGGACAACGCCCATGCGTTGACCACATGCCCACAGGCGGATCAGAATCCGCAGCAGAAAGAACCATTGGCGGCTTGATAAAGGACAACCAGCAGACGGCCTTCTAACTTAACCGCCGCCATAAACGGTCCCGCCGCGCGGGGCCACTTCAGACATCTATATAGCAACCGGGTGCATCATCTCTAATTAAGCATAACGCCGAAAAATCTCGATCATGCGGTTGGCGGAAAAAGCGTCGATAATTATAAAGGAATTCATCCTTTGATTTCTTTACAAACCAAAGCTGCGATTGGATAGTTCGTATTGCCTTTTTAGTCGCTGGATTCAATTGAAGATCCCCGTCGCGGCCATCCCGTAGCGCAGGTTCCGACCAGGTTGACCCATCCGGGTCCGTCATCGCTGGGCTTGACCCAACGATCCGTGGACCCGCGGGGCAAGACCGCGGGTGACGGAAACGAGTCTGCCTGATCGACATTCCATTGCTCCCAGGCGATGTCCAACAAGCGCGTGGGACCTCTGATCATCCGCTTACAAAGTCGGAGCAGGTTTGACAAATCCTTCACCTGGGCGGAATTCGGCGCGTCAGGAGTAGAACCTTCAACCACGACGATAACGCAAAGCGACACACCTGGTTTACGCAGCCAAAAAGCGGCAAGCTCTATACGAAACGGAACTGGGAGGCTGCGGCGGCGATCGTCGAGGGGGCCACTCCGTTCAACGTGAGGCTGTCGCCAAAGGAGTCCTTGATCGTGGTGTTTCCTCCGCTGGTCGAGACGCTCCCATTCGACGGATTGAGCAGCGCTGCGAGATCCGCCGCTTGGGTCATGCTCGAGTTCAGGAATGAAAACGAAGAGGTCGAAAGCTGCATCGTGTCGGCGTTGGCGCCCGACGTTGCGAAGCCGTTGATGGTCTCGCTGCCATAGTTCGAGCCCAACTCAAATGTCTCCGCGCCGGCGGCCTGGATGCTTTCGGCCGCACGGTAGCCGACCGAAAGGCTGCTTGATCCAACCTGCAAACTTTCGGCTCCCGAGCCTCGAACGATCGTCAGGTTGGCGCCATAAAGGTTCAGCTGGCTTGCCGTCGAACTGGTGTTGAGGCTCTCGGCTAGTAATCCCGATGTGGTGTTGTAGAACGATTCATAGGACGAATAGGGCTGGCCCTGCACATTGGTGTAGGCATATTCGGTCGCTGTCCCGGAGTGTGTCCCGGCGACCTGCAGGGCGTCTCCGGCCGCGATGTCGGCTTGGGATTGCGTGGACGTCAGGGCGAAATTGCCGGCCGTCAGGTTCCACAATCCGCGTATCTTGACTTCAAAGTCGGGCGACGAATTCCCCGAATCCGAGGCGAGATTGGCCTCGACCCAGGTGCAATCGTTCGCGACATCCTGTTGGTAGCGCCCCTGCGCCCCGGGGCCGCTGAAGGCGGCCGTCCCGATGAAGCTGAAGTTTTGCACGCCCGCCTGGCTCACATCGCCGTCGATCGCGCTGAGGTCGATAACGTCCTTGGCCGGATCGAAGTTCGAAATGATGTCATAGTGGCTGGGAGTCGAATCCGAGACGGAGAGGTAAGTGAAGATGTTCTCGCCGGAGCCGCCCTGGAGATATTGCGTGCCAAAGCCGCCGACGAAAATGTTGAGCGCGCTGCCGCCGCACAGATAGACGTCGTACCCCGCGCCGTAGAGCGTCGTCGGGACGTTGCCGGCCACAACATTCGCCCCGGTCGACGTCAGCACGCCGGCCGTCGCAAGCGCGGCTGGCGTCGGGGGCACCACGGCTGGCGTCGAGCCCAAGTCGAAGTTGGCGGCCGTAAGGGTCTGCAGTCCCCGGATCTTGACTTCAAAGTCAGGCGACAAATTCCCCGAATCCGAGGCGACATCGGCCTCGACCCAGGTGCAGTCGTTCGCGACGTCCTGTTGGTAGCGCACCTGCGCCCCAGGGCCGCTGAAGGCGGCCGTCCCGATGAAGCTGAAATTCTGCACGCCCGCCTGGCTCACATTGCCGTCTATCGCGCTGAGGTCGATGACGTCCGTGGCCGGATGGAAGTTCGAAATGATGTCATAGGCGCTGGGCGTCGAATCCGAGATGGCGAGATAACGGAAGACGTTCTCGCCGGAGCCGCCCTGGAGATATTGCGTGCCAAAGCCGCCGACGAAATTGTTGAGGGCGCTGCCGCCGCACAGATAGACGTCGTACCCCGCGCCGTAGAGCGTCGTCGCGACGTTGCCGGCCGCGACATTCGCCCCCGTCGACGTAACGAGCGTGGCCGTCGGAAGCCCCGCCGCTTTATAGACCGCCCAGGCCTTGGTCGAGTCGACCGAATTCGTGAAGTCGAATACGACATTGCCGCCGTAGGTCGCCGCCTTTGCGCCGTAAATGTCAAAGTCACCGTACTGGCCGAAGCCAATGTAATTGTCATCGACGGAAATGTTGCTGATCGTATAGCCATTGGACACTTCGTTGCCGGCGTCGACCGTGTAGGCGCCGCCGATGAGATAGTTCCCGGCCACACTGACGTTGCTGACGTTGGCATAGATGGCTTCGACCCGCACGGCCTGACCCATTTCTGTCTCGCCCGGCGAAATCGTCCAGTCGATGAAATTGCCGGTGATGGACGTGTTGCTGCCATTCACCACAACCCCGTCGGCGTGGGCGCCGTTGGTCTGCCAGCTCCCCCCCTGGATATAATTGCCGCTGACCACGGCGTTGGAACCGACGTGGAGCGCGGAGGTGGGCGCGTTGACAAACGAGTTGTCGATGATGTTTATGCTGTTGCTCGCCACAATGAACGTCCCCGCGTTTGGCGAGGGCGTCGTGGAGCCGGTGAAGGTGCAGTTCTCGACCGTGGTGCCGCTGGCGCTGCCAGCCTGCTGGACCGAATAATAGGAGCTCTGCGCGCCGAACGTGCAGTCCTTCACCGTCACGTTATTGGCGTCGATATACAGGGTCGCGGAGCCGAAATTGATCCCGCTCACAACCGTGCCCGCGACATTGACGGTGACACTGTTCGTCGCAGGGTTGTAAAGCAGTGGGGTGGCATACCATGCCGTCGGCAACGTCCTGTAGTCCACGAGCGAGGAGGCCGAATTCAGGATTGCCGACAGGCGTGTCGATCCCCGGAAGGGCCGCGCCTCCATCGGCGTTTCGCAACATTTGAAGTTCAGCGCTCGTATACATTGGACGGCCTTGGGTTGACGATTACGCTCGGTTAATATTGACCGGACGGACGTTTTTGGAAGCCGTTGTGACACCCATACACGCCATCAACTTGGCAGATATTACAACGCTTACCGTTGATGACGTCGTCCCCGTAAAAACTGGTATTGGGTTTTAGTGAGCATGTCAAACAGGTTAACAGTTTACAAGGATAACCGGCTATGCGGGCGCGCTATCGGCCAAGATTGGGATCGCCAGGATTTTTGCCGCAGTAGTAATCGATCCCGACGCGAGTGTAATTCTTTGTTGGCGAAACAATATCGCAAACGACCGCCGGTAGCGCGCCGGGCGTTTGCAAGGCCTGCAGCACCTTCGGCCGCAACTCCCTGTCCAAGGGATTGCCAGCAGGAACCGTAAAGTACGCCGGGTTGAATTGTTGGAGCAATGTGTTTCTGGTAACGACCCAATTGCCTGAAGTCGGACTCACCGCCATGCCGTCAAGAATATTATCGGTTGCGGTGACATCCTGCATGTCCTTATTAAACAGGATGCCCCAGCTTTTTTGAGTTGACGTCAAAACAATGTTTCCCTGAATTGTCAGACCAAACAGTCCTGCTCCCCAACTCGCAATGCCATCGGCGCTGGCGTTCGTAATGACATTGTTTTTGATCGCGATATTGTTGGGTCTTTGTGGATCCGGCGAGCCATTGCCCCTGACGGTGATCGGCAACGCTGTATCTTCAAATTGGTTATTTGCCACCAAAACGTTTTGGTTTTGCAGGTAGACTGCAATGCCGGCAGCATGTGTTCCCTCCAGCTTATCAATTCGATTGAAGGTGACGGCGGCGTCATCGACGTTGTAGAGATCGATCCCCGTCCATCCCACGTGAGAAATATGGTTGTCGTGAATGACTACGTTGCTGGCTTTGGCGACCCCGATGCCTTTCCCCAAAAGCGTTGGACCAATCTTGTTGCCGCTGATGATAACGTGAGAAGAATAAACAACCGCCAGCACGTTGGCCCCGGACCATGCGGCTAGATCTGTAATATCGTTGTCGGTAATGGCGATATTGGACGGAGCGCCGAAACCAGCAAACTCGGCGATCGCGACGCCGCCCCGGTAATTCGTAAGGTTGCCTGCGTAGCCGGTAATTGTGAATCCGTCAATTTTTACGTTCGAGCGCCCGTTAACATGGATACCATACGACCTTGCGCTCACTTCGACAACATGGGGCCCGGCTGTCACCGGCGCAACCAGCCGCTGTCCGTTGTTTGAAAATGCATATTGGTCTTGATCAACTATGAATTCCGGGTTATTGAACAGGTGATAATTGCTCGTGTAATTGTGCCCTGAAGGAATCGGAATATATTTTCCCTCTAGGCTAAGAGTGCGCGACTTGCTGTCGAAGTCGCTAGCGCGCAATGTGAACGTTAGATTAGGATAGCCGAACATCCGAACAATCAAATCTGCGATCGTTTTCGGGTCCAAATTGCTCAATCGTTGCCCCAGTCCACTATCGCGAAACGTCCAATGCGTCTCTGATCCCTGCATTTCGGACAAGTCATTGTACTGTACAGTGTCCTTGTCAGGCCAATAATGGTCGGGAGAATTCGGGTAGCTCGACAACCACATCCTCGCGCCGTCGATCTTCACTATATTTGAATAATCGATTTGAATCGGCAATGTCGCAACCGACAGCTTGGGATCGCTTTCATAGGGGCGAAATTCGAGCGTCATTGCATCGAGACCGCTCATAATCGCCTGTCCGGTTCCCCATCCGCTTCCCTCATAAGTGATTGGCGCGTCGGTCGAGCCGCTTGCCGACAACGAAATCGTTCCGCGATAGACTATATTGGATTTGAACAGGACCTCATCACCGGGTTGCGGGATGGTGTATTGGGGTTTCTCTGTGGCGTTTCGATCACCCGGCGCATGCTTCCAGGCCGTCGTCGGGGTCGTCCCTTGGCCTTGGTCGGATCCGTTATCAAAATCCACATAGTATGTATTGCCGGCCAATGCCGATTCCGCAGTCAAATTCAGAACCGGAAGAATCAGCCACGCCGCTCCAATGACACTCGCCCCTCTTATCCCCTTCATGCGTTCGGTCCAATCTCGCAGCGGCATCAGCAATTGGCCACGCCGACTACGATCAGGTCCGGGGGGAGGACCAGCGCTTCGGCCGAGACGAACAGTTACTACGTCCGTGTCGAACTCGCATTGCCGGCTCGATCGCTAAGCGACGACCCCCGTGGCGACGATCGCTCAAACTGGAAGTCTCGACCCAGCGCGTCGCGGGCCCTGGCCGCAATTCCTTGGTTCGCAGCATCCTTTGGCAACGATTCTGTAGCATCGAAGTATGCAATTACAATTGTAATCGCCACGAGCAGGAAAAAAAACATGTGGTTTTCCCTTACGGAAAGAACAGTCCTCGTCACCGCGAAGGCGATAAAACTACAGGCTAAGGCCCCGCTGAGCGCTCCATTTTCGGATCTAGCGATCAGACTACTCCGGATGTTGTACCAGATCGGCAGCAAGGACAGCCCCATGAAGAAAACAAGAGATGGAACTCCCGTTTCGACGAGGAGCGACAATGGGTAACTGTCGACGGTGTCGCCCCCTATAATGTCGCCGCCAAGCGCGTACCCGTGGCCCGTGATCGGATTGGACTTGATATATGGCCACCCCGCATTCCATTGATCGAAACGGCTCTGGGTGCTGTACGACGCCATTCCGTCTCCCAGCACTAGGACGCGGACTCTCGGCACAAAAAGAATCGCTGCAATGACGAGAACGAATCCGAGCCCGGCCGCAATGGCGACGAACGACGGCGCGAGGCTGATCGGGCTTGCTCTTGCCTTACGCACCCCCCAGATGAGGGCGAAAACGGCCATCGACGGGATCATCGCCATATATCCCGCGCGCGCTCCCGAGCACACGAGCCCGACTATCGCCGTGACAGCTGTCGTAAGTCCCAAGGTCCTGACGGACAGGCTCCTGCCATTGAGCAGAAAAAAAAGCCCAATCGGAAGGATGATCATTTCAAATTCTCCGAACGAATTTGAAACAGCAAATATCGATGAGGCGCGATACATTCCATTCCGGAAAAGATTCTCTAATCCTCTTGCAAAAGCGGGATTTTGCGCAAGAAACTGATCAAGCATGCTCTTTGGGAGCAGCCCGAGAAAAATATTATGTTGGGCGTGGAATTCCACCATTCCACCTACCGCGATGAATATTGCGCAAAGACAGACGACCTTGAGTATCCTCAGGATATCACTGTAATCGTTTATGATACAGATCACAGCAAAAAATGGGACATACCATTCAAGGATTGCGTCGACTGCTTGCGACAAACTCGTTGGCGGTTGCCACGAGGTGAGTACTGACAGAAAGATCGTCGTCAGAAAGCCGAGAGCACAAATGACGATTGGCCACGCCGCGCGCGCGCGCGCCAACACGCGTCGGCGAACGGCGGATGACGCCGCGACCCCGAACAGAAAGGGCGCGATGAGCGCAAACGCGGCTATGCGACGGACCGAAATCCACGGCAGGCCCGAAACCTGGACTGTATAGTAAAAGGGTACGCAAATGTCGACAACGAGCACGGCGAAACAGGCCTTGCGGACAGCCCGCATCGGAGCAACGGGTAGGTCCGGCGTCACCCAGAGCAATATCAGCCCGACGACGGCGACGATGCCGAACGCGCCTGTCGGTGGAAGTGCAACGGCGGCAACTCCCACGATCAGTCCGAGAAGCACTGACACCGCAGCCCAAACGACAACTGGAGCCGCTTGCCAGAACAATAGCGGCCCGGAGCGCTTTGCTTCGACAAACCCTCTCAGGGCGACCTGAGTAAGGAAGGGTGGAAAGGTGAACTTTGCGGTCATACCGTCGAACCTTGATCGCGCTGCGATGGGAGTCCCAAGTTTTCTGAGGAGGGAGAAAATCATCCCCCTCGATTGCGGTAGATCTTCAGCGCGTCAGCCTTGCCCGCTTGCGGCTGCAACGCCAGCAAACCCTGTCTTCGAAAGCACAAACCTGCCGACCTCGTCAACTGAGCGCGACCTCACACCGCGCCGCCATCCGTCAGGACTGTCGAGGATACCCTTGGCCCACTCGTCCAGCGGAGCTCGCATGGTTTCCTGACTAACCACACGTACCGTTTCCGTTCGACGCATCACATGCTAATTGCTAGCTTGCTTGTGTCAGAGGCTGCGCGGATTGCATGAAGGACGAATGTTTCATGTTCTCGAAAGTGCTGAGAATCTTCAGTAACGAAGGCGCGATGCAACTCGGAAAGCGTGGCATTGGATTTTTGTATAGAAGTACGATCAGACGGCTTCTCCCCACGGTCGGGCCCGTACTGTATTCTGGCATACCAATTGCCATGTCCAGGAAATGGGGCGATCTCACTATCCCCAAATTTATGGCCCCCTATATGGGCTATGACATTCCCGAGTATGAGGCGACCCTAATTCATGCAATTCAATCAAATGTTCGCTGTGGCGATAAGGTGGTCGTCGTCGGCGGCGGCGAAGGAGTCACTGTCACTGTTGCGGCGAAAGCCGTGGGCGATACCGGCTCGGTAATTTGCTATGAAGGGGGAGAGAGTTATGTTAATAGCGTTAATCGGACGACAAAAATAAATGGAGTTGCCGAGCGGGTAACAGTTAATCACGCAATCGTCGGCGAACGGGTGTACGTTTACGGTGATCATGAAGCAGGAAAACCCTCAAAACTATTGAGCCCAGATGAATTGCCGGACTGCGATGTCCTCGAGTTGGATTGCGAAGGAGCGGAAATTGTAATACTCGAAAATATGAAAATCTCCCCACGCACCATACTGGTGGAGACCCACGGCGTTCACGGGGCCCCGGCTGAAGCCGTGCGCAGGATACTTGAAGCACGACACTATACGGTTTCCGACCTGGGTTGGGCGGAGCCGGAGTTAGCGGAAGAATGCAGGGCACGCGATATAAGAGTCTTAGAGGCTCAGCGCACGTAAAAAATCATTTTTGCTCCCGGTACAAGAGGTCGCATTCAGGTCGCCTACTTGCCTAGGGAGCCATCAACTTTCGTAATTTCTTTGCCACCCGATTGATATTGGCGGCCCGGCGGCCCATCCGTAGCCAATCTCGCATGTCGGCGTAGCGATTGTAGGGTATCTCGGATAGCTCCGGCCAGCGCATTCGAACGATTGCTTGCGGAAAACCCTCCATCTTTGTCGCGATCGGCAATTGAAACATCGCGGCGATCGTTCGGCGCGAGATATAAGGGCTGAAGTGCAGGAGCGGCGGATCGACGTAACTTCCAGCATATGCCCAGGCGCTGTTGCGCAATTCGAGGTAAGCGAGATCGAGGGTGAAAAATGCGTCCCCCTTCGGCGCGCCTTCGAGCCAACGTTCGGTCGCTTCGACGACTTCTCCAACGGCCGGCATTCCTAACCGCCTCGAGATCATTTCAGCGGTGACGCGTGTGTCAAAGCTGTCGGCGTCTTTCCAAAAGAAACCGCGCGCGGTTTCAGCCCCCGAGCCGTCGACGATCGCGTCTCTATCATCGAGCCGCCTAAGGGCGGTATGGATCCGGGCGTTCAACCCGCCAATCGCATCACCACAGCGAAATCGCCATCGCCGCTCGATTTCTGGGTCCGGAGCCAACGGCGAAAGAACGCGATGCTGCAGACCGCCAGTCCGCGCAATGCGCTCTGAGAGATAGATATCGAGCGCGGAGTCGGGACCAGTGTCCACGATATAGGTGACGAGTTGGTTGCGACGATCGCGCAGCAGACTGAGCAGCGCCCGAGAGTCGGCGCCGCCGGTCACTGCGAGCGCCGCGCGAAAATGATCGAATACAATGCACAAATTGCCTTGGATCGCCGACGCGAGCCGCTGCAAGGTCTCCGGCGCATTATCGCTCCTTTGCGACGCCTTGACCGGCCAGTGACGAGTCGGCGTCAGGTCTTGCAAATTGAGGCGATGGTTGCACAGCAGTCGCGACACGCCGCGGTGGGCCGTAAGGCCAGAGGGAAACCAGCCATCGTTGGCGACGTCGAGCTGGGCGTACAAATCTCTTTGAAATCTGGACTCGTAAGCTCCGGGAGGCAAAATTGCCGCCGCCGTAGCCCCCACAATCCCCAACTCCTTCGAATACACAGCGGAAAGACAACCGCCTGCATCTAGATAGAGATAACATTCCACCTCAAATCTGATTATTACTATAAATGTGCCAAATAGCCTTTCGTACAGCTGTTCGAAAGCGCTTTTTTTATCTTCAGACGAGATAAATTCCGAGAAGTGGCTCGAAGAGAGGCGCTCATCTAAGTCTACAACGAAGGCGTTCCCTATCACCAGACCGAACTGACGAGAGTCTGCATCGGCGAGAGGCGTCAGGGTGACAAACTCCCCGCATTCGATGATAAAACGATCGAGATGGACCCGCCTCGCTCCCTTGTCATCCTCGCCCCAAGCGTTTGAAGCTTCTGTGTCAAAGATGCGGAATTGTCCAGGCGGCAATGGCCCAAGACGAGTTTCTGACCGCAACTGCAAACGAACCCCTGTAAGGATCACAACTCGTTCCTGAATTTCTATCTGCTGGTCGGGAAACTTGCAAGGGCATGACTAACGTTTTCTACCCGCGTGCATCGGCGACGGGCCGAGACGCCAGCCTGAATGGCCAGCTACAGGAAGTTTAACCGGGCCAAAGCCGTCGAGCGGAGGCATGGTTCGGGTCGGGTCCGCATTTGAATGTCGCACTCGGCCGATCTAGACTTTAGGCAGAGGGGGTTCTATGTCGAGGCCGCCGCGCGCGCTTCGTTTGGCGGCCGCTTGGATGAGGTTGGTTAGGACATTCCGGGACCTGCGGTCGAGAGTGGCCAAATCACCACGGACGCCTCTGCCGGGAATTAGAGGGATGTCGCGGGCATGATGGCGCTGCTTGCCAAGGGGTACTCGCTCGTATTGGTGAGTGCGGTCGATTTCAGCACTCCCTTCCTCAGAATGTTGATGCTGAGCCACAAGCTCCCATTGCGCGAACTCGGCTTCGCCTCCGCGCTCGTCGCAACCTATTCGGCGTTCGAGATGATGACGGATTTCGCGATCTACCGTTTCGTCTTTTCGGCGCCGCGCGAGAAGTATGAGGAAGCGCTCGCGAGCGCGCACGCGCTTTCCATCGTGCGCGGCACGGTTGTCGGCGCGATCGCGGTTGCAGCGTCGCCGCTGGTTGCCGCAATCCTGTCGTTGCAGACCCACTGGCCCGATTTCGCCCTGCTTGGTCTGGTGATTCTGATTCGATCCTTTGAGCACCTCGGTCCGCGCGTCGCCGAGCGAGATTACCGTTACGGCGTGCAGTTCCGGGTCAGCCTCATCGCCAACACGCTGGGACTGATGGCGCTGGCGACGACGCTGCACTTTGCGCCGAGTGAGAAGGCGGTTCTCGCATCGCTCTTTGCGCAGATGATCGGACAGGTGACGGCGAGCCACGCGTTGGCTGACACCCCATACCGGCTGAAGTTTCGCTCGCCGCTTTTCCTGCAGGCGTTCCGGTTCGGCTATCCCCTGATGTTCAACGGCTTTGGCATGGCCGCTTCGAACCAGGGCGATCGGTTCGTCGTCGGGGCCAAGCTGGGGCTTCCGACGTTGGGCATCTACGCGATCGCGACGCTGGCGACAATCGTGCCAACGTTAATGGTCGGCCGAATTGTCGGCACCGTCTTGCTCGCGGCATTTTACAATGCAGCGCGGCATTCCGAAAGTCTGTACAGGGCGCGCCTCCGCCTCGGCGCGAGAGTCGTGCCGATCATCGCCGCCATTTTCTCGCTCGGCATTGTCACACTCTATAACATCGTTGTTCCGCTGGTGTTCGGAGCCAAATTTGCGCTATCGACTGCAGGCATAGGCCTGCTTGCATCCGGCGCCTTTATTCGCATCGCTCGCGGCGAGCCGTTCACCACAATGCTTATGAATCAAGGACGAACTCGCCGTATCGCGATTATCAATCTCTCTTCGAGTGTGTCGTTGCCATTCGAGATCATCCTGATTCTCGTTCGGCCGACCATTGAAGCCGTCCTGCTCGGGCGGTTGCTCGGAGAATTGTTTTCAGCGGTCGTTGCGCTGTACCTTACCAGCGATCAGTTCCGGGCGGCCCGGCACGATTATTTAATGTCGGTGTCCGTCGGCAGCGTAGGGCTCGGCTGCGGCCTGTTGCTCGCCCTCACGACGAGCGTCGGCATCCGCATCTTTCCCAGCCTCGCGGCGCTGGCGGTCATAACGTCTGCGTTGGCGCTCTGGACGGCAAGCCTGACGCGAGACTTGCGGCGACAGGGCTTCCCCCGACAAAATTCGTCCGTTTTTGAAGCCGGAGTCGGTTGATGACAGCGGCGACCTGTCGGCTTCGCTCAAAAGGATATCTGTCGTGAGTTCGCTGCGAACGACGCTCAGGCGTTCCGCGCCGCAGTTCGCTCGCACCGCCTTTTCCGGTCTCCGGGCGCGTCTCGCGCCGCCGCCGCTCGAGGACATTGTCCTGCATCCCTACGCAATGCAGGCGGAGGGAGAGGGAGCCCTTCGGCTGACGCTGGTCTTGCCGAGTCTCGCGGCCGACCGGCGCTTTGGCGGCGTTGCGACCGCGATCGAAGTCCTTCTCGAATGCGCCAGGCGCGCGAATGCGGAGGTGCGCTTCGCCCTCGACGATTTCGACCGATCGGTCGATCGCGGATTTGTCGAACAATGCGCGCGCCGGGCCGGCGTCGATCCGAGTTTGGTCGCCATCTGGCCGCGAAGCGCGCACGTCCAGCCAATTCACGTGCGCCGCAACGATATTTTTTTCGCCTACAATTGGTGGGCGGCGCTTAACCTTGTTCCGCTTATTGCAAGGCAGCACGAGACTTTCGCCGGCGAGCGCAGGCCGCTTGTCTACTTGATCCAGGAATACGAGCCCGGGTTCTCCGCTTTCTCCTCGACGCATCTTTTTGCGCGGGCAGCCTTCGATCTCAAGAGCCGAGTTTGGGGTATCTTCAATAGCAGCCAGTTGCACGCCTACTTCCACGCCCAGGGGCACGCGTTCGAGCGAGAGTACGTGTTCGAACCTCGCTTGTCCGCAGCCATGAGGCCCTTTCTCGACGCTGAGCCGGCCGCAAAGGAGAGGCGCATATTGGCGTACGGCCGCCCGTCGGTCCCGCGAAACTGCTTTCCCGCAATTGTTGCGGGATTGCGCGAGTGGACCGAGCGACACCCCCAGTTCGCAAAGTGGAGCGTCGTCTCGGCCGGGGTCCAACACAAGGCGGTGCCGATCGGCGGTGGACGCGAAATGCGGTCGCTCGGCAAACTTTCCATTGAGGATTACGCCGAGCGCCTGCGGTCAGCCGCAGTCGGCATTTCCTTGATGGCCTCTCCCCACCCGAGCTATCCGCCGCTGGAAATGGCCCATTTTGGCATCAAGACCCTGACCAATCGCTATTTCTGCAAGGATCTGGCCGCCTCGCACGACAACATCGTTACGCTGCCCGACATCGCCCCGCACACGATCGCTGACGCGCTGGCGGCGGCTTGCAAGCAATTCGAGGCCGCGCCGCAGTCAGGATGGGCAGGCCGGTCGCACATGCCCGACTATCTCGCACAAGGCGCCTATCCTTTTCTCGACGAGATTGCCGCGGAAATCGCGGCCCTGGCGATTTGAACGATGGGCGCGAGGCCATGATTCCAAGTGATTCTTCGCGCTCAAACAATTTCGGCTTTCTTCGATTGCTGTTTTCCTACCTTGTTATTGTTTCCCACTCGCCCGAGTTATTAGACGGCAACCGGGGCCGAGAGCCCTTGACCCAGATTTTCGGCACCCTCTCTTTTGGCGGACTGGCGGTTTATGGCTTCTTCCTGATCAGCGGCTATCTCATCACAAAGAGTCTCGATACCTCGCGGACCAAACTCGATTATCTGTGGAAACGAGTGCTGCGGATTTGTCCCGGGTACATTGTGGCGTTCCTGTTTTCGCTGTTGATTATAGGCCCACTCGCAGGCGGAGTACTGTCATTCGGACGGTCGCTGTGTCTGGAGAATCTGGGTCAATTCGTGTCTTTTCGTGCCCCCTTTTTGCCGGGTGCTTTTGAAGGCTTGGCCTATCCCTCGCTCAACGGCTCGATGTGGTCCATCGCATACGAATTCCGTTGCTACATTCTCGTGCTCATTGTGGGTTTGGTCGGAGGGTTATCGAAGCGGGCCATTGTGTTGGCTGCAACTGCGGGCTTGGTCGCCTTGTCGATGACGGACCTCGACCGGAGGATGCCCTGGCCCGAACAGTTCGAAAGTCTAATTGGCGTCCCCAGCCAGAACGCCAGCCTGATTGGAATCTTTGGTGCTGGCGCTTGCTTCTATTTGTTTAGGGGCCGGATCCCGTACGACGGCAGGGCCGCCGCTATCTCAGCAGCCCTGTTCGGGCTTTTGATGTTTTCGCCCGTCCTTGCGACATTGAGCGTCGCGGTTTTCGGCGGGTATCTGCTCTTCTGGTTTGCTTTCTCGGTGCGTTCGCCTCGACTGGCCGCCGTCGGCGCGCGCATAGACCTATCTTACGGCGTCTACCTTTACGCATTTCCTATTCAGAACATGCTTATTCGCTTTGACCATGCCCTGTCGCCTTGGACCGTAAGCGGAGCGACAATAATTTTAGCATCGGGGTTGGCGTGGCTTAGTTGGCGGTTCGTCGAGAAGCCGGCGCTCGATTTGCGTGGGTTGCCCGCGCGCTCTGCAAATTTCGTCAAACAATGCCTTGGCCGTGGTGCCTAGTCTTCTAAGTCTAGTCTAGCTTGCCGCTCGACCGCAGCAAAGACGGAGAAGGGAACAGCAGAGCGATAAGCATTAACCCGCTTCTCGGCGTTCCTTTTCGATTTGCTGCGCCTCGGCCAGCGCTTCGGCGTAAGCATCCGCCAGGATGCCCCACTTTACGGTGCTGATGCCCGATCTGATGACTTTTGCGGGATTGCCGGCGACAATTGATCCGGATTGAACGTCCCTTGTCACCACGGCACCGCTGCCGACAATGCAGTGATCGCCGACGCGCACGCCCGGCATGATGATCGCCTGTGCTCCGATAAAACAATTCCTTCCTATATAGGTGTCCGTTGTCCGCGCGCGGACCAGATCATGCGAGAAAACAATCGCGCCAAAAGCAATATAGGTGCCGTCGCCAATATGGACCCCGGGGGCGTAAGTAAAATCAAGTCTGGCGCGCAGGGAAATCCGCACGTCCTTCCCGATGTCCATTCCCAACACGCGCCGGTAAAACCACAGTTGGATTCGGATGGCTGACAGACGAAGCGCCAAAAATGTCCTTTGGCCTATCGATAATCGCCGCGAGCGAGGGCTGACAGCATTCACCTGAGTTTACCCGCCTTCATTTGGCCCACGTGCATCGATCCTAATGGGCCTCGAGCGACGCTCCGAGAGTCTCAGCGGCGGGACTGCAATAGTAATATTTGAGTTCAAACGATCAGAATATGCGCTCATTGACGATGATTATGTCGTTCGGTTGAACTTCATCGTCGAGGGACGCAGGCGTTTCTTCCGTTTGACCGTCTGCTGCCTTGCGTTTGAACCACATGCGCAACTCGGATCCGAGAGGCGCCAAACCGCCGGCCACCGAAAGCGCCTGCTGCACCGTAAGGGGCCGCAACAACGGAAATTCCCCCGCGTGGCCGACGTAACCGTAAACGTAAAAGAATGGCGTCAGTTCAACAAAAACCTCATCGTCATTGTGGATCAGAATGCCCTGGTCATTGATCTTTCCCTGGACCAAATCACGTCCATCGTAGCGGGTGGTGATGACGCCGTGAGGACCCTTCCTGCGAAGAATCACGGTTCCGCCAGTTTCCCGCAATCCGCCCGCCCTGGCCAGGAGCTGAGTGAGAGTCGTCGTCCTGTCGATCGTGTAGATGCCCGGGCGCCCACTTGTCCCTGCACGCTCGCCTGCGTGCCGAAGTTCGTAATCTCGATGAGAACATGCGGCTCGGTGACGATCTGTCGGGCCGCCAGCCGCCGCTCGATGAGGCGGGCCAACGCGTCCTCAGACAGCCCGGCCGCCTTGACGCGGCCGACGTAGGGGAAGTTGATCGTTCCGTCGAGCTCGACGCGCGTCGTGGTGTCAAGGTCGGGCTGGCCGACCACCTTGATCGCGACGACATCGGAGGTTGTCAACACACGCCCTTCGGCCCAGGCGTCCCCAACCGCGACCGCGACCGAGGCCAGAGCCAGCGCGCCGAGAAAGGATATCCAGAGGCCCTTGTTTCTCATCGTGTTTGCATTTCCGCCTACTCCAGGTTCGGAGTCTCAGTAAGGGGCGTAGTTGACTGTCAAGAGCGCTATGCTTGTGGGCGTGACAGTACCGATCGAAAAGTCCTTGACATATTGGTAGCTGAGCGTCGCCTGGAGGAAGGGCGTCATAGCATAGGCGGCGTTCGCCCGCAATGAGTACGTGGTCGTGGTTTGGCTCCCCGCTTCGAGCCCTGGGACGGATTGACTAAAGGCGGCCGAGGATTGGGAAGCAGCGACCCCTGCGGTGAGGGTTACTTTGGGCGTGAACTGATAGGTCGCACTAAGACTTGCGCTTTCGCTCTGCTGCAAGTTGGCGATGACGTTCGTCGGCGGTGTGACGACGCGAGCAACAGAGGCGGAGAGGGCGACTTTCGGCGTGATCGACCAAGTGACTGACAATGAATATTGAGGCTCGAAGGAAGGCCATCCAAAAGCAAAATAACCGCTCTTGGCGCCTACGACTCCCACCGAGACGACATACGACAAGTTCGGGTTGATGGTCTTGGAGTAGGACAGGTTGATCTGGTCCTCGGTGATCTTGTCTACGAGGCCGAGACTATTCAGCGCCAGGCTTCTGTTGTTGTAGTTCGTTCCAGTAATCGTCGCCAACAGTTCCAGCGTGTTCGTTTCCGCAACGGTGTAGCTCATGCCCGCAGCGACAAATGCATTCTGGAAATCGTTAGGTTTATCTTGGGCCGACGAATTGGTCGAGGTTGTCGTCCCCATGTTTAAGATTCCGCTGTAGTTCCCCGTGACAGCGCATTTTCCGGTCTCGTTGAATCCAGTATTCGTGATGCTGTTTAGAACGTTAACCCCGACCTGCTGACCCGGTTCGGATGGCGTCGTTGCCTCCGACGCGATGAGTTTGCCGGAACACCTTGACGAATAAGCCCAATTGACCCCCGCGTCGGCCGAGTTGTGGGCGACATCCAGATTGGCGTGGTCGAGATACCGATCAAATCCATAAGTCCCATCGACGAAGAACTGCTGGCCGCCCCAATTCCATTTCGTCGAAGCGCCGTAGTTGGAGATGGATTCGAAGGTTGCGATCGTACCCAGACCGAGCAACGAGGCGCTGCTACTCGAAGGCGTGTTCAAGACATTGCTGTTGTAGCCGACCGCCTCAGAGAATTTGAACTGCACCGGAAGATCGCTCCAGTTCTGCGGCAGGTAAGGCAACATCCCGGCAAGAGACGGAGGGGAAGCGGCGCTGAACGCAGAGAAATCCTGCGCCTCGGCGCTTCTGACAGCGCCAAGCGTCAAGAGCGCTCCGACCGTCAACGCGGCGCCTCGAACCATCACACCTCATCGCTCCCGACCACGGATGCGCTCCGCTATCGCTGCCCGTTCCACGAGGCCGCCAGCCGTTCGCCTGACCTCGAATACCCCGCGCAGGCGGAAATCCTCATCTGCAACTCCCACAATGTCGCCGAAGCAGCGTACCGTAGTCCTTGACCATTGACCAAATGATTGACGTTTCGCGCCCCCTGCGAACTCTGGGACGGCGGGTGATGGGCAGATTAACTACGTCAGTCCTATTCGGCGTCAAAGCCCAAAAGAACCTGTCATTACCCCGAAACAAACTCAGGTAGCATATCCCTGAATCGATGCGGGCTCGGTGTCATATCAATCCATACCCAAATGCGCCCACGTGCGACAAGGCGACAAGATCCACAGGTTCATCCTGGAACCATGGGTCACTCGCAAGCCGAAAGCCCGAAAGGCCAAGCTTTTCGCTGCAGAGTTCAGATCGCCTTCCCCGGTGCACAGGTTTCCCAATCTCCAAGATCGATGGCGGCCGTTTTGTCGCTGTTTTGCTTGTTGCAATTTGTGCAACGAACGTGATCAGGGCTGATGGGGATTGCCTGGCTGCCGGAATTGTCGACCGCAAGCGCCGTTAACGTCCGCTCGCTTATGTTAGACCGGCACGGGCTCCATCAAACATTCGACGAAACGAACGTGGGGCGAGCAGATGACTGCCGCCGATCGGCGTCTCTTGCGCGCCTTCTAGGCGGTTAGGAGAAGCGTTGGCGCCAACAACGCGCGGCCCTTCAGTATATCGCGCCAAGCGTTCGAGCAGCGCAGGCCGTGAAAGCAATCGAGCGCGATCTCCAAGAGCGGTCCGATGTCCGGACTGGGCGCCCGCCACGCAACACATCCCCGGCCGCGAGACAAGCGCTCAGAAACGCTCTGTCTCCAACGCCCTCTAACCCGAACTGGCCGAGAAGGGACGAGGCTTCATAAACGAACGCGCGAAAGTGTCTTGTTCGGCTGGGTTCGGCGGTGCGAAAAAAATGACCGCACGCCCAAAACGCGCTGGCGAACTCTCGCTCAGCATTCTCTAACCTTCCGGTCCCGTCACGCAACCATGGATGCTCCCGCCAAACGATCGTCCTCAACCGCCGAAGCTCATCGTTCGTCGGCATCTGAAAGCCAGTGTCCGGCGGTAATGCTGTGTTTCGGGCCATTTTCCGCCTCGGCTTCGCGCAACTCCGATCCGGCGCTGGGTTTCGCTAGAGACTCTTCCGCAGGTCGGCGAGCCGACTGCGGCTTAGACGGCTTCGAGGCGGCGAGCGCTTTTTCAAATTCATCTGCCGTGTAATACGTTCGCGGTGGCTTCGGCCCAGCCTCGGGGCGCGCTCTCAACCGCCGGGAGAGTCTCCCGGTCGTGGTCTTGCGAGAACATGAGGTCAGCGGGCGACTGGGGCGTTGAACATGGCCGAACACTACGCCACCTGAAAGTATGAATCCTATTAACATCTTACGTTCCGCTTCGGAATAAACCGGGGCAAACAGAAGGCTCCTGCGATCCTTCATTGATGGATCGATGCTACGACGGCGCCCTACTTGCGAGTTGCGGATTGCTTTTGCGGCAGGAAGCGCGCCCACAAGGGCTCTGGTTCGGCCGCAAGCGGCCGCCTCTTTCGCTCCGCAGTGCGCCGCGCGCACCACAAGTCATCCCGAAGGGCGTAGCGAAGCGGGACACCGGTGCGTTACCACGGTCGCCCTTGGCGCCGGTCACCCCGAAGTTCGCGAGAGTGATCGAGTTGCTCGGAGTTGATGGCGAAGACCGCGAAGCCGCGCTCGAGCAGCGTTTACACGGTAATCCGCGCAGCGTCCGATCGCCGCGCCGACCCCGCCGGTGGGCGCCGCTCTTGATGAAGAGCCAATCGCCGGACTCGCCCAATTTCTCTCCGCCATGCGCAACCTTGAGTTCCCCGATCGTCCGCCGTCTCGATCTCACAGGCAGACGACATGGGTCTCGCTCGCCCAACTAAAACCCACAAGCAAATAGTGAACGTTCACGCAAGGCGCGGCGAAGGATCGATATGAGGCGCAGCGGCGACAGTGCTCCGATGGACGGCCCCGGTGTCGTTGCATAGTTCGTACGGACGGCGGAAACCTAAACGCCACAACTTTACCGCAGGTCGGAAGCGTCCACTCTTGCTAGTACCCACTATCGCTGATCGTTGAGTTGTGATTCAAGGTTGCATGAGCAGCCTTTTGCAAGCGACACCGATCGTATTGACGGCCGAGGAGCGGGCTGAGCTTGAGGGTATGGCGCGTTCGACCAAGTCGGAGCACCGCACGCGCTTCAAGGCGCGGATCGTGCTGATGGCCGCCGATGGCGCGGCGACGCGGGCGATTGGCCGGGCGCTCGGCTGTACCACCGGCACGGCGTCGAAATGGCGGGTTCGTTACGCGAAGGACCGACTTCCCGGGTTTTCGGAAGTTGGCGATCGCGGGGCCGAGGCCAGATACGACAAGGAGACGGACCAGCGCATCCTGGCGGCGCTCGACGCTGCGCCGCCGGAAGGCTACGCAAACTGGACCGGGCCGCTGATCGCCAAGAGGCTTGGCGACGTTCACGTGCAATATGTTTGGCGTTTCCTGCGCGCGCAGAAGATCGACTTGTCGGGGCGCAAATCCTGGTGTCAGAGCAACGACCCGGAATTTGCGGCCAAGGCCGCCGAGATCGTCGGGCTCTACATGGCGCCGCCCGACCATGCGATCGTGCTCGCCGTCGACGAAAAACCGTCCATTCAGGCGCTCGAACGCGCGCAAGGCTATCTGAAGCTGCCCAATGGGCGCGCCATCACCGGCCAGTCGCACGATTACAAACGCCATGGGACGACGACGCTGTTCGCCGCCCTCAACGTGGCGAGTGGCGAAGTCGTTGGCCGCCACTACAAGAGACGTCGGCGCGTCGAATTTCTCGACTTCATGAACAGGGTCATCGCCGCCTATCCGGAGCGCGAAATCCATGTCGTGCTCGACAATCTCTCCACCCACAAACCCAACCGCGACATGTGGCTCAAGCGCCACAAAAACGTGCATCTCCATTACACGCCGACGCACGCCTCCTGGCTCAGCCAGATCGAAATCTGGTTCTCGATCCTGACCGGGAAGTCGCTCAGCGGCGCCTCGTTCACCAGCGTCGAGCAACTCGTCGCCCACATCGACGCCTTCATCGCCGACTACAACCAAACCGCCAGACGCTTCGTCTGGACTAAATCCGAGGTCCACCAAAAACGCCTCAAACCATGCTTCGCCGACCAATGATTCTGGGTACTAGGTCGGCGACGAAGTTAACTGCGGCTTGCCGGCGTTCCGAATTCTTGATGCTCAAGAACTCCCGGATGAGACGCATTCCCTCTTCGAGGCCCGCTGAGGAAGATGTTGTATAGGTTGATCGCAATCGATCCAGCAATGATTGCACCGTCGGCGTAGAGGATTGATCCGCCACTGCGTCTTCGTTGGAGGCACTTTGGCTCATAGGACACTCTGCTCCCCGGGCTTTCGTTGAGTTTGAATTGGCTCCGTAAGCCGGCTCCAACCGGTGTCAATTATTTTCAATCCGCATCTCGGCGATCCACGTGGAAGTCTTTCATCCTGAATACGTTATGGATACCGAATGGGAGAAACACTGCTGTTCAAAATTGACCACAGCGCCAAAATGTTCTCGCAGCGCCGGTAGAGACATTGCAAGGCGAGGACACCGAGTTCGGATTCGGCTAAGTCCGGCCAGGAGCCGTGTTTCGGGGTGTACTGCCATTCGAAGCGCTCGACCAGGCGCCTGACCTTGGCGGCGGGAAAGGCTTCGTAGAGCGATGCCGACGCGTGGGTGTTCAGATTGTCCCGGACCAGGACGATGGTTTCGGCTTTGGCGAAGTGGACGTCGGCCAGGTCTTTCAGAACATGGGCGTAATCGACAGCGGTGCGGCGGGCGGTGACCTTGACGTTGCGCCAGCCTTCGAGCGGCGAGATCGACATCCCCTGCTTGGCCAGTTCGTTGAAGACCCGCATCTGGCTGGGCGGCTGGTCGATCGCCATCGCCACCACGGCCGCCTGGGTCTCAGGCAACACCCGGTTCTTCGTGAGGGTCTTGCGGCGCGCAGTTCCTGCAGCGCCAGTTCGCCACCTATGTCGTAGAGATCCTTGAACCGATAGAAGCTGTCCCAGCTGTAGGCTTCCCCTCCTTGCCGAATTCGCCAGAAGCAGGCAGCAGGAGAGTTCGTGCTAAGTGCTTTTCTTGTCCGGTCAGATACTCAGATAAGGTTTGGCCGTGGTTTATTGTCGCGAGGAGGAATACGTCCTGATCAAACAAGGCGCTTTTTGGTTTTCTTTGCCAAGGTGCCAAGGTTCAATTCTCGATCCTGGCCTTGAACTTTGACGCAGGTGCCACCAGCGGTGCCCGATCGAACCGACCAAAGTTGCCGATCGTTTCGAAGCCGATTGCTGGTCGCACGGGAGGTTCTCGGACGAGGCTTGGGACCGCAGGTCGATTTTTGAAGTCGAATCCGGCGAAGAAGAGGCTCAGGTTGAGTAAGACCCACAAGCCCGGGCCCTTACCGGATAAAATTCCCTCAGTTCGCAGTTTTTCATGCAACCTATGATAAACATCGCGCGCAAAATGTGACCGAATCCCGGAAGAAATGTATCCACTAGATTGAAAATGGTTTACATTCGTCACTCACGCCGTGCTAGGAAGCCTGATAAATACGCTTCACGCAAGGGTCAACGAACATTGTTGGGCAGACAGTCCAACGGGGGGGCGGTTTATGACCTCAGTGCCAGGCTCACGCGAAGCCCAGTCGGAAGCTGCAGAAAAAGAGAAGCGTTGCGGCGGAGATAGACAGCACAAGCCCCAGTCTGATGTAGATATCCTTGTCGAGATTTCAGACGCGCTGGGAAAAATCCGTGAGGTTGCCCAAGGCTCTTGTGATAAATTGCTGTTATACGTCATAGACATGGCGATTCTTCAGGCCTGCGGCGAAATTCTCAGCTCTGAATTGAAGTTCACTAATAATATAGGCCTCGACATTTGAGCCACTAACGATTTCCTTACATAGCGATACAGTGCCTGGCCTCCCTGGAATCACGATACGAGGAGTTACGTGGTGACCAGCCATCGCCTACTGTGCCTGCTCAGCCCGTCCCACCCACGCGTGAGCGCAATGGCTTCCGCCGACACACGAACGGCTCAACCGATGCCGCATGACTGTAAGCCTGCCGGCGGCAATTTCCCGCCAGAGGCGATGCTCCGACCTTCCAACGGCTCGCCCCCTCTGGGACCAGGAAAAAGAGGTCCGGGCCGTCTGGCACGCTGGGTTGCGTCTTCGTCCTTATGCTGATCAGCCTTGTCCTTCTATTCGGGCAACCTTCGAGGTATCTCCAATCTGAGTGAGGATTTTACGCGCGCGGTGCTTCGCTTGTAGCGCGAGGGAAAGCGCCACCCCATCGGACGGTAAGGTCGAAAGTACGTTTCTAGGCCCACCCCATCGTGGGCGGTCGAGAGAAATCGGGGATCGATTCGCAGGCGATCCTCGATATCGGCATCGTGAGATTATTCACTCTTTTTGTTCTTGTGGAGCGCCTTGATCAGCGCCTTCTCCTTGCCAATGTAGCCGGCGCCGTTCTTGACCGCCCCATGCTCGATGATCGCCTTGGAAAATGCTTCAAACTGCTTGTCGCTGAAGAAGAGCAAGACGGTCTTGCCGCCGAGGATCGGTTCCTCGCCGCGCATGATCAAATCGAGGTTCTTTGCGGTGTGCGCCTCGGCGAGCGTCAGCAACGCCTCCAGGTTCTCCGGGGTCACGTGGCGAGCGATGAGTTGCAGTTTCGTCCAGCCGATCTTGTTAAGGCGCTGAGAGGGAACGCCGAGGTCGGCGAACGCACGGTCGATTTCGACCAAGTAGTAGCCCTTCCTGCGTCCGAGTTCCGGCAACGAGAGCAGCGCCTTGAAGTCGTCCGGTTGCTTTTCCTGAAGCTGGCGCAGCAGGGCCGCCAGTTCAAGGAATTCATCGCCGAGTTGGACGATGAGTTCTAACGCTCTATTGAGGTCTGTATACGGTGCGTCGGCCATGGTGAGTTTCCAGTAATAGGTTTATACAATACTATAATGCTGCTTAATCTGCATAATACAAATAAAAAGACGCGCCAATTACGATTATCCTAAATTAAAATCTCTATAGGAAGAGGAAGTCACGACGCCTTTGTGGCTAGACTGGCCACGCCTGTTCTAAGCAATATCGAATTTCTGAGGTAATTGAGGTCTGGCCAATAGCGCTCGTTCCCACCCTTGGACATGGGGGACGAGCGATCTGGAGGTTCTGCACTAGTCTAAAGGCGACCTCGTCGTCCTGGATCAGCCAGGTCGGGGGCCGCCCACAACAGAAGCTAGATTGCTAGACCAGCCGGTCCTACTCAATCGGGTCGCTGATTGACGGATGAGCTCGTCTCCACAAATCAGAGGCGATCGGGAGAGGATCGATGCTGACCCCGGCCCACCAGGAAGCCTCATCGCCATATCGGTGCAAATCTCGATGATGGAGCCGACAGAGTGGAATGGTGTATTCGTCGCTGACCTTGCGGCCAAGGGCGCGCGGTTGGGCGAAGCGGATGTGATGGGCTTCACTTGGGGCTCGGCCGCAAACCACGCACGGCTGCAAGGCGACGAACTTGGCGTGCTCCTTGTCGCGCAGGCGGATGGTCTTCGCCGCAACGGGCCGCCGGCGAGGCCTCGTTGGTCCGGGTCGGAAAATTGCCGCCGCCGAGGAATCCTCGATCGTAGCAAGGATGTCCCTCTCGGCAGGAGAAGAGGATCCATCTGTCCACGCAAACTGCGGGTCTGGCTCGCGGGCGCCCTCCGCCTCGATCATTGCGAGCCTGGCGCGGAAGCCAGCCTCGACCGCGTCCGCGTCGTCAGCGGTCAGCGTGTTCTTGGCCGGGAGGTTGTTGTGCGCCCAGTCGGCGGCTTCATCGGCGGATTGAAGCCGGATGAGGTCGGCAAGCAGGCTGTCGCGCAATGCCGCTGATGGTCCCGGCGCCAGAACTGTCCGAGCAGAACGGACGGGCGTCTCCGTCCTATGACCAGTCGACGTTGCCGGCGGCCTTGCTGCAGCGCCCGCTGGTTGTGGTCTCGTGGCGAAGCTGGCCCTGTCGGAAGCGTCAACTTTGTCAGCCGCATCCGCAATCGCGCCTTCGGCCAGATCCGGCGCGTCGAGATCGTCCTCGCCGGCGATGCCGACCAGGGTGAAGAGGGCGTAGCGTCGCGCGTAGGTGAGGGCGGCTCCCATCCGCCGCGGCGTGGCGGTCTCGGCGATCGGGCAGACCGGCCATTCCGACGACAGCCACTCCCCGGACGCATGGGCGAGCGTCGTGGTCAGGCGGATGAGCCCGGCCTCGCTGTCGATCGCGGTCGTCTGGACGGTGGCGATCTCATGACCGCCAAGCGTCTTGCGAACGATGTCGAGGCCGCTCGAGAGCGCCGCGTAGCGGAAGGTCTGATCGCGATCGCGCGGGTGAGATGCGCGAATGGTCGCGGTCAGCGACTTCTCCGGATTGGTCAGTTCGGCCTGAGCCTTGGCCAGCGCCGCGGCGATCGCCCCGATCGTCTCACTCGACCGTTGCATGGCCGCCCTCCGCTTTATGGGTCAGAAGATCAAAGCTGACCGCGCCCGATTTCGATCGCTTGGCCCGTACGCCATGCCCCGAGGCTTCCTTCGCGTCCTCCGGCATCAGGGCTTTGAGCTCGGACTTGGCGCGCTCATGGTCGAGAAAGGCGGATCGGGTGGCGCAGAAGAGGCCGGCGAACTCGGCCCATGAATTGGACCCGCTCATATCGACAATGCGAACCGCGTCGATCCGCGCTCGCGGCGGCTCGACGCCATAAGGCGTTGGCGTCTCGCCGGTCTGCACGCAGCGCCAGAACCGGCGCTCGGCGGTGACGAGAAAGTGCTGGTAGAGCGCGTCGGCGGGGATGGTCATCTCGATCCATTTGCCGCCGCCGGTGATGATCGAGAGCGCCGCCGAGCGGGCGTTGGTCACCCACATGTTGTGCTGCAGTTGCGCCATGTGCTTCTCGGCGGCGGCTTCCTCCGAGAACGACCACGGCAGCATGAACTTGGCCTCGAACACGGCGTCGAGGCCGTTGACGAACCCGTCCAGGGTCGCCGCCAGGAAGCGGTGGACCGGGTGCTGGACCCAACGCTGGACGTCGGTGACGCTCCGCCCGCTGTTGCGCTCATACCAGGTCCGATTGAGCGTCTCGGTGGCGAGGCCGAGCTGGACCACGAGATTGTCGCTCAGGTCCTCGGGCTCGGCCTCGCCGCGCTTTTCCTTCCACAGCCGAAGGAGCGCGGTCTCGTCCGGACTCATGATGATCCGGGCGTCCGACCCGCCGATGAAGCCGCGGCGGTCCCTCTCGGCCCGCTTCCAATCCCCACTCATGGATATTCTCCTTTGATTATCACGGGGGCCGCCGCTCAGAGACGGCGAGGGACCCGCTTGATCGTCGATCAAACTTTCAGGGCGCGGCTCAGCGCTTGGCTGCGGATTGCGTTGAGATGGGCAATGTGGGCTCTGACCAGCCAGACCAGGGCCTCGCCGATGCCGGCGGGCACATTGACGCCGTGGAAATCGGCGGCGACGCCGATTGCCGTCAGCTCCGCCGATTGCCGCCATCGCAAGGTCGGCCGGGTCAGCGCGCCCTCGGCATAGAAGACCGCGACGCCGAGCGCCCCGCCGCTGAAGCTGAGCTTATGCGCGCTCAGAAACTGCGCGATCTCAGCGCTCTCTCGAGCGAAAAGGGCAATTGCCTGTCGGCCGAGACGGGTGTGCTTGTCGAGGGCATAGAGCGGCACGCCGCTGACCAGACTTGAGGGGGCGAGCGGCAAGTCGACCAATCCCGTCTCGCCTCCGCCGGCTGTGAGCCAGAGCAAGGGCAGCATCAAGGCGATCGGCTCGCGGGTCGTCCTCGTCGCCACGGCGATGGCCGCGAGCAGCGGCGCGGGAACGCCGAGCTCTTTATAGGCGCGCATCAGCCCGGCAAGGTCGCCGGGGCCGACGCGTTGGCCTCCGCGCGGATTGACGCCCGAGGCATGCCAAGCCGCGAGCGCTCGCTCCGGCAAGGACAGGGTTGGATCCGCGACAAATTCGAGCCGGCGGGCGACAGCAACGGATCGGCACCGCGCTCGCATGTTCGACAGCGCGGGATCGTGCTGCGCGGCGGTATAGAGCATATCGGTGCTACGCTCCTTGGGGGCCTCGGCCAGCATCTGCGCGATCGCCAGGGCGGCCGCTTCGTCTCCTGCTGGCGCGCGGCGGGCTTTTGGGTTGGCGCTGCCCATGGCGGTGGCGAACACGGCGCTAAGCGCGCCGATGCCGATGTCCTCGCAAGCGATGCCGAGCAATCGGCGCCACGCCGAGCGTGGATCGTGACGATAAAGCGTTCTGAGGGCGCGTTGGGCTATCAGCGCTTCGCCGCGCCGGATCGACTTTTGCAGGGCGCTCGAGGCCAGCCATCGATCGCATGGCAACGGTTCGATGGCGTCGAGAGGAGGGGCCGGACCGACGAACTTGAGTTCGCTTTGAGAGGCGGTGTCTTCTGGACTTTCCATTACAGTCCCCAGTGCTTTGATGAAATGACGTTAGGAAAAAATGCGGCAAAAATAAATGAAAAATGACTTCTTCTGTTCAATATTTGCAAAATAAAAATCAATCCCCGATCATTACTCAGATTTCATTCAATCAATCTTCGGCCGCCGCTCTGACCCTCCAGCTTAAGACCTCCGCTTCCACTGTACGAATTCAGGTCATCGACGGATGCGTTCGCGTCGCTTAAGGGATTCTTAGGCTGGCGCGGCGATGACCGTGTGAGTAGTTGTCTCTCGGACGGGCAAACCTCTCACGTGGCGTCGCTCGCCTTAATGAGCGCCGGGCGCCGATTTGATGCGAGGGTGATGCGATGAGGCGGATGCGGCGAGAGCGAAGTGGGCCGAAGCCGAACCAAACGCATCCTCGGGCGACCACCACTCCAGATATTCGGCGCGCCATCCAGGCAAGCGACGAGAGAACCTCGGTTCTCGCTAGGCGCTACGGCGTTAGCCGAAAGACGGTCGCCAAATGGAGAGGCCGCGCGACAACGGCCGACGAGCGAATGGGGCCGAAACAGCCGCTTTCATGCATCTCCACGCTGGAAGACGAAGCGGTCGTTCTCGCCTACCGCTGGTGTACCTGCCTCTCGCTCAACGAGTCTCTGGTGAGGCTGAGACGCCTCATGCCCGAGCTCAGCCGCGCTGCGCTCTTTCGATGTCTGGAGCGCCATGGGCTCAGCAAGATCGGTCGAACCGCCAAGTGTTCGCCGCTCACAAGCGCCGCCCTCAAGGGACCCTACTGCTTTGTGATCACCGCCATCGAGATTGGGCCGGATGCCGTCTTTGCCGACGCCTTTCCAGTCCTGCTCGCCGTCGAGGAGGTTACCAAATTCGTTTTTGCGGAAGTCGCAGACCTGACCCCTGAAAACGCGGCTGCGTTTTTGGCCGGTTTGGTCGCTGAGTTTACGCAAAGGATCGTCCTTGTCACAACACCCATCTGTCCATTATTCACCGACCTGGAAGCCGGGTCGGAGGGAAACTTGGCGGCGGTCAGTTCTCACCCCTTTGCCGTCGTCTGCCGCACCAACAGGATCGCCCACATGCGGACGTTGCTGCAACGGATAAGGCCTGAACCTCAGCCTCGCAAAAAGACTTTCCGAGCTGTGGAAATCCGTTAGCGCCACGGCCCGCCGCTGCGCGCCCAAGGGGGCGAAGGCGCCGGAGCCGCCTCGACGTGAGGAAAATGTCTCCACAATGTCCCCAAACGTCTCCCGCTTGTCGCCCCGGTCCGACCAGAGACATCTTTTCTGGAGATTCATGGGCGCTTTTGTCCCAGCGGGACACGCAAGTCCCCAAAAAGGGGAGAGGGGATGGCTAGAAGCGGGCCCTTCGACCGCTTTCGTGCTCCAGGCAGGCCGAGAACAGGTCGACCATGACCTCGCGAAACGTCGAGAACGACATTGCGAGACTATGAGAACGACATTGCGAGACTATGAGAACGACATTGCGAGACTATGAGAACGACAATCGAACTATGAGAACGACAATCGAAACTATGAGAACGACAATCGAAACTATGAGAACGACAACACGAAACTATGAGAACGACAATGCGAAACTATGAGAACGACAATGCGAAACTAAAGGAATGACATCGCGAAACATCGTGAAACTACGGGAATGGCATTGCAAACTGGATACTACATAGCGAAAAAGCCGTTGTCTGTAAAAATGTCTTCGCCTCCGCCCGCAGGTCAACGGAAAAGGAGAGAAACTTTCGCCTATATAGGTACTTAGCGAATTGAGGCACAGACGGCTCGGGTCCGAACTCGAAGCGTCTCTGTTCGTCTCTGATCGCCTGGCGCCCACGGCGCGAGCGGCATCGAGCCCGATCCCCCGGTCGCACTGGAAATGGTTAATTCATTCCGCCGCGTCCGAGGCCGGGCAAGGCGGCAGCAGCTGGTTGAGCCGGGTGAGAAACTCGGCCAGGTCGCTGGTGATGAAGTCAGCCGCCGCTAACGGGCTCTCCGGAGTGGGCGGATCGGGCGGGCGCCGGCGATCGTCTTCGACAGGCTTGCCCGTCACCAGAACCGTCGTCATTCCCCTCGCTTTAGGAACTGCAAGGTTCTTCATGAGGTCCTCGAACATCGCAGCGCATCGAGGGTCGATCTGGTACCGCGCAAAGAAAGCCTCGTAGGCGGCTGCGGCGGGCTTGGGCGTCAAACGCGCGGCGACGATGTCGAAGGCGTCCTCGAACAAACCTTCCAGGCCGAGTTGGCGCGCCGTCAGAATGGCGTGATTGCGGGAGCCGTTGGTGAAAATGAGCTTTCGACCCGGAAGTCGGGCGACCTCACGCGCGAGAACCGGATCCGGCCGCAGCGCCGAGCGGTCGATGTCGTGCACAAACTCGAGAAAGCGCTCTGTTTCCAGGAAGTCTTCTTCGATCAGTCCACGCAACGTCGTGCCGTGCTGCAGATAATAGTGCCGGTGCAGCGCCCGCGCCGAGAGCCCGTCCAGACCAAAAATATCGATCAGAAAGAGGGTGATCCGCTCATCGATTTTGGGCCAGATGTCGCTGTCACTGGGGTAGAGCGTGTTGTCGAGATCGAAGACCCAGGTCGTCACGTGGCCGAAGCGTGCGCGAAGATCCTCGTCTGGAGACAAGCTGAAAACAGAAGGCTTAATTAACGGCGCCATCGATCCCCTAAGGCGGAGCCCGAGCCAGGCGGGGGAATACCTGCTGGCAGACTAGCGACGCCGAGCCGGCGGCGCCACCGAATTCGGCCGCTGGCGGCGGCGTTCGTTCAGGTCGGCTCATCGCTGCGGGAACGCGGCGCCTGGGCGCGGCTCGCGGCGAAGCGCCAGCTCGGCCGCTTTGCGCATGACATTCGAAAAACCGGCCTTTCCGACCGCTCCGGCCTCCAGCCAAAAGCACCCCGGCGGAGCGACTCCGCTGACCGGCGCGGCGTAGATCGTCAGCCGCAAGGTGAAATGGGTGAAGGCCTGCTCGACCTCGCCGGCGAGTTTCATCCAGCCTGCGGCCATCGGCGCAGACTTCTCCCAGCCCCCGTCCGGAGGATCGCTGGCCCACGCCGCCCCCGGCAGTTCGACAGTCGAGGCAAGAAGGCCGTGGGGCGGCCGCCTGCGGGCGAGAAACGCGCCGTCCTCGCGATGCCCAAAAAAGACCGCGCCCACGCGACGAGGCTTCGCCTTGACTGCCGCCCGGCGCGGAAAGTCTTCCGCCGAACCAGCCCGAAAGGCGACGCAGTCTTCGGCGAGCGGGCAGACGGCGCAGCCGGGCTTGCGGGGCCTGCAGACGGCCGACCCGATATCCATCAGCGCCTGGGCGAAGTCGCCGGCCCCTTCGCCCGGCGCCAGCGCCCGTGCGGCGGCCGCAAGCGCGGGCCTCGACTGGGCGATGGGTTCTTCGATCGCCAGAAGCCGGGACAGGATGCGCGCGATATTGCCGTCGACCGGGGCGGCCTGGCGGCCGAAAGCGATCGCCGCGATCGCCGCCGCGGTATAGTCGCCGACGCCCGGCAGGGCTCTGAGTTCAGCCTCGCGGCTCGGAAATCGGCCTCCCCGTCGCGCAATCTCCCTGGCGCAGGAGTGCAGATTGCGCGCGCGCGAGTAATAGCCCAGTCCGGCAAAGGCGCTGATCACCGCCTCCGGCGCGGCGGCGGCCAAATCCTCGACCCTGGGCCATTTCTCGATGAAGGCCTGATAATACGGTGTCGCGGCCGAGGCCGTCGTCTGCTGCAGCAGCACCTCGGAGAGCCAGACGCGATAAGGATCCGCCGCGGTTCCCGGGGCTGCGCGCCAGGCGAGCTCGCGGCGGTTGAAATCCCACCAGCGCAATGTCCGCTCAACCAAAGCCTTTCGCTTTGCCTCGGACCCCAACACGCTTACATTGCCGTCCATGCGTTCATCCCCATGCCGCCGACAACGATGAGGCCGCCGCGCGCCGGCGCCAAGCCGCTGAGCCAGTTCGTGCCCGGAATCATTGAGGCGACGCTGGCGGCGCGCGGCCTGAGCGAGGTCAGTCTCATTGCCGACTGGCCGGCGGTCGTCGGCGATAGCATCGCGAAATACGCCCGTCCGATCCAGTTGCAATGGCCGCCGCGCGCGCCGAAACGAGATCCCGAAGCGGGGGCTGCGGCTGCGACGCTGGTCCTGAGAGTGGATGGCGCTTTCGCCCTCGAGGCGCAACACAATGCGCCGGTGATCGTGGCGAGGGTGAATGCGCATCTGGGCTGGCGTTGCGTCGAACGGGTCGCCTTTCGCCAGGGTCCCCTGCCGCCTCTTCGACAGAAGCGCGGCCCGCCGCCGGCCCCGACCGGGGAGGCGGAGGCCGCGGCGCGACAATGCGCAAGCGCGGTTGACGACGCGGGGCTCCGCGAAGCCTTGACGCGCCTGGGGGCGCGGGCGATCGACAGGAACGCGCCACGCGGAGGCGCCGGTTGAAGGCGGAGGTCGACGATTTCTAGTTCGCGCCGCCCGCTGGCTGGACGCGCAATCGCGCGCATGAACGGCGCGGGCAACAAGATCCTGGTGCTTGATCTGCGCGGTGGACCGGCTGCGCCGACACCGGCGGAGGCGCGCGCCATCCACCATGCCCCCGGGCTCGACTACGATCAGATGATGGTTTTGCGAGAATCCAGGACGCCTGGAACCGCGGCTTACGTTCTCATCTACAACAACGACGGCGCACTTGCAGGCGCCTGCGGCAACGGCGCGCGCTGCGTCGCCGATCGACTCTGCCGCGAGTTCGGCCTCGACAGCGTCGCGGTCGAGACTGAGGCAGGCGTCATCGCCTGCGAGCGATTGGGGCCGGCGTCCTATCGCGTGGACATGGGGTCGCCGCGGCTCGACTGGGAGGCCATCCCGCTGGCGCGCGCGGTCGGGGACACGCGGCGCGTCGATCTCATCTGGCCGGACGGCGACCCGATTGCGGCGCTCGGGCCCGCTTCCGCCGTGAGCATGGGAAATCCGCATGCTGTGTTCTTCGTCCCCGAGTTGTCCACCATCGACACGGAGAGTTGGGGAGCGAGGATCGAGGTCCATCCGATGTTTCCGGAAAAGGCCAATGTCACCTTCGCCCGGATCGACGCGCGGGATCAAGTGACTGCGCTCGTCTTTGAGCGCAGGGTCGGTCTGACGCTCGCCTGCGGCTCGGCGGCCTGCGCAACCATCGTGGGGGCGTCGCGCCTCGGCCTGACGGACCGCAGGGGAACGGTGCGGCTCCCCGGCGGCGACCTCGTCATCGAGTGGCGGAGCGACGGCCACGTCCTGATGACCGGTCCCGTCGAATACGAGGGCGAATTCATCCTCGACGACGCGCTGTTCGAAGCCACGGCGCCGTGAAAGCGGGGGCGGCGTCGTTCGACCGACGGCTGAAACCCGGCGAGCGCATCGATGCGGTCGATTGCGCCCGCGGTCTCGCGCTCGTCGGCATGGCGCTCTTCCATCTGAGCTGGGACCTCGCCGATTATCGCTTCGTCTCGCCGATGCTTCCCTTCACCCTGCCGATGCGCCTGTTCTCCAACCTCGTGGCCAGCGCCTTCCTTGCGCTCGTCGGCGTGTCGCTTGCGCTCGCACACCGGAACAGTCTGAACCTTCCAGCCTTCTGGCGACGTTTGGCCATCGTCGGCGGCGCGGCGGGGCTGGTGACCGCCGCGAGCTTCGTCTTCGCGCCAAGCGCCCCCATCTGGTTCGGCATCCTGCACTGCATCGCCGCCGCGAGCCTCATCGCCCTTCCGCTCATCCAGGCGCCGGCCGCGGCAAGCCTTGCGGCGGGCGCGGCCGCGATCGCGATCCCCTTCGTCATCCACGCCAAACTGTTCGATCCGCCCTTGTTGCTTTGGCTCGGTCTCGGAGAGGCTCTGCCGAACACGCTCGACTGGCGCCCGCTCCTGCCCTGGGCTGGCGTCGTCTTCCTCGGTCTTGGCGTCGCCCGCCTGCCCGGGGCCATGGCGGGGCTCGTTTCGCCGGACAACTGGCGGGCGCGCCGGCGTCCGGCGCGGGCGGTCTGCTTCGCCGGACGCCACAGCCTGCCGATCTACCTCGTGCATCAGCCGATCCTGATCGGACTGGTCGCCGCGGCGGCGCATTCCGGCGCCTTCGCGCTTGTCGCGGCGCCGAAGGCCGACATGAGCGTCTTTTTGTCCGCCTGCCAGCGCTCCTGCGTCGCAGGCGGGCGACCGGCGGCAGTGTGCGATACTTCCTGCCGATGTGTCGCCGACGCCATCCTACGCCCGGAGCCGGCGGGACACTCCCGCGGGGGCGATCTCGATGAGACGCGGCATGCGGACCTCAAGCGGATGGTCGACGCCTGCCTGGCCCGGTAGGCGCACGGCTGGCCGGCCGCGCAAGCGGAATGGCGACGGCGCGCGTGACCTTTGCCGCGCGCTTGGCTAGAAGCCGGCAAGCGACTGACGGATTGAAGGCCCCAGGACCGGGATGAGAAGCGCGGGAAATCACCTTTGGGTGATCACTTCGACAACCGATGCGGCGGGCCGGTGCACCCACATCGACGAGCAGTGGCTTGCCTTCACCGGCCAAAGCCGGAGCGAGGCGCTCGGGTCGGGCTGGTTCGATGCGCTGCATCCCGACGACCGGGCAAAGACGATCGAGACTTTGCGCGCCACTTGGGAAGACCGCGCGGCGCTCAGGACCGAATTCAGGGTGCGCCGGATCGACGGCGCCTTTCGCTGGGCGCAGATGGTCGGGGCTCCGCGCTACGATGCCGGCGCGTTCATCGGCTACGTCGGTTCAATCGTCGACATCGACGATCGGCGCGCCATCGAGGAGACGCTGCGCGCCAGCGAACAGAAACTACGGATCGCCCACGAACGTCTGACCGCGGCCCTGCGCGTCGCGCCCATTATCCTGTTCGAGCAGCAGGGGCGCGATCTCCGCTACGTCTGGATTCTCAATCCGTCTCTCGACATGCGCACCGTCGAGGTCGTCGGCAAGACCGATTACGACCTCTTTGAACGCCTCGAGGATGCCGAGGCGGTCCTGGCGATCAAGCGCGGCGTGTTCGAGACCGGCAAGCCCGCCCGACGGGAGGTTCAGGTCGCGGCCCGGGGCGTTCGGCGCTGGTATGATCTGAGCGTCGAGCCGCGCTCCACCGGCGGATCGATCGACGGCATCCTCTGCGCCGCGACCGACATTACCGAGCGCAAACGCGCGGAGGAGGCACAGGAGGCGGCAGACCGCCGGAAGGACGAGTTTCTCGCGGTCCTCGGGCATGAGTTGCGCAACCCGCTCACCGCTATTCAGAATGGGGTGGAGATCCTGCGCCGGGCCCGCCCGGGCGATGCGCTAACCGCCGAATCGGCGACAATTGCGATGATGGGAAGACAAGTGGGCCATCTCGTTCGCCTCGTCGACGACCTTTTGGAGATATCGCGCATCAACAGCGACAAGATCGAACTGCGCGCCGAGCCGCTCGATGTCGCATCCATCCTCGGCGACGCGCTGGACGCCGCGCGCCCGCATATCGAAAAGCAGGGTCACCGCGTCAAGACCCGGCTCGCCGGTGGAGCGCTCATGACAGTCGGCGATCCGACCCGGCTGGCGCAAGTCCTGACCAACATCCTCAACAACGCCGCCCGCTATACGCCGCGGGGGGGCCTCATCGAGATCGTGGCGGAGCGGCTTGAGAACGAAGCCGCGATTCGCGTGCGCGATAACGGCGTCGGCATCGCGCCCGACAAGCTGCCGAGGATTTTCGATCTTTTCTCGCAAGTCGACAGCCGGGAGAAGGGCGCCGAGCCCGGCCTAGGCGTCGGTCTGGCCCTCGCGAAAAAACTGACGGAGCTGCACGGCGGGGCGATCGAAGCGCGGAGTTTCGGCATCGGCAAGGGCAGCGAATTCGTCGTGCGCCTGCCGCTCTACCAATCTACGGCGCCGCGGGCCGCGGCCGAACAGCCGCAGCCGGCCAGGCGCCGCCGCACGCGGGTTCTGGTGGTGGACGACGACCATGACGTGGCCGACAGTCTGGCGATGCTGATCGAGAGCCTCGAAGCCGAGGTCCGCGTCGCCTACGACGGCGTTTCGGGGCTCGAGGTCGCGGCGCAGTTCGAGCCGCGCGTTGCACTCATCGACATTCGCATGGTGGGGATCGACGGCTATGAGACGGCTCGGCGCTTCCGCGCCAGGCTGGGGGCGGCCACGCCCACGCTCGTCGCTCTGACCGGCCTCGGCCAGGAACAGGACCGAAAGCGCGCGATCGATGCGGGGTTTGACCGGCACCTGACGAAGCCGGTGTCGGTGGATGAGCTGGAGCGCCTGTTGCGGATCGAGTAACAGAGGCAGAGCGGCGCGACCATAGCCGTCGATGAAAGTTCGGATCAGCGCGGGACGCTGACGCGGTAACTCGTCTCAGTAGCGGGCGACGACCGGCGCTGGCGGCGCGACAGGTCCGCCTAGCATCCAGATCAGGCCGATGCGGAAGTCGTTGGAGGCGAGGGTGTTGCGCGACGAGATATAATTGGGGACGCCGCCGGTGCAGTTCGCCGTGGAGAAGACGCCGCCGCTGGAGCCGGCGAGACAGTACGATCCGCCGGTTTTGATCGACCCGTAGTTGAGATAGCGGTAGCTGAGCTCGAGCCTCAGGTTGGGGGTGACGTTGAAGTCGAGCCCGGTCATCAGCGCCCAGGCGAGGCTTGTCTTCGAGCCGTTGTCCAAAAAGCTGCCGGCGGGACCCAGCGAACCGAAAGACGCGTAGCCGAATCCCTGATCAGTGAAGCCGTGAAGCATGTTGTCGGCCAAGCCGACGCCGGCGCCGACGAACGGCGTCATGCCCCAATAGGTTCCGAGGTCGACGTAGCCGTTGACGAGGCCAATCAGAGAGGAAACGTCGGCGGTGAAGAAACTTGCATACTGCAGCGAGCCGCCGAAAACGGGCGAGGCGGGATCGGTGAGGGTATAGAGCGTTTGCAACGCTGCGCCGCCGCGGTATTCCAGCGTGCCGTCCATCCGGAACCAGTTGTTGAACCGGTAGCCGCCGCCGAAATCGAACACGCCGGACTCAGACAGCGTGGTGTTGCTGAAGGACTCGACCGCGGCGGGCGAGAGAAAGCCGCTCGACACGCCGGTCGCGATCGGGTCGGGCTCGTTCTGCAGATTGAGCACACCGGCGGGGACGCCGAACCCCACATCTCCGCGCAAGTACCAGCCGCTGAACTCTTCGACCGGCGCCGGGGGCGGCGGCAAGGGCGGCGCAAGGGGAAGATCGGCGGCGCTGGCCAATCCGCCCGACGCCGCAACGACTGCGCCGGCGAAGACGAGAGCTTTCAACTTGGTCATGGTGCAACCACCCGGGCTATAAAACGCGCTGATCAAAACGCGTCGACTTCGGGCGAAGCTGCCACAGCCTTCTTAACGAGGACTTAAGCTTAAGAATTAACCTGAACACAAAGCAAACGTCGGAGCCAGCGCCGTCATGCAGCCTTGCGAATCGAGGCGCTGACGGTCATGCGGATGGCCTCGGCGAGCGCCTTCGTCTCCTCGGTCGCCCGGCCCGGCGCATGAATGAGCGCCACGCGGGAGAGCGGCAACGCGGGCAGGCCCTCAACCGGACGGAGCGTGCGCAGGCCGTCGCCGACCATGGATTCGGGAAGGATGGTCGCGGCCAGGCCCGCGCGCACGACCGTGCCGATGGCGCTATAGTTCTTGGAGAAGAACAATCCCCGGGTGGCGCGCGGCGACCTCGCGAGCGCTTCGTCCGCCGCGCGCCGCCAAAGGCACAAGGGGCTTCCGAGCGCCAAAGGAACCGGCTCGCCCTCCTCGACGCGGAACCGCTCGCTTGCGACCCAAACCAGCGGCTCCTCGCGCAGGACCTCGACGCCGCGCAAGCCCGGATGATCGGTGACGAGCGCGAGTTCCAGGGCTCCCGCGGAAATCTGCGCGGCGAGCTCCTGCGAAGCCTCGCAGACGACCGACACCTCGACCAGCGGATGGCGACGGTTGAACCGGGTGAGAATCTCGGCGAGGAACGCTTCGGCGTAGTCGTCCGGAATGCCGAGCCGGGTCGATCCGCGAAGCCCCTTGCGCGAGAGCGCCGCCAGCGCCCCCGCCTCGACCTGGATGATGCGGCGGGCGAAGTCAATCAGGCTCTCACCCTCGACCGTGAGCCGCGCGCCGCGTCCCTGCTTGACGAAAAGGGCGCAGCCAAGCAGCTCCTCGAGCCGGCGGACGTGCATTGAGACGGCGGACTGCGTCTTGTGCACGCGTTCGGCGGCCTTGGTGAACGAGCCGGAATCGACGATGGCGAGAAAGGAGCGAAGCTGATCCGTGTCGAGCATGGCACACCTATTCGATTCAGTTATCGATCATTATATAAACATTCGTTGGACCGATCAATAGCAGCCCTGTACGCTTCATACGTTCCTGAAGCGAGAGCCTGTCGCCGGCGTCTGCCCGCAGCCGCCGCAGGGTGGCCGCGTCTTAACCTGGAGGTAAATCAATGATTGCTGCATTAGCTCGACGCACCTCACGCGAAGCGGCTGCGGCGGTCCTGCGCGCGCTTGCCTGGCCCGCCCGCGTCGGCGCGGCGCGAAGGACGATGTCGGCTCTCGGGCGCATGTCGGAATACGAGTTGCGCGACATCGGGCTCACCCGGCAGGACCTCTTCGACGCATCGGCGCTGCCGCTCGACGCTGACCCCTCGGCCATGCTGGTGCGGCGTCGCGCCGGGCGGGCGCAGCCGCCGTTGGCGAGGAGAGACCTGGCGGCTTGACGGGCGTCGCCGCCCCTCCCAAGGATGGCGAAACGGTCTACGAAGCTTCACGTTAGACCGTGCATCCCCGGAGGACCGCGAGAATGACCATACGCCCGGCCGCAGGAATTGATGTTCATGCCCAGCCGGGCGCCCGGCAGCAGGAAATCATGAGCGAGCAGGCTCTGAGTTTTCTTGCCGAGCTCCATCGCCGCTTCGACGGCCGCCGGCTCGAGCTCCTCGGGCGGAGAATGGAGCGTCAGAAGCTGTTCGACGCCGGACAACTGCCGCATTTCCTGACTGAAACCAAGGCGGTCCGAGACGGCGACTGGAGCGTTGCGCCGATTCCCGCCGACCTTCTCGACCGCCGCGTCGAGATCACCGGCCCGGTCGACCGCAAGATGATCATCAACGCGTTGAACTCGGGCGCGAAGGTCTTCATGGCCGACTTCGAGGACGCCTCCTCGCCGATGTTCGCCAACATGATCGAGGGCCAGGCGAACCTCAAGGACCGGTGGGCCGGGACGATCGACTTCACCGACCCGACGACTGGCAAGGCCTATGCGCTCAACGCCGATCCGGCCGTCCTGATGGTGCGCCCGCGCGGCTGGCATCTGCCCGAGCGCCACGTGACGGTCGACGGGCGCGAAATCTCGGGCGCGCTGTTCGACTTCGGCCTCTATGTCTTCCATTGCGCGCGAACGCAGATCGATCAGGGAGCGACGCCCGCCTTCTATCTGCCGAAGCTGGAGAGCCATCTTGAGGCGCGGCTTTGGAACGAGGTGTTCTCTCACGCCGAGCGGGCGCTGGGCATCGAGCCTGGCCGGCTCAAGGCGACCGTTCTGATCGAGACGCTGCCCGCCGCCTTCGAGATGGACGAGATTCTCTACGAGCTGCGCGACCACATCGTCGGCCTCAACTGCGGCCGCTGGGATTACATTTTCTCCTTCATCAAGCGGCTCGGCAAGAATCCTGCATTCCTCACGCCGGATCGCGCCGAGATGACGATGGATAGGGCGTTCCTCAACGCCTATTCGTTGCAACTGATCAAGACCTGTCACCACCGGGGAGCCTTCGCCATGGGCGGCATGGCGGCGCAGATCCCGGTCAAGGGCGACGCGCGCGCCAACGAGGCCGCTTTCGCCAAGGTGCGCGCCGACAAGGAGCGCGAGGCGAGCGCCGGACACGACGGCACCTGGGTCGCGCATCCGGACCTCGTGCCGATTGCGAGAGAGGTGTTCGACCGCATGATGCCGCAGGCGAACCAGCTCTCAGTCAAGCGCGAGGACGTGCGTGTGACGGCCGCCGACCTCGTCCAGATGCACGAGGGAAAGCGCAGCGAAGAGGGATTGCGCGTGAACATCCGCGTCGGCGTGCAATATATCGAGGCGTGGCTGCGCGGGCGCGGCGCCGTGCCGATCTACAATCTGATGGAGGACGCCGCCACCGCCGAAATCTCGCGGGCGCAGGTCTGGCAGTGGATCCACCTGAAGGCGAAGCTCGACGACGGCCGCGAGGTCACGCCGGACATGTTCCGCGCCGCGCTCGCCGGCGAGATGGAGCGCGTCAAGGGCGAAGTCGGCGCTGCGGCATACGAGGGCGGACGCTTCCCGGAGGCGATCGAGCTGTTCGCAAATATGTCGCTGGCGGGCGAGTTTGAGGAATTCCTGACGCTGCCGGCCTACCGGCTGATCGACTGATTGTCTCGCCGGGCGGCAGTTGCCGCCCCCTTGCTTACTCGACCTTCGCAAATCGGAGCCCTACGAAGGCTGCGAGCGAGGCGGCGGCATAGCCGTTGAGGAGAAAGAGCCGCGCCGCATCGTCGGGCGTCCAGTTCTGCAGCGGCGCGCCGTAGCGGCCATGCATGGCGACATAGGCGAGATAGACGACGATGACGAGGACGCGCGCGATCGCGGCGTCGCGCGCTGCAAAGCCGACGATCGCCAAAAGCCCGCAGGCGAAGAAAAACAGCTCCGTCCCGGCGGCCGGTCCCATCATTTTCGTGGCGTAGATGGTGTCGGCCAGACCGACGAGGACGAGGGCGATGCGCGCCGCCAAGCCCGACCGCCGCGCGAGATAGGGAATGGCCGCATAGAGCGGCGCGAAGGCGAGCGTGGCGAGGGACCGCGTCGCTGCGTCGGCGCCGATGAGCGCCCAGACATAGAGCGGGTAGCACGGCTTGTTGATGAGGATGATCCAGGCGGTGGACACGCAGGCCGCCGTTCGCCCGTCGAGCGGCTCGCTCATCCCGTCAGGCCTTCAGCGCGAGGCATAAGCGACGGCGGCCGGCGCGCTGGGAAGGCGGAATCAAGCTCAAAGGAACAGCCTCCGCATGTCCCCTCTACGGAGGCTGCGGGCCGCTGGTTCTCTCCTGTCACGGGGCTCGGACCAAGGGTGTAACTTCAAGCGTCTTCGCGGCGCAATTGGCGAGCCAAGTCGGGTTGGGCGCGAGTTTGCGCGAAAAGGGTTTGACTTTACGGGGCGCTCTGTCTATAGCCTCCACCGCTCCAGCGCGGCTTTTTGGCCGCGCTTTTGGTTTTTGCGGCGCTCGGCGCTGCGAAACCGGGCTTACGCCCGCGGCTTTTGCGAGCCGCAATTCCACTGCAAAGAAGCCGGCCGCGCGGAGCTCTCCTGCGCAGAGCCGGGCGGAACACGGGTAAAGAAAACGATGTTCGCAGTCATCAAAACCGGCGGCAAGCAATATACGGTCGCCGCTGACAAGCAAATTACCGTCATGTCGCTGCCGGGCGAGTCCGGTTCGCCGGTGGTGTTCGAAGAGGTGCTGGCGCTGTTCGACGGGGAAACGAATCACATCGGGGCCCCGCACGTGGCGGGCGCAAGCGTCGTCGGAGAAATCGTCCGGCAGACGCGAGGCCCGAAGGTGTTCGCTTTCAAGAAGCGTCGGCGAAAGAATTCGAAGCGCAAGCGCGGCCACAAGCAGGACCTGACGATCGTGAAGATCACCGGGATCCAGGCTGGCGCCTGAGCGCGGGGCCGGCGATTCCCTCGCCTGCCTGTTTGCGGTAGAACGGCGCCATGGGCTGCCGTCAGGAACGGTGCACACTAAGGAAATTGGAGCAAGGGCGATGGCTCACAAGAAAGCAGGCGGCTCGTCGCGCAACGGGCGAGATTCGGCCGGCCGGCAACTCGGGGTGAAGAAGTTTGGCGGCGAGCGCGTCATCGGCGGCAATATCATCGTGCGTCAGCGCGGCACGAGGTTCCATGCCGGGCGCAATGTCGGAATGGGCACGGACCATACCCTGTTCGCCACCGCCGCCGGCGAGGTCGCCTTCGAGATGAAAGGTGACGGGCGGCAATACGTCTCGGTACGCGTGCGAACCGCAGCCGAGTAGAGCGGGGTTGAAAGACGAGAACCCCGCTTCGGCGATCAGCCCCGCGGACGTTCTCGAAACCATAGCTTCGAGATGAGACTGAAAGGCGCCAAATCCTTTCATCCGTCCGGTAAGCCAGGCTTACGAAGGGGAAATGGTCGCCGCACCTTCCTCGTCGTTTGAGGCCTTTCTTGGGGCCGCCGGGCCGGAGCTTCCATGTTTCCCGATCTTGCCAGAGACGACGTGTTCCGCCTGGAGACGGCGCGCTTATGGCTGCGCTGGCCGCGCGCGCCGGACGCTCAGGCGATCCATCGGTTTTGCAGCCTGTGGGAAGTCGCGCGCTATACCGCCCGCATCCCCCACCCCTATCCGGCCGGCTCGGCTGAGCGCTTCATCTACGCCGCCCGCGAAGCCAACGCCTCGGGGCGGGACCTGACCCTCGTCATGACGCCAATCAAGGGCAAGCGCGACGCGGTCGGCTCGATCAGCCTCGAGTCGCGCGGCTCCGACCGGCTGACGCTGGGCTTCGTGCTCGCGCCCGAGGTCTGGGGCAGGGGCCTGGCGACCGAGTCGGTGCGGGCGATGGCCAAGGCGGGTTTCACGCTCGCGCCGGTGGTGGAGATCCTGGCCAGCGTCAGGGTCGAAAACGCGGCCTCGCGGCGGGTCCTGGAAAAGTGCGGCTTCGAAGTGGCGGCGACGGGGCTCAAGGGCGCGCCGGCGCGCGGCGGGCTGGTCGAGTGCCACAGTTTCCGCCTCTGCCGCGAGGCGTGGCTCGAGGCGGCGGCGCTGAGACGGCAGTCCGCTGCGAGTCTGGCGAGGCTTCAGAGCGGCGGCGGGCGATGAAATTCCTCGACCAGGCGCGTGTCTATGTCCGCTCCGGCGACGGCGGGGCGGGCTCCGTCTCGTTCCGGCGGGAGAAGTTCATAGAGTTCGGCGGCCCGGACGGCGGCGATGGCGGCCGTGGCGGCGATGTCGCGGTCGAATGCGCCGGCGGCCTCAATACCCTGATCGACTTCCGCTATCAGCAGCATTTCAAGGCGAAGACCGGCATGCACGGCATGGGCAAGAACCGCGCCGGCGGCCGCGGCGCCGATGCGGTGCTGAGGGTCCCGGTCGGCACCCAGGTGTTCGACGAGGAGACGGGCGCGATGCTCGCCGACCTCAAGGCGGAGGGCGAGCGGGTCGTCGTCGCCCAGGGCGGCAACGGCGGCTTCGGCAACGCGCATTTCACCTCTTCGACCAACCGCGCCCCCCGCCGCGCCAATCCGGGCCAGCCGGGAATCGAGCGCACGCTCGTTCTCCGTCTCAAGCTGATCGCCGACGCTGGGCTCATCGGCCTGCCGAACGCCGGCAAATCGACGTTTCTCGCCGCGGTCTCCGCCGCCAAGCCGAAGATCGCCGACTATCCGTTCACAACGCTGCATCCGGGGCTCGGCGTTGTGCGGATCGACGGGCGTGACTTCGTGCTCGCCGACATTCCCGGCCTGATCGAGGGGGCGCACGAAGGCCACGGCCTCGGCGACCGCTTCCTCGGCCATGTCGAGCGCTGCAGCGCGCTCGTTCATCTCGTCGACGCGACCGGCGCCAACGCCGGCGCTGATTATCGGACGATCCGGCGCGAGCTCGCAGCCTATGGAGAAGGGCTTGGCGAAAAGCCGGAGATTGTCGCGCTGTCCAAGGTCGACGCTGTCGAGGAGGAGACGCTGGCGAAGCAGCTCGAGCGGCTCAAGCGCGCGATCCGCTCGTATGGAGCGCCGGTCGCGGTGGGCGCAAAGCGGGCCGGGCCCATGCTGCTCTCGACGGCGACCCGGCGCGGCGTGACAGAGGTCCTGCGCGCGACGATGGGCGCGGTCGAGGCGCGACGCGCGGAGGAGGCAAAAGCGAACTCGGCGACCGCCGTTTCATGGACGCCGTTGGTCTAGCGTTCGTCGTTGCAGGCGTCGCGGGCGGCCAAAGGTCGGTTTCGGCCGAACCGAACCCCTCCATTCCCGCCCCTTTTGGCTATTCGGAGATTCCTCACAGCTTCAGGTCGACAACCGATGCCGGTTTTGCTGGTTGGTTTTCACCGCTGAGGCTCGAGGCCGACGCGCCGTCGCAACTCCTTCTCGAACGTCCGCTCTTGGAACGCGTTCCTTGCTCGCCGCAACTGAACAGGAACGCGCGCTTCGGGTCTCATCCGGCCCTCCAACCGTCGCGCTCGGCGGGCGCCGACACGGCCGCCTCGCCGTTACTCGCCGCGGTAGACCGGCTTGCGCTTCTCCTTGAACGCCGTGAGGCCCTCGACATAGTCGGCGCTGTCGTAGACGACGCGCCGCAACCCCTGAACGCGCTCCCAGCCCTGCGGGCTCATCGGATGCGCGCCAGCGAGCAGGCGCAATTCCTCCTTCATCACCGCGATCGACAAGGGGGCGTTCTCCACGATATCGGCGGCGATGGCGTAGGTCATGGGCTCGAGCTTCTCGACCGGGACCATGTGGTTGATGAGCCCGGCGGCGAGCGCCCGCTCGGCCGAGATCGGGCGCGCGGTGAAGGCCATCTCCTTGATGACGCGCAGCGGCGCGCTGTTGAGGAAGGTCAGCATCCCGGAGACGTTGTAGGCGACGCCGAGTTTGGCCGGCGTCAGGGCGAAAGTCGCATTGGCGGCGGCGACGACGATGTCGCAGGCCATCGCCGCTTCGAACGCGCCGCCCCAGACGCCGCCTTCGATCATCGCGATGACCGGCGCGGGATGGTTCTCGATGGCGCGGACGAGCCGGCGCAGGGGGTCGTACCAGCCGAGCGGATCGCGGCGCGCGCCGGGCAGTTCGTCGACGTGGTGGCCCGCCGACCAGATGCTGACGCCTGGGCGGGCGCGGAGGACGACGGCGCGCGCTTTCTGCGCGATAAAGGCGTCGAGCGCGCCCAGCACATCCTCGACAAGGGCGGCCGAAAGCGCGTTGCGCTTCTCGTAATAGTCGAGACAGATGGTGCCGACGAAGCCGTCGATCTTCGCCTCGGCCAAAGGCATGGCGATCCTCCCGCTGCGCTCCTCTCGCCGGATTTGACGCCGAAACGACCGGTTGCGCAAGGACGGCTGCGGCGACCCGAGAGAAACGCGTCAGCTCGCGTCAGCGATCTTCGATTCAAAAAATCGCCTGAATTTGAAAGTATTAACACGGCCGCGTCTTTGTGGAATCAGCCTTCTTTGATCAAGGAGTGGCCGTTTGCGCATCTATATATATCATCACTGGAAACATCGAACAGCACTTGCCATGTCATGTGTCCTTTGTCTCGCGGCGCTTGATTTGCAGTCTTGTTTTGCCAGCGATTGCGGCGGATATTGCAAGGCAAAATTCGTCCGGGCTATATGCGATGATCAGGTCAGCGGCAAAGGGTTAACTGGACAAAAGCGTGCTATTGAGTTTGACAAGTGCAAGAACGATCCGACAGTCCATCGGCAAATTCTAGATCTCGCTGATGACGCTGCGAACGCGTCAGAGTAAACGGGCTGATATTGTGGGAGAGCGATCCCCTCGGTTTTGACCGAGCGGGCCGACGTCGCGGCCGCCATCCCAGCGTGGCGGGCCCCGGCTTCCCGAGCTCGACTTTCTTGGTGGCGTATCTTGCGTAAACCAGAACTCGTGATAGAATGCCTTCGATTAACTCGGCCACCGGGTGAGGCCGAGGCCGCCACAGGCAACTGTAGCTATCGTTCGTGAGAAACCCGATGATCGTCGACCTCGAGGGGCGCTTTCCCTCCTGCGAAGGTTCGCCGACGTTTTTCGGGAGCTGCGGCGGACAGATCTTTCATCGCGCCGAACCGCCCGCCAACTCATTGATAAGGCTCGATTCGGACGAGAGAATCCAAGGAAAACCAAGGAAATCCAAACGGCGGCGACAAGGAAATCCAGGCGGTCTTGAAGCCGGTCCGGCAAGAAACCAAGAAACTCCAAATGCCCCGGCCCGCGCCTTGCCACGGGCCCCGCGCGCCGCTTTTGGCGGCCGGCCCGGCCTCCGCCTATTCCACGTCCTCGACCGCCACCGTGCGCCCCGAGAGACGCTGGGCGAGGGAGGCCTCCATGAAGGGATCGAGGTCGCCGTCGAGCACGTCGGCGGGCGTGCCGGAGACGTGGCCGGTGCGCAGGTCCTTCACCATCTGGTAGGGCTGCAGCACGTATGAGCGGATCTGCCGTCCCCAGCCGATCTCCGTCTTCGAGGCGGCGTCGGCGGTGACCTTGGCCTCGCGTAGCTCGAGCTCGCGCTCATAGAGGCGGGCGCGCAGCATGTTCCAGGCGGTGGCGCGGTTCTTGTGCTGCGACCGCTCCGACTGGCAGGCGACGACGATGCCGGTCGGAATATGCGTGATCCGCACCGCCGATTCGGTCTTGTTGACGTGTTGCCCGCCCGCCCCGGAGGCGCGATAGGTGTCGATGCGGCAGTCGCTCTCGTTGACCTCAATGTCGATGCGGTCGTCGACCACCGGATAGACCCAGACGGAGGCGAAGCTCGTGTGCCGCCTGGCGTTCGCATCGAACGGCGAGATGCGCACCAGCCGATGCACGCCCGATTCGGTCTTCAGCCAGCCGTGGGCGTTATGGCCCTTGATGACGATGGTCGCCGACTTGATGCCGGCCTCGTCGCCGTCCGTCTCCTCGATGACCTCGACCTCGAACTTCCGCCGCTCGGCCCAGCGTACGTACATGCGCAGGAGCATGCGCGCCCAGTCGCAGCTTTCTGTGCCCCCCGCGCCGGAATGGACTTCGAGATAGCTGTCGTTGGCGTCCGCCTCGCCCGAGAGCAGCGCCTCGAGCTGGCGGCGCTCGCCTTCGGCCTTGAGCGCCTTCAGGGCCGCCACGCCCTCGGCCTCGGCCGCAGCGTCGTCCTCGCTCTCGCCGAGCTCGACCAGCGTCGCGGCGTCGTCGAGGTCGCGCTCGATCTTCTTCAGCGAGCCCAGCCGGTCCTCGAGCATCGTCCGTTCGCGCATGACCTTTTGCGCCGAACTCGGGGTCGTTCCAGAGAGCCGGGTCCTCCGACTTGGCGTTGAGCTCGGCTAGACGCCGCGTCGCCGCGTCGACGTCAAAGATGCCTCCTCAGCAGTCCGACGGACTGCTTGATCGTTTCGACCAGTTGTTCGGCTTCGGCGCGCACTTTTAATCGGCTCGGCTAGGGGGAATCGAAGCCGCCGATGTAGTCGACCGGACCGCCGGCGGCAAGGGGGCGGTCCGGCCGTGGCTCGCTAGTAAAGGCCGCCGGTGCCTGGGCCGACCGACTGCTCGCCGGACGCGGCGACCGAGCCTCCGCCGCCTCCGCCGCCGTAGCTGTCGGGCGGTCCGGTGCCGGGCTTGAACGCCTCGAGGATCGAGCCCGGACCGGTCCCGCGCATGCCGGTGTGGACGTCGACCGAGATCAGCTTGATGCCGGCGGGCACGCGGAACGGCGTGTCGGGCGTGTCCTTCAGCGCCATCTTCATGAAGTCGCGGAAGATGGGGGCGGTATAGAGCGCCGCCTGCGCGCTGCCGCCGAGCGAGCGCGGCTTGTCGTAGCCCATGAAGACGCCGAAGGTGAGGTTCGGGGAAAAGCCGACGAACCAGAGGTCCTTCGCCTCGTTGGTTGTGCCGGTCTTCCCCGCCAGCGTCTTGCCGACTTCCTTGATCGCGATTTCGGTGCCGCGCTGGATGACGCCCTGCATGATGGAAGTGATCTGGTAGGCGGTCAGCGGATCGATCACTTGCTCGCGCTTGTCGATGAGCTTGGGCTCCGGCTGGTTCTCCCATTTCGCCGCGTTGCAGCCTTCGCAGATGCGCTCGTCGTGCTTGTAGATCGTGTTGCCCCAGCGGTCCTGGATACGGTCGATCAGGGTCGCCTTGATCCGCTTGCCGCCGTTGTCGAACATCGAATAGGCGGTGACCATGCGCAGGACAGTGGTCTCGCCCGCCCCGAGCGACATCGACAGGAACGGCGGCAGATTGTCGTAGACGCCGAAGTGCTTAGCGTATTCGACGATGAGCGGCATGCCGAGGTCGCGCGCCAGCCTCACCGTCATCAGGTTGATCGAATGCTCGACGCCGAACCGCAGAGTATGCGTGCCCCCCGATTTGCCCTCGAAGTTTTCCGGGGTCCACAGCTCGCCGGTGCCCTGGTCGATCGACACCGGCGCATCGAGGATGAGCGACGACGGCGTATAGCCGTTATCGAGCGCCGCCGAGTAGACGAAGGGCTTGAAGGACGACCCAGGCTGCCGCTGGGCCTGGGTCGCCCGGTTGAACTCGGATTCGTCGAAGGAAAAGCCGCCGACCATCGCCAGGACGCGGCCGGTGAACGGATCCATCGCCACACACGCGCCGCTGACTTCGGGGATCTGCCGCAGGCGATACTCACCCGCCCGCCCGGCGATCGGCTCGACGTAGAAGACGTCGCCCGGTTTGACCAGTGCCCTGGGCGCCCGGCCCGTCCAGCGTAGGCCCTCGGGGGTGACGGTGCCGGTCTGACGCTCCTGAACGACCGCGCCAGACTTGTCGCGCTCGGGCTGCAAGCCGATGCGGATGCCGTTGCCGGAGACATCGAGCGCCACCGCCAGCTGCCAGGGTTTGACGTCGCCGTACGCCGGAACGTCGGCGAGGGGCACGCCCCAGTCCTGGCCGAGGTCGATCGTCTTCAGCGCCCCGTGCCAGCCATGCGCCTCGTCGAAACGAACGAGCCCGTCCACCAGCGCCTTGCGCGCCATCAATTGATACTTGGGGTCGAGCGTCGTTCTCACCGACAGGCCGCCCTCATAGAGCTTCTGCTCGCCGTAGCGCTCCAACAGTTCCCTTCGCACCTCTTCGGCGAAGAAGCCGGCCGCAATGGAATTGGGCGTCAGCACCCGCGGGTTGACCACCAGCGGCTCGGCGCGCGCCTGGCGCGCCTGTTCCGCCGTGATGTAGCCGTCCTCCGCCATGCGGCCGATGACGTAGTTGCGGCGCTCGACGGCCCGATCATGGTCGCGGAAGGGGTTGAGCGAGCTCGGCTCCTTCGGCAGGGCGGCGAGATAGGCGGCCTCGGCGATCGTCAGCTCATGCACCGACTTGTCGAAATAATTCAGCGCCGCCGCCGCGACGCCATAATTGGACAGGCCGAGGTAGATCTCGTTCAGATAGAGCTCGAGGATCTTCTCCTTCGAATAGGCCGCCTCGATCCGCAGGCTGAGCAGGATCTCGCGTATCTTGCGGTCGAATGTGCGGTCTGAGCTTAGGAGGAAGTTCTTCGCCACCTGCTGGGTGATGGTCGAGGCCCCCTGAATGTGGTGCGACCCCTGGAGGTAGATGAATCCCGCGCGAATGATGCCCTCGGGATCGAAGCCCCGATGCGTGTAGAAATTCTTGTCCTCGGCCGAAATGAACGCCTCCTTGACGAGGTCCGGAATTGCGGAGGAGGGCAGGTACAAGCGCCGCTCGCGCGAGTACTCGGCAAGCAGGCTCCCGTCCGCCGCGTGGACCCGCGTCATCACCGGAGGTTCGTAGTTCTTCAGCTGGGAGAAATCGGGAAGATCCTGTTCGTACTTCCAGACGACCGCCGCGAAGACGCCCGCCGCCAAAATGAAGACAAGGGCGCCGGTCGCGAATATGAAGCCGAGCAGTCGGGCAATTCCGCGCATCTTTCGATCGAAGCCTTCCCTTGCGCCCGACGAGCGCACGCAGCGTCGAGGAACTTGATTTCGTCGCACGCCCGCAAGCGCACATGGTCATCGGTCAACGGCCGGCCATAGGCGCCCCATAAGTCCGGGACCCGCCTATTGGCCGCCCCCTTTTGTTCGCGAGTGAGGCGAATCTATGATGGCTCGCGAGAGCGTCGGGGTCACGCGATAGCGCAAAACCGCCCGCGCCGGCAATATCAATGGTTCGAAGCGGCGGCCTCGCCCTCGCCGAGAGCTACTCCCGCTGCGGCCGCGGCGCCGTCGGTCCGGCCGAGACCGGCGAAGAAAACGTCGATCGCCTTCACCATCGCAGCAGCCGTTTTCGTCCGCCAATCCGCGGATGTGAGCGCCTGGACGTCTTGTGCGTTGGACAAGTAGCCGAGTTCAACCAGCACGGAAGGAAATTCCGGAGCTTTGAGGACGACGAAGCCTGCCGAACGTTCAGGATTGTGGTTCAGCCGGGTCGCCGCCCGCAGCCTGCCCACCAGTCCTCGAGAGAAGATATGGGAGTAAGCACGGGTCTCCCTACGCTGAAGTTGGAAAAGGATGTCGGCGACCTCCGGGTCGCTTTGCGCATTCCTTTCCTTTCCTGTCCCGCGGCTGGCGGCGTTCTCCTGCGCGGCGACGCGCGCCGCTTCGGCGTCCGAGGCGTGATCGGCAGCGGTGTAGACAGTCGATCCGCTAACCTCAGCGGCTTCGCTCAGGCTGTCGGCATGAATGGATATGAACAGGGACGCCTTCGCCTCGCGGCCGATCGCAACGCGGTCGTCGAGGTCGACGTACTCATCGCCCTCGCGCGTCATTATCACCTTGTAGTTGTGGGTTGCGTCGAGTTGCCGTTTGAGTTCGGCGCAAAACTCGAAAACCAGCGTCTTTTCCCAGACGCCGCCGACGCCATGCGCGCCGCCGTCCGCGCCGCCGTGCCCCGGGTCGAGAACGATAACTGGCGGCGAGACGGACGGCGCTCCGTCGGGGCTTACGACAGCCGGCGCGGTCGGCGCTGGTTGTAGGGCGGCGAAGGCGGAGGAATCGCAGGGTTTGAGCTCGATAAGAAGGCGGGAGGCGGGAGCGCCCTCGACGATCGGTTTCGTCAGGACCTCCCTAGGACAGGCAGGGCGAGCCAGGTCAATGATGATTCGCGACCTGCCGGCCGTGAGCGGGCCGAATCGAAAGGCCTTCACCAGGGCGTCGTCGTTAACCGAAATACGGCCGACCGACGGATCCAGTTCAAAGGCGACCTCCGGTAGATCGACAACAATTCGATCAGGCGAGTACAGCGCGTAGGCGCGGGCCTCAACCGGTTGAGAAACATCAAAAATCAGCCGCGCCCCGCCGGCATCCTGGGTGAGCCGGACGGCGACGGCCACAGGCTTCGCGGCATCGCTGGATGACCCCGCGTATGCCGGTGCGACGATCGTCGCCAGCGCCGCTGCGGCTGCTAATCCTCGCATTCGCGGCATGTCCTTTGGCCCACCGCCCATTCTTACCGCTCACCAACGCAGCAGAGCAATTCAACTTGCCTTTTTGTCGACGACAGTCCGACGCCGGTGGGCAAAGCCGCCTCGAGAAGCTTGGGCAAGAAAGCGCGCCAACAGATTTACGAAAGGTAAACTCTTTCGTCCACAAACCTTAGGCAATTTGTTGCGGAGATCGCCCGCAAGACCGCTCGGTCCGAAAAATCCTTGCCAAGGCGGCGACCGGCGCCTATTTAAAGCGCGTTACGAATTCGGACCGAATCCGCGGAGTTGTACTGGGCGTGCCAAGACGGTTTGGACGGTGGGCCTGCTGGCTCGCGTCGGAGAGGTCGGGGTCGGTTGACCGGCGATGTGTTTGTTTGCTTTGAGCGCGATCCGGCGATAGGGGTCGCGCGAATGAATCCAGGAGCAAGGCGCCGGTTCGGTCCGTGGCGCAGCGTTGCGCCATTTGAACGGCGGCGGCCTAGCTGCGCTTTTGGCTTTTGGTAGACGATGTTCCGAGGGTCCACTTCAAGCTTTCTGATTGCGGTTGAGGCCGCACGACAGGCCTGTGGGCAAACGATGACAAGCCGGTCTTTCGCCGAAGCGGTCACTGGCCTCGCTTTCAATTTTCGCTTTCTTCCCATCCCCAACGCGGACGCGGCGTTCGGCTCGGTCCGGGCTCTGAAGCCCGGAGCAGGAGCGCGCTTGCGCCGCAAGAGAGTAATTCATGGCAAACAAGATGATCATCGACGCCTTGCATCCGGAAGAGACCCGGGTGGTGGTCCTTCGAGGCAATCGAGTCGAGGAGTTCGACTTTGAGTTGGCGAGTAAGAGACCGCTCCGCGGCAATATTTATCTTGCGAAGGTCACCCGGGTGGAGCCTTCGCTCCAGGCCGCTTTCGTCGACTACGGCGGCAACCGGCACGGGTTTCTAGCGTTTTCCGAAATTCATCCGGACTATTACCAAATTCCAATCGCCGACAGGCAAGCTCTTCTCGAGGAAGAGGCGCTTTCGCAACGCGATGATGAGGACGAACCGAATGGCGAACGGCGCAGCCGACGTCATCGCCGTCCGCGTCCAGTGGAAGCCGAGCAACGCGCCGAACATGGCGACGTGGTCACGGAACAGGGTCCTGGAGAGGATCAATCCGGGGAGGAAGAAACGGGCTATGCGACTGAGGACTCGATAACGGCGGGCGCCCCTTCACGCGAATCTGCTCATGGAACTGCAAAATCCGGGCCTTCGACCGTGGCTGACCAGGAATCCGGGGACATCCGCGAGACAGAGCCACAAACCGGGACTTCGATTTCGTCTGACGTCCGAGATGTTGTGGCTGAGCATGCCGCTTCGGGCGTCTATGGCTCCGACGGTGACTTGGCGCTCGAGTTCGAGCTTCGAGTTCGACGCTAGGGCGAAAGAACCCCTGGCGGACGCGTCGCGTGACGCGGGCGCAGAGGGTGACCCTGCCCACGACGACGATCACCATGTGACGACATTGGAGGGCGGGTCGGAGGAGCGGACGGCGGTCAGCCGCCAAGCGGCCGTTGAGGACGAGGGCGAGCTTGTCGAACAAATTGGAGGGGACGCACTCGAGGAAGTGCCGCGGCGCGCGCAGCGTTTGCGCAGACAGTACAAGATTCAGGAGGTCATCAAGCGGCGACAAGTGCTGCTCGTTCAGGTGGTGAAGGAAGAGCGCGGCAACAAAGGGGCGGCACTGACCACCTATCTTTCGCTGGCCGGCCGTTATTCGGTGCTGATGCCCAACACTGCGCGAGGCGGAGGCATATCTCGTAAGATCACCAACGCGCAGGATCGCAGCCGGCTAAAGAGCATCGCCGAAGAACTCGACGTACCCGAGGGCATGGGTGTGATCCTACGCACCGCCGGCGCTTCGCGCACCAAGGCCGAGGTCAAACGCGATTTCGAATACTTGCTCAGGATGTGGGAGACGGTGCGCGAGACGACGCTGGCCTCGAGCGCCCCGACCCTTGTCTACGAGGAAGGATCGTTGATCAAGCGCGCTATCCGGGACCTTTATAGCAAGGACGTCGAGGAAATCATCGTCGCGGGCGAAGCCGCCTATCACGAGGCCAAGCAATTCATGCGGCTCTTAATGCCGAGCCACGTCAATTCCGTTCACCTTTATCGGGACACCCAGCCGGTCTTCGCCAGAGCGGGCGTCGAGTTGCAGCTCGATGCGATGTTCTCCAATCAGGTTACGCTCAAGTCCGGCGGCTACATCGTCATCAACCAGACCGAGGCGCTGGTCGCCATCGACGTGAATTCCGGACGCTCGACGCGCGAACACAATATTGAGGATACCGCGCTGCGGACCAACCTTGAGGCGGCTGACGAGATCGCCCGACAACTCCGACTTCGCGACCTCGCAGGTCTGATCGTCGTCGACTTCATTGACATGGAGGAGTCGCGCAACAATCGAGCCGTCGAGCGAAGAATCAAGGACGCGTTGAAGAACGACCGGGCGCGCATTCAAGTCGGCCGGATTTCTCATTTCGGCCTGCTTGAGATGTCGCGGCAGCGCATTCGAACCGGCGTTCTGGAAGGCTCGACGGTCGTGTGCCCGCATTGCCAGGGCGCCGGCGTCGTCCGCTCGACAGCATCGATCGCGCTCCACGTGCTGCGTGTGCTCGAGGATGCGCTGATCAAGAGCTCGAACTCATGACGTCGTTGTGCGAACGCGGACGCCGGTGGCGCTCTATATTCTGAACCAGAAGCGGGCGAACCTGCGCGACCTCGAACGCCGATTTGGGGTCGCGATCACAGTCGAGGCCGATGACTCGCTGACAGGCTCGAACTACCATGCAGTCGAACGCGGCGAGTTGGCGACCGGCATCAAAGGCGAGGTCGAGGTTCAGCCATCGCCCTCCGATGATGTCACGCCAATGGTCGAGGAGCCCCTGGCTCTTGAAGAGGAGGCCTTCGAGGAAGCCGAAGCGCGTAGCGACGATGAGGCCTTATCGGAGGAAGAGGCAGGGGGCGATCGCGGTCGGTCTGCAACGCCCGATGAGGGCGATGGCGGCCGTCGCCGTCGCCGCCGCCGACGGCGCCGAGGCGGCGGCGAGCGGCCATTCGGCGAGGGAGTCGCGCCAGACTCGCCGCAACCGACGGACGACGGTTTAGCAGTCGTAGCCCAAATCGGTGGCGACATGGTCGCGCCGATTCACGACGCCGAAAGCTTCGATAGGCGAGGTCCGCGTGAAGAGGGGGAGCGAGGCCGTCGGCCGAAGCGCCATCGGGGCGCCCGCCATAGCTTCTCCCCGCGCGAGAACGATGAAAGGCGCGGGTCTGTAGGCGGATCCAGCGAAGTCGAGACCGACCTGCTTGGGTCCGTTCGGCAGGAGTTGACCTCGGATCCGGATCGCGGGCTCGAATTGAACTCGGCTGCGCCGGATGAGCTGATCGCCACGGCGGAAGTCGAGGGCGAAGTCCTCCAGGGCGAGGAGCGCGTCAGCGAAGAGCCGGCGCCTCGGCGACCATCGGCGCTCGAAACTGATCCTGCCGAACCCGAGCCTGACTCGGTGGCTCAAGGGGTTCCGGATACGGCCTCGATGCCTCAAACGTCCCAAGCCCTGGAGCAGCCGACGCGTCCTCGCCGAAGCGGCTGGTGGCAGCGCGCCCGCGCGACCATCGTCGGGGACTGACAAGGGCGTCGCTCTGGTCCTGCAGCCCGGCGCTCGCGACGGTCAGAGCGCCCTAACTCTTGTCCTCGATGGCCTTTCGGCCGCGAGGCGATTCCGCAGGGGCAAACCGAACGGTTCCGACTCGATCTCGAAAACGTCGCCTTTTCGAGTCCGCAAACCGTCGCTGTGAGAGAGCGTCGCGGTCCCAAAGAAGTGGACATGGACGTCGCCCGGCCGGCGGAATAACGAGTACTTGAAATGGTGCGCCTCGAGATTCGAGATCGAATGCGCCATATTCTGTTCGCCTGAAACGAAGGGTTTTTCCCAGATCGTCTCCCTGCCGCGTCGGATCCGCGAAACGCCCTGAATATCCGGCGGCAACTCCCCGATGAGCAGCTCAGGTCCAATGCTCGCAGGGCGCAATTTGGAATGAGCGAGCCAAAGGTAATTCTCCCGCTCCGTGAGGTGATCGGAAAACTCGTTGCCGAGCGCGAAGCCGAGGCGAATTGGCGCTCCGTGATCATCGATCAGGTAAATCCCGACAATTTCAGGCTCCTCGCCTCCGTCGAGAGCGAAGGCCGGGCTCCGGAGCTCGCCTTCGGGCGGGACCAGGATTGAACCGTCACCTTTGTAAAACCATTCAGGTTGAGCACCTGTCTGTCCCTTTCCCGGCTTGCCGCCTTCGAGCCCGAGCTTGAACATACGCATCGAGTTGGTGAGCTTCGCCGGATCGGCGAGATCTTTGTGCATTTTATCCCGCCCCTCCGCCGACCCGAGGTGCGTCAGCCCGGTGCCTGTTACAAAAACATGCGCTGGGTCCTTGTGATCGATCGGCGAGAGAACCCGCCCTTCGTCAAGCGCGCGCTTAAGGTCAATAGGTCTGCCGAGCCCTCGTTCAGCGATCAGCTTGCGGAACGTGCCGCCCGACGCGATCGCCCGACGCGCCAGCTCGAGCGTCGTTCGAGCCCCTTTGACCAGCCGGGTCTCGCCTCGCGCCGTCACCGAAAGCGCGCGCACGCCGTTTTCGTCCACGATTTGCGAGAGCCTCAACTCGCGTCTCCACGACAGAGTGGGCGCCGGGAGAGCCGCGCTTCGAGTCCGAGCGCGGCCAGAACCCTCAGGGTCGGCGCGCGGCGCGTGCGTTTCAGATTGCGGCGATCGGTAAAATCAAGCAGCATCGCCGCCCCGGCGACCGGTACGATGCCGGTGAGATTGGCGCGGTAGGCAACCTCCTTCTCGCCGAGTGCGGCGCTGACGCTCGGCCGAAAGGTCGGGCAGGAATACCTTACCGATTTGTTCTTTGGAGACTCCACGGATAGCCTTGTTTTCGAGCGCCGTGTCCATCGCGGTGCTATGCGGCGCGAAAATCCGCTGGAAAGCCACCAGGTGCTTTGCATCGCTGTCGACGAGGGTCCTGTCCAGATCGAAGAGAAGCGCTGCTCGGGTCGTCACATTGTCGCCCCGATTTGCCAGGGCGTAAATTCCGCTTCGCCGTAGCCGAACTGCTCGGATTTGGTCTGCGCGCCAGAGGCCACCTCGAGGATCTTGTCGAAAATCTCTTTGCCCTTGTCGACGATCGAAACGCCATCGAGCACATCGCCGCAATTGATGTCCATGTCGTCGATCATTCGCCGGTAGACGTCGCTGTTTGTGGCGAGCTTGATTGACGGCGTCGGCTTACAGCCGTAGGCGGAGCCTCGCCCTGTTGTGAAGGTCAGGATATTGGCTCCTCCCGCGACCTGTCCGGTGGCAGACACCGGATCGTATCCGGGCGTATCCATGAAAACGAAGCCCCTGGCGGTGACCGGCTCCGCATATTTGTAGACAGCGTTGAGGGGGGTGGTGCCGCCCTTGGCTGCGGCGCCCAGCGATTTTTCCAGAATTGTCGTCAATCCGCCTGCCTTGTTGCCTGGCGACGGGTTGTTGTTCATTTCGCCGCCGTTGCGGGCGCAATAGTCCTCCCACCAGCGGATGCGCTCGATCAGCTTCTGTCCCACCTCAACGGTCGCGGCCCTGCGCGTGAGCAGATGCTCGGCGCCGTAAATCTCGGGCGTCTCCGAGAGGATCGCCGCGCCGCCGTTACGAACGAGAATGTCGACCGCTGCGCCCAGCGCTGGATTGGCAGTAATGCCTGAATATCCATCGGAACCGCCACATTGAAGCGCCAGCGTCAGCTCGCTCGCCGGCGCCGGTTCGCGTCGTGCCCGATTGAGAAGCGGCAACATTGCGCGCACTCGCTCCGTACCCGCTTCGACTGTTTTCCGCGTGCCACCGGTCGCCTGGATTGTCAGACTCTGAAACGCGTCACCCTCGATAATGCCATACTCTTCCTTCATGCGACCGATCTGGAAGACCTCGCAGCCGAGCCCGACCATCAACGTCGCGCCCACGTTCGGATTCGCGGCGTAGCCCCATTCTGTTCGCATCAGCGCTTCAAAGCCCTCGCCGCGCGCGGCCATGCCGCAACCCGTTCCATGCACGAGCGCGATGACTCCATCCACGTTCGGATAGTCGGTAAGTAACCCTGACCGCTCCACCTCACGGGCTATTAACCGCGCCGTCGTCGCCGAGCAGTTAACCGAAGTCAGGATGGCGAGATAGTTGCGTGTTCCGACTTTGCCGTTCGGCCGGCGAAAGCCCTGGAAGGTCGGCTGCTTTTCGAGCGGGGCGATGGTCTCGGGATGCGCGTCCTCGCCTATGTTATACTCGCGCGCGAAGTCCTTCACCGTGCAATTGTGCTCATGCACCCATTCGCCCGGCGAAATCGCTCGCGAGGCGAAGCCGATGATCTGACCAAACTTGCGAATTGGCGCTCCTGGCTCCACTACGGCGGAGGCCATCTTGTGCCCCTTGGGGATGCGCGCTTGAGCCTGAACCTCAGCTTCCCGCCAGCCGGCGGGGATCTCGTCGACTGCAATGACCACGTTGTCGGAAGCGTTGAGGCGGAGGATGCGGGGCGATGTCATGACGCTATCCATTCGGTGGACGTTGCCTCTAGGGCAAAAACATATCTGGACGATGCCGTGCGATTGTTTCGAGCAGAGCCCCCGTCATGTTGATATGGCGTTTCATGGCTTCGCTCGCTGCCTGCGGATCTCCCGCTTCGACGGCTTTCACGATCGCGCCGTGCTCCTGAAGCACATCGCGAAGGCGACCGGGCGGGGACATAAGCAGACGACGCGCGCGCTCAAGATGGACGCGAAGACCGTCAAGAACCTCGCTCGCGCGGGCCATGCCGAGGCTGGTCGTCATAAACTGATGGAAGGCGACGTCGAGAGCGTAGAATGCGCCCCGATCATCGGCCTCGGTGGCGGCCGCCGCATCCCTCATGTTGGCCGCGAGCGCGCTTCGGTTCTCCCGGGTCATGCGGCGGGCGGCCTCGGCGGCGATCTCGGCTTCCAGCGCGCCGCGGATGAACAGTCTCTCCCGCACGTCGTTCAGGGAAATTCGGGATACAAACGATCCATGCTGAGGGGCAACGTCGACGAGTCTATCGTAGGCCAGCCGGTTGACTGCTGCGGAAACTGGATAGCGTGAAACGCCAAGCTTTTCGCACAATCCTCCTTTGTCGATCGGGCAGCCCGGATCCAGAGCGCCGGACAGTATCGCCTCCTTCAAATCGGCGTATACCGCTCCTGCCTTCGAGTGGGCACCCTTCGCCAATTCCGTGCCTGCATGTCGAGAAGCGATCGTCCCGGCCCTTCCCTGCTAACATGCTAGAGGCTAGAGAGACGAGCTTGGGTCGTCAATCCTCGCGATGCCGCTCAAATGCTCGGAACCGGAAAAATGGCTTCAGTGAAATTGGATGAGGAGACGGCGCTGCCGGACGACGGCTTCGCGGGTGCGTTGGCCGGCCGCATCTGGCGAGCTGACGTCGACGGACCGTCCGTGGTCGTAATCAGACGCGAGGGCGTTTACGACATCAGCGCGCATTTCCCGACGATGCACGATCTGTGCGAACACCCCTCTCCAGCCGAGGCCCTTCGGGCCGCGCAGGGACCCCGCATCGCGGCCCTAGCCCAAATTCTCGCCCATACTCCGCGCGAAGCGCGAGCGCCGGACCACCCGTGGCTGCTCGCGCCTGTCGACCTGCAGGCGATCAAGGCCGCCGGGGTGACGTTCGCCCAGTCGCTACTGGAACGCGTCATCGAGGAACGCGCCCGAGGCAGCCGGGAGGCCGCCGCGAAAGCCCGGGACGCGATCGTGAAGGCGCTCGGCGACGACATGCGCAAGCTAAAGCCTGGGTCGCCGGCCGCAATGCGGCTCAAAGAGGCTCTGGTCGCGGCTGGGCACTGGTCGCAGTACCTTGAAGTCGGGATCGGTCCGGACGCGGAAGTTTTCACCAAGAGCCAGCCAATGTCCGCAGTGGGCTCGGGCGATGACGCCGGCTTCCACAGCGCTTCGCAATGGAACAACCCTGAGCCCGAGGTCGCGCTCGCGGTCGCATCAAGCGGCCGGATCGTCGGCGCGACACTCGGCAACGATGTGAACCTACGCGATTTCGAGGGGCGCTCCGCCCTTCTTCTCGGCAAAGCAAAGGATCAGAACGCGAGTTGCACGCTGGGGCCGTTCCTGCGATTTTTCGATTCGACGTTCTCCCTGGACGATGTTCGTCAAGCCGTCATATCGCTCACGGTCGAGGGCGAGGACGGGTTCCTTTTGAAAGGCGGCTCGTCCATGGCCGAGATCAGCCGCGACCCGGCCGATCTCGTTTCGCAGACGCTGGGGTCGAGCCACGCCTATCCGGACGGGCTCGTTCTGCTGCTCGGCACGATGTTCGCGCCAGCCGCCGATCGGGACGAACCGGGGATGGGCTTCACCCACAGAGCCGGGGACGTCGTCACCATCGGGACGGCAAAGCTCGGCCGCCTCGTCAATCGCATGCGCCCTTGCCACGACTGCGAGCGTTGGACATTCGGAACCCATGCGCTGATGCGCAACCTGGCGAGACGGCAGTTGATTTGATCGTAAGCGGCGGACAAGATTGGGGCGCCCAAGCGAGGAAACCAGAATGAGTGCGTTGCACAAGAACTTCATCGCTGGAGAATGGGTTGCGGGCGCTGGCGTCACTCGCGACGTCAACCCCTCCGACACCAATGACGTCGTTGGCGAGTTCGCCCAGGCGGATGCGGTCCAAACCGACGCCGCAATCGAAGCGGCCGGTGCCGCATTTCCGGCCTGGTCGCGGACGACGCCGCAGGAACGGCACGACCTGCTGCTTCGGGTATCGACGGAGATTCTCGCGCGACGCGAGGAACTTGGCAGGCTGCTCGCTCGCGAGGAGGGAAAGACTTTGCCCGAGGCGATCGGCGAAGTCGCCCGGGCGGGTCAGATTTTCGACTTCTTCGCCGGCGAAACTCTCAGGATTTTTGGCGAAAAGTTCGCTTCTGTCCGGCCGAACGTTGACGTCGAGGCGACGCGTGAACCCATGGGGGTGGTCGGGATTATCGCGCCCTGGAACTTTCCGATCGCGATCCCTTCCTGGAAGATCGCGCCCGCGCTCGCCTACGGCAACACGGTGGTGTTCAAGCCCGCCGACCTCGTTCCCGGCTGCGCGCATGCGCTCGCCGAGATCATTGCGCGCGCCGCTGTCCCAAAAGGCGTGTTCAACCTCGTCATGGGGCGAGGTTCGGTCGTCGGTCAGGCAGTCCTTGATTCGAAACATATCGACGCGATCACCTTCACGGGTTCGGTTGCGACCGGCCGTCGGGTCGCCGCCGCCTGCGCCGGCGCCATGCGCAAGTTCCAGCTCGAAATGGGCGGCAAGAATCCGATCGTCATCCTCGCCGACGCCGACCTGCCGAACGCAGTGGAATGCGCAGTCAATGGCGCCTACTTTTCCACCGGGCAGCGCTGCACCGCGTCGTCGCGGATCATCGTCGAGGAGCCGGTCTACAGGCGCTTCGTCGACGCCCTCACCGAGCGCATGCGGAACCTCGTCGTCGACGACGCCCTGAAGCCGGGAACCCATATCGGCCCTGTGGTCGATTCAAACCAGCTCGAGCAGGACCAGTCCTATATCCAGATCGGTCAACACGAAGGCGCCAGGCTCGCGCTCGGCGGTGAACGGCTCAACCGCGCGACGCCCGGATTCTATATGGCGCCGGCCCTCTTCACCGACGCGGACAACGGCATGAGGATTTCGCGCGAGGAGATCTTTGGTCCGGTTTCGGCGATGATTCCGGCGCGTGACTACGAGCATGCGCTGGCGATCGCCAACGACACCGAATTCGGGCTCTGCGCCGGCATCTGCACCACGAGCCTCAAGCGCGCCTCGCACTTCAAGCGGAATGTCGAAGCAGGCATGGTCATGGTGAACCTGCCTACCGCCGGCGTCGACTATCACGCCCCCTTCGGCGGCAGAAAAGGGTCGAGCCTTGGGGCGCGTGAGCAGGGTCGTTATGCGGCCGAGTTCTATACGACGGTGAAGACAGCCTACACGCTGCCCTAAGAACGGCGGTTCAGCGAGGTCACGCGCACGATGATCCTGATTTCCGGCGAGGCGCTGATCGATCTCATTCCGGATCCAGTCAAGGCGAACGCCTACGACGCCGTGCTCGGGGGCTCGCCTTACAATGTCGCCATTGGCCTCGCCCGCCTCGGCTCACAAACGGCGTTCGTTTCGCGCATCTCGGCCGACGCCAACGGCGACGCGCTTCTGGCCGCGCTCGCCGACAACGGCGTCAAACTCGGTTTCGTCTTGCGCGACGCCCGGCCGTCGACCCTTGCCTTTGTCATGCGGGGGACGGCCAAGACCGGTTCGCGCTACTCGTTCTATCTCGATGCGACGTCGTTCGATGGCCCGTGGCCATTCCCCGCGGCCTGGCCGGCCGGCGGGCGTCATCTCCATGTGGGATCAATTTCCGCCATCGATCCGCGGCACGGTGAGACCGTGATCGAGGCGCTGGAAGCCGTCCGCGAAAAGGCGAGCGTCAGCTTCGATCCCAATATCCGCCCGCTGGTGACTCCCGATCGGGAATCGGTCGGCAAGCTCGTCGAGCGGCAGGCTTCGCTGGCCCATGTGGTCAAGGCGAGCGAGGAAGACCTCGAATGGCTCTATCCCGGCCGGGCGATCGAGGAGAGCCTTGCGGCCTGGGCGAAGCTCGGTCCGCGCTTCTGCGTGGCGACGCTCGGCGAGCGCGGCGCGCTCGCCGTGCTCGGGGGCGAGCGTATCAAGGTTCCAGCCCCGCTCGTCGATGTGGTCGACACGGTCGGCGCCGGCGACAGTTTCATGTCCGCTCTGCTCTCCGCTATGGATCAAGGTTCCGCTCTGGGAGCGGTCGCGGCGCCGCCTGAGCGCGCCGACCTCGAACGATGGCTGAGCTTCGCCGCCGCCGCGTCGGCGATTACCTGCACGCGCAAGGGATCGAACCCGCCGACACGCGCCGAGGTCGAGGCCGCGCTCCGAGGCTGAGGCGCTTGCCCGAAAGACGATCCGGAACTATAAACTGCCCGCAGCGCGTGTGGAATTAGTTGGCCTGATGACCCAGGCCCCGTTTCCAGCCGCTGCGCAGGTTGACCTCGGCATGGAATTTCTTGGAATATCCGGGATTCTCCTAATTATACCTTTTTTACTTGTTTGATTCTCTTGGATTTCCTTGGATTCCTTCGTTGGAAATGAGGAATATCAACGAGTTGCGGGAGAGCTCCTGGCAAAAATATTTTTGAGGCGCGGCCTCGACCGATTGAGCAATCGCGACGGGTCGAATTGCCGGCGGCGACGGAGCAGCGATGACGACAACGGAAGCGTCTTGAAGTCATGATGGTAGGGTAGCCGACGTTCGGATTTTCTGCAAGCGATTGTCGCAGCGATATCGAAATCGGAATGACGGAGCAACGCGGCCGTCTTCGTCGTGGGCCTGGCAACCTGCCCCAGCGCCATGTGTCTGAGTCGCATTCCCATGCCGATCCCGGCCATTTCGCTCGTCCGGAGCGCGGGCGAGGTCCGAACCGCATGGGCGCGCCAACGGGCTCGGAACTGGGAGTTGACGAAGGCGCAATCACGGCGACCGAGCGAAACCGGATGGCGCTGAAAATGTGGGCGCCTCGCAGGAGCGATCTTGTCGCGCCGTTCGCAGAGGACGGGCGCTTCCAATCTCTGGTCCTGAAGGGCAGCGAGACCTGCACGAGGGACTCGGCTTGGGACGCCCTTGAGGCGGATGCAGACGCAGGAGCGTTGGCGGTGAAACACGCGATTGTTCTTCCGCTCGGTTTTCACTCCCACGCTGGCGTCGTTTTCTCGACAAGGCACGCTCGACCCCGGCGCGTGTGTCGCCTTCGCAGATCGTCTGACAAACGGGCTTAAACGTCGGCTCGCCGCCAGTCCCGCGACCATGCATTCACTCGTGCAGACCGTCGTCGTCGCAAAACGCGGAAACGGCCATCCTTCAGGCGAGGTCTGAGCAGCGGCCTCATTGAACTTTCGATGAAGAAATCCCACATTGCGAGCCGCATTGCAGCGGTCTAGAACTCTGGCCGAACCGCAAGTGGGATTTCTCCAATGGCAACGACCGACGCCGTCGCCGGCAAACGCCGCCCGCGGCCGCTCTCGCCGCATCTGAGCATCTATAAGTTCACCATGACCATGGCGATGTCGATTGCCCATCGCATCACCGGCGGTGGGCTCTATTTGGGCGTCCTGCTGCTCGCCTGGTTCCTGATCGCGGCCTCGACCGACGCCGCGGCGTTCGGCGTCTTCTCGGCCTTCCTCAAATCGTTCATCGGGCAGCTTGTGCTGCTCGGATTCACCTGGGCGCTGTTTCACCACCTGATCGGCGGAATTCGACATTTCCTCTGGGACTCCGGCTACGGCATGGACGCGCCGCTGCGCGATCAACTGGCCTGGGCGACGTTGATCGGCGGCCTGACGCTGACCATCATCGTGTGGGTCCTCGGCTATGCCCTCTGGTAAGGAAGCTCGTCATGGCTGATCGCCCCGCTGGCTTCAGCACCCCGCTGAAACGAGTTCGCTTTCTCGGCTCCGCCCGCACCGGAACGACGGAAGCCTGGCTCATGCACTTGACCTCGCTCGCGCTGATCCCCTTGTCGCTCGGCTTCGTATGGCTGGCGCTTGACCTTCTGCACATGGATTATAACGGCGTGCGCTCGACGCTGGCTCGACCGTTTCCGGCCATTCTGCTGCTCGCCTTCATCCTCGCCGGCGTCTTCCACATGGAGCTGGGCATGCGCTCCATCATCGTCGACTACATCCACGGGCGCGCCCGCTCCTGGACTCTGCTTGCAAACACCTGTTTCTGTGCGCTGCTCGGGCTTGCCTGCCTTTACGCCGCGCTGCGCATCGCCTTCACCTGAGAACAAGAGACGGAACTTCGCATGGCGACGAACGGCTCCTCCGCCCAGAGCGCACCGGCGGTCGCGGGCAAGGCCTATTCCATCAATGACCACACCTTCGACGTGGTCGTCGTCGGGGCAGGCGGCGCCGGCTTGCGCGCCAGCGTCGGCTGCGCCGAGGCGGGTCTGAGGACTGCCTGCATCTCGAAAGTGTTTCCGACCCGCTCTCACACCGTTGCGGCGCAGGGCGGGATTTCCGCGGGCTCGGCAACATGGGCCCCGACGACTGGCGCTGGCATATGTACGATACCGTCAAGGGATCGGACTGGCTCGACGACCAGGACGCCATCGAATATCTCTCGCCGATACGCGCCCGAGGCGATCATCGAACTCGACCACTGGGCGTGCCGTTCTCGCGCACCGAGGCCGGCAAGATCTACAGCGGCCGTTCGGCGGCATGACGACGACTTCGGCAAA
>CAVYXQ010000005.1:0-108442 GCA_963772555.1 uncultured Alphaproteobacteria bacterium | reverse complement strand
GCTCAGTCGACGAATTCGAGGCCGGCGGCCGCCTTTCTCGCCCAGATCAACCGCGCCTGGCGGGCGGAAAAGTCGCCGGACCCGGTCGGAATCCTCAGTTCGAAGACGGACGGCAAGGCCTCGACTCCCTCGCCGGCGATGCGCGCCCCTCTTGGCGAGATGTCGCGCAGGATGACCGCGAGAACGGACGCGCCGCCGTCGAACACGCAGGCGGCCTCGCGGGCGCGACGGACGCGCAGTATTCGCCGCTTTTCAGAGAAGGGGACGCGGGAGGAGCTTGCCATGCCTCGCAAGCGATGCCGGAGGCCGCTTGCGTGGGGCTGGAGCAGGGCGAGGAATTCCAGGCTTGCAAAAAACACGCGTCGCGAGAGGCGTACCGTTGGGCGCCAGAGGCCTTAAACCAAAACTTGGCGCGGACCCAATGACGCGCGCGAGGTCCATGCAGGCGGTCACTTCATATGCGCCGCCATGAAGGCGTCGGCGCGCTGGTCGGCGTCTTTCGCAGCGCGCTCGTCATATTGCATGCGATGGCCCTGATATTCGGCAGGCGTGTACGGCATCGCGAAGGCGTGCGTTTCGCCCGGATAGACGACGAGTTCGACGCCGGGCTTGTCCTTCGCCATCGCGTGGCAGGCTGCGGCCGGCATCCAGTCGTCCTTCTCGCCGACGATCATCAGCGTCGGGACGGCAGGATCCATCTTTCCGGTGCAAAGCGGATAGTAGGCGACGACCCCCGCGACCGTCGTGGCGGGATCGCGTCTTGCTGGGGCTTTCCTGTCGACCGCGAACAGCGCGGCGTCGGCGCCGAAAGCGTAGCCCTGGAGGAAGACCCGGTTCGGCTCGATTCCGGGCGTCGACTTGAGCGCTTTGACCGCCGCAAGCGCATTCCTGGCTCCTCGGGATGCATAGTCGGCGAGCGTGTCGGGCGTGATCGCGGCGCAGTAATCCTCCATGGTCCGTGCTCCGCGCGGCGCCAACGGGTCGACGATCATAACTGCGACGCCGTTGCCGACGAGATGATCTTTTGCAATTCGCTGCATCGCTATCTCCGGCGTTATTCCGGGATCCCAGCATCCAAACACGTAGACGACGGCCGGAAACGGCCCGGCCCCGGCCGGTTTGAACAGAGTTCCCTCGATCGATTTGACTGCTGGATCGTCGACCGGAATTGCCATCGCGTTCGCCGGAAGAGCCCGCGCGCTCGGCGTCGGAAACACGCTGGCGCCGGGACCCGCCTCAGCGGGCAGTCCGGCCTTTCGCAATCCCTCGGCGATACGCTGGTCCTCGGCCCGCCACTTCTCGTTTCCGGAGCTCGCCCTCCACGACCCGGAGGACAGGTACCTCTGGACGGTGAAGCCGGGATCAAGCTTCTCAATTTCGGCGATTGCGGCGCTGGCCTCCGCCGCGCGCCCGAGCCACCCGTAGGCGGCGGCAAGATTGTACCGGGCGACATAGGACGTGGGAGCGGACCCGATCGCCCTTTCGCACCATTCCGCCGCTTGTTCCCACTTGGCCATATGCGAATACGCGTCACACATGTAGTATTCCCAAGATCCCCGCCAGCTGTCGTCCGGATCGAGCTTCAGCGCCCTATCGATCGGTTCGATGGCGTCCTCGGCGCGACCGGATAAGATCAGGCTAAATCCCATCTCGCCATAAGCGCGCGCGAAGTTGCGATCAGCGGCTATGGCCGCCTTGAACTGCGTCAGTGCGGCCTCGAACTGCGTATTGCCGCGCAAAGTCCCGGTGTATTGCGCGACGACCCCCTTCACAAAGTGCGCCTGCGCATTGTCGGGATGCGCCGCCAGCACCCGATCGGCCGCCTGCTCGCCTTCATTCAGCGCACTGCCAAGATCGCCCGGGCCAAAGACCATACTGAGCGGGATTTGCGCCATCGCTTTTCCGCCCAAGGCTTGCGGGTTTTCCGGGTCGAGGCGCAAGGCTTGGTCGAAGTTGCCGACCGCTTTCTCGAGATTTTCCTTGGTCAATGACGCGCCGCTCAGCGCCGAGAACCCGCGCATGATGAGGTCGGTCGCGTCGGGGTTCGTCGGGCGCTCGCGTTGAGCGCGCAGGGCCTCGGCGTTGATGAGCTGGACGCCGAGCGCGTTGGCGATGCGCCCGACCGCCTCGACCTGCAGTTCGCCGAGCTTGGCCCGCTCGCCCTCGAACCGGTCGGCCCACGCCTGCGCGCCGGTCTCGGTCGAGACGAGCTGGGCGTTGATCGTGATCGCGTCGCCGACGCGGCGCACGCTTCCCTCCACTGCGTAACGAACGCCGAGGTCGCGGCCGAGCTGCTTGAGATCCACAAGCTTGCCCTTGTAGCCGGCGGCGGTCGAGCGGCCGATGACGAAGCTGTCGGGCAGATGCGAGAGATCGGTCGTCAGGTCGTCGGTCAGGCCGTCGGCGAAATAGTCCTGCTCGGGATCGCCGCTGAGGTTGGCGAACGGCAGGACGATGATTGACAGGCGCGGCGCGCGGGCGAGCTTCTCGTCCGCGACGGCGGCGACGGGGGCAGTGACGGGCGCGGGGGGCGGCGCGAATTGATGCCAGCCGAACCAGCTTGCTCCGATCACGACCGCGACAAGCGCGGCCGCCGACGCGGACCATAGAAGAGCCTTGTTGTGCGCCTTGCGCGCGACCGCGGGCGCGCTTGTCGCCGCGCCCAGCTTCAGGGCGTAGGCCCGCATGGGCCGCGCGATGTTCTTGAGGCTCTGCTCCCCGAGATCGGCGAACGTCACCTGGAGCTTGTCGCGCACCTGGCGGTAGGCGTCTTCCGAAAGGCAAACACCGCCCGGCTGGCAGATCGCTTGCAGCCGAGCCGCGACGTTGACCCCGTCGCCCATGAGGTCGCCGTCCGCCTCCTCGACGACGTCGCCGAGATGGACGCCGACTCGAACCTCAATCCGCTTGTCGGCCGGAAGTCCTTCGTTCCGCTCGGCGATTCCGGTCTGCACCTCGATGGCGGATCGCACCGCTTCGACCACGCTGCGGAACTCGACCACCGCGCCGTCGCCGGTGCGTTTGACGAGCCGCCCGTTGTGGAGCGCAATCGTCGGATCGATCAGGTCGCTGCGCAGCGCCCGGAGCCGCGCAAGCGTCCGCTCCTCGTCCGAGCCGGCAAGTCGGCTGAAGCCGACAATGTCGGCGACGAGGATCGCCGCCACTTTTCGCGTCTCGGGCATCTAGAGATGTCTCTGTTTGAACCCCAGACTTGGATGTGTCGAAACGCTTAGGCGCATTGTCGATAGTCGCAGTGATCCAGATCAAGCGAGGCGCGCCCCTCAGGGCGCTGAGGGCGGCCGCAGTTGCGCAAACGGAGACTATCGCTTGGGGTCTAACTCGACAGTTGAGGACAAGCTTCTTGGACGACCGCACCTGTTGCTACCCTGTCGTTCGCCAGTCAGTGCCCGATCGGCAGGTTCGGGTCGATTCCGGCCCTCTGGCTGCTGGTCCGGACGGGCGCCAAATATCGGTTCGCAGCAGAGAGCCGGCGCTTGACGAACCTGGCGCTTTGGCGAGGCTAGGGCGATCGGAACCTTCTCGCTGGAGACATCCCATGCGAACCTTTGCGCCGCTCGCTGTCGCCGCCTTTGCGCTCGCCGCCTGCAATACGCCTGGCCCGCAGGCCGCCGCGCCGCCGGCGGCCGGATCGGTCGCCGTCACGCCGTCCAATTTTCAGATGCCGGAGGGCGCGGACTGCGCGGCCGTCGTCGCGCGCTACCGGGCCGTTCAGGACAACGACCTGTCGATGGGGCATGTCGTCCAATCGGTCTACAAACAGATGAAGCGCGAGACGGACGCGGCGGCCAGCGCCTGCGCCGCCGGCCATGAAGCAGAGGCGAAATCGATGATCGCGGCGTCGGAGAAGCGCCACGGCTATCCGACGAACCTCTGACGGAAAACCTGTCGGGCAACGACTTCGTCTCTCAAAAAAGCAAACGCCATCGGGCGCTGCCTTCAGTGCGTCGCCCAGGCTCCCTGGACCGTCTTGGCCTGAATGGACCAAGCCGCTCCCGGGGCGCGGCGAGGAGCGTGCGGTCCGGTTGAGCTCACGAGGCCGAGTCCGGCGGCTGGAGAGACTCAGCCCCCTCGACCTTCAAGGGCTCTCCCGCCTGGCGCCGCGGCTTGCTCGGTCACCAAGGCGATGTCCGCGGACAATGCGGGCCAATACCATGGTGTCGACGACACCATCGTCCAATGGCTTCCGGCCCAGGAGGAGTCGATGCTGCAAAAGGAGCGATGGTGGTTGCCCGGGAGGCGCCTAATGAACGCGACAACGAAGACGGCGCAGATCCGGCTCACGCGGCCGTCGCCCGCGCATTGGCGGATCACATTCGACAATCCGCCGCTAAATCTGATGGGTCCAGAATTTGTTCTGGAATTTCGGGAGATCGTGACGGCCATCGAGGCCGACGAACACGTCAAGGTCGTGGTCTTCGACAGCGCTGTGGAAGGATTCTTCCTGAACCACAGCGATTTCCTCGTCAAGCTCGAGGATTTGACCCGCATACCTCAAGGGCCCACCGGACTCGAGGCGTGGCCGGACATACTCGTGCGCCTGACGCATGCGCCTGTCGCGACGATCGCCAAGATCCGGGGTCGGGCGACAGGGAACGGCAGCGAGCTCACCCTCGCCTGCGATATGAGCTTCGCCAGCCGGGAAAAGGCGATCCTCTCGCAGTGGGAAGTGGGCGTCGGCATGGTCGCCGGCGGCGGACCCATGGCGCGGCTCCCTCGACAAATCGGCCGGGCGCGAGCGCTGGAAGCGCTGCTCGGATCCGACGACATCCGGGGCGAGCTGGCGGAAGCCTACGGCTATGTGAACCGGTCGCTGCCGGACGCCGAGCTCGACGGGTTTGTCGAGGCGCTCGCAACCCGCATCGCTTCGTTCGACAAGTGGGCGATCGCCAACACGAAGCGCCTGGTCAACGCAAACAGCCTGCCGCTGGACGTCGAAATGGCGGCGGGGTGGGACGCCTGCATCGACTCGCTCGCTCGGCCGGCGGCGCAGGCCCGGCTGAAAGCCCTGTTCGAGCTGGGATTTCATAAGCCGGGAGACGTGGAAGACCGCCTCGGGTCTTACCTGGGCCGACTCGGCCGCTGAGCCTTCGCGGGCCAGAGGGAGGCGAGTTCAGGTCTCGGTCTCGCGCTCTCATCCTCAGAAAGGACGCCAATCATGGATTTGCTCGCCCTCGCCAAGGATGTCGCGGAGCGCGTCGAGGCGGAAGCATCGCGCACCAAGGTTCCGGTCGCGGTATGCGTCATCGACGTCCATGGGAATGTTGTCCTCCATCACCGTATGAATGGAGCGCCGGCCTTCTCGATCGAGCTCTCCCAGCGGAAAGCCTACACCTCGGCGCTGGTGGGGATGCGAACCGCCGAGTTGCTGCCGATGGTGCAGCCCGGGCAGGCGCTCTTCCCGCTTATGTCGCAAGGCCAATATTGCGCGATGGGCGGCGGGGCGCCGCTCACCCGCGAAGGGCAGGCGATTGCCGGCGTGGGCGTGAGCGGCGGCGCCGTTGACCAGGATGTCGCCATCCTCGAGGCGGGGCTCCGAGAAGGCAAAACAGCGCCTGGCAAAGCATAAGCGGCGGTCCCAGCGGCCTCTACAAATTTCAGCCAGCAAAAACGCCCGGGAGGGCACCATGGCCACATCGTTTTCAAAGCCGAGCAGGCGCGGCGTTCTTGTCGGCGCGGCAGCCGCGAGCGCCGCCAACCTCCTCTCCGCACATCCGGCTGCAGCGGGCGACAAGCCGGCCAGCCAAGTTTCGAAACAGGGAGATTCGCCCATGGCTACGCCGCAAGACAACGCGATCCGCCCCTTCCAATTCACAGCGCCCGATGAGGCGCTCGTCGACCTCCGACGACGCATCGCGGCGACGCGCTGGCCCGACAAGGAGACTGTGGCCGATTCCTCGCAGGGCGTGCAGCTCGCGACCATGCAGGAACTCGCCCGTTACTGGGGGACGGAGCACGACTGGCGGAAGATCGAGGCGCGGCTCAACGCCCTGCCGCAGTTCACCACCGAGATCGACGGGCTGGATATTCATTTCATCCACGCTCGTTCGAAAGATGAAAATGCGTTGCCGATGATCGTCACGCATGGATGGCCCGGCTCGATCATCGAGCAGCTGAAGATCATCGATCCGCTGACCAACCCGACCGCGCATGGGGCAAGCGCATCGGAGGCGTTTCATGTGGTGATCCCGTCGCTGCCGGGCTACGGCTTCTCCGGTAAGCCGACGGCGCCCGGCTGGACCCCCGTGCGCATCGCCCGGGCGTGGACGACGCTGATGCAACGGCTCGGCTACACGAAGTTCGTGGCGCAGGGCGGCGACTGGGGCAACGCCATCTCGGAGACGATGGCCCTGCAGGAGCCGCCGGGATTGCTCGGCATCAACACCAACATGGCGGCCACGGTGCCGCCCGACATCTCAAAAGCGCTCGCGTTCCACGAGGCGCCGCCCGCCGATCTCACGTCCGAGGAACGTAACGCGTGGGATCAGCTGGTCGACTTCTACACGAAGGGGGTGGGCTACGCGATCGAAATGAACAACCGCCCGCAAACGCTCTACGGCATCGCGGATTTACCGGTCGGGCTCGCCGCCTGGATGCTCGATCACGATATCCGGAGTTACAAGATGATCGCCCGCGTCTTCGACGGAAAGACGGAAGGGCTGACGCGGGACGACGTCCTCGACAACGTCACGCTCTACTGGTTGACGAACACCGGGGTCTCCTCCGCGCGGCTCTACTGGGACACCACGCAGGCGTCCTCAGCCGGCTTCTTCGACGCGAGGGGCGTCAAGATTCCGGTCGCCGTGAGCGTCTTCCCCGACGAGATCTATGCGGCGCCGCGGAGCTGGGCAGAGCGGGCGTACCCGAAGCTTATCCACTACAACAAGCTCGGCAAAGGCGGCCACTTCGCGGCCTGGGAACAGCCGCAACTCTTCGTTGAGGAGATGCGAGCGTCGTTCAGGTCGCTCCGCTCATCCAACGGATAGCTTTCGCTCAAGCGCGCAACCTAACCGAACTCGAAATAAATGCCATGGGGGAGAGCGGCTACTTCCTGCGGGCTCGGCTCGACAGCGCGCCTGGCGTAGAAGTGGCGTAGACCCTGTTCGGGGAAACGGACAAGAGCTGGTCCGCACCATGTGGCGACGCCAACGGCGCGCGGCACCTGGAGTGGAGCTCCTACGCCAAGAAGTTCTCGGGCAAATAACAGCAGCGCCTAGCCGATCATGGGTGCAAGCATTCGACTAAGCAATCATTCCAAACTCGCGTGACTGCCTTTCTCAGCCACCGAACGTTTCATAAGCAATACCGAGAACGCAGCCGCGAACGTCGGCCATCATCCAAAAGATGTCGAAATAGGCGGGCGATGACGCCTGCTGCTGCCGCAGATTTTCCAGCGCCTGCCAGGCCAGTTGCTGCGAAGCAACCGGATCGCCGGTCTGCTGCAGGAACGCTGCCCGAGCCTGGTCGAGAAAAGAAGCCGCAGCCGGGTTGAAAGGATCGAGGGACTCGCCAAGCCGCAGGGTGTGAAACTGATCACGCCGCTCTTGGAAGGCTTGCGCCAACGACGTCCCGACGCTGCCTCCCTCGTTACGCAATAGGCTCAACAAGCCAACGGCCGCTCCCCCGCAACGCCGGTCGCGTATAGAGGTAAGCGGCTACGTTCGCGGGGGCAAAACATATCGCCAGTCCCCCAGAAGCGCGATGAGCGATCTATGGACGTTGATATCGTCGATACCTAAGTCTATGCTTGCGGTTCCGATACGGCCCGGAAGAGCGGCGCCTCATCGACCTTCGCACGTGGCCGCCCCGGATTAGGCGAGGCGGATTGAATTGCCGCCCCTTATGACTCCGGCGCGCATTGCGGAAAAGTTGCGCGTCATAGCGCTATTCGCGGGAATGTCGGTCGTGAAGACGGCCGCCCGCTCGTGCTGAGTTCGGACGAAATCAATCGAGGGAGGTCGAGCCATGAGATTGATTGGTATTTTCCTGTCTCCGTTCGTTCGGAGAGTGGCAGTTAGCTTGAATATCTTGGAACTGCCATTTGAACTGGAGGAGGTTTTTGTCTTCGGGGAACCAGAGGTCGTTCGACGCCACAATCCGCTTGTCCGTATTCCCGTGCTGGTGCTCGACGACGGTGAAACTCTTGTCGAGAGTGGAGCCATCCTCGATGACATCGACCGTATGGTCAGTCCAGAGCGCCGTCTGACGCCCACCGACGGCCCACTGCGACGGCGCGTCCTACAAACTGCCGCGATTGCGCTCGCGTGCGCAGAAAAGGCCCAGTGGGCATTCTATGAAGATCGCGTAAGACCGCCGGAAAAAGTCCACACGCCGTGGATCGATCACAATGACAGGCAAGTGCTCGGCGGCCTCGAACGTTTGAACATGACTGCGATGAAGATCGAAGACGGCGATTGGATTGCCGGGACGCCGGACATCAGCCAGGCGGATGTGACGACTACCGCTGCCTTCACTTTTGCCAAAATTGCGCGACCCAACCTGGAACTGGCAGAACGATTTCCTCAACTGGCGCGCTTTGCCGAGCGTTGCGAAACCTTACCCGCATTCGTAAAGGCTCCGTTCCCCGCCGTTCCCAAATTGAAGAGCTTGTTGTCTCGGCCATTCGTCTCCTGAGGCGCTACGTTTGGGAACCGAAGGTGAAGCAGTCGCGCCGTTTGATCGCGAGATCCGGTTTGGGCCGTTTTGCCTGCGGCCCGCGACCCATCTCCTGATCGAGGCTGATACGCCCGTCCACATTGGCGTTCGTGCGCTCGACCTCTTGATCGTCTTGGTTGAGCGCGCGGGCGAGGTCGTCACGAAGGACGAATTGTTCGCTCGTGTCTGGCCAGGCCTGACGGTCGAGGAAGGCAATCTCAGAACTCAAGTGGCTCTGGTGAGAAAGGCCCTTCGCGACGGCCAAGCTGGCGCCCGATACCTGATGACTGTTCCCGGGCGCGGCTATCGTTTCGTCGCGCCCTTCTCGACGACCGAGACACCGGAACCTATCAAGCCACGAGCGCCTCCCACCGAATCTGTGTCGGGTCTGCCGACCCGCCTAACAAGGTTGATCGGCCGCGCAGATGCTGTTGGCGACATCGTCGCGCGGCTAAATAGGCATCGCTTTGTCACGATCATCGGGCCCGGCGGGATCGGCAAGACGTCAGTCGCCTTGGCGGTCGCCGAACAAGCGACGACTTCGTATGATGACGGGATCTGCGTGGTTGACTGTGCGCCTCTCTTGGGCACGTCATTAGTCGCGCGGAAGCTAGCTTCGACACTCGGACTCGAGATTGCGGTAGACGACCCCACCCGCGGGTTGGCTGCATTCCTGCGCGGTAAGCGGATGCTGATCGTCCTGGATTGTTGCGAGCGAGTTGTTGAAGCTGCCGCTGTCCTCGCTGAGAACCTGCTCAAAGGCGCAGCGGGCGTCAGCATCTTGGCGACGAGTCGTGAACCCCTGCGGGCAGAGGGCGAGATTGTGCATCGTCTTCCTCCTCTCGAAATCCCGCCCGTGTCGATCGACTTGTCCGCCAAAGATGCGCTCACTTACCCCGCCGTCCAGCTTTTCGTTGAGCGTGTCTCGTCAAGCGTCGGCCGATTCGAACTGAGCGATACCGATGCGCCGGTCGTTGCCGATATCTGCCGTAGCCTCGACGGGATCGCGTTGGCGATCGAACTGGCGGCTGGGCGCGTCGACGTATTCGGACTGCTGGGCGTGGCCGCGCGGTTGGAAGACCGGGTCCGCCTTTTGACGCATGGTCGACGGACCGCGCTTCCGCGACACCAAACTCTCGCCGCTACACTCGATTGGAGCTACGACGCTCTTTCAGAAGCCGAGCAGGCGGCCCTCCGTCGGCTGTCCGTATTCGCGGGAAGCTTCACGCTCGATGCGGCGCAGGCGGTGGCGGCGGATGATTTGGTCGTGTCATCCGATATTGTCGAGGTCGTGGCGAGCCTGGTATCGAAGTCGCTGCTAAATGCCGATGTCACAACCGCAATCGGCCACTATCGCCTGCTCGACACGACACGAGCGTATGCGCTGAAAAAGCTCACGGAATGCGACGAATTTGACCAGACTGCTCGGCGACACGCCAAGCATATTCAATATCTGCTCGAGAGGGCGGGCGCCGATGCGGCGACACCATCATCCTTGGCCGCGGCCGCGAGGCTGTCCGCCGAATCAAAGCTCGTCGATGAAGCGCGAGCGGTTGTCGACTGGGCGTTTTCGGCCGCCGGCGACACTCGAATCCGGCATCGCACTTACCATCTCGAGCATCCCTCTGTGGACCCATCTCTCCCTCAGCGGGGAATGCTGTCGGTATGTGGAACAAGCCCTGCTCGCAGGCAAAACGACTTTTGGACAGAATGACCGTCGGGAAATGCAGCTACTGGCGGCGTTAGGCGCGGCGCTGGTCTGGACGAAGGGACCTGGTCCAGAGGCAGACGCGGCCTTTGCAGACGCGTTGAAGATCGCCGAGGCGCTCGACGACTCCGACTACCGGATTCGAATCCTTTGGGGTCTATGGTCCAGCCACTTCAATAGCGGCCGCATTCGGACGTCTCTTGAGACCGCGAAAAAATTCCACGAGATAGCGGTAGATCATGGCGACATCACAGCGGCGCTCGTTGGCGAACGCACAATCGGAATGTCGCTATTTTATCTCGGCGACCATACCAATTCACGCCATCGCGCCGAATCGATGCTTCGCGGTTATTCAAGGCCTAGAGATCGTTCGCATATAATCCGCTTTCAATTTGATCCGCGCATCGTGTGCCGAACATTGCTTTCGAAACTTCTCTGGGCGCAGGGATTTCCCGATCAGGCGATGAATGAGGTTCATGGCCTGATCGAAGAGGCCACGATTGTCGGTCACCCGATGTCACTCGCTCTCGCTTTGGCTCAAGGCGCATGCCCCGTATCATTGCTGTCCGGAGATTGGACTGCAGCGGAGCGTTTCACCAATCTGCTGGTCAAACATACAGTGGACCACGCTCTGGACCTTTGGCATGCCTGGGGCGCGTGCTTCGGAGCCATGCTGCTTATTGCGCGTGGCGATACCGATGAGGGACTGAAAGCGCTTCACAGGGTACTCGACGAACTGCCTCAAGGGGCATTCTTCGCGCACTACGCTGGGATCCACGCAACATTGGCGGAAGGGCTCGGGAGGGTCGGCGCGATATCGAGGGGGCACGCAACCGTCGACGATGCGCTCATGCGGGCTGAACGCGATGAAGAGCGCTGGTACATGGCTGAGTTCATGCGCATCAAGGGCGAGCTTCTCCGACTTGATGACACGCCGAGAGCAAAGCGAGACGCCGAAGCACAGTTTCGACGCTCTCTTGACTGCGCCCGCCAGCAGGAAGCTCTCTCGTGGGAATTGCGAACGTCCATGAGCCTTGCGCGGTTACACCAGGAGCAAGGACAAATCGTCGAGGCTCGGGATGCGCTCGCGCCGGTCTATGGCCGGTTCAAGGAAGGCTTTCAGACTGCCGATTTGAAGGCGGCGAGAGCTCTCATTGCGGCGCTACCCTAAGTCGAGAGCCGCCTGCCATAGCAAAGATGGTTGTCCATTACATCGCTCGACGGCGCCAACTGTCGATTCACAAAAATTGACAACGAATGACTCGGTTTTTCGGGCAAAACTCTGCATCTGGAACACAGCCGCGGAGTGCTCGAGGAAATTACGCAGGAACAAGGTTCATGCGACCAAGTCGAACGGCTCTTCCCCGCAGAATGGCCAACTGCGCCCACGAAGGCGCTGGCGACACTGCGCAGCCCTGCAGAAACAGGGGGCGATGCGGGTCATGACTGGGGGAGAAGCCTTCCTTGCGAATCTCGAACCGGTGACGCAGCACTTCGTCGACGAGGTCGCAGCCTCCGGCGCGTTTCCATTCTCTGGCCGATCGGCCGCCGACGTTCGGACTGCGCTCGCAAACTTGCAATCAGCGCCCATAGGAAAACCGAACGCGAGCATCCAGGATACAACATTCCCGGTGGGCCCGAAGGGCGCGGTTCACGTACGCATCGTCCGGCCAAGAAACGCGGCCAAGGACATACCCGTTGTAATGTTTTTTCACGGCGGCGGGTGGGTCGCCGGCGGCGTCGATACGCATGATCGTCTTATTCGGGAAATTGCTGTTGCGGTGCATGCGGCAGTGGTCTTCGTGGCATTTGGCCGCGCGCCGGAAATCCAGTTTCCGCTTGCCCTCGAAGAAGCCTACGCCGCGACCGCATATGCAGTGAGCCAAGCCAATCGTCTGAATCTCGACGGTACGCGCCTCGCCGTGGTCGGCGACGGAGCCGGTGGCAACATGGCCGCGGCTGTGACCATCATGTCCAAGCAACGGCGTGGACCTAAAATTGTCTTCCAGGTGTTGTTCTACCCAGCGACCGCAGCTAGCTGCGAGGCGGCGTCATACCAAGTTTGCTGCAATGGGCCCTGGCTGACCAAACAGGACATGGAGTGGTTCTGGGATGCGTATGTTCCCCGCGCGAGCGACCGGACGGATGTCTTAGCAGCGCCACTCAGCGCCACGATTGAACAGTTGAGAGGATTGCCCGATGCCCTGCTGATAACGGCCGAGGTGGATGTGCTCCGCGACGAAGGCGAAGCATATGCGCGCAAACTGTCGGAAGCATACGTGCGTACGACATGCACCCGTTACATCGGCACGATCCACGACTTCGTCATGCTGAATGCCTTGGCTGACACTCCAGCTGCGCGAGGCGCGGTGGGGCAGGCCATTGCGGCGCTTAAATCCGCATTGGCTTGATGGCGCCAAGCGCGATCGCTTGCTTTGAATGAACGGCTGCCGAATGGCAATGCGTCTCAATGTCTACTCCTAATGAACGGAGTATTGGTCATGCCTGATCTGACCCCGATCGTATACGTTGTTGATGACGACATTTCGGTGCGCGAATGCCTTGAGGAGCTGATCTACGAGGCGGGTTGGCAACCCTCGGTGTTTGCGTCAGCGCAGGAGTTTCTTTCTCACCCGCGCACGTTGTGCCCGTGTTGCCTGGTTCTTGACGTAATGCTTCCGGGCTTCTGTGGCCTCGATCTCCAGCAGCAGATCGCCGGCGACCAGCCGAACATGCCGGTCATTTTTATCACCGGCCATTGCGACGTTGAGACTATTGTGCGCGCGATGAAGGCCGGCGCGATCGAGTTCTTGACCAAGCCGTTCAGTGAGGAGGTGTTGTTGGAGGCGATCCGATCAGCTCTGGATCGCAGCCAGGCGACGCAGAGGGCGGCATCGGAAATGAAGATGCTTCAGGCGCGCTACGCGTCGCTTAGCGGCCGCGAACGCGAGGTCTTGGGGCTGGTTGTCTCCGGTCTAATGAACAAGCAAGTTGGCGGCGAGCTTGGAATCAGCGAGATCACCGTGAAGGCTCATCGAGGCCGTGTGATGCGGAAAATGAAAGCGGGCTCATTGGCCGAGCTAGTAAACATTGCCGCCAAGTTGGATATCCCGCGACAGGGATTGTGCCGACCGATGTCGAAACCACCCGCCAATCTCCAAAAGGTTGAAGCTCCCTCGCGAAAATCACGCGATGCGCTGTCGCTGGCGCTATGAGGCCACGGCGCACGGCTAGCGGCCAGGGCGGACGCCACTCAAATCGCAAGGTCCGCTCTCTCGGGAGAAACCTGACTAGGGGCTCGCGCTTCCTAAGACGGCACGCTCGCTTTTGACCTGGTCCGTGGTGACCGCGGGCGCAGCGGCGCCCCAGCTGTTGCGGACATAGGTCAGCACCGCGGCGATCTCCGCGTCATTCAGCTTCCAGGCGAACCATGGCATGCCTGGGCCCGTCGGCTCGCCGGCGGTCGCAACGCTGCGCGCGCCCTCCATGAGGACGCGAATGAGGCTTGTCGGATCGGCGGAGCGGACGTTCGGAGATCCTGCAAGCGCCGGGAAAAGCAACGGGACGCCCTTTCCATCCAAGCCGTGGCAGGCCGAGCATTCATCCGCGTAGATCGCGCCGCCGGCGACCATCGTCGCTTCGGAGGCGGAAACCGGCGCCGGCGACGAACCTGCCTGACCCGGCAGATCTTTCAGATAAGTGGCGATGGCTTTGAGATCGGCATCGGTCATCTGCGAGCTCGACAGCGATATTTCCTCCCCCATGATTCCAGTCGCGGCGGTGGCCGCGTTATGGCCCGCCTTCAGGTAGGACACGATGTCGGCGACGCTCCACCCGCCGAGCCCCCTCTCGTTGTCATTGGTGATGTTGGGCGCGAACCATCCCTGCAGCTTGTAACCCTGAAATGCGCGGTTCAGGTCGTCTCCGCCAAGCGTCGTCTTGGGCGTGTGGCACGCGCCGCAGTGTCCGAGACCTTCGACAAGGTAGGCCCCGCGATTCCATTCAACGGATTTCGCGGCGTCCGGCTTAAATTCGCCGCTCTTGAAATAGAGCGCGTTCCAGACTTTCATTTCCTCACGAACGTCGAAAGGGAAAGGCAATTTGTTGGAAACGACGGCGTTGTGAACCGGCTTCACCGTATTGAGGTAAGCGCGAATGGCGAGCGCGTCGCGTTCAGTCACTTTCGTGTAGTACGGATAGGGCATTGCCGGGTAGAGCAGCGTGCCTCCATGCCCTTTGCCCTCGCGCAGGGCGCTCAAAAAAAGCTCGTCGCTCCACGCGCCGATCCCGGTCTCGCGATCAGGCGTGATGTTGGCTCCAACCACGACGCCGAACGGAGTTTCGATCGACCGCCCGCCGGCGAAAGGCTCGCCCGAGCCCGGCACAGTGTGACAGCTCGCACAGTCGCCCGCGACCGTCAGATACCGCCCTCGCTCGATCTGAACGAAGTTCTGCGGGTCCAGGCTCGTGCCCTGCACATCCGTTTGTGCACGGCCGACTGCGACCAGGTTGAACGCCACGAGCAACGAGGCGACCGCGACTCCCGCGGTTCGACGTGCGAGTTCCTCAGGCATGGACGAGAGGTCCCGGGTTCTTGAGGTATTGATTCCTGATCGCATCGGCGGACCAGTAAGCGAGCGCCGCAAGCGTGCCGGTCGGATTGTAGCCGGCGTTTTGCGGAAAGGCGCTCGCGCCCATGACGAAAAGGTTGGGAACGTCCCAGCTTTGCAGATAGCGGTTGATGGCGCTGGTTGAGGGGTCAGACCCCATGATCGCGCCGCCGCACAGATGCGTCGTCTGGTACTGTGTGACGTCGTAGGGCGCCTTGCGATATTGCTTCACCACCTGCCTTGCGCCCATCGCGTTGATGATTTCGCCGAATTTGTCAGTCAGATACGCGTTCTGTTTGATCTCGTTCTCGTGGAAGTCGATCGTGATGCGCACGAGCGGTCGACCGAGATGGTCGCGATAGAGCGGATCGAGGTCGAGATAGACGTCGCGATAAGAGTAGAAGCTCCCGTGCACGCCGGTTCCCGGCGTCACCGTACTCAAATAATTATCGCGCACTGCGCTCTTCCAACCCGCGCCCCAGCGGGGCGTGCCGGGCGGAACGGGGTTCGTTTGAATTGGGCGCCCGTTCGTCTGTACCTGCCCCAAGTATCCGCCCCCGACGAAACCGAGCGGACCATGGTCGAAATTGTCGCCGTTGAATTCGTCGATGCACATGCCGATCGAGCCGGAGGCGATGAACGGATTGAAGTTGAATTTCTCCTTGTCGAAGAAACCGATCGCCTGGGAGATCGTCTGGTGGGTGAAGTTGCGGCCTATCACCCCTTGATTGGCGACCGGATCGTACGGCTTGCCGATGCCCGATAGCAGCAGGAGCTGAACGTTGAATATGCTGAAAGCCGCGAGGATGACGAGGTCAGCCGGCTGCTCCGACTCGTCGCCGCTCGTATCGACGAAGGTGACGCCGGTAGCCCGTTTGCCGGAGGGATCAACATTGATGCGCGTGACTTCGCATTCGGTGCGGTAGGCAAAGTTTGATTTCCTGAGCAGAACAGGAAGAATGGTCGTCTGCGGGCTGGACTTCGAATAGTTTCCGCAGCCGAACCATTCGCAGAAGCCGCAATAGGTGCACGGTCCGAGCCGGAGGCCAAGCGGGTTCTCGTAGGCCTGCGACATATTGCCGGACGGCTGCGGAAACGGCTTGTAGCCAAGCTCTCGCGCCGCTTTGGCAAACAATGTGTGGCTGAAGGGCTGCGCCTGGGGCGGATTGGGGTAGGGACGCGAGCGCGGCCCTTCGAACGGATTGCCGCCTTCGACGATCTTGCCGTTCAGGTTGCCGGCCTGGCCCGACGTGCCGCAGAGATACTCAAATTGGTCGTAGTGTTTCTCAAGGTCGTCGTAGGTCACGCCCCAGTCCTGGATTGTCATGTCCGGCGGCAGAAAGCTCGCGCCATAGCGTTGCGTGAGATGGGTCTTCAGGACAAAGTCGCTCGGCAGAAAGCGCCATGTCTCCGCGTTCCAGTGTAGGCCGCCGCCGCCGACGCCATTCATCGGCATGAACGCGCCCCAACTCCGGATCGGCAGCGCCTGTTGGTCCATCTTGTTGCGAAAGGTGAAGGTCGTCTGCGCCGGCCGAAGAAAAAGTTCGTGCCGAATGCGATAACGCAGTTCGTCCTGGTCGTAGGTAGTCGGAAAATCGGTCGGCGCGTCCCGCCATGGCCCCCGTTCGATCGCGATGACGTCCAGACCTTCGTCGGTCAACTCCTGCGCGAGGATCGAGCCCGTCCAGCCGAGGCCAATGATCGCCACGTCCTTGTGGGGGAGCTTGCGCGCCATAGTTCGCCCTCAGGTTTTGTGGGTATTCCAATCCGCCCGTCCCATGAAGCTGACGGGCGGACGGGGGTAGCGCTCGTTGTGACGGCCGACCCAGTCGCGGTAATCGTAACGGGCGCCGGGATAGCCGATCATGCGCCAGGCGCACATGTCTCGATTGCCGCCGTAGATCGGGTCGGCGAAAAACCCCTCGTGCACGTTTGTCAGCAGCAGTTCGAAGAACGCCTGCCCGTCGACGCCGTCCAGTTTCGCCGCGCCGCTCTCCAGATCGCCAATAATTCCATCTTTGTCCGCATCGCTCAGCGAGGCGAAAGCGCCGCCCTTCTGCTTCCGACAATATAGGTCGAGCGCCGCCAGCGCCTTGCGGTATCGGACGGCTGGACCGTCTTCGTCCTGCGGTCCCTGCGTCTTCGTTCCCTTGATGAACGGCGGGCTGACATAGAGGCCGGCCTGGCGCCCATAGGGGCCGGCAAGCTGCCGATCGACGAAGACCGCGCATCCGGCGTCTTTGCCGCCTGGAGTGTTGGGATCCGGGGGGATGAGGCGATCGACCAGCGCCTCGACCGCTGCCGCCTCGGGCGCTTCGAAGAAGAGCCAGGGTCCAGGCTTCACCATTTGGGGGGGCGAGCCGCCTTCGGGCCGCCAGGGCAACACGGACAGCCCCTGTGCACGCGCCGACGCCGCGCTGGCGATGAAAGCCGCTGCGCTTCCCAGGAGCTCGCGTCGATGAATCTTCACCACGCCGCCTCCGCTTGAAAGGGCGATCAGGGCCTCCGCGGCCGCCTGTCGCGCCGTAAAACTGGCCGGCACAATAGCTCGAATTGGTCGAGGCTAAAAGAACCTAACATGATGCTTTGGTGTCGCCAATACCTTCGTCCAATAACGTCAACTCTCGAATGGCGTCATCTTAGCTTGCGGGTGTGATGCTTAAGGGGGCTCGTTGAACCTCGCGGTCGAAGACGCAGGCACGGTGCGATCCGCGCGCAGCGATTAGGATGAGCGCGAAAACGGCGGCGCGTGGGGGGCTGCCGGAGACCGGTTCCTTTACGTAAAAAGGTGAATGTCGCGAGCCGGTCTACCTTGGCGGTGCGGAGGAAATCGCGGAGCGCAGAGCCCGTCGATGATGCGAGCTGGGTGGAGTGTGAGCATGGCAACGCCCGATATGCTTCGCTTTACGAGGATTCCTCTTGCCCATGGATCTGGCGCCATGCCCGCGCCGGGATTTGGCACGCTGATACCCGACCCTGTCGCGACCAAGCGAGCGACCAAGACCGCACTGGAAGTCGGATTTCGACATCTCGACTGCGCGGAGCGGTACCGCAACGAGGAAGCGGTTGGCGATGCGATGCAGGCAGCGTTCGGGGCGGGTACGATTCGACGGGAGGATGTCTTCGTAACCACCAAGCTATGGAACACCAATCATCGTCCTGAGCGGGTCGAGCCGGCCTTTGACGCGAGCCGGCGGCGTTTGCAAGTCGACTATGTCGATTGCTATCTCATCCATACGCCTTTTGCCTTTCAACCCGGCGACGAGCATGACCCGAGGGACGAGCACGGTGAGGTCATCTATGATTCCGAGATCACATTGGTCGACACGTGGCGAGCGCTTGAGCGCCTCGTAGACGGCGGTCGGTGCAAGTCGATCGGCCTGTCGGATGTCAGTTTGGAGAAGCTGCGCGAGATCGTTGCCGCTGCGCGGGTCAAGCCTGCGGTGGTGCAAGTCGAATCCCATCCGTATCTCCCTGAATGGGAGCTGCTCGATTTCTGTCGGGAGCACGGAATTGTCCTGCTGGCGTTTGCAGCGCTGGGACATGGCTTGGTTCCGAAACTGCTTGATGACCCTGTCATCACAGCCATTGCACGGCGCGTTGACAAGACGCCTGCTCAAGTTGCGCTCGCCTGGGCCGTACAGCGCGGGACCGCCTTCCTGACCACCTCGACCAAATCCCAGAACATCCAGGAGAACTTTGATATTTCGACTCTGCCGGAAGACGCGATGCAGGAGATCCGGGAGGGCATAACGACGCGCGTCCGGTTCAACCTTGTGGTGGAGACTGGCGTGCCTGGATTTATTCCCCAGGCCAGCGAAGAGCGGGGAAACGCGCTGGCTCCCCCAGCCTAGCCTGCCGCCGTGGCGGCGACGATAGACCAAACGATATAGAGGCGGGGCCGACCTCGACGAGATCGACTTAAGATGCAACCGGATCGTCGCGCCGGTCGACGGCAAGTCAGCGTCTCGTCCAAGGCGGCGCTGCCGCACTCGTCAACATCGCTGAGCGGCATGGGCGATACGACGGTCCCGGCGCTATCCTGGTCGAGATCGAAGTTCGACGATTAGGCTGAGACGCCAGCATGCTCCGACCGGTTACGCTCCAATTGAGCGAGGTCCCAGGTCCCAGACTGTATGGCAGTCTCCTCAGCCAACGACGCTGAAAAGCTCTTCTCGATCCGTCCACATCGTTATAGGCGACCAACCGCCCGCTCGAAGGAGAACGGCGGCGTCCCTCGGCCCGTATTTTAAACTATTTTCCGTATGGATGGTCTCGCCCTCGGCAATCCAAAAGAAATGACCGCCAACCTCGAAATGGACATCGCGGCCAGCCTCGAGGTGCATTTCAATGCGCGCCTCATCGTCATTCCAGAGCGCCACATGGCGGAAGGCATCCACTGGCACTGAGCCTGCGAGCTCCCTGTTGATCCGGTGTAGCAGATTGAGGTTGAATGCTGCCGTAACGCCCTGCGCGTCGTCATATGCCGGCAGCAGAATGCTTGGCTCCTTGAGTCGATCGATGCCGATCAGGAGCATTGAATCCCTGCCCAGAATGGCGGCTATCGTCCGCAGCAGATCCACCGCCTCCGGAACCGACAAGTTCCCGATGGTCGAGCCCGGAAAGAAGCCGAGCCGCGGCGCATCTTCAATCGCTGTTGGGAGTTGCAGCGCCTGAGTAAAGTCTCCCTCGATAGGATACAGCGGCATGCCGGGAAACAGCTTCGAAAGCCTTTCGGCCGACTCCCAGAGGAAGTCTCTGGAAATATCGATCGGCACATATGCGGAGGGGCTAACCGACGACAGCAGAATCGGAGTCTTGGTGGCGGAGCCCGATCCGAATTCGACAATGGCCCGCCCAGGTCCGGTCAATAAAGCAATCTCGCTGGCAGCGCTGCGCAGGAGCGAACGTTCAGTCCGAGTCACATAGTATTCAGGCAGCGTTGTGATCGCTTCGAAGAGCTCGAAGCCGATGCGGTCGTAGAACCAGCGGGGGGGGGTATAGTCCGAGGGCGGGCCGCGAGACCGTTCAGCGCGTCCCGCCGAAAGGCGGGATCGACCTGGGCGAAGCGCACGACCTGGTCGTTTGGGGCGAGCAGCATTAGAGGTCCTTGGCCAGGCGAACGCCGGTGAACTGCCAGCGTTGGTGCGGATAGAAGAAGTTGCGTTAGCTAGCTAGTGTCCGTCCATAAACGCATGATTTTTCGGCTGGAATCAATCGCGTTGGCGATGAACTGGGCCGTTTGGGAGCCATTTCGTTTGCTGTGGCTGCTGCGTGGGCTGATCCGGCCGCCAAGTTCAGGAATTCAGAATGAGAGGCCGACTCGGGCTCAACCAGGCTTGCGCGCCTTCGGCCGAAGACGAGAAATCAGGTCGGCTTGAGCCGGGCAAAGAGGGCGAGGTTGTAGGCGACGACCGAGGACCAGACGTAGGCCTTGAAGTGGTCGAGCCCGCGCCAGACGCAGCGCGCCAGACCATAGGCGCGCTTCAAACACGAGATGTCGGATTCGATGCCGGCTCGGAAGTTGCGCAGCTTGCGGTAGACCCAGTTGCTCTTAACCATGTCCTTGATGCGCAGGCCGGCCTTCTTGTGGAAGGCCATGTCGTGGACGCCAAGGGCCTTCGCCTGGGCGAGATTGTCACGGCTGGCGAAACCGCCGTCGGCGGCGGCCTGTCGGGGCGACTCGCCGTAGAAGGCGATATGGCGCTTCAGCATGGGCAACAACCGTTCGCTGTCCGCCGGATTGCCGGTCTCGATCACCAGGTCGAGGATCAAGCCGCTCCGGCCGGTGGTCAGGTTGAGCTTGTGGCCGTACTGAACCTTGCGGCCGCCTTTGACGATGATGTCGGCGTGCGGCTCGAACAGGCTGACGATCTTCTCGTTGGCGGGAACCGCCTCGCCATTAAGAACGCGACGCTCGGCCTGGGCGATGATCCGCTCGATCAGCAGACGATAGTGACGGAGCTCGGCCTGCCACAGCGTGACGGCGATCGGGTCCGGCGCCTGCCATACCTGCGTTGCGGCCTGATCAACATAGGCCAGGGTCGCCCGGGTCAGCTTGATCAGCTCACGATAATGCTGGACCCGTTTCAGTCGGTCGCGGCCATATTCGATCGCGCGCGCTCGCTTCTTCGCCGCGCGCCGATGATTGCGCCACTCGAGACCGCCGACCAAGGCCTCGGCCGCCTTCAACAGCCGCACCATCACGCGGGCCGCATCCCAGAGAAGACTGCTGTCGCTCGGCTCATGCATGAGCGCGGCGGCGACCGTGCTGTCCAGCCGCACGACCTTGCCGGTCTCGACTTTCTCCTGACGCGCGCTGGCCAGCAGGACGCGATTGATCGCCTCCCATGTCTGGGCCCGGATGGCGCTGATGGTCCTGTGCAGCACCGACTTCTTCGGCGTCCACGACAGCGGCAGCCGCGCGAAGGCGCGAAACGAGGCCGAGTCTTCAAGATGAAACGCCAGCTCCTCATAGCTCAGCTGGCGATGCTGCTTGAGAAGCGCGCAGCGCAAGACCGACTCGGCCGGAAGGCCTTCTCGCCCGGTCTCCTTAACGCCGTGTCGGCGCAGATCCTCCGCCGCCAGCCCGATGAGCTCGCGATGCTCGTCCAGCCACTGCGACATCGCCTTCAGTTCCTGGCCGATCTCGTGGTCGGCGAAGAGATCGAATATGCTGGCCTGGACGGTGCGTTCCTGACGCATTGTCGGGCTCCGGCGGTGGCGGTTTCGCCTTCCGAATCAGTGGCTTGATCCGAAAGCTTAGCCGAAACCGCCGGGCCTTGCATTCGTAAGGACAGCGATTCAACAAATAATTTCAAAAACTTAGCGTTTATGGACGGACACTAGCTAGGCCGGACATGTCCCCGGGGCGTGGCACAGCTCCCGCCCCTCAGCACAAATTGGCTCGACATGAACTTACCGTTGTACTCGCCGACCGTGCCTGGCGCCGCACGAAAACCGGGGTAGGGCAGAAAGGCGGATGCTGTCCATTCCCACAGGTCACCGAACAGCTCACGAACTCCGCCTGTGGGCACAGCGGGAAAGGCACGAACCGGACCAGCATCATCCAGGAACGTCCCGCTCTCGGCGCTGACGCCTTCGGCGGCGCTTTCCCACTCCGCTTCGGTCGGCAATCGAGCGTCCGCCCATCGTGCGAAGGCGTCTGCCTCGTAATAGCTGACGTGCTGCAAGGGGCTGTTGCGATCGATCGGCGTAAGCCCGTCCAGTCCGAACTGATTCGACCATTCGCCGCTTTCGTCGCGACGCCAGTACAGGGGCGCTTCGATCCGGTTCTGGCGCACCCAAGCCCAGCCGTCTGACAACCAAAGGCTCGCAGTGCTGTAGCCCCCGTCCTCGACGAATTCGCACCACTCGCCATTGGTGGTCAGCCGATCCGCGAGCACGTGCGGCGCCAGCAAAACCGTATGGCGTGGGCCCTCGCAGTCAAACGCGGATCCTGAGCCGTTGTGACCGATGTTGATCTGACCTTGGCGCCCTTCAATCCACCGCAGCTGACCGGTTCCCCCGGGGCTGCTTTGATCGCGAGGCGCCCAAACGGCCGGCAGCAAAGGGTTCTGAGCGAACAGGTGAAGCACATCGGTAAGGAGCAACTCTTGATGCTGCTTCTCCTGATGGCATCCGAGAACGACTAGCTCGAGCCCCGGTTCTGGCAAACCGTCAAGCGCCCGCCTCATTGCGGCGTCGACGCGGGCGCGGTATGCGCGGATCTCGTCGAGCGAAGGCCGAGTGAGCAGCCCGCGCAATGGCCGCGCGATTCGGTCGCCCTCGGCTTCGTAATAGCTGTTGTAGAGGAATGCGAACCGTTCATTGAACGGGCGGTAGTTTCGGACGAAGTCACGCAGTACGAATGTCTCGAAGAACCATGTCGTGTGTGCGAGATGCCATTTGCTTGGCGATGCGTCGGCCATCGACTGGCCACTGGCATCCGCATCCGATAGACCATGCGCAAGCCCCAGCGAGAGTTTACGCACGCGGTCAAACCGTTCGCTCAGAGCGGTTTTTGCGTCCAGCATTGACGCTGGCGCCTTTGGTGCGACGCTCCTTGCATTCCGGCACCGAGAGTAAAGAGGTTTCTTCACGGGGCGCTCGGTACATGGTGCCGACATCATCACCCCCAGCCTATTGGCTTAAGCCGGATCATTGAGAGTCTGTCCGGAAACATTATGTGGGATTGCATAGTTTTCGCAGCATGAGGCGGATGGAGGCGAGGCGGAGGAAGGCGAGCGCCTTGCGGTTGAGGCATTCCCAATCCTTGGCCAGTCTGCGGCAGCGGCCGAGCCAGGCGAGAGTGCGTTCGACGATCCAGCGCTTGGGCAGGACGACGAAGGCCTTGGCCTGATCCGACCGCTTGACGATCTCGACCATGACGCGCGCCAGAGTTCGCCCGATTGCGCTCTGAAATTGTGACCCCCGATAACCGCCGTCGGCAAAGAGCCTGGTCAGGAACGGAAAGGCGCCGAACAAGGTCGCCATCAACGCCGCGCCGCCGTCGCGGTCCTGGATGTCGGCGGCGTGGACGATCGCATGCATCAACAGGCCCTGCGTATCGACGAGGATGTGGCGCTTTTTGCCCGTGATCTTCTTGCCGGCGTCATAACCCGCCGGATCGATGCAGGCCCCCCTTTTTCCGCGCTCTTGACGCTCTGGCTGTCGATGGTCGCGGCGGTCGGGCTCGCCTCGCGAGCGGCGGCTTCGCGACACTTCACGTAGAGAGCGTCGTGGATGCGATCGAGCGTGCCGTCCCAACTCCAGCGATCGAAGTAATCGTAAAGCGTCGAACGCGGCGGCAGGTCCTTCGGCACGGCGCGCCATTGGCAGCCGGTGCTGAGGACGTACATCAGGCCGTTGACGACGTCGCGCTCATCGACATGGCGTCGGTTGCCGCCGCGCTTGGCCGGCGGAATGAGCGGCCCGACATGCGCCCATTCCGCGTCGGTCAGATCGCTCGGATAGCGCAGCAGACTGCGGTCGTAGCGAGCGCGATTTTCGTTGGTCCACATCGGCGACCCCCCTGATTCGGGCCGCCTTCCTTGAATCATAAGCGATTCCAACGATTCGTTAACTTCCCGGACGGGCTCTTAGAGAAACCGACGGTCAGCCGGCAGACTTTTGCGCCCCAGGCCGAACGGGCCTAGGGCGCGGCGGCAGGCGGCTATTCGCCCTCAGTTCCGATCGCGTAGGCGGTCTCGCCGTGAACCGCGTCGTCGCCAACTTTCAGCATCGCCTCGTCCATGCGCAGCGGCACGATGAGCGAGATCGCCTTGAGGATGATGTAGGTGGCGATCGCGTTGAAGACGATGATGAACGCCGCGCCGTAGAACTGCAGCAGCAACTGGTAGGCGTTGCCGAAGAACAAGCCCGTCACATTGATGCCGGGAGCCTCCTTGTCGGTGCCGATGTATTCCAGCATGGCGGGGTTAGCCAGCAGACCGACCAGGAGACCGCCGGTCAGGCCCGCGACGCCGTGGGTCGAGAAGACGCTCAGCGTGTCGTCCACCCTCATCATGAAGCTGGTCTTTTGCAGCCAGTTCATGCTCATCCACGGAAGGATTCCGGCGACGATGCCGATGATGATCGCGCCCCAGCCGTCGACATAGCCGGCGCCGGGGGTGATCGCCACCAGGCCCGCGATCATGCCGTTGACGGCGCCAAGCACCGAAGGCTTGCCGTAGGCGATCTTGTCCATCACCGTCCAGACCAGAAGGGCGACGGCGGTCGCGGTATTGGTGTTGAGCACCGCCGCGCCGGCGTCGGCGTTGGCGAAATAAGGGTCGCCGCCGTTGAACCCGTTCCAGCCGAGCCACAGGATGCCGGCGCCGATCAGCGTCACCAGAAGACTGTTCGGCGGGAAATGATCGCGGTCGGCCTGCAGCCGGGGGCCGACCACCCAGGCGGCGACGAAACCGGAAGTCCCGGCCGCGAGATGGATCACGTAGCCGCCCGAGAAGTCCGCCACGCCGAGACCCGCGAGCCAGCCGCCGCCCCAGAGGCTGAACGCCCCGACCGTATAAACGAGCGTCATCCATACCGGGCAGAAGATCATCCAGGCGGTGAAGTTCATCCGGCCGAGAACCGAGCCGGCGAGGATGATGACGGTGATGGCGGCGAAGACGAACTGGAAGAAGATGAGGGTCGCCATGGGAAAGGCGAGCGGCGGCATGCCGGAAGCGGCTGCCGGAATTGTCGCCTGACCGGTGGTGAAGACGGCCGATGTCGCCAAGCCCGGGGTGCCGAGGAAGGGCCATAATTGCGGCCCAAACGCCATATTGTAGTCGAAGAGAACCCAGACAACGAGGACCGAGGCGAAGGCGTACATCGACATGAAGGCAGAGTTGATCGCCCACTTCTTCTTGACGATGCCGCCGTAAAGCACCGTAAGCCCTGGGATGCTTTGCAGGCCGACGAAGGTTGCCGCCGCGAGCTGCCAGGCATTGTCTCCAGTGTCCAGCCATTGTGGTGAAGCTACGAGCGCCATGGTCACACTCCCCGTTCATGGGACGATGAGACGTTCCCCAAAAGCGGTCGAGCCCTGCGCGTCCCACGCCCGGCGAAACGCGCCCCTGGGAAAACAGCAAAGAAGCGAGAGCAAGACCTGTGCCGCGAGCCAGCGGCCTTGGTTACGGTTTCCTCAGTCGGAAGACTAGGAATTGGGCCTCGCTGCACAAGATCACGCCACTGTGAGCGAGAAGCAGTCAGACCTGTCGACGCTGCACGTCCAAGTTCGGCTTGGCTTGCAAGCCGGAACAAATCGGTTAGGGGTCAAGCCGATGCGCAAGCAACCGACCCGTTGGGTAACTGCCAAGCTGCCGCGCCTGTCTCCCCCGAAGGGAGCCACGATCCCGGCGATCGCGGCTTTGGCGGCAGCCGCCCTGGCTCCATCATTCCCCTCAGCGGCGCGGGCGGGGGAAGTCGCCGTCGCCTGCACCAATCCGTTCAGCGGCGCGAGCTTCAAAATTGCCATCGATTACGGGCGAAAAACCGTCGACTCGAATCCGGCCAGCATCAGCGAGAGTGAAATCTCCTGGCGTGACGCCAGGGACGGCTGGAAATACTCGCTCGACCGCAAATCGGGCAGGCTCACGGTCGTGCTGGCCTCTTCGACTGGCGGAAATTTCCTCCACGACGACTGCCGGCTGAACTGACCGCTTTTGAGAGCCGGCGCGGCGGCGCTACGATCTCCATCGGGCCCAGAGGCTGAACCGGAGCGAAAAGCGATGGCGGAGAGCGGCGCCGGCGTGCGCGCGAGCGTCGGATTTTGCTCCGACAAGGGACCGCGCGAGCAGAACGAGGATTTCGCCGCCGCCGTCATCGGCGCGGAACTGCCCGAACCGCGCCGGGAGGTGGTCGCCGGGATCGCCGACGGGGTCGGCGGAGCCAAGGGCGGCCGCGTCGCCGCCGAGACCGCGGTGCGCGGCTTCCTCGACGGATTTTGGGACTTGCCGGAGACGATGGAGGTCCGCCGCGCGGCGGCCCGGATCGTCAACGCGTTGAACGGCTGGATCAACGCCCTCGGCCGCCAGGATCCTGCGCTGAAGGGAATGGCCTGCACCCTGACCGCGCTGGTGATGCGCGGCCGGGTCGCCCACGTCATCCACGTCGGCGACACGCGGGCCTATCGGCTGAGGCGCGACCGGCTGACCTGTCTCACCGCCGACCACGCGCGGGAAGCCGGGCCCGCGCAATCCCGCGTCTTGACGCGGGCGCTCGGCGCTGAAGCGGAGGTGCGCCTCAGCTATGCCGCCCAGCCGATCGCGCTGCACGACCGCTTCCTGCTCAGCAGCGACGGCGTGCATGGGGTCTTGAGCGACGACAGCATCGCCGAGCTCTTACGAGAGCGCTCGGCTCCCGATGATACGGCGCGCGCGCTCGTGGCCGCGGCGCTCGATGCCGGAAGCACCGATAATTGCACCGCTCTGGTGCTCGACGTGGTCGGGTTGCCGACCGCGGTTTCGGCCGACGTCGGCGGCGCGATCCTTGAGCTGCCGCTGATCCCGACGCCGGTCAGCGGCGAGACGGTCGACGGCTTCGTGCTCAGGGCGCTGCTCTCGGACGGCCGCTACAGCCGCCTGTTCGGCGCCCTGGACGAGGTCGAGGGCGGCGAGGTCGCGATAAAATTTCCCAAGCCGCAGGTCGCGACCGTTGCGACCCACCATGCGGCGTTCGTCCGCGAGGCCTGGGTCGGCGCCGCAGTGAACAGCCCGTGGATCGCCCATATCCTCCAGTTGCCGCCAGGCCGGCGGACCTGTCTTTATACGGTCATGCCGCTCTATCAGGGCGAGCTTCTGGAGACGCGTCTCACGCGGCGCCCGCTGGTGGGTCTCGAGGAAGGACGCGGCATCGCCACCGGGCTCGCCAGAGGCCTCGCAGCGCTCCATCGCGCCGGCATCATCCACCGCGACGTCAAGCCGGACAATGTCATCCTCGAAGGCGGCGGATCGCTGAAGCTCATCGATCTTGGGGTCGTGCGCGTGCCCGGATGGGAGGATTTCCCGCCCGAGGACATTCCGGGCACGCTCGCCTACATGGCGCCGGAGATGTTCAAGGGCGAAGCCGGCAACGAGGCGACCGACATCTACGCGCTTGGCGTCACGCTCTTCCGCGCCTTCACCGGCGAGTTTCCGTACGGCAATCTGGATGCCGTCAGCCCGCCGCGGCGCGACCGGCCGGCAAAGCTCACCGCGCTCCGCCCTGACCTGCCGGCCTGGCTCGAAGCGGTCCTCGGCCGGGCGATCGCGGCCGATCCCGAGCAACGCTTTCGCGACGTCATGGAATTTGCGCTGGAGATGGAGGCGGGGCCGCCGCGGCCACCGGCGGCGCCCCGCCGTCCGCAGACCTTCTACGAGCGCGCCCCGGCGCGCTTCTGGCAGGGGGTCGCCGGCCTGCTGGCGCTGGCGCTGCTGCTGTCGCTTTGGCTCAAACGATGAGCTTCGCGGACATCAAGGCCGTCCCGCCTGTTATTCCCTGTTAATCCCTGCCAACAGCAGAATCGCTCCCGCCAGTCCCCGAGCGGTTGCGCAAATCCGACATCTTCCAACAGGTTGGGCGGATTTGCTGTGCGAAGGGGTAAAGACAGAACAGGGAAATTATTTTCCCTGTTCAGCCACACAACAGGGAACAGGGAGGAGAGCGAAAACCGGCTTCAGGGGTCCTGCCCGGCGTGAATGGAAAGCGGGCTGCCTGGATCGGCGCGATTGCCATTTTGGACAACGGCGATCGCCCCTGTTATCGGGACGACCGCCCCCGCCCGGACCCGCCCCCCTCCATGACCCCCGCCGCCCGCGTCGCCGCCGCGATCGAAGTCCTCGGCGACATCGAGACCCGCCGCCGGCCCGCCGCCGACGCGATGAAGGACTGGGGCCTCGCGCATCGCTTCGCCGGGTCCGGCGACCGCGCGGCGATTTCGAGCCTCGTCTACGACGCATTGCGCAAGAAAAGCTCGTCCGCCTGGCTCATGGGCGAAGCGAGCCCGCGGGCGGAAGTCCTTGGCGCGCTGAAGCAAACCCGCGGCCTCGACGCCGAGGCGATCGCCGCGCTGTTCTCGGGCGAGGGCCACGCGCCGGCTCCATTGACGGCAGGCGAGCGCGAGCGGCTGGCGACCGCGGATCTGGCCGGCGCGCCCCCGCATGTGGCGGGGGATTTCCCCGAATGGCTGACGCCGCAATTTGCCGCCAGCTTCGGCGACGACGCCGTCGAGGAGGGCCGGGCGCTCGCCCATCGCGCGCCGGTCGATCTTCGGGCAAACCTCCTAAAAGCGAGCAGAGACAAAGCGCTGGTCGCGCTCTCTCATCTTTCGCCGCAGCCCACGCCGCTGTCGCCGGTCGGCCTCAGGATCGCTATCCGGCCGGACGGGCGGGGACCGGCGCTCGCCGCGGAGCCCGCTTATGTGAAGGGGCTCGTCGAGGTGCAGGACGAAGGCTCGCAGCTGGCGGCGCTGCTGGCGGAGGCCAAGCCCGGCCAGCAGGCGCTCGACCTCTGCGCCGGCGCCGGCGGCAAGACGCTGGCGCTCGCCGCCGCGATGGACAACCACGGGCAGATTTACGCTACCGACTCCGACGGCCGCCGCCTCGCGCCGATCTTCGACCGGTTGCAGCGCTCGGGCGCGCGCAATGTGCAGGTCCGAGCGCCGCGCGGCGGGGCGGACGTGCTCGCCGACCTCGAGGGACGGTGCGATCTCGTCATGATCGACGCGCCGTGCACCGGCTCCGGCGCCTGGCGGCGCAACCCCGACGCCAAATGGCGGATGCGCTCCGGCGCTCTCGAGCAACGGGTCAAAGACCAGGACGAAGCCCTTGAACAAGCCTTGCGTTTCGTCAAGCACGGCGGCCGGATCGTCTATGTCACCTGCTCGGTCCTGAAGCCCGAGAACGAGGATCGGGTCAGCGAATTCCTCTCCCGCCATGCCGACATGCTGCCCGTCGAGGCGACGGCCCAGGCGCGCGCCGCTGGCCTGCCGGGGCTGGCGGACCACGCCTCTCTCCTCGGCCCTGGCTTCCGCCTCAGCCCCCGCACGACCGGCACGGACGGGTTCTATATCGCGACGCTGGCGCGAATGTGAGCGTCGGCGGCGCTCATCCATAATGCCGGAGCCGAGGCCAGAGCGTCTCCATCGGCTCGCGGATGTCGCGGCAGAGCCAAAGCGTCTGCCCCGATTCCTCCGGCATGCCGAGCGGATTGTCCACCTGGCCGACCGCCTCGACGGACCCGAACATCTTGAGGAGGCGTTCTCGGGTTCCACCGAGGATCAGCACGACGCTGCCGTCGGCGCCGCGCGGACCCCAGAGGAAATAGTTCTCGTGTCCGCTGATCGCCGGAGGCAAGGACCACGGACCGCCGAAGACGTCGACCGCGGCGGCGTCGCCGTAGTTCCAGCCGAAGAAGACCGCGTGCCTGCGGTCTTCCGGCGATAGCGACTGATAGGCCTGGCCGACCGCCGCCGCGATCTCGCGCCAGCCGAACATGTCGGCGTAATATTGCGGCAACGCGCCGAGTTTCAGCCGCTCGCCGGTGCTGGGCTTGATGCCGATGAGCCGCTCGTAGGCGAGGAAGGTCTCGATCGGGAGGACGGGAAGGAAGAGCGGCGCCGTCAGCATGCCGACGGCCAGGACCGCGCCGGCGAACACGGGCTTGGCGAGGCGCGGCAGCCAGGCTTCCAGCGCGACGGCGCCTCCGGCGATCAGGAGCGGGTAGGCGGGCCCGATATAGTAGGGTCTTCCCCGACCGATGACCGCCGCGGCGATCAGCAGCGCCCAACTGATTGCGACCCAACGCAGATCCGCGAAGCGCCGCCAGAAAGCAAAGGCCGCAAGCCCGGCGATCCAGACCGGCGCCGAGGCCGGACCAAGGGTCAGGACTTCCTGCAAGAGGAACGCGGCGGGGGAGAGCGGAATGTTCTTTTGCGCCGCGAGCACCGCGGTGTGGGCGACGAACGGCCAGCCGTTCTGAGCCTGCCAGACGAGGTTCGGCGCCGCGATTGCGAGGGCGATGACCCCGGCGGCCCACGGCTGCCAACGGGCGAGGAGACGGCGTTGCGGGGTCAGGAGAAGTCCAATCGCCAGCGAGGCGAAATAAAGAGCGACGGTGTATTTGGCCAGGAAGGCCAGTCCCCCGATGATTCCGGCGGCGAGAAACCAGCGCGGCTCGTCGTCCCGCTGCGCCTGGACGATGCAGAGGGCGGCGGCAAGCCAGGCGAGCGGCTGCAGCGAATCGGTCGTCAGCAACACGCCGACGAGCTCCAGAAAGCCGCCCGTGAGAACGGCGAGCCCCACGAGCCACCGCGCATAGAGCCCGCCGCCGAGCATGCCCGCCGCCGTCGTCGTCAGCGCGACCAGCGCCGCCGCGGCGACCGCCGGGACGAGGCGAAGGCCGCGCAGCGAATGGAAGGCGGCATCCGAGGCGGCGGCGATCAGCGGCGTCAGCGGCGGTTGGTCGGTGTAACCCCAGGCCGGATGGCGCCCGCAGACGATGAAATAGAGCTCGTCGCGGAAATAGCCGTAGGAGCCGTTGACCCAGAGATGCAGGGCGAGCGTCGCCAACCCAAAAACGAGGGCAGGGCGGTTCAGAAGCTCGGACGCGGCGGACAAGCGGCCCTGCATGCGGGCGCCTCTAGATGCGGCACGGGTAACCGGGACGGCGCCGTCACACTTGATCGCCGTCGCTTCCGATGCAAGGCGGCTGGTTCCCGCGATCGACTTCGACGACGGGGCGCCGGCCTACGCTTCAACGAAGGCTGGGACAGAAGCCGAGCGTCGCCGCACGGCGGTTCGCTCCCGACTGGCCGTCGCCCGGCGCCGTCACGCAAGAGTGACCCGGCCGTGACCACAATTGAGAATTTGGACGTGGAGCGGTCTCAATGCGAATCTACGGTGGCTTCAGTTCGCTTGATCGCGACGGGTGGGGGTCAGCCGATGAGACTGGAACGACCACGGCGCCGGCTCCTGGGGCTTGCGCTGCTCGGAGCTGTGCTGGCGCTTCTCCTGGGAGCCGTCAACGTCGAGATGACCGTCCTCCGGCAGCCGTGGAACCCGGGCATTCCCCGGAACGCCGCCGCCCTTGGCGGGTCGGCCCAGGCCGCGAGTTCGCGTCAGACCCGGGGTGATCTTCTGCATGCTGAAGCTCTTTCTCGACGCGCCCGCGTCGCCGGGCAGGCCGACCGCTGAAGATCGCGGCGCACTATAGTTCCGGGCAAGGAAGCGTCGGCTGAACGACGCCACTATTCAACCGGCGTCCAGGTCGAATTGGGATTGTACTGGGTCATCGAGGCGCCGAGCGCAGCGGTGTTCGCCCCCAAATTCTTCTGGTAGACGATCCCGTTCTCGCCGCAAATGAACGTTTCTACGCCGCTATCGCCGTAGATCGCGGGCCAGGCGACCATCGCGTGCCCCGCAATCATGTGGCCGTTGATGAGATAGGGATGGGCGCCGCCTGGCGCCGCGGCTCCCTGCGCGGTGAGGATCTTGAAGTTGTAGCCGTTGTAGGGCTCAGGCTCGGCGTTCACGCGCTTCGCCAGGTTTGCGTCCTGCACGAGATCGTCGAGCGGCGAGATGTCCGCCTGGTTCTCCCGCGGCCAGTAGAGGCCGTCGTGCTTGCCGGGGCTCGAGATGATCTTGGCCGCATATTCGCGCAGGCCGTCGCCGTCCCGATCCAGCCGGCGATACTCGTCCTGGGCCTCGACGTAGGCGCGGCAGGCGGCGATCGCGCTGAGTTCGTCGAAGCCGACGCGACGGTCGATCATCTCCTCCTTGCCGCGAACGGGATCGAAACGCCAGCCCGTGTCTGTCTTCACCAGCGGAAGCGGCAGGGTCCAGCCGTTCTTGCCGACCCTGAGAATCTTGGTTCCGTTCGGTCCGTCGTCGATGGCGGTGATCTCGGTCGCAGCCTCGTTGAAGTCCTTCAGGTTCTCGGCATCCTGGGCGGGATCGCCGGATCTGAGAAGCGCTGCGCCCTCCTTGCCGAGGATGCGGTCGCCGAAGCCGACGGCCCTGGTCTTCGCCGAGTCGACGAGGTCTTTCACCGTATCTTCCGGCGTGGGATAAGTCTGTTGGGCGCGCCCCGGAAGCGCCGCGGCGATCAAGATGGCCGCGGCAAAAATGACGCTGGTCCTCATTGTCATCGTCGTTGTCCTCGTCCGCGTTCCCGCGATTGACTCGCCTCATCCGGCTCCGCCGCGCTCGCCGCAAGCAAGGCGGCATGGCTATCAATCCGCAAACGGCTTCACGCTCGGCAGATGTGCGCCGGTTGCAACCCATCGCTCGTAGGTCTCAAACGGCAATCCGAGCAGGTCATAGGAAACGCGCATGTAGCCATCGGCGCCCCGAATAACCGCTTGCGGCATCACGGTCTGCACCTCCTGCGCCATCACGCCGACATATGCGGTGCGGCCGCCGTTGTAGACGAAGCGATAATAGCCGAGGCCGTCGTCGAGCCGCCCGAGCAGCACGATATCGTGCTTGAGGCGCATATCGGAGCGACGACGCCCGCCGCCTCCGCCTCCGCCTCCGCGACCGCCGCCTCCGCGCATGCCGCCCCCACCCATCCCACCGCCACCGCCGCGAAAACCGCCGCCGCCGCGCATTCCGCCGCCGCTTCCGCCGAAGCCGCCTGGCCGGCCCATCGAGGCGGTTCGCATCGGCCCGCGGCTCATCGCGCCGCGATTGGCGAAGGCCGCGTTGCCGCCGCCCATTCTGACTCCACCCATGGCCGAGCTTCCCGGCCGGCTGACGTTCGGCCGCGCCGCCGGACGCATCGCCGCTTGGCCGCCGCCTGGGCGGCCCGCGGGACGCGTGGCCGGCCGATTGCCCGCCTGACCGCCGCCGGGGCGGTTGGCCCCCGCGAGATTGCCTCCGCCCGGGCGGCCGGGTCCGCCAACGCCGCCAGGTCCCCCGACGCCGCCGACCCCGCCGGGCCGGCCGGGTCCGCCGACACCGCCAGGTCCCCCGACGCCGCCGACCCCGCCGGGCCGGCCGGGTCCGCCGACACCGCCAGGACGCCCGACCCCGCCAACCCCGCCGGGTCCGCCGATGCCGCCAGCTCCGCCGACGCCGCCAATCCCGCCAGGCCGGCCGACTCCGCCGACGCCCCCTGGCCGCCCCGGACCGCCGACGCCGCCCGGGCGATTGCCGCCAATCCCCGGCTTGCTGCCCATGCCGGGGCGGTAGTCTCCGTTCGGCCGCCACGGCTTCAGATCGTTGCCGATATTGACGTTGTTGCCGATGTTGATGTTGCCGTTGTTGATGTTGCCGCACCTGCCCCCCGGGCAGACCGCCTGGCCGGGTCGCCAGCCCGCGTAGGGCGGACGCCAGCCGGAATAGCCGGCCCACACCGGCGGATAAATGGCGCCGGTTCCCCAGTTCCAATAGGAGTTGTTCCAGAGCGCCCCGACCGCTATCCCGGCGCCGAAACCGAGGAGCGGAGCGACGACCGAAGTTGTCGGCTCATAGATTGCGGCCGGATCGTAGGTCGGAACGTAGACCGTGGAGGGATCGGTCGGCTGGATGGTGATGACGCTTTGTCCGCCCTCCGAGCTTGCGGTCACCGTCTGCTGAGGCGTGGTCTCGAGCGCGCCCGCCTTCTCCGCTTCCGCCCGAAGCTCCTGGATCACGTCGGCAACGTCCTGCGGCTGGTTGACTTCTGCGTCGCCGAGATCGGTGGTCCAGTCGAGATCCTCGCTCATTTTCTTCATTACGGTCGGAAATCGCGCGAGCGCCTTCACCGCGGGATCCCAATCCTGACTGTCGATCGAGGAGAAATCGTTGCTCGCAACCTTGTTGGGGTTCTTGTCGAGCCAGCGCTGCGCCTGGACGATCTGCACGGGGTACGCGCTTGCGGGCAGAATTTGCGCCAACAACGGATCGGGATAGAGCGCGATCGGGGCGAGCAGATTTCGGAGCTCATCCCGCGTGAATGAGGCGGCGGGCGCGGGCTCCTCGGCCGGGGCGGCCATCTCGCTGGTCGTGCCGGGCGCTTGCGGCGCAGGGGCGGCCGGCGGGTTTTTCTGAGCCAGCGCCGGCGACCACTCCGCGACGAGGGCGGCAATGACAGTGAAAGCGAGAAGGTTTCGCCGCCACCTTGCGCTCCGGACGAGCCTGCAGCTCATACCGCCCCCTCCCACAATCCTTGTCCGGCCCGCGATGAGGCCGATGCCGCCTCTATAGCCGCGGAGGCCGCACAAACCAAGTCGAGGGGGCACATCATCGGGCACGACGGGTCACAGGTTGCGCAGATAGCACGTTCAGTCAGTCGACCCCTATCCATGGGACTTTCGTCCGCCTCCGCTGGTGGCGAGGGCGTTTCAATCTCGGCGGCGACACAAAGCGGAGAGTCACGTGCAATGACCGTCCCGTCTCGCTCCGTGCTCATCGCGAGGCCGCTTCGCTCGAACACATTGAGCCCGCGGAGGGGCAGTCCCAATTCGCGAGGATTCGTTATGACGAGCTGCATTGCGGCGATCAACGCCGGGTCTTCCGGCCTCAAGTTCGCGATCTGTGATCCGACGAACGAGATCCGGCTCTTTCAGGGGCAGATCGAGGGTATCGACGTTGCTCCGGTGGGATCGGCGAGCGCGATGCGACGACCCGGGCCGAGGTCGTGAACGGTTCGCGATGGATCGGCGCCATCCTCGATCCGGATCGCAATTCTTGTGGCGACCTCGGATCAGCGGCGACAACTCGGTTTGGGCCGTCCCGACCCATGAGGAGCGGCTAATCACGCCATACGGCGGCGGTTTTGTCGTGAAAGCGACGACGGCTCGCGCGCCTGCCTTGGCTGCGCGAGGCCGATCTTGGCTAAGATAGCTTGGCGAGCCTATTGCGGCGCGGGTGCTGTTCCAGCAGGCGCGGGCGCTGTTCCGGCAGGCGCTGTCTCTTTCGGTTTCTCGCCCGTTCGCCGCTCGTGGCGTCGCTCATGGCGGCCGTGGCGTCGCTCGTGGCGGCCGTGGCGTCTCGACTGGCGTCGGTTCATGCCGTGGGTCCCGGTGGTCTCAGCGGGCGCGGCGGCGGGCGCGGTGGTCTCCTGCGCTTCGGCCACCGACGGCTCCAGGCCCGCCGCTAGTGTGAAGCCCAAAGCCACGCCGAAGCCAAGCAACGAAAAAGCCTTTCGGCGCGAGACGTCTTCACTCATATTCTTCCTCCGTTTTCGAGGGCTCCGCCGCCCCCTTCGTGCGAAGTAGGAACCTTCTTGCATGAACCGCGGCTGAATGCGGGCGACTCCGAGGCGCTTCTAGTCCAATGGGGACTGCAACGAGCTCTAAAATATAATCAGACGATTGCACAGTAATATCTCAAGCAATTTAGCGGTTTACGCAAAAATATTTGGGGCGTGTCGACGGTTGCGCGGCTCCAACGATCTTGTGTTCGATACGCAGGGCGGGCTGCCTGGGCGGCAACTACGGTTCCGGCCACGACATGACCGTGCCGATTTCGATCCAGAGCGTAACGCGACCGGCCAGCTTCGGGCCTATGCCAGTTGCTTCTTTGACCCAAATAGCGCTTGCGCCGCCGATGGCGTCGAATCCGTGAAAACGGGCGCAGCGTTCCGTTCTCAAAAATTCACCGCGCCGCGCTCGATCCCGCCGCGGGCCGAAAATCGCCCGCGCGCGGCCGGAGCTTGCTCCAGTCGAGCGCGGCCGCCTCTTGCCGGAGCCAGGCGCGGAAGGCCTGCAGATTGGCGGACTCGCGCCGCTTCTTCGGGCAAACGAATGAATAGCATCGGCCCGAGGGCAGTGTGAGGTCGAAGGGCATGACGAGGCGCCCGGTGCGCAGATCGTCGTAGGCGAGCGCGTCGAGCGCGAGCAGCACGCCGGCGCCTTCGACCGTCGCGTCGAGCGCGTGATCGGCGCTGCTGAAGCGGAGGCCGCGACTGACGTCGGCGTCCCTCACGCCGGCCGCGGCAAACCAGTCGGCCCAGCTCGGCATGCGGGCGCGACCGGCAAGACTGTCGTCATGGATCAGCGGCGCGCGCTTCAGCCGGTCCGGCGAGGCGAAGGGCCCGTGCTTTTCGACGAAGCCCGGGCTGCAGACCGGCACGAGGGATTGATCGATCAGCTTTTCGACCTCGAGGGCCTCATCGTTCGCCGCGTCGACCGGCAGGTTGCGAATCGCAGCGTCGACGCCGTCGGTGGTGAAATTGGCGTTGTTGATCGACGAGGACACGCGGACGTCGATATCGGGCCAGGCGGTCGAAAAGCGGTAGAGCCGCGGCGCCAGCCATTTCGAGGTGAAGCCGGGCGGCGCGCTGATCACCAGCACGCGCGCGTCGCCCAACGCCCTGAGGCTCGCCAGCGCGTCGCGGATATGAAGGAAGCCCGCCTGCAAACCCGGAAGGAGCGCCTTGCCTGCCGCCGTGAGCGCGATCGACCGCACGCCGCGGTCGAAGAGCTTGAGGCCCAGATGATCTTCGAGCCCGCGAATTTGGTGGCTGAGCGCCCCCGGCGTGACGTTCAGCTCCAACGCCGCCTTCGTCAGGCTGAGATGCCGGGCGGCGGCCTCGAAGGCGCGCAGCGCGTTCAGCGGCGGAGGCGCCCTATGCATGAGTTTTCCTCATCCGTGAGCTGAGACAACATCCTTTGTCAGACGCTGGTTTTCCTGCGATCCTCTCACGGCTTCGATCCTGGGGGATGAGCATATCTCATATGCAGCCATGGTCAAGCTGAGGTTGGTCCGATGGCCTACACGACGCACAGCGAACATTTCGGCCCCTGCGGCGATGGCGCCGCGGCAGTCGCCAACGGCATCGGCGCGAAGCTCGAGAGACTTCGCCGCCGTTTCACCGACGCGCTCGAGGCCCGGCGCCAGAGGGAGGTCGACCGGGAGATAGCCCGCCTCATGGCGCAGTCGGGCGGACGCATCACGGACAGCATGGAGCGGGAAATCATGCGCAAGGCCCTAGCGACGGACTGGGGCCTGCCGCAGTAGCGGCCCCGTCAAGCATTCAGCGCAAAACTCTCATTGCGAGGGTCGGTGATGGTCCCTGCGCCTCAGCGCGATGCTTTCGCTGAGTCTGCGCCTTACGCGGAGGCTGGCGGAATCGCCCTGGATCCCGGTCATTCGGAGGTCCGCTTGGTGCGGCCGAAGCGGCGGCCGGACATTCGGTTGGCTCTTCGTCCGGCAAGCTCCGGCGACGGCGACGCCCTGCAAACCTATGTGCGCGGACTTTCTCCAGGGTCGCGCTACAATCGGTTCCTGGGCGCGGTCAGCGAACTTTCGGCGTCGGAACTGGCGCGCGCCCTGGCCGCCAATGGTCGCGATACGCGAACCCTGCTCCTCACCGCGACGGCGGGGGGCCATGAAACGGTCGTCGGCGAGGCCCGGATGGCGCTTTCCTGCGCGGAACGCGCCGGCGAATTTTCCATGTCGATTGCCGATGACTGGCGCCATCTCGGCGTCGGCGCGGCCCTGCTCGAGGAAATCGAAAGCAAAGCGGCGGCCGACGGCATCGAATCCCTGTTCGGCGATACGTTGCGGACCAACGAGGCGATGATCGCATTGGCGCGCAGCCGCGGTTTCCGGCTTGGGCCGGGGCTCGAAGGGCGTCTCGTGCGGATTCAGAAGCGGCTGGACGACGCCGCTCCCGATCTGCCGTGCCGGAAGTGGAGCGAAATCGCCGGCGGCGCGGAACTCCGCGTGGCCTGATCGGCGCCGCGCAAAGATTGCTGCGCGCGGTGAAATCGCGCGACACCCGGCCGGGCTCCGCGTCGGCGCTAGATCACGCCCGTTCGAAGATATTGGCGTGAACCGCGTCGCGGCGCTCCAGCCTTTTGCCGGCCGACCGTCGCCACGGAAGGACGCAGGACGTCCTCGATGCTTCGGTCGCGGCGTTCGACGATGCCTTGCGTCAGGCGATGTTCGATCTGGGTGAAGTGCTCGTTGGACAAGGCAATGGCGCGTTCGGCGTTCCTGCCTCGCAGCGCCTCGGCGATGGCGGCGTGCTCGTCGACGCCGCACAGAGACAGTCGCGCCGGCTCGAAGGCGGAGACCATGAGCGACGAGCGGGCCAAGAGCTCGCGGAGAAAGCGCGACAATTCCGGGCTCTCGAGCGAGTTGACGAGCAGCATGTGAAAGGCGCCGGACAGCCGGACGGAGGCAGCGCGATCGGCCCGCAAGGCGGCTTCCCGCTCCTTGCTGAGATGCGCATCGATCCGGGCGATCGTGGCGTCGGTTAACTCCTTGACCAGCTCGGTCAGAATGCCGGCCTCGAAGACGCGATGCGCCCGATAGACGGTTCGAATTTCATCCGGCGAGGGATCGGGAACGAAGGTTCCGCGCTGCGGAATTCTCTCGAGCCGCCGCTCGGCGACCAGTCGGTGCAAGACCTTTCGGATGCGCTCGCGGGAAACGTTGAAAAGCGCCGCCAGACGGTGCTCGGGGAGCTTTGACCCGGGCGCCAGCCGGCCCTCGAACAGCGCCTGCGACAGCGCCGCGTGGATGCCGTCATCAATCGCCTGGCCATCATGGGCGGATGGCGGGCGCCGTTCCGCCGTTGTGCTTTTGCGCCTGCGTATCACCTTTTCTCCCTACCCCTCGCGCCGCCGAAAAAATGTGCACGACTCAGGGTCAAAAATGTGCACAATTTTCTCGGACGCAGCGACTTCAGGCGCATTGTTTTGACCCTATCTGCCTCAATTCATGCGATTACCGGAGCCCGTGCACGATTGGCGCCGACCTTGCTTCCCTCCCGCTGCGCCTCGTCTTCGGCCAGCAAAACCCAAGGAGCGATCCCATGTCAGCGTGGCCTCTCGTTCGACCGCCTCATCTCCTCTTCGCCGCCATGTTGGCCTTCGCCGCGGCGTCGCCCGCCCATGCCGACTCGACCACCTATACCCCGGCGACGCCGGAGCCGGGGACCGATATCCCGAAAGTCAGCGTGGCCTTCGGCATGCGCCCGTATGCGGACAATACATTCTATATCATTGGAATCGACAAGGGTTGGTTCAAGGACGTCGGCATCACCATCACGCCCGAGCCCGACGGGCTGAAGACCACCGAGAACCAGTGGGTGTCGCTCCTCCTCAATCGGCAGGTCGACATCAACTCGGCGACCTGCAGCAACCTGTTGCCGTCGTACAAGAGCACCGACCAGCTGAAATGCGTCGGCTTCGCCGTCACCTTCTCCGGCTCGGTGATGTTCGCCAATCCGAAACTCGGGCTGAAGAGGCTGACCGACACGATGACGCCGGGCGTCAGCCTGAAGCAGGGCCTGGCGGAGGCGCTGAAGCCTCTGCTCGGCAAGACGGTCTATATTCCGACGTCGCTCTCGGAGAAGGAATTCACCGAAGTCCCGTTCAAGCTGGCCGGGCTTCCGCTGCCGAACTATGTCACGATGGAAGATTCGCAGATGCTGCTCCTGGCCAAGAGCGGGCGCATCGATTTCCTCCACCCGGTGGGGGCGCCGATCGCGCAAACGCTGCTCGACGCAGGCTGGACCCCGATCTACGACAGCGCGCAACTCCTGAAGTACACGCCCGGCGGTCTCGATTCGCCGTTCGAGCCGCTGGTGTTCAACAACGGTTGGGCCGCGACCGCCGATTATGTCGACGGTCACAAGACCACGATGATGCGGTTCGCCTCCGTCGTCTTCCGCATCTTCGACGCGCTGAAAAAGGATCCCTCGCTCTTCGGCGTCTACGCGCCCTACCTGAACAGCGTCGCGGGAACCTCGCTCGACGCGGACGGGGTTCGGCGCACGGTCCAGCACCTCGATCCGTTCGTCCCGTTCGAGGAGCAGACGAAGTACTTCGTCGACAAGAACGGTTCGGAATACTACGGCAATTCGATGGGCGCGCTGATCAAGTCGTTCGAAGCCTCCGGCACCATTCCCGCTGGCATCACGCCGCAAGAGGTCGTGTGGGCGGCGCCGATGTATGACGAAATGGTGGACTACAAGAAAAAGTCCGACGCGCTGTTCGAAACGGCGAAGACGGCGAATCTCCCCGGGGACAAGCAGGCTTTGGTCAAGCAGGCGCACCAGTTCTACGACTGGTACGATTTCCTCAACTCCTACCGGCTGGCGACCGCGGCGCTGGCGAAATAGGCCGCAATCGCTGGAGCTCCACGTTCTCGCCTCGACGCGCCGCGACGGATGAGGGGGATCGTGAGCAAGCGCGATGGCTTCTTATGTTCAAAAAGGCGACAGCTGACGCCATGACGCAAGAAGAGCGGAGCCTGGCAAAGCCGTCGCCGCGCTCAGCGCGGCCCCCCTCTTCCGGCGTCCCTTCGGGACGCCGCTTTCTCCCGCAAGGGGAGAAGGGGGCTCTTGCGGGAGCAGCGCTCAGGGCGCCGCGACTGCCCGTCGACCCCTTGGGAATCCTCGGGCTCCTGGGGGTGATCGTCTTGTGGTGGGGCCTCTCGCACTTTCTGCTGGTGTCCCGCCTGGCGCTGCCGCCGCCCGCCGGCGTCGCCGCCACGATCTTTCAGAATTTCTTTTCTTCCCGGTACCTGGAGAATTATCACCTCGGCAGCGGCGGGCTCGCGGCCAACCTCGGCTATTCGATAACCAACGTCGTCGTCGCGCTTGTCGTTGCGTGCGTCGTCGGGATCACGCTTGGATTCGCCAGCGCCCGCGTCGAGTTTTTTCGCGCCGTCGCCGATCCCGTCATGCTGACGGCCGGGACGATTCCCATACTGGTGACCGCGCCGTTCTTCCTGATCTGGTTCGGCACCGGGCGAATCGCGCAGATCGCCCTCTTGATCCTCTACGACGTCACCATCGTCTACCTGTTCGCCCAGCGCGCGGCGAACAACCTCGACCCGACCTATGTAGCGGCCAGCCGGACGCTCGGCGCCAGCCCGAGAAGGATCGTTGCCGACGTCTACCTGATGGGCGCGCTGCCGGAAGTCTTCGGCGGCATCCGGATCGCACTCGCGGGCGCCTGGGGGCTCGAGGCCTTCTCCGAGCTGCTCGGCGCCCCCAAAGGCATCGGCAGGGTCATCCAGGCGATGGCCGCGGACATGGATACGCAAATGATGGTGGCGGCGATCGTCGCCCTCGCTGTCGTCGCCGTCGCCTTCGATGTCGTCATCGGGGGAATGTTCGCTTTCATCACGCGCTGGCGGGGTCCATCGCGCCTTTGAGGGAGCTCGCGCAAAAGTGGCGGAAGTCCGACTGCGGAATGTCCGGCAATTCTTCCGCCGCTCCGGCGGGGCGCTGGTCGAAGCCGTGTCAGACGTGAGCCTCACGATCCCGTCGCACGAGTTCGTTTGCCTGATCGGTCCGTCCGGCTGCGGCAAAACGACGTTGCTGCAGCTTGTCGCCGGGCTCATCCCTGCGAGCCGTGGCCAGATGGACGTCGACGGCGTCGCCATCGCAGGCCCTTCGCCCGAGCGCGGACTCGTCTTTCAGCGGGACAGCGTCTTCCCATGGATGCGGGCGATCGACAACGTGTCTTACGGACTGAAATGCCGCGGCGTCGGCAAGGCCAAGCGGGTGGAGATCGCGCGCGAATATCTGAGGCAGGTCGGGCTCGGCGCCGTCGAGCGCTCGTGGCCGCGCGAACTCTCCGGCGGCATGCTGAAGCGCGTCGCGGTGGCGACCGTGTTCGCCAACTCGCCGCGAGTCCTGCTGATGGACGAGCCGTTCGGGGCCCTCGACTACGTGACCAAGCTGCAACTGCACCAGTTGCTCCTGAACCTGTGGCGCCAGTATCGGCCGACCGTGCTCTTCGTCACCCACGACGTCGATGAGGCGATGCTGCTCGCCGACCGGATCATCGTGATGAAGGAAGGCCGCATCGCCGACGACCGGCAGATCACCCTTTCCCGGCCGCGCACCGTCGAAAGCCTCGCGCTGCCCGAGGCCGTGGCCCACAAGGAAGTGCTCCTGCGACACCTCGGGCTCGACGAACTGGTGCAGGACGGGAGGGCGCCGCAATGAGCCGGCCGCGGGCGCAACGACTCGTGAGCCTCGGGGTGGTCGTCGCTCTCGCCGCCTTGTGGCAGCTGGCGTCGATCCTGATCCCTTACGAGTTCGTGCCGGGAGAGCCGATGGTTCCGGGCTGGCAGGTCGTTTTCACGCGCACCTTCGTCAGTCTGGCCGATTACTGGCAAGGCGGATTTGGCGTCCCGGCGGTCTCGCAAGGCGGCCCCCGGACTTATCTCGGAGCGGCGCTCGCCATCCTCAGCAACTCGTGGGACACGAGCTTGCGTCTTTACGGCGGACTGGCGCTCGGCGCCGTCGTCGGCCTCATCTCCGGGCTGGCGGTTTCATGGTCGAAGTGGTCCCGGCGCATCGTCGGGCTGCCGGCGCAGATCCTCCGGACGTTTCCCCTGATGGCGCTGATCCCCATGTTTCAGCTCTGGTTTGGCGCGACCTACCTCGGGATGATGCTTTTCGTCGCTCTGGCCGTCGGCGTGATCTTCTTCACCGGCACGGTGAACGCCGTCGGCAATGTTTCCGGGCTTTATGTCGACTACGCTCGCACGCAGGGCGCGAACCGGTTCCAGATCTACCGCACCGTTATCCTGCCGGCGATGTTTCCGGAGCTGCGGTCGAGCATTCTCCTCGGCCTCGGCATGGCCTGGACGGCGGTGATCGCGGCCGAGTTCCTCGGCGCGCAGACCGGGCTCGGCCAGATCATCGTCTATTCCCAGTACTTCGGCTATGTCGACCGCATGTTCGTGGTGGCGCTCTTTCTGCTTCTCTATGCGGCGATCACCTACGCGCTCTTCGAACGGGCGTCGCGGCGGCTGACCGAGTGGATGCCGCGCGAACAGACGGCGCGCGAGACTTGAATGGCCCGAGAATGAAGACGATCGACTCAGCCGCCGCCGGCGCCGGCCGGGATCTTTGGGGCTATGGCAGCACGAAGCCGAAGCCGCATTGGCCGGGAGACGCGCGCATCGCCGTGTCGCTTGTCGTCAACTTCGAGGAGGGGGCCGAATATGCCGTGTCGGATGGCGACGATCGCAATGAAGCCGTCTACGAGGTCGAGCATCGCCTGGAGGGCGTCCCGGACCCTTGTCTCGACAGCCATTTCGAATATGGCGCGCGCGCCGGCTGGTGGCGCGTCATGGACGTGCTGGCGAGCCACGGGGTCGCGGCGACGGTCAGCGCCTGCGGCCGTGCGGTCGAGCGAACGCCGCTGCTGGCTGAGGACGCCGTCAGGCGTGGGCACGAAGTCGCGGCCCACGGCTGGCGCTGGGAATCGCACGCCGGCATGAGCGAGGCTGTCGAACGCCAGCGCATCGCCTGGACGATCGCCGCCATCGCCAAGGCGACCGGGGCGCGGCCGGTCGGATGGCACACGCGCTCGGCGTCCTCGCCAAATACCCGGCGCCTGCTTGTCGAGGAGGGCGGCTTTCTCTACGACAGCGACGCCTACAATGACGACTTGCCCTATACGCTGATGTTCGGCGAGCGGCGCCATGTCGTCGTGCCGTATGCATTCGATACGAACGACATGCAGTTTCAGGTGACGAACCGGTTTTGCGGCGCCGAGGACTTTGCCGGCTATATCATGGAAGCCTTCGATTGGCTGCATCGCGAGGGCGCCGGCGCGCCGAAAATGATGTCGGTCGGGCTTCATCCGCGGGTGATCGGGCGTCCGGGTCGCATCGGCGCGCTGGACCGCATCCTGGGGGCGATGCGCGCGAAAGGCGGAGCATGGATCGCAACGCGTCGCGACATTGCCCAGCACTGGCTCAATCGAAGCCTGACGGCGGCGTGATGCCCAAAGATCGGCGCGAATTGCTGATCGTCAATCCAAACGCCAGCGTCAAAGTCACGGATTGGCTCCGCGCCGAGGCGCGTCGTTTGATTGACGCGTCATGGGAAATCGTCGCTGTCAACGCGGACTCCGGCTTGGCGGCGATCCAGACCCCGGCTGAGCTCGAATTGGCCACGCAAGCGGTCGTCACCGCGATCGCGGCGCATCCGCAGGCGTCCGGCGCCATCATCGCCGCCTTCGGCGATTCAGGATTGAGAGAAGCGAGGAGCCAAGAGAGGATGGCGGTCGCCGGATTGGGCGAGTCCGGCATGTTAGCGGCGTCGGAAGGCGGCCGGCGGTTCTCGATCCTCACGATGGGGCTGGCGATGAAGGCGCCGATCCTGGAAAAGGTGGCGCAACTCGGCCTCGGCGATCAATTGGCGGCGGTCCGGTTTCTACCCTTCGGCATTGCGGATCTGATCGAGGATCGGAACGGCAAGCGCGATGCGATCGCGACGGAAGCCCGGGCCGCCATCGATCATGACGGCGCCGAAGCCGTCCTGCTCGGGGGCGCGCCCTTCGCCGGAATGGCGCGTTCGCTCGGGCGCGAACTGGACGCCGTCGTACTGGACGGGGTCAGGGCAAGCATCGAACGGCTCGGAATTGCCGTTTGCTGAGGAGGCGCGGACTCTACTGAACCGCGATGCCCCTCAACGCTTTGGGCATTCTCGACTCGGGCACCATCATCGATCGCGTCCCGTTCTCGTCCTGGATCTCGAGGCGATAGGTGAAGCGATCGGCGCCCGGATCCTGCGTCGCCGGACCCTCCGGCCCGCCCGGTTTGTCCGAGCCGCGCCGCTCGCTCGCGGACCTTTCCTCATCGGAGGTCTTGACCAGCTGATCGAGCGCGGCGCGCTCTTCGGGAGACAGGTCCTCCCCGTTTCGCTCGCCGCGCCGTGTCACCCCGGCGAATCCGCCGCTGCGCTCAACCACAAGCTTCATTGGGGTCTTTCGGCCCGTGGAAGCGGCTTTTCCTCGTGGATGGTGACGCGCTTCTTCGCCGATCCGGAATCCTGCTTCTTCGAGGCCTTGGTCGGCGCGGCCGCCATGAGGGTGGGAGTCGCAGCCGCGGCCCTCGCCAGGCTAGCCACCATTGCGTCGGCCGGGTCGAGAACTCCGACATCCATCCAGGCCTGCGCGATGCGCGTGGCGATCGATGGATCGTCCGGAAAGAGGTCGCGTGCGACCGAAACCGTCTCCCTGGCGCATTTTTCAAAGTCGCCGCTGGAAGTTCAAACGCTCCGTCAGCGTCACGTACCAGATCTTGCCCGTCACTTCCCAGGAACGTCCGCCGATCGCCTGGGCGGCGAGCACGAACGCCCGGTTCGGGATTCCGGAATTGATATGGACGCCGCCGTTGTCGCTCTCCGTTTGCACGTAGTCCTTCAAATGTCCCGGCTGTTGATCCTTGCCCAGAACAGGATCGTCGTAGGCTGTGCCCGGGTTGGCCATGTCGCGCAACGCACGACCCTTAAAGGCGGGCGTGAAGATGTTGGCCCCGATGAGCCAGTCCGCCTGGTCGACGGTCTGGTCGTTCGCCCATTGCTTCACCATCGAGCCGAAGACATCGGACATCGACTCGTTCAGCGCGCCCGATTGATCGTGATAGGGGAGCTGCGCCGTGAACTGGGTGACGCCGTGCGTGAGCTCGTGCGCGATGACGTCGAGCGAGCTGGTGAAGTTCTGGAAGATCTGGCCGTCGCCATCGCCATAGATCATCTGCTGCCCGTTCCAGAAGGCGTTGTCGAAGTCCTGGCTGTAGTGAACGGACGAGACCAGCGTACGGCCGTTTCCATCCACCGATTTACGCCCAAAGATTTGCTTGTAGAAGTTCCAGCTCGTACCCGCGTTGTCGAAAGCCTGGTCGACCGCGACGTCCGCGACCGGCGGATCATTTTCCGTGCGGACCAGATCTCCCGGCGTGTCTTCGGTTCCGCGGCAATCAAATAGGTGGTTACGGAGACCGGGGCGAACAGGCGCCGCCGGGCTCGGCGCGCCCGTGTTCAGCTGGGCGCGGAAAGCCGCCATGCTCATGGTTATGCGCATGGTGCGCGCCGCGGCGGAAGCCATGTCGGGATTTCCGCTCGTCGACATTTTTTCGAGGATGTGAGTCGGGATGATGAAGCAGCAGCCGCAAGGCCTCGGCGTGGAACAAACGATGCGATCCATGAGCGATCCTCCATTGTTCGATTTTGCTTGGTTGAGTGAATTCCTGTGCGCCCCGCTTCACTAGGAGCGCGATCACGATAAGGCTTGAGCGGAGCAAGATAAACAGGGAGAACGCTCCGGACTGGACCTTGCGACCCACCCCCGTTCCGCCACTAGCAGAACTTCAGGCGCGCCGCTGTGACGCCGATCACTCTCCAATCGCGGCGCGGATCGATGAGAATTCCTGCTGCCGCCCCGCAGCGCGGACGCCTGATCTGGCCCGCGCCGATGGCGAAGACTAAGGTCGAAATCTCAGAGCCCTGGGATGAGCACGATGGCCCTCGACCGCTCCGCCGTCATGCGCGCCGTGAAATCGCGCGACACCGGCGCGGAGCTGGCGGTGCGAGCGGCGCTACGCGGAATCGCGCCCGGTTACCGTCTCAACCGCGCCGACCTGCCGGGCCGGCCGGATATTGCCTATCAAGGGCGCAAGCTCGTGATTTTCGTGCACGGCTGCTTCTGGCATGGGCACGACTGCCCGCGCGGCGCCCGCTTGCCAAAGGCCAATGCCGACTACTGGCGCGGCAAGATCGCCCGCAACCGGGCGCGCGACGAGCGTATTCTCGCGGCCTACGCCGCAATGGGCTGGCGGGCGCTCGTCGTCCACGAATGCGAACTTAAAGACCGCGCAGCGCTCGAAGCGCGGCTCGAAGAGGCGCTGAGGCCAGACGGCCCGGTCGCCGGCCGTCGCCGACCGGGCTCATAGCGCGGCTACGGGGCGTCGCCTCCCCGGCGGCCGTCGCGCCGTCTGGCCTCAAGCTTGCTTTGCTTGCTCCATTGCCTGCCGCAGGCCAACATCAACCTTTCGCCAGGACGCGCCGCATGACCTTCGAAACCGCGCTGGAACTGCCGCCGCACGAGGCGGACGATGCCGAGAAGGACCGGCCGCTCCGCCACGACATCCGCCTGCTCGGCCGCATCCTCGGCGACACCGTGCGCGAGCAGGAGGGCGAGGAGACCTACACGCTCGTCGAGCAGATCCGCCAGGCGTCGATCCGCTTCCATCGCCGCAACGAGCCCAGCGCCCGGCGCGAGCTCGAGGCCGTCCTCGACAGCCTCAGCGCCGACCAGACGCTCGCGATCGTGCGCGCCTTCAGCTATTTCTCTCATCTCGCCAACATCGCCGAGGACCAGCATCACATCCGCCGCAACCGGGCGCATGCGATCGCCGGCTCCGCCCCGCGCCCCGGCTCGCTCGCTTTCGCCTTTCAGCACACGCGCGAGACGGGCGTCGAGCCGGCGCGGCTCAACGCTTTTTTCGATTCCGCGCTGGTGAGCCCGGTGCTCACCGCCCACCCGACCGAGGTTCGACGCAAGAGCACGCTGACGCGCGAGCTGGAAATCGCCGAACTGCTCGACGAACGCGACCGCCTGCGCGGCGAAAAAGAGGAGCTCGCGCTCAACGAAGAGCGGCTGAGACGCGCCATTCTCATCCTCTGGCGCACCAACATGCTGCGCCAGACGCGGCTGAAGGTGATCGACGAGGTCGCCAACGGCCTCTCCTACTACGACTATACGTTCTTCCGCGAGCTGCCGCGCCTCTACGGCGCCATCGAGGACGAGCTCGAAGCCCTCGACGGCAAGCGCCGCAACAGGCCGATCCCCTCGTTCCTACGGATCGGCTCGTGGATTGGCGGCGACCGCGACGGCAACCCTTTCGTCACCGCCGATGTGCTCAACGAAGCGGTGCGCCAGCAGAGCGCCCGCGCGCTCGCCTATTATCTCGACCAGGTGCACGAGCTCGGCGGCGTCCTGTCGCTCGCCTCCAGTCTGGTCTCCGTCAGCCCGGAACTGAACGCGCTCGCCGACCGGGCCTCGGATTCCTCGCTCACCCGCCGCGAGGAGCCGTACCGGCGCGCCCTCACCGGCATGTATTCGCGTCTCGCCAAGACCGCGCGCGAACTCGATCACGTCGTCGCGCTGCGCCAGCCGATCGCCGACGCCCCGGCTTACAAGGACGTCGCGGAGCTCGCAGCCGACCTCGACGTCATCGCGGACTCGCTGGCGGCGAACGGCTGCGCGATCATCGGGCGCGGTCGACTGCGGGCGCTCAGGCGCGCCGTCGACGTCTTCGGCTTCCATCTCGCCCCGATCGATCTCAGGCAGAACTCCGACGTGCACGAACGCACGGTCGCCGAAATCCTCGCTGCGGCGGAGCCTGGTCTCGACTATCGCGCGCTCTCCGAGCCCGAGCGGGTTGAGCTCTTGCGGCGCGAAATGCGCTCGCCCCGGCCGCTGGTCTCCTCCTTCATCACCTACGGCGAGGAGACCACGGGCGAGCTCGCCGTGTTCCAGGCGGCCGCGGCGATCCGCAAGACCTATGGCTCCGGCGCGATCCGCACCGCGATCATCTCCAAGACGGACAGCGTCTCCGACATGCTCGAGCTGGCGCTCCTCCTCAAGGAGGCCGGCCTCGTCGGCGCCGACGGTTCGGCCGCGCTCTATGTCGTGCCCCTGTTCGAGACGATCGAGGATCTGCGCGCCTGCGTCGGCGTGATGGACAAGCTGCTGACGATCCCGGAGTACCGCAGGCTCGTCGATTCGCTCGGCGGCGAGCAGGAAGTGATGCTCGGCTATTCCGACTCGAACAAGGACGGCGGCTTCGTCACCTCCGGCTGGGAACTCTACAAGGCCGAGATCGGCCTCGTCGAAGTCTTCCGCCGCCATGGGGTGCGCATCCGCCTCTTCCACGGCCGCGGCGGCTCGGTAGGCCGCGGCGGCGGTCCGAGCTACGACGCCATTCTCGCCCAGCCGGGCGGCGCGGTGCAGGGGCAGATTCGCATCACCGAACAGGGCGAGATCATTTCCAGCAAATATTCGAACCCCGACGTCGGCCGCCGCAACCTGGAGACGCTGGTGTCGGCGACGCTCGAGGCGACGCTGACCCAGGACGAGAGCCCCGCCCCCGATCACGCCTTCCTCGAGACGATGGAGGAACTGTCGCAGAGCGCCTACGCCGCCTATCGCGGCCTCGTCTACGAGACGGACGGTTTCGAGCGCTATTTTTGGGCTTCGACCGTCATCACCGAGATCGCCAGCCTCAACATCGGCTCCAGGCCCGCCTCGCGCAAAAAGACGACGGCGATCTCGGATCTGCGCGCCATCCCCTGGGTCTTCTCCTGGGCGCAGTGCCGGCTGATGCTGCCCGGCTGGTTCGGCTTCGGCTCCGCCGTCAAGGCCTATACGGCAGCGCATCCCGTCGGCGGGCTCGAGGCCTTGCAGGCGATGCACAAGCGCTGGCCGTTCTTCCGCACGCTGCTCTCCAACATGGACATGGTGATGTCGAAGTCGAGCCTCGCCATCGCCTCGCGCTATGCCCGGCTGGTCGACGATGTGCCCTTGCGGGAAAAGATCTTCGCCCGCATCGCCCAGGAATGGCGCGATTCAGTCGAGGCCCTGAACGCGATCATGGGGCAGCAGCAATTGCTCGAGAGCAACCCGCTGCTCGACCGCTCGATCCGCAACCGCTTCCCCTACCTCGATCCCCTGAACCACGTGCAGGTCGAGCTTTTGAAACTGCACCGCACGCGCTCTTCGAGCGAGAAGGTGTTGACCGGGATTCAGCTGACGATCAACGGCATCTCGGCGGGATTGCGCAACAGCGGCTAAGCAGAGATTCGCGGCGTGGCCAACGGATCGAGGATGCGCTCGCGGTTGAGATCGATGACGGCGTCATGGATGGCCTGGTCGAGCGCGGCGGCGTCGGTGAAGGTCTGGTGGGCGAGGTGATGGGCCTTAAGATCGCGCCAGACCGGCTCGATGTCATTGAGTTCGGGGGCGTATTTCGGCAGCCACTCGACGGAGAGCCAGTGTGCGCGGGCGGCCAGGGCGGCGAGCGAGCGTTTGCTGGTGTGGATCGGACCATTGTCCTCGACCAGCACGACCGGCTTGGCCTGTCGCCCGGGCTGCGGTCCAAAGAGACGGTCGAGTTGCTCCAGATGGGCGATGAAATCGCTGCTGCGCTTGGTCGGGCTGGTATGGACGATGAGTTGGCGCGTGAGGTGATCGAGCGACCCCAGGATCGCGACCTTCTCGGCCTGCCCCGGCGCCGGCACACGCAAGTCCGCCCCCGACCTCGCCCAGGCGCGGGCGAGATAGGGATGGGTCAGCGCCTCGCTCTCATCGCCGTAGAGCAGAACGATGTCGCCCGCTTCGGCCTGCTGTTTGCGCAGTTGCAGGCGCAGGCCCACCCGTTGCACCTCGCTTTGCATCTGACGTCCCTTCAGCGTGTGCCGCGGCCGCCGCCAGCGGAACTTTTTTTCGCAAGGCCTTGGACAGTTGCGAACGGCTGATGCGCACGCCCTCGCGCGCTTCGATCTCGGCCCGAAGGCGGTGGATCGTCCAGTTGCGCCGGTCGGCCACAGGTTCTTCCAGCAAGGGGGTGGCGACGCGCAAGGCGGCTTCGCTCTTCAGCGGAGGCGGGCCAGGCGCGATGCTGGCCTTCAGCGCTGCGATGCCGCCGGCGGCGAAGTCGCTGCGCCACAGGCGAACCGTATCCTCCCGCACGCCAAACGCCTCCGCGATCTTGGGGCTGGTCCAACCAGCCAGCGTCAAAAGCACGGCGCGCGCCCGGTCCGCCTCGCCGCGATCCCGTGAACCGGCAAGAGCCAAGAGGCCGGCGCGTTGTTTATCGCTCGCCGTAACCGGAGACTTTCCCGCCATGCCACACACCTTGCGAATCGGCGCAGGCAGCGAATCGCAAAACACTTATCCGTTGGTTAACCAAACAGAATCTGCTTAGACCGGGCCCTTGAGACGCAGCTCTCCTTCCCGCCTCGCGCCGCCGCGTAGGCGAGACCCACGCGAAGCGTGGGGGGAGGGCGCAGGCAAACCAGCCAAGCGATATCGCCGCCTCGCCCGGACAGGCGGTGCGACGTCGAAGGCCTATGGCGTCTCGGCGCTCCTCTGCCTAAAGTCGGAGCGCAAGGAGCGAGGACGGCGCCCATGTTCAAGCATATTCTGCTCCCGACGGACGGTTCGGATCTTTCCCGTAAGGCGGTTCTTTATGGAGTGCAGCTGGCCAAGGAATGCAAGTCCCGGGTGACCGGCCTGACCCTCATCGAGCCCTATCACGTCGCCGCAATGGACGCCGTCCTCGTCTCCATCGACGAGGGCGAATATGAGGCCGAGTCACGGCGCATGGCCGAGCGGGCGCTGGAGCAGGTCAGCATGGCGGCGGACGCGGCCGGCGTGCCATGCGACACGATCCATGAGGTCCACGAGCAACCTTACAGGGCGATCATCGACGCGGCGCATGCGAAGGCCTGCGACCTCATCGTGATGGCCTCGCATGGACGTCGGGGCGTCGCCGCCCTCCTGCTCGGCAGCGAGACGGTCAAGGTGCTGACCCATTCGACCATTCCCGTGCTGGTCTACCGCTGACCGCCGAGCCGGTCGTCTGCCGGCAAACAGGCGCCACGAGCGGCCCGGTCGCACCCTCTCCCCCAGTAAGAGCATGAGCCGTGCACGACATCTTCCATCAACGCTGCATCCGGCTCAACCGCGCGGCCCGGGCGTCGGGCCGCGCGACCGGTAGACGCGCCGCCCGATCAGCACGAGGACGACGACGAGCCCAGCGAACAACAGAAGCTGCCATCTGAATCTGATTGGCAGCAGGTAGGCGGAAACGCCGACGATTGCCGCTGAGGCGCCGATCCAGACGAAGAAGACGCCGGGCGCCAAGGTCTCGGCGGCGCAGAGCGCGAGTCCGATGGCAAGCCAGGCGATCGCCGAGATATGGGTCGAACCGAGAAAATACGAGACGACGTCGCCTCCGAGTCCGGTTCCCTCCGGGTTTTCAGGTTCGCCCTGCGGAGCAGGCGGAAGCGCGGCGTGCACGGTCGTCGGTCCGCCAAGCGCCACGGCGCTCACGACGACCCACGCAATTCCGGTCTGCGCAGGCGAAGTCAGGCGCAGGCCGAACGCCCGTCCGCGCCGTGACGGCGACGGACGCGCGGACGCGGAACGTAGAAACACTGATCCCCCTCAGGCCTCAATCTTTCGTGTTGCCCGCGCTTCCGCCCGCGCCGCAGCGCCTCACTCTAGCGGCGAAACCTCCTCCTCGTCACGTCAAATCGCGAAGCGCCGGCAGAACGTCAGTCGACGGGCCGCTCGGCCGGCACGACATCGACGCCGCCGGCGGTCAACGGCCGCCCTGCCGCTTTCGCCTCTTCAGCCCGGTCGAGCCTCAGCATCGCCAGCGCCTCGCGGCCGGATGACGACCCGAGCGTGCCGACCGGCAACCCGCCGTCGAGCACCGGCGTTCCTGGCGCGGGGGCGTTGCTCTCGATTTTGAGCTTGACGACGCGCTTGCGCGCCGCGCCGCGATGCCGCATCCGCGACACCACCTCCTGGCCGACGTAGCAGCCTTTATCGAAGTCGACGCCATGCAGAAGATCGAGATTGGCGTCGTGCGGAAAGGCGTCGCCGTAAGCGAAATCGACGCCGCCCTTGGGGACTCCGGCGGCAATGCGCCTTCCCTCGTAGACCGCGGCGCTTGCGTCCCAAAGCGCGGCCGCCCGGTTGCGCGGCAGGATGGCGCGCCAGCCGAGCTCCGGCTCGCGCGGGTCAGCATAGAAGACGCCGTCAGGCGTGTGCTCGGGTTCGCCGGCCCAGCCGGCGACGACGGCGTTGTCAGCGCTCTCGTCGACGATCGCCACCTTGGCGCGCAGCTTGTAGAACCCGAGGCGCCGGACGAGATCGGCCGCCTGCGCCGCCGCGCAGTCGATCAGGAAGGCCGCGCCCGCCGCAGAGGGAACGCGAACGACGAACATGTCGAACAGGATTTTGCCTTGCGGCGAGAGTAGCGCCGCATAGCGCGCCTCGCCGGGCTCGAGCCGCTCGACGTCGTTGGTCAGGAGCCCCTGCAGAAAGCCGGCAGCGTCTTCGCCGCTGACCCGGACGACCGCGCGATCTCTCAGCAAAGCGGTTTTGTGGCTCATGGCCGTTCCGATCGGGTTGCGATTGGCATCCATGTAAATTAGGCCGATTGCGACAACGCGCAAGGAACCGCCATGCCGCAAACGTTTGACCTGGTTCTCGCCAACGGAACCGTGGTCAACCACGACGGCGTCGGCGTGCGCGACATCGGCGTCCGGGCGGGCCGCGTGGCGGCGATCGGCGATCTCGGCCCCGCCTCCGCCGGAGAGCGCGTCGATTGTACGGGGCTGCATCTTCTGCCGGGTGTGATCGACAGCCAGGTGCATTTCCGCGAGCCCGGGCTCGTCCACAAGGAGGATCTCGAAACGGGCTCGCGCGCCGCAGTTCTCGGCGGCGTCACCGCGGTCTTCGAAATGCCCAACACCGACCCTGCGACGACGAGCGGCGAGGCGCTCGCCGACAAAATGCGCCGGGCCAAAGGCCGGATGCACTGTGACTTCGCCTTCTGGGTCGGCGGAACGCACGAAAACGCGGAGCTTATTCCCGACCTCGAACGGCTTCCCGGCGCCACCGGGATCAAGGTGTTCATGGGATCCTCGACCGGCCGGCTGCTGGTCGCCGACGACGCCGGGGTGCTGGCGATCCTGAAAAAGGTCCGGCGGCGCGCGGCGTTTCACAGCGAGGACGAGCTGCGCCTCAACGGACGCAAGCCTTTGCGCATCGCGGGCGATCCGTCGTCGCATCCCGTTTGGCGCGACGAGATCGCCGCGCTGCGGTGCACCGAGCGGCTTATTCGATTGGCGCGCGAAGCGCGCGCGCAGGTGCATGTGCTGCACATCTCCACCCGCGAGGAGATGGCGTTTCTCGCCGGCGCAAAGGATGTCGCGAGCTGCGAAGCGACGCCACATCACCTGACGCTGAGCGCTGAGGATTATCCGAGACTCGGGACGAGACTGCAGATGAACCCGCCGGTGCGGGACCCGGAACACCGCGACGCGGTCTGGCGCGGACTTGATCAGGGCGTCGTCGACGTGCTCGGCTCCGATCACGCGCCCCATACGCTCGAGGAAAAGGCGAGACCCTATCCCGACAGTCCGTCCGGCATGACCGGCGTGCAGACGCTGGTTCCGGTCATGCTCGACCACGTCAACGCCGGACGTCTGAGCTTGCAGCGGTTCGTCGATCTGACGAGCGCGGGTCCGCAGCGCATCTTCAACATCGCCGGCAAGGGTCGCACAGCCGTCGGCTACGACGCCGATTTCACCGTCGTCGACATGAAGCGCGTGGAGACGATAAGCGATTCCTGGATCGCCTCGCGCTCGAACTGGACGCCCTACGACGGCAAAAGGGTGACGGGCTGGCCGGTCGGGACAATCGTACGGGGCCGCCGGGTGATGTGGGAGGGCGAACTGACGGCGGCGGCGGGCGGCGAGGCGGTGCAATTCTGGTGACGGCGCCTCCCCGCGGCCGAAGCGAAATATTCGATCACGCCAGAGCCCGCGGCCGTCATATGTGGACGGCCTCTTGGCAAGCGGGTTTTCGACGGTCTGATCGCTTTGGTCGGCTGCGGTCATATGTCCGGCCTTTGGTGCGGCATAGGACCGCTGGCCCTGATGATATTCGACAGCCCTGGTCCCTATCATTGCGGCGAGCTTGGGAGCTCGTGACGGATGTCGGGGTGTCCTGGGCTTTCGTGGCGACCGTGTCGTTCATCACGTCGTTGCGCTTGCCAATCTCTTCGAAAATGAAACGCCTATCCTGGAAAGCCCTTTCTTCAGGCCTTGGTATACAGTTCGGTTCGGAAGCTTTCGCCGGTCGACATCATCGCCCAGGCGATTCTGGCCAGCTTGTTGGCCAGGGCGACCGCGACGACGCGCTCAGGCTTCCTGGCCCTCATGGCGACGATCCATTCGGCCAAGGCCCCTTTGTGTTTGTGGGCCACCCGCAACACCGACGTGCATCCCACGACCAGCATCTTGCGCAGATATCGGTTGCCCTTTTTGGTGATGGCGCCGAGCTTGTCCTTGCCGCCGCTCGAGTGCTGGCTCGGCGTAATGCCCAGAGACGCGCTGAAATCGCTTCCCGACCTGAAGACGCTGGGATCGGGAGTGAGAGCGGCGATCGCCGATGCGATCAGCGGGCCGAAGGCGGGGATCTCGTCCAGCAACTGGCTTGTCTGGTTCTTGCCGCTTGCTCGGGCGATTGTCTTCTCCAAATCGTCGATCTTTTCGTCGAGGCCGCCGCTGTGCGAGGCCATTGCGAGCCGAAGGCGAAGCAATCCAGCCCGCAGGGCGCCGGGCCGTGGATTGGTCGAGTAAGCGCGGCGGATTGCTCCTCCGCGCTTCTCGCAGAACCGGACATGCGGGCCCGCATCCGGCTCTTTGGATCGGTATATCAGAGCGCCAGCGAAAGCTGGGCTGATGCCGCCGGCGGGTTGAGTTCGCGCCAGCGGGCTTTGAGCGAGACCTGCCGGCCGGTGAACCAGCTCGGTGGGTAGGCTCGCGTCATTGCGCCGTGGTTCGACTTTACCCATGCCCCTTTGCCGCAGTACGCGCATCCGGCCGCCGCCTTGCGGCTGACGCCTTTGCTCAACAAGTGGCGGAACAGGAAGCGGCTCCGCTTCCTGTGTCGGACGATGATCGCCCTGATCCGGCGGCGGATATGAGCGTCGGTGACGCGCAGACCCTCGACCGCATCCGACGTGCAAAGCCGGAAATGGGTCATCCATCCGTTCAGGTATCGGCTGAGGTTCTCCATGCAGGCTGCGATGGAACGCCCCCAGTTCGGCGGCGTCATGTCCCGTATGGTGGCGTTCAGTCGGCGCTTCGCCTTTCCAGAGGGAAACACGGCGACAGCGTCGCCCTGGTCCTCCTTCGTGCAGCGGAAGCTGAAGCCCAGGAAGGCGACCTCGTCGGGTTTGCGGACCCCGCTCTTCGCTTCGTTCACCTGGAGCCGCATACGCTTTTCCAGGAAATTCCGAACCGATGCCATGACCCGCAATCCGGCCCGTTCGCTCCGCACGAAGATGTTGGCATCATCGGCGTACCGCACGAACCGGAGGCCGCGCCGCGCCAATTCCCGATCCAATTCGTCGAGGACGATGTTGGAAAGGCATGGCGAAAGCGGGGCCCCTTGGGGGGTTCCTTCCCGGACAGCGACCTTCGTTCCGTCCGGCATCACCACCGTCGCTGTCAGCATCAGGCGTATCAGGCGGATGATCCGCCCGTCCGTCACGCGTTCTGCGATCCGGGCGAGCAGGCGTTGATGATGAACATGGTCAAAAAATTTGGCCAAATCCAAGTCGACGACCGTTTGATATCCGTCCTTGAGGTAACCTGTGGCTTCGGCGATAGCGGTATGAGCGCCCCGGTTCGGCCGGAAACCGTGACTGCTGTCGTGAAAGGTCGGCTCGAAGATCGGCTCCAGGATCTGGAGGACCGCCTGTTGAACCGTCCGGTCGATCACGTTTGGAATGCCGAGCCCCCTTTGTCCGCCCCCCGGCTTCGGCAGCCAGACACGGCGGACATCGCCAGGCCGATAGCATTCCGCCAGCAAGTCTCGGCGCAGCCGGGCAATCATCGACGGGGCTTGCGCTTCCGCCGCTTCGACCGTCTGTCCGTCCACTCCGGGCGCTCCCTTGTTACGCACCACGGTCAGCAGCGCCTTGGCCAGATTGGCTTCGGACGCCACCTCTTCGAGCAGCCGACTGGTGTCGGCCGCGATGGCGGCGGGGCCTCTCGTTTTCTTGGTCCTCGCTTTGTGCAGCAGGAAGCTCCGCCGCTCGGATGCGTCCGAGGGCTCGGCCACCCCGCCCCCCGAGGGGCTGTCGGCGAACACGAGGCTCAATTGCCGTGGTCCCGTCCTTTTCAATCCATCTCCTCCTTTGCTCCGCCGGCTTTCACCGGCTTCCTCGCTACTACAAGGAGATCCGACTTCTGCATGGGCGTCGTCCCGTCGTCGTTGCCTCCTTCGGGTCTACCGCTCGCGCGGACCCATGCAGACCTCCCTGGGTAAGGTTCACTGGATGTCCCGCCGCCCCCGTCCCCACTACCGCTCCGACCTCGGTTGGATTTTGGGCGTCGCGTTCGAAGGCACGCTTACCCGGTCGGCCCGGCCTGCTCAGGGCTTCACTTTCGTTCGGTGCTGCGGTTCGCCTCGGGCTTCTTCCCCACATCGCCTCGCGACAATGCAGTTGCCTCCGGCTCGCGGTTGCTACCAACTCGCCCCGCGAAGGACTTTCACCTCCAATCCAATGCCCATGCCAGGCACACCTTCGTCGCTGCGCTCCTCGCAATGATGATGTGGACGGCCTCACCCGAACGGCATCAAGTGCCGAGGCGTGACCGGTGCAGGTCGCGGATAGGGAAGCCGTCCATGAGAACCTTTATCAGGATTGGGATCGACCTGGCGAAGAACTTTTTCCAGGTGCATGCGATCGAGCGTGAAGGCGCGCCTGCGGTGGCGCGTAAGTTGAGCCGGGGCAAGGTGCTTGGTTTCTTCGCCCAAGCAGCGCCCTGCCGCGTCGGGATGGAGGCTTGTGGATCGTCCCATTACTGGGCGCGAGAGATCCAGGCGTTGGGGCACGAAGTGGTCTTGATTCCTCCCGCTTACACGAAACCCTACGTCAAGCGCGGCAAGAACGATGCGAACGACGCGGCTGCGATCTGCGAGGCCATGTCGCGCCCCGACATGCGGTTTGTGCCGATCAAGAGCGCGGATCAGCAAGCCGTGCTGATGCTGCACAAGACCCGGGAATTGCTGGTCAAGCAGCGAACCATGACCGTCAACGCGCTGCGCGGGCATCTCTCGGAGTTCGGCTTGATCGCGCCCAAGGGCATCCACCGGGTCAAGGAATTGCTGGCGCTCGCGCTCGCCGACGAGACCCTTCCCGAAGAGGCCAAGCAAGCAACGGCGATGCTGGCCTCGCACGGCGGCGGCCTCGACGAAAAGATCGACGATTTGGAGAAGACAATCGCCCGAGCAAGCGGCAAGAACCAGACAAGCCAGTTGCTGGACGAGATCCCCGCCTTCGGCCCGCTGATCGCATCGGCGATCGCCGCTCTCACTCCCGATCCCAGCGTCTTCAGGTCGGGAAGCGATTTCAGCGCGTCTCTGGGCATTACGCCGAGCCAGCACTCGAGCGGCGGCAAGGACAAGCTCGGCGCCATCACCAAAAAGGGCAACCGATATCTGCGCAAGATGCTGGTCGTGGGATGCACGTCGGTGTTGCGGGTGGCCCACAAACACAAAGGGGCCTTGGCCGAATGGATCGTCGCCATGAGGGCCAGGAAGCCTGAGCGCGTCGTCGCGGTCGCCCTGGCCAACAAGCTGGCCAGAATCGCCTGGGCGATGATGTCGACCGGCGAAAGCTTCCGAACCGAACTGTATACCAAGGCCTGAAGAAAGGGCTTTCCAGGATAGGCGTTTCATTTTCGAAGAGATTGGCAAGCGCAACGACGTGATGAACGACACGGTCGCCACGAAAGCCCAGGACACCCCGACATCCGTCACGAGCTCCCAAGCTCGCCGCAATGATAGGGACCAGGGCTGTCGAATATCATCAGGGCCAGCGGTCCTATGCCGCACCAAAGGCCGGACATATGACCGCAGCCGACCAAAGCGATCAGACCGTCGAAAACCCGCTTGCCAAGAGGCCGTCCACACAAGACGACATGGGCCCCGCATCGGCTGACCCTGTACTGTAGCTGAACCATTTGTATATCAACCCGTGTTACGGTGTCATGCCAGCAATTCCCTCCGCCCGTTTCGCGACGCGCCAGTCGTCGCCTGTGCGCTTGGGCCTGGGCCCAAGCTTGCCGGTTGTGACGACGCGCCGGAGACGGCGGCCGATCGCGTCCTGAAAAGGCGCGGATCGCGCGTCGAGAGCGCCGCTGAAATTCGGCGCCGGTCGGGCAGCGGCCGGCCTGCGGCGGGCCGCGCCTCCTTGCTTTCGGGGCTGTAACGCGTTACAGTGGCGGTATGCGGCCTATCGAGGAGATCCGGGTGACTGCGCCGGCCGAACGAATGCGAAGGATGCGCGAGCGGCGGCGCGGGCAAGGTCTGCGCGAATTGCGTCTCCTCGTGCCGGACCCGCGGCTGGCGTCTGTTCGAAAGCGGGTTGCGGCTCAGGTCGTTCGTCTCGACCGAGGCCACGAAGACGAGGCCTTGAGCTGGATTGAAGCGGTTTCCGAATTCGACGCGCCCAGTCCAAGCGAACGATGAAGCGTGGCGACGTCGTTATCGTCGCGGCGGCGGGCGATTATGGGAAGCCGCGACCGGCCGTCATCGTTGAGACCGATGCGTTTCCTGAAGCCCATGCATCGGTAGTCGTATGCCAGATGACATCGGAAATCGTCGATGCTCCAGACTTTCGCGTGACGATCGATCCGAACGCGCAGAACGGCTTGCGCGTTCAGTCCCAAGTCATGGTCGACAAGCCGGTCGCGGTTCGGCGGGAACGGGTTGGACAGCTCATAGGTCGCCTCAACGGCGAGGAAATCGGACGCCTCAATATCGCCCTGGCGTTCGTCATGGGGCTCGCGGACTGAGAGCGATCATAGGGCCATGGCGTAGACATGGCGCTCATCATCGTCGATTACGGCGAAGATAATAGGCAACGACCGCCACGCCGTGCTTGCGGCATTGGTACGCCAGGAGATCGCGATAGAGCCCGTAGCAGAGGGCGAGGCCGTCAAGGCCGGCGCGCCTGTTCGCCGTTGAGAGGGCCGAGGTCATCCGCGAGCCGGGCCAGAATAGATTCTCCGGCCGGCGCGGGGCGGAGCGCCGGCGCGCGGTCATAAACAGGCAAGCCAGCCCGCAAGCAGAACAGCCGCTTTCCGTAGCAGATCAGAGAACTCGATCGATTGCATGACGAAGCTGATCGCCGGCAGCATCCGCGAATAGATCGCTTCCGCCGCAGCCCCGTCGTTGGCGCGGAACCGGGCGTAAGCCAGCACGGCGAGATCGATCAGGTCCGGGGCAAGGATCAGCCCCGAGCAGCCGAAACGCAGATTGTCGGTTAGCTCCAGTCCGCCCCGCCCATTGAACACCCCCACTTTGGCCCCGAGCGCCGCGATCAGGCCGGCGATTTCTGTCGCGGGCCCTTCCGCCTTCAGGAAGGCGATGTTCCGGTGGCCCGCCGCGAGCGTCGCCAAGTCGTCGGGACCGAGGCCCCTTCCCATGTAAGCGGGGGCGTTCTGGATCGCGACGGGCAGCTTGGTGGCGTCAGCGACGCGGCCGAAGAAGCGCAAATACTCGCCGGGAGGATAAACACCCACCATCGGCGGCTGCAGGATAACCCAGTCTGCGCCAGCCTGCTCTGCGTGACGGACTTGTGCGATCTGCTCGCGGACCGAGGCGCCGAAGATGGTGAAGCCGAGCGGCGCGCGCCCCGCGACGTCCTCGCGCGTCCAGTCCATGATCGCGCGCCGCTCTGCCTCAGTCAGTTTCGCGACCTCGGTCGCGAGACCCAGCGCGGTGACGCCGCGCACGCCGGCGGCCAGGCAAAGTTCCACCTGACGGCGCATGGCGGCGCGATCGAGCCGTTCGTCGGAGTCAAACAGCGCATAAAGAACGGCATGGATGCCGGCGAGGTCGGGCGCCGCGGCAGTCAATGGCTCTCACGCGGCACCGCATGGCCGCGGCTCCCGACGAGGAAATCGAAGTCGGCGCCGCGATCGGCCTGCAGCACATGGCGCACGTAGAGACCCTGATAGCCGCCGCCGCCGTCCGGCTGGGGCTGCAAGGCGGCGCGGCGCGCCGCCAATTCGCCCTCCGGGACGTCGAGATGCAAACGTCGCTCGGCGACGCTGAGGTCGATGATGTCGCCATCGCGCACGAGCGCCAGCGGCCCCCCCGCCGCCGCCTCGGGGGCGACGTGCAGGACGACGGTGCCGAACGCCGTGCCGGACATGCGCGCATCCGAGATGCGCACCATGTCGCGCACGCCGCGTTCGAGCAGCTTGCGGGGGAGCGCCATGTTCCCGACCTCGGCCATTCCAGGATAGCCCTTCGGGCCGCAGTTCTGCAGCACCATTACGCAGGAAGCGTCTATGTCGAGCGCCGGGTCGTCGATGCGCGCACGGTAATCCTCGATTGATGAGAACACCACGCTACGGCCGCGATGCCGCATCAGTTCGGGCGATGCCGCCGAGGGTTTCAGCACTGCGCCGGAAGGCGCCAGATTCCCGCGCAACACCGCAATCCCTCCCTCCGCCACCAGCGGCCGGTCGCGCGCGCGGATGACCTCGTCGTTGCAGCAGACCGCATCTGCGATGTTTTCCCCGAGCGTTCGGCCGGTTATCGTCGTCGCGTCGAGGTCGAGCAGATCGGCGATGCGCCGCATCGTCGCGGGCACGCCCCCGGCGTAACAAAAATCCTCCATCAGATATCGGCCCGCCGGCATCAAATCGACGATGGTCGGTATTCCGCGTCCAAGCTTGTCCCAGTCGTCGAGCGTCAGATCGACTCCGACGCGTCCGGCGATCGCGAGCAGATGGATCACCGCGTTGGTCGAGCCGCCGACCGCGCCGTTCATGCGGATCGCATTGGCGAACGCAGCCGATGTAAGTATGCGCGAAAGCCGCAAATCCTCGCGTACGATCTCAACGGCGCGTCGCCCCGTGAGCCGGGCGAGCCGCGTCCGCCGCGCATCGACCGCCGGCCATGCCGCGTTGCCCGGCAACGTCACGCCGAGCAACTCCGCCATGATCGCCATGCTGGAGGCGGTGCCCATCGTCATGCAGTGCCCCGGCGAGCGCGACATGGCGCTTTCGGCGGCGATGAAGTCGGCGATGCTCATCGCGCCGGCGCGCACGTCGTCGGAGAACTTCCACACGTCCGTGCCGGAGCCGATGTCGCGGCCACGGAACTTGCCGTTCAACATCGGACCGCCCGAGATCAGGATCGCCGGCAGATCGCAAGACGCGGCGCCCATGAGCAGGGCGGGAGTGGTTTTGTCGCAGCCGGCCATCAGCACCACGCCATCGAGCGGGTTGCCCCGGATGGCCTCTTCCACGTCCATGGCGGCGAGGTTGCGGAACAACATGGCGGTCGGTCTCAGGTTCAATTCGCCGCAGGAGAAAACCGGGAATTCGAGCGGCAGGCCGCCGGCCTCGAGCACACCCGCCTTCACATGCGCCGCGAGCTCCCTGAAGTGCGCGTTGCAGGGCGTGAGATCGGAGAACGTGTTGCAAATTCCGATGACCGGCCGGCCGTCGAACGCATCGTCGGGCAGGCCGCCGTTTTTCATCCAGCTCCGATGGATGAACGCATCTTTGGAGACGCCGCCAAACCATGCCTGCGAACGCAACTTACGGGTCATGGCGCATCGACCTGCGGCATCACTTGATCGCCCCCAGCGTCAGCCCGCGGACGAGCTGGCGTTGGAACACGAACACGAACAGAATCACCGGCGCCAGCATCAGCACCGCGGAGGCCGACAGTTCGCCCCAGCGGATCTCCTGATAGCCGACGAAGTTGTAGAGGCCCACCGGCGCAGTGCGGATGTTCTCTGTCAGCACCAGCGAGAACAAGAACTCGTTCCAGGAGAAAAGGAAGGCCAGGATGGCGACGGCTGCGATGCCCGGCAGGGCCACCGGCAAGCAGATTTGCCGGAACGCCTGAAAGTGCCCGGCCCCATCCAAAAATGCCGCCTCCTCCAGCTCGATCGGCAGGTCCTCAAAAAATCCCTTCATCAGCCATACGATGATGGAGATGTTGATGGCGACGTGCGCGAGCACGAGGCCACCGTAGGTGTCGAACAGGCCTATGCGCACAAAGAGCACGAAGAAGGGGATCAGCATCGCGACCGGCGGCGTCATGCGCGTCGATAGCACCCAGAAGCCGAAGTCGGCATTGCCGCGAAAGCGATAACGCGCCAGGACATAGGCCGTGGGGACACCCAACGCGAGGCCGATCGCGGTGGAGGCGAGGGCGACGATTAACGACGCCCTGAAATACCCCCACACTTCCCCGCTCGATAGCACCGACGCATAGTTTGTCCAGAACGGAGAAAACAAGAAACGCGGCGTGCGCGAGATCGCATCGACTTGTCGCTTGAGGCTCATCGTCGCGAGCCAGTAGATCGGGAACAGACACCAGACCGCGAAGAGCCAAAGCAGCAGACGGCGCAGCCAAGGCGAGAGCCGCCGGCCAATTCGCGACGCGAGCGAGAGCGGGCGCAGCCGCGTGGCGCGTGCGTTCGCGCTCACAGCGTCGCCTTGGGGCGAAACATGTCGATCCGGCGAAGAAAGCCCTGGCTTGCGGCGAGCGTGATCAGCAGCATGACGATTGCGATCGCCGCCGCGTATCCCATCGAGAGAAACTCGATCCCCTGCTTGTAGGCGAGCAGGTTGAGCGTGCGCGTGGCGATTCCGGGACCGCCGCCGGTCAGGACGAAGATGATGTCGAACGTTTTGAACGCGTCGATGCTGCGAAATACAATGGCCACCGCGAGGTAAGGGAACAGCATCGGGAGGCTGTGATGGAAGAACACGGCGATCGATCCGGCCCCGTCCATGCGCGCCGCCTCCAGAGGTTCCTCGTCCATCGCTGCAAGCCCGCCGGCCGCGATCAGCAAAATGAACGGCGTCCACTGCCACGCATCGACGCCGACCAGCGAGCCGAAGGCCATGGCGGGCGTGCCGAGCCAGTCCTGTGGCGGCAGGCCGATCTGGCGCAGCAGGTAGTTGAACACGCCAAGGCTTGGGTTAAGCATGATACGGAAGGAGAATACTGCGGCGACCGGCGTCACGGCCAAAGGCAGCAGGTAGATGATGCGCAGCGCCGGCGCCCCGCGCGTCTCGTGGTGCAGCAGAGCGGCGACGCCGACGCCGACGACGAGTTCCAACGCGACCGCGGCGAGGGTGAACGCGACCGTGACGCGCAGCGCGTTCCAAAACTCGCTGCTCGCGATAAGGCGCGCGTAGTTGCCGAGACCGATGAAGGCGAAATCGTGCGGCGTGACCAGTGAGTAATTCGAGAACGAGAAGACGACGCTGACTACGAACGGGATGACGGTCAGCCCGACGAGCAGGGTGGTCGCCGGCGCCAGCATCAGCAGGAGAAAGCGTCGCCGATCGCGTGCGGCGACGTCACCCGAACGGAACGGCCGAGCGCCAGTGCGCCGGCCGGCCGATAGGGCGTACATGCGATCTTGCAACGCCGCGTTATCCGAGCGCGGCCTGCATCTTTCCCGCGGCGGCATCCATTGCCGCTTGCGCGCCCATTGCGCCGGTCGCCACCTGATTGATCGCAATGCCGAACGCATCGAGAAGAATCGGCCCCTTGGGGTGGAACCAGGTCTTCTTGAACAGGTCGCCGTCGCCGGCCTTGAGGCTGGTCAGCGCTACACGCGACGCCTGTTCGCCGAAGCGCTTATTGAAGGCGCTGGACGCCCAAGCCGATGCACGCGGAGTGGCCAAGCCCGCCGCTGCGGTAAGCATGCAAGTCGGCTTCGAGCTTGCCCACTGCAGGAACAACCAGGCCGCGTCCTTGTTCGCCGAGTGCGAGTTTATGCCGGCCGTCCAATGCCACATATTCGGCTTGATCGGCATGGAGCCAGCGCGAGGGATGGTGCCATATATTGTGTGGCCGGCGGCTTGAACTCTTGTCCGGATTGGCGATGTCGGTTGCGAAGTTCGAAGAATCGCAGCCCATGGCCACGGCCTGCGCCATGAAGTCGTTGAGGCACTCTGTCCACTGGTAGCTGGAGATGCCAACCGGACCGGCCTCGTGCAGCAAGCGGCCATACATTTCCATGGCCGCCACGGCTTCCGGCTTGTTGATCGCGACACTGCCGTCGAGTGCGATAATTGAGCCGCCATAGGTGAAGATGAAACCGCCGGCCGGCCACGTGCTGTCCCCGGTTGATTTGGCGCGCATTGCGATGCCAGCCACGTCGGCGGTCTTCAGCGCCTTTGCCGTGCTAAGCAACTCGTCCATGGTCTCCGGGACCTTTAGCCCCTTGGCGTCCAGCATGGGTTTGTTGGCGAACAGGATCTGGCTTTCCGCCGTTATCGGCATGACGTAGCGCTTGCCATCCGACCATTTCTGGAACGACCGCGCAGACGGAAAGAGATCCTCCTCGTCCCACCATTTCGCGTCGGTGAGCTGTTTGTCCTCATAGAAATGGTCGAGCGGCTCAAGCCACCCTGCGGTGATCGCCTGGCCGATAGCCCAGACCATGTAGACGTCCGGCGTCGCGCCCCCGGAGCCGAGCTTCACAGGCAGCTGCGCGGTATATTCGGTCTCGCTCTGCGTCAGTACGTGTACATCGACACCGGTCAGTTGGGTGAATAACGGAATGACTGGCGCGATGGCGTTGGTCCACGGATGCTGCTCGGCGCCGAGGACGATCGTCTTACCCTTGGCGGCCGACCAGTCGATATTGGCGGCGGTCCATTGCGGCTTCAGTTCGTCGAATGTTTCTGCCGCCCAAAGCGGCCGCAGCGGTGATGAGATCATTCCAGCGCCGGCCAGAATGGCGGACGCTCGGATCAGGCTGCGTCGCGAGATCGGCAAATGAAGGCCGCCAAACGGCGCCCGGTTTCCTTGGGCCATGCTATCCTCCTGTTTTCGGCGCGCGTACCGGATTTGCCGTGTCGCGAGCTCTCGTCGTCGTTGTTCCATACCCCGCGTCGGGCCGAGCCAACGGTCCAGACATCCCATAATTATGATTGAGGCATAGGATGTTGGAGTGCTAGTCGTAGTATGTCTGAACGTGCTGAGTCAAGCAGCAAGAAGGGAGGAACGGACTTGGTCGAGGTGACGCTGAATCACGTCGAGAAGCGTTGGGGTAGCTTTATCGCCGTGCGCGACCTCAGCCTGACGGCGCGCGACCGGGAGTTTCTTGTGCTCCTGGGCCCATCGGGATGCGGCAAGACGACGACGATGCGCATGGTGGCGGGATTGGAGCCGGTCACCTCCGGGGACATCCTGATCGGCGGCGAGCGGGTTAACGACCGGCCTGCGCGCGACCGCGACATCGCGATGGTGTTCCAGAACTACGGCCTCTATCCGCATTTCACGGTTCGCGAGAATATCGGCTACCCCTTGCGGTTGCGCGGAGTGCCGGAACCGGAGCGGACACGCCAAATCGAGGCGGCCGCCGCCAAGGTGCGGCTCGGCGAGTCGCTCGACCGCCGGCCGAAATCCCTGTCTGGAGGCCAGCGGCAGCGCGTGGCGCTTGCCCGCGCCATTGTGCGCACGCCGAACCTGTTCCTCATGGACGAGCCCCTTTCCAATCTCGACGCAATACTGCGCGTGTCGATGCGGGCGGAACTCAAGCACCTTCACCATGAGCTGCAGACGACAACGATCTACGTGACCCATGATCAGATCGAAGCGATGACGCTCGCCCACCGCGTCGCAGTGATGAACCACGCCGAGATCGTGCAACTAGGCACGCCTGAGGACATCTACGACGACCCGGAGACGCTCTTCGTCGCGACCTTCATCGGCTCCCCGCCGATGAACCTCTTGCGCGGCCAGCTGGCGGACGGAGTGTTCCGATCCGGGGCGATCCGTCTGCGCGACTGTCCGCCCGATCTCGCGGGCGACGTGGTGCTGGGCGTCAGGCCGGAGCGAGTATCGCTCGCGCCGCCGGAAACGGCCGACATCACCGGCCCGGTGTTCGCCGTTGAATATACCGGGGCGGGCGTGCAGGTTGTTGTGTCGATTGGCGAGGGGACGCTGACCGCGCTGAGTGAGCCGTGGCGCCGGCCAGGATTCGATGAGGTGGTGGGGCTGCGCCTCGACCGCACCGCCCTATACGTGTTCGATGCGGCGAGCGGCCGGCGCCTCCGCAGCGGCAAGGGCCGGGAGGGCGTGCCGCATGGAGTATGACTACGTCATCGCCGGCGGCGGATCTGCCGGCTGCGTGGCGGCGGCCCGGCTGGTGGGCGACCATGGCGCTCGCGTGCTGCTGCTCGAGCGCGGCCCGCGCGAATATGCCCGGCTGATGCGGATGCCGGCCGGATATCTCAAGTATCTCGCGCGCGAGGACTTCCTCGAGATGCATAAGACCGTGCCGCAGCCGCAGCTCGACGGCCGCGCCCCAATCGTGCCGCAGGCGCGGGTGTTGGGTGGCGGCAGTTCGGTCAATGCAATGGTGTACATGCGCGGCCAGCGCGAGGATTACGACGGCTGGGACGATTTCCTGGGCGGCGACTCCGGTTGGTCGTACGCAGACATGCTGCCGCATTTCCGCGGGATGGAGCGCAACACCAAGTTCAACGATGCTTGGCACGGCATCGATGGCAGGCTCTGGGTTTCCGACCCCGGCTACACCTGCGAGATGACAGAGGCGTTCATCTTGGCGGCGCAGGGCGCGGGAGTTCCCTACAACCCGGACTTCAACGGCGCCCGGCAGGCCGGCGTGGGAATCATGCAGCACACCATCGGGCGGCACGCACGGTGCGACGCTGTGCGGGCGTTCCTGGCTCCGTTCGACGGCGATGCGCGGCTGACTGTGACGACGAACGCGCTGGTGACGCGCATAGTGTTCGAGGGCGCGCGCGCGGTCGGCGTCGAATACCGCAGTGGCGGCAAGACCGAGACCGCACGCGCCGCAGCGGCGGTGCTGGTCGCCGCGGGCGCCTACAATACGGCAAAACTGTTGATGCTGTCGGGCATTGGGCCGGCCGACCACTTGCGGGAGCTAGGCATTGCCGTGCGCTCGGACTTGCCCGGCGTCGGCGAGAATCTGCAAGATCACCACGAGGTCCCGGTGATCGCCGCCACCAACCGCGCGGTCGGCTATTTCGGCGAGGATCGCGGCTGGCGCATGCTCCGCAATGGGATACAGTTTCTCGCCTTCCGCACCGGTCCGGTGACAACGACGGGTATTGAGGCATGCGCGTTCTACGACCCGGATGGCGGCGAGCGTCCGATCATCCAGCTCTACTGTGCGCCCATCGTCTATCTCGACCGAGATGTGACGGACCTGCGGCCTACGCACGGCGTCACCCTTACCTCCTGCCTGCTGCGGCCGAAGGCGCGCGGCCGCGTTTGGCTGCGCTCGGCCGACCCAAACGACAAGCCGTGGGTCGATTCGCGCTTCTTCGGCGATCCTGAGGATCTGCGGCTCACCATCGCGTCAATCCGATTCGCGCGCACTTTGCTCGCGACCGAACCCATGCGGTCGCTGATACGCCATGAGATGCTGCCCGGCGCAGACGTGACGGACGAGGAGGCGTTGCGCCGCTATTGCGCCAAGACCGTAAAGACCAACTATCATCCGATAGGCACGGCGCGCATGGGCCGTGAGGACGATGAGATGGCGGCGCTGGACACAAAGCTGCGGGTGCGCGGGGTGGAGGCGCTGCGCGTCATCGACTGCGCTGCGATGCCGTTGATTCCCTCGGGCAACACAAACGCGCCGGTCATGGCGTTCGCCGATCGCGCCGTGTCCATGATCGTTGGAGAGACGGAGCTCGCGCGTGCGCACGCCTAGGCAAAGGCGCGAAGACGCCTCCTTGGCCCGCGCCTCATCGCCTATCCTGAAGGTTCCCCTGCCGGCAGCGGCGCGCAGTCCGTCGCTCGTCGCCCGAACCGTCGATATGCTGGGGCGCGCTATTGTTCATGGCCAGCATCCTCAGGAGTTTCCGCTGCCGCCGGAAAACGAACTCGCGCGCTCGATGGGCGTTGGCCGCAACGTCATCCGCGAGGCGATCAAGGTGTTGAGCACCAAGGGTCTGGTGCGCGTCGCTCAAGGGACCGGCACGCCAGTGCAGCCGCAGAGCGAATGGAACTTCTTCGACCAGCAGGTCATCGGGTGGGCGCTCGAAAGCGAGGCCATGCGTGACAGTCTCGTGGACGAGTTGAGCGCGCTCCGGTTCGTTATCGAACCGGAAGTCGCGGCCATGGCGGCGAGCGCGGCGACGACGACGGAGGTGCTGCGTCTGTTTGAGGCCTACGAACAGATGGAAGCGAATCTCGCCGACCGCAACCGCGCTGTCGAGGCTGACATCCTATTTCACCGGCGCTTGTTTGAGGCGTGCCACAACCGTTTGATGATGCAATTCCTGCGCACGGTCATCTCCGTGCTGCGCGCGAACTTTGAGCTTGCGATTAAGGCCGAACATATGGTCATCCGCTTCTTGGAGGAACATCGCGAAGTGGCCGAAGCGGTCCACCGCCATGAACCCGACGCCGCTCGCATCGCGATGCAAGGTCTGTTGCTGAATAATCGCAAGAACCTGATCGGAATGCGCGATGCGATCCGCACCGTCAAATTATATTAGAGCAGGATGATTTTGGGCTGAACCGGGGGATTCTCGAATCGGCTTTGTTCTGATTCAAGGTGCTGGCTGGGAGGAGGCCGGCATGGATGGGCAAGCCTTATTCGATGGATCTTCGCGAGCGGGTTGTGGCTTCGGTTTTGGAAGGCGGGCTGTCTCGAAATAAAGCGGCCGCTCAGTTCGCCGTGGCGGTGAGCACGGTGGTGATCTGGGTTCGGCGATATCAAGAGACGGGGCAGCCTCGAACCGGGCCAGATGGGCGGACATAAGCCGAGGGCGATCCGCGGAGAGCATGAGGCGTTTCTGGCGCGACGGGTGCGAGAGGGCGGCTTCACGCTGCGCGGTCTGGTGCGCGAACTCGCCGACCGCGGCCTCAAGGTCGACTACCGGTCGGTGTGGAACTTCGTCCACGCCGAGAAGCTCAGCTTCAAAAAAAACCGTCGTGGCCAGCGAGCGCGACCGCCCCGACGTGGCGCGTCGACGCGAGCAGTGGACTAAGCGGCAAGACCAGATCGCTGCGGAGCGCCTGGTCTTCATCGACGAAACCTGGACCAAAACCAACATGGAGCCGCTCAGGGGATGGGCGCCGCTGGGCGAGAGGCTGGTGGCCAAAGTTCCTCATGGCCATTGGAAAACCATGACTTTCATCGCCGCGCTGCGCTGCGACAGAATCGAAGCGCCCTGGATTCTCGACGGCCCGATCAACGCCGAGGCGTTCAAAACCTATGTCGAGAAGGTCCTCGCGCCCACGCTGCTACCGGGCGATCTGGTGATCATGGACTACCTTGGAAGCCACAAGGGCAGAGCGATCCGCCAAGCCATCCGCGCGGCCGGAGCCAAACTCATTTTCCTGCCCAAATACTCCCCGGACCTCAATCCAATCGAGCAGGTTTTCGCCAAGCTGAAACATCTCCTGCGCAAGGCCGCAGCCCGCACCATCGAGACCTTGACCGCCGCCGTCGGTGAGCTCCTCGGCGCCTTCACCGCCAAGGAATGCGCCAACTACTTCGCAAACTCAGGATATGCGCGAACCTAAATGCATCCCGCTCTAGCGGGCATTCGTGTTGTCCCGAGGTCCAAAGGCTCGTGCATCCCTTGCCTCGAGACCATTCCCGCAAACGGATCAGCGGAATGGCCGTAGCGGCAGCACTCCCTGACCAGGTATCGAAACGTGCCGACCCCATATCGAGGGTGAGTTGAGCTTTCCGGAGCCACGTGACCACAAGGCCAGTCGCAACGAAATCGCGAGGCACTGTTACATTGGCACTCGCACGACCATCGGCGGACTTGCCGCCTAAATCCTTGGCGAGGCGCGAGCCCATCGCGTACCCCTGGTCATACGACGGGTCGCCGTCCACCCCGTCGCCGTGTCCCCGCGCAATCCCCGTTCGAAGTCGAAGCTGACGGTGTTACTTCAGTGTGTTGACGGTCCGTCGCGTTTTTCATAGCCTTGTCTAGGAAGCTTCATGGGATGCGGTAACGCGTTGTGCTGTCGGAGCGCGGCGAAGACGCGATGAGGAAAATCCGATGCAGGATCTGGTCCAAAGCTATGTAAGCGATCTGAGAAATCTCCGCGACGTGTTTCATAAAGAGCTCACGGCCACCGCAGAAGACCTGTCAAAGGCATTGGCCCTCTACGCTCATCGCAGCGATGAGGCGCTGGCGTCATTCATGGAGAAGGCTTCGGCTCTGAGCTTGGAGCTCGAAGTGTCGGCCGCTGCGAGGTTCAGTCAGTTCTGCGGTCTTCCCGCAACCAGCGGTCTGCCGGACGTCGATGAAAGATTGCTGACGGCGACTCCAACGCATTCTGAAGCAGCGAAGATCGCAGCCCCCGCAGAGCGGGCGGGTGGAGATCGTCTGCACGCCGAGAGCGGCGGCGATCGGAAGCCGCAGACGGTCCGCTCGAATGCGCCCGCTGAACCAGGGCAGGCCGCTTGAACGGTCAACATCCGTTACCGCAAAATTGCGCACGCGCGCGTTTGCTGGCGGTTTCGATTCAGAGGGCCGCCGCGCGGAGCGTTTGCACGCCTCTATCGGAGCGCAAAACCGCGGCGGGGGGGCTTGCAGTCGGGCGGCGTCGCGCTTGCGGTCGTCAGAAGCGACGCCCTCCCGCCGCACAGTCGCGGTCGGCGTCGCTGCCGATGGGCCACCAGCCGCAGCCGAGGTTGCGACGGCCGTTGTGGGAGGGCGACGCCAACGGGAGTTCCGTGCCGACGAAGTCCTCGCCAGACTGCTCCTCCAGCCGCACCTGACAGCGCCCCGTGGCCAGCTGCAGGGCATGAAGGTTGCGCGACTGCTCGTAGGTCTGCAGGGCCTGCCCCATGCAGTCGCGCCAGGTCGTGACGAGGGGGTCGTCAGGAGTGGAGCTCGCTGCCGGGCCCCAGGGCGCGATGGGGCTAGCTGCCGCGACCGGGGGAGCCACAGGGGCGCGGACCATCGGTCCGCCTTTCTCCGGGTAGCACTGATGCTCGAAGTCGCAGACGGCGTCGGGCGGAGCGGATTGCTGCGGTTGCGGCGTCACGGTCAGCGGCCTGATGGCCGTGGGGCCGTCATACACGTCTTCGTCCGCGGCGGCAGGCGTGATGCACAGGGCGCAAGCCGCCAGCCCCATACCGATGAGCCTGATCATCCTGTTCTCCGATTCGTCGCGCCTTGCGGCGGCGCGTTTTGTTACAAGCCAATCTTACACGAAACACTCTTGTTGCGGATCGCGGCGCTTGAAAGGCCAGGCGGGCTATAGCGTAGACACGGCGCTCATCATCGTCGATTACCGCAGCCAACCCTCTAAGGGCCCTTTCCCCGCCCGTTTCGCGCCTCGCCGTTGGTCGCCTTACCGCTTCGGCTTGGGCCCGCGTTTATAGACAGTAAAGAAGGAGGACAGAAATGGCTGTTTCCAGTAATCAAAAGGTCGGAGAACTGGCTCGGATCGCGTATCTGGCGTTATTGCATGCCGAGACCGAGTTGGGGGAGGAGACGAACACGTTCGACGGAGACAAATTGGCCGAGAAATTACGTGAAATACGCTTGGCGATATTGGGCATGTTTAGTGATACGGAAAACAAAGTGAACCTCGACAAGGCGATCTATCTCATCGGAAATGAAGGATCATTGGTGGCCTACTATCACGGAAGCGATACAAAGGATCCCGATGAACGGTTGGCGAGGATAAGGCGGTCTTCGACAAGCTCGGACGTGGACCTGAGACCTGAGGACGAATAGGCTTTGATCCTCTTGCCCCAGTCAGCTCTGCAGGGCTACGGCCATCGATGTTTACATTGATGACAGGACGATGAGCCGAACAAGGAGCGCCCCGGCGCTCGACCAGGGCCAGTCCTTGGACCACCCGAGCGCCGGGCGCGCACCGCTTCAGGGCGACGGCGCGCGCCGCCATCGGATGCGCCCGGTCCTGCGTCGGCCGTGTCCGACGCAACTCTAGAAGCGAGGACAGCCGTGTATGAGGATCTCGTTCGCCTGGGAAATGGCGCGCGCCGCCGCCTCGTCGTACATGACGGCGTGACCCTGCTTGACCAGGTTCACGACGTCCTCTCGATTGTAGTGTCCGTCCGGCTTCTTCTTCAAGCGGTCGAGGTGCTCCGTCGTCGTGGTGAAGACAGAGACCGGGTGATGACTTACCAGCACCACGCCTTCCAGAGTGGGCGCTCTGCAGACCATTGTATTCTCCCTGCGTTAAAGTTTGACGATGAATGCGATTAATTCAATCCAATTGCGTCGCAATGCATAGCGACGCTTGCCGATATGACGCTGAGCTTTGCCCCGGCACATTGCTTGACACGCCCTGAAGCCGGCGCTTGGTCGCATCCACCTCGATTTCTAGGAGCGAGCGTTTTCATCCTCGCGAATGCAACGACAACCTGTCACGCAGCCTTCGACAATGCAAGTTACATTCACACAAGCGCGGCCCGCCTGCCACGCTTGAACCGCCGGCGCGCGGCGGTGTGACGCGCGTCACTGCGCGATCGAGGGTTTTGTTCTACCCGAGCGCCGTTGGGTTGCGTCAAGACCCGTCGACCTGGTGTGGACGCATTTATATTCACCGTTGAACTTATAACGTTTATATTTGAGGGAGATCAGCAATGCCTGCGAACAAATTCGTCCTGAAAGGTTCAAGTGTCGTTGTGGAATACACGATCGGGGCCAACCCGTCCTTTCCTGCCTTGACCTACACAAGCGGAGCCTTTCAGAAGAGCTTCAAACCCGATGCCATAAAGACTGACGACACGGGGCTTGGGGAGCTGGTGTCTGTCGGTTTGCTGACGTCGATCGATACAGGCGGAGAGCGGTTTGGCCTCTTCCTGCCGTCCATCGATGTGCCGATGGGGCAGACGGCCCATTTTCACAGCGTTGGAATTTACGAAACGTTCAGCGGGCCGGATTCCGTTCCGCATCGGCCATCGACCTGGCGGTGCATCGAGTTGAGCGGCACAGCGCAGAGCGTGATTGTTCCCCTCTGATCAGGGCGCAGCCGCACGCTGCAGGCGATGCGCGACCGTCAGCTTCCCGCCTAGCTTCACGGCGCGCGTCCGTCATCCGCGCGCCGCTCGCGGGCGACGAGCGTTAGAGTCGGCGCCATTAGCGCGGCAACGACGGATGCCTTCGCCGCACCGGAGAGGACTGGATGATCGAAGTGTTCGTCTGCGCGAACGGAAGCAATTTGTCGATGACGCGCTCGAGGTCGTCGATGCGCGCGACAAAGACTTTTGCGACGAAGCAATCTTCGCCGGTCACCCGGTCGCATTCGATGATTTCGGGAATGTCGACCAACAGCTGACCGACCCGTTGCAGTTCGCCCATCGCCGGACGAATGCGGATGTAAGCTCCGATTCCGAGCCCCAGCGCGGCCGGGTCGAGCCGCACCGTGAACGCGGCGATCACGCCTAAGTCTTCGAGGCGCTTGACCCGGTCGGACGTGCTTTGCGGCGACAAGCCGATCAACCTGGCGAGATCCGCGATCGAAGTGCGCGCATTCCGGTCGAGCGCGTCAATCAGGCGACGGTCGCTTTCGTCGAGCGCGATGTTCTCGATTCTGCGGTGATTTGGCATCCTCGGCTCCGAAATAACGATCAAGCCATCCTATCACCCGGATAAACGCAGTCGCTACTGCCAATGAGCCTGCCATTATCAAGGCATGTCGCAACGGGTTAATGCCTCGAACGCCACCTTATTCGGCCGCGTGCCGCCGCATGCGTTTTTTATGGTCAGCGCGGTCTTCCACTACCTCGGACCGTCGTTCGCGGTGCTGCTCTTCAGCCATGTCGGCGTGCTCGGCGTCGCCTGGCTCCGGATCGCCTCGGCCGCGGCGGTCTTCGCCGTCTGGCGGCGCCCGTGGCGGGTCGTGATCGACGGCGATCGGAGCTCGCGCCTGCTGATCGTCGCGCTCGGGGTCACCTTGGCGCTGATGAACTCGGGGTTCTATCTTGCCATCGACCGCATGCCGCTGGCGACCGTCGCTGCGATCGAGTTTGTCGCCGCCATCGTGGTCGCGCTTGTTGGAGTGCGCTCCCTCCGCAACGTCGTCGCCCTGATCGTGGCGGTCGCCGGCGTCTTCTTGCTCATCGGCTTCCAAGGGTCGGGCGACAGGCTGGGGGTGCTTCTGGCGATCGCCAACGCGGCGCTGTTTGGCGTCTACATCGTGATCGGCCACGCCATCTCGCGTTCCCGCGGCGCGAGCGGAATCGACCGGCTCGGCGCGGCGATGCTCGTTGCCGGCATCGCCGTCATGCCGTTCGGTATCGGCGAGGTCGTCCCTGTGCTTTCCAGGCCGGAGTTGATCCTGGCCGGGATCGGCGTCGGCGTGTCGTCGTCGGTCATCCCCTACGTCTGCGATCAACTCGCCATGGCGCGGTTGCCGCGCGCCACTTTCGCGCTGATGCTGACGCTCTTGCCGGCGACCGCCACAGTCGTCGGGATGGCGGTCCTCGCCCAAGTCCCGACCCGGGCCGACATCGCCGGCATCCTCCTGGTCGCGATGGGCGTCGGCCTCCACAAGCCGGCGCGATGATTCAAGCCGCGCCCACGACCTGCATCGTCAGCCAGGTCGCAGCCAGGGCCGGCTTCGACGCGCCTTCGATCTCGACACTGACGTCGTAGGTCAGCTGCCATTCGCCGGCCGAGCGCTGGGTCGCAGCGACCAGGGTGAAGCGGCCCCGCACGCGGGCGCCCGAGCGCACCGGATGGAGAAATCGCACCTTGTCGAAGCCGTAGTTGACGCCCATGGCCACGCCCTCGATCTTCGGCAACACGCCGTAGGCCATGACCGAGAGCAGCGAGAGGGTCAGGAACCCGTGCGCGATGGTGCCGCCGAACGGCGTCGCGCTCGCCTCGACCGGGTCGACGTGGATGAACTGCTCGTCCTCGGTCACCTTGGCGAAGGCGTCGATCCGCGCCTGATCGACGGAGAGCCAGTGCGAGACGAAGCTCTGGCCGACATGCTGCGCAAGTTCGCCGGCCGGGATCCTCGGCACATCCGCCCATACGCTCATGTCTCGTCTCCGAACAACGGCGGCGGCGCGGCGACCGCATAGCCGCCGTCGACCGGAACGATGGCGCCGGTCGTATAGGCGCCGCCGCGCCCGGCAAGGAACAGGAGCGCGCCGGCGATGTCCTCGGGCCGTCCGAGCCGGCCCATCGGCACCGCCTTCGCGCTGCGCGCCGCGCCGCCTTCGTCGCCGGTGGCGAAGCGCGTCATGTTGGTCGGAAACGGCCCCGGCGCGATGGCGTTGATCGTCACCTGCCGGCCGGCGAACTCCACCGCAAGGATTCGCGTCAGATGGTGCACGGCGGCTTTCGACGCCGCATAGGCATAGGCGTGCTCGGACTGGGTGACGCTGCCCATCACCGAGCCGAGGTTGACGACGGTCGAGGGCCGGTCTGGGCTGGCCGAGGCGACCAGCATCGGCGCGAGGTCGCGGGTCAGCGAAAAGAGCCCTGCGACGTTGACGCTCATCACCCGCTCCCAGGCCTTCCACGGGAAGGTCTCGAAGGGCTCGCCCCAGTTCACCCCGGCGTTGTTGACCAGGATGTGCAGGACGTCGCTCCGCCTGCGGGTCTCCGCCGCGAGCGCGGCGACGCCGGCTTCGTTCGCCACCGTGCCGCCAAAGCCCTCGCAAGGCCCGATCGCCGAGAGCTCCTTCGCCGCCGCCTCGCAGGCCTCGGCCTTGCGCGAGGCGATCAGCACCCGCGCGCCGGCGGCGAGCAGCGCCTCGGCCGCGATGCGCCCGAGGCCGGTCGCCCCGCCGGTGACGAGCGCGGTGCGGCCGCGGACGGAGAAGAGATCGGCGGGCGGGACCATGTTTCCTTTGTCAAGCCGGGACGCGGCCAGTACCATAGCAACGCCGTCGGCAACGACAAATGCCTGCGAGGGCGTTCTTTCAAGTTCGTGACGAGGAGGCCATCCGATGCCGGAGGATAAACCGCTTCACCTCGTCGTCATGGTCGGCAGCCTGCGCCGCGGCTCGTTCAACGCCGCGATCGCCCGGGCGCTTCCCGGGCTCGCGCCGGACGGCGTGTCGATCGAGCTTCTGGGGTCGGTCGGCGACTTTCCCCTCTACAATCAGGATGTTCAGGAGCAGGGCTTCCCTGCCGCGGCGACCGCGATGGCCGAAGCGATCAGGGCGGCCGACGGCCTCATCATCGTCACGCCCGAGTACAATTATTCGATGCCGGGCGTCTTGAAGAACGCCATCGACTGGCTCTCCCGCCTGCCGAAACAGCCGTTCGCGAACAAACCCGTCCTGATCCAGAGCGCCTCGCAGGGAGCTTTTGGCGGGGTGCGGGCGCAGCTTCATCTCCGCCACGCGCTGGTCTTTGTCGAGGCGCGCGCGTTCAACCGGCCGGAAGTCATCATCCCGCAGGTGCAGACGAAGATCGATCCCGCGACGGGGGAGGTGCACGATGCGGCGGCCCGCCTCTTCATCGCCGACCAGCTGAAGGCCTTCGCCGCGTTCGTCCGTCACTGACGCCTTTTGGGGGCCTTGCATGAAAGTCTCGCTCATCCAGATGAATTCGATCAGCGACAAGGCGGCCAATATCGCTGCGGCAGAGGCGCTGATCGAACGCGCCGTCAGGGAGGAGAGCCCGGACTGGGTGCTGCTGCCGGAGCAGTTCGACTGGGCGGGCGGCTTCAGGGCCGACAAGCTCGCTAATGCCGAGCGCTTTCCCGACGGTCCGGCTTACGAAATGGTGCGCCGCCAGGCGATCAAGCACCGCATCTTCGTCCATGCCGGCTCGATCATGGAGAAAGTCGACGGCGAAGACCGCATCCACAACACGTCCGTCGTCCTCAACCGCGAGGGCGAGGAGATCGCCCGCTACCGCAAGATCCATCTTTTCGACGTCACCACCCCGGACGGCACGGCCTACAAGGAGAGCGCGACGGTGAAGGCGGGCGACCAGGTCGTCACCTACGATTGCGACGGCGTCACGGTCGGCTGCTCGATCTGCTATGATCTGCGCTTCCCCGACCTCTTCCAGGCGCTGGCGGAGAAGGGGGCCGAGATCATCGCCCTGCCGGCCGCCTTCACCCTGCAGACCGGCAAGGACCACTGGGAGGTGCTGCTCCGCGCCCGGGCGATCGAGACGGAGACCTATGTCTGCGCCAGCGCCCAGACCGGCTCCTTCGCCGTCGGCAACGAGCAGCGCCAGACATACGGCCATTCGCTGGTCGCCGACCCCTGGGGCCACGTGATCGCCAAGGCCTCCGACGGCGTCGGCATCGTCTCGGCCCGGATCGATCCTGCGCAGGTCAAGCGCGTGCGGGCGATGATCCCGGTCGCCGAGCACAAGGTCCCGATCGCGCGGAGCTGAACCGGCTCAGCCTCGCCCCCGGCGCATGTGCCGCCGGCGGGTCGACAGCGCCAGGGCGGCTGGCGGTGGATACGCTGGCTTCGTCCGGAGGCGGGCCACAAAATTGAACGTCCGGCCGCGATAATTGTGCTTGGTCCTCGGCCATCCGCACGGGATAAGGGGTTGAATCCGGCGCTTGTGAGCGCCGCCGATGCTTGCGCGAAGGGCGCCGGCCTCGCGCCGATCAACCGCTTAATCCGGAACAACGCCATGGCGGACGACGAACTCGATCTCAAAACGCTTTCCGACGACGAGCTCGTCGGGCAGATGCACGACGACCTCTACGACGGCCTCAAGGAAGAAATCCAGGACGGGGTGAATATCCTGCTGGAGCGGGGCTGGACCCCTTATGACGTCCTGACCAAGGCGCTGGTCGAGGGGATGCGGATCGTCGGCATCGACTTCCGCGACGGCATCTTGTTCGTGCCGGAAGTGCTGATGTCGGCCAACGCGATGAAGGCGGGCATGGCGATCTTGCGGCCGCTGCTCGCCGCCACCGGCGCGCCCAAGATGGGCACGATGGTGATCGGCACCGTAAAGGGCGACATCCACGACATCGGCAAGAACCTGGTGTCGATGATGATGGAGGGGGCCGGCTTCGAAGTGTTCGACATCGGCATCAACAACAGCGTCGACAAGTATCTCGAGGCGATCGAAAAGCATCAGCCCGACATTCTGGGCATGTCGGCGCTGCTGACGACGACCATGCCCTATATGAAGGTCGTGATCGACACGCTCAAGGAAAAGGGCATCCGCAACGACCACATCGTGCTGGTCGGGGGCGCGCCGCTGAACGAAGCCTTCGCCGACGCGATCGGCGCCGACGCCTATTGCCGCGACGCGGCCGTCGCGGTCGAGACCGCCAAGTCCATGCTCGCCCGCCGCCAGGGCACGGTGCAGGCGCGCGAACGAGTTTAGACATCGGCTGGCGAACGGCACTCCTTTGCAAAAGAGCATGGACGCCATGCACGATCAAAGAGTGGAGCTGCACAGGTCAGCGGAAATCCCTGCGTCCGCAAACGAAGTCTGGGCGCTTCTGACGGACTGGGCAGGCATGCTGCGCTGGAGCCTGAGCGCCAAACGCGGCGGCATCCTCGGCTCCCTCGTCAGATGCGAACTGATAGGCGAAGCCGATAAAGTCCCTCGCACGAGACGGATGATCCTCGGCTCGGGCGCTGCGATCGAGGAAGAGCTTTTCTACCAGAACGACGAAACGAAGCGCATCTATTACCGCAAGACCGACACGTTCGGCACCAGGGGGTACGTTGCGAGCAGCTATGTCGACGAACTCGACGATCGGAGATCGCGACTTCACATCCTGTCGTGGTTCGACGCCGACGAGGAAGCATCCGTCGCCGCGGCGCGCTACGAAGCGATCTACGGGGGCATCTTTGAAGGCTTCAAGGCCTACTTCGCGACAGTGACATGAAGCTCGCGGCCGACGACGTTCACGCCGAGACCGCCTACCCTCGCACGAAGGCCGGCGTCGCGGAAAATTCTGGTCATCGCCTGCGGCGCGCTGGCGCGCGAGGCGCTTGCGCTCCGGCTCGATGCACATCGATCTCGTCTGCCTGCCGGCGAGCCTGCACAACCGTCCCGAGCGCATTCCCGAGGCGATGCGGGCGAAGATCCGGGCCAACCGCGCGGCCTACGACGAGATCCTCTGCCTCTACGGCGATTGCGGCACGGGCGGCGCGCTCGATCGGGTCCTCGCGGAAGAAGGCGTGACGCGCATCGATGGCCCCCATTGCTACGCCTTCTATGCCGGCCAGAAGACCTTCGATGCGCTGGCCGAAGAGGAGCCCGGGACGTTTTATCTGACCGACTTCCTCGCCAAGCATTTCGACACGCTCGTCATCAAGGGTCTCGGCCTCGACCGGTTTCCTGAATTGCGCGACGACTATTTCGGCGCATACCGCCGCGTCGTCCATCTCGCCCAGGTCGACGATCCGGCGACGACGGCCAAGGCCATCGCCGCCGCCGACCGGCTCGGGCTTGCCTACGAACGCCGCTTCACCGGCCTCGGCGGCCTTGCCGCTTTCCTCGGCGAGAGCGGCGAGGCGGCCCCAGCCTCGGAGGAACGTGAGCCATGGCCAACCTGACCATCCTCTATTGGCGCGACATCCCCAGCCAGGTGATCGTCAAGTCCGGCCGCTCCGCCGCCAAGCGGGAGTTGTCCGAACGCTTCATTCGCGCCATCGACGCCGCGGCGATGCACGCGAAGGCGAGAAGCGCCGACGACTATCTCAACGAATGGCGGCGAGGCGAACCGGTCGCCTGCGGCGACGATCTCGAGGCCGAGGCCGAGGCGGCGGCGGCCCGGCTCGAGGCCGAATACGACACGCATCGGTTGGCCCTCCTCGCCAAACACGACGGACGTCACGGGCCGTCGTGACCGCGCTTCTCACCCCGAGCGCCTTCGAGCCGCGCGGCAAGCGGCCGCCGCCCGACCGCAAGCCGCGCGTGCGGCTCTGGATGGTCCGCCACGCCGCCGCGGCGGAACGCCTTTATGCCGCGTTCGAGGCGGCGATCATCCGCGCCGCGCCGCTCCTTCGCCGCGTCGGCTATGGGCGGCTCGAGCGGCCGGTCGCGGCGCTCGAGGCCGGCGTCAAGGGCTTTCTGTTCGATTGCCGCATGTGCGGCGACTGCGTCCTGTCGAAGACCGGCATGTCCTGCCCGATGAACTGCCCCAAGGCGTTGCGCAACGGACCGTGCGGCGGCGTGCGCGCCGACGGGCGCTGCGAAGTCTATCCCGACATGGACTGCGTCTGGGTCAAGGCCTATGAGGGAAGCCACAGGATGCGGGGCGGCGCCGCGATCGCCGAGGTCCTGGGGCCGATCAACCATGCTGGAAAGGGCTCGTCGACCTGGCTGCGGCTCGCGCGCGAAAAGACCAAGACGGCATGATCTCGCTCGCGCCGCACCCGCACGACATCGGCCCCGATCCGTCCGCGCCGCTCGTCGACCTGCCCGGCCACTCGTCGCGCGGCCGGCTCGAGCGCGTGCTCCGGCGCGGCGAATTCGCCGTGACCGCCGAGCTCAGCCCGCCGGACTCGGCCGACGCCGATGAAGTCCGCAAGGCCGCCGAGGCCTATGAGGGCTGGGTCGACGGCATCAACGCCACCGACGGCTCGGGGGCGCATTGCCACATGTCGAGCATCGCCGTCTGCGCCATCCTGACCCGCATCGGCTATTCGCCGGTGCTGCAGATCTCCTGCCGCGACTATAACCGCATCGCCATCCAGGGCTCGGTCCTCGGCGCCGCCGCGCTTGGCGTCGGCAACGTGCTCTGCCTCACCGGCGACGGCGTGCAATGCGGCGACCATCCGGAAGCGAAGCCCGTCTTCGATCTCGAACTCGATCTCGCTGCTGTCGGTAATCCGCATGATGCGCGACGAGAGCCGGTTCCTGTCCGGCCGCAGGCTGACGACGCCGCCGCGCGTCTTCCTCGGCGCGGCGGAAAACCCGTTCGCGCCTCCTCACGACTTCCGTGTCCTGCGGCTCGCCAAGAAGATCGCGGCAGGGGCGCAATTCGTGCAGACGCAATATTGCTTCGACATGCCGCTCTTCCGCCGCTTCATGGCTGGGGTGCGCGACATGGGGCTCGACAGGCAGTGCTTCATCCTGGTCGGCGTCGGGCCGATCGCCTCGGCCAAGGCCGCGCGCTGGATGCGCGCCAATGTCGCGGGCGTGCACATCCCCGATTCCGTCGTCGCCCGGCTCGAGGGCGCAGCAAACCAGAGAGCCGAGGGCAAGCGCCTCTGCGTCGAACTGATCCAGGAGCTGCGCGAGGAGCCGGGCGTCGCCGGCGTGCATGTGATGGCCTATCGGCAGAGCCAGTACCTCGCCGAGATCGTCAGCGAATCCGGGGTTTTGCGCGGCCGCGCGCCCTGGCGGCGCGACTTCGTCCCGAATATGCAGCCGGTCGAAAGCCTGGAGGCGGAATGAGCGTGGCGCGGACGCATTGGCAGGCGCCCCTGCTTCCCTCGCGGGAGAAGGTGGCCGACCACAGGCCGTCGGGAGAAGGGCGTCCCGGCGAACGCCCTTTGGTCGGCCGGATGATTGGTCGGCGCCGCAAGGCGCGCTCGTCACCGAGGCGCTGGCGCGCCGGACCCCTCACCCCCAACCCCTCTCCCGCAAGGGGAGAGGGGAGCGCGCGCAGCTTTCCCTTCATAGTTGGACCGCTCCCCCATGACCGAAACCGTCGTCTCCTCCGCCGCCAAGGAAGTCGTCATCGGCTTCGAGCGCCGCTTCGTCATGATCGGCGAGCGGATCAATCCGACCGGGCGCAAGCTGCTCGCGGCCGAGATGACGGCGGGCGATTACAGCCGCGTCGTCGCCGAGGCGCTGGCCCAGGTCGAGGCCGGTGCGCAGATGCTCGACGTCAACGCCGGCATTCCGCTCGCCGACGAGCCGAGGATCCTGGCCGAATGCATCAAGCTGGTGCAGGAGACGGTCGACGTTCCGCTGTCGATCGATTCCTCGATCGTCGAGGCGCTCGAAGCGGGCCTGGCCGCCTATAAGGGAAAGCCGCTGGTCAATTCGGTGACCGGCGAGGAGGAGCGGCTCGAGCGCGTGCTGCCGCTGGTCAAGAAATACGGCGCCGCAGTGATCGCGATCTCGAACGACGAGACCGGCATCTCCGAGGACCCCGACGTGCGCTTCGCCGTCGCCAAGCGGATCGTCGAGCGCGCCGCCGATTACGGGATCAAGCGCGAGGACGTGGTCGTCGATCCGCTGGTGATGCCGGTCGGGGCGATCAACGACGCCGGCGCGCGGCTCATGTATCTCTTGCGCCGGCTGCAGGGCGAGCTCAAGGTCAACACGAGCTGCGGCGCGTCGAATTTCTCCTTCGGCCTGCCGAACCGGCGCGGATTGGGCGCCGCCTTCCTGCCGATGATGATCGGCGCCGGCCTCACCTCGGCGATCATGAACCCGCTGCACGCCGAAGACATCCAGGCGATCCTCGGAACCGACGTCGTCATGGGCCACGATCCGAACTGCGGCGCCTGGATCCGCAAATATCGCGAGCCGGCGCCCGAGGGAGAGGCCGGCGCCGGCGGCGGCCGGCGCGAAGGCCGCCGCCGCGCCAAGGCCTGAGGGATCCTTGACCGCCCATCGCGTCGTCTTCACGCCATCCGGCAAGCGCGGCGATTTTGCCGAAGGAACGACCCTGCTGGCGGCGGCGCGGACGCTCGGCGTCGATCTCGATTCGGTCTGCGGCGGGCGCGGCATCTGCGGCCGCTGCCAGATCGAGGTGGCGGAAGGCCGGTTCGCCAAGCACGCCATCGACTCGAGCGCCGGTCACGCGAGCCCGTGGAACGAGGTCGAAGAGCGCTATGCATCGAAGCGCGGGCCATTCGCGCCCGGACGGCGGCTCGGCTGCCAGGCGAAAATCTGCGGCGAACTCGTCGTCGATGTGCCGCCGGAGAGCCAGGTGCACCGGCAGGTCGTGCGCAAGCGCGCCGAGGAGCACCCGATCGCCATCGACCCGGCGGTCCGCCTGCACTATGTCGAAGTCGCCGAGCCGGACATGCACGAGCCGTCGAGCGATTTCCGCCGGCTGCAGCAGGCTCTGGCGGCGCAATGGGGCCTGACCGGCGTCGCCGCCGATCTCGCCACGCTCGCCAATCTGCAGAAGATTCTGCGCGCCGGCGCCTGGACCGTCACCGTCGCGGTGCGCAAGGGGCGCGACATCGTCGCCGTCCTGCCGGGCTTCGCCGAGCGCGCCTATGGCGTCGCCATCGACGTCGGCTCGACGACGATCGCGGCCCATCTCTGCGATCTCATGAGCGGCGCGGTCGTCGCCTCGGTCGGCGCGATGAACCCGCAGATCCGCTTCGGCGAAGACCTGATGAGCCGCGTCTCCTACGTGATGATGAACCCGGGCGGCGACGCCGAGCTGACGCGCGCGGTGCGCGAGGCGATGAACGCGCTGATCGGCGAGGCGACGGCGGAGGCCGAGGTCGCGCGGGCTGAGATTTTCGAGGTCACGCTGGTCGGCAATCCGATCATGCACCACCTCGTCCTCGGCCTCGACCCGACCGAACTCGGCGGCGCGCCCTTCGCGCTGACGATCGACGGGGCCTACGAGACGCGCGCGCGAGACCTCGGCCTCGACATCGCGCCCGGCGCCTTCGTCTATGCGCTCCCCTGCATCGCCGGCCATGTCGGCGCCGACGCGGCCGGCGTCGTGCTGGCCGAGGCGCCCTACCTTCGCGACGAGCTCACGCTCGTCGTCGACGTCGGCACCAATGCGGAGATCGTCTTCGGCAACCGCGAACGCCTGCTCGCCTGCTCCTCGCCGACCGGCCCCGCCTTCGAAGGGGCGCAGATTTCCTGCGGCCAGCGCGCTGCGCCGGGCGCAATCGAGCGCGTCCGCATCGACCGCGCGAGCCTCGAGCCGCGCTTCAAGGTGATCGGCTGCGACCTCTGGTCGGACGACCCGGGCTTCGCCGAGGCGATCGAGAGCCTCGGCGTCACCGGCGTCTGCGGCTCGGGGATCATCGAGGCGATCGCGGAAATGTATCTCGCCGGGATCCTCTCGCCGGATGGGGTGATCGACGGCGCGCTGGCCGCGCGCAATCCGCGGATCGAATCGGTCGGGCGCACCTTCGCCTACGTGCTGAACGACGGCGCGCCGCGGCTTCTTATCTATCAGACGGACGTGCGCGCCATCCAGCTCGCCAAGGCCGCGCTCTATGCCGGCGCCAAGCTCCTTATCGAGCGCCGCGGCGGGCTTGCGCCTGAGCGGGTCACGCTCGCCGGCGCGTTCGGCAGCCATATCGACCCTGTGCATGCGATGATTCTGGGGCTCATCCCCGATTGCGACCTCGCCAAGGTGGCGAGCGCCGGCAACGCCGCCGGCACGGGCGCGCGCATCGCGCTCTTAAACCTCGCGGCGCGCGCGGAGATCGAAGGCGTGGTCCGGCGGATCGAGAAGATCGAGACGGCGGTCGAGCCGAATTTCCAGAGCTTCTTCGTCGCGGCGATGGCGATCCCGAACAAGACCGACCCGTTTCCGAACCTGGCCCGGCGGGTCGACCTGCCGGCGCCGAAGGAGGCGAGCGCCGAGGGCGGTCGCCGGCGGAGGCGGGCGGCTGCCGGCGAGAAGCCTTGAGATAAATCCGAGGCTTGATTCTCCCGCCGTGGTCCGAGTAAGGGCCCTCCGGGGCGCTCGCGTTGTTCCAAATATTCGCGCCAGGCAAAACCGCCGATACGGTTCGGTTGGCTGCCGAAAGAACCCTCATTTTGGGACGCGGCTATAGCTTTCGTTATTGGGGTGCAGACTCACGAGGGCTAGACGCCTGACTCTGACGCAACTCTTCCGTCAGCTCCACGACCTTCCGCTCTAACCGATCGATCCGGTCTTGGGTGTAATCGAAGCTCGTATAATCGAGCGCTTGGAGCCAAGCGCCGACGGTAGCCACGAAGCGCCAAAGATTTCCCTTATTGGGAACCAGATTGTTTGCTGGGTCGATCATAACGTCACAGTTGCGACCACCCCCCATCGACCGGAAGCTCCGCGCCGGTCGTGAAGGTCGCGTCGAACGCGAGGAAGAGGACGGCCTGCGCAATTTCCTCCGACGTCCCGAAGCGCTTCATCGGATTGGCTTCGCGCATCTGCCGAGCGACCCCGGCAGCCATGTCTTTGTCGGGGAAACTTTTGTTGAGGATCGGCGTGTCGATGGGACCGGGCGTCACCGCGTTGACGCGAATCTCCCGAGGAAGCAGCTCGGCGGCGAACACCCGAGCAAAGGATCGCAGCGCAGCCTTGGCCGCTCCGTATGCGGCTAGGTTGGGCATTCCCTTGACGTTGGCGATCGAGGTCGTGAGGACGACAGCGCCTCCCCGGTTGATCAGCGGCGCGAGCTTCTGCACTGCGAAAAACGGTCCCTTGGCGTTCAGATTGAACATCTCGTCGTACATGGTCTCGGTCGTGTTCTCGAACGGAGCGAAGAGGCCGAACCCGGCGTTGACGAAGAGCAGGTTGAAGGTGTCGAACTCGGCCTTCACCCGAGAGGCGAGGGCGTCGATGTCCGTCAATGAGCGCGCGTCGCTCGAAACAACGATGGCGTCCTTTCCAAGCTCTTTCTGCGCCGATTCCAGGCCGGCCTTCGAGCGACCCGTCACCAGAATGCGCGCGCCCCCATCGAGGAGCATCTTCGCCGTCGCGAGCCCCATGCCGCTGGTCCCGCCGATGATCACCGCCCGCTTCGCTTCGTACCGTTCCATGCGTATTTTTCCTTGCGACGTCCGGGTCGCTTTGCTGATTTTGAACTGTTTAGTATGATAATCACGCGCCGAGGCTGCGGTCAAGAGATTTTTGAACTAGTTATTTCAAAATACCGTAGGACCCCTTGGACGACCACGTAGCTCCGCAATCGCATGCTGATGGTCACCGCGACCATTTCGCCGCGAGCTCCTTCAGGACACCGCGTTTAAGGATGCTGGGTAAGACAAGTCGACGCCGGAGACGTTGACGACGGCCTGCCACGCGGCTTCCTGGCTGGCGCGATCGTGGAGGTGTGGCTGGCGCTGCGCCTCAATTGGGCCTGAGAACTTCCCTTGAGCCGAGGCGAAGAATTGCCCTGAGACGTCGGTTCCGAACTCCGACGCCTGGAGGTACCGACGGGCCGCGGTCTCCGGCGTCTGATTCATGCCGGGAATAAGGTTCACGATTGGGATAAACAGATACTTCAACGCCGGGCCAGCGTTTCGCACCACCTTGGTGGCGGTCGCCCCACCGGGCGAGACAGCGTACACGGCCATGCCGGAGGGTAGCCTGCGCGCCAGCGCCGCGACCCACCAAGCGATAATGAGCTTCGCGTCGGCATACGCATTGTTGGGCACGTACTTCACGTTCGGCCCGTTGCGAATCAGGGCTTCCACAGCGGCGGTTCGGTCACCCTGGTGGTATTTGGCCGCGAAGGCTGGCACGTCGGTGTACTTGAACATGGGGACGCCCCCTCGGGCAGGCTCCGCACCGGCGATAACAATCCGCGCATTGGGGCTCAGCAGGTTGGCGCGGAGCAACCCGACAGTCAGTTGATGGTGGCCGATCAGCGGGGCCTGAGAAGCCTCGACGCCCGCCGCAGTGAGCACGCGCGCCTTGCCAGGAACCATCCCTGCATTGAGCAGCAGGAAATCGATCGGCCGACCTCGCTTGACGAGCTCGGCGAGCGCGGACTGAACGCTGAGCGGCTTGTCCAGGTCCAGCTCCAACGGCGTGAAGACCTTTCGTTTGGTCTCAGCCGCGAGTTGTGCAACCGTTTCCCGGATCTGAGCCGCGCCGCGCCCGGTGATGATGATCTCGCGCCAGCCCTCTCCGGCAAGAGTGCGCGCTGCCGCATAACCGAGCCCGGAGGTGGCGCCGGTGACGAGAGCGATCGAATGTTCCATGGGCGGCTCCGTGGTGAAGGCGGAAGTCGAGTCGTGAGGCCCCGCGAGGCCAGGGCCGGCTTGCTAATTTCGAACTATTTGGTTATATATTGGCGCAATCAAAGATGCATTGCAAGGAGTTTTTAACTGAATGGTTCAGAATGGCCCTAAGCCGCGCGGACGGCCGCGCAGCTTCGACGAGACGGAGGCGCTGGAAAGGGCGACCCAAGTGTACTGGTCGAAAGGCTACGACGGCGTGACGATCGACGATCTCGTCGCTGGGATGGGTGTGGGCCGGCCGAGCCTGTATGCCGTTTTCGGCGACAAGCGGACGTTGTTCTTGCGCGTCCTCAAGGCTTACGCGGAGAAGAAAGGCGCTCTCGCCGCGAAGGCGCTGCTGTCGCCGCAGACGCTTCGCGACTCGCTCGCCGGCTTCCTGAAGCACGCCGTCGAGACTGCGACCGAGAGAGGACGCGCGCGGGGATGCCTTCTCGTGTGCGTCGCGCCGCTTGTGGACGACCCTGAGGTCCGGCAGTTCCTGCAAAACGCGGCCGCCGGCGGGGCAGCGCTGGTGGAAGGTCGGTTCCGGGACGCGATCAGCGCGGGCGAAATCCCGTCCGACTTTCCCGCAGCCGTGCGCGCCCGCCAGCTCATTGATTTTGCTCGTGCCCTTACCATGCGTGCGCAGATAGGCGCGCCGCGCAAGACGCTTCTCAGGGATGCCGAGGAAGCGGCCGACTTGGTGCTCTTGCCACGGCGTGGAAATGCGGCGCAGGATTTTTGAAGCTGCATGGCGTGATGGTTGGGGCAAGCTACTTGCGCTGGGGGCCGCCCACTCGGCCCCTAGGCTGCGCCCCGTGTTGCGAATATCAAGCAGACCGTGCGAAAACTCGGCGAAAATTTGCAACCTGTCGCGCAGAGCGAAAATTATCGCGAAATTTTCGATTCCGGACGCTCTCAGGGCTCGAAAAAGCGAACAAAAGGAGGCCGTGTGAAAACTCGGCGGAGTTTTCGCACGGTCTGCAAGGTATTTGGCACACGATTTCGGCTTAGCGATATCAGTCACTCACCGCGCGCAAAATTCTGGCGCAAATGTCTTCTCTTGCTCCGTTGGTCAGTGATCTCTCTTGTGTCCGCGTGGTATGTCGAAGATGGCTGAGAATCGGGAACTTGCCGATGCAAAAGCGCGGCTCGAAAGCTCACCGACTGGGAGCGGCGGCCGCGGAAGTTCGATGCGCGTAGAGCCTCGAGCCGATGCTCGATCTGGCGGCGCAGTTCGGCGACCTACAACGAGCGTTCGCGCGGCGCATGTGGCGGGCGCCAAGGCTCGTCCATGTTGCTTGGAAGGCGGCTCGCCAAAGCGTCAGAGCATGAAGGAGCCGTTCCATGACCCTTGAGGTTCGGGCGGCTTCGGACGCAAACCTCGACGCGCTCGTTCGCCTAAATCGGGCGGTTCAGACTTGGCACGCGGCGCAGTATCCTGACGATTTCAAGCGCGCGGCTGATCCATCGGCCGTCAAGGCGTTTTTCGCGCTGCGGCTTGACGATCCGAAGAGCGCGATCGGGATTGCCGAGGCGGATCGCCTGCCGGTCGGCTATGTGTGGTCCGAAGTGCAGCCGCGACCCGAAACGCCGTTCAATCCACCACGGCCGCGTACCTACATCCGCCGTTGGCCCTGACGCCCGCCGCCGCCGAATTCGGCGCCGCCCTGGTCAAATATGTCGAAGAGCGAGCGTCTCGCGACGGCATCGTTGAAATTGCCCTGGACACTTGGGCAGCCAATGTCGAAGCTCAGGGCTTCTTCGGCTCGCGGGGTTTCGTTGCGTTCAACGTCGCGCTTCGCAAGCGGCTGATGGGAGGCGTCTGAGGAGCGGGCGCTGCAATTCGCGGCGCGAAAATCAAGGCGTGCGTGCGAGCTTCCGTGAATGTCTCCTCTTCCGATCGCGGCTCAATGATTGGGTAACCGCGGCAAATTCCCGGGCACTGTTCGGATCGTCCTGGCCGTCCCCGGGTTAAACCCGGGGATCCCCGGCCATCCAGCCTGGCGGGCCAGATGATTCGGGAAACGGGCATTACAGCCTGTTGGCAAGGATATGCAAATAAGGAGCGTTTTCGACGTCCCAGCTGAATCGAGTCCACGAAACCGGGAGTCGAACCCGCTTTGATGGCCGGGTCATCCCCGGGTTTAACCCGGGGACGCCATGACGACAGCCTCGGCTGCCCGGGAATCTGTCCCCGTTACAATGATTGGGTCTCAAGCCTCTGAGGTTCTTCCCTGCCATGTAGGCGATGATTGACAGCCCAGTGCTCGCTGGGGCGATGGCGCGGCTCGATAAGCTGACCTGACTGGGAGCGGCGCCGCGCAAGTTCATGCGGATCGGCCTCGAGCCGATGCTCGACCTCGCAGCGCGGCCCGGCGAGCCGAAAAAGGCCTTTCGTACGGTCCACTGGGTCGGCGCCAAGAGCAAGGGCGCAGTGTCGGCGCTGATCGAGGCAGCGCGCGCGTTTGCACGAGGTGTCGACCTGTCTCCGGGTTCACAGGCGAGGCGCCGGAGGTTCGAACAAACGGCGGGCTGCGGTGACGCCAATCAGGATTGCGATGCCGCCGGCTTCCTCGGTGACGCGGATCCGACATCCCGGTTCATCGACATGTTCAGCGATGTTGGCGATTCTCGACCATACGTCGCGCAGGCCCGTTACGGCCAAACGTTCGGCCACGATGATGTCGTCGCCTTTCAACACTTCGAAATCGTAACGCATGACGGCGCTCCGGAACGGTGCTTAGGCCGCCGAACCGTGAAGCGGCTGGTTTCAGGCCGGGCGGCGCGGCGCCGGCGGCTGGATGAAAATCGAGGTTCCAGGCCGCGTCCTCAGAGATTGCGCATACGGCCGTCGGCCTTGCTCTCAGGCTCGAGGATGCCGATCGCTTCCTTTTGAATGCGCTGAAACCACTCCCCAGATCGAGGTCGGGGCATTTCGACGGTCACCGCCGGCGCCTCGAGCGGCTTGGCGATGTGGATTGATCCGGCGCCAGCCTTTTCGGGCGCGCTGGCATGGCGCGGTGTTGGCATGCTTGGGTTATCGCTTTGGGTGGCCGTTTTGGGCACGACGCTCCTCCCTTCAGGGGGGTCTTGATTTTCGGCCGATCACGACCCGAACGGGTCGCCACGGCGTATTTGGATGACGCTCGGGGCTATTCGGGAGCATCCAAGCATGCATCGACAACCTTATAACAAAAGCGACGAGCCCCGTCAGCGAAAAAACAAACGACAATCGCAATTAAAGCTCATTTAATTATCAACCTCTACTAACATGCCAGTCAAGCTGACATGCCAGTTTTGACGCCAATACCTATCACGACCAGACTGCGCGCAGCGGGCCGACTTTTTTAGCGGGCCTCGCCGGGCGGGACGATCTACCGGAAATGATGGCGCATGCGCCATGGCGCGCCATGTTTTCAATGTCTGCGCTCGATTTTGTCGCCTACCATGCGGGCGATGGCTGAAAACCGGGAAGCTCGCCGGCGCGATGGCGCGACTCGATAAGCTGACCGACTGGGAGCGGCGGCCGCGCAGTACGATGCGCGTAGGGCTCGAGCCGATGCTCGACCTGGCGGCGCGCCTCGGCGATCCGCAAAAGGCCTTTCGCGCGATCCATGTCGCGGGCACGAAGGGCAAGGGCTCGGTTTCGGCGCTGATCGAGGCGGCGCTCGTCCGCGCGGGCGCTCAAGGTCGGCCGCTATGGCTCGCCGCATGTCGAGCATGTGACCGAGCGCGTGAGCCTGCAGGGCGACGACGTCGACGAAGCGACGCTCGCCCGCGCGCTGACCCACGCGCTCGACGCCTATGAGGCGGCGCGACGAGAACAAAGCGCGGCGGCGGAAGCGACCTGGTTCGATCTCCTGACCTCCGCCGCCTTCCTCATCTTTCGCGACGCGGGCGTTGACTGGGCGGTCGTCGAAGTGGGCCTCGGCGGCCGGCTCGACTCGACCAATATCGTCTTTGGCGAAGTCGCGGTCGTGACCAACATCGAGCTCGAGCACACCGAGATCCTTGGCAAGACCCGCGCGGCGATCGCGGGCGAGAAGATCGGCATCCTCAAGCAGGGCGCAGTCCTCGTCACGACCCTGCCGCCCGGCGACGAAGCCGGCCGTGTTTTGCAAGCGCGGGCCGACACGCTCGGCTCGTCGTCACCCGCGCTTACCCTCCGCCGGCGGCGACGATCGAAGAGACCAATGTCGCGATCGCCGGCCTCGTCCTCGATCGGCTCGGGAAAATCGGCGTCCGCGCGTCTTCAGGCGAGCCGGTCGGCGCGGCGCTGATCGACTCCAACACCCGCGCCGCGGCGCGCCTTGTCGGCCGGATGGAGCGGATCGACATGGACCTCGGAAGCGTCGCGCCTTCCCGTGGTGTTCGACGGCGCGCATGTCCCGTTCAACCTCGCCGCGGTGCTGCGCGATCTCGCCCGCGACGCCGATCTTGAAGGACCGTGCGTCGCGGTCGTGGCGCTTGCGGCCGACAAGGACGCGGCGGGCTTCCTGGCGGCGCTCGGCAAGCGGGCCTCGTCGATCGTGCTGACCGACGTTCCCTCCGCCAGCCGCGGCCGTCCCGCCGCCGACCTTGCGGCCGTCGCCAGACGGCTCGGCCTTCAGAGCGAGGTCGAGCCCGATCCGCAGCGCGCGTTCCATCGTGGCGTCGAACTGGCGCGAAAGGCGAACGCATGGCTGCTGGTGACGGGATCGCTCTATCTGGTCGGCGCGCTGCGGGGGGAAGCCCGCGGTGAGCCGTGATCGCCACGCATCCCTCGCCATCGCGAGCTCGACGCACTAAGCTAAGGTTCATCAGCTTGGGAGCCTCAGGTGAGAGTGGTTGGCGCTTTCGAAGCCGAGAACAAGCTCGGCCAATTGCTCGATCTGGCCGAGCAAGGCGAGGAAATCACGATCACGAGGCGCGGCAAGGCGGGCGCAAGAATTCTCCCCGCAAAACCGGGAACCGGACAGGGCCACGCCCTCGCTGCCATCAGACGCATTCGCGAACGCGCGGAAAGATTGAAGCTCGGCCCATTCGACGGGAAGGAATGGAAGGCTTATCGCGACGATGGCCGGCCGTGAGCCTCGTTCTCGACAGCTGGGGCTTGACCCGACTTGAACACCTGATTTTTGCAAATGGTTGATTATGTTGGTGTTCCGGCGAAATTCAAGTTGGCGTGGCACTACGCCTTGGGCGACCGCGGCGTTTTCGGTCGTGTTTGGGCGGGGGCGGCGGCGGACGGGCCTGCCGGGCGCGGGACGGCAGGGCGACATGGGCGCATTTGAAGAGCCTGGTCACATCTGGCGCGGCGTCGGTGCGCACGAGCCAGTCGGCGGCTCGGTAATGGATGCGCACCTGTTGTAGACGATCGAGATCGCGCAAGAGGTCTTTCCATTCCGGCGCGAGGCTGGCCTGGCGGGCGAGGTCGTCGAGATGCTTCTGCATCGCGAGCGCCAGGAACGAGCAGAAGACATGGCCGCGGATGGCGGCGTCGGAGGAATGGAAGATCGGCCGCGTGCGCATGATCGCCTTCGTTCGACGGAAAAGATCCTCGACAAGGAGAAGATCGCGATAGCGCAAAACTGCCTGCAGAGGGGTCACCTTCGCATTCGTGCGCAGCACGAAGATCCCGTCAAAGCTCGCCTCTTCGGCGAGCTTGCCCACGTCGATCACGAATGAGCGAGCGCCCTTGGCCGCGACTTTGCGCAGATAGCGCCGATAGGCGGAGTTGCCGATCAGCGCCTTGTCGCCCTTCTTCAATTGCGCGTCGAGCGCGGCGACAATCGCTTCGCGGTCCTTGCGGTCGTTCTCGGCCTCCGCCTCGTTGCGGCAGACGACATAGCGGACGCCTTCGATCTTGACCTGCTTGACGAAGAGCTGGGTCTCTCCCGCCTTGCGCTCGATGAGCAGGGGGACGAAAGGATCGTCGTTCTCGAGCACGATCTTGCGCACGATCGCGTCGGAGCGCTCGCGCGCGCCGAGGATATATTCGAGCTTGCGCTCCTCAAGTCCGGCGATGGTCGCCGCCGAGATCATGCCACGGTCGGCGACGACGCAGACCCGGCCGATGGAAAAGCGCTCCCGCAAGCGGTCGACCACCGGCAACAGCGACGTCACGTCGGCGGTGTTCCCCGGCCACATCTCGGTGCAGATCGGCCGGCCGTCGCCGTCGACGACGAGGCCGAGGATCATCTGCTTCAAATCGGGGCGATAGTCCTTGGAGTAGCCGTACTCGCCGAGCGTCTGGCCGCCCTGGCCGTAGAAGGAGAGGCTGGTGGTGTCCATGAATACGACGGAAAGGTCGGTGAAGAGATCGCGGCGGCGGTCGAACAACCGCTCCTCGATCAGGTCCTTGACGCAGCGAGGCGCGAGCGCCCCGTCGGGCTTCTCCTCCACCTCCTCGCCGAGCCAGGCCATGGCGCGGTAGAAGTGATGCAGATCGAGCCCTTCGGCGCCAGGGATGTCGTAATCCTCCATCCACGACGAACAGTCGCGATCCGATCCCGAAACGAATAGCCGATGCAGCGCGGCGACGAACACGGCGCGCTCGACCGGAAACTCGAACGCGCGCTCCTTCAGCAAGCCCGGCCAGGACGTCGGCGACGCCGAGCCGCTCCCAAACTCTGCCGAACAGCATCGGCCCGCCGATCCGCTTGGCGGCGACCGACAGCTCGCCTTGGGCGTCCTCATCGAGCGCATTGATCAGCAGAACCTGATCGGTGAGCTTGGCGCCCGAGGCGATCAGCGAAGCGAGCGCGCCGGAGGCGGCCAACGCGTCGGCACGGCCCAGATTGGCGATCACCCTCTGGCGGACGGCGGCGCCGTCGCGCGTGTTCTCGACGATCTGCACGTAGCCGCGTTCGCCGGACTTCTTGAGGCGGAAGAACATGGGCCCTCGCTATCGAGCACCACGAATCCAACTCGCCGCCAAATATCAAGCGCAAAAACTGTGCAAACGTCGCACCACATTTTGAGAAAATACCTCACCGCCCTCAAGGATATCAATGCCTTGCAAGCGCGAGGGCCGGTTTACTGTTCAAGTCGGCTTAGAGTTGCTCGGCCTCGATTGATTACCCCAGCCACCCCTGCAGCGCGATTCCGGCAAACAGCAGAAATCCGGCGTCGCGGTTGGAGCGGAAGAGCCGCAGCGCCGTCGCCGGGTCGGCGCCCTCGACCTTGGAAAGCTGCCAGGCGAGATGCGCGGCATAGGCGAGCCAGCCCATGAGCGCGAGCAAGTCGCCGCCGACCATCAGGATCGCTGCGAGCGCCAGAATCGCGGCCGCCGCATAGAAAAGTCCTACGCCGAGCCGGGCTCTCGCGCCGAACAGGCGCGCCGTCGACCGGATGCCGACGATGGCGTCGTCGCGCGCATCCTGCAACGCATAGATCGTGTCGTAGCCGATCGTCCATGCGAAGGCAGACAAGTAAAGCAGGACCGGCGCGAGGGCGAGGCTGTCGAAGGTCGCGCTCCAGCCCATCAACGCCCCCCAGGAGAAAGCGAGTCCGAGCGTCGCCTGCGGCCAGGAGGTGACGCGCTTCATCAGGGGATAGACGGCGACGATCGCCAGCGAGGCGACGCCGAGCCAAATGGAAAACCAGTTGAAGCATAGGAGCACCGCGAGCCCGACGAGCGATTGCGCGACGAGGAACACGGTCGCCGCCCTGACGCTGACCCGGCCCGAGGGCAGCGGACGACCGCGCGTGCGTTCGACCCCGGCGTCGAGCTCGCGGTCGAGGATGTCGTTATAGGTCGAGCCCGCGCCACGCATGGCGACCGCGCCGATCAGGAAGAGTGCGAGATGCAGGAGATTCGGCCCGCTTTGGAGCGCCAGGCCCGCCAGCGCCGCGCCCTGCCAGCACGGCAAGAGCAGCAACTGCCAGCCGATCGGCCGGTCGAGCCGGGCGAGCTGGACGAAGGGCAGGGCGAAATCCGGGGTCAGCCGCAGGACGAGGCTGCCAGGCCGGGCATCCGGCAGGAGGGCTGCGCGCCGCTCCTCGAAGGTCAAAGCGGCCCGGCCGGGAGCGGCTGCATCTGCGGACCGCCCCCCCCGCCCTGCGCCGCCTGCTCCTTCATCTTCTTGATCTTCGCGGCGACCTGGCAGGCCTTGGCGTTGAAGCCGGCGTTCTTCTCGTGGCTGGTCTTGAGGTTGTTGATCGCCTCGTCGGGGAACGAACACCAGTCCTTGTTCTTTTCCATGTAGGCGATCAGCAACGATTCCGCGTGCAGCAGACCGGCCGATTTCACGCAGAACTCGCCGGGATCGAGCGGCTTGCCGTGCGACGCCTTGGCGAAAGCGTTGACTTTCTCGAGTTCGGCGTTGCGCGCCAGCGCCAGCTTCTGCATGTCGCTGCCGCAATCGGCCAGCGCCGGGGCCATGAAGCCGAGGACCGCTGCGGCAACCGTCAAGGTGAGCCCAAAACGCAGTTGCGTCACTCTCGCCAAACTCCGCCGAATCTCAAACCGGGATCGCTTCAATTGTCGCGCAGATTCCCCAAGATAAAGGCGAAAGCACGGCGGAACGTCCCGCTAAACCCAGCCGCGCGACCCGTAGTCGATGGCGTAGCGGCGGGGCGCCGCGGCGATCGCCGCCATGCCGACCAGCACGGCGTCGGACCGGGTGATGAGCCGGGTCGGGATGCGCTTCGCCAGCCCGTCGACCGGCGCCTTGGCCTCGAAGGCGGCGCGAAAGGCGGCCTCGTCGAGGAAATCGACCACGCGCGGCAGCACCCCGCCGGCCAGCGTCACGCCCCCCGTCGCAACGAAGGTCACCGCCATGTCGCCGGCGAAACGCGCCACGATCCGCCAGTAGAGCCTGAGGCTCGCCGCCGCCTCGCCCTTCGGGTCGGCCAGCGCCTCGGCCGCCGCCTCCGGCGGCCCGAGCTGCGGATCGGGATTCCCGGCCGCCATCATCCGCGCCCGGTGCACCCGCGCCAGCCCCGCGCCGCAGATGACGCTCTCGCTGGTCACGCGGCCGTGCGCCCGCTCGAGATGCGGCCAGAGTTCGAATTCCTCCGGCCACGTCGGGCCGAAGTCGATGTGGCAGGCCTCCGAGGGGACCGGCGTGAAGCGCCCTTCCGCCTCGATCAGCCCGGCGATGCCGAGCCCGGTGCCGGGCCCGAGGATCACCTGCGGGCCCCGCCCGCCGAACGGCAGCGCCCCGATGCGGCGCGCCCAGCCCTCGGGGACCGCCGGCAACGACAGCGCCTGCGCCTCGAAGTCGTTCAGGAGCAGCCCCTGCGCCAGGCCGGCGCGCCGCGCCGTCTCCGGCCCGTCCATCACCCAGGGGGCGTTGGTGAGCTTGAGCGTCCGCCCGACGACCGGCCCGGCGCCGCAGGCCACCGCCGAACGCGGCCGGATCCCAAGCTTCGGCGCCGCGGCCTCGATCGCCTCCGGCAGGCCCGGATAGTCGTCGGTGATGAGATGGACGACCGGCCCGAGCGGCGCGCCGGGCGCGTGGGCGAGCGCGAAACGGACGTTGGTGCCGCCGGTGTCGCAGACGAGAACCGGAAAGGGAAAGGCGAAGTCGCTCATGACGAAGTCGGTTTTCCCCGTCTCGCTCTTTTCCCTGTTAAGCGGCTGAACAGGGAAATCAATTTCCCTGTTTTGTCTTTAACTTCCGCACGAGCAAATCAGCTCACGGAAAGGAAATACCATGGTTTTGCGCAATCGCTCAAGGAGCGGCCGGAGCGATTTTTTCAGTTACCAGGGATGATCAGGGAAAAACAGGGAATCGAACCGTCCCTTCCTCGGACAAGTCGTTTGGGTGGCCGCGCCGATGCGCCGCGCTTAATCTCGCAAAAGAGAATTGGTCGCGAGGCATGACCCAGTTCACATTTCTCGAGTTTTTCGCCGGCGGCGGCATGGCGCGGGCTGGGCTCGGAGACGCGTGGCGCTGTCTGTTCGCCAACGACTTGGACCAAAAGAAAGTGTCGACCTACGAAGCCAACTGGGGCGCTGGCGACATCAGGCGCGGCGATGTCGCGCAGCTGACGCTTGCCGACTTGCCGACAGCGGCCGTGGACCTCGCCTGGGCGTCCTTTCCCTGCCAGGACCTTTCGCTCGCCGGGAGCTATCGCGGCCTCGGCCGCGAGCTGGACAAAGCGTCGACCCGGTCGGGCACGTTCTGGCCGTTCTGGAAACTGATGCGCGGCCTTGTTCTCGCGGACCGCGCTCCGCGAACGATCGTTCTGGAAAACGTCTACGGATGTTTGACGTCGCATGGCGGCAGGGATTTCGCGGCGATCGCGTCGGCGCTGGCGGATTCCGAATACATGTTCGGCGCTGCTGTGATCAACGCGTCTCATTTCGTTCCGCAATCACGGCCGCGCGTCTTTTTCATCGCCGTCCGGAAGGACGAGGCGATCCCGGGTTCGCTGATCGCGCCAGGCCCCCACCCAGAATGGCATCCTGCCGCGCTGACGCATGCTCATGCCGGCATGACCGCCCAGGCGAACAGGAGCTGGGTGTGGTGGAAGATCGGGGAACCCGCTGCGCGAACCCTGGCGTTTTCGGACCTCGTCGAGGATATCCCAACAGGCGTGGCGTGGCATACGGCCGCCCACACGCAATATCTTCTCGAGCTCATGACGCCGCTCAATCGCCGGAAGGTGGCGCACGCCATGACCTCAGGCCGACGCAGGGTCGGCACGATCTACCGCCGCACCCGCCCCGACGAGAATGGGACCAAACGCCAGCGCGCGGAAGTGCGCTTCGACGACATCGCCGGCTGCCTTCGCACGCCCGCCGGCGGCTCGTCCCGGCAGACGATTCTGGTGGTCGAGGGCAAGACGGTCCGCTCCCGTCTCCTGTCGCCCCGCGAGGCTGCGCGGCTGATGGGGCTGAGCGACGCCTACCGGCTCCCGGAACGCTACAACGAGGCCTACCATGTCTGCGGCGACGGCGTCTGTGCGCCGGTGGTTCGGCATCTGGCGGCGCGTCTTCTCGAACCGCTGCTGAGGGCGAACGGCAAGGCGAAACCCATCGCAGCGGAGTAGGGTGTGGCGATCGACCTAGCGGCTCGCGCCGGCGGCGTCCCGTCCGCCGGCAGCCAGGTCAAGGGCGATACGTAGGGTCGCCGGCGCCGCTGCCGACGATCAAGACGTCGGATCGCTCGGCCATCTTAAGCGCTAAAGCCCGACGCTCATCTGCATCATGCCGCCGTCGGCAAAGACGGTGGTCGCGGTCAGATAGCTCGCGCCGTCGCCGGCGAGAAAGGCGACGACGTTGGCGATCTCCTCTGGCCGGGCCATGCGGCCGAGCGGGATGGCGGCGTTGAGCTTGGCCATCAGCGCCGGGTCCTTCATCGTCGAGAGGTTGATCGGGGTGGCGACAGCGCCGGGACCGACGCCGACGACCAGAATCCCGTGCGGGGCCAGTTCGACGCCGGCCGTGCGCGTCAGCATCCGCATGCCGCCCTTGGCCAGGCAGTAGGGGGTGTTGCCGGGCATCGGCCAGTCCTCGTGGACGGAGGTGATGTTGATGATCCGCCCGCCGCCGCCCTGCTTGATCATCTGCTTCGCCGCGAGCTGGACGCCGAAAAAGGCGCTCTTGAGATTGATCGTCAGCACCCGCTCATACTGGGCCTCGGTCGTGTCGAGGACCGAGGTTCGCGTCTCGACGCCGGCATTGTTGACCATGATGTCGAGGCGGCCGAACTTGGACGCCGCGGCGTCGACGAGGCGCTGCAAATCGTCGATCTTGCTGACGTCCGCGTCCACGCCGATCGCCTGATCGCCGAGCGCCACGATCTCGCGCTCGAGCGCCTCGGCCGCCTCGGGATGGACGACGTAATCGATGACGATGCTGGCCCCGGCCTTCGCCAGACCGAGCGCGATCGCCATGCCGATTCCGCTGTTGCCGCCGGTGACGATCGCGACCTTGCCTTTGAGCGACATTTGCGTTTCTCCTTTTGCTATGGCCGGGCAGACACCGTGACCATCCAGCTTTGGCAAAACCGGCGTCTGGACGGCCAGCTTTTCTTGACGGCCTTCCTGAACGACGATTGTGACAAGAACCCAACCACCAATAGACTGCCACAGTCGGCAAAAAACGGATTGGGCAGGAAGTGCAGCGAAAGTTCGTGACATCTTCGCCGAACGAGCGTAACATGTTACGAAAAGCGAGATTGCATGCCCCGTCGCTCGAGCCGACCCGTTTCCCCGCCCGCCCGCATGGCCACCTACCGCCAGCGGATGCGGGCTGCCGGCCTGCGTCCCGTGCAAATCTGGGTTCCAGACAGCCGCGATCCCGATTTTGCCGAGAAGTGCCGCCGCCAAGCGCTTGCCGTGGCCGCGGGCGATCCGGCGGGTGACGAAATCATGGATTTCATCGCCCAGCTCTACCAATGGCCAGAGCCATAGTGCGGCGCGGCCAATTTGTGGTCGTCGCCACGTCCGGCGACTACGGCAAACCGCGTCCCGCGCTGGTTGTACAGAGCGATCTTTTCGCCGAACTGCCTTCAGTCGTGATTTGCCCGCTCACCTCGATGCTGCGTGACGACGCCGACCAGTTCCGCCTTGAAGTTCATCCTACAAAGCAAAACGGACTCCGTGAGGTCTCCCAGATTGCGATCGAAAAGATCACCGCTCTTCCTGCCGCCAAAATCGGCGGCGTGATCGGCGAAGCCGACGACGCCTTGCTATTGCGCGTCAACCGCGCGCTTGCCCTTTTTCTCAGTATTGTCTGACAACAATACTGTTGCGGCGGAGCATCTTGCCGCACCTACACCGCCGCCTCGACCGCAGCCGGCGTTTCCGGCACGCCCGAGACGATCAGTTCGAGCACTTCCTTTTCCGTGGTCTGGGCGATGGCGCGTTCGCCGACGTTGCGGCCGCGCTTGAGCACCATCACCCGGTCGCCGACTTCGAAAATGTCGTTGAGGCGATGCGAGATGATCACTTGCGCCACGCCGTGGGCTCTCAGTTCCGTCATCGTTTCCAGCAGCCGATGGGTCGCCGTCACCGAGAGATTGGCGGTCGGCTCGTCGAAGATCACCACCTTGGGCGCAAACGAGATGGCGCGGGCGATCGCCACCGACTGCTGCCGCCCGCCCGACAGGCTTTCGACCTTCTGATAGACCGAGTTCACGTCGACCTTGAGCCGCTTCAGGATCGCGCCTGCATCGCTGTGCATCCGCGGGCGATCGACGAAGATGCCGAACCGCATCGGCCATCGCCCCAGGAAGATGTTCTGCGAAACGTCCAGGTTTCCGCAAAGGGCGAAGTCCTGATAGATCATTTCGATGCCGCGGTCGCGGCTCTCGTGCGGGCTCCTGAAGTGGACCGGGTCTCCGTCGACGAAGATGTCGCCGGCGTCGCGCTGATAGGCGCCGGTGATGATCTTCATCAGCGTCGATTTGCCAGCCGAATTGTCGCCGACGAGGCCAAGCACTTCGCCCTGCATCAGGCGCAGATGGACGTCGACCAGCGCCTGCACCGGGCCGAAGCTCTTGTAGATGCCGCGCATCTCCACGATCGGCGTCGTCATGCCCTCGTCTCCGCAATCGCCGGCGGCGGCTCCTCGGCCGGCCTGAACCGGCCGAACCATAGGCCCAGGATATTCTTCTGCCTGAGCCAGATGTCGCCGACCACCGCGACGATCAGGATGAGGCCGATGAACACGTTCTGCCATTGCTGCGGCAGCACGAACGAACTGCCGTCGCGCAGGATGATCTGGAGCGATAGCAGCTGGCGGATGAGAGTGATGACGCCGGCGCCGGCGAGCGAGCCGATCATCGTGCCGTAGCCGCCGAAGATCGAGCCGCCGCCGATGATGACCGAGGAAATGGCGTCGAGCTCGCGCAATTGCCCCGCCGTCGGGATGAAGCTGCGGTAGAAGGCGTCGTAGATCACGCCGGCGAAGGCGGCGCAGGTCCCGGAAATCAGCAAGGCGTTGAAGCGGACGCGGCGCGTGTCAATGCCGGCGAAAGCCGCGGCGCGCTCGTTACCGCCGACCGCCATCACCTTCTCGCCAAATCGCGTATAGGCGAGGACGATGCCGGCGACCGTCGCCACGACAATGACGAAGATCGTCTGCACGCTGACCGCCTTGGCGACGGCGAGCTGCCATCCATGGGCCGGCGCCATTCCGAAGGCGTCGAGCAGCTCAAACAGGCTGTGGCCGATGAGGTTGTAGGATTCCGGAAAGCCGTTGAGCTGGGTGCCCGCCACGATTGACGAGCCGACGCCGCGCGCCCAGTAGAAGGTGCCCAAAGTGGCGATGAAGGCGGGCAGGCCGACATAGGCGGTGAGGAAGCCGTTGATCGCGCCGGCCAGCATGCCGACCCCGATGGCGATGACGGCGGCGGCAAAGGGACCGAGGCTCGTGTCCTTCATGATGACCGCGGCGGTCGCGCCCGAGAGCGCCAGCACCGAGCCGACAGAGAGATCGATGTCGCCGTTGGCCATGACGAAGGTGAGGCCGACCGCGAGCAGCGCGATCTCGGAGAAGGCGAGCAGAATTGAAAACGAATTGTCGAGCCCCTCCCAGAAATCCGGCCGCGCCCAGAAGCCGAAGAGCCAAAGGGCGACGACCAGCATGACGGCCGCCGCGTCGCGCCGGTAGAAGAAAGCGGCGAGGCCCCGCTTGCCGAGACCGCGGGTCTGCGCCGGCGCGCCGCGCGTCTGGGCGCCGGCCATGGCGACGCCGCCCAGATCCGGAATGACCGGCGGCGGCAGCCGGCGCAGCCAGGCCCACGCCCTGGCGAGAAGGCGTCGGCGCACGAGCCATGGCTCGATCAGCACCGCCAGGATGAGAACGATCCCAAGAAACGCCGGCACCGCGCCCGGCGGCAATTGTGAGACCGCGGCCACTTCCATCTTTTCGTCGCCGACCTGGATGATGCGGGTGATCGGCACCCCTTCGCGCAGCACCTTGTCGATCAGGCCGACGAGGATCGCCCCGAGGCACGATCCGATGACGCGGCCGCGGCCGCCGAAGATCGCCGCGCCGCCGACAATCACCGAGGCGATGACGACGAGTTCGGCGCCGAGGCCGAACGCTGGGTCCGCGTCCTTGCTTTGCGCCAGATTCATCAGTCCTGCGATGACCGCGCAGAGCGAGGACAGCACGTAGGAGCGCATGCGGACGAAGCGGGTGTTGATGCCGGCGTAGCGGGCCGCCTGCTCGTTGCCGCCCGTCGCGTAGGTCGTCCAGCCGTAGGACGTATACGCGAGCGCGACGGCGCCGATCGCCGCGACGACGACGAAGACAATGATCTGGTTGTTGAAGCCGAACGCGTTGATCTCGCCGATGCGGAAGAACGTGGGGTATTTGGCGGCCTTTAGCTCGAAGGCGATGTTCTTGCCGCCGGTGAGACCCAGGATGATGCCGCGCCCGATGAAGAGCGTCGTCAGCGTGGCGATAAAGGCCGGCACCTCGAGCACGGTGACGAGAAAGCCGTTGGTCAGTCCGATGGCGAGGCCGAGGGCGAGGCACGAGATGACGGCCGTGGTGACGCCGAGGTCGAAATAGCTCGGCGCGAACAGCATGCCGAAGAAGGTCGCGGTCAGGCCGAAGGTCGAGCCGACCGAAAGGTCGAGCTCCTTGTTGACCAGGACGAAGGTCATGCCGACGGCCATGACACCGTAGCGGGACGCGTCGCGCAGCACCGAGAAGAGCGCGTCCGGCGAACCGAAGAAGGCGGGGTTGAGATAAAGGCCGCCCAGATAGAAGAGGGCCATAATCGCCAGCAGGCCAATTTCCCAGCCGCCGAAGAGCAGCGACGAGCCGCGTCCGCTCTCGACCGGGCGGCTGACGATGTTGATGGCGCTCATGATGATGGGGCGTTCCGTCAATGCCGACAGGGATGCGCGAGAGCCTGGTCAGCCGCGCATCCCCGCCGACGATGCGCTTTTTCAGTTTTCGAAGCGCTTGCCGACCTTCGCGACGTTATCCTTGGTCACGAGCTGGGCGCGCGTGTCGAGGTTCGCGGCGGCGATGTTGCGGTCGATCTGCAGATAGAGCTGCACGACGGGATAGAAGCCCTGCAGGAACGGCTGCTGGCCAAGCGAGCCCATCAGCGCGCCGCTCTTGATCTGCTCGAGCTGCTTCGGACCGAGATCGAAGCCATAGGCGCAGATCTTGCCATTGAGTTTCAGCTGCGAAACGGCGTCGCCAATCGCCGGCGTCACGCCGCCGTTCGGACCGAAGAGGCCGACGACGTCCTTGCGGCTTTCGATCAGCTGGATGATCGGGCCGGCGGTGATGTCCGTGCCGACGTCGACGCCGATGTTGTTGGGGCCCGCGTCGACCTTGAAGTTCGCCAGCATGTTGTTCGCCTTCAGCGCCTTCAGAGTTGCCTGGAAGGCCGCCGTGACACGGTTGTTCACCTCGATGTTGCCGACCGGCACGGTGTTCGGGAAGAGGATCGACCCGCTCTTGATGTTGTTCTTGATCAAGCACTTGACGATCGCCTCGCCGCCGATCGCCGCGGCGCTTGCGTCCTGGCCGGTATGGCTGATGTTGCTGCGGTCGTAGAGCGTTCCGTCGAACGAATTGGTCGTGGCGACGACGACGCCCCTCTCCTCCAGCTTCTTGACGATGTCGTTGTAGGCGCCGACCTGCGGCGTCGTCATGATCACTCCGTTGATCGTCGGGTCGTTGACGATCTGGTTGAGGATCTGGATCTCGCGCGGAATGTCGTCGACCGCGGATTCGGACCCGAGACGGATCAGATTTATGCCGAACGCGTTGGCGGCGACTTGCGCGCCGACGTAGACGGGGTCGAAAAAGCCGTTGCCGGCGGTGTGGGTGATGATGGCGAAGGTCAGCGGCTTGCCGTCCTTGCGGGTCGTCGGCGCCTCTTTGGCGGCTTCTTCGAACGAGTAGCCGCCGACGGCCTTGTTGATCGCGCCCGATTGAGCCATCGCTCCCGAGCAGCAAAGGCAGCCCGCCGCAACGAGCGCCGCCAAACTCAAAGCGTTCCTCATCTGATTTCCTCCCACTTTGTTATGACCTCCAGGCGGTCGCGCCGATGATGTCGGTGCGCAGCAGGGATGGCCGGGTGTCCGAATTCACGGCTCCAAGCCTGATAAGTCCGGACGCGTTACCCTTATCCGGCGGTTGCCCGTGCGAGAAGCATTTTTTTGCCCCGCCGACCCGCGCGGCAATGGAGGAAGGAGGCCGAGCCTGGCGGGCGGGCGATAGTTGCAGCCGCGGCTCAGCGCCGAGACCGCCTCGGTCGAGAGCGGCGCGTGGCGAAGGTAGGCCGCTGCTGCGATCCGTCAGCGGCGCGAGCGCCTTCGAGATGCGCCCTGGCGCTCGACTAGCGCCGGTTCTCGGCCCGCCCAACGCGCCGGTCGCGCAACGCCGAAGCGGCCGAGGAGCAAAACTGCGAGCCGCTCGAACGCAACCGCAACCGCAATGGCTCTTGCCCGCGTCGCGCCACCCGCCGCTCGCCACAACGAATAGGTTGCGCATTTCGCCAGACTATGCAGCAATCGGCCGCGAGGGACGAAAGAGGCCGAACATGCTGTCCTGGCTACCTCGGCGGCGGGCAAGAATTGAAAGCATAGAAGCCGAGGCCGAGGTGCTGGTCCGCGATCTTGGCGAGGCCGCCTACGGCGAGGCGCGCCTACGCCAGCAGGAGGCGAGTTCCGACGAAATCGCCAGGGACTGGGCCCTGGTTGCACTTGCGGTTGCCCGCCTCATCGGTCAGCGCAAAGACGTCGACCCCATGGTGCGGCTGGCCATGAACGCCATTCTTGTTCCCGATCGTGAAGAGGCCGCCCCGCGCAGCCCTGGGCTCCATTCCGAACTCAGACCGGCGGACGAGGAGATGCAGGTCCCGGCCGCCAGTGTGCAGCCGTTCCGAATCCATTTTATCGGCGCGTCTCCAGATCGCGGACCGGCAACTTTGACGGAAGTCGAGATTTAAGCAGCGGACGTGTCAGCCGCAATCGTCGCCGCCGCGAAAATTGCGATGCCGCCGCGAACCATAGGATTGCGCATTCTTGACGGCGAAGGCCGCGAGGTCTTCGGGCGAAAAAAGGCGGATCGCCGGTAAGGCGACGCATATCGTTCTCCGCCGCGCCGCCCGAACGGGAGTTGTCACACTGCCGTCGAAAAAGGCCTTCACCATCAAAGCCGCAACCGGCAACGCTTGTAACCGGGGCAAATTCTCGGGCGGAGGGGGGAGTCAGCGGCGACAAAGTGTGATTTAAGCTTGGGATGGCGGCGCGCATCCCTGATTTGCTTGATCGGCTTTCGCATGACGACCTGCTCGGCGTGGTGCGCGATCTAATCCATGAGGTGAAGCGGCTTGGCGCGGAGAACGAGAAGCTGGTCGGCGCGTTGGCCAAGCTGAAAGTCGAGCATCAGGCGGTCAAGGACGAGCTTGCGCGGCTGAAGCATTTGCCGCCGCGTCCGCCGGTCAAGCCGTCGGGCATGGACAGGGCGACGGACGCGAAAGGGCCGCAGGCCGGGGGCGGCGAGAAAGGCGGGCGCTCGACGCAGCGGCGCGGCAGCCAACTCGACAAGCTGACGATTGGCGCGACGGTGGTGGTGAGGGCAAATGCGCCGGCGGGCTCGCGCCGCAAGGGCTACGAAGACATGGTGGTTCAGGACTTGAGCCTGACGCCGACAGTGACGCGCTACCGGCGTGAGCGGTGGGAAACGCCGGACGGCGAGACGGTCGTCGCCCATCTCGGTTCCGGCATTGTCGGGGGTTATGGCCCCAACCTGAATCGCCTGATCTTGACGCTGCACTTTGCCGGACAAATGACCTGCGAGCGGATCGTTGCGCTGCTCAATGGGATGGGCGTGGTGATTTCGAAGCGGCAGGTGGTTCGCCTGCTGACAGTCAAGCTGGAGACGTTTCGCGCCGAGGATGCGGCGGTGCTGAAAGCCGGCCTGAGCGGCGCCTATGTCACGGTCGACGATACGGGGGCGCGCCACGCCGGCAAGAGCGGCTACACCACACAGATCGGCTCTTCCAACTTCACCGCGTTTCGCACGGGGCCCTCCAAATCGCGTCTGGCGTTTCTGTCGCGGCTTTGCGGCGGAACGTCGCTCTGGGTGATCAACCAGGCCGCGCTCGACTATATGAAAGGGCGCGATCTGTCGCAGATCGTGATCGACAAGTTCATCGCGCATGAGGCGCGCATCTTCGCCTCCTCGGGCGAGTGGGAGCGCCATTTGCAGGCGCTGGCTTTGGGCGCGATCAAGGTCCTGCCGGATCCCGTCTTGATCGCCAGCGAGGCGGCGCTGTGGGGCGCAGTCCATCATCAGGGCTTGCTGCAGGGCACGGTGATCGTCTCCGACGACGCCGGCCAGTTCCGCGTCGGCGTGCACGCGCTGTGCTGGGTTCACGCCGAGCGGCTTGTTCACAAGCTCATTCCCGCCAACGACAAGCAGCGCAACGCCGTCGAGGTCGCCAAGCGGATGATCTGGTGGTTCTATCGTTGCTTGAAAGACTACAAGCTCGCGCCGGACCCCGAACAGGCCGAGTTCTTGCGCTCCCGCTTCGACCGCATCTTCAAGCGCGCGCAACCGGCTACGCCACGCTCGACAGCCTGCTCAAACGCCTTCATCGCCACAAGGACGAGTTGCTGCGCGTGCTCGAGCGGCCAGAAATCCCGCTCAACACCAATGCCTCGGAAAACGACATCCGCGCCTTCGTCACCAAGAGAAAATTCTCCGGCGGAACTGTCTCCGACAAAGGCCGCGACGCCCGCGACGTCATGCTCGGGCTGGCCAAAACCTGCATGAAATTGAAAGTGTCGTTCTACGCCTTCATCGGCGACCGACTGGGACTTCCAGGCCCAAAAATTCCAGACCTCGCAACCCTCGTCAGTCCAGCCCCTGCTTGAACCAGCCCAAGCCCGCCCGGCAATTTGCCCCGGTTACGCAACGCTTTAACGGGTCTGGTTGGGAGGAATACGCCATGGCAGAGTCTCCAAAGCATCCGGCCAGCGAGCATCATCATCAGGCCGCAGCGTACCACCACGCCGCCGCACATCATCATCATCAGGCCGCTCATCATCACGAGCTTGGCGAGCACGAAGAGGCGCAGGAGCACGCCAAGGCCGCTCACGAATACAGCGAGCACGGACACAAGCACACCTCGACCGCCCACGAACATTCGCACAAGTGACGTAAGGCGGAGGGGAGGCGGCGAGACTGTCTCCCTTACCCCCGGAGCGATGGAGATTCCGGCTCCGGCTGCTACGCGGGAGTCCTACAGACTAGTACCCAGAATCATTGGTCGGCGAAGCATGGTTTGAGGCGTTTTTGGTGGACCTCGGATTTAGTCCAGACGAAGCGTCTGGCGGTTTGGTTGTAGTCGGCGATGAAGGCGTCGATGTGGGCGACGAGTTGCTCGACGCTGGTGAACGAGGCGCCGCTGAGCGACTTCCCGGTCAGGATCGAGAACCAGATTTCGATCTGGCTGAGCCAGGAGGCGTGCGTCGGCGTGTAATGGAGATGCACGTTTTGTGGCGCTTGAGCCACATGTCGCGGTGGGTTTGTGGGTCGAGAGATCGTCGAGCACGACATGGATTTCGCGCTCCGGATAGGCGGCGATGACCCTGTTCATGAAGTCGAGAAAATCGACGCGCCGACGTCTCTTGTAGTGGCGGCGAACGACTTCGCCACTCGCCACGTTGAGGGCGGCGAACAGCGTCGTCGTCCCATGGC